>NZ_JALNUZ010000001.1:0-1206050 GCF_026541005.1 Pantoea sp. GM_Pan_4
TTTATGCGCACCCTACATTGTACGGTCGCCGTTCATGACGACCGATACACCTGATGCGCATGAATGCGCACCCTGCGCTGTAGGGTGCCATTTATGGCGACCACTTAATTCCACGTTACAGCATAATCGTCAGCAGATAGCCGGCAAACAGGGCCAGATGTGCTGCGCCGTTGAGCACGTTGGTGCGGCCCGTGGAGAACGATATGTGGCACAGAATCAGCACCGCGCTCATCACCACCATATGCGGCGGCTCAAGGCCGAAAATCAATTGCTGACCGGTCAGGGTGGCGATAATGGTCACCGTCGGCACCGTCAATGAAATAGTGGCCAGCACCGAACCGAAAAACAGGTTCATCGCGCGCTGCACCTGATTCATCAGCACCGCCTTGATTGCGCCCAGACCTTCCGGCGACAGAATCAGCAGCGCGACGAGGAAACCGGTAAACTGCTCCGGCGCGTTCATTTCAGTAAGCAGCATTTCCAGCGAGTTGGCGTTCATCTTGGTCACGCTGATCACCGCAATCAGATGCACAATCAGCCACGCGGTGTGCCACAGCGAGCTGTGCGCGGAAGGTTTGCCGTGATGCGGGTCGCCATCATCGCTCTCGTCTTCATGCTCGTAAACAAACAGGCTCTGGTGGGTTTTGGTCTGAATCAGCAGGAACACGCCGTACATCGCCGCAGAGATCGCCGCAATGATCAGCGCCTGCGCGGTGGTGAAATTGCCGCCGGGCAGGGCATTAGGAAACACCAGCACCAGAATCGCCAGCGGGAAAATGGCGATCATGTACTGCTTCACGCCGGCCAGGTTAACGTACTGGGTGGCAAATTTACGCCCGCCTAGCAGCAGGGCACAGCCCACCAGTCCGGCGGTAACGATCATGATGATGGAGTAGAGCGTATCGCGCATCAGCGCGGGCGCTGCATCGCCGGTCGCCATCAGCGCCGAAATCAGGCTCACTTCCAGAATGACCACTGACAGGCTGAGGATCAGCGAGCCGTAGGGTTCACCTAACCGGTGCGCCAGAACGTCGGCGTGACGTACTACGCTGAAGGCGCTGCTTAAAATCGCCACCAGCGCCAGCAGATTGATGCCGATTACCGGCAGAAGCGCTGTCTGGCCGCCAAAAAAGCTCAGCACCGCCAGCGCCAGAATCGGGAAAATCAGCGAATACTCGCTGTGTCGGGTCTTCTCATGTCCAGCCATGCGCCATCCTCTTCGGCAAAAAGAACAAAAACAGGCAATTGCTGCCTGATAAATATAGTGACTCATCTGACGAAGCGCAGTGTAACTTTTCACCACTGCTCACGCAGATTTTTTACGCGTTTTTACTTTTTGTCATTTTTACCTGAACGAAGTGAAATTAGCGCTAATCAGCGAATTAACCCTTTTCATCAGCAGGTTAAGAGTGCGTGTTTCTCATCTATCCTGCGTGAAAGGAGCAAGAACAGAACTGAATCATCTGGCCTTATCCTCACTACCCGCCTTATTTGCTGGCAGAAGTATGAAATAGCAGGTTTGCGTTTTTGCCGTTCTCTTCCAGACTTATACAGGGAACCTGAAACAGGAGGAACTATGCCTTATTCATCGAACCGGGAACTGCCGGACAGCGTGCGCCACGTGCTGCCGGGCCATGCGCAAACCATCTACCAAAAGGCGTTTAACAGCGCCTGGGATCAGTATAAAGATGAAGACGATCGTCGCGGTGATGAATCGCGCGAGCAGGTGGCACACAAAGTCGCCTGGGCGGCGGTCAAAAAAGAGTACGCCAAAGGCGAGGACGACAAGTGGCATCCTAAACACTAGCTCCCGCGCGGGCCACTGCGGCCCGCTTCACACTTCTCCGCGCTTCGTTCAAGAATCCTGCCAGGCAGCCGATGCTATTTACAGATAATTTCCCCTTTGTGATCGGGGTCAATCTTGAAACGTTTATGGCAAATGCATTACTGTCTTGTCTTAAGTCGACGCCGCGGGCGCCGCCTGTAAAATCGCAGATTCAGGGAGCCATATCGACAGGAAGGTCAGCGCAGTAGAGGAGATCGCAGTGTTAACCCGGGAATTCTTACTAAAAGCGGATTGCAAAACTTCATTTGGTGATATTGACGAAGCGCTGCTGTGGAGCTGTGAGAAGCGCGCCGCGTCGCTCTGCGCCACACTTGCCTGTCGTCCCGATCAAAGCCCGGTGTGGATCTTCGGCTACGGTTCCCTGATGTGGAACCCGGTCTTTGAAGCGGAAGAGGTGGCGACCGGACGGCTTGAGGGCTGGCATCGTGCCTTTTGCCTGCGACTGACCGCCGGACGCGGCACCGTTGCCGCACCGGGACGGATGCTGGCGCTGAAAGAGGGCGGTTCTACCAGTGGTCTGGCGTTTCGCCTGCCGGAAGCGCGCCTGCATGAAGAGCTTGAGCTGCTGTGGAAACGGGAAATGATCACCGGCTGCTATCTGCCCACCTGGTGTGAACTGACGCTGGAGGATGGCCGCACGGTTACGGCGCTGGTGTTTATCATGGATCCGCGTCATCCGCTGTATGAAGCCGACTCCTGCCGCAGCACCATTGCTCCGCTGATCGCTCAGGCCAGCGGTCCGCTCGGCAGCAACGCGCAGTATCTGTTCTCGCTGGAACAGGAATTGGGCAAACGCGGCATGCAGGAAGAGGCGTTAACGCGCCTGGCGGCCGAAGTGCGCGCGCTGCAGCAGAGCGCCGCGCGCGGCTAACCTTAATTACCCGGATTAATCAGCCAGGTGCCCGGCTGGTTAATCGTCAGCATCTGGCTGCGCACCTGGCTGCCGTGATGCACTTCAATACGATAGCTGCCTGCCGCCAGATTCAGCGAGGCGAAACCGCTGCTGGCGGGTTTCACATCCTTCGCTTCACCGTTCAGCACGATATTTTCCCCTGCCTGCAACTGCAGATAAACCGTCGCCATGGTTGGTGCGCTGCTGGCGGGCGCGCTGCCCGCTGATGGGGTCGCCGCCGGGGCGCTGCTGGCCGCCACCGGCGGTGCGTCGCTCGGGCGATTGGCTTTCCACACCACGACCACCACGGCAAGCAACGCCACGGCAGCGGCGGCGAGCAGGGCAGGCGACAAACGGCGCACATTGCGCGGCGTCACCGGTTCAATCGCGGCGGCGGCATGATTAACCGCCATTACCTGCGGTTCCGGCACGGCCGCTACCGGCTCCGGCACGGGCTGGCTCTCCGCGGTCACCGGGAAGGTCGTCACCAGCGCTTCGACATCGCTCACCGGCAGATCGATCAGCCGGGCAAAAGCATCAATACTCTGCGGACGGTCTTCCGGCTTCATCGCCAGCGCGCAGTCGATCGCGTGCAGCAGCGGCAGCGAATACCCCTCAGGCTTGCGCTCCACCAGCGGCTGGTAGTTATCTTCAATGCAGCGCACCACGCTGACCGGCGGCGCGTGGCCGGTGATCAGCGTATGCAGCACCGCGCCCAGCGCGTAGATATCGGTCCAGGGTCCCTGTTCGACTTCCCCCTCTTCGCTGTACTGCTCAATCGGCGCGAAGCCCGGCTTGAGCATGATCTCGGTTTCATCCGACAGGTTGCCAATCTCTTTGCGCGCCGAGCCAAAGTCGAGCAGCACCGGCAGCTGGTTTTCCTGAATCTGAATGTTATCGAGCGAAATATCACGATGCAGGTAACCGGCGGTGTGAATGGTGTTGATGGCACCAAACAGCGGCGGCAACAGACGGCGAATCCACGCTTCGTCAATGCTGTCCGGGCTGGTGAGCTGCCACTCTTTCAGCGTCATGCCGCTGTAGTAGAGCGTGCCCATGTAAGCCGTGCCGTTCTCTTCCCAGAAGCGCAGGACGTGCAGCAGACCGGGATGATTGAAGCGCGCTAGCAGCCGTGCCTCCTGAATAAAGCTGTTGCGTCCGGCATTAAACAGTTTCTGGAAGCGCTCGCCGCGCAGTTCCAGCGCCAGATCCGCACCGCGTACCGCCAGTGACACCGGCATGTACTCTTTGATGGCGATAGTGCGTTCCAGCTGATGATCCCAGGCGCGATAGACAATGCCAAAGCCGCCGCCGCCGATCACTTCCTTGATTTCAAACTCGTTAAACCGGTAGCCCGCAGGCAGGGCATTGGGGGTATGATTTTCGTTTGCCGACATAGTGAGCTCTCTGAACACGTCCTGTAGCGCCCCGTCACGCCGGTGACGGCGGGCAACAACCGCTAATTAATTAATGTTACGCCAGGCACCAATTGCCGGATCGGCCAGATCGGCGTGCAGGGTGTCAATCAGTAACACAGTCACTTTTTGCTGTGGCATAAACTGCGGCGACCAGATGCCGCGTAAGCTATCAACCCGCGATTTCACCGCTTCGCTATCCGTGCCGGTGTTTTTATCCATTTTAATCAGCAGCGTGCCGCTGAAGCGCCAGACGTGCTGCTGAGCATCAAACGCCAGCACCAGCCAGCTATCGCTGGCATCGGGCCGCGTGACAATCATGCGCTGTTTGTTCACCGCCACCACCTCCAGCGGCGCGCGGGTCAGCGTAAGATCGGCGATGGGATAACCCTGCAGGAAGGTTACCGTCTGGCTGCGCGTTTTGCCGTCACTCAGCAGCGTCATCGCCGCCGGACCTTCCAGCCAGCCCTCGGTTGAGCAATGCTGCTGCGGGTTCTCAGGGATAAACAGCGAACCGCCGTTTTCATCCCACCAGGTACGGAAATGGCAGCCGCCGGGCAGGGCGAAGTGCTGCAGCGGCGTGCTGTCGGCCGGACGCGATAAATCCAGCGGCGCTGCGGTATTGGCGCTGGCGCTGGCGGTCGCGTCGTTAAGGATGATCGGCCGCCAGTTCTGTAGTTTTGCCGCGCTGCCGTTAGCCAGCACGCTGCCCTCTTTGCTGGTCATCTGCCAGGGGATCTCATCCAGCAGGCCACACTGGTTCGCCAGCAGCGTGCCGACGCGCGGCAGGAAGCTGGTAAGAATGCTGGTGTCGCTGCTTTTACCGGATACGATGCGCAGCGGCAGCGTCTCTTTACACCAGTCGTCGGGCGCATTACTGGCAACGTTATCGATATAGACTTCCAGCGACAGGCTGGGCGAGTAGACCACCCGGTAATCTTCCGCCTGCGCATTCAGGGCCAGTAACAGGGCGGCAACGCCCGGCAACCACAGTTTCATAATGATCCTTGCAATCAATAACGTGACGGCAGAAAACGTGCCGCATCAGCCTGGGAATAAAGCAGCGTCGCGTCCTGCGGTTCGCCAATCCAGATTGCCAGAGCGCTGAGATTGTCGCTTTTAACACTGCGGTTTACGGCCTGTTCCATCAATGCCAGCCACTCTTCGCAGGCGTTTACCATGCGCAGTGCCTGTTCCATTTCGTCGGTGGTGAGGTTGAGCCAGAAACCGTCGGTACAGACCAGAAATGCGTCACCATCGGTCAGCTCAATCACCTCGCTGAAGGTGGCCGGTCGGGCCGGCTCAATACCCAGCGCATTATAAAGTAAATTACTGTTAATGCCGGTATTTTCATAGCCGGCTTCGCGCAGCTGCTGCGCCAGACTGTGGTCACGCGTCACCTGATGCAGCACCCCGTGGCGGAAGTGATAAACCCGGCTATCACCAGCGTGCGCCCACCATGCGCGCTGCGTTGTGCGGTCAATAAACAGGGCGGCAAGGGTGGTGCTCATGCGCGAAAAATTCGGATTGTTCCCCTGGGCGCTGACCAGCGTTTGCTGACACTTTTCAATCGCCGCGCGCGTACTCTCCAGCGTGAACGTGTCGCCTTGCTGCAGCTGCGTCAGCAGGGTATCGCGCACCAGCTGGGCGGCATAATCGCCGCCGGGCAGACCGGCCACGCCGTCGCACACCAGAAAACAGGCTTTCTGTTCATCGACTTCGGCACCGGTGCGATCCTGGTTTTCGTCACGCATACCCTGCTGGCAGCGGCTGGCAAACTTCATCTTCATGCGTCTTCGGTCCGCGTCTGGGAATCTTTGTACTGATTCACTTCCATGTCGTAGGCATGCAGAAAGGCTTCACCAAACAGGGTGTGGAAGTCATCTTCAATCTCGCCCGCAGTGCGCTGATAGTGACGGAGAAAATAGTCCCACAGCGCCGCTTTGCGTCCGCCGCTAAACGGCATCTTAGGCAGCACGCCGTCTTTGCGCGCTTCCTCTTCCAGACGCTGCGGATTAAACGACTGCAGCATCGCGGCAATGATGGCGCGAATGCCGGCAATCATTCCCAGCTGATGCGCCTGTAAATCCACCAGCGCATCGCGCACCGCTGCTTCCGGTGGCATAAAGCCAGGCATCTGGCTCTGGTACATTTGCATCAGCACGGTTTTGCCGGAAGGCAGAATTTTAAACGGGTTGTTGGCTTCGTTAAGGATCATCGTCATGTCGGCTTTCACGCCGCGCTTGAGGATGGAGCGCGAAGAGAGCAGGGCAACCGTACCCTGCGAAAACAGGCTGAGCATGCGGCCAGTGACGCGCATCTGCTCTTCGGTGATCGGCGTCTGGTGGCCATTATTCAGGCCCATGCCTTCCAGCAGCGCGGCGATCAGTTTGTCCTGATCGACGCCTGCCAGCACGGCTGGCATCACGGGCGCATCGCTTTGCGGATCGATCGCCAGGCGTGCGTCCGGGCGGCGTTCGTGACGCGGACTGTCACTCTGTGACAGCACTTCCGGTTCCGGCACGCTTTCGTCCTGCTGCATACCCAGCGGATCGGCGGCGCTGTCAGCAAAAAACGCCAGCGGATCATCCTGCGGTGCGTTCTGACACGCCGGGTCGCGCACTTCCAGGCCATATTCGCCAATCTGCAGCGTATCGCCGTGGCGCAGCCGCACCTGCGAGCCGCGCTGCAGCGCCACGCCGTTCAGCACCACTGAAGTGACGCTGCCCTGATTGGTCAGGCGGCACTCGCCGTCTGGCGACAGGTGCACCAGCGCCTGCAGGCGCGAGATAGCGCGCGATTCGTCGGGCAGCACCAGGTCGTTATCCTGGCTGCGGCCAATGGTCCCGCCAGGCGGGCTAAACGCGACGGTTTTGGCGGGCACATCCGTATTGCACTGCACAATGGTAAATTGCATGAGTCATCCCGTTAACAAGGCAAGCGCACTGGCCTACTCAAACATCGGTGGATAGAGGCCATTACGTCCCGGCTGGGCACCCGCCGCCGGGTTAAACAATAACGAAAAAAGTTGCGCGGTGAGCGGGCCACTGTGTTTATGCGTGGCGTGGGCAAAGCCGTCACTGCGATTACTCCACCAGTAGCTAATGTGCTGTTGGGGATCAAAACGGTCGGCCACTTCACGCCAGCTCAGGGTGCAGGGCAAATCGTCAAAACCAATCACATCCATGATGTCGCTGCGCTGCTTATCCGGCAGCAGCAGCGGAGCCAGCTGCTGAATCTGCGTCTCCAGCGCGTCCGGGCTGAGGCGATCGCGCACCGCCTGCCACAGCAGCGCGCCGAGTTCCTGATACCAGTCGCCGGAGATCGCCAGTTGTGAAGCATGCCACGCGCTGAGCGGAATGCTGTGCAGCGCCAGCAGCGGCCACGCACGGCCGACGCGATCGCACGAGGGCAGCAGACAGCCCAGCTGCACCTGCTGGCGCAGCGGCGATAGCGGCAGGACAAAATTCCATACCGGCGCGCGTAAAAACTGTTGCGTGCTGGCCTCTTCCTGCTGATGCCAGTGGATTAAGCCTTGTTGAAACCAGTGGCTCCACGGCGTCACCGTGGCTTCACTGAGCCGCTGGCGCAGAAAATCACCGGTGGCCGGTAATTTGCCATACCAGCCCGGCGCGGTGTAACTCGCCATGGTTACCTCACCATTACTCACTGTGTCCGGTCAATCGCTGCGATACGGTGTGTGGCGCAACCGCCAGCATACGGCCATTCTGACCGGCATTTTTCAGATTTTCCGCAAGCTTACGCATCATCAGCGCATTGTCGCGCGCATAAGGCGACGACTGAATCTGCTGATCGAGCAGCTGGCTAAGGTGCCAGTCAAGCTGCTGCAGATCGCGCGCGCTGACGTTGTCCGGCAGCGTGCGCTGCAGATTTTGCATCAGCCAGCCGCGCAGAAATTCGCCGTCATAGTTACGCGGCTGATACAACATCTGATAAGCGCGCAGCGCATTGCGGCTGTAGTCATTGTCGGTGCCGGGATCGTCACGCAGCAGGTTGGTAATTTGCTGGGCCACGCGCGGCAGCAGTAAAGACTTAAGCGCATTTTGATAAAGCACCCATGCGGCATCGCTCACCTGGTTACCGCGATACAGTCCAGCGCGCATGGTAAGCGGTGGATTGTCGAGAGAAAAATGCGCCGACAGCGGCAGTTTCACCAGATTATTTAAGAAGGGTAGCAGATCAAAAATATTATCGGCTGGCTGATGAATAACCTGCTGACTTTGCGCGGTAATCGGCCCGATACGCGCCGCGACCTGATCGAGATAACGCTGATTCTGCACGTAGCTGGTGAGCCATAAACCGGAGAGCAGCACCAGCGCGCCGGTGAGCGCGCCGTAACCGATCCAGTGCAGCAGCCGGTTACGATACTCCCAGTGACGGTTGCTGCCGGCGAGGCCGCTTTCGCGGAACACCAGGTCGCTTAACAGGTCGCGAATAAAGAAGCTCTGGCCTTTGGTACCCGGAATCGGATTGCTGCGGTTAACGCTGTCCCACGCGGCAAGGCTCGACTCGCCGGTGTGTGGCAGCTGTAGCTTACGGTTGAGTTCGCCCATGATGCGGTCAAACGGCAGACCTTCCTGGGTACCGCTGGTGAAGAACAGGCCGCGCGCCGACCAGGCAATCTCATCCTGATGGCGGGAAAACACCACGTCGAGATATTCGTTGAGTAACGGACGCAGCGAACTGAACTCCTGCGGGAACAGAAAGCTGTCGGCGCGCTGGGTGAGATCGCGCTCGCCGGCCATCACGTCGGCCAGCTGCTGCTGCAGACGCTGCTCCAGCTGCTGAAAGCGCTCGCTAAAGCTGCGGTGCCAGTCATCTTTATGCGGCTTGCCCGGTTCCCACGGGAAGGTGAAGCCCCAGATGGCATCGCGCTGTGGCTTACTCAGGTTGCCGTAAAAGCTCATAAACCCTTTAAGCAGGTCGGTTTTGGTGACCATCACATACACCGGGAAATGAATGCCGGTCTGCTGATGCAGCTCAACCATGCGGCTGCGCAGCGCGCTGGCCTGGGCGTGACGTGCTTCGGCGGAATCGGTCAGCAGGTCGGCCACGCTGATGGTCATGATCACGCCGTTGATCGGCTGGCGCGTGCGGTAGCGCTTAAGCAGTTTTATGAAGTTGTGCCACTCGGCGCCGTCGCGCGCGCGCTGGCTCTCCTGCAGTGCGTAACGGCCCGCGGTGTCGATTAAGACTGCGCTGTCGGTGAACCACCAGTCGCAGTGACGCGTGCCGCCGACGCCGCGTACCGCCTCTTTGCCGAGGCTGTCAGTTAACGGAAACTCCAGGCCAGCATTCAGCAGCGCGGTGGTTTTACCGGCGCCGGGCGCGCCGATCATCACGTACCACGGCAGCTGATACAGATAGTGACTCTGAAAACGCGCCAGCCAGCTTTTCTGATGCCGGCGACCAAACTGGGTGCGTTTCAGCCGCAGCGCCGCTTCACTGAAGCGCTGGGTCAGCAGCGTCTCGGTCGCCTGGCGATCGGACGCTTCTTCGTGACTCATTTCCTGCAGGCGATTGAGCAGCTTGCTGTTAAACCAGCCGCGCCAGATGGCGGGAATAAACTGGAACAGCACCCAGCAGAAATAGAGCAGGCCGACCGCCAGCTGGCGCGGGAATACCGGCTCCAGTGGACGGGTGTCACCCCAGCTCCACAGCGGACCGAGCATCCACAGCACGCAGCTCAGCGCCGTGACGCCAATCAGGCCCCACAGCAGGCGATGGGTTAACAGATGTTGGAGTGATGCGCGCATCACTGGCCTCCCTGATGATTGCCGAGGGTTTCCGGTGCCGCAAACAGGGTGATCTCCACCCGGCGATTGCGGGCGCGGTTTTCATTGCTGTCATTGGGTAAGAGCGGATTGCTGTCGCCGCGGCCTTCGGCTTTAACGCTGTGACCGTCCGCCAGCTGCGTATTCAGCAGTTGCGTAACGGCACGGGCGCGGGCGAAGGAGAATTCATAGCTGGAGGCGAACCGACCATCCACCGGACGATTATCGGTATAGACCGATACCAGCACCGTGCCTTTTACCGTCTTCATCGCGCTGGCCACGTGCGCCAGCAGCGCGCGGCCAACCTGGTTCACCACCGTACCGTCCGGCGCAAACAGCTTGTCCGCAGGGATGATCACTTTGCTGCCAAAGGCACCGTCGCTCACTTCCAGCTGGCCTGCGGCAATCACATCGTTAAGACGCTGATGCAGATCGAGCAGCGCCTGCGGTGAGGTGGGGCGGCGCCCCGGCATGATTTGTGGCAGCGGGGTTTGATAGATGGCGCGCAGCAGCGGTTCGGCCGCATTGCCCAGCCGCCAGTTGAGCCCGCTGTAGATCAGACAGGCAATCAACGTAGCCAGCGTGACGCAGGCCCACAGTGGCACCATTGGTCGCGTCAGGGTGCTGACCAGCGGATGGACTTCCACCAGCGGCGCGCGCGGTGGTGGTGCCGGGCGGATTTCCGCAATCAGCTGCGCCAGCCGTTTACGGATGCCTTCACACTGCGCGCGTCCGCTGTCGCTGCCGCGATAGCGCCCTTCGTAGCCCAGCAGCAGGCAGTAGTGAATCACTTCCAGCAGCCATAAATGCTGCTGCGGGCTTTGCGACACGCGCGATAGCAGCTGGAACACTTTTTCGCCGCCCCAGCTTTCGTTATGAAAGGTCACCAGCATGCCGTTGCCGGACCAGACGCCGCGCGTGCCCCAGGGGGTTTGCGCCGCCGCTTCGTCCAGCACGCTACACAGGCAGTAGCGTGCACCGATGATCATCTCAAACGGCAAACCCGCCTGCTTGCAGCGTTGCTCGAACTGGCGGATCTCTTCAATCAGTAGCTGACGCAGGCCAGCGGGATCGTCGTGCGTCGCCGCCTGCCGTATACGCACGACGGCATTCAGAATCGGGGCTGCGGCATTCAGCAAAAGGTTATCGTTGCCCGCGACAATGCCATCGCGGGCAAGGGAGTCCTGAGTCATTAAATCTCGATTATCCTGGCAATAACGGAACGGTTAGCCCGCAAAGCAGCGGTGTGCTGCGGGCAATATGCGCCGGATTGCATCATCAGTCTAAGATCCAGGTCGCGGTATCATTTGTGCGGCATGCTTTACTAGCGCCGCCCACGGCCACGCAGACCTGTTTAGTACGACGGGGACGCGGCCGGTCGCTGCGCAGCGTGGCGTCATAGCGGCTGCTCTCCACGCCAGCTTTGGGGGGCACATAGCCAATCAGCTGACCGCTGGGTTCTTCTGCAATCGCCAGCCAGTTGTGCTCGACGCGACCCAGCACCTCAAAGGTTTGGGCGTTATCAAGATAACGCACCACTTTGCCGCCGTAATCCGGCAGGGTCATCACAGAGGCGGCATACAGCGCGCGAAAGCTCTCATTCACCGGGGTAAATTCACCGGGTGCTGCCACTGCATGACGATGAACCAGTTTTACGCCGTTCACTTCGCTGGTGACCAGGGTGTCATCCGTCACGGGCGGTGGAGGCGCTTTACATCCCGCCAGCGTTAAAGCCGCCAGCAGCGTTAGCAAGAGACTCTTATTCACCATGATCCTCAAATTTTCATCAGTATCGCTGCAGAGTTGTATCCGGCACGCACTTAGCGGGCGGGCAGATTATGCAGTGAGAAGGCCACTAAAAAACAGTCAAATTACAGAAAGATAGTGCTGACTTAAGTCTACCTAAGACTTTTGAGAATTCAAACCATTGCACCGCGGCAAATCCCGTGCTACCGGGCGAAAAAACGCCTTAACGGCACGCCACGATCGTTCTGGCTGGGATGATAGATAAGCTGCATTAATTTATTTGCGTAAGCAAGCGCGGCTGGCGTGCGGCGCGACATTTGCCCCCTGATGGTGCTTAGGGGAATTGGTAAATAAGATTTATCTATTTTTTAGATGAAAAAAGATTGCGCGGCGAAACAATTTTAAGATTTTCGGAATTTCCGGGCGCAGCCGCGCCGATAACCCAGCCAGTCCGGCACGGCTTTTGCTTGGCTGCGCCACTTAATCCGTAATGAGCAGCAAAGGTCGCGGAACCGTGCGCTGGTGATTGGCCCGCACCAGGTTAGCGCAGGGCCTGATTTCACTTATGGCTAAATAAACCCATCTTTTTCTCGCTTAATCCGCGCTTTAGACCCGAAGGGTTTTGGCATCCTATGCTCAGAATTCCTGCCAGCTGAGGTATGTCGTGGCTGAAGAGAGCAACGAGGACAAAACAGAATCGCCCACCCCCCACCGACTTGAGAAAGCACGGCAGGAGGGGCAGATTCCGCGTTCGCGCGAGCTGACTTCGGTACTGATGCTGCTGGCCGGGCTGCTGATCATCTGGCTGGGCGGCCACAATATGGCGCAACGGCTGGCCAGCATGGTGGCCACCGGCTTCCGCTTTGACCACGGCATGGTCAACGACGATAAAATTATCGTCTCGCACATCGGCAACCTGGTGATGCAGGCGGTGATCGCGCTGCTGCCGCTGATGGCCGGGCTGGTGATCGTTGCCATCGCCGCGCCGATGATTCTGGGCGGAATCAACATCAGCGGAAAATCCATCAAATTCGATTTTAAAAAGCTCAACCCGTTACCGGGCATTGCGCGCATGTTCTCCGGTCAGACGTGGGCGGAACTGGTGAAGGCGATCCTCAAAGCGGTGCTGGTGGCACTGGTGGCTGGCTGGTATCTGTGGAGTCACTGGCAGGAGATGCTGCGTCTAATGAGCGAATCGCCGGTGAATGCGCTGCAGCATGGCCTGTCGATGACCGCCATCAGCTGTGCGCTGGTGATGCTGGGACTGATCCCGATGGTTGGCTTTGATGTGTTCTGGCAGCTCTACAGCTACTTCAAAAAGCTGCGCATGACGCGCCAGGAAATTCGCGATGAACACAAGCAGAACGAGGGCGATCCGCACGTTAAAGGGCGTATCCGCCAGGCGATGCGTGCCGCCGCCCGCCGCCGCATGATGGCCGACGTGCCGAAGGCGGACGTCATCGTGACTAACCCGACGCACTACTCGGTGGCGCTGCAGTATCAGGAAGGCAAGATGAGTGCGCCGAAAGTGATTGCCAAAGGCGCCGGTGACATTGCCCTGCGCATTCGTGAAATAGCAAAAGAGCACCGCGTACCGATTCTGGAAGCGCCGCCGCTGGCGCGTGCGCTCTATCGTCATACGGAAATTGGCCAGTTTATTCCCGGCGCGCTCTATGCCGCCGTGGCAGAAGTGCTGGCGTGGGTCTGGCAGCTGCGACGCTGGAAGCGCGAAGGCGGCCTGATTCCAAACAAACCAAAACATCTGCCGGTCCCGGCAGAGATGGACTTTGCAGGAGAGAACACCAACCATGGCTAATCTGGCCGAAAAGCTGCGTTTACCGGGCAATTTTAAAGACACGCAATGGCAGGTGCTGGCTGGTCCGGTGCTGATCATGCTGATCCTGTCGATGATGGTATTGCCGCTGCCGGCGTTCATCCTTGACCTGCTGTTTACCTTCAACATTGCGCTGTCCATCATGGTGCTGCTGGTGGCGATGTTCACCCAGCGCACGCTGGAATTCGCTGCCTTCCCGACCATTTTGCTGTTCTCAACGCTGCTGCGTCTGGCGCTGAATGTCGCCTCAACGCGTATCATCCTGCTCGAAGGGCATACGGGTGCTGATGCCGCCGGGCGCGTGGTTGAAGCCTTTGGTCACTTCCTCGTCGGCGGTAATTTCGCCATTGGTATCGTGGTATTCATCATCCTGGTGATCATCAACTTCATGGTCATCACCAAAGGTGCCGGACGTATCGCCGAAGTGGGCGCGCGTTTCGTGCTGGATGGTATGCCCGGCAAGCAGATGGCGATCGATGCCGATTTGAACGCTGGCCTGATTGGTGAAGACGAAGCCAAACGCCGGCGCGCCGAGGTGACCCAGGAAGCGGATTTCTACGGCTCGATGGACGGTGCCAGTAAGTTTGTGCGCGGCGACGCCATCGCCGGCATCCTGATCATGGTGATCAACGTGATCGGTGGTCTGCTGGTGGGCGTGGTGCAGCACGGTATGGATCTCGGCCATGCCGGGGAAACCTATACGCTGCTGACCATCGGTGACGGCCTGGTGGCGCAGATCCCGGCGCTGGTGATCTCTACCGCTGCCGGTGTCATCGTTACCCGCGTCAGCACCGATCAGGACGTCGGCGAACAGATGGTGGGCCAGCTGTTTAACAATCCGCGCGTGCTGATGCTGAGCGCCGGCGTGATTGGCCTGCTGGGCCTGGTGCCCGGCATGCCGAACTTTGTGTTCCTGCTGTTCACCGCGGCGCTGCTCGGCCTGGCCTGGTGGCTGCGCGGCCGCGAAATGCAGCCGAAGAAGCAAAGTGAAGCCTCCAGCGTGGTGAAAACGCAGGAGACGCCGGCCACGGTCGAAGCCTCATGGACCGACGTCCAGCTGGAAGATTCGCTCGGCATGGAAGTGGGCTATCGCCTGATTCCGATGGTCGATCATCTGCAAAACGGCGAGCTGCTCGGGCGTATCCGCAGTATCCGTAAAAAGGTGGCGCAGGAGGTCGGCTTCCTGCCGCCGGTGGTGCACATTCGTGACAACATGGAGCTGCCGCCGGCGCGCTATCGCATCCTGATGAAGGGCGTGGAGATTGGCAGCGGCGATGCTTATCCGGGACGCTGGATGGCGATCAACCCGGGCACGGCGGCGGGCACGCTGCCGGGTGAAGCGACAGTTGACCCGGCGTTTGGCCTCGCGGCCATCTGGATCGACAGCGCGCTGAAAGAGCAGGCACAGATTCAGGGCTACACCGTGGTGGAAGCCAGTACCGTGGTGGCGACCCACCTTAATCACCTGATCGGCCAGTACGCCAGCGAGCTGTTTGGGCGTCAGGAAGCGCAGCAGCTGCTGGACCGCGTCACCCAGGAGATGCCAAAGCTGACGGAAGATCTGGTGCCGGGCGTGATCACCCTGACCACGCTGCACAAAGTGCTGCAAAATCTGCTGACCGAGCGCGTTTCGATCCGCGACATGCGCACCATTATCGAAACGCTGGCCGAACATGCGCCGGTGCAGAACGATCCGCAGGAACTGACCAGCGTGGTACGCGTCGCGCTGGGCCGTGCGATTACCCAGCAGTGGTTCCCGGGCAACGGCGAAGTGCAGGTGATTGGACTGGATGCCACACTGGAGCGTCTGCTGCTGCAGGCGCTGCAGGGCGGTGGCGGTCTGGAACCGGGTCTTGCCGATCGACTGCTGATGCAGGCGCAGGCCGCGCTGCAGCAGCAGGAGATGACCGGTGCGCCGCCGGTGCTGCTGGTTAACCATCCGCTGCGGGCGCTGCTGGCGCGCTTCCTGCGCCGCAACCTGCCGCAGCTGGTGGTGCTGTCCAATATGGAGCTGACCGATAACCGGCAGATCCGCATGACTGCTACCATAGGCGGCAAATAATGCGCGGCGTGACGCTCTCATGGCTGCTGGCGGCGCTGCTGGCGCTGCCGCTAACGGGCAAAGCCGCCAGCGGTGCGTGGCAGGCCAGCGCCAGCGGCCCAAGCCTTGGCGTGCGCGGCAACTGGCTGCTGTCGCCGGCGCTTAAAGCGCCCTCGGCGGCTGCAGGGACTATTTCGCTGGTGAACTGGCGCTACACGCTGAGCCGCCCTGCACCATCAGGGCTGGTGGTGCGGCTGTGCGCCAGCCAGCGCTGCGTGGAGCTGGACGGCGCCAGCGGCAGCACACGCGGGCTCGCCAACGTGGCAGCCGATGAAACGCTGCATCTGGCTTTCGGATTTCAGGGGCAGGGCGCGTTGCCGCCCGGCCTGCGGGTGGTGAGCAGTGAAGTGATGGTCAATTACCAATAGCAAATAGCCAATAGCCAATAAAAAACCCGCCGCAGCGGGTTTTTTTAGGCTTACATTCGCTCGACGGTTTTGATGCCCAGCGTATCCAGCCCCTGCTTCAGGGTTTTCGCCGTCAGCGCAGCCAGCTGCAGACGGCTGTTGCGTACGTTTTCCTCTTCGGCGGAGAGAATCGGGCAGTGCTCATAGAAGCCCGAGAACAGACCGGCCAGATCGTACAGATAAGCACACATCACGTGCGGCGTGCCGTCGCGCGCGACCTGGGTGATGGTCTCTTCAAACTGCAGCAGACGGGTCGCCAGCAGCGCTTCGCGCTCGTCAGTCAGGATGATATCACCGTGCAGGCTGTCTGCCTCAATGCCCGCTTTACGGAATACTGAGAGCACACGCGTGTAGGCATACTGCATGTACGGCGCGGTGTTGCCTTCAAACGCCAGCATGTTGTCCCAGTCGAAGATGTAATCGGTGGTGCGGCTTTTCGACAGGTCGGCGTATTTCACCGCGCCGATGCCGACCACTTCCGCCAGCTCTTTCAGCTCTGCCGCGCTCATCTCCGGATTCTTCTCGCTGACCAGCGCATGGGCGCGCTCAACGGCTTCATCCAGCAGATCGGAGAGTTTGATGGTGCCACCGCTGCGCGTCTTGAACGGACGGCCATCTTTGCCCAGCATCATGCCGAACGCATGGTGCTCCAGCGGCACTGACTCCGGCACATAGCCCGCTTTGCGCACGATGGTCCACGCCTGCTGCAGATGCTGATGCTGGCGGGAATCGATGTAGTACAGCACGCGATCGGCATGCAGCGTTTCATAGCGATATTTGGCGCAGGCGATATCGGTGGTGGTGTAGAGATAGCCGCCATCCTTCTTCTGGATGATCACGCCCATCGGTTCACCTTCCTTGTTTTTGAACTCATCAAGGAAAACCACGGTGGCGCCTTCGCTGGTCACCGCCAGCCCTTTTTCGCGCAGATCGGTGACGATGCCCGGCAGCATGTCGTTATACAGGCTTTCACCCATCACATCCTTACGCGTCAGGGTGACGTTAAGGCGGTCATACACCTGCTGGTTCTGACTCATGGTGATATCCACCAGCTTCTTCCACATGGCGCGGCAATATTCGTCGCCACCCTGCAGTTTCACCACGTAACCGCGGGCGCGCTCGGCGAAGGCTTCGTCTTCGTCATAGGTGCGTTTCGCTTCGCGGTAGAAGGCTTCCAGATCAGCCAGCGCGATATCTTCATGATGCTCGTTCTGCTGCTTCTCCAGATAGGCGATCAGCATGCCAAACTGTGTACCCCAGTCACCGACGTGATTAGCGCGGATGACGTGATGGCCGAGGAACTCCTGGGTGCGTACTGCGGCATCACCGATGATGGTGGATCGCACGTGACCGACATGCATCTCTTTCGCCACGTTGGGCGCCGAGTAGTCAATCACGATAGTCTGAGGTGTCACTTCGCTGACGCCCAGGCGTGGCAGCTGCAGCGCCTGCGCGGCCTGCTGTGCCAGCCACTGGCGGTCGAGGAAGATGTTGATAAAGCCGGGACCGGCGATGTCGACTTTGCTGGCGATGCCAGCCAGATCCAGATGCTGAACTACCTGCTCAGCCAGCTGGCGCGGCACCTGACCGAGCTTTTTCGCCACGGCCATGATACCGTTCGCCTGGTAATCGCCGAACTGCACTTTTGCAGACTGACGAACCTGCGGTTCGCAATCGGCCGGTGCGCCTGCCGCCACCATCGCCTGACTGACTTTATCGGAAAGAAGAGCCTGAATATTCACCGCGTTACCTTCATATGCTGAAAAGGCCCGCCAGCTGAGGGCGAGCCGATGTCGTCATCCCGCGTGCGTGTCGGGACGGAAAAAATAAGAGGGGAAGTATACGTGAAATGTTGGGGTGCGTCAGCAATCGGTTATGGCTGCCGTTGGACGCAGGCCCGCGCGCCGGTTAACGGCGGCGCGGGTGGCGACGGGGATTTTTAACGCTTTTGTCTTCACGCACCTTCCAGTGGCGGGAAATTGCAAATCCCATCAAGGCTATCAGGACCGCGACAACAATGAGCATAGACATAGGGCCATTCCTTGTAGTTGTGAAACCCAAATTTATAAGAAAGGGTCAGCTACTGCAATTGATTGACGGGTAAATAAGAGTTATCTCATTGTATTAACTATTGTTAATAATAACAGTTGGTTAAGGCGCTTTTATAAAGTAACGTGTGGACCTGATTACGCGATTAATCCGAAAGAGAGGGGCGATTTATGCGGTTTTTGAAGGTTTTTGGCGTGAAATCGGATGAATCCGAGCATTTTGTCAAGCGAAAGCTGCGGCAGCCCTGTTTTTTTATTGATTAAAAGATCTGAACTGAGTTTGAGGTATTTAACGTATGAATCTGGATTTTCCTTCAGAACTGAGTGACTTAAAACAAGACCTGTCCCGATTTGAACAGGCTTTGCAACACTTTGCGGCACGCCTCGGTCTTGACCTCACGCAGCACGAGGCGGACCACGTGGCGGTGCGCTGTCACCAGTTCGCCACGGCAGAACGCTGGAAAGCCGGGTTAATGCAAATCGGCGAGCAGTTTTCCGAAGCGATGATTAATGGACGGCCGATCTGCCTGTTTAAGTTGCATCAGCCGCTGCGCATCGCGGGCTGGCAGGTGGATGTGATCGAGCTGCCGTGGCCCGGTGAGAAGCTGTATCGCCATGAAGGCTGGGAGCATGTGGAAATTGTGTTGCGCGGCGAGCCGGAAACGCTGGGCATGCGTGCGATGGCGTTGCTGGCAGACGAGGCGCTGACGCAGCCGGGCATCGCGTTTAAAACCAGCACGCCGCAGGGTGAAAATGAACGTCTGCCCAATCCGACCTTAGCGGTGACGGACGGGCAAACTACCATCAAGTTTCATCCATGGCGGCTGGAGGAGATCGTTGCCAGCGAACAGACTTAGCGCCGCGCTGCCACCGCCTGCTGCAGGCGCGATACCGCCTGCTGCAGGGTGGCGTGCGTGCAGCCAAAGTTGAAGCGCACGAAGCGATCGTCGCCAAAATCACGGCCCGGCGAGAAACCGAGACCGTGTTTTTCGAAATACAGCGCCGGGCTGGCAACATCCAGCTGGCTGGCGTCAATCCAGCCGAGATAGCTGGCCTCTGGCGCGACCATGCTGAGTTCCGGCAGCGCATTCACCTGCTGCACCAGCCAGTCACGATTGGCGCGCAGGTAAGCAAGCTGGTCCGCCAGCCATGCATCACCGCCGCGCCATGCGGCTTCCGCCGCCACCAGCGCCAGAATATCCACGCCCGGTACGATGCCTTCACGCACCTGCTTAAAGCGTTTCCGCAGTTCGGGATGAGGGATAATGGCCATGGACGCACCCAGCCCGGCGATGTTGAAGGTTTTAGACGGCGAAATCAGGGTGATGCTGCGCTGGGCGGCGTCTTCGCTCAGCGAGGCAAACGGAATGTGCTGTACGCCAGGCGTCAACAGCAGGTCACAATGGATTTCATCGGAGCACACCAGCAAATCGTGGCGTTGGGCAAAGGCCAGCTGCGCCTCCAGTTCATCACGGCGGTAGACGGTGCCGCCCGGATTCTGCGGATTGCACAGCATGAGCAGGCGCTCGTTGCCCTGCATCTGGCTGTCATCCAGCTGCATCACCCAGCGATCCTGCTGCAATTGCAATGGCAGATTGACCTGAGCGCGCTGCGCCAGCCGCGCCGCCGCGCGAAACGGCGGATAAATCGGCGTCGGTGCCACGGTGCTCTGCGACGACTCGGTAAATGCCCGGACCGATAAATTCAGTCCGCTCACCACGCCCGGCAGCAACACAATCCATTCTGGCTCAATCTGCCAGCCATAGCGCTGGGCTAAGCGGGAAATAGTGATATCAATCAAACCGTGCGGCGTCGCGCCATAGCCGAAAACACCGTGGTCGGCACGCTGTTTAATGGCCTCAATGATGCACGGCGGCGAGCGAAAATCGGTGTCGGCAACCCACAAAGGCAGCACATCGCGATCACCATATTTGTGCCATTTCAAACTATCGCTGTGACGACGGTCTATCCCTTGATCAAAATCGAATGCCATAGTGCGCTTTCCACGTAAACTGTCTGAATGAGCAGACTAACTGATGCACTCCTCCCGAGCCAGCAGTCATGAAAAGGAGCAAGGTATGACGAAACTGGAAATTTGTTGCTATGGCATCGACTGCGCAATGACTGCGCAGGCGTCCGGTGCCGATCGCGTGGAGCTGTGCAGTGCTCCGCGTGAAGGCGGACTGACACCTTCGGCGGGTATGCTGGAAGCCGCACAACGTGAACTGACCATTCCGGTCCACCCGATCGTGCGGCCGCGCGGCGGCGATTTTTGTTACACCGCACGCGAATTTGAGGTGATGAAATCGGACGTGGCGCGTATTCGCGAGCTGGGTTTTCCTGGCCTGGTGATTGGCATGCTGGACGAAGATGCGCACGTCGACACGGTACGCATGCAGCAGATTATGGCGCTGTGCGACGGCATGGCGGTGACTTTCCATCGCGCCTTTGATTTGTGCCACAGCCCGAAGCGTTCGCTGGAGGTTCTGACTGATTTAGGGATCGCCCGCATTCTGACTTCCGGTCAGCAGCAGAGCGCTGAAACCGGAATTGCATTATTACGGGAACTAAATGAATACAGCACCGGTCCAATCATTATGGCAGGGGCAGGCGTGCGCCTCAGCAATCTGCAAAAGTTCCTCGACAGCGGATTGCAGGAAGTCCACAGCTCCGCCAGCCGTGCCGTCGCGTCACCGATGCGCTACCGTAAAGCCGGTGTCTCGATGTGTTCTGAAGCGGAAACCGATGAATTCAGCCGCTCCTGTGTCGATGGCGATGTCGTCGAAGCCATGAAGAGCATGATGCAGATGAGCGTTGACCGGGTCGCCTGACCCGTACCAATTTTGCCGCGCAGCACGCCGAAAACCTGACGTGATGTTTGCAAGTACCAAACCCCAGTTCCTTGCTGGGGTTCTTTTTGTCTGCCGCTTCGCCATGAATAGCGCATTGGTGAAAAAGATGCTTTGATTACTCTATGGCTTAACGCGCGGATAACGCTGATGAAATCCCTCCCTTATGCTGTTGTGATTCTGCTGTTCCCCGTTGCCGGCGCGGCGCTGGCCGCCAGCAGCACCTGCCCGCCGCTGAGCAAAAACATCACCAGCAGCAACAACTGGATTATGCTGGGCGGCGATGCCAAAGGCGCGGTGCGCCAGGTGGTGGCCGGGGAGTTTGGTAAAGACGTCAACTCGCAGAAGCGCGTGCTCGGGCAGTTTGACCAGTGCGGCGATCTGATGGTGGCTGACATCACCTATGACAAAAGCGAAGGCAACGTGGTGCTGAGCATGGAGCAGCATATCGCGCGCGTGCAGCGCGGCTGGGTGGCTGACTATGCTTATCTGGTTAAAGTGACCCGCGCGGGCAAAGAGGAAGTGGTGGATAACCGGCAGGGCACCATCAGCTGGCAGATGGGGCAACACGGCAACATCATCAGCGCCTCGGACAAATTTACCAGCATGGGGAAAGAGGGCTTTACCGATACCACTTACCGCTACGATAAACACTTCCGGCTGGAAAAAAGTATTGCGCGCGGCAGCGATGAATTGACTAACGGCGAGAATACCTGGCGCTGGAATCAGCAGGGGCTGGTGGTGGCATCCACCAGCGCGCGCAGCAAAGAGACCTACAGCTACGATAATCAGTGGCGCGAACTGCGGCTGCACGGCACCTCGACCACGCCGGTCAGCACTTTGCGATCGGTGGATGAGTGCCAGTTGTGGGACGAGGTGGGCAATTGCACGCTGAGCTATTTGCATGAGACCGAAGTGTTTGCCAAAGGCACCATTGAGCGGCATCTGAGTTCGGCCTACAAATATCAGTACTGGGATCGTCCGGCGACGGACAATTGATGCGCCGTCGCGTATGCTGTTCTGTGCACAACCCGGGAGCCCATCATGACACTGATTATTTCATTCCTTTTCGCCATTACCCTGCTTACGCTGACGCCCGGCTTCGATACCGCGCTGGTGCTGCGTTCAGCGGCTGCGCAGGGCTGGCAGCGTGCCTCAGCGACAGCATTGGGCGTTACGCTCGGCTGTCTGGTGTGGGGCGTGGCGGTCGGGCTGGGCTTAGGCGCACTGCTGCTGGCTTCGGAAATGGCTTATAACCTGCTGAAAGGCATCGGTGCCGTGTACCTGCTGTATCTCGGCGTCAGACTGCTGCTTAACCCGCGCAGCACGGTGGCCAGCGGGCAGGAGGGGCAAAAGCGGGAAGAGCGCTATCTGACCTGCTTCGCGCGTGGCCTGACCGGTAACTTGCTCAATCCCAAAGTCGGGGTTTTTTACGTCACTTTTCTGCCGCAGTTTATCCCGGCCGGCGGATCGGTGGCGCTGTGGTGCACGCTGATGGCGCTCACCCAC
Source organism: Pantoea sp. GM_Pan_4 (assembly GCF_026541005.1). Taxonomy (NCBI): domain Bacteria; kingdom Pseudomonadati; phylum Pseudomonadota; class Gammaproteobacteria; order Enterobacterales; family Erwiniaceae; genus Pantoea; species Pantoea sp. GM_Pan_4. The sequence goes on from NZ_JALNUZ010000001.1 coordinate 22,443, forward strand.
ATGGTGATTGGCTTAGTGTGGAACGCGGTATTGATTAGCGGCAGCCAGTACTTTGCTGGTCATCTGCGCCGTCCGGCAGTGTTAAAAGTGATGGATCGCCTGACCGGCTGCGTGTTTATTGGTTTCGCCGCGAAGCTGGCGCTGTCGCGGCGTTAAGCGTTACGGTTTGCGCGCCACCAGCACGGCACGCAGCGGGGCGGGATAGCCTTCAATCGTTTTGCTGCTGTCGTGCGGATCGAGGAACTCCGCCAGCGATTCGCTGGTCATCCAGTCGGTGCGACGCTGCTCTTCCACCGAGGTGATGGCGTAATCGGCGATGCGCACATCGACAAAACCGCACTTCTCCAGCCAGTTTTTCAGCGCCGCCGCAGACGGAATAAAGTAAACGTTGCGCATCTGCGCATAGCGTTCACCCGGCACCAGCACCGCGTTTTCATCGCCTTCAATCACCAGCGTCTCCAGCACCAGTTCACCGTCGCTGACCAGCTGATTTTTCAGCTGCAGCAGATGGTCGAGCGGCGAACGCCGGTGATAGAGCACGCCCATGGAGAACACGGTATCGAACGCCTGCAGCGCCGGTAGCTGCTCAATACCCAGCGGCAGCAGATGCGCACGACGATCGTCACCCAGCAGCTTACGCACCGCTTCGAACTGGCACAGGAACAGCTGCATCGGATCGATACCGACCACCAGCTGCGCGCCGGCACCAATCATACGCCACATGTGATAACCGCTGCCGCAGCCCACATCCAGCACGGTTCGACCGGCCAGCGAAGAGATATGCGGCAGCACGCGGTCCCACTTCCAGTCGGAGCGCCATTCGGTGTCGATGTCGCAGCCGTAGAGCGAAAACGGCCCTTTGCGCCACGGCATCAGGTTACGCAGCAGCTTTTCGATGCCGGCGCGCTGGCGATCGGTTAACGCGTCATTCTGCGCGCTGACGCTGTGCAGCAGATCGAGCTGCTGCGGCACCAGCAGCGGCAGATTGTCGACCGACTTCTCCCAGTTGCGAAAGTGCCCGTGCAGGTTTTCACGCTGCCAGGCGGCGACCTGCGCCGGCAACACTTCCAGCCAGCTGGCGAGCGGACCGGTGGCGATTTGCTGATAAAAACGGCCAAAATCAATCATTTCAACGCCACCAGTGAGCCAAAGTTAAAGCACTGGAACCACAGCTCGGCGTGGGCAAAGCCAGCGCTTTTCAGACGGGCTTTATGCTTTTCCACGCTGTCCGTCAGCATCACGTTCTCCAGCATGCTGCGCTTCTGGCTGATCTCCAGCTCGCTGTAGCCGTTGGCGCGCTTAAAGTCGTGGTGCATGTTGAACAGCAGTTCGCCGACGTCGGCATCTTCAAAGCTGAACTTTTCCGACAGCACCAGCGCACCGCCCGGATTGAGGCCGGCAGCGATTTTTTGCAGCAGCGTCAGGCGCGCGTCCGGCTCGAGGAACTGCAGGGTAAAGTTGAGCACCACCAGTGAGGCGTTTTCGATGTGGATATCGCGGATATCCGCTTCCAGCACCTGCACCGGCGTAGCGGCGCGGAAGGCGTCGATGTGACGGCGGCAGCGTTCCACCATCGCCGGGGAATTATCGACGGCAATAATCTGGCAACCCGGTGCCTGAATATTGCGGCGCACCGCCAGCGTGGCCGCGCCCAGCGAGCAGCCGAGATCGTAAACCTGGCTGTTGGGCTGCACAAAGCGTTCTGCCAGCATGCCAATCATCGAAATGATGTTGGAGTAACCCGGCACCGAGCGCTGAATCATATCGGGAAAGACTTCAGCCACGCGCTCGTCAAAGGTCCAGTCGCCCAGTTTATCGATGGGCGCGGAGAATAGCGTATCGCGGTCAGACATAATGAATTATCCGGAGAGAAAACGGAAAGGGCGCTATTCTGGCAGAAACTGCCGCAGGCTGCACCCGTTTCCCTGCGTTTAGAACAGGCTGGATTGCTGTGGCCAGGCGGGGAGCGGGCGCAGCGTCGGCTCCAGCTGTTGCAGCTGCGGCCACAGCGCCTGCAGCAGCGGAAACACCGCGCCCATATCCGGCGTGTGGATGAACAGCAGCGGGTCGCTGTCGTGCTGCCAGTCCGCCAGTTTTTGCTGCCAGACATCAAACAGCGACAGGCTCTCCTCCACGCTGTCGCTGCCGATAAAGCGCACCATCGGCTGTCCGGCAGTGCGCACCGCATGCGTCGGCACGCGCGGCTTTTGCGCGCGCGCATGCGCGGCGGCCGGGCTGAGCGAGGCAGAGGCGTGCACCGGACGGCTGTCGAGAATCACCCGATTAACCCCGCGCTGATGCAGGCCGCGATTCAGCGCGCGCTCGGCCTCGCCTTTGGCAAAAAAGGCCGCATGGCGCACTTCAACGCCATAGTGAAAGCTGCGCGGCAGGCGATCGAGAAACGCCCATAAATCTGTCAGCTGCGCCGGTGAAAAGGCGGCGGGCAGCTGCAGCCAGTACTGGCCGATGCGCTGGCTGAGCGGATCCAGCAGGCGCAGAAATTCATTCACCAGCTCATCGCAGTTCTTCAGCGCCGCTTTGTGGCTGATGGTGTCAGGAAATTTAAAGCAGAAGCGAAAGGCGTCGTCAGTCATGTCATACCAGCGCTGCACTACTTCGGGTTTGGGCAGCGCGTAAAGCGTGGTGTTGCCTTCGACGCAGCCGAACAGCCGAGCGTAATCCGCCAGGGTTTCGATACCCAATACTTTCCAGTTGGCGTGCTGCCATTGTGGTAATCCAATACGAAGTGTCAAAACTGCTCCTGCCTGCTGTGGCGCGGAAAATGCGCCGTACGTTACCTGGTTTTGCCACGGGCAGGAACCGATCGCGCGGCAAACGCTGACGATTTGTCCGCTTTGCGCGGGATCTGCTTATCCTGCCTGCCATTTTCCATTATAATAGCCGCCTTTTTTGCGGCAGCATCTCAGAAGGTTACGCGGCCTGATGCTGTCTGGCAGCAGCGGCGAAGTTAAAAGGATACGTTATGCGTACAGAATATTGCGGACAGCTCAATCTGTCTCATGTGGGTCAGCAAGTTACTCTCTGCGGCTGGGTCAATCGCCGTCGCGATCTCGGCAGCCTGATTTTTATCGATATGCGTGACCGCGAAGGCATCGCGCAGGTGTTTTTCGATGCCGATCATCAGCAGGCTTTCCAGCTGGCGTCTGAACTGCGTAATGAATTCTGTATCCAGATCACCGGTACCGTGCGTGCGCGTGAAGAGAAAAACCGCAACAGCGACATGGCCACCGGTGACATCGAAGTGTTCGCCCATGAGCTGAACATCATTAACCGCGCAGAACCGCTGCCGCTGGACTCTAACCAGACCAACAGCGAAGAAGCGCGTCTGACCTATCGCTACCTCGACCTGCGTCGTCCGGAAATGGCGCAGCGTCTGAAAACCCGTGCCAGAATTACCAGCTTCGTGCGCCGCTTTATGGACGGTGAAGGCTTCCTCGACATCGAAACCCCGATGCTGACCAAAGCCACGCCGGAAGGCGCGCGTGACTACCTGGTGCCGAGCCGGGTGCACAAAGGTAAATTCTACGCGCTGCCACAGTCACCGCAGCTGTTCAAACAGCTGCTGATGATGTCTGGTTTTGACCGCTACTATCAGATCGTCAAATGCTTCCGTGACGAAGACCTGCGTGCAGACCGTCAGCCGGAGTTCACCCAGATCGACGTGGAAACCTCGTTCATGAGCGCTGAGCAGGTGCGCAGCGTGATGGAGCAGATGATCCGTGAGCTGTGGCTGGACATCAAAGGCGTCGACCTCGGTGACTTCCCGCAGATGACCTTCGCCGAAGCGATGAATCGTTACGGCTCCGATAAGCCAGACCTGCGTAACCCAATGGAGCTGGTAGACGTTGCTGACCTGCTGAAAAGCGTTGAATTCCAGGTGTTCGCCGGCCCGGCAAACGACCCGAAAGGGCGCGTTGCGGCGCTGCGCGTGCCGGGCGGTGCCGCGCTGACGCGTAAGCAAATCGACGAATACGGCAGCTTTGTCGGCATTTACGGTGCCAAAGGTCTGGCGTGGATGAAGATCAATGCGCGCGCCAGCGGTTTCGATGGCGTACAGAGCCCGGTGGCCAAATTCCTGACGCCAGAGATCGTTGAAGCTATTCTGCAGCGTACCGACGCGCAGGACGGCGACCTGATCTTCTTCGGCGCCGACCGTGCCAAAGTGGTGGCGGATGCACTGGGTGCACTGCGCCTGAAAGTGGGCCGTGACCTGCAAATCACCAATGATAAAGCCTGGGCTCCGCTGTGGGTGGTTGACTTCCCGATGTTCGAAGAGGACGACGAAGGCGGCCTGGCGGCGATGCACCATCCGTTCACCTCGCCAAAAGCGCTGACGGCGGAACAGCTGGCGGCCGATCCGACGCAGGCGGTGGCGAACGCCTACGATATGGTGATCAACGGTTATGAAGTGGGCGGCGGTTCAGTGCGTATCCACAGCGGCAATATGCAGCAGACGGTGTTTAGCATTCTGGGCATCAGCGAAGAAGAGCAGCGTGAGAAGTTTGGCTTCCTGCTGGATGCGCTGAAGTTCGGTACCCCGCCGCACGCAGGTCTGGCATTCGGTCTTGACCGTCTGACCATGCTGCTGACCGGCACCGACAATATCCGCGATGTGATTGCGTTCCCGAAAACCACCGCGGCGGCCTGTCTGATGACCGAAGCACCGAGCGAAGCCAATCCGGCGGCGCTGGCGGACCTCGGTATCCAGATCGCGCCGAAGAAAGTCACTCCAGAGACGAAATAATGGGCTATAAACACCCGGTATCGGTGCTGGTGGTGATTTTTGCGCAAGATACCGGCCGGGTGTTAATGCTGCAGCGGCGCGATGACCTCAGCTTCTGGCAGTCGGTTACCGGCAGCCTGGAGCCGGGCGAAACGCCGGCGCAAACGGCGCAGCGCGAAGTGGCTGAAGAGCTGGCGATTGATATCGCCGCAGAGGGGCTGGTGCTGGAAGATTGCCACAAACAGATTGAGTTTGAGATCTTTCCGCACTATCGCCATCGCTATGCGCCGGGCATCACGCATAACCGGGAACACTGGTTCCGGCTGGCGCTGCCCGCCGAACGCCAGCCAGTGCTGAGCGAGCACCTCGCCGCACAGTGGCTGACACCGGTCGCCGCCGCCGCACTAACCCGCTCGTGGAGTAATCGTCAGGCAATCGACGAATTTATCTGAATGCCCGCCACCGCGCGTTTTTCCGGTGGTTTTATCGTTAAATTACAGACATACGGTGTAAGTCGAAAGATTTGCACCGCTAAAATAGAACAGTCAGGCGTCATCGGCGCAGCAAGGTTGTTCACCGCCAGCGCACAGCAACCGGAGCGTACATGAGTACGTGAGGATTGCGCGCACTGCCGGGGAACAAGATTGCCAGCAAGATAGCCTGCACCCTGTTAAAGATCGGAGAATATGTAAGATGGCTGGACACAGTAAATGGGCAAACACGAAGCACCGCAAAGCGGCTCAGGACGCCAAGCGCGGTAAAATCTTCACCAAAATTATTCGCGAGCTGGTGACAGCGGCCAAGCTGGGCGGTGGCGATGCCGGCTCCAACCCGCGTCTCCGCGCAGCGATGGACAAAGCCCTGTCCAACAACATGACGCGTGACACCATGAACCGTGCGATCGCGCGCGGCGTCGGCGGTGAAGATGACAGCAACATGGAAACCATCATCTATGAAGGTTACGGTCCGGGCGGCTCTGCGGTCATGGTGGAGTGTCTGAGTGATAACCGTAACCGTACCGTGGGCGAAGTGCGTCACGCCTTCAGCAAAACCGGTGGCAACCTCGGCACCGACGGTTCGGTCTCTTACCTGTTCAGCAAGAAGGGTGTGATCTCCTTCGCGCCAGGCCAGGACGAAGATGCCGTGATGGAAGCGGCGCTGGAAGCCGGTGCAGAAGACGTCGTGAGCTATGACGATGGCGCGATTGACGTCTTTACCGCGTGGGAAGAGCTGGGCAGCGTGCGCGATGCACTGGAAGCCACTGGTCTGAAAGCCGACAGTGCTGAAGTGTCGATGATTCCATCAACCAAAGCGGAACTGGATGCCGAGACGGCTCCTAAACTGCTGCGTCTGATCGACATGCTGGAAGATTGTGATGATGTGCAGGAAGTTTACCATAACGGTGAAATTTCTGATGAGGTAGCGGAAACGCTGTAATGGCGTTACGCAAACCCCTGCAATACGGAGACGCGCTATGGCGATAATACTCGGGATTGACCCCGGCTCGCGCGTCACCGGCTACGGTGTCATCCGCCAGACCGGCCGCCAGCTCAGCTATCTGGGCAGCGGCTGTATCCGCACTAACGTCACCGATCTGCCTTCCCGCCTCAAACTGATTTACGCTGGCGTCAGCGAAATCATCACCCAGTTCGCGCCGGATTACTTCGCCATTGAGCAGGTGTTTATGGCGAAGAACGCGGATTCGGCGCTCAAGCTGGGGCAGGCGCGTGGCGCGGCAATTGTCGCAGCAGTCAACCTTGATCTGCCGGTGTTTGAGTATGCGGCCCGTCAGGTGAAGCAGACGGTAACCGGCATCGGTAGCGCGGAAAAAAGCCAGGTGCAGCACATGGTGCGCACGCTGCTCAAACTGCCGGCCAATCCGCAGGCGGATGCCGCCGATGCGCTGGCCATCGCCATCACCCATTGCCACGTCAGCCAGAATGCGGCGCGCATGAGCGACAGCAAACTGGTACTGACGCGCGGACGTTTGCGATCCGGTTAGCAAAAGCGTGGCCATTCAATAGGCTGGATATGCATCCAGCCTTTTTTATGATATACATAGCCGACATTTTACCTTCAGCAGGCGCGCGGTTGAGCGCGGTGTGGCAGGAGGCCGATGATTCAGACGCTTATACATACACTAAGGAATTGCTCAGGTGATTGGTCGTTTACGAGGCATTATTCTGGAAAAACAGCCGCCGCTGGTGCTGATTGAGGCGCACGGTGTGGGTTACGAAGTGCACCTGCCAATGACCTGCTTTTACGAGCTGCCGGACATCAACCAGGAAGCGATTATCTTCACCCAGTTTGTGGTGCGGGAAGATGCGCAGCTGCTGTTCGGGTTTAACAGTAAGCAGGAGCGGGCGCTGTTCCGTGAGCTGATCAAAGTCAACGGCGTCGGGCCCAAACTGGCACTGGCGATTCTTTCCGGCATGTCAGCGCAGCAGTTTGTCACGGCGGTGGAGCGCGAAGAGATCGCCTCGCTGGTGAAGCTGCCGGGCGTGGGCAAGAAAACCGCTGAGCGTCTGGTGGTTGAGATGAAAGATCGCTTCAAAGGTATGCACGGCGACCTGTTTGGCGGCGACTCGGCGTTTACCCTGACCACACCGTCGGCACAGCAGGATAACAATGACGCCGAGGCTGAAGCAGTTGCGGCGCTGGTAGCGCTGGGTTATAAACCGCAGGAAGCCAGCCGTATGGTCAGCAAGGTTGGCAAACCAGATGCGGATTGTGAAACCCTGATTCGCGAAGCCCTGCGCGCTGCTATTTGAGGTAATGCATGATTGAAGCCGACCGCCTGGTCTCGGGCAGTTCTTTCACTGAGGAAGAGAGCCTCGACCGCGCTATTCGCCCCAAACTGCTGACGGAATATGTCGGGCAGCCGCAGGTGCGCGAGCAGATGGAGATTTTTATCCAGGCCGCCAAACTGCGCGGCGATGCGCTGGACCACCTGCTGATCTTTGGTCCGCCCGGGCTGGGTAAAACCACGCTGGCCAACATCGTGGCCAATGAGATGGGCGTCAATCTGCGCACCACATCCGGTCCGGTGCTGGAAAAGGCCGGTGACCTGGCGGCGATGCTCACCAACCTTGAACCGCACGACGTCTTGTTTATCGATGAAATTCATCGCCTGTCGCCGGTAGTGGAAGAGGTGCTGTATCCAGCGATGGAAGATTATCAGCTGGATATCATGATCGGTGACGGACCTGCAGCGCGCTCGATCAAACTGGATTTGCCGCCGTTCACCCTGATTGGCGCTACCACCCGCGCAGGCTCGCTCACCTCACCGCTGCGCGATCGCTTTGGGATTGTGCAGCGCCTGGAGTTCTACAATGTGCCGGATCTGCAGCACATCGTCGGACGCAGCGCCGCCTGCCTGGGGCTGACGCTGAGCGAAGAGGGCGCGCTGGAAGTGGCGCGCCGCGCGCGCGGTACGCCGCGTATCGCCAACCGCCTGCTGCGCCGTGTACGTGACTTCGCCGAAGTGCGCGCCAGCGGCAACATGAGTGGCGAAGTGGCCGCCAGCGCGCTGGATATGCTCAATGTGGACAATCAGGGCTTCGACTATATGGACCGCAAGCTGCTGCTGGCGATCATCGACAAGTTCATGGGCGGTCCGGTGGGGCTGGATAACCTGGCGGCGGCGATTGGTGAGGAGCGTGAAACCATCGAGGACGTTATCGAACCCTTCCTGATCCAGCAGGGCTTTATTCAGCGCACGCCGCGCGGCCGGATGGCCACGCAGCACGCCTATAAGCATTTCGGCATCAGCCGCGAAGAGTAACCGGCGTCACGCCGCCGGTTTTTTTGCCATGCTGATAATGAACAGTACCGCAGCACACAGCACCACCGACGGACCGGCCGGGGTGTCGTAGCTGGCAGAGAAGGTCAGGCCACCGGTGACGGCAATGATGCCGATGAGCACCGCAAAGCCGGCCATCTGTTCTGGCGAACGCGAGAAGCGTCGCGCCGTGGCGGCCGGAATGATCAGCAGTGAAGTAATGATCAGCGCGCCAACAAATTTCATCGCCACACCAATGGTCAGCGCGGTTACCAGCATCAGCATCAGGCGGGTACGCTGAATGTTTACGCCGTCTACCTGCGCCAGCTCCGGACTGATGGTCATCGACAGCAGCGAACGCCATTGCCACGCCATCACCACCAGCACGATTGCCACGCCGCCCGCCATCAGCGACAAATCATCCGGGGTGATCGCCAGCAAATCGCCAAACAGATAGGCCATCAAATCAACGCGCACGCCCTGCATCAGACTGACCACCACCAGACCCAGCGACAGCGCGCTGTGCGCCATAATCCCTAACAGCGTATCGATCGCCAGATGCGGGCGTCGTTCCAGCCACACCAGCCCGAGCGCCAGACAGACGGTGACCAGAATCACCGCATAATAGGGGTTCACATTCAGCAGCAGACCAAACGCCACGCCGAGCAGAGAGGCGTGGGCGAGGGTATCGCCGAAATAGGACATGCGGCGCCAGACGACAAAAGAGCCGAGCGGACCGGCCGCCAGGGCCAGCAAAACGCCGCCCAGCCAGCCGGGTAATAACAGTTCAATCATGACGGGCCGTTTCCTTTGCGCAGAACAATGCGTCCCTGTAAATCGTGACGGTGATTATGGTGATGGCGGTAAATCGCCAGCTGCTGTGCGCCGCGTGGGCCAAACATTGCGATAAATTCCGGGTGCTGCGAGACGGCTTCCGGCGTGCCGGAACAGCAGATGTGATGGTTGAGGCACAGCACTTCGTCGGTCTTTGCCATCACCAGATGCAAGTCGTGCGACACCATCAGCACGCCGCAGTTGAGCTCGCGTCGCAGTTGATCGATCAAGTCGTAGAGCGCCACCTGGCCGTTAACATCCACGCCCTGCGTCGGTTCGTCCAGCACCAGCAGCTGCGGCTGGTTGAGCAGGGCGCGCGCCAGCAGCACGCGCTGCGTTTCGCCACCAGACAGTTTTTGCAGCGGTGACTGCAGCAGATGGCCGGCCTGCACCCGCTTCAGCGCCGGCAGAATATCGTCACGGCGACTGCCGCGCGTCAGACGCATAAAGCGCTCAACGCTGATCGGCAGCGTCGGATCAATGTGCAGCTTTTGCGGCACATAGCCAATACGCAGCCCCGGCGCGCGGCGGACGCTGCCGCTGTCTGGCGCGAGCAGGCCGAGTACCGTGCGCACCAGCGTGGACTTGCCAGCTCCGTTGGGACCCAGCAGGGTGAGAATTTTGCCCGGCTGCAGCGACAGGCTGATGCCTGCCAATACCGCACGCTGGCCAAACTTCACCGAAATGTTTTCGAGTGTAACAAGTGACGACATGATATTTACGGGTTGCATAGAATTTCGAATGTTATAATATCACATTCCATCACCTGGTCACGATGGAATGACGCATTATGTTACACAATAAAAAGCGCCTGGCTTTTACCCTTTCTGCGGCGACGTTAAGCCTCGCCACCACGTTATCCGCGCAGTCTGCGGTGGTGGCTTCAATCAAGCCTCTCGGATTTATCGCAGCCGCCATTGCCGATGGCATTACGCCGGTTGAAGTGTTGCTGCCGGACGGTGCTTCAGAGCACGATTATGCCTTACGGCCATCCGATGTAAAACGTATTAAAAACGCTGACTTAGTGGTATGGACCGGTCCGGAGATGGAAGCCTTTCTGACGAAGTCCGCCGGGGGGTTACCGGCCAGTAAAAACCTCGAAATTGCCGCCTTGCCTGGCGTAAAACCGCTATTGATTAGCGGCGGTGAAGATGAGGACGAACATGAGCACGGTCATGATCACGACCATGACTCAGACAATTCTGAGAAGCAAGACCCGTCTCATACTCATCACCACCACGGCGAGTTTAATATGCACCTGTGGATGTCGCCGGAGATTGCGAAACAATCTGCTGTTGCAATCCACGGAAAATTATTGGAACTTATGCCGCAAAGCAAAGCCAAACTTGACGCCAACCTGCAGCAGTTTGAGGCACAATTGGCGGACACAGACAAACGGATTGGCGCACAACTCGCGCCGGTACGGAACAAGGGTTATTTCGTTTTTCACGACGCTTACAGCTACTTTGAGAAACATTACGGTTTATCACCATTAGGTCATTTTACCGTCAATCCTGAGATCCAGCCGGGCGCCCAGCGTTTACATCAAATACGAACACAGTTGGTTGAGCAGAAAGCAGTCTGCGTTTTTGCTGAACCACAATTCAGGCCGGCGGTCATCGATGCCGTGTCTCGCGGAACCAGCGTGCGTAAAGGCACCCTCGACCCGTTAGGCATGGGAATCAGCTTAACCAAAGACAGCTACGTGAAATTCCTCTCACAGCTGTCAAGCCAGTATGCGAGCTGCCTGAATGGAGCATAGAGGAATAGGTAAAAGTGCAGCAGATAGCCCGCTCTGTCGCCCTCGCATTTAATAATTTGCCGCGCCCCCACCGCGTTATGCTGGGGTCACTCACCGTTGTTACACTGGCCGTCGCTGTCTGGCGGCCTTACGTCTATCATCCCCGCGATGTTGCGCCCATCGTGAAAGACATCACGCTGGACAAAAACGAACTGCGCACGCTGCTGCCGGAAGCCAGTGAACCGATCGATCAAACCACGGCGGAACCGGAAGACGAGATCCCGTCGGATGACATCGACAAAGACGTACCGGTCAATCCCGATCAGCATGACTACACCGTTTCCTCAGGCGATACGCTGAGCAGCGCGCTTAATCAGTACGGTATCGATCTCGGTGACATCAATGCGCTGGTCAGCAGCGACAAGAGTTTGCGTAATCTGCGCGTGGGACAACAGCTGAGCTGGACGCTGGATGCCGATGGCGCGCTGCAGGACTTCACCTGGGAGATCGATCGGCGTGAAACCCGCACCTATGCGCGTCAGCCGAATGGCAGCTTTAAGATGCAGCAGGAGATGCAGAAGGGTGAATGGCAGAACAGCGTGCTGAAAGGCGAAGTGCGCGGCAGTTTCGCCGCCAGCGCCCAGCGCGCCGGCCTGACCAGCGCCGAAACCAGCAGCGTGATTAAAGCCATGCAGTGGCAGATGGATTTCCGCAAACTGCGAGCCGGCGATGACTTTAGCGTACTGATGTCGCGCGAGATGCTGGACGGTAAAAGTGCGCAGAGCCAGCTGCTCGGCGTGCGCCTGCGCACCGGCGGTAAAGATTACTACGCGTTCCGCGCGGAAGACGGCAAGTTCTACGACCGCAACGGCTCCGGTCTTGCGCGGGGCTTCATGCGCTTCCCGACGGTCAAGCAATACCGTGTCTCGTCAAACTTCAATCCGCGCCGCCTCAATCCGGTGACCGGGCGCATCGCGCCGCATAAAGGCGTCGATTTTGCGCTGCCGATTGGTACGCCGGTGCTGGCCGTCGGCGATGGCGAAGTGGTGATCGCGAAAAACGGCGGAGCCGCCGGTAACTACGTCGCGATCCGTCACGGTCGCCAGTACATGACCCGCTACATGCATCTGAGCAAAGCGCTGGTGAAACCGGGACAGAAAGTGAAACGCGGCGATCGCATCGCGCTTTCCGGTAACACCGGCCGCTCTACCGGACCGCATCTGCATTATGAAGTGTGGATCAACAACCAGGCGGTCAACCCGCTGACGGCGAAGCTGCCGCGCATGGAAGGGCTGACTGGTAAAGATCGCAGCACCTATCTGGCGCAGGTGAAGAGTTATCTGCCACAGCTGACGCTGAAATAACGTTAATTTCCGGGCAAACGTGCAAAAACCGACGGATTCTTCGTCGGTTTTTTGCTATCTGGCCTGTGAAGATTGCAAAATTACCTGCCGTCACTATTATTGAGCCGTCATTGTCAGAGGCGAGTGCATGGAAACCCGAAAAAAAAATAACAGTGAGTTTATTCCCGTTTTTCAACGTTCTTTTTTAAAGCCGAAATACTGGGGCAGCTGGCTGGCGATTGGTGCGCTGGCCGGTATGGCGATGCTGCCGGCCAAGGTGCGCGATCCGGTGCTGGGCGGGCTGGGTAAGTTTGCCGGCAAGCTGGCGAAAAGTGCGCGCCGCCGTGCGCTGATCAATCTCTACTATTGCCTGCCGGAGCTCAGCGAAGCGCAGCGCGAAGAGATTGCTGATCGTATGTTTGCCACCGCGCCGCAGGCGATGGTGATGATGGCCGAGCTGGGGATGCGTAATCCTGAACGCGTGCGCCAGCGCGTTGAGTGGCACGGCCGCGAGATCATCACGGCGCTGCAGGAGAATCATGAGAACGTGATTTTCCTCGTGCCGCACGGCTGGGGCGTGGATATTCCGGCGATGCTGCTGGCTTCGGAAGGCCAGATGATGGCGGCGATGTTCCACAATCAAAGCGATCCGCTGATGGATTATATCTGGAACACCGTGCGTCGCCGTTTCGGCGGCCGCATGCACGCGCGCAACGACGGCATCAAACCGTTTATCGCCTCGGTGCGTCAGGGCTATTACGGCTACTATCTGCCGGACCAGGATCACGGTGCTGAGCACAGCGAGTTTGTCGATTTCTTTGCTACCTATAAAGCGACATTACCGGCGGTCGGACGTCTGATGAAAGTGTGCCGTGCGCGCGTAGTGCCGCTGTTCCCGGTGTATAACAGCGCGACGCACAAGCTGGAGATTTATGTGCGCCCGCCGATGGACGATTTGCTGGATGCCGATGACACCACGCTGGCGCGGCGCATGAACGAAGAGGTGGAAATCTTCGTGCGTCCGCATCCGGAGCAGTACACGTGGATTCTTAAGCTGCTGAAGACGCGTAAAGCAGGGGATATTGAGCCTTACGCGCGAAAGGATTTGTACCCGCGTAAATAGCTAACGCGTGCTGAACCGTGCCGCCCGGCACGGTTCGTCATCACTCATTCGACGCTTGTCAGGCGACTGCGCCGCTTACGCTCGCGCAGGAACAGCGTCACCAGGCCAAACCACAACACGCCGGCGACGAAGTTGATCGCGCTGAACCACGGCGTACCGCCGCTGAAATAACCGCTTTTCGCCACTTCAATGCCCGCCGCCAGCGTCAGAATGCTGATCATCCCCAGCATGGCGGCGATGCTGCCTTTGCCTTCGCTGCTGGAATAGAGCGTCAGCCGGTACAGCCCGGCGTTGACCATCCCGGCACCAAACGCATACAGGCTAAGGCCGGCGGTGAGCAGCAGGTAACTGTGGCTGTTGAGCAGGTTCGCCACCAGTGCGATGCTCAGGCCGAGCAGAATCGGCCAGGCGGCAAATTTAACCGGTTGCTCGATGGCCACGCGTCCCGCCAGTTTGCCCAGCGTCAGGTTACCGGCGATCATCGCCAGAAACACCGGTAATTGCAGCAATGCATACTGCAGGCGGGATAAGCCCTCTTCATGTATCAGAATCACCGGCGACAGCGCCACCCAGGTAAGAATCGGGATGAACACCAGGCCGATAGCGAAGGAGCCGTACATCACCTGCTTATCGCGCGCCAGCCGTCCGTAGCCGCGCGCCAGGTTTGGTAACGCAATGGAGTGGCTGCGATCGCCGGCGGTTTCCGGCATGATGCGCCACAGCACCACAAACGCCAGCAGGCTGCAAACCGCAAACAGCCAGAACATGCTGCGCCATTCGCCCACCGTGAGCCAGGCGGCACCGGCCAGCGGACCCGCCAGCGGTGCCAGCAGCGCCACGTTAGCCATCAGCGCCATCATGCGCACAGCTAACGCCTCGTCAAACGCCTCCTGCACTGCGGCATAGCTTACTGCGCCAATGAAGCACAGGCTGATGCCCTGGATAAAGCGCAGCGTAACGAACTGCTCGATGTTGCTCACCCAGGTGGTGAGAACACAGGCGGCGGCAAAGAACAGAATGCCGAACAGCAACACCGGACGCCGGCCATATTTATCCGACAGCGGACCGAGCAGCCACTGCAGCACCACGCCGCCCATCAGATAGGCAGTGAGTGAGGTGGATACCCATTCCGGGCCGACGTTAAACTCGGCGGTGACCAGCAGCATGCCGGGCTGAATCATGTCGTGGGCGATGTAAGTCGCGAACTCAAACAGCACCAGCGCGAGCGGAAACAGCAGCACGCGCCCGGTGAGTTGACTGATGGGTTGATAGCGGGCCATCTGGCCTCCTTGTCAGTGAAAAATAAAACGCGACTGCCAGGCAGTCGCGTTTGTCCATGTTGTTACAGCCGCTGTCAGGAGGTGCGTAAAACTCAGTCTACGCGCAGGACACGGCTGGTGTTGGTGGTGCCGGTGGTCGCCATCACGTCGCCCTGGGTGACAATCACCAGATCGCCGGAGACGAGGAACCCTTTGTCGCGCAGCAGATTAACCGCATCGTGCGCGGCGGCGACACCATCGTTGTTGCTGTCAAAGAACACCGGCGTCACGCCACGGTACAGCGCGGTCAGGTTCAGGGTACGTTCATGACGTGACATTGCGAAGATCGGCAGACCGGAAGTGATGCGCGACGTCATCAGTGCGGTACGGCCAGATTCGGTCATGGTAATGATGGCCGACACGCCCTGCAAATGGTTAGCGGCGTACATTGCCGACATGGCAATCGCTTCTTCGATGTTGTCGAACTGCACGTCCAGGCGGTGTTTGGATACGTTCACGCTTGGAATTTTTTCCGCGCCGAGACACACCTTCGCCATCGCCGACACGGTTTCCGCCGGATACTGACCGGCCGCCGTTTCTGCCGACAGCATCACCGCATCGGTGCCGTCCAGCACGGCGTTTGCCACATCCATCACTTCCGCGCGGGTCGGCATCGGATTGGTGATCATCGACTCCATCATCTGGGTAGCAGTAATGATGGTGCGGTTCAGCTGACGCGCACGCCGAATCAATGCTTTCTGAATGCCCACCAGCTCCGGATCGCCAATTTCCACACCGAGATCGCCACGCGCCACCATCACCACGTCGGAGGCGAGGATGATGTCGTCCATCGCTTCCTGCGTTGCCACTGCTTCGGCGCGCTCCACTTTTGCCACCAGTTTGGCGTCGCAGCCGGCATCGCGTGCCAGACGGCGCGCGTAGTTCATGTCTTCGCCGTTACGCGGGAAGGAGACCGCCAGATAGTCGACGCCAATTTTCGCCGCGGTAATGATATCCAGCTTATCTTTTTCGGTTAGCGCTTCAGCCGACAAACCGCCGCCGAGCTTGTTGATGCCTTTATTGTTGGAGAGCGGACCGCCGACGGTCACTTCGGTGAACACTTTTACACCCTGAACTTCCAGCACCTTCAGCTGCACACGACCGTCGTCCAGCAGCAGGATATCGCCCGGCACCACATCTTCCGGCAGGCCTTTATAGTCGATACCGACTTTCTCTTTGTCGCCTTCGCCTTTGCTCAGGTTGGCATCCAGCAGGAAGCGGTCACCGACATTGAGGAAAACTTTGCCTTCTTTGAAGGTTGATACGCGAATTTTAGGGCCTTGCAGATCGCCAAGAATGGCGACGTGGCGACCGAGTTTGGCCGCAATCTGCCGCACTTTATCGGCGCGCAGTTGATGATCTTCCGGGGTGCCGTGGGAGAAATTGAGTCGCACAACGTTAGCGCCTGCCGCGATGATTTTTTCGAGGTTGTTATCGCGATCGGTGGCGGGGCCGAGGGTTGTAACGATCTTGGTTCTTCTGAGACGTCTGGACATGAAGGACTCCGTTGACAAAGTATCGTGTCGATCACAAGTGACACGCAATGGTCACTCATTCTATATGATCGAGGGGCTGTGATTCGACTCACATTGTGAATGTGATGTTAATTATTTTGCTGTGCACGTGATTCCGGTGCCGGCTTTTCGAGGCGCGACGCTTTCAGCGCCTCTTTTACCCGTTTGAGATTCTCGCGGAAAGCGGTACCGCGCTCCAGGGTAAAACCGGTTGCCAGCACGTCAACCACGGTGAGCTGCGCCAGGCGGGAAACCATCGGCAGATAGATGTCGGTATCTTCCGGTACATCCAGCGTCAGCGCCAGCGTGGCTTCATCTGCCAGCGGCGATCCGGGCGAGGTGATAGCCAGCACGGTGGAAGCGTTTACACGCGCCAGGCGAGCCAGTTCTATCATATTTTTGGTGCGGCCAGTATGCGATATCAGAACAAACACGTCATTTGGTCCACTATTTATGCAACTCATGCGCTGGATCACAATATCCTCGGACCAGATAACCGGCAGATTAAAACGCAGAAATTTATTGGTGGCATCATGCGCCACTACCGCCGAGGCGCCAAGACCAAAGAAGGCCACTTTATGCGCCTGTGACAATGCCTGCACCGCCTGAGCCACCACTTGCATATCCAGTTGCTGACGCACGCGGCTGAGTCCCGCCAGCGCGGAATCGAAAATCTTGTGGCTGTAGCGTTCTACGCTGTCATTTTCTTCGACATCGCGACTGACCCAGCTCGGTCCTTTGGCCAGACTCTGTGCCAGCTGCAGCTTGAAATCGGGAAAGCCGCGCGTGCCCATGCGGTGACAGAAGCGGTTCACCGTCGGTTCGCTGACCTGCGCCGCCTGTGCCAGCGTGGCAATGCTCGAGTGCATCGCCTGCTGCGGCGCGGCCAGAATCTGTTCTGCCACTTTGCGTTCTGATTTGCTCAGCGCGGCCAGCTGCGCCTGTATTTGATCCAGCATGTTGTTAACCCGATGACCATCAATCACTTTTTTGCGTTCACCCGTGCGTGAAATCGCTGCCAATTATGCGGAATATACCGTGTAATAGCCTGACGTACGCAGCGGCGGACAAATGTAACCGCGCTTTTTTTGTCATACTTTGATCGCTGCCGGGTTTTCGCCCGACAAACATCGAAACAGAAAAAGGCGCGTTAGCGCACTTCGCAACACGTTAAATGCGCCCCGGCGGTGCAGGATAATCACCTGTAACCGACCGCAGCCGGGTTGTCCTGGCGCGGTGAAAAAAGTACATTGTGCTGTAAGAAAATTACAATAAGGACCCGGCAGGATGAGGACGCTCAGGCCGGGTATATCCTGCAACGAGGAGAGGAAAATGGCGGTAACACAAACAGCCCAGGCATGCGATCTGGTGATTTTCGGTGCCAAAGGCGATCTTGCACGCCGGAAACTGTTGCCTTCACTGTATCAGCTGGAGAAAGCCGGTCAGATTCACGATACCACGCGCATTATTGGCGTGGGTCGCGCGGAGTGGGACAAAGAGGCCTACACCAAAGTGGTGCGTGAAGCGCTGGAAACCTTCATGAAGGAGAAGATTGACGAAGCGCTGTGGGACAAACTCAGCGGCCGTCTCGACTTCTGCAACCTCGACGTTAACGACACCTCGCACTTCTCGAAACTGGGCAAGATGCTGGATCAGAAAAACCGCGTCACCATCAACTACTTTGCCATGCCGCCGAGCACCTTTGGCGCCATCTGTGAAGGCCTGGGCGCCGCTAAACTCAACGCCAAACCGGCGCGCGTGGTGATGGAGAAGCCGCTTGGCACCTCGCTGGAGACCTCGCAGGAGATTAACGACAGCGTCGGTAAATTCTTCGATGAAAGCCAGGTGTTCCGTATCGACCATTATCTCGGTAAAGAGACGGTGCTCAACCTGCTGGCGCTGCGTTTTGCCAACTCGATTTTCGTCAATAACTGGGACAACCGCACCATCGACCACGTGCAGATTACCGTGGCGGAAGAGGTAGGTATCGAAGGCCGCTGGGGTTACTTCGACAAAGCCGGCCAGATGCGTGACATGATCCAGAACCACCTGCTGCAGATCCTGACCATGATCGCCATGTCGCCGCCGTCCGATCTCAGTGCTGACGCGATTCGTGATGAGAAGGTGAAAGTGCTGCGCTCGCTGCGCCGCATCGACCAGACCAACGTGCGCGAGAAAACCGTACGCGGTCAGTACACTGCCGGTTTTGTGCAGGGCAAAAAAGTGCCGGGCTACCTGGAAGAAGAGGGGGCTAACAAGCAGAGCAGCACCGAAACCTTCGTCGCCATCCGCGTGGATATCGATAACTGGCGCTGGGCGGGCGTGCCTTTCTACCTGCGCACCGGTAAGCGTCTGCCGACCAAGTGCTCAGAAGTGGTGGTGTACTTCAAAAACCCGGAAATGAACCTGTTTAAGGACTCTTACGCCGAGCTGCCGCAGAACAAGCTGACGATTCGTCTGCAGCCGGACGAAGGCGTGGATATTGAGATCCTCAACAAGGTACCGGGTCTCGATCACAAGCATAAGCTGCAGACCACCAAACTGGATCTGAGCTACTCCGAAACCTTCAATCAGTCGCATCTGGCGGATGCCTACGAGCGTCTGCTGCTGGAAACCATGCGCGGCATTCAGGCACTGTTTGTGCGCCGCGATGAAGTTGAAGCGGCGTGGACTTATGTCGATTCGATTATTGAAGCGTGGAATGCGGATGGTGACGCCTCCAAACCGTATCAGGCCGGCACCTGGGGCCCGGTGGCGTCGGTAGCGATGATCACCCGCGACGGCCGTTCATGGAACGAGTTTGAATAACCGCTCCTGTATCGCTGACTGAGAAGTTTATATTTACGCCCCTGCGCTGTTCGCCAGGGGCGTTTTGTTTTCAGTCAGCAGGGTTTATCCTGGTCGCCATTAATGGCAACCCTACAGAATGGTGCGCAATAATGCGCAAATGATAATGCTAAGGAAACGTATGGAAACGCTATTGCGCAATAAATGGAGTTCTGTCGGTATGCTGCTGGGGGCCATAGCATTCATGCTGGTTGCAGTTCACTTTACTTTCGGCCCGTTCCAACATCGTCCCTCAATTGAGCAGGTGGTAGCAGAACAGATTGCCGCAGTGAAGAAAGGTGTTCTTGCCGGACTAAAAGGAGAGAACGTGCAAAGTTCTACATCGAAAACCAGCAAGATGGACATCGATGGGCTGCTTACCATTACGGATGTCGTGCTGGCGTCTATTGCCCTGCTGCTGGCCGCGTTTGGTGGTATGCGCAAAGAGAGCCGCTGGAGTGTTTACGGCGCGCTGTTTTTCGCAGGTGCCACTCTGACGTTCCATGCCATCGTGGCTGGTATGGCTCTGGTCAGTGCACTGGTGTTTTTATTAATTGTTTTAGCGGTTGTCTCACTGGTGCTGGGTTAAAACTGCAGACGCAGGCATCAGGCTCAACTTGCGAGCGGATACAGGTCATCACCAAAATGAACCGCGGTTTCAAAAATTGATGATATCCAATAGACGTCCGTCCGGCCGATCTTGTATGGTAGGGCTCTCTTTCTGACAGCCGGACCGCGCGTCGGGCTGTCTCTCCTGAGGAAACGTAATGAAGAACTGGAAAACGAGTGCGGAACAGATTCTGACTACCGGCCCGGTTGTGCCGGTGATCGTCGTCAACAAGCTGGAACATGCGGTGCCGATGGCCAAAGCGCTGGTCGCAGGTGGCGTACGCGTGCTGGAAGTGACGCTGCGCACGCCGGTGGCGATGGATGCGCTGCGGGCAATGATCAAAGAAGTCCCGGAAGCGATTGTGGGTGCCGGCACGGTGATCAATACCCAGCAGCTGAAAGAAGTGACCGACGCCGGCGCGCAGTTTGTCATTAGCCCGGGGCTCACTGAACCACTGCTCAAGGCGGCGGTGGAAGGCCCGGTGCCGCTGATTCCAGGCATCAGCACCGTGTCGGAACTGATGGTCGGCATGGATTATGGTTTGCGCGAGTTCAAGTTCTTCCCGGCAGAGGCTAACGGTGGCGTCAAAGCGCTGGCGGCGATTAGTGGTCCATTCCCGCAGGTGCGTTTCTGTCCGACCGGCGGCATTTCACCGGCCAACTATCGAGACTATCTGGCGCTGAAAAGCGTGCTGTGTATTGGCGGCTCGTGGCTGGTGCCAAACGATGCGCTGGAGAGCGGCGACTGGGATCGCATTACGCAGCTGGCGCGTGAGGCTGTGGCAGGTGCGGCTTCACCCCGCTGATCGCGAATAGCGCTGCCGCGTAACTGCAACGCGGCAGCGGTCAATTTTTGCGGGTGGTGATGGCGCTGCGTCACCACCCGGTCAATCAGCCCTGAACCTGCACCGCCGCGGCGCTGGCAATGGCGCGGGCCACGGCATCATCGGTGCTGTCACCGGTCGCCAGCGCGACACCCAGACGGCGCTGCCCGGCAATTTCCGGCTTACCAAACAGACGCAGCTGCAAACCGGCGCCAAGTGCGGCTTCCACATTCACAAACTGCACGTTGTGGCTATCGAGCTGTGGCAGGATCACCGCCGAAGCAGCCGGTCCATACTGGCGAATGCCGCCAATCGGCAGGCCGAGGAAGGCGCGCACGTGCAGCGCGAACTCAGAGAGATCCTGCGAAATCAGCGTCACCATACCGGTATCGTGCGGACGCGGAGAGACTTCGCTAAACACCACCTCGTCGCCGCACACAAACAGTTCCACGCCAAACAGGCCGTAACCGCCGAGCGCTTTCACCACGTTAGCGGCGATGTCCTGCGCGCGCTGCAGCGCCAGTTCGCTCATCTGCTGTGGCTGCCAGGATTCACGATAATCACCGTCTTCCTGACGATGACCAATTGGCGCGCAGAAATGGATGCCGTCCACCGCGCTGATGGTCAGCAGGGTGATTTCAAAATCGAACTTCACGACGCCCTCGACGATCACCCGGCCCGCGCCCGCGCGTCCGCCTTGCTGCGCATAATCCCAGGCGTGATCCAGCTGGCTGGCTTCGCGAATGAAGCTCTGGCCTTTACCGGAGGAGCTCATTACCGGTTTTACGATGCAGGGGAAACCGATCTCGTGCGCGGCCGCGACGAAACGCGCTTTGCTATCCGCAAACTGGTAGGTTGAGGTCGGTAACGCCAGCTCTTCTGCCGCCAGACGGCGAATGCCTTCGCGGTTCATGGTCAGACGCGCAGCACGGGCCGTCGGCACCACTTTTTGCCCCTGCGCTTCCAGCTCCAGCAGTTTTTCGGTGGCGATGGCTTCAATTTCCGGCACCACAAAGTGGGGCTGCTCCTGCGCAATCAGCGCCGCCAGTGCGTCACCGTCCAGCATGTTAATGACGTGGCTGCGATGCGCAACGTGCATCGCCGGGGCATCGGCATAACGATCGACGGCGATCACTTCCACCCCGAGACGCTGACACTCCAGCGCCACCTCTTTACCTAATTCACCTGAACCTAACAGCATGACACGCGTTGCGGCAGGACGCAGCGCGGTTCCAAGAGTCGTCATAATTTCACCTTAGCAGTCAAAATGCGCGCGCAGTATAAACGAAAACGTTTGCGCACTCACGCATTGCGCACGTCCGGCTTTGCCATACTTTGCCGGCTCTGACGTTAACTGACACAGCGTGCGGCAGCATAGTGAGCGGAAACTTAAACAGGAGTTAAACGATGAGTAACTGGCTGCAGCAAATTCAATCGGTTCTGGCAAAGAAGGGCGGTGACGGCAAATCAGGCGGCCTGAGCGATATGCTGGCACCCGGCGCGCTGGGTGGCCTGGCGGGTTTACTGGTTGCCAGCAAATCGTCGCGCAAGCTGTTAACCAAATACGGTGGCACCGCGCTGCTGGTCGGTGGCGGGGCGGCGGCAGGCGCGGTGCTGTGGAATAAATACAAGCAGCGCGTGCGGGAAACCCATCAGGGTGAGCCTGCGTTTGGCCAGCTGCAGACGCCGCTCGACCAGCGCGCGGAGCGACTGGTCACCGCGCTGGTGTTTGCTGCGAAAAGCGACGGGCACATTGACGATCGCGAGCGCACGGCCATCGAGCAGAATATCCATCAGGCCGGTTACGGGGCGCAGGCGGAAGCGCTGATTCAGCAGGCAATGAACCGTCCGCTCGATCCGCAGTGGCTGGCCGCCGACGTGAAAAACGAAGAGGAAGCGCTGGAGCTCTATTTCCTTAGCTGTGCGGCGATCGATGTCGATCATTTCATGGAGCGCAGTTATCTCTCCGCGCTCGGTGATGCGTTGAAAATCCCGCAGGACGTGCGCGACGGTATTCAGCGCGACATCGCGGCGGAAAAAGCGGCCTGAGTCACGCCGGAGGCGGTTGCGGCGGCCTCCGGTTACACTTCGCGTGCGTTTCCGGCTTGGCTTCCTCAGCCAGAAGTGCCACGCTTGCAGGATGTCGTCTTTCAGGGAGAAACTCTGTAATGAATCAGCCGCAAGCGAAAAAAATCCCCCACCACATGACGTTACACGGCGAAACGCGCACCGATAACTATTTCTGGCTGCGTGATGATGACCGGCAAAACCCCGAGGTACTGGCTTATCTGGAGGCGGAAAACCGCTACGGTAAAGCGATGATGGCTTCTCAGGATGCGCTGCAGGATCGGGTACTGAAAGAGATCATCGATCGGCTACCGGCGCAGGACCACTCGGTACCGTACGTTAAACGCGGCTATCGCTACCAGAGCCGTTACGAAGCCGGCAATGAGTACGCGGCCTATTTCCGCCAGCCGGTGGATGCGCCCGCCGACCAGCCGTGGCAACTGCTGCTGGATGGCAACCAGCGCGCCGCGCACAGTGACTTTTACACCATGGGCACGCTGGATATCAGCCCGGATAACCAGGTGATGGCGCTGGCGGAAGATTTTTTATCGCGCCGCCAGTACGGCATCCGCTTTCGTAACCTCAACAGCGGCAGCTGGTATCCGGAGGTGCTGCGCGACGCGTCCTCCAGCGTGGCGTGGGCCAACGACTCACGCACCCTCTACTACGTACGCAAGCATTCGAAAACGCTGCTGGCTTATCAGGTGTGGCGTCACGAACTGGGGCATCCGCAGTCGGAAGATCAGCTGGTGTATGAAGAGCAGGATGAGTCTTTCCACCTCAGCGTGCATAAAACCACCTCGGAACACTTCATCCTGATCGCGCTGTTCAGCACAACTACCAGTGAAATTCTGCTGATTGACGCGGAATATCCGGACGCACAGCCGCAGGTGTTTTGTCCGCGGCGGCGCGATCATGAATACAGCATCGATCACTACGATCACCAGTTCTTCATTCGCTCCAACCGCGACGGCAAAAATTTCGGCCTGTACCGCAGCGCGTGGCTGGCTGAAGATCGCTGGCAAACCCTGATTCCGCCGCGCGACCACGTGGTGATGGAAGATTTCCAGCTGTTTCGTAACTGGCTGGTAGTCGAAGAGCGCCAGCGCGGGGTAAATACCCTGCGCCAGATTAACTGGGCCAGCGGTGAGAGCTACGGTATTGCCTTTGACGATCCGGCCTATGTCACCTGGCTGGCCTACAACCCCACGCCGGAAAGTGACACGCTGCGCTACGGCTACTCGTCGATGACGACGCCGACCACGCTGTTCGAACTGAACATGGAGACCGGCGAACGGCGCATTCTCAAGCAAACCCCGGTGCCGGGTTTTGACTCTGCCGACTACAAAAGTGAACACCTGTGGATCACGGTGCGCGACGGCACGGAAGTGCCTGTCTCGCTGGTTTATCACCGCAAACACTTTCAGCGCGGCGCCAATCCGCTGCTGGCGTACGGCTACGGCGCGTATGGCAGCAGCATGGAGGCCAGCTTCGGCACCAGCCGCATCAGTTTGCTGGAGCGCGGTTTCATCTACGCGATAATCCACGTGCGCGGCGGCGGCGAGCTGGGCCAGCAGTGGTATGACGATGGCCGGCTGCAACATAAAATGAACAGCTTCACCGACTTCATTGATGTTACCGAAGCGCTGGTGGCGAAAGGTTACGGTAACCCGCAGCAGCTGTATGCCATGGGCGGCAGTGCCGGAGGCTTATTGATGGGCGGCGTGCTGAATATGGCGCCGCAGCTGTTTCACGGCGTGATCGCTCAGGTGCCGTTTGTCGATGTGGTCACGACCATGCTCGATCCGTCGATTCCGCTGACCACCGGTGAATATGATGAGTGGGGCAATCCGGAGCAGGCGGAATTCTATCGCTACATCCGCCAGTACAGCCCGTATGACAACGTGACGGCGCAGGCATATCCGCACCTGCTGGTGACCACCGGGCTGCACGATTCGCAGGTACAGTACTGGGAGCCGGCGAAGTGGGTGGCAAAGCTGCGTGAGCTGCGCACCAACGATGCGCTGCTGTTACTCTGCACCGATATGGATTCCGGCCACGGCGGCAAATCAGGACGTTATAAATCCTATGAAGGCGTGGCGCAGGAGTTCACTTTCCTGATCGCCCTGGCGCAGGGCTCGCTGCCGCCGCGCAGCGATTACTGAGTGTCCTTAACGTATTTGCGCAGCGTCTGCCGCAGCGGCGCGCGCAAATCACGTACGTTTTCCAGTACCCAGCGCAAATAGCCCGGATCTTTACGCGCGATGCTGCCGATGCTCTGACCGCGATACTTACCAAACGGGAACACCTCGTCGCTGACCGGCGCCGGCTGGCAGCGACTCACCATCTCGCTGGCGCTCCAGCCGGAGGTTTCCATAATGCGGATCAGCAGCGCGGCGGTGACGTAGCAATCGTACAGCGCGCGGTGCGCGTGCAGATCATCCGGCGGCGACACCTCGAGTTTCAGGCTGTGGCGCAGCGCCTGATTACCGTATTTAATGCCCGGCCACAGCTGGCGCGCCAGCGTCATGGTGCAGATCCATTCGCCCGGCATCGTCGGCAGCATGCGCCGGTCAAAGCTGGCGTTATGTGCCACATAGTGCGGGCTACCGTGATAGCGGCCAATCGCCTCTTCGATGGTCGGTTTGCCTACCACCATGGCTTCAGTGATGCGGTGCACCGCCATCGCCTGACGACTGATGGGCCGATCCGGGCAGATCAGATCGCTCATCGGATTGACGATCTGGCCGTCAATGACATCCACTGACGCCACTTCCACCACGCCGCCCTGCAGGCCACAGGTTTCCGTATCGATTACGCGTAACATAAATTATTTCTGCTTAGGTTCGTAGGGCAGGCGGGAGAGGCTGAGCGATGCCTGGCGATAGGCCATCAGGCGCTGACGGAACCAGTCGCGCAGCGCTTCCGGCTGCTCGCGCTCCACCATCTCGGCGATCACCGGCATGTTATAGCGCTCTTTAAACGCCACGCCAGCGGCGGCGAGATCGACGTTTACTTTGTCTTTCTCTTCCTGCGACAGCAGGGCAAGGTTTTGGCTCATGCTTTTCTCCTGATAAACAGGGGCAAAAATAATGGTTTCGCCCTGTTGGATCAAGGGAATTGGATCGCACCGCAAGTCTCGACAGCCTAAAAGCAGCGGCGTATCCTGCTGCCACATTTGCGGCGCAGTGCCGCAGTTAAAAGGGAAGACGTGATGATGAAAACTGCATCCAGGCGCGTTATCGCGCTACTGCTGGCGGGCGCGACGCTGAGCTTCAGCCAGCTGGCTCTGGCGCATGCCCACCTGAAAGCCCCGGTGCCGGCGGACAACGCCGTGGTGGAGCGCGCGCCGCAGCAACTCACCCTGACATTCACCGAAGATATTGAACCGGCATTCAGCGGCGTGGAAATGATCAACGCGCAGCAGCAACCGGTGGCGCTGGAGAAAGCCCAGCTGAATCCGCAGCAGCACGATCAGCTGATTGTGCCGATCGCCCAGCCGCTGGCGTCGGGCCAGTATCAGGTCAACTGGCACGTGCTGTCAGTGGACGGCCACAAAACCAAAGGTAGCTACAGCTTCAGCGTGAAGTAATGAGTCTTAGCGCGTTCTGGATCGGCCTGCGGGCGCTGCATTTTCTGGCGCTGTTTCTGCTCACCGGCAGTGCATTTTATACCGCGCTGCTGGCGCCGGCGCGCTACCG
Organism: Pantoea sp. GM_Pan_4; assembly: GCF_026541005.1. NCBI lineage: Bacteria > Pseudomonadati > Pseudomonadota > Gammaproteobacteria > Enterobacterales > Erwiniaceae > Pantoea > Pantoea sp. GM_Pan_4. Next base: position 48,869 of record NZ_JALNUZ010000001.1, read on the forward strand.
ACCGGTGCTGGCACAGCGCTGGCGGCGGCTGATGGGATACAGCGCCGTACTGAGTTTACTCAGTGCGCTGTTGATGCTGGCGGCGCAGACCGGGCTGATGAGCGGCGACTGGCGCAGCATCGCCAGCGCGGATGTCTGGCTCGCAGTGCTGACCACCCGCTTCGGCGTAGTGTGGCGCTGGGTTATCCTGTTTGCCCTGCTCAGCACGCTGGCGCTGCTCCTGCGTGGTAAGCTGCGCCAGCAGGCGTTACTGGCGAGCGCGCTGTTACAGCTGATCGCCCTCGCGGGCGTTGGCCATGCGGCGATGCGTGACGGCATGCCGGGACTGCTGCAGCAGGGCAACCATGCGCTGCACCTGATCGCGGCCGCCTTCTGGGCCGGTGGTCTGCTGCCGCTGCTGCTATTAATGCGCGAGGCGCGCAACATTGCCTGGCGCACCGATGCCATTCGCAGCATGATGCGCTTTTCACGCTATGGTCATCTGGCCGTGGCGCTGGCGATTGTTACCGGCACGGTCAACAGCCTGCTGATTGCCGGCACGCCGCTCAACTGGACCGCCACGCTGTGGAGCGAGCTGCTGGTGAGCAAAGCGTTGCTGGTGGCACTGATGGTGTTGATTGCGCTGCTTAATCGCTATCTGCTGGTGCCGCGTTTTCGCCTGGCCGCCAGCCGGGCACCGAAGCTTTTTATCCGTCTGACGCAGCTCGAGCTGCTGCTGGCGTTGATTGTTATCGGGCTGGTGAGCGTGTTTGCTACGCTGTCGCCGGCCTGAATCTGTTAAAAGATGAGATGAGGTCGAGATTTTGCTGAAGAAACTGATTCCAGCTGGGTTACTGATGGCGTTGTGCAGCCAGGCGTTCGCCGGGCAGATTATCACCGTCAGCCGTTTTGAAATTGGCAAAGATAAGTGGCCGTTCACCCGTGAAGAGGTGATGCTGACCTGCGAGAAAGATGGCGCGCTGTTTGCCATCAACCCCAGCACGCTGCTGCAGTATCCGCTTAATGATAAAGCGCTGGCGCGCGGCAATGCCGGGCAGGGCACATTGCAATCCATCGATACCATCCTTGCCGCCGATAAAGCGCATCCGGGACAAAAAATGAGCCTGCAGCCGATCGTCGATCGCGCCCAGCAGTTGTGCGGTAAATAATCCCTGCATTTTCAGGCGTAGCGCACATTTTTGCCGCTGCGCCTGCCAGCCGTTAGTGCCAGCCTGATCACAGAGTTGGCAGCTTTTGCCGGCGGCGAAGCCCGCTGGCTGGAAAATCACCGATGCTGGTCTACCTTTAAAAGGCAAGGCGTCCTCGCCTGCAAAAATGCCAACTTTTAGCGCACGGCTCTCAACGAGCCATTTCCCTGGACCCGATACAGGAATCGTATTGGGTCTTTTTTTATTTACTGTTGACTGACAATAATTTCATACTTATCAATGAGTTATTACCAATCCTGTTATACCGTGTTCTACCCTGTGATAACCTTCGCCGCCATTTTTCCGCCACTTTTTCCGGCCATAATCGTTAATGGATTGCAGTGAATAGCATCTTCAAGATGATCAGGCGCGAAGTGGGGATAACGCATGGTTACGCTTATATCTTAGTGTTCAAATATGCGCTGTAACTCCAGGGGGATACCACAGGTCATTATGAAGTGGCTGGTGAATCTATGGCGTGGAATGTGGCTCATGAATCCTTCTGGCAATTCAATTCGGGTTAGACGTATTACGCGATAAAACTGGCGATAATACTCCGCGAAAAACTCTCCCTCTTTATCTTTCAATTCATCGTGCAGCTCTTTACCGATCGGCATAGTGCGATACATCGGCGTGGACACCACTGGCATCGGTCAGGGCGTATTCCAGCTTTTGCGCCAGTTCTTTCCGGCGACGCGCGAAATCAAATATTCGCCGGAAGTAAAAACCGCAATGGTGCTGAAAGCCAAGGACACCATCAGCTGCGGTCGTCTCGAATACGACGCAGGCCAGACCGACATCACGTAGTCGTTTATGTCGATCCGCAAAACCATGACGGCCAGCGGCAACCGCTCAACCTACGAGGCCAGCCACAGCGAGGAAGCCAGCCACGCCGATGTCGCGTGGGCAATCATGCACGCCCTGCTGAACGAACCGCTCACCGCCGCCAGCGGCGGCGCTAACCTTTCATTTATGGAGTTTTACTGATGAGTAAACGCAACCGCCACAAGGCATTTACCGCACAAACCCAGCCCGCGCAGGATGCGTCACAGCCTTTTGAGGCGTTCAGCTTCGGCGAGCCAACGGCGGTACTCGATAAGCGCGACATCATGGATTACGCCGAGTGCATCCATAACGGCCGCTGGTACGAGCCGCCGGTCAGCTTCCACGGCCTCGCCAAAAGCCTGCGTTCGGCAGTGCATCACAGCTCGCCGCTCTACGTGATGCGCAACATACTGGCCTCAACGTTTATCCCGCATCCGCTGCTGAGCCAGCAGGAGTTCAGCAAGTTTGCGCTTGACTATCTGGTGTTTGGCAATGCATTCGCGGAGCTGCGCCGCAACGCGCTCGGCAAACCGCTGCGTCTGGAAACGTCACCAGCCAAGTACACGCGGCGCGGCGTGGAGAAGGGTGTTTACTGGTTCGTGAATGAGTGGAAGGAGGCGCACCAGTTTGAAACGGATCGGGTTTTCCACCTGATTGAGTCAGACGTGAATCAGGAGCTTTACGGTCTGCCGGAATATCTTAGCGCGCTTAATTCCGCCTGGCTAAATGAGGCTGCTACGTTGTTCCGCCGCAAGTATTACCAGAACGGCGCGCACGCGGGTTAAATCCTGTACATGACCGATGCAGCGCAAAGTAGCAGTGACATCGAGCGCATGCGGCAGGCGATGCGGGACACTAAAGGGATTGGCAATTTCCGCAACCTGTTTATGTATGCGCCCAATGGCAAGCCGGATGGGATCAAGATTTTGCCGCTGAGTGAAGTGGCTACCAAGGATGACTTTTTCAACATTAAGAAGGCCAGCCGCGATGATTTGCTTAGTGCACACCGCGTGCCGCCGCAGATGATGGGGATAATCCCGGACAGTGCGGGCGGGTTCGGGGATGCGGTGAAGGCGGCGCAGGTGTTTGTGCGGAATGAGCTGACGCCGCTGCAAGAAAGGCTTATTGCATTAAATGATTGGTTGAATTGTGAGGTTATACGTTTCAGAGAATACAATTTTTCAAAATAAATATCATAGATAAATTTAGGTTTATAAAGGCTCAGATATGAGCCTTTATTTTAGCACTTGCTGCAAATGTCATTTAAAGATATTTTTTGGACGTCATGCAACTGGAAGATAGGAAACCCCTGATGAATTATTGGTTCAGGAATGGGTTTTCTAACAGAACCTATTTTCGCTGCTTGGGTTCGATTGCTGATTTTACTAACAACTCCAGCAAATCTAGTTTCTTTATTTAAATGCCCATGCAAACTTAATACATTGTGAAGCCATTTACACAAATGTATAGATGTAAGCAATTGCTTTGAAATTCCAGTTGATTTGGTTGATTTGAGATCAATTACAATAAAATAGTCTCTTTGATCATGGCTTGTTACGAATATCCCATCGCAAACTGAACTCAATCCCTTAACTGCATTACTTTTAATGAATTTCCATGCAGGTTTGGGGACGAGATTACTATCTAGTGAAAAACCAAATATCCCCGAGCCATTAACCAATAGCTTAGTGTTTTTTGAGTTTGGATTGGTTTCCTCAACTACCCAAAAGGCGGCTTGTCTAGTTAATACATAACTAGATTCAATTGAGCTTTGAAAGACACTAGTGATTTCCGCCATTATTCGTCACCATTGAGTGAGTTTTCATCAATGAAACTTTCATCATGGTTGTTTTTTTTATCAACTAAAGAGAAGTAAATTTCATCATTGTTATCATTGATGCTATGGATAACCTCATCAAATGTTACAGCATTTATGCCCTCGTTTGTCTTCACCATCTCTTGAATTTGATTTTTATCAAAAAGATATGCCGTAACGTTTTGGCTTGTGATTATACTTTCATTATCAATACCCTGTTTTTTTAATATATTTTTTTTGTCAATATCATCAGTGTCAGAAGATGAAAGCATTATTAAGCTATTGATTTCCTTAAGAAATTAATCGCTATGGGTGCTAATTATAACTCTTAATCCAGAGTTTGATAGTTTTGCTAAAAATCTAGCAATAATTCTTTGGTTTGCAGGGTGAAGATTTAATTCAGGTTCATCAATCATCAATATATCGCCAATCTCAGCTTGGTGCTCTAAATAAAACCATAGTCCAAAGAGGCTCTTAACTGTAGAGGATGATAAATGAAGCTCTAATTTTTTAGACTCTTCCTTTCCCTTTTTGTAAGTAGAGAAATAGATTTGACCTTCGTTATCTACTGTATATTTCCCAGAGATTATTTTTTTAATTTCTTCTGCAGCTGAATGGAATTCGACACTTTTTTTCTTTCTAATTGTTTTCAACTCATTGAGCCAGTCAATGTAGTTAGCAATTGGTGCAGAATATTTTGATTTTAATACATCTTTGAGCAATGAACTCAAATCAAAGCTCTCTTTGGATGCATGATGAAGTAGCGCTGTGCGTCTTGAGCTTAGTTCATTATAGAAAAGGTGTAATCCATTTCGTTCTGCAGGTATTAAAAATGCGGGGCGGCGGTCATGTTCAAGTTGTAAAACCTGAATTAATGTATGATTAATGAATCGCTCACTTTGGGTAAAGTCAACATCCAAAAGGGTTATTTTTAAAATGGGGTTTCCACTTTCTTTTTCTATACTGATTATTTCTTTTTTACTAGTGCCTAATGTCAGAGTGAAGTAAATTTCTTTTTGTTTGGCGTGATTTATGAGAGTCTCTTTGTCAACTACCCATGAAAAATGTGAATTAGAAAAAATAGATTCATCAGAAGTGTTAAAAACCTCCTCAAGCATTGATGCTGAATCTTTATCAAACTCTTTTCTTATAGTGGTATAATATTGTTCAATCCACTTTTCTAAGTTAAGTTCATAAGTACCAAGCGATTTTAGTTCTTTATTGATTTCTGAAACATGAGGAAGTTTTGTATTAGGCTTGGCTGTATTAAGAAAACCATAAATACTGTACATTATCCATGTCTTACCAGTGTTATTTCTGCCGCAAAGAATGGTTAAAGGTTTTATGTCAAGTTGCCCACTTTTAAGGCACCCTATATTCTTAAACTCAAATGACCATGATGGTAAGGTTTTGCTATCGGCACGATTCTTAGTGATAGTCATATTCTTCCTTAAATATTGGGATGAAAGTAAACTCAAGACGACAATAGTACAACCTTTAAAGTAGATATTAAAGATTAGGCTAGGCGCGCAATGCTATCCCCGCCACGCCTGCCCGCTTTATGCATCGCTTTTCATGCAGATGCATGCACCTCGTCAAGCCGCGCCAGCTATGGGCGCTGTAGCGATCGGCGATCCTATCTGGATCATGCAAAATCATGCACTTTGCTGCAGCATGAAAAAGCCACCGAAATGGTGGCTCAGGGCAGGGGAGTTACTGAAAAGAAGTCATTCAGCCTGACGGAAAATGGCATCCTGATAAATCGCTGTATCAATCTTTCCGGCCATCTCACTGATCATCGACAGTGCCAATTTTAGTTCATTTTCTTTGCAGTGTGCGACAAGCGAAACGTCGGCGATAAACTGAATGCGTGCAACGGTCTCGCTCAGATTGTCTAAGTCCATCAGTTAATTAACTCCTGAATCAATTTTTATACTGTATGAATGAACAGTATCATGCGATTTAGGAACCGTAAAGATTCGCATGGTTTTTTGTAAGTTAAATGCTGTTTTATTGAGCGCTGCGTTTGCCCATACATTTCTTAGCCAAGGCCTCAAACCTGCTAAGGACGGTGGATGCTTTACGCCGATTCCGGAACAGATGCCCGCTGCTGCCGCTCCAGAATGTTTGCTCACCTACTTTCAGTTTTCGGCCGCTCATCATCCAGGTGATCTCACCTTCGGACAGGTGTAAACGCGAGACATCGTGGAATATCTCTTTAAGCTGTTCGCGCTTTTCCAAGTGCTGAGCGTTTGGCGCTGGCGGTGGCTGTTTTCGCTGCTTAACATGTGTGCTTTCGTGCAGTCGCCGCAAAATACGCCGCCTTTCTGCTCGTGTTGGCGTCTGTGAGAAATCGAGAGGGATATCAACTGGCGGCGACGCCGTACAGTTATTGACAGAACTCCAAGAGGGCGCGGACGCGCCCTTAACGTCAACGGCCAAATCAACAGCACGCTTCGGCACCATCTTCCATTGCGTCAATCTGGTTAGGATTGGTGTATCTGCGCCAGCGTCAGTGGCCTACACACCTTTGATACGAATAGTTTCTTCGCCGTAAGCGTTGAGATCTTCGCTTGGTTGATACTAGGTGCGCACGGCCAGCTCATCACGACGCACAAATGCGCCGCCTGTGCGTTAACGTAGCCAGCCCAATCGCCTGCATCAGCAGCGTCATGCACGGCCGCGAACTCGATACTGAGTCCATGCGCGGTTTCGCTGTCGGCCATGTGGCGTAGTTCGCGATAAACCGTGACCGGAGCACCACCAATGAACTGGAATTGCCGGATGTGCCAACGTGCAGCCCATGCCGAAACGGCGGGCGCGGTGTCTTTAAGTTCTTTACCACTTTCATCGTCCAGCTCGCCGTCGAGTGCATAGCCATCGATGTTTTTTGATATGTATTTCGCCACATAGCCGGTGGCGCTGCCCTTGTCGGGGTCAATGGCTTCGGCATGAAAGCGCGCTCTGCGCGCTTTTTTGCTGGTTAGTTCTATACCATCTTCACGCCATGCATAGTCGCTGATCACCTCACGCACACGATCGACATTTTCAGGCAGCATAAACATCAGCATATGCCAGTGCGGTGTTGCATCGTGATGGGGTTCGGCAACACGAATGCCGAAGATGCGGATTTCTTCGCGATGCAGCTTGGCGCGAATTTTCTGCCACACGTTGCAGAGGTAACGCTGCGTATCTGCCGGGCTAGCGCCATTCCACTTGCGGTTACGATGACCGGTCTTGATAGTGGCGTGATAGCGAGAAGGCGCGGTGATCGTGTAAAACTCACCGACAAAGCCCATGTCGTTGCAGATATTTTCAAAACCGCGAATGCGATTCATCAACTCGCAGCGCTTAATGGCAGGATTCGATATGCTTGCATCAAACTTGTCGATTAGGCTGATTCTTTCGCCGGTTTCCTCATTCTCAAGCTCAAGCCCTTTAAGAAATTCACGCGTGCGGCGCTTTTGCTCGCGCCATTCCGAAACCGTCATTCTGCTTGCATAGGGCGTGTGTTTTTTGCTGACGTTGGCGAGGGCAATTTGCAGATGTTCACGCCATGATGCCGCGATACGACGCAGGCGACCCTTCCACCATTTCTCGGTCTGCATGCGCAAAATCGCAGGTGTGACTTCTTCAGGTTCAAAGAATCGAGACGTGACCTTTTCCCAAAGTGGCGGAGTCTGGTCGAATTCGCGGGTGATGGTGGCCGCGGTCATGTAGATGCGATGTGTGTATTTGTAATCTGATTCGCTGTCAGATTGACCATGTGCTTGCACCAGTTCAGCCAGAGTAAAGTTGGCAATATCACCCGCCAGTAAATCAACATCGGCGCGAGCCATATCAGGCAAGCGGTTAAAACGACGCATCAATTCCCATAGCGCGCCACTTGCTCTGGCTGCGCCAATTGCTTTGTCTGAATTTTTAGTGAGTAGGGCTTGCGTGCCGGCCTTCATTTCGCAGAGGCGATACTTGGTGTTCACACATTCAACGCGTGGCAATGTGCGCTCAACAAATGTCTTTGTTAAGTACGCATTGGCACGAATTTCACCTTGTGATTTTTCAAGTTCGGCCATACGGCGTTTGACATCAAATTGAACAATCTGAGGTTGTTTTTCTAGCAGATGATGAGCTTGATTCAGCTTGGCTATTTGTTCAGCTTTTTAAGCATTCAGAAGATTGAGATTGTGAATCTCATCATAAGTGGGATAGGGGCTGACAATGGCTTGCCGTGGAGCATTCCACGGGTATGCATATGTATCGGACATCAGGCCTTGGCCTGCTGGTGTTTGCCGCGCTGTTCTTCAATTTCCTGACAAGAAACGCAGCGGGTAACGCCAAGATAGGCGCGGCGGCGCAGTTCTGGAATCGGTGCGTCGCAGTCTTCGCAGAAAGAAGCGCTGATCGCAGGGGCGCGGTTAACGATAAGCGCGATATTACGTTCGAGCATTTCCTCGGTGCGCTGTTGCACAATATCCATTGAGTCGGCCATTAGTGTGACTCCGCAATTTGCGTTTGGATTTTTTCGATTTCCTGATGGAGTAGTTCGGCGGCTTCAATCGACGATAATTCGTCGTGACGGATTTTCGCGGCCAATATGTTCAGACGATTGACCATCAAGTCAGCGCGATCGCGACGCTCTTCTTTGCGCGCGTCATTGAGCATCATGTCGAGGTCGATATATGCAGCCGTTTGTTTAAATTGGGATGAATTATTCAGCATGTAATTTCCTGTTTTTGGGCAAAGTGAATCCCGGCGGGTTTACGCCAGTTAATTGCATTGAGTTATTTAGTTAGAAAGTGTCATTCGCTTAGGGAATAAACTCACAACGGCTTTTAATTGGTTCATTGCACGAATGACTGCGGATTTTTCATCGGTACTTAATTCGCTAAAATCAGCGCTGTGTCGGTCTTTACCGATATTCGCCAGGAAAAAGATTGCGCTTAGTGTACGCTTATTGTCCTGGTAGTTGTTGTCTCTCACATCACGCATTGAATCGAAGAATCGCGATAAATCTTTTTCACCGTCGCCGCCCTTAAACTGCGAGCGCAATAACGCAACGTGATTGAGTGCAGCGACGCGCTGACCGGCACTCAATTCGACAAGCATTGAATCGCCTTCAATAGCCATGATTTGCCTCTCTTGGGTATTGCCTGAGAACGTGGTGCGCCTGAAACCTGTTTAACCGGATGCCAGCGCTTACCGTTGTCACCTAAAATCCATCCGTGCCCGTAGGACATTGACGGGCTTTGCCTCTTGAGCTGTGCAGCAAATGAAATCATGGCTGCACCTCACACCACGCCGAACGAAGCGCCAAGGCCGCTGATCGCATCGACTGTCGAAGACGAAGCAGGGTTAGCCTGTATGCGCGCTTGAACAGCGATTGCTGCCAGCGTTAAGCAGCGAATACCGCTATTCACGTTTTGTAGTAGACCGCGTTTGCAGCTCGCGCTTAATTGCTCAGTTGAGATCGCGCCAGCAGCGAGTTGACCAACCTCAGCGGTGGCTTTCATCACATACAGTGGCAGCTTGTCGTTGGCGACTTCATTGACCGGCACGCAAGGTAAGCACTGGATTTGCGCAAGCAAGCCATCAATAAGCGTCGCATCTTCGGTGACATCGGTGAGCGTTAACACTTCCTGCACGGTAAGCTGGTGCGGCTGGTCGGGATTCAGCTTGTTACGCAGCGTTTGCGCGCGCATGCCAGTTTGCTGTGCAACGTCTTCCATGTTGTGTGCTAATGCGAACTTGCGACAGGCATCGTCGTAGTGCGTATGGGTAGAAACCTTGAAATCAAACATGTTTGAAACGCCCTCAACTTGCAAAATCAAATTAGGGTTTGATGTAGCGACATTTGATTGCGTGCTGGCGGTTTTTTTCACGCCAGGCGGCAACATTGATAAGTGGATTGCCATGTTTGGTCATGGTGGTTTCGACCTTTTCACCGGTCTTTTTGTTGGTGCGGTTTTGGGTATATGTGAAAGACGGTGTAGGGGCGAGCAATACAACACCGTTAGATATCCACTTCTCCAGCACCGAGTCGCTGATGCGGTTGGCTGCGGCGAAGTCTTGCTTAGACATGGTTGGTGAAGTTGCTAACGTGACAGCTTTGTTTACGGCATCGTTAACCGCCTCGCTGATAGCGGGCATTAGAATTGCAGCGACATTGGCAATGAATTCTTTAGATTGCACTAAGTCAAATGCGTTCTGGCTGTTTGCATTTTCAGTATGCATAACGCAGTATCTCCTCGTAGTTAAACGTGTTCTATGGTGTTACATGTGGTGTGTGAACACTCTAGATCGCTATTGTTTAACTATAAACATAATTTAGCGTTCATCGGTGAAAATAATGCGTCTTGAAAATGCTGTGGCGGGAGATGTTCTTGAAAGAATCCTGTCAGCCTATGGCTTCACCATGCAGAAGCAACTAAGCGATCGACTTGAAATTGCTAAGAGCAATGTTGCCAGTTGGTTGGCGCGTGGACAGGTTCCGGGAAACGTTATCGTCCAATGTTCTCTTGATACCGGAGCGGACGTTAACTGGTTAGTGACTGGGGAACTTGAGAAAGCAAGTTGCAATAGCAATTTGCCAACTTTAAGTGGCAGGGCTGTGTACGACGAAGTTATGGCGAATGGTGGTAAACCGGTGCTGAGGCGGATACTTGATGCATATGGATTTACTCTGCAAAAACAGTTATGTGAATTGCTTGATATCTCCTCTGGAACAGTTAGTACATGGATACGGCGTAATTATTTTCCAGGGGATGTTGTAGTAAGCTGCGCGCTAGATACCGGGGTATCAATTAAATGGCTTGCAACGGGTAGAGGTAATCAGCGAGATGCAACCATCGCTATTGACCAAAAAGATAGAATTCCAAAGAAAGTTCTACAGGATGGTTTATTAGTAGATTCAGGGGAATGGATCTCTGATATATCTTTTCTGCCAAAGCACGTTGTGTCCCCTATATTAGTAACCAGTAGCTTCGGAGCATGGATTATTGATTCAGAAGTCACGAATGTTAGTAACGGCCGTTGGGTTTTAGGTGTTGATGATAAATATGACGTTTATGATGTATCTTTACTGCCCGGAAAAAAAATTATGGTGACCAACCCTAGTTCCAACTTCGAGTGCTTATTAAGTGACATAGAGTTTTCTGGTAAAGTTTTGGCTACAATAAGCTTCAACTAATACACTTATATATTGGGGCGCTCATATTGCGCCCAAAAAATAACTTAAATACTAATACCTCCCCAAATCATTTAAAATTTGATTGTGCTTATTGCAACCGCGACAATTATTGCAGGGAGTGATTGATTTGTGGCAGCTATGGGTAAGTTTTAATATTTCGTATGGAATTGAGGATGCCTTAATTAAATCTAACGTATCAAGAGTGAATGCTGGTGCCTCAACTATGATGTTGCCCTCTTGTAGAGATAAAAGATTTGAGATTGCATCTATAAATTCAAATGTACCATCTTTATGGAAACTATCATTCTTAACCGTACCTATTAAGAGCTTTTCAATTCCAAAAGATATAGCTTTCATTGCTGCAAAAGTAATTAGCATTTGATTTCTGAAAGGCCACCAATCGGTAGCAGGTGCTTTTTCATCTGCTCGTTTGCCAGCCATGTCACCAGAACCAAGTTGCTTACAGTCAATAGAGATAATATGATGTTCTATTTGCAATATGCGGCAAATCTCACTTGAAGCTTCGATTTCTGCTTCAGCTGCTAACTGCCCATAATTGATGGTGAAGGCCATGTTAGGTTTCATCCACCAAGCTAAGCAGGCAGAATCCATGCCTCCAGATAATATTAATCCAACTTTACTGTTCATAGACTTGCCCAAAGTGTTTTATAAATAGCCGTTACATAATCATTAGTAATTAAAGTATGTTTGTTATGGAACATCACCAAGTCATTTAATGGCACATTCTCATTAAGTAAAATGATTTTCTTATTTAAAGCTGTAGCATAACCAATTTCGAAGATAGTACCAGAATCACACCCATCAATTACACCAAAGATAATATCAGAACTCTGTATTGCTAACAGATCAGCATCGCATACCTTATTACAATCTTTGCTATTTTCACTCTGAATCATGCCTATATCATGATAGGGTGAGGTTACGTGAAGACCCATTTCGATCAAATTGAATCTGATTTGTTCAACGAGCCACAGCTGGGGTAAGGTAAAAAAGGGACTGGCAATATAAACTACTGGTTTACGTGAAGAGTCATCAAGTACAATTGATTTAGGACTATAATCTGAAAGCATAAATGCAGAAGGTAGAGTAGAACTCTCGCAAAAAAATGCCGTAGCTAAAGATGCATTATAGGCGGCAACTTCTGGTGGCTCTTTATTTACAATCCAGTTGTTAGCAAAGTGTGCAGAAAAACAATCTCCAGAACCTATTTTCCAAACACTATTTGTTTGAAAAGCGGGTATTCTCATTTTTTCTTCGGCATATGAAACAATTGCGCCAGATGGACCACATTTAACAATAACAACTTCAGCTGCTTCTTGTGTATGAAGTACGTCTATGATTTCTTCAATGTTTACAATATGACTATTACTACACAATGTTCTAGCTTCATTTTCGTTCAGTACAAGAGCTAAGTGATTTGCTTTAGAACCATTTTTAGAAAATGATTCAGTGCTAAAAGTATTTTGAGGATCATAAACAGCGTAATCTACAGTGATTTCAAAATCACATTCTAACATTCCGAAAACTAGGGCGTTATCACTTATTAATTTTATGTTTTCTTTCTTTTCAACTATGGGGGGATTTAAAGGATCGAGACCGTGTGAATAGTTAAAGATTATGTCTTTATTGTAAGGTAACCTAGTTAGTGAAAATACATCGTTTCCTAATAAAGCAACTTTAAAATTAAAGTCATATAAAAGGGTATCACTGATATAGGCATGTAGGTTAACTTTGGTTCCCATGGTAGCAATAGCTATTGCAGCCCTGCCACCAGAGCCAAAAACATGGTCCCAAGAAGGTCTTAAACATTTTTCCCGGTAAACTCCGCCTATCACATTAATCATGATTAGTTACCCCGGATAAACGGAAATTTTAATTTGTCCTAGATTTTTAGTAAGCACACTCGCTTTATAAGAATTGCCTTGGGATAAACAAAATCTTAACCTTGAACTTTCTTTACAAGCAATTCCACCCACTATCTCCCCATCGTACATAACAACTAGGGCATCACCGTTGAGCGTAATTTCGAGTATGTCGCCAATTTCTAAACTCATGGCTGCTGCTTTGGGTGAAGCAAGGTCCGTAGTAAATTTAAGATTATCACAGGGAGTCAATATATCTGAACCGCTGATACCACCACCAGATCCACTCATGCTAAGTCCTTTAGTTTGTAAGAAGATGTTAAGAATTATCCTAAACCTTTAGAACGTTAAAGACCCATTATGAGTTAGTGTGATCTAAGTCACATATAAAGTGATTAAATAATCTTTAGTGTTATGATTACATTAGCTTTTTTTGTTTAAATTTTTCCGAATGATATTAAGTAAAATTTTTAGATTGCATATACGTTTCTTGTCAGCCAAATTGTCGCCTAGTACAAATGTAAGTCATTGATTTTAGTGTTTTTAATTAGTATTGGGTCTTTTTTTATATATCTGTTTTACAAGGATTAATTACAGCCAGTACGAAAATGTCCTAAATGTGTCCGAAATCCTTATATCCAAATCAAATCATCACTTATACCTGACCGCGTCAATCCAGATACTTTTTGGTCCTGGACATGTTCTTGTTGTCTGGCAACCGTTGCGCAAATCTTTCCCTAATTCTCCGCTGCGTATAAGCGGCTTGTATTTTATTGGCGCCAGGCTCTTAAACGCTACTTATCGCTCCTGAATGCTAACCATTCTGCCCAGCAATTTTCAGGGTCTATATCCCGATAGCCGCGGCTCTCCCCCATCGCCAAAGCAGTTTCACTATCCAGATTGATAGCTGTCGCATCGTCTCTGATGCTATTTACTTCATCCTCAGTCAGTGGGCTGCCTTTCTCACTCTCCCTGCTAAGTAGAAGCGTGATAAGCGGGGGAACAAAAATTATGCTCATTTATCCGCATCCTTATAATAAATCGGGTTGGTGCGCAGGTACTGTGTTTTTCTTAGCTTCATAATTTCGTCGTATATTTATCATCATGATGTAAAAGTAGTACAGTTCCTTACGCGTCTTCTGCTTCATTTCATCGGGTAACGGTTCCTGCAACTTAAAGATAAAACGGGTCAATGCCGCGCGGACACTGCAGCGCGATACTTTTGTAATGCTCCGGGCAAAGCATGGCATGAACGGTTGCATTTAAGTAAGGTTTTTATTGCCTCAGCAACATGATTTATGCGCTAAGCGATTGTTGCAATTCATGATTGTTTACTGGCAAACGGTGAAACGTGAGGTATACCATCAGCACCTTTGACCTCATCAAAGAACTTGACCGCCTGAGCTGGCATTAAACACTGCGGGCGGCCAATCAGTGGATCGAAATGCACACCACGGTGCTCCGAGACATCATCACCACAGCAAAACTCTGAACGTCATGGACACCTGCTCTTTATCAGACAAGATGACAGTCGTTGCCGCAGCAAAGTAATTATTTAAATGCCTGATACTTTCAGAAATGAAAAATAGTGACTAAATCTATTAACTTAAAATTTTAAACGCGGCGCAGTAACCGCTTCGTCAAACCCGAAATTTATCAATAAATATTATTACCCCTTGTGTTTACCCGCCAGACGTGCGTTAATGCATCTCCGGTCTGATAAGCAGACAGTCCCATAGTTAGTTCGTTTTGTATCTCTCATCTGTGTTAGTGCCTTTCCTGTGCCTTTCTCTTTGAGTTTTATCTCAGGTTCTGATGTGTCGCTGCGGTTCAGCCTCTAATGCCATATGGCTCATTATCAAGGTATAAACATGTCAAATAAAATGCTCGGTACAGTAAAATGGTTCAACGCTGAGAAAGGTTTCGGCTTCATTTCTCCGGAAGACGGCAGCAAAGACGTTTTCGTCCATTTCTCTGCCATTCAGGGAACTGACTTCCGCTCACTCGATGACGGTCAGAAAGTTGAATTCTCTGTAGAAAACGGCCCTAGAGGTCCGTCCGCTGTTAACGTTACAGGTCTCTGATTATTACAGTAATTAATGCTATGAGATGCCCACAATGTCAGGGCTCTCAATATCGCCAGTCCATTTTTGACAGGAACAGGCAAAATCCACTCGGCGCAAAATGTATTTTTTGTAAGTCGATTATGATTGCCATCGCCTCGTCGTTGTATGTGATGAAAGAAGCGAATTAATTCAGTTGTGTTATTCATGTGGCGAAATAAATTAATAACCACACCTGATGACTAACGCAGCGAGTACCCTATTATTGGTCACCTTCGGGTGGCCTTTTTTATGGTTACTAGCTGAAGCCTGGCGATAAGCAAAGCGTTAACCCATAACTAATTTACTTCTTACGCTTAATTCACAGATGCGTGATAAACCCGCCGGGCTGAAGGATAACGCAACTAAAATAGTTATTACCCAATGTGGGGTATGGAGGTGCTTATGTCAGAACGACCCGATGATGTCACTCCGCTGCCTGATGATGCGCAGGTGCCCGGCGAAGAGCCGCTTGATGACGATGATGATACCGGCACCGGATTGCCTGAAGACGATGGGCAAAAACCGATCTAATCGATAAACCTCCCGCGGGAGGTTTTTTTATCATGTGGGTATTGGCTGTGGTGGAATCAATAGCTTCCCCAATCATTCCCATTTCCATTCAGCACGGTGGTTTATGCTGTTCACGTTGAGGCGTTTTTCTTCGCGCGCCGGGTACGCAGATATTCTTCCAGATAAGGCAGCAGTTCAAACACCACGATTGCGCACAGTACGCCAATAATATAACCCTGCGGCAGCGGATCGGCACGCAGCGTAAGAGTAAGCCGGGGCGTTTCATTGCCGGCCCCAAACAGCGCGAGAAATTGCGGCCAGTGATGGGAGATCACCAGTAGCAGCGCCATCAGCGGCACCATTTCGAGAAAACTGTGGATGTGTTGTTCGACCGGCGTCACTTTTCTGCTTTTCACCGCATAGCTGACGTCCCATAACGCAGTGACTTCATGACAAAAAAACAGCACGATCATTAGCGCAATAATCAGCGCATTCACCTCAAAAAATAATGCCAGCAGCAGCGGAATGCCCATCTCCAGAAACATTAAAATATGTATCCACGTCTCTTTAACGCCGGAGGTGTGCTCTATTTCGGTTGCGCGATGGCAAAGCCAGTCGGCAAAACCAGCAATAAGCCAAACCGGTAGGACAAAATAGAGTAACAGCAACATTTGTGGATCAAGACTGTGCATCAGCATATCCTTTAGTTCAGCGTAATAACCAAGCATAGCCATGAAAATTTAATCAGGGTAATGGTGGTGGGCGTTAATTAAGCCAGACGTAAAAAAGCCGCCGGAAATAATACCCGGCGGCGATAAGGACAATAAATTTCAGGGCAGGGCGCGGTAAGTACTGATGCCGCTAACAGTCAGGCCTGCGGCTGACCTACCGGCCCCTTACTCATTGGACCGCCGGGCACCGGTTGTTCTGCAGGGACATTAGGGCGTCCGTCCGGGCCAATTGGCCGTTCAGGTTGCTGACAGCCAGCCAGCGCGGTCAGGGTGGAGAGGATTAACAGACTGGCAAACAGGCTCTTCATGCGATGATTTCCTGCCAATGGAAAGATAATGTCCGCCGCACACGCGACGGCGGACCGGACGATAACGCATTAAGGTTCTTCGATACGTGCAACATCCACACGGGTATTTTCGCCACGACCATACACTTTGCCGCTTACCCGTACCTGATCCTCAGCGTTATAGGTTTTGCCTTTGAAGGTATCGACAGCGGCTTTAATGGTGATGGTGCCGGTGCTGTCGCGGAATTGATAATTATCACCGCTTAACTTTTTAACGATATAACCTTCCAGCGTGACATAGCCGCCCTGACGAAAATCCCGAATCTGTTCGATATGCGTCTGGCCGGTGTCTTCAGACCCTTTATAACCGGCGTCCTGTTGTTTCTGCGGCGGCGGGGTTTTACCGCCCTCGAAGCCGCCCTGTTCAGCGATAGCGCCCAGACTAAACACCATCAGCAGTGACGCCAGTACCGTTTTTTTCATCATAATCATTCCCTCTTGATTGCAACATTCCACAATGACTTAAGCCTGGCACAGGATCGCGCATCCCGGGAGCCGTTACGCTGAATCGTTATTTAACACGCTTGCCGGAATGTCGATGCGATCGCCCAGCGACCAGCGTTTCTGCCCCAGCACGCGCTGCGGCGTGGTGTCCGGTACGTTGAAATAGTAACCGGCGGCGCCGTTATCGTCGGGCTGCGCTTTGAACAGCGTGTCCGGACGGATGCCCATCTCATTGAGGTCGTCGTCGCTTAACGCAAGGTAGGTGGCTAATGCAGACTGGCTCATGGCTTTCCTCCTGTCTTATGGGTACGTATTCAGTTAAGCATCGATTGGTATTTATGCCATCGGCTGCGCTTAATGCAGGCGGTGATGATTTGACGAACGCCAGATGCTGTTCTTGACTGAGTCGTACAGGCATCAAATTGAGGTCGCTACCATGACTGAGCTATTCCATATTATTTCCGTCGGTACCCTTGTCGCCGGACTTTATTTGCTCAATTAGCGCATTTATTAAGCGTGATAACATTGCGTGAGATAATACGTAAGTGACGTTGTCACATATTACGCATCGTCATGCTGAGCGCAACGCAGCGGATATTTGCAGCAGCCAGCCACAGCGAAAAATGGTATAACAGGGCGCATTGATTGATGGCCGCTTAACAGGATTTCGCATGGCAGCAAATACACACTATCTTCTTTGGGTGATGATTGGCACGCTCACCATTCTGAGCATTTTTATCGGCGCGATTGTCGGTCAGGCCAAAACGCCGCGCACCGGATTGCTGACCTTTGCCGGTTTGTTTGTCGGTTTTATGCTGGCGATCTTTTTAATCACGCGTTAGCCGGGGATTCGTCATAGCCAACCTATGATTTTCAGCTGCGCCGTTACCAACTGCTGCCGTTGCGAATATGGCCCCAGCGCGGGGTGATATTCTGCTCCAGCTGATATATCAGCGCCAGAATCAGGTTGAGGTTATAGCGGGTCACCTCATTATGTTGCGTGATACAGGGTGATGACGATTCAATCAGATTGAAATTACTGTATTTTTCCAGCAGCCCGAGGTGCGGTAACACTTCCTGCTCGCGCTGATGATCGGCCAGAGCAGTAAACAGATAAATATTTTTCTGTGTCTGGCGATCGCGTCGCAGGGCATTGGGCAGGTATTTATTTAGCAACGCGACCGCAGCCGGGCTTATCTCTCCCATCATCGCTTTCCCCACACTGGGCCAAATCTGGCTTGCATAGTCACCGAGAAAAAACTGCGGTACTGCAGTGATAATGTTTCTGATGTTGTGGCGGATACCAAAGTAGAGCGCGGCACTGCCGCCTTTCGACGCGCCGAGAATGGTCACGTCAGAAGGTTGGGTTAGCTCAATCACCGCCCGGATGAGCTGGCTGACGCCGTGCTCGATGTTGAACTGAAGATTGTTACACAGGTAATACGCTGGCAAACCGTTGAAATCGTCTTTGATCCATAACACGGCTGCGCGGGTGTGCTCCAGCAAAGTAAAATCATACACGGTAGGATCGGGCAGGTTAAACCCGGACATGACAATCAACAGATGCTGATTATCCAGACTGGCCGGTTTATAGCGGTAGTGCACATCCAGGCCATTCAGATAGTTAAAGGTGTAGTCAGTGATCATGCGGGCTCCTGTGGGATTCAGCAGACAGAAGCGACACAAACGCAACGGGCATTAACAGCGCGCCAGATCAATAGTTGAGAATGATAGTTAATATCATTTAACTTGTTCGGAATAATCTTAAGCGTTACAGTAGGTGCCGTCCCTTACAGAGCTAACACCTTGATTGAGTGCCGGAGATAAGCGCCGGGGGGAATTTTCACAGGGCTGCAGGATGCAGCCACTGCTGAAAACCTTACAGCGGCCTGCGCGCCGCCAGCAAAAACAGCATCGGACGCTCGCGCTCCTCGTCCAGCGCCGGATTCTCCGCTACCTGCTGTACATCCGGACCCCACTCATCCAGCCGTTCAATCACCAGACCGGCGGCAATCAGCGCGTTTATCCACGTTGCCAGCTTGCGGTGCTGCTTCTTCACGCCAGCGGCAAACCAGTTGCTGACCCGTTCCCCTTCCTGCTGATACTGATTGACTGGCCAGCTGCGCTGCCCGGCATCATCAATGAACCACTCCTGCTGACGCGGAGCGGTATAAATTGGGTGCTCGCATGAAAACACCAGCGCGCCGCCGGGACGTAACGCATGAAAGATCGTGGCAAACAGGGCGTCGATATGGCTGAGATAGTGCAGCGCCAGCGAACTGTACACCACATCAAAGGTGCTGCTGAGCTGCAGGGTTTCGAGATCAGCGCGCTGGTAAGTGATGCCAGGCCGATCGGTCATGGCAGCGGCCTGCGCCAGCATTTTTTCTGACACATCCAGCCCCAGCACTTCACGCGCGCCTTGCTGCTGCGCGTAACGACAAAACCAGCCGTAGCCGCAGCCCAAATCCAGCACGCGCTGGTCGCGCAGTTCAGGCAGCATGGCCCGCAGCGCGGGCCACTCGGGCGCGCCGTCCAGTCCGTTGACCGAACGCGGCAGGGTGGCGTAGCCAGCAAAAAAATCGGGGTTATCGTAGATATTCTGACTCATGGAGACTCCTTTCAGTGATACGCAAAGGAGTGTAAGCGTTTAGCGCGGTATGAAACACCGCTCAGCCGACAAAAAGCAGATGCACCAGGCGCGCGAGCGACTCCAGCAGCAGCAGGCTGCCAATAAAAATCATCACGAGGATGCCAACAAACTGTTTCCGACTGCTCACGCTGATGCCTCCGCGGCTACCCCTCACCGGACTATACTTTATGCCGGGTTTACTAAACTTCCAGTCAACCGGGGCAGATTACATGTTTTATCAGACGCTGCGTGCAAATAACTGGCGCAATATTTGGGTGGTCGGTGATTTGCACGGCTGCCGCGCGCAGCTTGATGCGCAGCTGCTGCGGCAGGGCTTTGATCGGCAACAGGATCTGCTGCTATCGGTCGGGGATTTAATCGACCGCGGGCCGGACAGCCTCGGCTGTCTGCAACTGCTGGAAGAGCCGTGGTTCCGCTGCGTGCGCGGTAATCACGAGCAGATGGCGCTCGATGCGCTGCAGGGCGACGATCCGATGCTGTGGATGATGAACGGCGGGGACTGGTTCTGGCAGCTGAGCGGTGCGCGGCTGATTGCCGCGCGTCATGCGCTGAAGCGCTGTGCCGATCTGCCGCTGATTTTACATCTCCAATTTGAAGAGCGCGTCATCGTCATTGCTCATGCCGACTATCCTGCCAGTGCCTATGCACTGGGACAGGATGTCGACTGGCATCAGGTCGTCTGGAGCCGCGACCGGCTCGCTCGCCATCAGCGCGGTCGTTCGCAGCCGATCGCCGGCGCCAGTGCGTTCTACTTTGGCCATACGCCGCTGGAGCAGCCGCTTAAAGCCGCGAATCAGCATTACATTGATACCGGCGCGGTATTTGGTAACCGGCTGACGCTGGTGCAGTTGCAGTAATGGTTGTTAACGGAACAGCCGGCCGTCGCGCACCAGTTCACGCGGATAGCTGTTTTTGATGCGGCTTCCGACGCGTTTCGCCAGGCCCAGCGGCTGCTGCTGGTAAGTGACAATCACCTCATCGCGCACGGGCGGTGTGTCGGGATGGATATCCTGTCCGCGATACCAGCTTTCCGCCTGCGCTTCGTCCAGTTCGAACGCCAGCGCGCTGTCCGGTTGCGCCAGCGCCACCACCGCTTCATGCTGCCAGCGAAAGCCTTTCGGGAAGGTTTCCGCCAGTTTGAGACCGATACGCGAGAAACGCACTTTGCTGAGCCAGCTCTCCAGCGCCGCCGGGAACAGCCACAGCTCTTTGTCGCGCTGCCACAGCGTCAGGCTCTCATCCCAGTGCAGTCCCACCTTGTGCGCGGCCTGCGCCACCTCCGCCACCAGCTTGCGGCTGGCGGGCGAGAAGGGCAGCTTGCCGAGTTTGTAGGTCGGCGCCGGCAATGGCGGCACGCTGGCAGTTTTGCGCAGCCGCGCGACGAAAAAGCCTTCGCTGTCGAAGATATGCGGAAACACGTGCAGGAAGCCTTCCGGCGTCAGCGCGCGTTCGGCGCCAGCGAACAGATCGTTGAGCGGCACAATTTCCAGCGCCTGCGGATAGCGCTGCTGCAGCCAGGCAATCACCTGCTGGTTTTCGATAGTATTAAGCGTACAGGTCGAGTAAATCAGCGTGCCGCCCGGTTGCAGCGCGTGAAAAGCGCTGTCGAGTAAATCGCGCTGGGTGGCGGCGATGGCCTCGGTGCTGGCCAGCGTCCAGTTGCGCAGCGCGTCAGCATCTTTCCGTACCACGCCTTCGCCGGAGCAGGGCGCATCCAGCAGTATGGCATCGAACTGTTCCGGCAGCGCGGCACCAAAGACGCGCCCGTCAAAATGGGTCAGCGCCACATTGCTGACGCCGCAGCGGCTGATATTGGCATGCAGCACTTTCACCCGGCTGGCGGAGTATTCATTGGCGAGGATCGCGCCCTGATTGCGCATCAGCGCGGCCATCTGCGTGGTTTTAGAGCCCGGCGCAGCGGCCACATCCATCACCTGGCGGGCATCCGGCGCGGCGTCAAACAGCGCGCTGACCGGCAGCATTGAGCTGGCTTCCTGAATGTAGAACAGACCGCTGAGGTGCTCCGCGACGCTGCCGAGCGGCAGCGATTCGTCATCACGCGCAATCCAGAAGCCTTCCCGACACCACGGAATCGGCGTCAGCTGCCAGCCGTAGCCCGCCACGCGCGTGAGAAAATCCTCCACGCTGATTTTCAGCGTATTGACGCGCAGACTGCGGCGCAGCGGCTGCTGACTGATGGCGAGAAAGCGTTCGAGTTCGGCCTCGTCGGCCAGGCTGGCGCGCATCAGCGCGAGAAAATCTTCAGGAAAACGATCGGACACGGATATCTACCGGACTAACAAAGTGAGGGCGAAGTGTAACGCCGAGCCCGGCTCAGGTACAGCCGTGCGCAATATCCCTGGCGCAAATAAGTCGGGCAGCCCGCAGGCTGCCCGTTGTCTCAGTATGGCGATGGAATCGCCGTGCCCCAGTTACGCCACTCTTTTGGCGCTTCATCCTGCAGCAGGAAGTGCTTGTCGGCACCGGCCTGCGGCGCCAGCGGCACAGTCGGTGGCGTGGCAAACTGGATGCCGCCGCGAATGAACTGCTGGAAGGTGCCGGTTTTCACCACACCGCCAATCAGGCCAAAGTCGAGGTTATAACCGGAGGCCAGCCAGAACACCGAGTTGTTACGCACCAGATGCTGATACTTCTTGCTGATGCGCAGCGCGATTTGCACGCGGTCGGCCATGTTACCCAGCGAAGTGCCGGTTACCGTGCCGACTTCTACACCGCGGAACAGCACCGGCGTGCCAATCGACAGCGATCCGGCTTCGGTGGTATCCACATAGATGTTCAGCCCGTTAAGGTAACGCGAGTCGGTAATGGTGCTCTCCTGTAGCTCAAAGCTGCGCGCCAGCGCACCTTTGCCCGGATCCACGTTCACATACGGCTGCAGCAGCGTTTCCAGGTGATTGACGCCGGCGGGCGAAATCTCCGGCGAGACAACAGAGAAGCGGCTGCCGATGCGCGCGAAGTCCTGCACATACTCCGGATAGAGCACCGCTTTCGCCACCACCTGGTTGTTATCCTGGCTCAGTGCCAGCGACTCCACCTGACCGACGTTGATGCCGAGATAGCGGATTGGCATGCCGGCCGACAGTTTGCTGGCATCAAAGGTGTGCAGGGTAATCTGGCTGCCGACCGCACGCGCGGCGGTTTCTGACGGATAGAGCACACGCTTAACGCCTTTCGCTGCCTGCGCGCCCGTCAGGTTATCAAAGCTGATTGCGCCTTTCAGTGCGCGGTTCAGCGGTGAAGCCTGCACGGTCAGACCGCTGCCGTTGAGCTGGACTTTGGCGCCGCCTTCGGCCCAGAACACGCTCTCGCTGGTCAGCAGCTTGCGATACTGCGGCTGGATATGGACCGAAATCTCAAACGCATCGGCGCGCGGCACCACATCCACCACTTCACCGACCTGGAACTTGCGGTACAGCACCACCGAGCCGGCCTGCACATCCGGCAGGCTGTTGGCGGTCAGTTTGAGCGTGGTCGGCGGCTGATCGCCGGTAATGCCTTCTGCCGCGCGCTCTGAGTCGGCGTACAGCGGATAGCGGCTGGACGGCTGACCTTTCGCACCCGGCACCAGCCGGATACCGCCGTCGACCCATTCGCGCGCGCTGGCGCCCAGCACCTGCATGCCGTCGAGGCCAAATTTAACGTCGAGACGGCTGTTAACAATGAACTTACTGTCGGCGTGCACCAGCTGGCGGTGCTCCGGATTGATGGCCGCCACAAAGCTGATGCCGTTTTCATCCAGCCGGCGCGAAATTACCTGGCCGATCTTCACGCCATACAGCATCACCGGCTGTCCGGCGTCGATACCGTAGGTTTCCGGCGCGCTGAGCTGAACGGTGAGCACATCCGGCTTCTGCAACAGCGTTTCGCTGGCCGGCAGCACGCTGAAGTGATCCTGCGGCTCACCTTCGCCCGGGACCAGTTCCAGCGTATTGCCGGTCAGCAGGCTGCTCAGGCTGGTGTCGGTCAGGCTGAGTTTCGGCGCGCGCATCTCAATCCGCGTGCCGCTGCGCATCAGGCCGGTGACGGAGGGATCAATCGTCAGCTCGCCGGACACTTTGCCGCCCGGCAACAGCGTCAGTTTGGTCAGGGTACCCACTTCCAGCCCCTGATACATCAGCGGCGTGCTGTCGGCTTTCAGGTTGTCGCCGTTGGGCAGATCGAGCGAAATCAGCACGCCGCGCTGGCTGTGTGCCAGATCCGAATAGAGCTGATAGTTTTGATCGCTGTTGGCCTGTTCGCCGCTGTCCGGCGAGTCAAAGGCAATCGCGCCATTCACCAGCGCGGCCAGGCTCTCCAGCTTCACTTTGGCACCGCTCAGGCTGACATCGGCGTCAACGCCCGACACATTCCAGAAGCGGCTCTGCTTTTTCACCAGGTTGGTGAAGCGCCGCTCAATCAGCACGTCGATGGTCACGCCATCGGTATTACCGTTGATGCTGTAATCATAGACGCGGCCGACCGGAATTTTACGGTAATAGACCAGCGAACCGGTGTTGAGCGAGCCGAGATCGGGCGCGTGCAGGTGAATCAGCAGTTCGCCAGTGTTTACCCGGTATTTCGGCTGGGTATCCAGCGCGGTAAAGTGGTCGCGCTCTTTGCCGTCGCCGGGCATCATGCCGATGTAGTTACCGCCCACCAGCGCATCCAGCCCGGAGACGCCCGCAAGCGAGGCTTTTGGCGTCACCAGCCAGAACTGGGTGTTCTCCCGTAGCGCATCGCGCATGTCGCTCTTGATGCTGGCTTTGATCTGAATGCTGCGGTAGTCATCGCTCAGCACAATGCCCTGCACGGTGCCCACTTCCACGCCCTGATAGCGAATCGGCGTGCGACCCGGCACGATGCCGTCCGCGGTCTGGAAGTTGATGGTGATGGTGGTGCCGCGCTCCTGATAATTGGTCCATAACAGCCAGCCGGCAATCAGCAGGGCGATAATGGGCAAAAGCCAGAACGGCGAAATCTTGCGTTTATTACGCAGATTAGCGCTAGTCGGTGTAGTCGGCGTTTCCTGTTGCATGTGCATCCCAGATCAGGCGGCTATCGAGCCACTCAACGGCCATAATGGTCAGGATGACTGCCGCGCCAAAGTAGAAGGCGGCAGGTCCCATGGTAAAAGCCAGCAGCTGGTCACGATTGACCAGCGACATGGTTAAAGCAATGACGAACAGATCCAGCATCGACCAGCGGCCCACCCAGGTGACGGCGCGCAGCAGACGGATGCGGGTTTTCAAACCCTGTTCACACTTAAAATGGATGCTGAGCAACAGCGTCAGCATCACTAACACCTTGGTAAACGGCACCAGAATACTGGCGATAAACACCACTGCCGCCACCGGCACGTTACCGGAGGCGAGGCCAAGAATACCGGAGAAAATGGTGTCTTCGCGCCGCGCACCGTTGACGTACACCACCGAAATCGGCAGCAGGTTAGCCGGGATCAGCAGCACAATCGAGGCGATCAGCGCCGCCCAGGATTTTTGCAGGCTGTGGCGGCGGCGATAATCGAGCGGCGTATGGCAGCGCGTGCAGCGTCCACGTTCATCGGGCATACCGGTGTGGTGGCAGTTCAGGCAAACCTGCCACCGCTCGGGCGGTTCGTGCGGCACCGACTGCGGGTAATAATGTTCCCACAGCTCCTCCACGTTGAGATGAATCAGCGTCAGCAGGCTCATGATGGTCAGTGCGATATAGGCGATCAGCCCGTAGCCGACCTCCAGCGCGGCATAATCCTGCACCTTAATCGATGCCACCGCCACGCCGACCAGATAGATATCCAGCATCACCCACTCTTTGAGTTTCTCCAGCATCAGCAGGACCGGACGCAGGTTCATGCCGAGCGCGTGGCCAATCCACAAATAGCAGATGCCGGCCACCAGCGTCACCGGCGCGCCAATGGTGCAAAACGCCACCATGGCGGCTGTCAGCACGTTGCCCTGTTGCGCCATCTGCAGCACGCCCTCCAGCAGGCTGGCGTTGATGCGCATGCCAAGCAGGCGGATATCCACCAGCGGCAGGCTGAAGGCGAACGGCATCAGTACGATCATCGTGACGGCCATGGCGGTGAGCCGCGTCATTGACCAGTCGCGACCGTTCTGAATACGGGCATGACAGCGCGGGCAATAAGCCGACTGATGCGATTTCACATCCGGTAAGGAAAAAAGGGTATCGCATTGCGGGCAACGCTGATAACGTGCGTGGGGCAACGTCTGGCTGATGGCGTGAATTTTCATAAATGACGCAAGGGGCCCATTGTTCGTTACAGTTACCGGCATGCGGAGCAGAGCACGTCTGTCTGCATCAATCTATGGTACGAGAATAGTCTCAAGCATAGCGTGCTAAGGGTATAGTAACTAACACAATGATTCACCTTGTGGGGTTGGATTATTAGTGCTTATTTTAACAACTGAGTGACAACAAGGTCACGCCAGTGATGAGTTATGGTTAAACAATGAACAAAAAAGCCTTTTACGAGGATTTAAATCGCGATGTCCGCGCACTGTTAGCGGGCGAAACTTCTTTCCTGGCGGCGCTGGGCAACTGCAGTGCGCTGCTGTTTGAACGCCTGGAAGGAGTTAACTGGGCAGGCTTCTATCTGCTGACCGAGCCGGAGACGCTGGTGCTGGGTCCGTTCCAGGGCAAAATCGCCTGCGTCCGCATTCCGATGGGTAAAGGCGTATGTGGCACCGCGGTTGCGGAGGATAGTGTGCAGCGGGTTGAAGATGTGCACGCTTTCCCGGGGCACATTGCCTGCGACGCCGCCAGTAATGCGGAAATCGTGATTCCTCTGAAAGTGAATGGCACGATGGTCGGTGTTCTCGACATCGACAGTACGGTTTATTCTCGCTTCGATAGCGAGGATGAAGCGGGGCTGGTAGCCCTTACCGACGGGCTTTGTGCAGTGCTGGCGAACAGCGACATTGAAAAATTTCTTCAGCTGACGCGCAGCTAATCGACTGGATCACATAGCATTTGGCGATGTTGTCATTATAATGTCGCCTGTTCATGCCTGCTCTGGTCGGCAAACCCGTTGTAATCAGGAAATTTCATGGAAAATCAACCTAAGTTGAACAGCAGTAAAGAAGTCATCGCCTTTCTGGCGCAGCGTTTTCCGCACTGCTTTAGCGCCGAAGGTGAAGCGCGTCCGCTCAAAATCGGTATCTTTCAGGATCTGGTGGAGCGCGTTCAGGGCGAAAACAGCCTGAGCAAGACGCAACTGCGTTCGGCCTTACGCCTTTATACCTCAAGCTGGCGTTATCTTTACGGCATTAAAGCCGGTGCCACCCGTGTCGATCTCGACGGCAACGCCTGTGGCGTGCTGGATGAGCAGCACGTAGAACATGCGCGCAAGCAGCTGGAAGAAGCCAAAGCGCGCGTGCAGGCGCAGCGCGAGCAGCAAAAAGCGAAAAAACGTGAAGCCGGTGAAGAGACCGCTGAGCGTCGTCCGCGCAAGCCTGCTGCCCGTAAAGCGGCGGAGGGTGACGCACCGCGTAAGCCACGTCCACAGGCACCGCGTGCTGCGGCCGGTGAGCGTCAGGCTGCTCCGCGTCCACCGCGGGCAAAACCCGTCACTGACACTTCAACGTTGCAAGCGGGTCAAAACATCAAAGTCAAAGCAGGCAAAAGTGCAATGGACGCTACCATCCTGGAAATTACTAAAGATGGCGTCCGGGTCCAGCTCGCTTCCGGCCTGGCAATGATTGTGCGCGCAGAACACTTGCAGTTCTGAAACGGAGGCCCGACCCTGGCATGAACAGCATTTTTAAGATCGGTATGATCGCGGGCCTGCTGCTGGCAGGCCCCACCTTTGGCGCGGACAACATTACCCGCGCCGACCAGATTCCCCAGTTACACGAAGAAGCACAGCATCCTACCGTCAGTGAACGCGTCACCTCGCGTTTCACCCGCTCTCACTATCGTCAGTTCGATCTGAATCAGGATTTTTCGGCGAAAATTTTTGACCGCTACCTGAATCTGCTCGACTACAGCCATAACGTGCTGCTGGCGTCGGACGTGGCACAATTCGCCGACAAGAAAACCACGCTCGGTGATGAGTTGCGCAGCGGCAAGCTGGATGTGTTTTACGATCTTTATAATCTGGCGCAGAAGCGCCGCTTCGAGCGCTATCAGTATGCGCTCAGCGTGCTGAACCGCCCGATGAACTTCACCGGCAATGACACCATCGATATCGATCGTGCCAAAGCACCGTGGCCGAAAAGCACAGATGAGCTAAACGCGCTGTGGGATGCCAAGGTGAAGTATGACGAGCTGAGCCTGAAGCTGGCCGGGAAAGATGACAAAGAGATTCGCGAGACGCTGACCAAACGCTACAACTTTGCCATCCGTCGTCTGGCACAAAGCAACAGCGAAGATGTGTTCCAGCTGGCGATGACCGCGTTCGCGCATGAAATCGACCCGCATACTAACTATCTGTCACCGCGCAACACCGAGCAGTTCAATACCGAAATGAGCCTGTCGCTGGAAGGTATCGGTGCCGTGCTGCAGATGGATGATGATTACACGGTGATCAACTCGATGGTCGCCGGGGGTCCGGCGGCCAAGAGCAAATCCATCAGCGTGGGCGACCGCATTGTGGGCGTCGGCCAGCCGGGCAAGCCCATGGAAGATGTGATTGGCTGGCGTCTGGACGACGTGGTGTCCAAAATCAAAGGGCCGAAGGGCAGCAAAGTGCGCCTCGAGATCCTGCCAGCCGGCAAGGGCACCAAAACCCGTACCGTGACGCTGACGCGTGAGAAAATCCGTCTGGAAGATCGCGCGGTGAAGGGCACCGTGCACAACGTCGGCAAAGAGAAAGTCGGCGTGCTGGATATCCCGGGCTTCTATGTTGGCCTGACCGACGATGTGAAAGTGCAGCTGCAGAAACTGCAGAAGCAGAACGTCGACAGCATCGTCATCGATCTGCGTACCAACGGCGGCGGCGCGCTGACCGAAGCGGTATCGCTCTCCGGCCTGTTTATTCCGAGTGGCCCGGTGGTGCAGGTGCGTGACAATAATGGTCGCGTGCGTGAGGACAGCGACAACGACGGCATCGTTTACTACAAAGGTCCGCTGGTGGTGCTGGTCGATCGCTTCAGCGCCTCGGCGTCGGAAATCTTTGCCGCGGCGATGCAGGATTACGGCCGCGCGCTGATTGTCGGCGAACCGACCTTTGGTAAGGGCACGGTGCAGCAGTATCGCTCACTCAACCGCATCTACGATCAGATGCTGCGTCCGGAATGGCCGGCGCTGGGCTCAGTCCAGTACACCATTCAGAAGTTCTACCGCATCAACGGTGGCAGTACTCAGCGGAAAGGCGTCACGCCGGACCTGCTGATGCCGACCGGTGTGGAAGCGGCAGAGACCGGCGAGAAGTTTGAGGATAACGCGCTGCCGTGGGACAGCATCAACGCGGCGACCTACACCAAAACCGGCGATATCACGCCGCTGGTGCCGCAGCTGACCAAAGAGCACGCCGATCGCATCGCCAAAGATCGCGAGTTCCAGTACATCATGAAAGACATTGCACGTTTCAACGCGATGAAGGACAAGCGTAACATCGTGTCGCTCAATCTGGCCCAGCGCGAGAAAGAGAACCACGAAGAAGATGCGCTGCGTCTGGAACGTATCAATGCGCGCTACCAGGCGGAAGGCAAAGCGCCGCTGAAGAGCCTGGACGATCTGCCGAAAGACTACAAAGAGCCGGATCCGTATCTGGATGAAACGGTGAAAATCGCTAACGATTTGGCCCAGCTGGAAAAAGATCAGCCAGCGCCGGCGGCAGCGAAGTAACCCTTCGGTCTGAAATCACAGCACCGCTGCGGCGGTGCTTTTTTTTGCCTGCAAATCGCCGCCCGGCAGGCTGCACCAGCTACCATTACCAAATGTAAAGTTATGTCTTTTTAGGCACTTAAAGATTAAGGTCGCTTGAAAAGCGCCACAATGGACATAGGATGTATATCCGCGCATGAGCGCGAGCACAACTGAGGAAGATTAACGTTTATGATGCGTATTGCGCTTTTCCTGGTCACCAACCTGGCGGTGATGTTGGTATTCGGACTGATTCTGAGTCTGACAGGAATCCAGTCAAGCAGTGTTCAGGGTCTGATGATTATGGCAGGTCTGTTTGGCTTTGGCGGTGCGTTTGTTTCACTGCTGATGTCCAAATGGATGGCGTTACGCTCGGTCGGCGGTGAAGTGATTGAACAACCCCGTAACGAGACGGAACGCTGGCTGATGGAAACCGTCGGCCGCCAGGCTCAGCAGGTCGGCATTGCGATGCCGCAGGTGGCGATTTACCACGCGCCCGATATCAACGCCTTTGCCACCGGCGCACGCCGTGACGCCTCGCTGGTGGCGGTCTCCACCGGTTTGCTGCAGAACATGAGCCGCGATGAAGCGGAGGCGGTGCTGGCGCACGAGATCGCCCACATCGCGAACGGTGACATGGTCACCATGACGCTGATTCAGGGTATCGTGAACACCTTCGTGATCTTCATTTCGCGTATCATTGCGCAGGTGGCGTCTGGCTTCCTGTCCGGCAACCGCGACGGTGAAGAGAGCAGCAACGGCAATCCGCTGGTCTATTTTGCCGTGGCGACGGTGCTGGAACTGGTGTTTGGTATTCTCGCCAGCATCATTACCATGTGGTTCTCGCGCCATCGCGAATTCCACGCCGACGCCGGTTCTGCGAAGCTGGTGGGTCGTGAAAAGATGATTGCCGCGCTGCAGCGCCTGAAAACCAGCTACGAACCGCAGGAACCCAGCAGCATGATGGCGTTCTGTATTAACGGTAAAGGTAAGTCGCTGAGCGAGTTGTTTATGTCGCACCCGCCGCTCGACAAGCGTATCGAAGCGCTGCGCAGCGGTGCCTACCTTAAGTAAGCCACATAGAAAATGAACAGGGCGCCTGCGGGCGCCCTTTTTTTATGACTCTGCCGGCTGACGGCTTTGCGTCATGCGCAGCATACTGACGATCGCCGCCACGCTGGCAAAGGTTCCGGCCAGCAGCAGCGAGGCATGCGTGCCGCTGTCGTTGAACAGGTTAAACATCAGCGCCACCAGCGCGGCGCCGGTGCTTTGCCCGACCAGTCGCGCGGTGCCGAGCATGCCGCTGGCACCGCCGCTACGCTGGCGCGGAGCCGACGAGATGATGGTGTGATTATTGGGTGACTGGAACAGCCCGAAGCCGGCACCGCACAGCATCATGCGCCAGATAATATCGGCATCCGTGGGTTGTGCAGGCAGCAGCGCCAGCAGAAACAGCCCGGCGGCAAACAGCGCCAGCCCCAGCCCACCCAGCAGCCCGGCATGAAACTTCTCGATCAGACGGCCGGCAATCGGTGCCATCACCATGGTAGCCAGCGGCCACGGCGTCAGCAGCAGGCCGGTTGCGACCTCATCCCGGCCCAGTACGTTTTGCAGGAAAAACGGCAGCGACACCATCGCCAGCATTTGTGCACAGAACGAACAGATCGAGGTGCCGATCGACAACGAAAACACCGGAATGCGCAGCAAATCTACTGGCAGCAGCGGCACCGGCATCGCCAGCTGACGCCGCACAAACACCACACCGATCAGCAGCAGCGCCAGCAGCATACCCGCAATCAGCCAGCCATTTTCTCCCTGCGCGAAGCCGGTCAGCGCTGAAATCAGCAGGCCGAAAAACAGCGCATTCATGATGGCGCTCGGCACATCAAATTTCTGCTGCTTCGCTTTCTGCGTGTTATCCGGCAGGAAGCGCAGCGCCAGCCACAGCGCCACCACACCGAGCGGCACGTTAATCAGGAACAGCCATTTCCAGCTGGCGATAGAGAGAATCGCGGCCGCCACCGTGGGACCGGCGGCGCTGGAGACGGCCACGATCAGCGAGTTGATGGCCATGCCGCGTCCCAGGAAGCGCTGCGGGTAAATAATACGGATTAGCGCAGTGTTGACGCTCATCAGCGCCGCACCGCCGAAGCCCTGCAGCACGCGCGCCAAGGTGAGCATATTCAGCGAAGAGGAGAGGGCGCAGAACAGCGAGGTGAACACAAACAGCACCAGCCCGACCTGATAGACGCGCCGGTAGCCGAACATATCGCCAAGAAACGACAGCGACAGCAGCGAAATCACGATAGCGATTTGATAGGCGTTGACGATCCAGATCGATTCCGCCGGGCTGGCGTTCAGCTCACGCGCAATGGTCGGCAGCGCCACGTTGGCAATGGCGCCGTCCAGCACCGCCATCATGATGCCAAGCGCAATGGTAATTATTGCGCCGTAGCGCTGTGGAACGGGTAATCCATCCTGAGACACGGTAGGAGACATAAACAGGGAGAAGTGAAGTAAGTGAATATCGTCATGCTAATCAATTTTCTGCCTGAAATCACCGCATTAATGGACAAAAATTACAAGTGGATGTGTCGTTGCCGCCGTCCGGCTGTAACCTCTATACTGGCGTTTTTTGCAAAAGCGTTAAGGAAGTCCCGCATGGCGAGCCGCGATAACGATAAACAGCCGGATGCCGTATCATCAGTGATGAAAGTGTTTGGCATTCTGCAGGCGCTGGGCGAAGAGCGCGATCACGGCATCACCGAGCTTTCGCAGCGGGTTATGATGTCGAAAAGCACGGTCTACCGCTTTCTGCAGACCATGAAATCGCTCGGCTACGTGGCGCAGGAGGGCGAGAGCGAAAAATATTCGCTCACGCTCAAGCTGTTTGAACTTGGCGCGCACGCGCTGCAGAACGTGGATTTAATTCGCAGCGCCGATGTGGAGATGCGCGAACTGTCGCGCCAGACCAAAGAGACCATTCATCTCGGTGCGCTGGAAGAAGACAGCATCGTCTATATCCACAAGATTGACTCGCTGTATAACCTGCGCATGTATTCGCGCATCGGCCGGCGTAATCCGCTGCACAGTACCGCCATCGGCAAAGTGCTGCTGGCGTGGCGTGAGCGCGCGGAGGTGAACGACATTCTGCGTGAAGTGGAATTTCGTCGCAGCACCGCTAACACTATCGTCAGCGCGCAGGCGCTACTGCCGGTGCTGGAGCAGGTCAGGCAACAGGGCTTTGGTGAGGATAATGAAGAGCAGGAAGCGGGAATTCGCTGTCTGGCGGTACCGGTGTTTGATCGCTTCGGCGTGGTGATTGCCGGCATGAGCCTCTCGTTCCCGACGGTGCGCTTCTCCGAACCGGCAAAAAAAGAGTATGTGGCGATGCTGCACCGTGCCGCGCGTAAGGTGTCGGAGCAAATGGGTTATTACGACTATCCGTTCTGAATTCTGCCGGGCTGACGCGCAGCCCGGCAGGCGGCTTAACTCAGTTGTCGACCACTTCGCCGCTTTTCTTCAGCAGCGGACAATCGGTAACGCCAACAATGCCGCTGTCGGTGTGCAGATACTGTGCGGTAATCATGCCGCGCGCGGTCAGGTAGCTACACTGTAAGCCCAGCCCGGCTGCGTTTTTATTGCTGCCGGTTAACACGCCGTAGCCGGTAAACAGCATCGCCAGCCACAAGACAGCCAGCACCATCACCGCACGAATCAGTAGTTTCATTTTTATCTCCTTGTGTTACATAGCGCAGCTGTTCCCGCGTTGCTGCGAACTCTATAGTAGCAGCATGCCTCGCTTTTCTCGCCGGATCGATCAGAGATAACTGAAAGCGGCACGCAGGCGGGATAATCTGCTTTATCTCCGCCACCGTATCTTTTCCGCACGCAACGAGTAGAATCAGCGGCGATGTACCTGAATGATGTTTGAGGATTGATGCAGTTATGAACGAATTAGCCGCCAGTACCGGTCCGCTGTTTAACTATGGCGTGCTGGCCATCATTGTGGTTGTGGCCTTTATTGCCTGGTTTTTTGTTAACCGGGCCAGCGTGCGCGCCAGTGAACAGCTTCAGCTGCTGGAAGCGCTGCTGGAAGAGCAAAAGAAACAGAACGCGCTGCTGCGCCGTATCGCTGAGGCGCAGCCGGTGGCCGAAAAAGCGCAGGATGAGCAGGATACCGGGGACAAGCGCGACTTTATTCGCCTGATCCCGGAACGTTAAGCCCACAACGGAGAGGCCATGGCCTGGCAAAATCCCTGGTATGACGCTTCGCTGGCCCATCATACGCCGCACGGCTTTCGTAACCCGGAAGAGGAGTTGCGTCAGCCTGGCGATCTACAGCGCTGGCGGCGCGAGCGTAAGCAGCAGAATCTGCCGCTGCCACCGCAGTCCGGCTATGCGGCCTTTACCGCCAGCTGGTGCCAGCAGGCCGACCTGAGCGGTGAAGATGACCGTGTCTGGTGGCTGGGCCACGCCGCGCTGCTGCTGCGTCTCAATCAGCGCTATATTCTGATCGACCCGGCGCTGTCGGCACGCGCTTCGCCGTTGCCGTTTGCCGGGCCGCAGCGTAAAACCCCGGCGCCGATCAGCGTGGCGCAGCTGCCGCATCTTGATTATGTGCTGATCTCGCATAACCATTACGATCACCTTGATCGGCCTACGGTGAAACGCATCGCCCGCCGCTTTCCAGCCGCGCACTTTCTGGTGCCGCTGGGAATGGCCGACTGGTGTCGCCGGCGTGGCGTGCGCACCGTCACCGAACTGGACTGGTGGCAGCAGGTGCAACTGGACGACATCAGCTTCACAGCCGTTCCCGCGCGCCACTGGAGCATGCGTACCTTCTGGGATCGCAACCGGTCGCTGTGGTGCGGCTGGGTAGTTCGTAATGCGCAGCTCAATTTCTGGTTCTCCGGCGATAGCGGCTACAGCGATAATCTCTCAGCCATCTCGCAGCGTCTGGGGCCGTTTAATCTGGCTGCGTTACCGATAGGTGCCTATGCACCAAAATGGTTCATGCGCGGCCAGCACATGGACCCGGATCAGGCGGTACAGCTCTGGCAGCAGATAGGGCGACCGCTGGCGATTCCCATTCACTGGGGCGTATTTGAGCTTGCGGACGAATCGCTTGACGATCCGCCGACGGCGCTGGCGCAAGCATTGCAGCAGGCGGGCGAGGTCGATGCGCCTTTTGCCCCATGGCGAATTGGCGAGAGCCGCAGCCTGATGAATTACGATTAAGATTTATCCTAAGCCATTTTTGTTAAATGCCAGCGGCTTCGGCGCTTTTTAACATTTTATTGTTGGGTGTTTAGAAAAAAATGAGATAAATGCCAGCGTACAGTCTGCCTATATTTGGGGCAACGGCGATTATATTTTCCTGATTTTGGTGCAAAACTATTATTAACTTGTACTGTCAGGAATTTATTGTACAAGATTTAAGCGCTGCGCAGTTATGTTGCTCATTGCACAACGGCCAGTGAAATAGCTTATCTGTGCCATATTAATGCAATATTTTTTGCCTAGACTTATTCGGTTTAAATGTGAAAAAGCAGCGTTTGCCGCTGCGCTTGACGAAACGCTAGTCTGGCGCTAACTATACTGACGCATAGACTTTTTTTGCACACGCCGAGGCGTTGCTGTCAATAACGTTATCCACCTTTCGCTGCCAGTTTCAGGCAATTATGTGCGGCATGTCGATCACTGTTTAAAAATGGCTTGCCATTAATTAGCGGATATGTGATAACGAATCGTGGGTCAAACGAGGTACAGTTCTGTTTATGTATGGCATCTTCAGTAAAGAAGTTACGAGTAAAGACGTTGACGTTGAATACCGCTTCCTTGCCGAACCTTAAATTAGTGCCTCATTCAGTAATGTCTCTGGTTTCTCTGTAAGACTGCCTGCGGGCAATATAAACACTCTAAGGAATTTGCAAAAATGGCAAAGATTAAAGGTCAGGTTAAGTGGTTCAACGAGTCTAAAGGTTTTGGTTTTATTACTCCTGCTGACGGCAGCAAAGACGTGTTCGTTCACTTCTCTGCTATCCAGGGCAACGGTTTTAAAACCCTGGCCGAAGGTCAACAAGTTGAGTTTGAAATTCAGGACGGCCAGAAAGGCCCGGCAGCAGTTAACGTTACTGCTATCTGATTTCGCTCTCAGGCTCGGTGTCATGCACCGCTGAATCGAATCTTAAAAGCCCTGCTCAATGAGCGGGGCTTTTCTTTATCCTTTCTGTTACCGGATGATCAGGGTAAACTGCGCCGCGAATCGCTAACCCGGAGTTATCTATGTCGTTGATTTGCCCACTTTGCCACCTCGCTTTGCACCTGCACGCCAGCAGTTATCGCTGTGCGTCCGGTCATCAGTTCGATCGGGCGAAAGAGGGGTACGTCAACCTGCTGCCGGTGCAGCACAAAGGTTCACGGGAACCGGGCGACAGCGCAGAGATGCTTCAGGCGCGCCGGGCCTTTCTGGATGCCGGACACTATCAGCCGCTGCGCGATCGGGTGGCGCAACGACTGGCTCAGCCGCTCACGAACCGGCCCGCGCAGCTGCTGGATATCGGCTGTGGCGAAGGCTATTACACCGCCGCCCTGGCTGCCGCGTTGCCCGACAGCCAGCTGTACGGTCTGGATGTGGCCAAAGCCGCGGTGCGCATGGCGGCAAAGCGCTATCGCGCGGTTAACTTTTGTGTCGCCTCCAGCCAGCGCCTGCCGTTTGCCGATGGTTCACTGGACGCCATCGTGCGCATTTACGCGCCCTGTAACGAGCAGGAGCTGAGCCGCGTTATCAGGCCCGGCGGCTATTTGCTGACGGTGACGCCGGGGCCGCACCATCTGCAGCAGTTTAAAGCGTTGATCTATCGTGAAGTGCAGCTGCATACGGCGGAAGAGAAAAACTATGCGGGATTTGAACAGATCGATCAGCAAAACCTTCACTACTCGATGACGCTGAACGGGGCGGAAGCGGTGAGCCTGCTGCAGATGACCCCTTTTGCCTGGCGTGCGCGTGAAGCGGTGTGGCAGCAGCTGGCCTCCAGCGCCACCTTCAGCTGTGACGCGGATTTCACCCTGACGCTGTGGCAGCGCGTTTAACGCGCCTCCACCAGCGTATGGTAGATTTTCTCCAGGTCGTCGAGCTGTTTCACCGCAATCAGCAGGCGACGCTGCTCCAGCTGCATCACCAGAATGCCATCCTCTGACAGGTTCATACTCTGAATACGCCGGTAATCGATCCACACGCTGGCAAAAAACAGGCCGTCATTTTTCATCAGCAGCCGCGGGCTGCGGATCCAGAACAGCCAGATAGCCATAAAGCACAGCACCATTAGCAAAGTGGTGGTGAGCTGCGGGCCATGATGGCTGACGTTGTTCCACAGCAGAATCAGTAGCAGCACGATAAAGATGCCGCTGTCGATTTTATGGCGGCGTCGCAGGGTGACGCGCAGTCGGGTCGGTCCATTGCGGCGGGGCAGGATGACATCGTCGTAAATCGCAAACAGGGCGAGAGCGGCGATCAGCAGGGCAATCAGGGCGTCAGTCAGTGACATACAGGCTTCTTCCTCAACCGAAGTGACCTCAGCGTTGGCGCTCAGGTCACGCCGTTTAAAAAACGCCGGGAGTCTGACTCCCGGCGGTGAGATTAGAGACCGAGCAGGCCGATCCAGTAACCAAAGATACCGATGGCAAAGAAGCCAACGATGATCCACAGCGCGTTAACTTTACGGCGCAGCAGCCACATACAGCCAAAGGTCAGCAGCAGTGGAATCAGGCCGGGCATCAGCTGGTCGAGAATCGACTGCACGGTGGTGACCGTGGTTTTGCCGGTCTGGTCGGTGATGCGGGATACCACCAGCGGCACGTTGACGTGTGTCCACTTGTTGACCAGCGCCCCCATGACAAACAGGCCGAGTATCGATGCCCCCTCGGTAAGTTTTTGCAGGAAGCCGCCGCCCATATCGCTGACGATATCCACCCCTTTGCGATAGCCATAGGCCACGCCGTAATAGCGGGTCAGCATACGCGCAATGTTAAACAGGAAGAAGAACAGCAGCGGACCAAGCAGGCTGCCGCTCATCGCGATACCGGCACCCAGTGCGGCGAACACCGGACGCACGGTCCCCCAGAAAATCGGGTCGCCCACGCCAGCCAGCGGACCCATCAGGCCCACTTTGATGCCGTTAATGGCACCGTCATCGATCGCCGCACCGTTGGCGCGCTGCTCTTCCATTGCCATGGTCACGCCGAGCACTGGCGCTGCCACGTAAGGATGGGTGTTGAAGAACTCAAGGTGACGCTTAATCGCCTGCTTGCGCTCGTCGTTGTTTTCCGGATACAGGCGACGGATCACCGGCACCATTGAGAAGCAGAAGCCCAGCGCCTGCATGCGTTCAAAGTTCCACGAACCCTGAAACAGGTTAGAGCGCAGGAACACACCGCGCACGTCACCGGGGGTGAGTTTCTTTGGAGTATTGGTTGTATCTACCATGATGTCACCTGTTCCTAGTCGAGTTCGTTGTCGAGGTCGTTGTTAGCCGGGCCCGCCGAGGCAGCGCCTGCGACGCGGTTGTATTTTGGCGCCAGCTGGATGTACAGCACCGCCATTACCACGCCAATCACGCCCAGCGCCACCAGGTTAAAGTTGGTGAACGCGGCGGTGACAAAGCCAAGATAGAAGAACGGCATCAGATAACCGGCACGCATCATGTTGATGACCATCGCGTAACCGACCACCACGATCATGCCGCCGGCGATATTCAGACCATTGGTGACCACTTCAGGAATTGAACTCAGCAGGCTGTGTACCGCGCTGGTACCGACCGAGACCGCCACAATCAGCGCCGGGATAGCGATACGCATCGCCTGCAGCAGCAGGGCAGAGACGTGGATCCATGAAATCGCCGTCAGGTTGCCTTTCTCCGCAGCTTTATCCGCGGCGTGCTGGAAGGCGACAGTGATGGTACGCACGATGATGGTCAGCACCTGACCGGCCGCGGCCAGCGGGATGGCCAGCGCAATACCGGCACCGACGCTTTGACCGCCGGCAATGACCAGAATGGTGGAGATGATGGAAGCCAGCGCCGCATCCGGTGCCACTGCCGCACCGATGTTCATCCAGCCCAGCGCGATCATCTCCAGCGTACCGCCGATGATGATGCCGGTTTTCATATCACCCAGCACTGCACCAATCAGGGTACAGGCCACCAGCGGCCGGTGGAACTGGAACTCATCGAGAATGGATCCCATCCCGGCAATACAGGCCACAATAAATATCAACACTATTTGTAGCGAGGTTATTTCCATTGCATTTTTCCTCAGCAAGATCAGAACTTTTTGCCCACGCGCGCAGGCACAGGCGAATCAGGCATTGACCTTCGCAATCAGGTCCATCATTTTCAGTTTCGGGTCGTTGGAGACTTTACGCACTTCCAGTTCGATACCGCGCTCATTCAGCTTGCGGAAGGCAGCGATGTCCTTCTCATCCACCGACACCGCGTTATTAACCTGCGTTTTCCCCTGACGGAAGGCCATGCCGCCGATATTCACCGACTTGATATCCACGCCTTGCTCCACCACGCGCTCAACATCGGTCGGATTGGTAAACAGCAGCATAACGCGATCGGAACCGTACTTCGGGTTGTTCCACACGCGGATCATCTTGGCGATATCCACCACG
This sequence comes from Pantoea sp. GM_Pan_4, assembly GCF_026541005.1. NCBI lineage: Bacteria > Pseudomonadati > Pseudomonadota > Gammaproteobacteria > Enterobacterales > Erwiniaceae > Pantoea > Pantoea sp. GM_Pan_4. The sequence goes on from NZ_JALNUZ010000001.1 coordinate 88,054, forward strand.
TGGGCGGTCACGCCCGGCGGCGCCACCTGAGTCAGCAGGGTTTTGCGTACGTGATCGTTGGCCACTTCATCACTGACGACGATGATGCGCGTCACGTTGGTCTCTTTGGTCCAGCGCGTGGCCACCTGGCCGTGGATCAGACGGTCATCGATACGGGCCAGGCCAATTTTCATGTGCTCGCCCGGCGCCAGCTGTTTCTGCGGCTGGGCAGGGGCTTTCGGGGCCGGTGCGGCCGCGGCCGGCGCGGCGGATTCGGTTTTGAGCGCTTTCACCCCCTCGCGGCCGGCCTCGACGGCGATGTGGATCAGCTCTTCCAGCGATGGATCGTCATCGCGGCCCATCAGGGTTTCCACCAGCATGGGAATGTTGACCCCGGCAATAACGTCATAGCCCGATTTATCCACCACGATGCGGCTGGCGGCGTTAAACGGGCTGCCGCCCCAGGTGTCCACCAGAAACAGCACGCCCTTCGACGTGTCGAGTCTGGCGAGCTGCGCCTGATATTTTTCGATTAGCGTTTCTGCATTCTCGCCGGGCACGAAATCAATCCATCCGACATTTTCCTGCTCGCCCAACAGCATTTCTGCTGTTTTAAGCAGCTGTTCTGCCGCCCAGCCATGTGTACCAATTACAAGCGCAATGGTCACTTGCTACCTCCGTTCGCATGAGAGTTCCCGACCATGGCCGGGAATCATTGAGAATTACCGTTGTTATTTTCTGTGGATCGCCCGGGACTAAATTGAAGAAAGTCATCAGGAAAAGGCCCAAAACATTCCGCGATACAGCAGTAAGGTCGCGATTTATTTTAGTGAGCGAAAAAATAAAATATGTGACGTTGCTCTGCTATTCAGAGCGTACCGGCGGCAACGGGCATTTTTATGGCAGTTTCTTGCGCTGGCGCAGTTATTTGTAAATGTAAGAAAATTTTTTGACGTTGTTGATGTAACTGATACATTAGCTTTCTGTTTATTACTCAGGAGTACCGGGCTTTAGCTCACCTATATGGACCGTCACCGACGTCGCTTCACTTGTTCCCCGCGCTGCTCAGCGCGCACCCTGACACCTGCCGGTGTTGCCTCATCCGTTAACGCTCTCTCGTCTCGCCTTCCGGCGCAGGCTCAGTCGCGTTCGCCCTTACGTTTAGCAAGGAGTCATTGATGGAATTTCTCTTCGACCCCTCAATCTGGGCGGGTTTACTGACGCTGATCGTGCTGGAGATTGTGCTCGGCATCGACAACCTGGTATTTATCGCCATTCTTGCCGACAAGCTGCCACCGAAACAGCGCGATAAAGCGCGCCTGATTGGTCTGTCGCTGGCGCTGGTGATGCGCCTCGGCCTGCTGTCGCTGATCTCCTGGATGGTGACGCTAACGCGACCCCTATTCAGCGTAGGCGATTTCAGCTTTTCCGGACGAGATTTAATTCTGTTGATTGGTGGTTTGTTCCTGTTGTTTAAGGCCACCATGGAACTGCACGAGCGGCTGGAAAACCGCGGCATGGAGCATCAGGGCAACAAAGCCTATGCCAGCTTCTGGGCGGTCGTGACGCAGATTGTGGTGCTGGACGCGGTATTCTCCCTGGATGCGGTGATTACCGCCGTCGGTATGGTGAACCATCTGCCGGTGATGATGACGGCGGTGGTGATTGCCATGGGCGTGATGCTGCTGGCCTCAAAACCGCTGACCCGCTTCGTCAACGCGCACCCAACGGTGGTGGTGTTGTGTCTGAGCTTCCTGCTGATGATCGGTCTGTCGCTGGTGGCGGAAGGCTTTGGTTTCCATATTCCGAAAGGTTATCTGTACGCGGCAATTGGCTTCTCGATTCTGATCGAGCTGTTTAACCAGATTGCGCGCCGGAACTTTATCCGTCATCAGGCGCACCGTCCGATGCGTGAACGTACCGCCGAAGCGATTCTGCGTCTGATGGGCGGGCGCCAGCGTAACCAGCCGGCGCATACCGAAGAAGCGTCGCTGACGGAAGCGATGCCGCAGGAAGCGTTTAAAGACGAAGAGCGTTACATGATTAACGGCGTGCTGACGCTGTCACAGCGTTCGATTCGCAGCATCATGACGCCGCGCGGCGATATCTCGTGGGTTGACGTCTCGCGTCCGCTGGATGAGATCCGCATTCAGCTGTTGGATACGCCTCACAGTCTGTTCCCGGTGTGTCGTGGCGAGCTGGATGAGATCATTGGCGTGGTGCGCGCGAAAGAGCTGCTGGTGGCGCTGGAGCACGGTATGGATGTCGCGACCTTCGCGGCCAACACGCCGCCGATTGTGGTACCGGAAACGCTGGATCCGATCAACCTGCTGGGCGTATTGCGTCGTGCTAAAGGGAGCTTCGTCATCGTTACCAACGAATTTGGTGTGGTACAGGGCCTGATTACGCCGCTGGACGTGCTGGAAGCGATTGCCGGTGAGTTCCCGGACGAAGACGAAACGCCGGATGTGGTGGCGGATGGCGACGGCTGGCTGGTGAAGGGCGGTACCGATCTGCACTCGCTGCAGCAGTTGCTCGACCACCATGAGCTGGTCGATCCGGATGAAGATCACGCGTCGCTCGCCGGCCTGCTGATTGAGCAGAAGGGACAGCTGCCGCTGCCGGGCGAGATTATCGATTTGCCACCGCTGCACTTCCAGATTATCGAAGCCACGGATTACCGTATCGATCTGGTGCGCGTCACCAAAGACAAGCCGCACCACGACGAGGAAGAGGGCGACGCCTGATGTCGTCCGGCATCAGGCGCCCAGCTGCGCCTGATGCTGCGCCAGCCATTGCGGGAAGTCCTCAATCGGCATCGGGCGCGCATAGTAGTAACCCTGCAGATGATCCACGCCGCGCTCGCGCAGATAATGCGCCTGCTCGGCGGTTTCTACGCCCTCCGCGACCAGCGCGATATTCAGCCGCTGCGCCAGTGAAATCACCATATCCGTCACCGTGGCGTTGATCGCGTCAGTGCCAATCGCGGCGGTAAAGATTTTATCGATTTTCAGTACGTCCGGCTTCAGGTCTTTCAGATAGGCCAGCGAACTGTGGCCGGTACCGAAATCGTCAATCGCCAGCCGCACGCCAATTTCATGCAGCTGCGCCACGACCGTCTGGTCGATGACCGGCAGCGCATCGCGCTCGGTCAGCTCCACCACCAGTTTCGGCAGGGGATTGGCGGGCCACCAGTAGCGCTGTAAATCCTCAACAATCAGGCGGTCGCGGAAGTGGCTGGCCGCGACGTTAATCGCGATATGAAATGCCGGGCACTGTGGCAGATTAGGCAACTCCGCGACGACTCTGGCAATCACAAAGCGCGTCAGCGGTGCAATCAGATTCTGGCGTTCGGCCAGCGGAATAAATACGTCCGGGGCAATCCAGCCCTGACGCGGATTGTGCCAGCGCAGCAGCAGCTCGATACCATCGCAGTCGCCGCTGCGGGCATTGATCAGCGGCTGGCAGTAAACCATAAATTCGTTAGCGGTGATGCCATAGCTGATTTGCCAGCTCAGACTCATGCGATTGGCGGTGGCCAGCCAGACGATATAGCCCAGCAGCAGGCTCAGCAGTACCGCCAGCGGCAGCTGAGACGGCAGCGTGTTGAGCGCCAGCCGCGCCGGAGAGGGACCGTACAGCGTAATGCTGTAGGGATAACGCAGCGAGGCCTGATCGTACGCCACTTCGTCATCGGACGGCACGGTATGCTCGATCAGCGGATTACCGTACTCGAGGCTCTGTCCGCCTACGTTGAAGATCGCGCGTTCCACCCACGGCAGCTGCGGCTCCAGCAGATAGTTGGTCATCAGCTCAATGTTGATGATCTGCAGCAGGCCGTCCTGGTTATCCAGCGACTTTGGCGTCCACAGCAGCAGCACCGGCGAACCTTTTAGCAGGTAGTCGTCGGTGGACAGCATCATGCGCTGGTTGTTGATCGCCAGCTCGGGATAGGTCTGGCTGAACGAGATGTGGCGCGGGCCATAAATACTCGAACAGTAGATGGTATCGTCCTGCACCAGCAGCACGGTGCGCACGGTTTGCAGCGCGGCGATCTTCTCAATCAGCGGATAGCGCACCTGCGTGCAGGGCACGCCCACCAGCCCCAGCGTGTTGTTGGCGGAGACGTCCAGCGGCGAAAACATGCGGTCAAAGCGCTCAATCGCGCGGGTGGCAAAGTCAAGGGACTGCTGCTCAATGCGTGACTTCTCTTCGATGTAGCGAAAAGTCAGCGTAAGAATGAGAACCAGCGACGCGATCACCAACGCAATAAGCAGGCGCTTACGGCGAAATTGACCCACAAATTGCTGGGGAAGGAGCATCAGTAACCACCTTGCTAAGACAAAGAATGAGGCCAAATTAACGTGAAGGTTATCGGCATGGCGGCGGCCAAATTTAGCGCGGCTGGAGAAAAAAAGCGGCACTAAAAAATCGCGCGACCATTAGAGGTCGCGCGCAAAAATAATGTATCTGGTTTGATAACGCGGAGGTAGAGGCCATTGCAGAAATAATGGCCGATCGCTGCAATTGTCAGCAGCGAAACGCGACTTTGCCGGTCAGTCGCACTGCACCTTGATCGCCAGACCGCCGCGCGAGGTCTCACGATATTTAGCATTCATGTCTTTGCCGGTCTCGTACATCGTCTCGATCACCTTATCCAGCGATACGCGCGGCGCGCTGGTGCGGCGCAGCGCCATTCGCGCGGCATTAATCGCCTTGACGGAGGCAATGGCGTTGCGTTCAATGCACGGCACCTGTACCTGACCAGCGACCGGATCGCAGGTCAGTCCGAGGTTGTGTTCCATGCCGATTTCAGCGGCAACACACACCTGCTCCGGGCTGGCTCCCAGTAATTCAGCAAGGCCGGCGGCGGCCATTGAGCAGGCCACGCCCACTTCACCCTGGCAGCCGACTTCGGCACCGGAAATCGAAGCGTTCATTTTATACAACACGCCAATCGCGCCCGAGGCGAGGAAGTAGCGGATAAAGATATCCGGCGTGACCGTTTCGATAAAGTGATCGTAATACGCCAGCACCGCCGGCACGATGCCGCAGGCACCGTTGGTCGGTGCAGTGACCACACGACCACCGGCCGCATTCTCTTCATTCACCGCCAGCGCAAACATATTGACCCAGTCGATGACGTTCATCGGATCGTTGGAGTGTTTGGTCGAGGAGACCAGCAGACGTCGCAGCGACGCCGCCCGGCGCGGCACGCGCAGCGGGCCCGGCAGTACCCCTTCGGTATTCAGGCCACGATCGATACACGCCTGCATGGTTTGCCAGATGTTACCAAAATAGGCGTAAATCTCGTCACGGCTGTGCAGCGCCAGTTCGTTTTTCATCACCAGCCCGGAAAGCGACATGCCGGTATCGCGGCAATGACTGAGCAACTCTTTGGCTGAATGGAACGGGTAGGGCACGGCGACCTCATCCAGCACTGACTGACCAAAATGCGCTTCGTCGACAATAAAGCCGCCGCCAATCGAGTAATAGGTTTTGCGCTCAAGCAGCCGATCGCCGGCAAAAGCGTACAGGGTCATGCCGTTTTCATGCAGCGACAGGTTTTCGCTGCGGAAGGCCATGCCGCCGTCACGCGGGAAGTCGACCTCGCGCGCGCCCTGTGCCAGCAGCAGCCGCTCACGCGTTTCGACATCTTTGATAAACGCCGGAATGCTGTCGATGTCGACGCTGGCAGGCTCAAAGCCGGCCAGACCCATAATGATGGCAATGTCAGTGTGGTGTCCTTTCCCGGTGAGCGACAGTGAGCCGTAGACGTCCACCGCCACGCGCGTCACGTCCTGCAGCTTGCCCTGCTCGATCAGCAGATCAACAAACTGCTTGCCCGCTTTCATCGGGCCAACGGTATGCGAACTGGACGGGCCGATACCCACTTTGAACATGTCAAAAACACTTATCACCGGTGACGCTCCTCACAAATCTTCTTTTCTACGGCGCAGGCCGTTAATGCGGCTAATAGTAATCGCCAGCGGGCGGCAGCGAGCAGCTTTTCGCATGAAATAAACTAATTATAAACCACAGAAATAGTTATCCGTATCCCCGGATGTGAACGGGATCAATTTTTCGGCCAGGGTGAAACGGGACGGGGGATCAGGGCAGGGCGATCTGCTGGCCGAGCGCGCGCAGGATACCGGCGGTCATGCCCCAGATAAAATAATCTTCATACCACGACAGCCACACCTGGTGCTGGCGATGACCGCGGCGCAGCGTCAGTCCGCTGTAGCGCCCCAGCCGCAGCGCCTCTGCGAGCGGCATGGAAAAGGCGCTTTCAACTTCATCCGGGTTGAGCCGCAGCGGTAAGTGCGGCGGAATGATACCGACCACGGGCGTGACGGCGAAACCGGTACTGCTGGTGACTGGCGGTAACACGCCGACCACCCGCACCTGCTGCGGTGCGATGCCTACTTCTTCCTGCGCTTCACGCAGCGCGGTGGCGATCAGCGAATCGTCAGTGGCATCCATCATGCCGCCGGGGAACGCCACCTGCCCGGCGTGTTTGCGCAGCAGCGCGGAGCGGCGGGTCAGCAGCAGTTCGGGCTGGTCGCCATCAATCACCGGTACCAGCACCGCGGCACGGCGTCCGCTGATCACGCTGTGCGCGGTCGCCAGCGGCGGCTGCAACACAAAGCGACTGAGAAACTGCGCCAGCGTCAGCTCCATATCACGCCTCATCACGCAGACAGGGCAGAATACGGTTGAGCTTGTGCAGCGTCTCCTGATATTCCGCCTCAGCATCGCTGTCAGCCACCAGGCCGCCGCCCGCCGCGCAGTACAGTTGCTGATTTTCGGCAATCAGCGTGCGGATGGTAATGCTGCTGTCCATACGCCCGCACAGGCTGATGTAGCCGATACTGCCGCACCACGCATTGCGCCGCTGCGGTTCGAGTTCCTCGATGATCTCCATGGCGCGGATCTTGGGCGCACCGGTAATGGATCCGCCGGGGAAACAGGCGCGCAGCAAATCGGTAGCGGAGAGTGCGTCCGGCAGCCTGGCCCGCACCGTGCTCACCAGGTGATGCACCGCCGGGAAAGGCTCCACCACAAACAGCTCCGGCACGCTGACGCTGCCCGGCTCGGCGACGCGGCCAATATCATTACGCAGCAGGTCCACAATCATCAGGTTTTCCGCCCGATCTTTTTCGGCGCTGGCCAGTTTCTCCGCCTGCAACCGATCGGCCTGCGGATCGGCCAGGCGCGGCAGCGTGCCTTTAATCGGCCGGGTTTCAATCTGCTGCTGCTGCAGCGAGAGAAAACGCTCCGGCGACAGACTCAGCACGGCACTGTGCGGCAGACGAAGGAAGGCGCTGAACGGCGCGCGGTTGGCGCGGTTGAGACGTAAAAACGCCTGCCACTCATCGCCGCGATAGCTGGCCTGAAAACGCTGCGCCAGATTAACCTGGTAGCAGTCGCCCGCCTGAATGTAGGCCTGCACTGCCTGGAAACGCGCGGCGTACTGCGCATAGCTCATATTGGCCTGCCAGTCGCTGGTCAGGGCAAAGGGTTTGGGCTGCGGCACCGCCAGCGCCTGTAGCCACTGCCAGCGCTGCTCCGCGTCGTGCTGGGCAATCAGCGTCAGCGTCTGGCGATGATGATCGGCAATCAGCGCCCAGTCATAAATGCCGACCGCCATATCCGGCGTGTGTAAATCCTGCTGCGCCCGCTGCGGCAGCGTTTCGAAACGGCGACCGAGGTCATAACCAAACAGACCCAGCGCGCCGCCCTGAAACGGCAGATTTGCATCAAACGCCGGCCAGATGCCCAGCGCGTCCAGCTGTTGCTGCACCAGCTGCAGCGGATCGGCGTTAGAGTGGCTGATGCCGGTGCCGTCGTCGATGGCGGTACTGTCACCGCGCGTCGTCAGGGTCACCCGCGGGTCGGCGGTGAGGATATCGAAACGGTTATCCGCGTGCTCGGCGTGACCTGAGGTCAGCAGCATCGCCCACGGACGGTGCGCCAGCGTGGAAAAACGGTGTAAAAGTGTATCGGGCGTATACTGTAGCGAGAGGGTTTTCACGTTCGTTTGGCTAAATCAGTTCAGCAGGCAGGCGCGTAGCCTGGCATATTTTTTTGCTGCTGGCACCTGTTTGTTCAGCGTGGAATAATGCGTCCCCCCATTACAGGAGTGCATCATGTTTTCAGGTCTTCCGGCTTTATCGCACGAACAACAGCAGCAGGCAGTGGAACGTATTCAGGAACTGATGGCCGGCGGCATGTCCAGCGGGCAGGCGATTGCGCAGGTGGCGCAGGAAATTCGCCAGAACCATCAGGGCGAAGCGATTCGGGCGCGCTTCGAAGAGGACGAAGACGACGAATAGCGCCCGGCGAGCGTTATAGCGCGGCGATGATTTTGATTTCCACTTTATAGCGCGGATTCATCAGGCCGGCCTGCACCGTGCAGCGTACCGGCGCATTACCCGGCGAGACCCACGCATCCCAGGCGCGGTTCATCGCGGCAAAGTCCTCTTTGTCTACCAGGAAAAGGGTGGCGTCGAGAATTTTGCTTTTATCCGAACCCACGCGCGTCAGGATGCGGTCAATCACCGCCAGCGCGTTGGCGGTCTGCGCTTCCGCATCGTCATCCAGATTCTCCGGCACGCTGGTGTAATACACGGTCTGGTCATGTACAACCGCTTCGGACATGCGGTGCTCGGCATCAATACGCGTAATGGTCATGCTGTTCTCCTTTATTTTTGCTGCGTTAGCCTGCCATATCCCATGGCCGGCTGTCATCTGTTGTGGTCGCCTGCGGTGAATCCTGACATAATTACAGGTGTTTTAAGAGCAATCGGTGAGGATGTGTGGCAGACGATTTTGCAGCGGATGGCGCGTTAGCGCAGGCGATTCCCGGCTTTAAGCCGCGCGCGGCACAGCGCGAAATGGCGCAGGCAGTGAGCGAAGCGGTGCAGCAGGCGGGCGAGCTGGTGGTCGAGGCCGGCACCGGCACCGGTAAAACTTATGCGTATCTGGCACCGGCGTTGCGGGCGAAGAAAAAAGTCATTGTATCGACCGGTTCCAAAGCGTTGCAGGATCAGCTCTACAACCGCGATCTGCCGACCATTGCCCGCGCCCTGGCGTTCAGCGGCAAAACCGCGCTGCTGAAAGGGCGCTCCAACTATCTGTGCCTGGAACGGCTGGAGCAGCAAAATCAGACCGGCGGCGATCTCAGCGTGCAGGCGCTCGGCGATCTGATTAACGTGCGCAGCTGGTCCTCGGAGACCGTTGATGGCGACGTCAGCAGCTGCGCCGGCGTCGCGGAAGACAGCCCGATCTGGCCTTACGTTACCAGCACCAACGATAACTGCCTCGGCAGCGATTGCCCGCTGTACAGAGATTGCTTCGTGGTGAAGGCGCGCAAAAAAGCGATGGATGCGGATGTGGTGGTGGTGAACCATCACCTGTTTCTCGCTGACCTGGTGGTCAAAGAGGGGGGATTTGGCGAGCTGATCCCGGAAGCCGACGTGATGATCTTCGACGAAGCGCACCAGCTGCCGGATATTGCCAGCCAGTATTTTGGCCAGCAGCTGTCGAGCCGGCAACTGCAGGATCTCGCCAAAGACATTATCCTTGCCTACCGCACCGAGGTGCGCGATGTGCAGCAGCTGCAGAAATCCGCCGACCGGCTGGCGCAGTGCGCACAGGATTTCCGCCTGACGCTGGGCGAGCCCGGTTTTCGCGGCAATCTGCGTGACCTGCTGAGCGACAACAACATCATGCGCATGTTTACGCTGCTGGATGATGCGCTCGAGCTGTGTTACGACGTGATTAAGCTGTCGCTGGGCCGTTCCGCGCTGCTGGACGCCGCCTTCGAGCGTGCCGCGCTGTATCGCACCCGGCTCAAGCGTTTACGCGCGATTGATGAACCGGGCTTCAGCTACTGGTACGAATGCAGCAGCCGGCACTTTACGCTGGCGCTGACGCCGCTGTCGGTCGCGGAGCGCTTCCGCGAAGTGATGGACGGACGCAAAGCGGCGTGGGTGTTTACCTCAGCGACGCTGGCGGTCAACGAACAGATGAGCCACTTCGCCAGCCGGCTCGGCGTGGATAATGCCCGCACCCTGATCCTCGAAAGTCCGTTTAATTATGCGCAGCAGGCCTTGCTGTGCGTGCCGCGCAACATGCCGGAACCCAACTATCCTGGCGGTGCGCGTCAGCTGGCACGCATGATGAAACCGCTGATTGAAGCCAACAAAGGGCGCTGTTTCTTCCTGTGCACCTCGCACAAAATGATGCGTGAGCTGGCGGCGGAGTTCCGCGCCTCCATGACCCTGCCGGTGCTGTTGCAGGGCGAAACCAGCAAAGGGCAGCTGCTCAAACAGTTTCTTGATGCCGGCAATGCACTGCTGGTGGCCACCAGCAGCTTCTGGGAAGGCGTTGACGTGCGCGGTGATGCGCTGTCGCTAGTGATCATCGACAAGCTGCCGTTTACCTCGCCGGAAGATCCGCTGCTGAAGGCGCGCATGGAGGATTGCCGTCTGCGCGGCGGCGATCCGTTCAACGATGTGCAGCTGCCGGACGCAGTGATCACCCTCAAGCAGGGCGTGGGCCGTCTGATTCGCGATACCGACGATCGCGGCGTGCTGGTGATTTGTGACCAGCGGCTGGTGTCGCGTCCGTATGGCGGACTGTTCCTTAATAGCCTGCCGCCGACACCGCGCACCCGCGATTTACAACGTGCGATTGACTTTGTGCGTCCGCCAGAGCAGCACTAATTTGTGCCAGGCTATGGTAAGATGCGCGCCATTTTGATTCTCTGAGGTTGTTATGTCCGCCCGAATTTTAGCCCTGGACACCGCGACAGAAGCCTGCTCTGCCGCGCTGCTGAATCAGCAGCAGATCGATGCCCGCTTCGAAATCGCGCCCCGCGATCATACTCAACGTATTCTGCCGCTGGTGCAGGAATTGCTGCAGGCGCAGTCGCTGGCGCTGAGCGCGCTGGACGCGCTGGCGTTTGGCCGCGGGCCCGGCAGTTTTACCGGCGTGCGCATCGGCATTGGCATCGCGCAGGGCCTGGCGCTGGGCGCAAATCTGCCGATGATTGGCGTATCCTCGCTGGCAACCATGGCGCAGGGCGCCTGGCGTTTGACCGGGGCAACGCGCGTGCTGGCGGCGATTGATGCGCGCATGGGTGAAGTCTACTGGGCAGAGTATCAGCGTGATGAGCAGGGCGAGTGGCAGGGCGCTGAGAGCGAAGCCGTACTCAAGCCGGAAGCGGCACAGGCGCGCATCGCGCAGCTGAGCGGCGAGTGGGCCACCGTCGGCACCGGCTGGCAGGCTTATCCGCAGCTGCTGGCTGGCGCGACCGGGGCACAACTGCTGACCACCACGGTCACGCTGCCTGCCGCAGAAGATATGCTGCCGCTGGCGCTCAGCGCCTGGCAGCGCGGCGACAGCGTGGCAGTGGAAAATGCTGAGCCGGTTTATCTGCGCAATGAAGTGGCATGGAAAAAATTGCCGGGACGCTAGGCGCCCACGCAACTTATTTTTGCGCCTTCAGTCTAACGGAGAAATAACAGGAGAAGTGCTATGCCAATTAGTCGTAAAGGGATGTCTGGCGCTCTGTTAGCCTGTGCGCTGTTGCTCAGCGGCTGCGTGTCAGTGCCGGATGCCATTAAAGGGAGTTCTCAGCTTCCACAGCAGGATTTATTACGCGTGATGAATGCGCCGCAGCTGTATGTCGGCCAGGAGTCGCGCTTCGGCGGCAAAGTCGTGAAGGTAACTAACCTCAACGGCCTGACCCGGCTGGAAATTGCCACTCAGCCGCTGGATGACAGCGCGCGACCGCGCCTCGGTGCTGCCTCAATTGGCCGCATTTATGCGGACATTCATGGTTTTGTTGATCCGATCGACGTCAATAATCAGTACGTCACGGTGCTGGGCAACATCAAAGGCACCGAGAAAGGAGAAATTGGCAAAGCCAGTTACAACTTTGTGGTGATTGATGTGCGCGGTTATCAGCGCTGGCATTTGACTCAGCAGGTGATGACGCCGCCGCAGCCGATCGATCCGTGGATTTGGTACGGGCCGACGCGTCGCCATCCCGGCTATTGGGGGCCTAACCCCTACTGGGGCATGAATACCGGCGGTCCGGCGCAGGTCGAGACCATTCTTACCGAATAGCGCTAAACAGGTTTTTTTACGGCCCGGTCGCGGTGCTCGCGAACGGGCCTTTTTATTGGGCGCGCAACCGATGCGCGAAATTTAGTGATGCGCCTCGCAACCTGAAAATGCCGGAACAGGCAAACTGGTACAATCAGTTAAAATATTGTTAACAACACTGATTGCAGAGGCGGCGATGGCTACGCAACAAGAATATCGGGGTGAATCTTTGAACAAGGTTTGGCTGAAACGCTATCCGCCAGATGTACCAGCGGAAATTAACGCAGACCGTTATCCCTCTTTGGTCGATCTTTTCGAACACGCAGCGCAACGTTATGCCGATCAGGTGGCTTTCATTAACATGGGCCAGCCAATGACTTACCGCCAGCTGGAGCAGCAGAGCCGTGCTTTTGCGGCCTGGCTGCAACAGGGATTAGGCTTACAGCAGGGCGATCGCGTCGCGCTGATGATGCCGAATCTGCTGCAGTATCCGGTGGCGCTGTTTGGTGTGCTGCGTGCCGGTATGGTGGTGGTGAATGTTAACCCGTTGTACACGCCGCGCGAGCTGAAGCACCAGCTTAATGACAGCGGTGCCAATGCAATTGTCATTGTCTCCAACTTCGCCCATACGCTGGAAAAAGTGGTCGCGGAAACCCCGGTTAAGCACGTGATGCTGACGCGCATGGGCGATCAGCTGGCGCCGGTAAAAGCCACGCTGGTGAACTTCGTCGTTAAATATGTGAAAAAGCTGGTACCGAAATACCATCTGCCAGGGGCGGTACCGTTCCGTCATGCGCTGCAGCAGGGCGAGCAGATGAGCTATCATCGTCCTGTGATCAATAATCAGGATCTGGCATTTCTGCAGTACACCGGTGGCACTACCGGCGTGGCGAAAGGCGCCATGCTGACCCACGGCAACATGCAGGCTAATCTGGAGCAGACCAAAGCCACCTACGGTAAACTGCTGCGCGCCGGTCAGGAGCAGGTGGTGACCGCGCTGCCGCTTTATCACATCTTTGCCCTAACGGTGAACTGTCTGCTGTTCCTCGACCTGGGCGGCACCAACCTGCTGATTACCAACCCGCGCGATATTCCCGGCTTCGTTAAAGAGCTGAGCAAATTTCCCTTTACCGCCATCACCGGTGTTAATACGTTGTTCAACGCCCTGCTGAACGATGCCAATTTTAACCAGCTGGATTTCTCCACGCTGCGTCTGTCTGCCGGCGGCGGTATGGCGGTGCAGAAAGCGGTGGCCGAGCGCTGGGAGAAACTCACCGGACACTATCTGCTGGAGGGCTACGGACTCACCGAATGCTCACCGCTGGTGTCGGTTAATCCTTATGATATTACCTGCCACACCGGCAGCATCGGTTTGCCGGTTCCGTCCACCGACGTGCGTATTGTCGATGATGAAGATCGCGACGTGCCGCCGGGCGAACCGGGCGAACTGTGCATTCGCGGGCCGCAGGTCATGATTGGCTACTGGCAGCGACCGGATGCCAGCGAGGAAGTGCTGAAAAATGGCTGGCTGCACACCGGTGATATTGTTACCGTGGACGCTGAAGGTTTTATCCGCATCGTCGATCGTAAAAAAGACATGATTCTGGTGTCCGGCTTTAACGTGTATCCTAACGAAATCGAAGATGTGCTGATGCAGCACGCCAAGGTGCGCGAAGCGGCGGCGATTGGCGTGCCGAGCGATCTCTCCGGCGAAGCGGTGAAAGTGTGCATCGTGAAAAAAGATCCATCGCTGACGAAAGAGGAAGTGCTGGATCATTGTCGCCGTCAGCTCACCGGCTATAAAGTGCCGAAGATTATCGAGTTTCGTGATGAGCTGCCGAAGACCAACGTCGGTAAAATTTTACGTCGCGAATTGCGCGACGAGGCGAAGCGTGAAGCGTAGTACTGGCTTCCGCTGAATGCTCAGGTTAACGCCGGCACCGTCCGGCGTTTTTATTGCTTTTAACATGGAGCGCTGTGCGAGGTTTGCCGCAGCGAGAAAGACAACGTGAATTACACCCTGATCGACCATAATGACCAGCTGGCCGCCGTATGCCAGCAGGCCCGTCAGCATCGCGCCGTGGCGCTGGATACCGAATTCGTGCGCACCCGCACGTACTATCCGCAGCTTGGCCTGATCCAGCTCTTCGATGGCGAGCAACTGGTTCTGATCGATCCGTTAACCATCAGCGACTGGGCACCGTTTGTTGCGCTGCTGCAGGATCGTCAGCTGACCAAGTTCCTGCACGCTGGCGGGGAAGACCTCGAAGTCTTCCTGCATCGTTTCGGCTGCCTGCCGGAGCCGATGATCGATACGCAGATTCTGGCCGCTTTCGCCGGGCAGCCGCTGTCGTGGGGCTTTGCCGCGATGGTCAATCATTTCAACCAGATTGAGCTGGATAAGAGCGAAGCGCGCACCGACTGGCTGGCGCGTCCGCTTACCGAGCGGCAGTGCCAGTACGCTGCAGCCGATGTGGCTTATCTGCTGCCGATCGCCCATCAGCTGGTGGCGCAAACCGAAGCGGCAGGCAACATGGCGGCGGCGCTGAGTGAGTGCGCTACGCTGTGTCAGCGCCGTCTTGACGTGCTGCAGCCGGAAGAGGCGTGGCGCGATATCACCAATGCGTGGCAGCTGCGTCCGCGCCAGCTGGCGGTGCTGCAGCGCCTGGCCGCGTGGCGTCTCAACCTCGCCCGGCAGAAAGACATGGCGGTGAATTTTGTGGTGCGCGAAGAGAACCTGTGGAAAGTCGCGCGCTTTATGCCCGGCAGCCTTGGCGAGCTGGATCATCTCGGCCTGAACGGTCACGAAATCCGCTTCCACGGTAAGGCGCTGGTGGCGATGGTGGCAGAGGCGCAGGCGCTGGATGAGGCCGCATTACCGCCGCCGTTGCCTAATCTGATTGACCACGCGCACTACAAGCAGGCGTTTAAAGCGATTAAAGCGCTGGTACAGCAGGTGAGTGAGCAGACCGGTTACAGTCAGGAGCTGTTAGCATCACGGCGCCAGATTAACCAGGTGCTGAGTGTGCACTGGGGACTGAAAAGCGCCACGCGTCCGCCGGAACTGCTGGCAGGCTGGCGGGGTGAGGTGTTGAAAGCCGGTATCGACGAGATTTTACACACGCTGTAAGCGGAACGTTTTCCCCTGCGCAACCACGCAGGGGAAAATCAGGAACCCGCTACAATCATTTAGGAACGTCTTCCGTCTCCGGCAGCGTCACGTTGAGCTCGAGGATAGAGATGTCATCCCCTTTCTGATCCAGCTGCACCGTGACCATGTCCGGGTCAATTTTCACGTATTTACAGATCACTTCCAGGATATCGCGCTTCAGCTGCGGCAGATAGTGGGGCTCACTGTCGCCCCTTCTGCGTTCGGCCACGATAATCTGCAGCCTTTCCTTGGCTATGTTGGCTGTGTTCTTCTTACGGGATAAAAAGAAATCAAGTAATGCCATTGGTTATCCCCCGAACAGGCGTTTCAGGAAACCCTTCTTCTCTTCTTCGATAAAGCGGAAGGGGCGTTCTTCGCCAAGCAGGCGATCTACGGTATCAGCGTAAGCTTTACCGGCGTCAGAGTTTGCATCGAGGATCACGGGCTCACCCTGGTTAGACGCGCGCAGCACCGACTGATCTTCCGGAATCACACCGACCAGAGGAATGCGCAGGATTTCCAGCACGTCTTCCATGCTCAGCATGTCGCCACGCGTTACGCGTCCCGGGTTATAGCGGGTCAGTAACAGGTGCTCTTTTACCGGCTCCTCGCTGTTTTCAGCGCGACGCGATTTCGATGAGATGATGCCGAGAATACGGTCTGAGTCACGCACGGAAGAGACTTCCGGGTTGGTGGTAATGATCGCTTCATCCGCGAAGTACAGCGCCATCAGCGCACCGGTTTCGATACCGGCCGGCGAGTCGCAGACGATAAAATCGAAGTCCATTGCCGCCAGGTCGTTCAGCACTTTTTCCACGCCTTCGCGGGTCAGGGCATCTTTATCACGGGTTTGTGAGGCGGGCAGAATGTAAAGCTGCTCGGTGCGCTTGTCGCGAATCAGTGCCTGATTCAGCGTCGCATCGCCCTGAATAACGTTGACAAAGTCATACACCACGCGGCGTTCACAGCCCATGATCAGGTCGAGGTTACGCAGACCGATATCGAAATCGATCACCACGGTTTTTTTGCCTTTCTGCGCTAACCCTGTGGCGATGGCCGCGCTTGACGTGGTCTTGCCAACGCCCCCTTTACCCGATGTAACTACAATGATGCGTGCCATAAATGTTGATTTCCTTAACGAAAGAAAAGGGGCCTAATTAAGTGTCTGGATGGTGAGCGCGCCCTCTTTAAGGCACAGGCGCGCAGCTTTACCAAAGAATTCCGCCGGGATCTGGTCCATGATCCAGTATTCGCCGGCAATGGAGACCAACTCTGCTGACAGGTTGGTGCAAAAAATCTGGCAGTCGCGATCGCCGCTGGCACCGGCCAGCGCGCGGCCGCGCATCATGCCGTAAATATGAATGTTGCCGTCTGCCACCAGTTCGGCACCGGCGCTGACGCTGCTGGTGACGATCAAATCGGCGTTGCGCGCGTAAATCTGCTGACCGGAACGCACTGGCGTATTGATGATACGCGTTTTGCTGGCCGGTTCGCTGACCGGCGGCGCGACCGCTTCCGGCTCCGGCGCGGGCGCATCAGCGCGTTTGCGGTTCTCTTTACCCTCTGACAGCACCGGCAGGCCAGCGCGGGCAATCATCTTTTTCAGGGCTTCATCTTTACAGCCGCTCACGCCCACAATGCGTAAGCCGGTGGCGCTGACGGCCTGCTGCATCTGCTTCCAGTTGATGTCACCGTTCAGGGCTGACACGTTCAGCACCACCGGCGCGTTGTGCAGAAAAGCCGGGGCCTGGTCGATTTTGTCCTGCAGCGCCTGACGAATCACCTCGGGTTGCGAATGGTGCAGATGAACAACTGACAGGGTAAAACTGCTGCCCTTGAATTCGATTGGCGATTGCGACATCTGTCCTGACTCAGTCCTGTTTTACGACCCTGAAGTAAACGCCGATAAAATCGTCATTAACATCCGCGGGTCAATATTCGAAGTTCTGCAAGCATGTTATAGTTACTGCTATATTCAGGCAAGTGACGCCCTTAGTTAATTCGAGTAAAAAATATGTTTTGTGTGATCTATAGAAGCCCGCAACGTGACCAGACTTATCTGTATGTAGAAAAAAAAGACGATTTTTCGCGCGTCCCGGAAGAATTGCTGCGCGGCTTTGGTAAACCGCAACTGGCGATGGTGCTGTCGCTCGACCAGCGCGACAGGCTGGCCAACGCTGACATCAATAAAGTGAAGCAGGGTTTAAGCGAACAAGGTTATTATTTGCAGATCCCACCACCGGTTGAAAGTCTGCTCAACATTCATCTTGAACAGGGTAAAAAAGTTTAATTCAGATTCATCTGTAAAAATATATCCTGTAAATATAATCAGTGCTTCGGCATTAATTTAATTGCTCACCTTAACCCATTATTGTGGGCAATAATCGTTGTCTTAAGCGGCGGACCTGATGAACAGGGGAACGGCTTTTGCCGCTTTCCGTCACGTGCGCCGCGATAAACCCGCTAATATAGTGCTCAGCAGCCTGCCACGTTCCGGCGGCTGATGAGACATCTTCGCCAGCGCGGCTGGCACCAAACACAACTCAAGCAGGGGATTAGCATGTATCAGCATCGTAACTGGCAGGGCGCGCTGTTGGATTATCCGGTCAGCAAAGTGGTGTGCGTCGGCAGCAACTATGCAAAGCATATTAAAGAGATGGGCAGCGCCACCCCGAGTGAGCCGGTGGTGTTTATCAAACCGGAAACCGCAGTGTGCGATTTGCGGCAGCCACTGTCGATCCCGGCCAGCTTTGGTGAGGTGCATCATGAAGTGGAGCTGGCGGTGCTGATTGGCGCCACCCTGAAGCAGGCCAGCGAGGAGCACGTGGCGAAAGCGATTGCCGGTTATGGCGTCGCGCTGGATTTAACGCTGCGTGACCTGCAGGCCGGGTTTAAGAAAGCCGGTCAGCCATGGGAGCGCGCCAAGAGTTTCGATAACTCCTGTCCGCTGTCCGGGTTTATTCCGGCGGCTGAATTCAGCGTCGATCCGCAGGATGCCGAACTCAAGCTGGTTATTAACGGCGAGGTGCGCCAGCACGGCACTACGGCAGATATGATCCATAAAATTCTGCCGCTGATTGCTTACATGAGCCAGTACTTCACGCTGCGCGCCGGTGACGTGGTGCTGACCGGTACGCCTGAAGGCGTGGGCCCGTTGCGCTCCGGCGATAAGCTGGAAGTGTCGCTGGCCGGTCACGGTATCAGCACCCGCGTACTGTAATACTTGCATCACCGCACCTGAAGCTTTATAAGGTGCGGTCTTGTTGCTCAACCCGGACCGCTATCATGACCGACCAACCTTTCTGGCAGACCAAACGCCTGGACCAAATGAACGACGCAGAGTGGGAATCGCTGTGCGACGGCTGTGGACAGTGCTGTCTGAATAAGTTGCAGGATGCGGATACCGATGAGATTTACTTCACCAACGTCGCCTGCAATCAGCTCAATATCAAGACCTGTCAGTGCCGCAATTATGAGCGTCGCTTCGAGTACGAAGAAGATTGCATTAAGCTGACGCGCGAGAATCTCACCACCTTTAACTGGTTGCCGCGCACCTGCGCTTACCGGCTGTTGGGGGAGGGCAAAACGCTGCCGGCGTGGCACCCGCTGATTGCCGGGTCGAAGAAAGCGATGCATGCTCAGCGTATTTCGGTGCGATACATCGCGGTGCGCGAGAGTGAAGTGCGCGACTGGGAAGAACACATCATTGACCGGCCGGATCGGAACGGCTGATAACGCAACAGGCAGCCGCGGCTGCCTGTTTTGTCTGAGACGTAGTTTGACTGGGACTCAGCGACCAAACAGATCGCGACGTTTTGCTTTGAACGGTTGCGCAATCAATACCAGAATGCCCACCAGCAGATAAGCGGCAAAAATCACGATCATCCACTGCGGCATGCTCCAGGTCAGGAAAGTCCATCCGCGTTCGGCGCAGTCACCGCTGGCGACAAATACCGCCGGCAGCCATTTATCCAGCGGCAGCCAGCTCGGGAAGCGAGCAGCAAAATCGCAGGTCACAAACGGGTTGGGATGCAGCTGAATCATGGTGTGCTCATAAGAGAGGCGTACCCCTTCATAAGCGCTGTAGAGCCAGATGGCGATGGCGGCCCAGCGCAGCGGCGTTTTAGGCGCAATTGCACCCACCAGGCCGGCGCCCATGACGCCAAACAGCGCACAACGCTCATAAATACACATTACGCAGGGTTGCAGTCCCATCACGTGCTGAAAGAACAGCGCAACCAGTTCAAAAACCAGGGCGGTCAGGGCCATTAATAACCAGGCACCGCGTCCGCGTGAGCATTGATTCAAGTATCGCAACATATTGCTTTTCCCGTAGCCGTTAATGCATCGCAGTGTAAACCAAAAGCGTACCCGTGCCAGCCAGGCAGGGGGAAAAAATCATGTATAAAAATGACTTATCCCTGATCCACGCCAAAAAATCGTGGCTTTTAGCACACGGCATCAAAAGCGCCCACGCAAGCGCAGCGTAACCCGCGGCTTTTTTCGCTGCGCAGCGGCTGAATTTTGCGCCAGCGCGCGCTTTTAATCCGCTGGCAGGCTATTTCCGCTATGACCCCTCTGGTATGATGAGTGCCATTACGACAAAGAAAGCAACGAGAAATAAATGCTATGGTGATTAAGGCACAGAGCCCTGCAGGATTCGCTGAAGAGTACATAATTGAAAGCATCTGGAACAGCCGTTTTCCGCCGGGATCGATTCTTCCTGCCGAACGTGAGCTTTCTGAACTGATCGGCGTGACCCGCACCACTCTGCGTGAAGTGCTGCAGCGGCTGGCTCGTGATGGCTGGCTGACCATTCAGCATGGTAAACCCACCCGCGTCAATGATTTCTGGGAAACGTCTGGTCTTAATATCCTCGAAACGCTCGCCCGTCTTGACCACGACAGTGTGCCGCAGTTAATTGATAACCTGTTGTCAGTGCGCACCAATATCGCGTCGATCTTTATCAGCCGCGCGCTGCGTCATCATCCGGATAAGGCGCGTGAAGTGCTGGAGAGTGCGCTGAGCGAGGAAGATCAGGCTGAAGCCTATACCGAGCTGGATTACCGCGTGTTTCGCGGCCTGGCCTTCGCTTCCGGCAACCCGATTTACGGCCTGATTCTCAACGGTCTGAAAGGGCTGTACACCCGCGTTGGCCGCCATTACTTCTCAAATCCGGAAGCGCGTGAACTGGCGCGTAACTTTTATCGTCAGCTGGCGGATCTGTGTGGCAAACAGCCGACGCAGGATCAGATCGTCGACAGCGTGCGTAAGTATGGCCGCCGCAGCGGTGAAATCTGGCACAGCATGCAGAAAAGCATGCCGGATGATTTGAGCAGTAAGCGTTAACAGCGCACAAACGTTTCGCGGGTTCCAGTCCCGGACAGTCAGTATTCGCTGCTGCCGGGCTGCTCCTCGCGCCGCTTACGCGGTACCTTCGGCGTTCACGTTGCGCCTGACGGACCGGCCGGTATCGGTCTTCCTGACCGGCCCGGCCTGATTCCCGCCTCCCCGCGGGAATCTCCTGGCGCTACGTAAAAGCCTCAGCGCTGCGAATAGCCCGCTGCATCAGCGGATACTGACTGTCTGTGAAGTTGGTGCAGGATTATCTGTGAAATTAGGGTTTTACCAGGCAGGAAGATACATGCTCGTCCCTGAGCATGGGGATTGTGTTTAAAGCGCCGGTCCGCGCGCCGGACAGCGATCCAGCAGCTCCACGCTGCCATCTTCGTTCTGCTGTTCCAGATTGACATCAAAACCCCACAGCCGATGCACATGCTTCAGCACATCACGACGGCTCTTATCCAGCGGGGCGCGCTGCTGCGGCACATAGCGCAGCGTCAGCGAACGGTCACCGCGCAGGTCAACGTTGTACACCTGAATATTCGGCTCCAGATTGCTCAGATTGTACTGCGCTGACAGCTGCTGACGAATCGCACGATATCCCGCCTCATCATGAATGGCGGCAATCTCAAGATAATTATTGCGATCGTCGTCCATCACCGTAAACAGACGGAAATCCCGCATCACTTTCGGCGACAGGAACTGGCTGATGAAGCTCTCGTCTTTAAATTCGCGCATGGCGAAATGCAGCGTCTTCAGCCAGTCGGAGCCGGCGATGTCCGGGAACCAGTAGCGATCTTCTTCGGTTGGCGACTGACAGATACGCTTGATGTCCTGGAACATGGCAAAGCCCAGCGCATACGGGTTGATACCGTTATACCACTGGCTGTTATACGGCGGCTGATACACCACGTTGGTATGACTGTGCAGGAACTCCATCATAAAGCGTTCCGACACTTTGCCCTCATCGTACAGGTGATTCAGGATGGTGTAGTGCCAGAAGGTCGCCCAGCCTTCATTCATCACCTGGGTCTGTTTCTGCGGGTAAAAATACTGGCTGACTTTACGCACAATGCGCAGCACTTCACGCTGCCACGACTCCAGCAGTGGCGCGTTCTTTTCCATAAAGTACAGCAGGTTTTCCTGCGGCTCAGAGGGATAGCGCGCCGCCTCGACCTGAGTAAACTCTTTCTCTTTGCGTGGCAGGGTGCGCCACAGCGTATTGACCTGGCTCTGCAGATACTCTTCCCGGCTTTTCTGCCGCGCTTTCTCTTCCTGCAGCGAAATCTTTTGCGGGCGTTTATAGCGATCGACGCCATAGTTCATCAGCGCATGACAGGAGTCCAGCAGCCGCTCGACCTCTTCCACGCCATAACGCTCTTCGCAATCAGAGATGTAGTTACGCGCGAACAGCAGGTAATCGACAATCGAGCTGGCATCGGTCCAGCTGCGGAACAGGTAGTTGTTTTTGAAGAAAGAGTTGTGGCCATAGCAGGCATGCGCCATCACCAGCGCCTGCATGGTCATGGTGTTCTCTTCCATCAGATAAGCGATACAGGGATTCGAGTTAATAACGATCTCGTACGCCAGTCCCTGCTGACCGTGTTTGTAGCGCTGCTCGGTTTCGATGAACTTCTTGCCGAACGACCAGTGGGCATAATTGATGGGCATCCCCACGCTGGAGTACGCATCCATCATCTGCTCGGAGGTGATCACTTCAATTTGGTGCGGGTAGGTATCGAGCCCATAGCTTTTGGCCACGCGGTCGATCTCCGCCAGGTAGACATCAAGCAGCTCAAAGGTCCAGTCGGGACCGTCACTGAGTCGTTTGCTGTTGCGGGTTGGCTCGTCAAACATTGTCGTCATAGCGCACCTCTGTTTTGCAAGCGGCAGGCAACAGAGTGTCACCTGTCACGATCGTTTAAGGCTTCATCCTGAGAAAGACAGCCCAAAAAAACTGAGCGAACACTTCAATGATAGCCCACTGTCGCTTATCCGATGCGGGAACTCAATCGAATTCTTTTGGTACAAAATCATCATAATAGGCGTGCTTTGGTGGCTAATAAGGTTATGTGTTATCTGAGTGATAAATTGCAGCATTAAATCCTGTTTATAAGCACGCGATATGACTGCGGCGCTTTCTCCTGAAAAAAGTGAGATGCTCTGCCTTTCGCATAATAATTCGCTGGTTAACGCTTTTAAGGCACAAAAAACTCTGATTTTGGCGCGAGTGCATGATTTCAGTGTGCAGTTAAGTGAAAAACATGTGAAATGAAAGGGTCGAATGTAATATCAGTTCAGCCATCGGGTTATGCTAAACCCGATGGTGATACCAGTTAATTATGCTTTTCGCGATGAGGGGCTTATGCGCGTAGTCATTCTGGGTAGTGGTGTCGTAGGGGTAGCCAGTGCGTGGTATCTGGCGCAGGCGGGGCATGACGTCACCGTAATCGATCGCCAGCCCGGCGCGGCGCTGGAAACCAGTGCCGGCAATGCCGGGCAAATTTCGCCCGGCTATGCGGCACCCTGGGCGGCGCCCGGTGTACCGCTTAAGGCGGTAAAGTGGATGTTTCAGAAGCATGCGCCGCTGGCAGTGCGACTCGACGGCAGCAAATTCCAGCTGGAGTGGATGTGGAACATGCTACGCAACTGCGACATGCGTCACTACCAGGAAAATAAGGGCCGTATGGTGCGTATCGCCGAATACAGCCGCGACTGCCTGAAGGCACTGCGCAGCAGCACCGGTATCGCCTATGAAGAGCGCCAGGGCGGCACTTTGCAGCTGTTCCGCACGCAGCAACAGTTTGACAGCGCCAGCAAAGACATCGCGGTACTGCGTGAAGCGGGGGTGCCCTATGAGCTGCTGGAAGCGCATCAGCTGCACAGCGTGGAGCCGGCGCTGGCGGGTACCGCGCACAAGCTGACCGGCGGCCTGCGCCTGCCGAATGACGAAACCGGTGACTGCCAGCTGTTTACCCAGCGTCTGGCGGCGATGGCAGCCGCAGCCGGCGTCACTTTCCGTTATGACACGTCGGTGGATCAACTGTTGCGCGAAGGTAATCGCATCTATGGCGTGAAGTGCGGCGATGAGGTCATCAAAGCCGATGCTTACGTCGTGGCGTTTGGCTCTTACTCCACGGCGCTGCTGAAAGACATCGTGTCGATTCCGGTCTATCCGCTGAAAGGCTATTCCCTGACTATCCCGATCAAAGATCCGCAGGGCGCGCCGGTCTCCACCATTCTGGATGAAACCTATAAAGTGGCGGTAACACGCTTTGATGACCGCATTCGCGTCGGTGGCATGGCCGAAATCGTTGGTTTTAACACCAAACTGTTGCCGGCACGACGTGAAACGCTGGAGATGGTGGTCCGCGATCTCTATCCTGAAGGCGGGTATGTTGAACAGGCTACGTTCTGGACCGGACTGCGCCCGATGACGCCGGATGGCACGCCAATTGTCGGGCGCACGCCGCTGACCAATCTCTGGCTGAACACCGGGCACGGTACGCTGGGCTGGACGATGGCCTGTGGTTCCGGCCAGTTGCTGGCCGATCTGATTTCGGGACGTAAACCGGCCATCGCCGCCGACGACTTGTCGGTGCTGCGTTATCTGCCGGGCTTTGCGGCCCCGGCATCGCCGCTGCGTAATGCCAGCGCGACGCGCTGATACTTCAGGGAGAGTAAAAACATGTCACGTCCTACGGGTGCCACCATTAATCAACAGGCGCTGCGCCACAATCTGGCGATTGTGCGTCAGGCGGCACCGCACGCGCGCGTCTGGTCGGTGGTGAAGGCCAATGCCTACGGCCACGGCATTGCCCGCGTATGGCAGAGTCTGGCGGAGACCGACGGTTTCGCGCTGCTGAATATGGAAGAGGCGATCCTGCTGCGCGAGCAGGGCTGGAAAAAGCCAATTCTGCTGCTGGAAGGCTTCTTTCACGCCGATGACCTGACGCTGATCGATCGCTATCGCCTGACCACCAGCGTACACAGTAACTGGCAGATTCAGGCGCTGGCGAAGGCGCAGCTGTCGGCGCCAGTCGATGTTTATCTGAAGATCAACAGCGGCATGAACCGTCTCGGTTTTCGTCCGGAACAGGCACAGGCGGCCTGGCACAAGCTGCGTGCGTTGCCCAACGTGGGGGAAATGACGCTGATGGCGCACTTCGCCGATGCGGAAAACCCGCAGGGGCTGGTGGAACCGATGCAGCGCGTCGAACAGGCGGCGGAAGGGCTGAGCTGTCCGCGTTCGCTTGCCAACTCAGCGACTACGCTGTGGCATCCGCAGGCGCATTTTGACTGGGTGCGGCCCGGGATTATTCTTTATGGCGCGTCACCGAGCGGCGACTGGCAGGATATCGCCAGTACCGGTCTGCAGCCGGTAATGACGCTCAGCAGTGAAATTATTGGCATACAGCAGATCGGTGCCGGCGAGGGCGTTGGCTACGGTTATCGCTACCACGCGGCCGCGCCGCAGCGTATCGGTATTGTGGCCTGTGGCTATGCTGACGGCTATCCGCGCCATGCGCCGACCGGTACGCCGGTCAGCGTTGATGGCATCCGCACGCAAACGCTTGGGGCGATCTCGATGGACATGATGATGATTGACCTCGAACCCTGCCCGCAGGCGGGTATCGGATCGCGCGTGGAGCTGTGGGGTAACGAGGTGAAAATTGATGAGGTGGCGAAAGCCGCCGGAACGGTAGGCTACGAGCTGATGTGCGCGCTCGCGCCGCGCGTCCCGGTCACGCTTAGTTAAGCGCCGTCACTGTACCACGCATGTTCTTACTGCAGCGCCAGGCGATCAGCGCCAGCGCTGCACCCACCAGCATCATCAGCGCTAACGCTGATTTCTCTGCCACCGGCAGCGCCACCATCGCCAGGCTGCCGCCCGCACCACCCGCCATCTGGATAAATCCCTGCAGCGCCGCCGCCACACCCGCCTGCTGCTGATACGGCTCCAGCGCATAACTAGTGGCCGGACCGACGGTGAAGGCCAGGCCGGCCACCGAGATCGCCACCGGAATCATGTACAGCGACCAGTGGGTTTGCCAGGCCGCAGGTAACAGCGTCATCCCCGCCACCAGCAGCAGCGCACCGAGCAGCATGGTGACAAACCCCATGGCGAGACAAAACGGGCGGCCCGCCTTGCGAATGGTTTTATTAACAAAGGCGCTGACCAGCATGATCCAGAAACCGTTGGCGCCAAAGGCAAATGAGAACTGCAGCGGCGTCAGGCCACCTTCGGTCATCAACACGTGCGGCGCCAGCGAAACGTAGGTCAGCACCATGCCGAGCGCGCCCGCGTTGGCAAAGGCGAAAGCGAGAAAGCGCGGCTGCCGGGCGATGGCAGCATACTGCGCCAGCGGCAGTCCTTTGACGCGCAGCGTGTCCGCCGGGCGCGTTTCCGGCAGTGCGACCACCACAATGACGCCAATCACCAGCGCATAACCGCACAGGAACCAGAAGGGCGCACGCCAGCCATAGGCTTCCGCCAGAATACCGCCGAGCAGCGGTGCCAGTGCCGGCACGATGTTCAGCGCGCCATTGAGGAAACCATAAGCCCGCGCCGCGGCATCGCCGCTCAGCCGATCGCGCACGCCGCTAAATGCCACCACCGCGCTACAGCATACCGCGCAGCCCTGAATCAGGCGCGCCAGGAAGAACACCGGCCACACGGTGGAGGTTGCAGCCACTGCGCTGCCGATGATGTAAAGCGCGAGGCCGATCAGCGCGATCGGCTTACGGCCAAAATTATCCACCAGCGGACCGGTGACCAGCTGACCTATACCCATCACCAGCAAAAACAGCGGAATGGTGGTCTGGATCAGACTGACCGGGCTGTTAAGACCTTCGGCAATCTGCGGCAGCGTGGGGAGGTAGAGATCGATGCCCAGCGGTGCCAGCAGCACCAGGCTCAAAAGAAGTAGGGTAAACTTTTGCATTACGAACCAGTAACGTCCTGTTAAACAGGCGAGAAGGGTAATGAGTCTGCGGCCAAAAAGAAAGGGCTAAAACGAAAAGGCGATGTCTGCCGGGACGGCGCAGACATCGCGTCGAGGGTATCAGTAAGCACCGTCGCGGCGCAGCACCACGCCAGCGGTTTTGAACAGAATAGCGATGTCGGTCCACAGCGCCCAGTTCTTCACGTACCAGGAGTCAAAATAGACGCGCGTGTCGTAGTCGATATCGTTACGCCCACTGACCTGCCACAGGCCGGTCATGCCCGGTTTGGCCATCAGATAGTAGTCGACATCGCCCGCGTAGCGTTCCAGCTCAGCTTCAATCACCGGACGCGGTCCCACCAGACTCATTTCGCCACGAATCACGTTCCACAGCTGGGGCAGTTCATCCAGGCTGGTTTTCCGCAGGAAGCCACCGATTTTGGTGATGCGCGGATCATTCTTCAGTTTGAAATCACGATCCCACTCAGCGCGCGCTTCGGCACTGGTGGCCAGCAGATTTTGCAGCACTTCCTGCGAGTTGGTCACCATTGAACGGAACTTCAGGCATTTAAACTTCACGCCATCCTGACCGACGCGTTCGTGGCCGTAAATGGCATTGCCGCCATCGCGTTTTACCATCCAGCACAGCAGACCGAACACCGGGGCAAGAAACAGCAGCAGCAGTGAGGCAACCACCACGTCGAAGGTGCGCTTGAGGAAACGCGAGGAGCGTTTCGCCAGGTTGTTACTGACGCGCAGGATCATCACTTCATGGCTGAAGATAAACGACATATCGGTGCCATACAGCGGCACACCGCGCAGCGTAGGGATAACCGAAATTGAGCGGCATTTCATCTTGGACAGAAACTTCAGCCATTTATCGCGCACCACCTGCTGTTCAAATTCGGTGGCGACGATAAATTGCGTGTTGTCACGGTCCATGGTTTGCCAGTTGATGTCTTTCCAGGTGATCACCGGCACGCCGTTGACGCTCTCCTGATGATGCTCATCGTCCAGCGAGATAAACGCCTGCACGTTATAGCCGAGGATCTCCTCGCTCTGCAGCGCCGCGTAGGCTTCCATGGCGTTTTTACCGGAGCCGATGATAATGGTCTCTTTCTGCCACTGGCCAGCGCGATTGATGGCACGCTTCACGCCGGCGCGCATCAGCGGCAGCAGCAGCAGGGCATAGGTCCAGCTAAACACCCACACCATGCGCGAGAAGTCCCATTTGGAAAAGGCAATCAGCGCCAGATCCAGCAGCGAAAACACAAACAGCGTTTTGACGATTTCTTTCAGCTCAAACCAGAACGGTTTGCGGTAGGTGTAGTGGCGCATACGCACCCAGAACCAGGCTGTGCACAGCACTGACAGACCTAACTGTGCGACAAATCGGTATTCAATTTGCTGCGGCGGAATAAAACTGTCCAGTTCTCCCCAAATACCCTGGACGGTGGCCGCGGATAAAAATAATGCCAGGTTCAGTGCAATTAAATCCGAAAAGCTGAGTGCCACTTTCGCGATGAGATTTTTGCGCAGTCCGCTCCACGAGCGGGTTGCATCGTTCATTACCAATGTACTTGCCATAAAACCTGCTCTCTTTTCTTAAGTAAAAGATGGCCTGACCAGAATCAAGTACGCGCTCAGGAGTCGTCCGCTGAAAGCAGAAATAAAATAATATTCAGCGAGATATGAGTCAGTGCTGCCATAAGCGCTGCATGGAAAGGGCCGTTTGAGACGTGATTTACGTCACGAAAAGCTGCAGCAACGTTTAAGAGTATGCAGGAGTTATTTGACAGAGTTAATATGGAAAGAGTCTGAAAAAACAATATTTGATTAAAGTACAGGTCAGCTAATTTATTGAAAAATAATAATAAAAGTAAAAGGTGCCATGAAATAACAGACTATTTTAAGACTACTTTTCGGAATGACCGCCAGTCAAAGTGAATGGCGGTGAGGAAAATATCAGGCCGGTTTTTTCAATACCCAGCGGTCTTGCTGCTTGTCATAGTGGCCGATTTGCAGATCAACCGGTTCGCCATCAATCCACGCCGGTACGCTGGTTTCATGATCCCAGCCGTCGAGCTGATAACTCAGGCCGGGGTTGGTATGACAGGGGATGCCGACGGTATCCAGCTTCTCCACATCCATTACTGCATCGACGATCTCGTAACGACCAATCTTCACCACGTGTCCCATCATCTTCTCCCGTTTGCTGGGTGGAATAGTGATCATAGACGCTGACACGCAGTTTACGAGCGATACGGCCTCAGATTATTCCTTCTCTTCCCGCACGCGCACCCCGATTTTGACGATTTGGTTATCCTCTTTTTCCGCCACCGTCCACGTCAGCTGGTTCCACTCGACCTGATCTCCCACCACCGGCGTGCTGCCGAGCAGACCCATAATCAACTGGCCGAGCGACTGCTGATCGTTAGTCTCTTCATCGAGCTCCAGGCCATAGATCTGCGCGACATCGCGCAGGCGCGCCTCGGCATCAAGGATAAAGTCACCAAAGAAGCGCTGATCCAGCGCCACCGGCGGCGTCTGGCTGAACATCTTGCCCAGCGCCGGCAAATCGCGCTCACGGCCAATAACGCACAGCACGTCACCCTCTTTCAGACGCGTATTGCCGTTGGGGTGCATCAGCGCGTTATCGCGGAACAGGGCGGCAATGCGCGTTTCGCGCGGCATTTGCAAATCGCGCAGCGCGGCGCCAACGCACCATTTGTCGGCGCTGAGCTGATAAACGAACTGCTCCCACGGATTTTCCGGATGGATATCCAGCCCGACGCGGCTGATGGGCGACGCGGTCGGCGGTACCACCACCTTAGCCCGTTTAGCGGCATAGCCCAGCGACGTGCCCTGCAGCATCAGAGATACCAGAACCACGAAGAAGGCGATATTGAAGTAGAGTTTTGAATTCTCCAGCCCGGCCATCATCGGGAACACCGCGAGGATAATCGGCACCGCACCGCGCAGGCCTACCCAGCTGATAAAGATGCGTTCACGTCCGGTAAAGCCTTTAAACGGCAGCAGCCCGACCAGAATCGACAGCGGACGCGCCACCAGAATCAGCCACAGTGAGAGAATCATCGCCGGCAGCGCGATATGCCACAGGTCAGACGGCGTCACCAGCAGGCCGAGCACGATAAACATACCAATCTGGCTCAGCCAGGCCATGCCGTCGAAAGTCTGCAGAATGCCGTGGCGGTTACGAATCGGGCTGTTGCCCAGCAGAAAACCACACAGATACACCGCCAGAATGCCGCTGCCTTCCATCACCGTGGTCAGGGCAAACACAATGATGCCGCCGCTCAGCGCCAGCAGCGGATAGAGCCCTTGTGCCAGGCTGATGCGGTTGATCAGTTGCTGCAGCGCCCAGCCGCCGCCCAGTCCGAGCACAATGCCAAGGCCGAACTGCTGCACCAGATGCACCACAAACATCCAGCTCAGGCCGCTCTGCCCCTGCTGGATCATGTCGATTAGCGTAATGGTAAGAAACACCGCCATCGGATCGTTGCTGCCTGATTCAATCTCCAGCGTGGAACTGACGCGCTCGTTAAGCCCTTTGTCGCCCAGCAGTGAAAACACCGCTGCGGCGTCGGTCGAGCCGATAATGGCGCCAATCAGGAAGCCCTGCATCAGATCGAGCTTAAACAGCCAGGCGGCAGCCAGACCGGTGAGGCCGGCGGTAATCATCACGCCAACGGTGGCCAGCGACAGCGCCGGACCAAGCGCCACCTTGAACGAGCTGGCCTTGGTGCGCATGCCGCCGTCGAGCAGAATAATCGCCAGCGCCAGGTTGGACACCAGATAGGCCACCGGATAGTTATCAAAGGCAATACCGCCGATGCCGTCCACGCCGGTCAGCATCCCCAGCGCCAGGAAGATCACCAGAATCGGGATACCGAGACGCGACGAGAAGGAACTCAGCAGAATACTTGCTGCGACCAGCACGGAACCAATAATGAACAAACTGTAAATCATGCTGGCATTCAACGGCGTTCTCCTGCGGCGGGGCATAAAAAAGCAAATTGCGGGCAATTCACACAGACAAGGTGAAAAGATAATGCCTTATCAATAGCTTGTCAGCGGTTAATTGCACATTTTTTCATTCTGTGGCGCGCTATCCCATAGAAGGTTAAATCCGCACAGAAAAACAGCAGGGTTTTCAGAGGGGTTAAGCCGGGCGGGGTAAAGAAAAAGCCGGTCGGTGACCGGCTGGTAAACTCAGGCTTCAGCGACCTGTTTATGGAAAAGCTCACGAAATACCGGGTAGATGTCTTCCGGCTCGCGGATGTGCTGAATGGCAAAGTTATCAAACATCGCCTGCAGATGCTCATACTCGCGCCACAGAGTTTGGTGCGCCCGTCGGGTAATCTCAATGTAGCTGTAGTAGCGCACCACCGGCAGAATATGCTTCGCCAGAATTTCATGACACAACGGTGAGTCATCCGCCCAGTTATCGCCGTCCGAGGCCTGCGCCGCATAAATATTCCACTGCGACGGGTCATAACGCTCTTTCACCACTTCGTCCATCAGCTTAAGCGCGCTGGAGACGATAGTGCCGCCGGTCTCCTGCGAGTAGAAGAACTCCTGTTCATCGACTTCTTTCGCCTGAGTATGGTGACGGATATACACCACATCGACGTTTTTGTAAGTCCGGCTGAGGAACAGATAGAGCAGGATATAAAAGCGTTTCGCCATATCCTTGGTTGCCTGGTCCATCGAGCCGGAAACGTCCATTAAGCAGAACATTACCGCCTGGCTGGACGGTTCAGGCCGCTTCTCGAAATTCTTGTAACGCAGGTCAAAGGTGTCGATAAACGGCACGCGCTCAATGCGCGCCCGCAGTTCCGCAATCTCTTTACGCAGCCGCTCCTCTTCCAGCAGTTGCGCCGGCTCGCTGTTTTCGACTTCGCTCAGTGTGGCTTCAAGTTCGTGCAGCATACGACGTTTGCCTGCGGTCATGGCGGTTCTTCGCGCCAGCGAGTTTTGCAGCGAGCGCACCACGCTGATATTGGCCGGCACGCCATTCGAGGTGAAGCCCGCGCGGTGAGTTTTGTACTCATTGAGCTGGCGATGCTGATTTTTGCGCAGGTTAGGCAGCGCTAAGTCTTCAAACAGCAGATCGAGGTACTCATCCTTGGAAATCTGAAACACGAACTCGTCCTGACCTTCTCCGTCCTGGCTGGCATTGCCCTGACCGCTGCCGCCACCACCGCCGCCCTGCGGCCGCTCAATGCGGTCGTTTTGCACAAAGTGGTCGTTCCCCGGATGCACGCGATGACGACTGCCGCCGCGCCCCTGATGGAAAATCGGCTCGTTGATGTCGTCAACAGGAATCGACACCGATTCGCCACTCTCCACGTCGGTGACCGAACGCTTGTTGATGGCCTCGGAGATCGACTGTTTGATTTGCGACTTATAACGGCGCAAAAAGCGCTGCCGGTTGACCGCACTTTTATTCTTGCCGTTAAGACGCCGATCGATGAAATAGGCCATAAATTCCCCCAAACTACGCTGTAAGCCAGGCCGGAACGGGTCCGGCCTCCTCAGGCGGCATGTGGATGCCGCGTAGCTTACCGCTGTCGATTATGACGATTTGCGCACGCGCAGATACCATTCACACAGCAGACGCACCTGCTTGCGGGTATAGCCTTTTTCCATCATGCGATCGACAAAATCGTCGTGTTTTTTCTGTTCGTCCGTGGATGTTTTGGTGTTGAACGAAATCACCGGCAACAACTCCTCGGTGTTGGAGAACATTTTCTTCTCGATCACCGTGCGCAGTTTTTCGTAGCTGGTCCAGTTTGGATTGCGTCCGTTATTCTGTGCCCGTGCGCGCAGCACAAAGTTGACAATCTCGTTACGGAAATCTTTCGGGTTACTGATCCCGGCAGGTTTCTCAATCTTTTCCAGCTCGGCGTTGAGTGATTCACGATCGAACAGCTGGCCGGTATCCGGATCGCGGTACTCCTGATCCTGAATCCAGAAATCCGCATAAGTGACGTAGCGGTCGAAGATATTCTGACCATACTCCGAATAGGATTCGAGGTAAGCGGTCTGAATCTCTTTGCCAATGAACTCCGCATATTTCGGAATCAGATAGCCTTTCAGGTGTTCCAGATACTTCTCCGCCTGATCCTGCGGGAACTGCTCGCGCTCGATCTGCTGTTCCAGCACGTAAAACAGGTGCACCGGGTTAGCCGCTACTTCGGCATGGTCGAAGTTAAACACGCGTGACAGAATCTTAAACGCGAAGCGGGTCGACAGGCCGTTCATGCCTTCATCCACCCCGGCGTAATCGTGATACTCCTGCCACGACTTCGCTTTCGGATCGGTGTCTTTCAGGCTTTCACCGTCATAGACGCGCATCTTCGAGTAGATGCTGGAGTTTTCCGGCTCTTTCAGGCGCGACAGAATTGAGAAACGCGCCAGCGTTTCCAGCGTGCCGGGTGCGCAAGGCGCGGTGGTCAGTTCACTGTGGTTGAGCAGTTTTTCATAAATTTTGATCTCCTCGGACACGCGCAGGCAGTAAGGCACCTTCACGATGTACACACGGTCAAGGAAAGCTTCGTTGTTCTTGTTGTTACGGAACGTCACCCACTCTGATTCATTGGAGTGCGCCAGAATGATGCCGTTAAACGGCAGGGCGGAAATCCCTTCGGTACCGTTATAGTTACCTTCCTGAGTAGCGGTCAGCAGCGGGTGCAGCACTTTAATGGGTGCTTTAAACATCTCCACGAATTCCATGATGCCCTGGTTGGCGCGGCACAGCGCACCCGAATAGCCGTAGGCATCCGGATCGTTCTGCGCGTGGTTTTCCAGCTTACGGATATCCACTTTACCCACCAGCGCTGAAATATCCTGGTTGTTCTCATCACCCGGTTCGGTTTTGGCGATAGCCAGCTGTTCCAGAATCGACGGCCACACTTTCACCACTTTGAAGCGGGTGATGTCGCCGCCAAAGTCATGCAACCGTTTTGCCGCCCACGGCGACATAATGGTGCCAAGGTAACGCCGCGGCACGCCGTACTCTTTTTCCAGAATATTGGCGTCTTCCTGCGGATTAAACAGGCACAGCGGATGGTCATTGACCGGGCTGCGTTCACCGTCGGCACTCAGCACATAGATTGGCACGCGCTGCATGAGCGCTTTAAGCCGTTCGGCCAGCGAGGATTTACCGCCGCCCACCGGGCCGAGCAGGTACAGAATCTGTTTCTTCTCCTCCAGCCCCTGTGCGGCGTGTTTCAGGTAGGAGACGATCTGCTCAATCGCTTCCTCCATACCGTAAAACTCTTCAAAGGCCGGGTAGCGTCCGATGACGCGGTTCGAGAAGATACGGGAAAGGCGAGGCTCCTGGGCAGTATCGACCATCACAGGCTCACCGATGGCCATCAATAGTCGTTCTGCCGCGTTGGCGTATGCACTGCGATCCTGCTTACAGATGGTGAGGAATTCCTGCAGTGTGAACTCTTCGTCCTTGGCAGCTTCATAACGCTGACGATAGTGATCGAATATATTCATAGCGATGCCCGTCCTTTCGTTTTTAGCACAGGTAAAGGAGCGTAATAAGATGCTCTTGCAGCTCCCGGAAGATATTCTTTATTGAGTACAGCAACCCTTATGCCAACCTGACGATTTTTTATCGGGATTCACAATTCTTATGGTTACTCTGCTCGTACAAAAAATTCTCGTCTTACTTTTACTGTAGAAGGCAATCAGAAAAATTGCTCCGTCTTTTCTCCTTATTTAGCGATATATCAATAACAAAGTCTCATAAGCGCTAAGGCCGTCACGCCCTTGCGGCAACAGGTGCGCTGCGTCTCAGACGCTTCTGACAGGATAAAAAGGAAATCAACATTAAAAGTTAAACCAGTGGCAAAATTTGGTTAGACTCTGCGTGTGATTGTTATATTAATGGAATGAATAAATTGTGAACCATTTCAAACTTAAAGCGCTTGCTGTGATGTGTCCTTGCTATTTTGCGGCGTTCAGCACTTACGCTGAACCCTTGTCACTTGGGGCTTCGGTTATTTATGCCCAGTCGCCGTACCGCGGCGGCCAGGACCGTTATCTGCCGATCCCGGTCATCAATTATGAGGGGGAAAACTTTTGGTTCCGCAGCCTGCAGGGCGGTTATTATCTGTGGAAAGACCCGCAGAATCAGCTGTCGTTAACGCTGCTGGGCTCGCCGCAGCAGTATGACCCGAAAGATAACGATCTGGGCGATATGAAAGGGCTGGACAAGCGTCGCATGACGCTGATGGCCGGCGCGACTTATCGTCACGTTGCTGACTGGGGAATTGTGCGTACCGCGCTGCTGGGCGATGTGCTGAATAACAGCAACGGCATGATCTGGGACCTGACCTACCTGTACCGCTTTGATTTCGGCGCGTTCAGCCTGACGCCGGGCATTGGCGCAATGTGGAACAGTGCCAACCAAAACCGCTATTACTACGGCGTTTCCGGCCACGAAAGCGCGCGTACCGGCATCGATCGCTATCACCCGGACGACAGCTGGTCGCCTTACGTCGAGATGAACGCCAGCTATCAGATCAGCGAGAGCTGGAACGCCAGCCTGTCAGGCCGTTACACCCGCTTCGCCAGTGAAATCAAAGACAGTCCGATGGTAGATAAAGACGGTCAGTTTACGCTGTGGACCGGCGTCAGCTACAGCTTCTGATGACCGCACGAACGCCTCATAATGAGGCGTTTTTGTTACCCTGCACCAATATTGCGCCCCGTAATGGCGCAACAGGAGGTGAGATGAAGACGATGCAGTTTAACGACGATACGCCGTTACCGGCTATCGGCCAGGGCACCTGGTATATGGGCGAAAATCCGGCACAGCGGGCGCAGGAAATCGCTGCGCTGCAGGCTGGACTGGACGCCGGACTGAAACTGATCGATACCGCTGAGATGTATGCCGAAGGCGGCGCGGAAGAGGTGGTCGGCGCAGCGCTGCGCGGACGGCGCGATCAAGCCTGGCTGGTATCAAAAGTTTACCCGTGGAACGCCGGTGAGGTCGATGCGATTGACGCCTGTGAGCGCAGCCTGCGCCGTATGCAGACGGACTATCTCGATCTTTATCTGTTGCACTGGCGCGGTAATGTACCGCTGGAAGAGACCGTGCGCGCCATGCAAACGCTGCAGCAGCAGGGCAAAATCCGCCACTGGGGCGTCTCCAATTTTGATAGCGACGATCTGCAGGAGCTGTGGAGTGAAGCCGGAGGGGTGGGCTGCGCGACTAATCAGGTGCTGTACCATCTGGCTTCGCGCGGTATTGAATTTGATTTACTGCCGCTCTGTCAGCAGCACCATACGCCCGTCATGGCTTACTGTCCGCTGGCGCAGGCCGGACGGCTGCGTCAGGCGCTGTTTGACGATGCGACTCTGCAGCATATTGCACAACAGAAGGGCATCAGCATCGCTCAGTTGCTGTTGAGCTGGGTGATTCGCCAGCCGGGCGTAATGGCCATTCCCAAGGCGGGCAGCGTGGCGCACGTGCAGGAGAATGCGGCGGCCCTGAATATCACCCTGACCAGCGATGAGCTGGCGCTGCTGGATCGCGCCTTTCCGCCGCCGCAGCACAAACTGGCGCTGGATGTGGTGTAAACGGCGCGTGCGCGCCGTTCAGCATTACTTATTGCGGATTCTCAGCGTGACGCCAAGGCGGGCAGGGGTTTCTCCGGCACTTTTCATCGGCTTGTTAATCCGCGCCGTCTCCACGCACACCATGGTTTTATAGCCATCATTAGGCATATCGGCCATGCTGCAGGACAGTTCCGGGCCAGGATTCCAGGTGACAACGTCACTTTGATAATGGTGGTAGACTTCAATCTGTCGCTTACCGGCGCGATCGTGGATCACGCTGCAGTCTTCCGCTGCGGTATGAATGCGATCAACCCGATCGGGATAGGTTTGTTTACCGTCCGCTGCGCTACCGATGGCATTGTCCTGCACCTTATCGATGTAGCTGTTGCCGAGCCCGCTGACTTCAACCTGCGCAATGTCCGCCACCTGAAAATAGCTGTGCAGCGCGGCCGTGGCTTCATAATCGCCCCAGGCTTCCAGCTCAATCTCACAGTGTTCAGCAATGCGAAAGCGCGCCAGCAGCGTGAAGTCGTGCGGCCACAGTTTTTTCGTTTGTGTATTACTTTCCAGCGTGAACGTCAGCATGACCGCATCTTCGTTCTCATCATGCGCCGTCAGCGTCCATGGCTGATTACGGGCAAAGCCATGCGCAGGTTCACCTGCCGGACCAAACCACGGCCAGCAGACCGGCACGCCGCCGCGAATGGCTTTTCCGCTGACGAATGGCGTCTTGTCGCTGAGCCAGATGGCGGGCTGCTGACCGGCCGGCTGCCATGCCAGCAGGTGCGCACCCTGCAGGGCAATGGCGGCGCGCACTTTCGGATGGCTGATCACCAGAATTGGCAATTCACCCATCTGACGCTGCGACAGGTAAGGGGTGATCTGCGTCACCACGGGCAAGTTAAAGAGCGAATTGTGCATTGTCAGACCTTCTCTCATCCAATCGAAAAAAAAGGGGCGACCGAAGTCACCCCTTGTCTGTTTAGCTGGTTAGCTTACTTAGCAGCAACCAGTGCAATCAGATCCAGAACCTTGTTGGAGTAACCGGTTTCGTTATCGTACCAGGAAACCAGTTTCACAAAGTTGTCGTTCAGAGCGATACCGGCTTTCGCGTCGAACACGGAAGTCAGCGTTTCGCCGTTGAAGTCGGTAGAAACCACGTCGTCTTCGATGTAGCCCAGCACGTCTTTCATGTCACCTTCAGCAGCGGCTTTGATGGCTGCACAGATGTCTTTATAAGACGCTGGTTTTTCCAGACGAACGGTCAGGTCAACCACAGACACGTTTGGCGTTGGTACGCGGAACGCCATACCGGTCAGTTTACCGTTCAGCTCTGGCAGAACTTTGCCTACTGCTTTCGCTGCGCCAGTAGAAGATGGGATGATGTTCTGCGCTGCACCGCGGCCGCCGCGCCAGTCTTTGTGAGACGGGCCATCAACGGTTTTCTGGGTGGCGGTGGTGGCGTGAACAGTGGTCATCAGACCTTCAACGATACCGAACTTGTCGTTGATCACTTTAGCCAGCGGTGCCAGGCAGTTGGTGGTGCAGGAAGCGTTAGACACGATGTCCTGGCCGGCATATTTGTCGAAGTTGGCACCACGAACGAACATTGGGGTGTCATCTTTAGACGGACCAGTCAGAACCACTTTCTTCGCGCCGGCAGTGATGTGTTTACGTGCGGTTTCGTCGGTCAGGAAGATACCGGTTGCTTCAGCAACAACGTCAACGCCCACTTCGTCCCATTTCAGGTTAGCCGGGTCTTTCTCAGCGGTAACACGGATTTTTTTACCGTTAACGATCAGCGCGCCATCTTTCACTTCTACGGTGCCGTCGAAACGACCGTGTGTAGAGTCATACTTCAGCATGTAAGCCATGTAATCGGCGTCGAGCAGGTCGTTGATCGCGACGATTTCGATGTCAGAACGCTGCTGAGCAGCACGGAAAACGATGCGACCGATACGGCCAAAACCGTTGATACCTACTTTGATAGTCATATATTCCACCAGCTATTTGTTAGTGAATAAAAGGTTGGCTGTAAAATTACAAAAACCTTACCAGGCGTCAAGCGGAATCGTGTCAATTGTTGCGACAGGTCAATTCCAGCGCCAGGAATAATTGGGTGCGCAAACGCTTGCGCAGCGCCCTTATTGCGCACCTATCTTACGCCGAATGCAGACTAAAAAGGGATGACTGTTGCAAAGAGTGATCGTCATCACAAAATTGCGCAGTGCTGGTCGGGGCAAAAGCATCCGCACGAAAAAAGACCCGGAAGATGTTGTTCGTTTGTTAGAATACTAGACGATTTTTACAGAATGACACTCCGGAACTCAAAATGGCTAAAGACACCGCACCCGAGGCAAAAATTGCCCAGCTGTCGGAAATGCAGCGCTACGTCACTCAGCATCGTGGAACCGAACCGCCTTTCACCGGCGCGCTGTTGCACAACAAGCAGGAGGGCATCTATCACTGCCTGGTCTGCAACGCACCGCTGTTTCTCTCCGAAACCAAGTATGACTCCGGCTGCGGCTGGCCGAGCTTTTACCAGCCGTATAACGATGAAGCTATCCGCTATCTGGAAGATGACTCGCACGGTATGCACCGCGTCGAAATCCGCTGCGGTAACTGCGACGCCCATCTGGGCCACGTCTTCCCGGATGGCCCGCAGCCAACCGGTGAGCGCTATTGTGTCAACTCAGCGTCGCTGAACTTTACCGACGAGCAGGGCAATCAGCACGAGGGCTGAGCATGAAGCAGGAACTGGAAGCAATGCTGGCGGCGATGACGCCGGAAGTCTACGATCGCCTCGCCAGCGCGGTGGAAACCGGCAAGTGGCCAGACGGCGTGGCGCTGACGCAGGATCAGAAAGATAACTGCCTGCAGCTGGTGATGCTGTGGCAGGCGCGCCATAACGACGAACCGCAGCACATGACCATTGGTAAAGGCGGTGAGATGGTGATGAAGTCGAAAAAACAGCTGAAGGAAGAGTGGGGAATCGAGTCCGACGTGACGCGCATCAACCTGCATTGACCGGCTGCAGGGCTGGAGAGTTCCAGCCCTGATTTTCAGATAATGACCGCACCCTGCGCCTGCATCTGCGCGATCGCGATCTCGCTGTCGTCCGGATTGAGATTGACGCCACGGCAGCCTTCCTGCACCACCTCAACGTGATATCCCAGTTCCAGCGCATCCAGCACGCTGTACTTAACGCAATAATCGGTCGCCAGGCCGAGCATCACCAGGTGAGTAATGCCGCGCTCGCGCAGCCAGCTGTCGAGCTCGGTTTTGCGGCGGTGCCCGTTATCGAAAAAGGCGCTGTAGCTATCCACATCCACATCGCCGCCTTTATGGAACACCGCATCAATCAGACTGCGATCGAGATCCGGATGGAAATCCGCGCCCTGTGAGTGCTGCACGCCGTGATCCGGCCACCAGATCTGCGCCAGACCATTCAGTTCACCGAGGGTATACACCGGCTCGCCAGAGACCGAGGCAAAGCTGCCGTGATTGGCCGGATGCCAGTCCTGCAACGCCACCACGCATTCACCGCGCGCGCGGAATTCGCGTGCATAGCGATTAGCAACGGCAACCGTCTGGTCACCTTCACGCACGGCCATCGGGCCGCCGGGGCAAAAATCGTTCTGAATATCGATGATTATCAATGCCCGCTTCATGGGATTTTGCTCCGTATCAGTCTTCGGTCAGTTCGCCACGTAAATTCTGCTGCATTTTGGCACGAATTTCAGCGCTGGTGAGGTTCTGGCTTAACAAAAAGTGCAGTTTAGTCAGGGTGGCCTCGACGGTCAGATCAAAACCACTGATCACGCCGGCGTGTTCCAGTGCGTTGCCGGTGGCATAACCGCCCATATTGACCTTACCGGACATGCACTGCGTCAGGTTCACCACCACAATGCCGCGCTCGCTGGCCTGCTGCAGTTCGGCAAGAAACTCGGCGTTTTGTGGCGCGTTGCCCACACCGTAAGAGCGCAGAATCAGCGCCTTCACCGGCTGACGCAGGAAATTGCGTACCACGTCGGCAGAGATGCCAGGATAAATGGTCACCACGCCAATCGGCTGAGGAGTGATCGGATGGACGATCAGCTCACCGCTGCCGCGCGGTGCTGGCGGCGTATTGAGACGGCGAATATGGATGCCCGCTTCCAGCAGCGGCGACAGGTTCGGTGACGCAAACGCATTAAAACCGTCGGCGTGGGCTTTGGTGGTGCGGTTACCGCGGAACAGCGTGTTGTTGAAGAACAGCGCCACTTCATTAATCGGATAGTTGGCCGCGACGTATAGCGAGTTCAGCAGGTTCTGCTGACCGTCTGAGCGCAGCTCGGCCAGCGGGATCTGCGACCCGGTGACGATCACCGGCTTGGCCAGGTTCTCCAGCATGAACGACAGCGCCGACGCGGTGAACGCCATGGTATCGGTGCCATGCAGAATGACGAAACCGTCATAGCGATCGTAGTTCAGCTGGATGTCGTCAGCGATTGACTGCCAGTCCTGCGGCGTCATATCCGAGGAGTCAATCAGCGGATGGTATTCGTGGATGGTGAAATCCGGCATTTCCGGACGGTGAAACTCTGGCATCATCGCCAGCTGCTGCTGCAGATGGCCAGAGACCGGAATGTAACCCTGCGCGGAGCGTTGCATACCGATGGTCCCGCCCGTGTAGGCTACATAGATATTTTTCTTTTGCATGAATGGACTCAGACTTGCCGTAAAACGCGCAGTATAAGGGGATTAGCGGGGAAAAGCAGCCCGACCAGCGGCCGGGCTGTAAAGATTAGCGTACGTTGCCGCAGGTCAGGCAGAACGCGTAACGGTTTTGCGGATCGTTGAGATTATTCATCAGGCCCGGCTGCGCCTGCAGCGCGCCCATCACTTCGCTGACCGGTGCCGGCAGCCACACTTTCAGCGCGGCCGGCAGTACGGCCTGCACTGACGCGTTCATCTGGTTCAGCAGCAGGTCGATCATCCCCGGATCGTCCTGATACCAGCTCAGTTCAGGTTTCGCGACCTTCGCCAGCTCGGCGGCTTTGGCCACCGCATCGTCGAAGTCGCCCAGCGCATCCACCAGCCCATTGGCTTTAGCATCGCTACCGGTCCAGACGTGACCCTGCGCAATGGCATCAATCTGCTGTGGCGTTTTATGGCGTGACGCCGCGACCAGACCGACAAAGTTGCGATAACCGTTTTCAATGGTCAGCTGCATCAGCTGCTGCACTTCAGTCGGCAGCGCTTTGGTGGTCGACACATCCGCCAGCGGCGAGGTGGCAACGCCATCGCTGTGCACGCCGATGCTGCTCAGGCTGTTCTCCACCGTATTGATCACGCCAAAGATGCCGATCGACCCGGTCAGGGTGCTCGGCGCAGCGACGATGTAGTCGGCCGGCGTGGAGATCCAGTAGCCGCCCGATGCCGCCATGCCGCCCATCGACACCACCACCGGCTTACCGGCATCGTGCGCCGCCGCCAGCTCTTCACGGATGGCCTCAGAGGCCGTTACGCTGCCGCCCGGGCTGTTGACGCGCAGCACAATGGCTTTGATTTTGTCGTCGAGGCGGGCGTCACGGATTTGCGCAGCGGTGGTGTCGCCACCGACGTTGCCGGCGCTCTCTTCGCCGTCCATGATGGCACCACTGGCGAGAATCACCGCAATGTTGCCATCCTGCTGCGTCGGTTGTTTGACGTTGTAGTCATAGATGCTGACGTTGCGGTAGTCGTTGCTGGCTTTATCCCAGCCAAAGGTTTTCACCAGCTCGCGATCGGCGGCAGCGCGCGAATCCAGCACATCCACCAGTTTGTTATCCAGGGCATATTTAGCGGTATCGCCCTGAACGGCCTGCAGACCGCTAATGATGCCCGCCGCCCCCGGGAACAGCTGCTGCGGCGTGATTTGCCGGTTGGCGGACACCGTGTTGAGGTAGTTCTGCCACAGCTGGCCGACCCAGCGGCCGTCAGCATCGCGCGCTTCCGGCGACATATCATCACGCAGGAAAGGTTCAACTGCGGACTTATAGGTGCCGACACGGAACACGTGTGAGCTGACTTTCAGCTTATCCAGCAGAGATTTGTAATACAGGCCGTTGGTGGCGAAACCGTGCAGATCCACCGTGCCCTGCGGCGACAGATACACCTTCGTGGCGTAGCTGGCGAGATAGTATTGCGCCTGGCTATAGCTGTCGCCGAGGGCAAAAATGGGTTTGCCCGCGTCGCGGAATTCGCGCAGCGCCTTACCCACGTACTGCAGCGAAGGCTGATCGCCGCCGGCAAAATCGCGCAGATCCAGCACCATGCCGGTGATATTTTTATCGCTCTTTGCCTGACGAATGGCATCGACCACATCAAACAACGAGTTTTCCTGCAAACGATCGCTGCTGGCACCCAGCAGCTGGCGGCTGATACGGCTCAGACGATTGCTGACCGACGGTTTGTCCACCAGCACGCCGCTCAGATCGACTTTCAGCGCACCCTGCTGCACTGGTTCACTGCTGCTGGCGCTGGATAGCTGCAGCCAGATACCGACGCCGGCCAGAATTAACACAATCAGGAACAGATTCAGGATAAATTCCCGGATAAAATTCAGCACCCGCCAGCTCCAGCGGAACAGGCCAGCAATAATTCGCCACAATGTGCGCATAAACTCTCCATATTCACGTAGCCAGGGCAGCCGGTATGCGGTCTGCCCCGATGTCGGGTTCATCCTAAAGAGCAGCGTGCGAAAAGTCAGCAGGAAATCGCGCCAGACTGTTACAAAAGATCGCGCTGTGCCAGGATTAGCCCACGCTTTGTTAATCACGGGAGAATCAAGATGGATGCACTGGAATTACTGGTAAACCGTCGTTCAGCGTCGCGTCTGACCGAGCCGGCACCGGCCGGTGAGGTGCTGCAGAATATTCTGCATGCGGGTATGCGCGCACCGGATCACGGCACGCTGCAGCCGTGGCGCTTCATCATTATTGAAAATGAGGGGCGCGAACGCTTTAGTCATCTGCTGGAGCAGGCCGCACGCGACAGCCAGCTGGATGACAAAGCCATTGAGAAGGCCCGGATGTCACCGTTCCGCGCGCCGATGATCATTACCGTTGTCGCGCACTGCGAAGCTTCCGCCAAAGTGCCGCGCTGGGAGCAGGTCGTGTCCGCGGGCTGCGCGGTGATGGCGATGCAAATGGCGGCCGTCGCGCAGGGCTTTAACGGCATCTGGCGCAGCGGGCCATGGACCGATCATCCGCAGGTACGCGCCGCCTTTGGCTGCCGCGAGCAGGATGCAATTGTGGGTTTCCTCTACCTCGGTACGCCGCAGCTGAAAGCCAATACCACCGTGGTCGCGCCCGACAGCGAGGCGTTTGTCAGTTATTTCTGACAGACAGCAGCGGGTTTCTGCGGCAAGGTGCATGCAACGACTCTGATTGCACAGTCGCTGTGCGAAAGATCGCGCTTAGCGGCGACAGCGCT
Organism: Pantoea sp. GM_Pan_4; assembly: GCF_026541005.1. Classification (NCBI taxonomy): domain Bacteria; kingdom Pseudomonadati; phylum Pseudomonadota; class Gammaproteobacteria; order Enterobacterales; family Erwiniaceae; genus Pantoea; species Pantoea sp. GM_Pan_4. Next base: position 131,650 of record NZ_JALNUZ010000001.1, read on the forward strand.
TACCAGCAGCGGGCAGCCAGGCTAACATAGCCCTCTCTGTTCAGCGCACAAGGAACCCGCCATGAGCGAACCGCTTCGTTTGACGCAATACAGCCACGGCGCTGGCTGCGGCTGTAAAATTTCACCTCAGGTGCTCGAGACCATTCTGCACAGCGAACTGGCTGCCTTTCACGATCCGCAACTGCTGGTCGGCAATGAAACCCGTGACGATGCTGCCGTCTACGATCTTGGTAACGGCACGGCGGTGGTCAGCACCACTGACTTCTTTATGCCCATCGTTGACGATCCGCACACCTTTGGCCGTATCGCGGCCACTAACGCCATCAGTGATATTTACGCCATGGGCGGCAAACCGATCATGGCCATCGCTATTCTCGGCTGGCCGGTTAATGTGCTGGACGCGAAAGTGGCACAGCAGGTGATTGAAGGCGGTCGCGCGGCCTGCCAGGCGGCTGGCATCGCGCTGGCGGGGGGCCACTCAATCGATGCGCCGGAGCCGATTTTTGGCCTTGCCGTTACCGGCATCGTTGATGTAGCGCACGTGAAAAAGAACAGCGCTGCGCAGGCGGGCTGCGAGCTGTTCCTCACCAAACCGCTCGGCATCGGTATTCTGACTACCGCAGAGAAAAAAGGGCTGCTGCGTGCGGAGCATCAGACGCTGGCGGCGCAGGTGATGTGCCAGCTCAATAGCGCAGGGGCGGAATTTGCTAAACTGCCCGGCGTCAGCGCCATGACCGATGTCACCGGCTTTGGTCTGCTGGGGCACCTGAGTGAAATCTGTCTGGGCTCCGGCCTGCGCGCACACGTGCAGGCCGCACAGGTACCGCGTCTGCCCGGCGTGGACCAGTACATTGCGGCCGGCGCGGTGCCGGGCGGCACCAGCCGCAACTTCGCCAGCTACGGCGAGCACATTTCTGCCATGGATGAGGCCACGCGCGCACTGCTGTGCGATCCGCAAACTTCCGGCGGGCTGCTGGTGGCGGTACAGCCTGACGCTGTGGCGGCGTTTCGCGCGTGCGCCGCGCAGGCTGGCGTTGAGGCCACGGCGATTGGCACACTGCTGTCGGCCGACCGCGCCCATCCACTGATTACTGTAGTCACCTGACGTAAAGGAACGACGCCATTCATGCGTTTGTTTATTGCTGAAAAACCCAGTCTGGCACGCGCCATCGCCGATGTGCTACCCAAACCGCATCGACGTGGCGACGGCTATATTGCCTGTGGTAATGATCAGGTTGTAACCTGGTGTGTCGGGCATCTGCTGGAACAGGCGCAGCCTGACAGCTATGACAGCCGCTATGCGCGCTGGAATCTGGCGGATTTACCCATCATCCCGGACAAATGGCGCCTGCAGCCGCGCCCGTCGGTGGCGAAGCAGCTCAAAGTGATCGAGGGCTTACTGCAGCAGGCCAGCGTGGTGGTGCACGCCGGTGATCCGGATCGCGAAGGACAACTGCTGGTCGACGAAGTGCTCGATTATCTGCAGCTGCCGGCTGAAAAGCGCCAGCAGGTGCAGCGCTGCCTGATTAACGACCTCAACCCTGCGGCGGTCGAGCGCGCAGTGAGCCGTTTGCGCGAGAACCGTGAATTCATTCCGCTGTGCGTCTCGGCGCTGGCCCGGGCGCGCGCTGACTGGCTGTATGGCATCAACATGACACGCGCCTGGACGCTGCTGGGCCGCAACGCCGGTTACGACGGCGTGCTCTCGGTGGGACGCGTTCAGACGCCGGTGCTGGGGCTGGTGGTGAGGCGCGATGAAGAGATCGAAAACTTTGTGCCGAAGGATTACTTCGAAGTGAAGGCGCACATCGTCACCCCGAAAGAGGAGCGCTTCGTTGCCAGCTGGATCCCCAGTGATGCCTGTGAACCGTGGCAGGATGACGAGGGCCGTTTGCTGCATCGTCCTCTCGCTGACCACGTGCTTGAACGTATCAACGGCAAACCGGCGTGGGTTACCGGCTACAACGATAAGCGGGAGTCAGAAACGGCGCCGCTGCCGTTTTCCCTCTCCAGCCTGCAAATCGAGGCGGCGAAGCGTTTTGGCCTGAGTGCCCAGACGGTACTGGACTGCTGTCAGCGTTTGTATGAAACCCATAAGCTGATTACGTATCCGCGTTCGGACAGCCGCTATCTGCCGGATGAACATTTTGCCGGACGTCATGCGGTGCTGAACGCCATTCAGGCGCATCAGCCGGACGTGTCGCTGCCAGCGGATTTCAATGCGGATCAGAAAAATCGCTGCTGGGACGATAAAAAAGTGGATGCGCACCATGCCATCGTTCCTACGGCGCGCGCCAGCAAGGTGAACCTGAGCGACAATGAAGCCAATATTTACGGTCTGATTGCGCGCCAGTATCTGATGCAGTTTTGTCCCGACGCGGTATTTCGCAAATGCGTCATCGACCTCGATATCGGCGGTGGCAAGTTCGTTGCCAAAGCACGTTTTCTTGCCGAAGCCGGCTGGCGTGCGCTGCTGGGCAGTAAAGAGCGCGATGAAGAGAATGATGGCACGCCGCTACCGGTGGTGAGTAAAGGCGATGAGCTGTTGTGTGAGCGTGGTGAGGTACTGGCGAAGCAGACTCAGCCGCCGCGGCCGTTCACCGACGCCACACTGCTGTCGGCCATGACCGGTATTGCCCGCTTTGTGCAGGATAAAGAATTAAAGAAAGTGCTGCGTGCGACCGATGGTTTAGGAACGGAAGCGACGCGTGCCGGCATCATAGAATTGCTGTTCCGCCGTACATTTCTGGTGAAAAAAGGTCGCTATATTCACTCAACCGAGGCGGGCAGGGCACTGATTCATGCGTTACCTGAGATGGCCGCGCGGCCGGATATGACGGCGCACTGGGAGTCAACGCTTACCCGCATCAGTGAAAAAGCCTGTCGCTATGATGAGTTTATGCAGCCGCTGGTCAGTACCTTAATTGGTTTGATTGGTGAAGCGCGCCAGAGGCCGTCGCTGCAGGCTTTTCGTGGATTAGCCGCGACCGGAGCGAAGACGCGCAGTAAAGGCAAAACGCCCCGGCGCAAAACGAAGGAGACGGAATAATGCGTTACGCAACGCTGTTGCTGAGTGGGCTGCTGCTGTGCAGCCATGCCGCGCTGGCTAATCGCCAGCCGGAGCCCGCGCGAATGGGCAATACCGATGTGGTGGTGGATATGCCGCCGGAAGTGTGGACGCAGGGGCAGAATCGCCAGCAGAACAACTGCCTGCAGTGCTGTATCTATGAAAACCGCAGCTACTCCGAAGGCGCTGTGGTGAAAGCGGAAGGTGTACTGCTGCAGTGTGCGCGTGACGAAAAAGTACTGGGCACCAATCCGCTGATTTGGAAAATCATTAAGTAAGCGGGCGTGGCGCGCAGGCGCCACGCTGTTCAGTTACAGCTTGAAACTGGACCACACCGGCGCGTGATCGGACGGTTTGTCCATACTGCGAATAGCGTAGTCGATGCCGCTATCGATGCAGCGCGACGCCAGCGGTGGGCTGGCCAGCAGAAGATCGATGCGCAGACCGCGGTTGTCATCAAATCCTTTTGAGCGATAGTCGAACCACGAGAAGCGATCGGCGGTTTCCGGGTTTTTCTCACGCCACGTATCAACCAGTCCCCACTGCAGCAAACGGTCCATCCACTCGCGCTCTTCCGGCAGGAAAGAGCATTTGCCGGTGCGCAGCCAGCGCTTGCGGTTCTCTTCACCAATACCAATGTCCAGGTCGGTACTGCTGATGTTCATATCGCCCATGATCAGCACCGGCTTGTCGGCCGCCAGTTGCTGCTCAAGATAGCTTTGCAGGTCGCGATAAAACTTCTCTTTGGCCGGGAACTTGATGGGATGGTCACGGCTTTCCCCCTGCGGGAAGTAACCGTTGATGACGGTGATATCGCCAATCGGGCTGGGAATTTCTGCCATGATCAGACGTCGCTGGGAATCTTCACCGTCATCGGGAAAACCGCGTCGAACTGCCACCGGCTGCGTTTTGGTCAGCAGCGCCACGCCGTAATGGCCTTTCTGGCCGTGATAAAACACGTTGTAACCGAGCTTGCTGACCTCTTCCAGCGGGAACATATCATCGTGCACTTTGGTTTCCTGCAGGCCAATGACATCCGGTTGATGCTGTTCAACCAGCGCCGCCAGCTGATGAGGGCGTGCGCGCAAGCCGTTGATGTTAAAAGAGACAAATTTCATTTCGCTGCCATTTTTCGTCGCAAAAGGTTGCGGCGATGGTAACCAGGTTTGCGGCAAAAGTCATGGCTTGCGTCATAAGAGCGTGCCGATAAGAGTAAGAGGCAGAACGCAGGTGATTTGTCGTGGGAGACGCAGGAGAGCGGGCTGAGGCAGGCGATGCCGTTCAGCTGGGGGCGTTGATGTGAATATCCAGGTGCGCATTAATGCGCACCCTACAATCCGGGTGACAACTGGGACGATGAGAATATAAACCGGTCACATGGGTAACATTTCAGGCCGTACCACTGCAGGGGCGCCATTGATGCCGGCCTGGCATCGCGTAAATTCAGATGTCGGTCTGGTGAAAAGTGCAGCATGAAAGGGTGGCGGGAGAAGGATTATTCGCCGCAAGCGGCTCACCCTGCGGGCCGCGCTGCGCGCGTTGTCTCACTGCGTTCGACCCGAACCTTCGGTCGAAGCTTCTCATCCTGCTCCGGATGTTATTTATTGGTTTTTCTATCGGCTGGAGGAGATGTGCAGCATGAAATGGTGGCGGGAGAAGGATTCGAACCTTCGAAGTCGATGACGGCAGATTTACAGTCTGCTCCCTTTGGCCGCTCGGGAATCCCGCCAGGGATATGAAGCTCAGAAGATTCAGGCACAGAATGGATTCAGATGGTGGCGGGAGAAGGATTCGAACCTTCGAAGTCGATGACGGCAGATTTACAGTCTGCTCCCTTTGGCCGCTCGGGAATCCCGCCACTGGCCTGAATCTTTATGCCTGAAAGCGGGGCGCATCATACCAAATGCGTTCAGTCTGTAAAGCGCCCGCAGTAAAAAACTCAATCGTTTGCCCACTTTTTACGCGTGGCGCTGAAGAGTTGCGCAAATCAGCGCCGCAGTGGTTAAAGAATGATCGTGCGGTTGCCGTAAACAAACACGCGCTGGCCCAGCACTTTATACAGCGCGCGGCTCAGTACATTCTTTTCCACGTCGCGTCCGGCACGCATCATCTCTTCAGCGGTATAGCTGTGATCGACGTTAATCACGTCCTGCATGATGATCGGGCCTTCATCCAGGTTGTCGTTCACGTAGTGCGCTGTGGCACCGATGATCTTCACGCCGCGCTCATAGGCCTGATGATAAGGGCGTGCGCCAATGAAAGCTGGCAGGAACGAGTGGTGAATATTGATGATCTGGTTGGGATAACGCTGCACAAACGCCGGCGTCAGCACGCGCATGTATTTCGCCAGCACCACGTAATCCGGCTGATAGCGATCGATCTCATCTGCCATGCGGTTATCGTGCTCTTCGCGCGTCAGGCCTTCATGGCTGACCAGCACAAAAGGGATGTCAAAACGCTCGACCAGCGAACGCAGCGTTTCATGGTTACCAATGACGGCGGCGATTTCCATGTCCAGACCACCAAAGGCGCTCTTCATCAGCAGGTCGCCCAGGCAATGCGCCTCTTTGGTGACCAGAATCACCACGCGGCGACGTCCGGCGCTGTGCAGCTCACGTACCGAACCGGTCGGCAGCGCGCTGTCGAGGTCAGCCAGCAGCGTGTTGTCGTTGAAAATGCCTTCCAGCTCTGTGCGCATGAAAAAGCGCCCGGTACGGTGATCGACGAACTCATTGTTCTGCACAATGTTCAGTTCGTGCTTGTAGCAAATGTTGGTGATCTTGGCGATCAGACCTTTGGCATCGGGGCAAATGGTCCGTAAAACTTTTCGTTGCATGGTTTGCGCTTGCATCTCGATCAGAGTCCTGTCAAAGCGATGAATGGTGAAGCTGTTGGGCATCTGTCCACATTAGCCACAACATTTTTTGTATTTTTTATCGGAGCCACAAGGACAGCGATCGTTACGCCCTAACTCCGGCGTTGTTCCGTCGACATAGTACCAGCGTTGATCCTCGCGAAGAAAGCGTGAACATTCATACAGGCTGCAGGTACGACCTTTTTCGAGATAACGCGCAAAAAAAGTCACGAAGGCTTCATTCTCATGGCTTCCGTGATTACAACGGGTTACATTCAGGCCAAGCCATTCTGTGGTGGCGAAACTTTCGGATAATAGCGTCTCCAGTCCGGCCACGCGCTGGCTGGGATGCCAGGTTTCCACCAGCCAGGCGGCGTTTTGCTTAACGTAAGCGCTGTAACGCGAGCGCATTAACTGTTCAGCGCGCTGTGGCGTTTGTTGCCCGTTCAGAAAGGGCTGACAACATAGGCTATACTGCTCTCCGCTGCAGCAGGGGCACTTTTCGGACACATCATCTCCTGAGAGTGATTAAAGTTAATGAAAGTGTGCGCTATGTTAGCCGACTGGCCAGCGTGAAGCTACGCATCAGGTTGATCACGAGGTGAGATGAGAAAAGTCAGGATTGGGCTGGCCCTGGGATCGGGCGCTGCCAAAGGCTGGGCGCATATTGGTGTCATCAACGCGCTGGAGCGCGCCGGTATTGAGGTGGATGTCGTCGCCGGCTGTTCCGTCGGCGCACTGGTGGGTTCTGCCTACGTCAACGGCCGTCTGGCGTTGATGGAGAAGTGGGTCAGCGCGTTTCGCTACTGGGATGTTATCCGTCTGATGGATCTCTCCTGGCAGCGTGGCGGCCTGCTGCGCGGTGACCGGGTGTTTAGCCATATCCGTCAGCTGATCCCTAACGAGCTCATCGAAGACGCGGATAAGCGCTTTGGTGTGGTGGCAACCAACCTCAGCACCGGACGCGAGCTGTGGCTGACCGAAGGGGATTTGCACCAGGCGGTGCGTGCTTCGTGTAGTATGCCAGGCTTATTGCCTCCGGTTGGCTACAATGGTTATTGGCTGGTGGATGGTGCGGTGGTCAATCCGGTGCCGATTTCGCTGACCCGCGCGCTGGGCGCTGACATTGTGATTGCCGTTGACCTGCAACATGATGCGCACCTGATGCAGCAGGATCTGCTGTCGGTCACGCCGCAGAGCGGTGAAGAGGCGGCAGCGGCAGAAGCACTGAGCTGGGGCAAAAAACTGCGCCAGCGTCTGATGGGGTTGACCCATCGGCGCGCCAGCCAGTCTCCAGGCGCGATGGAAATTATGTCTACGTCAATCCAGGTTTTGGAAAATCGCCTGAAACGTAATCGTATGGCAGGCGATCCGCCGGATGTGCTGATTCAGCCTTTTTGTCCGCAGATTTCAACGCTGGACTTTCATCGGGCTGAAGAGGCCATTGCGGCAGGCAAGGCCGCCGTGGAGAAAAAAATGGATGAACTATTACCGCTGGTCCGTAGCAGATAATCAGTTGTTCATTCACGGGGGTTGTGACTTCAGCCAATTCTGAAAGGCGCAACGGCGTTTTATGAACCACTATTGAAATATCTGGTACGCAGGGGGAGAGAATGGAAAAACCGCTAATCGGCAAAAAGATACTCATTGTCGAAGATGAGGTCGTTTTCCGTTCATTGCTGGACACATTGTTAACTGGCCTCGGAGCCAGCACGTTCGAAGCGGGCGACGGACTCGACGGCCTGAATTTACTCGCCGCGCAGTCGGTGGACCTGGTCATTTGCGATCTGGAAATGCCGCGCATGGGCGGTATTGAGTTTGTCGAGCGAATTCGTACACGCGGTAATAGCGTGCCCATCCTGATCATCTCCGCCACGCAGAACATGGCCGACATCGCCCACGTGCTGCGCCTTGGCGTGCAGGACGTGCTGCTCAAGCCGCTAAAAAACCTGGAACGTTTCCGTGAAGCGGTGTTTGAGTGCCTCTATCCTTCGATGTTCACCTCGAAAGTGGAAGAAGATGAACAGCTGTTTCAGGACTGGGATGCCCTGGTGCGCGATCCGCTCGCTGCCGCCAAGCTGCTCAAACAACTGCAACCGCCAGTCCAGCAAACCATCGCCAGCTGCCGCATAAACTACCGTCAACTCACCATGGCGGAACAGCCGGGGCTGGTGCTGGATATTGCCGCGCTGTCGGACAAAGATCTGGCGTTTTATTGCCTGGACGTGACGCGTGCCGGCGACAACGGCGTGCTGGCTGCATTATTGCTCAGAGCACTGTTTAACGGTTTATTGCAGGAGCAACTGTCCGGGCAAAAGCAGCGTCTGCCGGAACTCAATGGTCTGCTACGCCAGGTGAATATGCTGTTGCGTCAGGCCAACCTGAACGGTCAGTTCCCGCTGCTGGTGGGCTACTACCATCGTCAGTTGAAAAATCTGATTCTGGTTTCAGCCGGCCTGAATGCCACACTGCACATCAATACTCAGCAAATCCAGCTCAGTAACGGCGTGCCGCTTGGCACTATGGGCAGCACCCATCTTAATCAAATCAGCCAGCGCGCCGATGCCTGGCAATGTCACGTCTGGGGAGCCGGCGGCCGGCTTCGCCTGATGTTATCGTCCGAAGAATAGCCACTCAGATTTATATTTTCCGCGGGTTAAAGACAGGGCCAAAGCTTAGCTTTACACTTGGGTAATAGTCTTAAATTCCGCGGATTAACTCCATCCAGGATAAATCCGTCTGACACTAACTGATATACTCATTTCGTTTTTTAAACCGACATATCAAGTATTAACTTGAACGGCCTATTAAGAGAGGTATTTGATGTCTGCCTATAAGTCTAAAGTAAAAAAAGCGGTAATCCCGGTTGCAGGTCTGGGTACGCGTATGCTGCCTGCCACCAAAGCTATTCCAAAAGAGATGTTACCGCTGGTCGATAAGCCGTTGATCCAGTATGTCGTGAACGAGTGTATTGCTGCGGGTATTAATGAGATCGTGCTGGTTACGCACTCCTCTAAAAACTCCATCGAAAACCATTTTGATACCAGTTTCGAACTGGAAGCGATGCTGGAAAAACGCGTGAAGCGTCAGCTGCTGGATGAAATCCAGTCAATCTGCCCGCCACACGTCACCATCATGCAGGTACGTCAGGGTATCGCCAAGGGCCTCGGTCACGCCGTGATGTGTGCTCATCCGCTGGTTGGTGATGAGCCAGTCGCGGTGATTCTGCCAGACGTGATCATTGATGAGTACGAATCTAACCCAACCAAAGATAACCTGGCAGAAATGCTGACGCGCTTCGAAGAGAGCGGTCGCAGCCAGATCATGGTTGAGCCAGTTGCCGATGTCACCGCTTACGGCGTGGTTGACTGCCAGGGCGCAGAGCTGGCACCGGGCCAGAGCGCACCAATGGTGGGCGTGGTTGAGAAGCCAAAAGCCTCGGAAGCGCCATCTAACCTGGCGGTAGTCGGTCGTTACGTGCTGTCTGCGGACATCTGGCCTCTGCTGGCGAAAACCCCTCCGGGTGCTGGCGGCGAAGTACAGCTGACCGACTCCATCGCCATGCTGATGGAAAAAGAGACCGTAGAAGCTTACCACCTGACCGGCGTGAGCCACGACTGCGGTAACAAACTGGGTTATATGCAAGCTTTTGTTGAGTATGGCGTGCGTCATCCGGTGCTGGGCAAAGATTTCGCTCAGTGGCTCGACGGCGTTGCAGGCAACAAAAAGTAATTCATTAAGCACAGGATAATTCAATGAAAGTCACTGTATTTGGTATCGGCTATGTCGGTCTGGTTCAGGCTGCGGTGTTGGCCGAAGTCGGACATGACGTTCTCTGTATTGATGTCGACGAAAAGAAAGTCGAAAACCTGAAAAAGGGCATCATCCCAATTTTTGAACCGGGCCTGACGCCGCTGGTTATGTCGAACTATGAAGCGGGGCGCCTGAAATTCAGCACCAACGCAGAAGAGGGCGTAAACCATGGCGTAATGCAGTTTATTGCTGTGGGCACGCCGCCGGATGAGGATGGCTCTGCCGACCTGAAATATGTGACTGCGGTTGCGCGTACTATCGCGCAGCACATGAACGATCACAAAGTCGTCATCGACAAATCTACCGTACCGGTAGGCACCGCTGACCGCGTGCGCGCGGTGATGAGCGAAACGCTGAAGCAGCGTGATGCCAATATTGCGTTCGATGTGGTCTCCAACCCGGAGTTCCTGAAAGAGGGCGCCGCAGTTAACGATTGCATGCGTCCGGAACGTATCGTGGTGGGCACTGACAATGATGAAGTGGTCGAACTGCTGCGTGAACTGTACGAGCCGTTTAACCGTAATCACGATCGCATGATTCTGATGGATATCCGCAGTGCAGAGCTGACCAAATATGCAGCTAACTGCATGCTGGCGACCAAAATCAGCTTCATGAACGAGATTTCCAACCTTGCGGAACGCCTGGGTGCTGACGTGGAAAAAGTACGTCAGGGCATCGGTTCTGATTCACGCATCGGTTATCACTTTATTTATCCGGGCTGTGGTTACGGCGGTTCCTGCTTCCCGAAAGACGTGCAGGCGCTGATTCGCACTGCAGAGTCAATCGGCTACACCCCGCGCCTGTTGCAGGCGGTAGAAGACGTCAACGATTCGCAGAAGAACAAGCTGCCGACGTTTATTAAACGTCACTTTGGCGACGATCTGCGTGGCAAGACGTTTGCGCTGTGGGGTCTGGCGTTCAAACCGAACACCGACGACATGCGTGAAGCCTCAAGCCGCGTGCTGATGGAAGCACTGTGGCAGGCGGGCGCAACGGTGCAGGCGTTTGATCCGGAAGCGATGGAAGAAGCTCAGCGCATCTACGGCCATCGTGACGATCTGAAGCTGTGCGGCACTAAAGAAGCTGCGCTGCAGGGCGCCGATGGTCTGGTGATCTGCACCGAGTGGCAGAACTTCCGTGCTCCGGATTTCGACGTGATTAAATCCTCGTTAAAACAACCCGTGATTTTTGATGGTCGTAACCTGTATGATCCGGAGCGTATCAGCAAACGCGGTTTCGTTTATTATGCAATCGGCCGCGGAGCGTCTATTCAAATTGTGTAATAAATGAGGGATGTATGAATTTTCTGGTCACCGGCGCGGCAGGATTTATTGGTTTTCACGTTAGTCAGCGTTTGCTGGCTGCCGGTCACCAGGTTGTTGGTATCGATAACCTGAATGATTACTACGATGTCAGCCTGAAACAGGCGCGCCTCGACCAGATTACCGCACATCCCGCGTTTACTTTTCTTAAAATGGACCTGGCAGATCGCCAGGCCATTTCTTCCCTGTTTGAACAGCATGCTTTTGCGCGTGTGATCCATTTAGGTGCACAGGCGGGTGTTCGCTATTCCATTGAGAATCCGCACGCCTACGCTGATGCCAACCTGATTGGTCACTTAAATATTCTGGAAGGTTGCCGTCATCATAAGATTGGCCACCTGCTGTATGCTTCATCGAGTTCGGTTTATGGCCTGAACCGTAAAATGCCGTTCTCCACGGATGATTCCGTTGATCATCCGGTATCACTTTATGCTGCGACGAAAAAAGCCAACGAATTAATGTCGCATACCTATTCACACCTTTACCAATTACCTACCACCGGATTGCGCTTCTTTACCGTTTATGGTCCGTGGGGCCGTCCGGATATGGCGCTGTTTAAGTTCACCTGCGCGATGCTGGCCGGTGACGCGATTGATGTGTATAACCGCGGCCAGATGACACGTGACTTCACCTATATTGATGATATTGCCGAAGCGATTGTGCGTTTGCAGGACGTGATTCCGCAGGCAGATGAAAACTGGACGGTGGAAAACGGCTCACCTGCCACCAGTTCGGCGCCGTATCGTGTGTACAATATTGGCAATAGTCAGCCTACCAGCCTGATGACTTACATTGAGTCGCTGGAAAAAGCGCTGGGGATTGAGGCGAAGAAAAATATGCTGCCGATGCAGCCCGGCGATGTATTAGGCACCAGCGCAGACACGCAGCCGCTGTATGACGCGATAAATTTCCGCCCGCAGACCAGCGTAGAGCAGGGCGTGCAGCGTTTTGTTGACTGGTACCGCGACTTCTATCAGCAATAAGTCGCGATAAAAAAAAGGAAGCCAGCGGCTTCCTTTTTTCTTACCCGGTGTAAAACAGAGCACAGCGCCAGGGCTGGCATGCTGCGAAGCACTGGTTCCTTACAGCAGGAAATCGTCCAGTTGTTTACCTTGTTCTTCAATCGCTTTTTTAATCACGGCTGGCGTACGTCCCTGGCCGGTCCAGGTACGGTTCTCACCGTTCTCGTCGACGTAACCATACTTCGCCGGACGTGCCGCGCGTTTGGCTTTACCTGGCGCTTTGGTTTCAGCTAATGCCTGCAGCAATTCGTTTGGATCAATACCGTCTGCCATCAGCATTTCACGATATTGTTCCAGCTTACGGCTGCGCTCGGCATTTTCCGCCTGGGCAAGAGATTCTTCTTCACGACGTTCATTTACCACAACCTCAAGTTTTTCCAGCATCTCTTCCAGTGTTTCCAGAGAGCATTCCCGAGCCTGCGCGCGCAATGTACGGATATTATTAAGAATTTTAAGTGCTTCGCTCATTGTCCTAATCTCAAAATATAATAAATGGAGTTGTTCTGCCGCCTCATAATAGTGGCGGTGAAAAATAACTGCAATAGCCAGATTAAAAAGCAAAACGTAAAGTTAATGTTGTTAAGCTTTTTAAGGCGCTATTTATTATTCTTTTTATAGATTTGATAGCACAGGTTTTGCAGGGATAAATACCACTGTGCGCCTTTCGCCCGCGCATCAGCGCTAATAATGCTGAATAAAATTGCTGCATGATCACGGCTTTGACATAACGTGCGAAATGTTGATAAGGATGCTGCTGATCTATGACGATGGCGTTAATTTGAGCAGTTGATAAAAATAATGCATCGCAACAGTGCAGCAGCTTTATGATAGACTCACGCGCAACAGTTTCGGGCAGTGACAAGAGACATTTTATGGCGCAACTCTATTTTTATTACTCAGCGATGAACGCGGGAAAATCCACCGCACTGCTGCAGTCTTCCTACAATTACCACGAGCGCGGTATGCGTACGCTGGTGTATACCGCGGAAATTGACGACCGCTTCGGCGCCGGAAAAGTCAGCTCGCGTATTGGTCTTTCGTCTCCGGCTTTTTTATATAACGCGCAGACCAACCTGGAAAGTGAAATAGCGGAACAGCACGCGAAGCAGACGGTTCACTGTGTACTGGTGGATGAGAGCCAGTTTCTGACGCGGGAGCAGGTGAAAGGCCTGTCGGACGTGGTAGATAATCTGGATATACCGGTGCTGTGTTATGGTCTGCGTACCGACTTTCGCGGTGAGTTATTTACCGGCAGTCAGTATTTACTGGCCTGGGCCGATAAGCTGGTGGAATTGAAAACCGTGTGTCACTGTGGACGCAAAGCCAGCATGGTGTTACGGCTGGATGCGCAGGGTAAACCGTTCAGCGAAGGGGAGCAGGTGGTGATCGGTGGTAATGAGCGCTATATCTCTGTGTGCCGCAAGCACTATAAACAGGCGATTAATGACGGCTCGCTAAACGCCATTTACGGTTCACAACTGCCTCACGCCTGAATAGCCGCAGCATAAAAAAACCCGCCGCAGCGGGTTTTTTTGTATCAGGCCAATCAGGCCTTCTTGGTTTTCTTCTCACTCTTTACGGCTTTAGCTTCACCCTCAGCGGCAACACTGTTATCTGCTTCTGAGAACTCACGGCCATAGAAAGTAGCCAGCATGATTTGTTTCAGTTCGGCAATCAGCGGATAGCGTGGGTTAGCACCGGTACACTGGTCATCGAACGCATCATCCGCCAGCTTGTCGACTTTCGCCAGGAAGTCAGCTTCCTGCACGCCCGCTTCGCGGATAGAAGTTGGGATACCCAGCTGAGTTTTCATCTCTTCCAGCCATGCCAGCAGTTTTTCAATTTTCTGCGCGGTACGGTCACCGGCAGCGCTCAGACCGAGATGGTCAGCAATCTCCGCATAGCGGCGGCGTGCCTGCGGACGGTCGTACTGGCTGAAGGCAGTCTGCTTGGTTGGATTGTCATTCGCGTTGTAGCGAATCACGTTACAAATCAGCAGGGCGTTGGCCAGACCGTGTGGAATGTGGAACTCAGAGCCCAGTTTATGCGCCATGGAGTGACACACGCCGAGGAAGGCGTTGGCAAAAGCGATACCGGCAATGGTCGCCGCATTGTGAACACGCTCACGCGCCACAGGATTTTTCGCGCCGTCACGGTAGCTGGCAGGTAAATTCTCTTTCAGCAGCTTCAGTGCCTGCAGCGCCTGACCGTCAGAGTATTCGTTGGCCAGTACCGATACGTAGGCTTCCAGCGCATGGGTGACGGCATCCAGACCCCCAAAGGCGCACAGCGAACGCGGCATCTCCATTACCAGGTTGGCATCGACAATCGCCATATCCGGCGTCAGGGCATAGTCTGCCAGCGGATATTTCTGGCCGGTGGCATCGTCGGTGACTACCGCAAACGGCGTAACTTCTGAACCGGTACCGGAAGTGGTGGTGATGGCCACCATGCGCGCTTTGACACCCATTTTCGGGAACTTGTAGATACGTTTACGGATGTCCATAAAGCGCAGCGCCAGTTCTTCAAAGTGGGTTTCCGGATGCTCGTACATTACCCACATAATCTTGGCCGCATCCATCGGTGAACCCCCGCCCAGAGCGATGATCACGTCAGGTTTGAAGCTGTTCATCTGCTCGGCACCTTTACGCACGATGCTCAGCGTTGGGTCTGCTTCTACTTCAAAGAACACTTCGGTTTCGATTCCGTGTGATTTCAGCACGCGGGTGACCTGGTCAGCATAACCGTTGTTGAACAGGAAGCGGTCGGTGACGATAAAGGCGCGTTTTGCACCGTCAGTCGCCACTTCTTCCAGCGCAATTGGCAGTGAACCGCGGCGGAAGTAGATAGACTTCGGAAGTTTATGCCACAACATATTTTCAGCTCGCTTGGCCACGGTTTTCTTGTTGATCAGGTGTTTTGGACCCACGTTTTCAGAGATAGAGTTACCACCCCATGAACCGCAGCCCAGCGTGAGTGAAGGGGCCAGCTTGAAGTTATACAGGTCACCGATCCCGCCCTGTGAAGCCGGGGTGTTGATCAGGATGCGCGCGGTTTTCATTTTGTCGCCGAAGAAGTTAACGCGCTCGCGCTGGTTATCCTGGTCGGTGTAAAGACAGGAGGTGTGGCCGATACCGCCCATTGCCACCAGTTTTTCTGCTTTATCCACCGCATCGTAATAATCTTTCGCGCGGTACATGGCCAGCGTTGGCGAGAGCTTCTCATGGGCGAATGGCTCAGACTCATCCACCAGTTTCACTTCACCAATCAGAATTTTGGTGCTCACCGGCACGCTAATCCCTGCCAGTTCAGCAATTTTGTAAGCCGGCTGACCGACAATCGCCGCGTTCAGCGCGCCATTTTTCAGGATGATATCCTGCACCGCTTTCAGCTCTTTGCCCTGCAGCAGGTAGCCACCGTGGCTGGCGAAGCGCTCACGCACGGCATCATAGACAGAATCCACCACAATCACTGACTGTTCAGACGCGCAAATCACGCCGTTGTCGAAGGTTTTTGACATCAGGATCGAGGCAACCGCGCGTTTGATATCGGCCGTTTCGTCAATTACTACCGGGGTGTTACCCGCGCCCACACCAATCGCTGGTTTGCCGGAGCTGTAAGCCGCTTTCACCATGCCCGGACCACCGGTGGCGAGAATCAGGTTGATATCCGGGTGATGCATCAGCTGGTTAGAGAGCTCAACCGATGGCGCATCAATCCAGCCAATAATGTCTTTTGGCGCGCCGGCCGCGATAGCAGCCTGCAGTACGATGTCAGCCGCTTTATTGGTGGCGTCTTTGGCACGTGGATGAGGAGAGAAGATGATACCGTTACGGGTTTTCAGGCTAATCAGGGCCTTGAAGATGGCGGTAGAGGTCGGGTTGGTGGTGGGCACGATGCCACAAATCAGGCCAATCGGCTCAGCGATGGTGATGGTGCCAAAGGTATCATCGGTGTCCAGCACGCCACAGGTTTTTTCGTCTTTGTAAGCGTTATAGATATATTCGGAAGCGAAGTGGTTTTTGATGACTTTATCTTCAACGATACCCATGCCGGATTCGGCAACGGCCATTTTGGCGAGAGGGATACGGGCATCGGCAGCGGCGAGGGCGGCCGCACGGAAAATGGTATCAACTTGTTCCTGACTAAAATTGGCGTATTCGCGCTGTGCCTTTTTAACACGTTCTACCAGTGCGTTAAGCTCGGCAACATTAGTAACGGCCATAATACTCTCCTAAGGAAGTTAAACTTTTTTAGTAAACAAGCCTGAATCCAGAAGTATAGTCTCGTTACGCTTATGGATAGCTAAGGATGGCGATGCCCGTGCCGTTGCTTACTAAAAAGGTTTTTCCGCCAGGATGACCTGTGTCACAGGGTTGAGTTCCGATGGGCTAAGATTACCCCTGATGGGGTAGGCGATTTATGATGCAGATCAATTTAACTATCAGCTGACACCTTTCAGCGCTCACTTTTGCAAGTAAAGTTAGCGTCGACGGCTACAGAAGCCGATCTGACCGGCTGCAGGCCGATAACATCGTGCTAACAGTAGCGGAATAAACTGGGATAGTGCTTTAAGTGCAGCATTTATTTCTGCGTTAGCCTCTGGTTTTTCGCCAGGCTTTTGCACTACATTAAGCGCGATTTTTTTCGCCATCATCTGGAGCCCACCGTGACCCCTGCGCTACTCGATCTTTCTGGCTACATTAAATTTTTTGTGGGTTTGTTCGCGCTGGTTAACCCGGTCGGCATTATTCCGGTATTTATCAGCATGACCAGCTACCAGGCGGTGGCGGAGCGCAATAAAACCAACCTGACCGCGAACCTGGCGGTGGCGATTATCCTCTGGACCTCGCTGTTTCTTGGCGACGGTATCCTGCATCTGTTTGGTATCTCGATTGACTCTTTCCGCATCGCCGGCGGCATTCTGGTGGTCACCATCGCCATGTCGATGATCAGCGGCAAGCTGGGTGAAGACAAACAGAACAAGCAGGAGAAGTCAGAAACGGCGATTCGTGAAAGCATCGGCGTGGTGCCGCTGGCGCTGCCGCTGATGGCAGGGCCGGGCGCGATCAGCTCGACCATTGTCTGGAGCTCGCGTTATCACAGCTGGCCAAATCTGCTTGGCTTTACCCTGGCGATTGCGATATTTGCCTTCTGCTGCTGGTTATTGTTCCGGGCCGCACCGCTGATGGTGCGCGTATTGGGACAAACCGGTATCAACGTCATTACGCGTATCATGGGGCTGCTGCTCATGGCGCTGGGCATTGAGTTTGTCGTGACCGGAATGAAAGCCCTGTTTCCAGGATTACTGAATTAACGGCGGTTATTTTTTATCGCTAAGCGCTTTATGAACCAGAATGGTGCAATTAAACGAAATATTGCACCATTATAGTGATTTTATTTGTCGCGCTTAATATCGGCTTAACCTCATCAGTTTTACTACTGATGTTATCCCGCATATACCCTGAGCCGCAAAATACTGTGATAATCGTCACAGTATATCCCACTGCTCTGCAAATCATCCGCAGTATCATTCTATAGCTTGTGCTATAAATCTGAATAAATATCCGGGCTTCAGCATTAAAAGCAGCAATATTCATAAATATTATAAAGTTAGTTGATTAACGAATAATTAACGTGCAAATGAGGGTGAAATTCATTATTTTTCAGTGGATTAGTCGATAATTCTGCTCAAGAATTAACACTTTTCCTGTGCGCGGCAACGTGATAAAAGAGAATCAGCTAACATTTTTGTGGTTTAGCTTTGGCGTGCGGGCAACGCTTCTGATAATTTTCGGCTCACCGCAAAATTTTTTATCTGCTAGCAACAAATGTGTACGCTTCTTGCTTACTGCTATCAGGTTTATGTTGAAGGTTGATATTGGTTGATGAAAAGCATGGTAGCGAAAACGGCAGCGCGCACGTTTCTGGCGCTTTGCCTCTCCAGTGCGCTGGCGCAAAGTCAGGCCGCTGAGATCCCGGCCGGGACGTCATTAGCGGATACGCAACGCATCGTTATTAACAATGGCAGCGAAGTGTCCTCACTTGATCCGCAAAAAGTCGAGGGCGTGCCGGAATCCAATGTGATTCGCAATCTGCTGGAAGGACTGGTTGAGACCGACAACAACGGTCAACTGGTGCCCGGCGTGGCGCAGCAGTGGCAAAATCAGCAGGGCCGCATCTGGACGTTCACGCTGCGTAAAGACGCCCGCTGGAGCAATGGTGAGCCGGTCACCGCGCAGGACTTTGTCTACAGCTGGCAGCGTCTGGCCGATCCGCGCACTGCCTCGCCGTACGCCAGCTATTTACAGGCTGCGCACATCAGCAACATTGATGCCATTCTGGCTGGTAAAGCTGCGCCTTCCCTGCTGGGCGTGAAAGCGCTGGACGACCATCATTTGCAGGTTACGCTCTCCGAACCGGTACCGTATTTTGTTGATATGCTGGCTCATACTTCGATGAAACCGGTGTATCGTCCGGCGGTAGAGCAGTGGGGCGATGCCTGGACACAGCCGCGGCATTACGTGGGTAATGGCGCTTACACGCTGGCGGACTGGGTGGTGAATGAGCAGATCGTGGTGAAGCGTAATCCGCACTACTGGGACAATGCCCATACCACGCTGGACGAAGGCGTATTTCTGGCACTCACCTCTGAGAATAGCGATATAAACCGCTATCGCAGTGGCGGCACCGACATGACCAACAGCGTGGTGCCGCCCGATATGTTCAAAAAACTGCAGCAGTCGCTGGGAGATGAAGTAAAAGTTAGCCCGCTGCTGTGCACCTTCTATTACGAAATCAATAACAAGAAAGCGCCGTTTGACGACGTCCGCGTACGCAGCGCGCTGAAGTTAACGCTCGACCGCGACATCATCGCGCAGAAAATTATGGGACAGGGACAGATCCCGGCCTACGGCCTGACGCCGCCCTTTATTCACGGTATTGCTCTCAATACGCCAGCGTGGGCGCAGCAGACGCAGGCGCAACGTAACGCGGCAGCGAAGCAGCTGCTGGCGGAAGCTGGCTTCAATGCCCGGCATCCGCTGCGTTTTACCCTGCTGTATAACACCTCAGAACAGAACAAGCGTCAGGCGATTGCGGCTGCCTCGATGTGGCAAAAGAATCTCGGTGCGCAGGTCACGCTGCAAAATCAGGAGTGGAAAACGCTACTGGAGACCCGTCATCAGGCACAGTTTGATGTGGTGCGCGCCACCTGGTGTGCGGATTACAACGAGCCATCCAGCTTCCTCAATCTGCTGCTGAGTGGCTCCTCCATCAACACCGCGTTTTATCACAGTGCCGCATTTGATGCGCTGATGGCGCAAACGCTCAACACCGCAGATGACGCGCAGCGCGCGCAGCTCTATCAGCAGGCGGAACAACAGCTGGATCAGGATTCACCGATCATTCCGGTTTACTACCGCGTTAGCGTGCGGCTGGTGAAGCCGTGGGTGGGCGGTTTCAGCGGCAAAGATCCGCAGGATATGCTGGCGCTGAAATACTATTACATAAAGAAACATTGAGTAATGTGACGATCCGGCGCTACAGTCGGGCGTCACGTTGCCGTGGTAACCCTGCAGGGTGGTAGTGATCTTCGCGCAGACAGGCGGAGATCTCCCGGAAACGGGGTACGCCGGGCGGTCAGCCGACCCGGTGACGATAATAAAACTGGAGCGTAATAATGAACAACATCACGAAAAAAAGCCTGATCGCCGCAGGCGTACTGGCGGCCATCGGCGCGCTGGCAGGGAATGCTGCACTGGCGGCCAACGTACCGGCGGGTACCGAATTGGCAGCGAAACAGGAACTGGTGCGCGGCAATGGCGATGAAGTGCAGTCGCTGGATCCGCACAAAATCGAAGGCGTGCCGGAAGATAATATCGCCCGTGACCTGTATGAAGGTCTGATCGTGAGCGACAGCAACGGCAAACCGGTGCCGGGCGTCGCGGAAAGCTGGGAAAACAAAGACTACAAAGTCTGGACTTTCCATCTGCGTAAAAATGCCAAATGGTCAAACGGCGAGCCGGTCACCGCGCAGGACTTCGTCTACAGCTGGCAGCGTCTGGTCGATCCAAAAACCGCCTCGCCCTATGCGAGCTACCCGCAGTATGGCCACATCCTCAACGTGGATGACATCATCGCCGGCAAAAAACCGACCTCCGATCTCGGCGTGAAGGCACTGGATGACCACACGCTGGAAGTGACGCTGAGCGAGCCGGTACCGTACTTCGATAAGCTGCTGATCAACGCGGTGATGTCACCGGTGTATAAGCCCGCCATTGAGAAGTTTGGCGACCAGTGGACGCAGCCGCAGAACTGGGTCGGCAACGGTGCATTTAAACTGGAATCTCACGTGATCAACGAACGCGTGACGCTGGTGCGTAACCCGGAATACTGGGACAACGAACATACCGTACTGAATAAAGTCACCTTCCTGCCAATCAACTCCGAAGTCAGCGATGTGAACCGTTATTTCTCCGAGAACGGCAGCGACATCACTTACAACAACATGCCGATCGAGCTGTTTAAAAAACTGCAGCGTGATAACGGTAAAGAGCTGATGGTGAAACCGTATCTGTGCACCTACTACTATGAAATAAACAACCAGAAAGCACCGTTTACCGATGTCCGCGTGCGTACCGCGCTGAAGCTGGGTCTGGATCGCGACATCATGGTGAACAAAGTGCTGGCGCAGGGTCAACAGCCGGCCTACAGCTTCACACCGCCAGCCACTGACGGCATGGAACTGCTGCCGCCGGACTGGTACAAGTGGGATCAGAACAAGCGTAACGAAGAAGCGAAGAAACTGCTGGCCGAAGCCGGTTATACCGCCGACAAACCGCTGACCTTCAATCTGCTGTACAACACCTCCGATCTGCACAAAAAACTGGCGATTGCCGCCTCGTCCATCTGGAAAAAGAACATCGGCGTCAACATTAAGCTGGAAAACCAGGAGTGGAAAACCTTCCTGGATACCCGTCATCAGGGCAACTTCGATGTCTCCCGCGCGGCATGGTGTGCCGACTATAACGAACCGACTTCCTTCCTGAACATCATGTTGTCGGACAGCAGCAGTAACACCTCGCACTATAAGAGCGCGGACTTCGACAAAGTGATTCACGATGCGGTGAAAGCGGCGGATGACAAAGCGCGCGTGGCCGATTATCAGAAAGCAGAGCAGATCCTGGATAAAGACAGCACCATCGTGCCGGTTTACTACTACGTGAACGCGCGTCTGGTGAAACCGTACGTTGGCGGCTACACCGGCAACGATCCGCTGGATAAAACCCTGGATAAGAACCTGTACATCATTAAGCATTAATAGCACTCAGGCTATCGACAGTGGCGGTGCTGCGGCGCCGCCTTTTTGACTTTGTGAAGCAACAGCCTGGTAGGTACGGCAATGTTAAAATTCATCCTGCGTCGGCTCCTTGAAGCCATCCCGACGCTATTCATTCTGATCACCATCTCCTTCTTTATGATGCGACTGGCACCCGGCAGTCCGTTCACCGGCGAGCGTGCGCTGGCGCCGGAAGTCATGGCCAACATTGAGGCCAAATATCATCTCAACGATCCGATCGGCAAACAGTATCTCAGCTACCTGGTGCAGCTGGCACACGGTGATTTCGGGCCGTCGTTTAAATATAAAGACTACTCGGTTAACTACCTGGTCGGTCATGCGTTTCCGGTATCGGCCAAACTGGGGCTGGCAGCCTTCTTCCTTGCGGTGGTGCTGGGCGTCACGGCGGGGGTTATCGCCGCGCTGAAGCAAAACAGTTTGTGGGATTATGCGGTCATGGGGGTGGCGATGACCGGGGTGGTCATTCCCAGCTTCGTGGTGGCACCGCTGCTGGTACTGATCTTTGCCATCACCCTACGCTGGCTGCCAGGCGGCGGCTGGAATGGCGGCCAGTGGAACTACATGCTGCTGCCGATGGTGGCGCTGTCACTGGCTTACATCGCCAGTATCGCCCGTATCACCCGCGGCTCGATGATTGAAGTGATGCACTCCAACTTCATCCGCACCGCGCGTGCGAAAGGGCTGCCGCTGCGCCGTATCGTGCTGCGCCACGCGCTGAAGCCGGCGCTGCTGCCGGTGCTCTCCTATATGGGGCCGGCGTTTGTTGGCATCATCACCGGTTCGATGGTAATCGAATCAATTTACGGTCTGCCGGGCATCGGTCAGCTATTCGTCAACGGCGCACTGAACCGTGACTACTCGCTGGTGATGAGCCTGACGATTCTGGTCGGCGTGCTGACCATCCTGTTCAATGCGATCGTTGACGTGCTGTACGCCGTTATCGATCCAAAAATTCGTTACTGATGGTGGAGCTCGCTCATGATGTTAAGTAAGAAAAATAGCGAAGCTCTGGACGCGTTCAGTGAAAAGCTGGAAGTGGAAGGGCGCAGCCTGTGGCAGGACGCACGTCGCCGCTTTATTCATAACCGTGCGGCCCTTATCAGCCTGCTGGTGCTGCTGGTGATTGCGCTGTTCGTGGTGTTCGCCCCGATGCTGGCGCAGTTCAAATATGATGATACCGACTGGGCGATGATGTCTGCACCGCCGGACACCACCTCAGGCCACTGGTTTGG
Source organism: Pantoea sp. GM_Pan_4 (assembly GCF_026541005.1). Classification (NCBI taxonomy): domain Bacteria; kingdom Pseudomonadati; phylum Pseudomonadota; class Gammaproteobacteria; order Enterobacterales; family Erwiniaceae; genus Pantoea; species Pantoea sp. GM_Pan_4. The sequence goes on from NZ_JALNUZ010000001.1 coordinate 154,321, forward strand.
CACCGACTCCTCGGGACGTGACCTGCTGGTGCGCGTGGCGATTGGCGGCCGTATCTCGCTGATGGTCGGCATCGCTTCAGCGCTGATCGCGGTGCTGGTGGGCACGCTGTACGGTTCGCTGGCCGGCTACCTCGGCGGCAAGATTGACTCGGTGATGATGCGTATCCTGGAAATCCTCAACTCGTTCCCGTTTATGTTCTTCGTCATCCTGCTGGTGACCTTCTTTGGCCGCAATATCCTGCTAATCTTCGTTGCCATTGGCATGGTGTCATGGCTGGATATGGCGCGTATCGTGCGCGGCCAGACGCTGGGACTGAAGCGCAAAGAGTTCATCGAAGCGGCGCAGGTCGGCGGTGTTTCTACCGGCAATATCGTGCTGCGCCACATCGTGCCGAACGTGCTAGGTGTGGTGGTGGTGTATGCCTCGCTGCTGGTGCCAAGCATGATCCTGTTTGAATCCTTCCTGAGTTTCCTCGGCCTCGGCACCCAGGAGCCACTGAGCAGCTGGGGCGCGCTGTTGAGCGACGGCGCTAACTCGATGGAAGTATCACCGTGGCTGCTGATGTTCCCGGCGGGCTTCCTGGTGGTGACGTTGTTCTGTTTCAACTTTATCGGCGATGGCCTGCGTGACGCCCTCGACCCGAAAGATCGTTAAGGAGTTTCCCGATGACCCATCATGATACTCAGCAGCCGCTGGCGGCTGCACCTGCGGGAAACGCTAACCTGCTGCTGGACGTTAAAGATCTGCGCGTCACCTTCAGTACTCACGACGGCGACGTGACCGCTGTGAACGACCTCAACTTTTCCCTGCGCGCCGGTGAAACGCTGGGCATTGTCGGTGAATCCGGCTCCGGAAAATCGCAAACCGCGTTTGCGCTGATGGGGCTGCTGGCGAAAAATGGTCGCATTGGCGGCTCGGCGCAGTTCAACGGCAGCGAAATCCTCAATCTGCCGGAAAGTAAGCTGAACAAGCTGCGCGCGGAACAGATTGCGATGATTTTCCAGGACCCGATGACATCGCTCAATCCGTACATGCGCGTCGGCGAACAGCTGATGGAGGTGCTGAAACTGCACAAAGGCATGAGTAGCGCCCAGGCGTTTGAAGAGTCGGTGCGCATGCTGGATGCGGTGAAAATGCCTGAAGCGCGCAAGCGCATGAAGATGTTCCCGCACGAGTTTTCCGGTGGCATGCGTCAGCGCGTGATGATCGCCATGGCGCTGCTGTGCCGGCCAAAGCTGCTGATTGCCGATGAGCCAACCACCGCGCTGGATGTCACCGTGCAGGCGCAGATCATGACGCTGCTGAATGAGCTGAAGCGTGAATTTAACACCGCCATCATCATGATCACTCACGATCTTGGCGTTGTTGCCGGGATCTGTGACAAGGTGCTGGTGATGTATGCCGGGCGCACCATGGAATATGGCCGTGCGCGCGATGTGTTCTACCAGCCGGCCCATCCGTACTCGATCGGTTTGCTGAGCGCGGTGCCGCGTCTTGACGCGGAGGGAGAGTCGCTGACCACCATTCCCGGCAACCCGCCCAACCTGTTGCGTCTGCCGCAGGGCTGTCCGTTCCAGCCGCGCTGCGCTTATGCCATGGATATTTGTGCCAAATCACCGCCGCTTGAACCGTTTGCCGAAGGGCGCCTGCGCGCCTGCTTCAAACCGGTGGAGGAGTTAGTATGAGCACCGTAATTGAAGAGAAAAAAGTGTTGCTGGAAATCGCCGATCTCAAGGTGCATTTCGATATCAAAGACGGCAAGCAGTGGTTCTGGCAGCCGCCGAAAACCCTGAAAGCGGTGGATGGTGTCAGTCTGCGTCTGTATGAAGGCGAAACCCTTGGCGTGGTCGGTGAATCCGGCTGCGGCAAATCCACGCTGGCGCGCGCCATTATCGGTCTGGTGAAAGCCACCGACGGGCGCGTGGCGTGGCTGGGGCGCGATCTGCTGGGCCAGAGCCAGGAAGAGTGGCGACAGGCGCGCAGCGACATTCAGATGATCTTCCAGGACCCGCTGGCCTCGCTCAACCCGCGTATGACCATTGGTGACATCATTGCCGAACCGCTGCGCACCTACTATCCAAAGATGCCGCGTCAGGAAGTGAAGGATAAGGTTAAAACCATGATGATGAAGGTCGGTCTGCTGCCGAACCTCATCAACCGCTATCCGCACGAGTTCTCCGGTGGCCAGTGCCAGCGTATCGGTATCGCCCGTGCACTGATTCTTGAGCCGAAGCTGATTATCTGTGATGAGCCGGTGTCGGCGCTCGACGTGTCGATTCAGGCGCAGGTGGTCAACCTGCTGCAGAAACTGCAGCGTGAAATGGGCCTGTCGCTGATCTTCATCGCGCATGACCTGGCGGTGGTGAAGCACATCTCTGATCGCGTACTGGTGATGTATCTCGGCCACGCGGTTGAGCTGGGTACCTATGATGCGGTGTATAACGATCCACAGCATCCGTACACCAAAGCGCTGATGTCGGCGGTGCCGATTCCTGATCCGGACCTGGAGAAGAATAAGCAGATTCAGCTGCTGGAAGGGGAACTGCCGTCGCCGATCAATCCGCCATCAGGCTGCGTGTTCCGCACCCGCTGCCCGATTGCCGGCCCGGAGTGCGCCAAAACCCGACCGCTACTCGAAGGCAGTTTCCGCCATGCGGTGTCCTGTCTGAAGGTTGATCCGCTTTAATAGCTTTGCCATAAACAACAACGCCGGGAAGTGCCCGGCGTTTTTTTATGCGCTGCGGCTTATTCACGCCACAGAATATGACACAGCTTATGGTCTTTCTCGCGGCACAGCAGGATCCGTGCGAACACATCGGTAATCGGTTCGCCGTCCGCTTCACCGAGGCCGATCACCACTTCTGAGAAGAAGTCAGGGTTGAGATCGAAATCCACATGTTCCTGCCAGTCTTCGGATGGATCAAACAGCTCGGCGCCGCCGCGCTCTTCAAATTGCAGATTGAACAGAATGATGTCTGCCGGATCGAGGTTATCGCCTGCCAGCTCAAGAAAAATATCGTAAGCCTGTTCCAGCGTTTCATCTTCAGTAAGGCGATTATTTAAATCCATGGTCATTCCTGCTTGCCCTGAGGCGGTAATATTTTCGCTCGTTTTACAGTAAAGGGCTAAAGAAGTAAAACAGTCGTTCGACGATGCGCTGCCACCAGGCACGTTTTGCCCAGCGCGCGCCGTCCAGCAGACGCGAACGGGCGATATAATCATCCTGGACGGTGGCGAGATCGCTACCAAAGCCGTCATCATCCACCACCAGCGTGATCTCGAAGTTGAGCCACAGGCTGCGCATATCCAGGTTCACCGTGCCCACCAGGCTGAGCTGACCGTCCACCAGCACGCTCTTGGTGTGCAACAGGCCATCTTCAAACTGATAGATTTTCACCCCGGCTTCCAGCAGTTCAGTGAAGAAGGCGCGGCTGGCCCAGCCGACCAGCAGCGAGTCATTGTGGCGCGGTACAACAATGCTCACCTCAACGCCACGCAGCGCGGCGGTACAGATGGCGTGCAGTAAGTCGTCGCTCGGCACGAAGTAGGGCGTGGTCATGATCAGCTGCTCGCGCGCCGAATACACCGCCGTCAGCAGCGCCTGATGAATCATGTCCTCCGGGAAGCCCGGCCCTGAGGCGATCACCTGAATGGTGTGACCGCTCTCCTGCTCAAACGGCATCACATTGCCGTCCGGCGCCGGCGGCAGAATGCGTTTGCCGGTTTCGATTTCCCAGTCGCAGGCGTAGACGATGCCCATGGTGGTGGCCACCGGACCCTCCATGCGCGCCATCAGATCAATCCATTGACCCACGCCAGCATCCTGTTTAAAGAAGCGCGGATCCACCAGATTCATGCTGCCGGTATAGGCAATGTAGTTATCGATCAGCACCACTTTGCGGTGCTGACGCAAATCCATGCGGCGCAGGAACACACGCCACAGGCTGACCTGCAATGCCTCGACCACATCAATACCGGCGTTGCGCATCATGCCCACCCACGGACTGCGGAAGAACGCCACGCTGCCGGCGGAGTCCAGCATCAGGCGGCAGTGCACGCCGCGCCGTGAGGCAGCCATCAGCGATTCCGCTACATCATCAGCCAGACCACCCGGCTGCCAGATGTAAAACACCATCTCAATATTATGGCGCGCCAGCTGGATATCGCGGATCAGCGCCTGCATCACGTCATCGGCGCTGGTCAGCAGCTGCAGCTGATTGCCTTTAACGCCGGCAATACCCTGACGATGACGGCACAGCTCGAACAGGGAACGCGCCACGTCGCTGTGTTCAGTCGCGAAAATGTGACGACACTGTTTCAGGTCGTTGAGCCATTTGGCGGTCGAGGGCCACATGGTGCGGGCGCGTTCTGCGCGACGTTTACCTAAATGCAGTTCGCCAAACGACAGATAGGCGATAATACCCACCAGCGGCAGAATGTAGATGATCAGCAGCCAGGCCATCGCTGAGGTCACCGCACGCCGCTTCATCAGGATGCGCAGCGTAACCCCGGCAATCAGCAGCCAGTAGCCAAACAGCAGCAACCAACTGATAAGGGTATAAAATGTGGTCATAAAGTGGACGTCCCGTTCGCGCTTTGATGGGCAAAGTTTACGTGTTGATCTGCGCCAGCGAAACCTTTAATCGTTGATGACGTTTCGATGAAGGTTTCGATTTGGCATTTTTAGCCAGATCACTATAATGCGTCGCGGGTTTAGCCAGTCAGAGAGGATGTGATGAGACGCAGCAGAAATGAAGTGGCCCGCTGGAGAATGTTACGCCAGGCGCATCGCCGTCGTGCCCGCTGGCTGGAAGGGCAGTCACGTCGTTATAAGCGCATCCATGCGATTCGTCATCAGGTAGCGCAGCAGCAGCGCCGCTCCATCCTGTTTATCACGCAGAATACCTGAGCAATGAACGCGGTCGTCAGTGGCCGCGTAATACCAGTGAAACATTCACTATCTGCAGGGCTGCCGCCAGTACCACCAGCATGACGATGTGCTGGCGCGCCTGACGCCAGCCCTGACGGCGCCACAGCCACAGCGCACGACCAATCAGCAGCAGCACCAGCACTAACAACAGAAGGGGCTGCCACTGCATCAGAACACCCGTTTAAACGGTTTAACCGTGACTTTGTCGTACACGCCAGCGGCGATATATGGATCGTCATTGGCCCATGACTGGGCCGTTTCCAGCGATGAGAACTCGGCAACAATCACAGAACCGGTGAAGCCAGCCGGGCCCGGCTCATTACTGTCGACGGCAGGCAGAGGACCGGCGACAATCAGACGCCCCTCATCCTGCAGCAGCTGCAGACGCGCCAGGTGTGCCGGGCGCACAGAGTTACGTTTTTTCAGTGAATCTGCGGTATCTTCCGCATAAATGACGTAAAGCACGATGGGATACTCCCGTTAGACTTGCCGAATTTGCGAGACACGTTAAGTGATCGCTAAACAGAGTGCAAACGAAAGATAATGGGCGCGCGCTGCAACGCAGGCAGGGTTAAAAAGCGCCTTTCTTTTGGGCTTCAGTAGCGTGCTTATTGAAACTGATTGCTATTTGCATTTAAAATCAGCGCTTCACTCAATGAACATGACTGATATGACGACGTTGACTACGCCTTTTCCAACCCGAACGCCTGTGTCCGTGATTTTATCCGTGCTCCTTCACGGTTCGGTAATCGCCGGCATTCTTTATGCTTCATTTCATCAGACCATTGAGGTTCCTAAAGCGTCTCAGCCTATCAGCATTAGCATGGTAGCCCCCGAAGTGCAGCCTGAACCGGCGCCGGCAGCAGTAACCCCGCCGCCGCCGCCCGAGCCGGAACCCGAGCCGGAAGTCGCGCCAGAGCCACCAAAAGCCGAGCCGGTGCCGATCCCTAAGCCGGAACCTAAACCGAAGCCAAAACCGAAACCGAAGCCAAAGGTGGAGAAAAAGGCAGAGCCGAAGCCGCGCCAGCAGGTGAAGCCGCAGGAGAATCCGTTTAAACAGGACGCGCCAGCCGCGCAAACGCGCCCCTCGACGGCACCGAAGAGTAACCCGGCCCCGACGCAGACGGTGTCGGATGGACCGAAAGCGATGAGCGTCAGCAAGCCGGCCTATCCGGCGCGTGCGTTCGCGCTGCGCGTTGAAGGGCGGGTGCGGGTGAAGTTTGACGTGGACAGCGATGGGCGCGTCGATAACGTCGAGATTTTGTCCGCCGAGCCGCGCAACATGTTTGAGCGCGAAGTGAAGCAGGCGATGAAGAAGTGGCGCTATCAGCCAGGGCGGCCGGGCAAAGGGCTGACGATGAACATCGTGTTCCGCATTAACGGCGGCGCGAACATCGAGTAAAGCCAGACAGGCAAAGAAAAAGCGGCCATTCCGGGCCGCTTTTTTATACGCTTAATCGCTCAGATTGGCCTGGCCTTCCGGCAGTGGACGGGATTTCCCGCTGTTATCGACCGCCACATAAACAAACACCGCTTCGGTGGCGCAGTAAGTCTGGCCGATCGGTTCGGACGACACTTTTTTAATCCACACTTCCACGTTAATGGTCATCGAGCTATTGCCGGTGCGGATGCAGCGCGCGTAGCAGCTCACCACATCGCCGACGGCGACGGGCTTGAGGAAGGTCATACCGTCCACGCGCACCGTTACCACGCGACCTTTGGCAATCTCTTTAGCCAGTATCGCGCCGCCCATATCCATCTGCGACATCAGCCAGCCGCCGAAGATATCACCGTTGGCATTGGTATCTGCCGGCATCGCCAGGGTACGCGAGACCATCTCGCCTTGCGGCAACTTATGTTTTTCGTCCATTGCTCAGTTCTTCTGCAGGTGAAGACAAGCCCGGCGGAGACCGGGCTGCATCGATTATTTTTGTTCTTGTTGCGGCATCTGTCGCCAGATATACAGGCCGCTTAACAGCGTAAACAGCAGGGTCAGGCCGGTAAGACCGAACACCTTAAAGTTAACCCAAAACGCCTGGGATAACCAAAACGCGACATAAATATTCGCCAGGCCGCAGGCCAGGAAAAACAGGGCCCAGGCGATATTCAGCCGACGCCATACCGCACCCGGCAGATGCAGCTCTTTGCCAAGCATGGTCTGGATCAGCGGTTGCTGCATAAACCACTGGCTGTACAGCAGCGCCAGCGCGAACAGCGAGTAAATCACCGTGACTTTCCACTTGATGAACTCATCATTGTGGAACACATAGGTCAGGGTGCCGAACACCGCAACCAGCACAAAGGTGAAAATGGTCATCTTTTCCAGCTTGCGGTACAGCACCCAGCTGACCACCAGAGCGATACCGGTCGCCACCACCAGCGCGCCGGAGGCGACGAAAATGTCGTACAGCTTGTAGAAAATAAAGAAAACTACCAGGGGAAGAAAATCGAGTAACTGCTTCATAGCGTTTCCAGTCAGGGGCAGGAGCGTTGAGTTACGGCGCCGCAGCGGGCGCCGTAACGCTTAACGTAACAGCATATACAGCCGGTACAAATAGATAATCAGAATGGCTGATACCAGGTTGCCCAGCGCGTTGAGCACCACCGAAGCGATATTGGCAGGCAGCACGGTCAGCGAGGAGAAGAAGAACATCAGCGCAATTTTCCCCAGCAGCCACAAAATAATCGCCGGGGCGATCACCTTAATGTTCTTCCAGGCCAGACGCATACTGGCGCGCATCGCACTGAAAATGCCCATTTTTTCACTTGCCAGCATCACCGGCGCCAGCGACAGCAGAATCGCCAGAATCACACCCGGCACCATCAGTACCATAAAGCCCAGCTGAACCAGCAGGGTGATCAGGAAGGTCTGCACCAGCAGTTTCGGCAGCAGCGGCGCAGAGGCGCCAATCGCGCGCAGCGCGCTGACGCGCTGTCCACTGGATACCATCGGCAGCAGGCACAGCATGCCGCCCAGCAGCAGTGTGTTGCCAATCAGGGCAGCGAAAGTGCCGGCGGCAGAGGCGCGCAGCAGAATGCGTTGCTGATCCGGTGACATGTTCTGAACGATTTCAAACAGCGATGAGGCGCTGCTGTCGGTCTGGCTGAGCAGGGATAACTGATCCTCGCCCGGCGTCAGGGCGTGGCCAACAATCACGGTAATAAACGAGGTCAGCAACGCCATCAGCACGATGGTGACCAGCTGATGGCGCAGAAAATTTCCTGTGTCACGGTATAACGAGCTTGCCGTGATAGACATGTACACTCCTTGAAGGAACCGGGTTAATTAACCCGGCGATTGTACATGTTCTGCAGGCAGGCTGGCACCCGGAATCCCATAACTTTCTGTCATCTCAGGTAAAGAAGGGTGAAAAAGCGCGGGTAAACCATATCGCGCCCGGGCGCGATCGCAGGCGTCATTCGGCACGCCATTTTCGCCGGACATGGCGAACTCCCGGCACGGTGACGGCCGCTGTGCATAAATCCCACAGGAAACACAGCCGCCAATTTCACCCTGCAGCGCCACGCAGCGCGGAGCACGATCGTTGGTGCCGCGCATGTTGCGCATCATCAGGCTCAGGGGTTCTGTCAGTTCAACCGGCACCGCGCCACCGCCGTCGTCGGCTTCGGCCCAGTAAAAAGAAACGCGAAAATGGGCGCAGCAGGCGCCACAGGTCATACAGGGGTTAAGTAAATCGCTCATCTGATCGCCCGCCACTCCTGAGGCTTCGAACCAAAATCACAAAAGGGGAATAGCAACATAATCACGCCGTGTCATGGCGGCAACAGGATTTTTATGTCCGCTTGTAAAGGCAAAATTGATCTGAATCAATTCATTGTTTTATAAGTGATTAATTTGAATTGATGCTGATGATCTTTTGGCAAAAAAGGGGTAAATCTTGTGCCGCGATTAACCTCAATACCCTGTTTTCCGGCAAAGGAGTGATTATGAAACTGGCTAAATGCGCGCTGCTGCTGGCGCTGGCGATCCCGCAACTGGCACTGGCTCACCAGGCCGGTGATTTTTTTGTGCGCGCCGGTAGCGCGACCGTTCGTCCGACCGAAGGCTCCGATAATGTGCTGGGTATGGGCGGCTTCAGCGTCAGTAATGATACCCAGCTGGGTCTGACGTTTACCTGGATGGCGACCGACAATATCGGCGTTGAGCTGCTGGCGGCCACGCCGTTCCGCCACAAAGTGGGACTTGGCCCGACCGGCAACCTCGCTACCGTGCGTCAGCTGCCGCCCACCCTGATGGCGCAGTACTACTTTTTCGATAGCCAAAGCGCGCTACGCCCTTACGTTGGCGTCGGGATCAACTACACCACCTTCTACGATGCGAAGTTCAACCAGACCGGGCAGGATGCGCAGCTGAGCGATTTGAGCGTGAAAGACTCCTGGGGCGTAGCGGGTCAGGTCGGGCTGGATTATCAGATCAACCGCGACTGGATGCTCAACGCGTCATTGTGGTACATGGACATCGATACCGAAGTGAAATTCAAAGCGGCGGGCGAACAGCAGAATATCAATACCCGCATCGATCCGTGGGTGTTCTTCTTTGGCGCGGGCTACCGTTTCTGATTTTTACACCAGAAAGAAAAGGGCGACCCGCAGGTCGCCCTTTTAGTTACTTAATCTGCATATTGTTGACGACGGATTTTACCCCCGCCACGTTACGCGTTACCGCAACCGCACGGTTGGCCATCTGCGGCGAGCTGACAAAGCCGCTCAGCTGTACTTTCCCTTTGAAGGTCTCAACGTTAATTTCTGTCGATTTCAGCGCCTCGTCATTCAGCAGCTGTGCCTTCACTTTGGTGGTAATGACCGTGTCATCGATGTAACCGCCGGTCCCTTCCTTTGTTGCTGTTGGTGCACAGGCACTTAAGGTGAGCGCCATCACTGCAGCCACTAAAAAACCCGCAACGACTTTGAACAATTTCATTGGTTATCTCCCTGTCATAGATGGTGGTGCACCGTAACGTGACGGCACGCTTAAGTGTGGGCCGTGCCTCGCATTTCGGCAACTCAGGCGCGATGAAAAAGTTTGTCGCAGGGGAGAAAAAAGGGGGCAGGAAGTAAGAAGGGCCCTGCAGCCAGTGCAGGGCCGTGCCAACTCAGCGGGTAGCCGCTTTGAGATCGCTGACGAACGTTTGCAGTTCGCTGAGCAGCGCCGTTGGGTCGTTCTGATTACGCTCGATGATTTTCACGATGGCCGAGCCGGAGATGGCCCCGGCGGCTCCGGCGGCAACGGCCTCTTTCACCTGACCCGGCTCAGAGATGCCAAAGCCCTGCAGCGGCGGCGCAGCATGATATTCGCGCAGCTTCTCGATCAGATGATGCAGCGGCAGGCTGGCGCGATTTTCTGCACCGGTAACGCCGGCGCGTGACAGCAGATAGGTGTAGCCACGGCCGTGCGAGGCGATTTCGCGCAGCAGATCGTCATCTGCGTTGGGCGGACAGATAAAGATCGGCGCAATGTTGTGACGCATCGCCGCCTGGCGGAACGGGGCCGACTCTTCCACCGGCACGTCTGCCACCAGCACCGAGTCAACGCCAACCGCAGCGCACTGCGCGTAGAAGTTGTCAATACCTCTGCTGAACACCAGGTTGGCGTACATCAGCAGGCCAATCGGCAGATCGGGGTATTTCTGGCGCAAGGTGGCGAGCATTTCAAAACACTGCGCCACGGTGGTGCCGGCGGCAAAGGCGCGCAGCGTAGCGCCCTGAATCGTCGGTCCATCGGCCAGCGGATCGGAGAATGGAATGCCCAGCTCCAGCGCATCCGCACCGCCCGCGACCAGCGCATCAATAATTTTCAGCGACAGCGCCGGCGACGGATCGCCAAGGGTGACGAAGGGCACAAACGCGCCTTCCTGTTTCGCGGACAGACGTTGAAACAGCTGATTATAACGCTCCATCAGATCTCTCCCTTAGCTTTCAGAATATCGTGAACGGTAAAGATGTCTTTGTCGCCGCGGCCGGAAAGGTTCACCACCAGCAGCTGTTCTTTGTCCGGGTTTTCGCGGATCATCTTCAGCGCATACGCCAGCGCGTGTGATGACTCCAGTGCCGGAATGATGCCTTCGGCACGACACAGCGTTTTAAAGGCATCCAGCGCTTCATCATCCGTGATTGACACGTAGTCAGCGCGGCCGGTGCTGTTCAGGTGCGCATGCTGCGGACCGACCGACGGGAAATCGAGACCGGCAGAGATGGAGTAGGACTCTTCGATCTGTCCCTCTTCGGTCTGCATCATCGGCGCCTTCATGCCGAAATAGATGCCGACGCGACCGTGCTTGAGCGGCGCACCGTGCTCACCGGTGTCAATACCGTGACCCGCAGGCTCCACGCCGATCAGGCGCACGCTGCTCTCTTCGATGAAGTCCGCAAACATGCCGATGGCGTTAGAACCGCCGCCGACGCACGCCAGTACTGCATCCGGCAGGCGACCCTCTTTTTCCAGAATCTGCGCTTTGGTCTCTTCGCCAATCATGCGCTGGAATTCACGCACAATGGTCGGGAACGGGTGCGGACCTGCGGCAGTGCCGAGCATGTAGTGCGCGGTTTCGTAGCTGCCGGACCAGTCGCGCAGCGCCTCGTTACAGGCATCTTTCAGCGTGGCCGAGCCGCTGTGTACCGGAATCACCTCTGCGCCCATCAGCCGCATACGGAACACGTTGGGTGACTGACGCTCAACGTCTTTCGCGCCCATGTAAATACGGCATTTCATGCCGAGCAGGGCACACGCCAGTGCCGACGCCACGCCGTGCTGACCGGCGCCGGTTTCCGCGATGATCTCGTTTTTGCCCATGCGTTTTGCCAGCAGCGCCTGGCCCAGCACCTGGTTAGTTTTGTGAGCGCCGCCGTGCAGCAGATCTTCGCGCTTCAGGTACAGGCGGGTTTTGCTGCCTTTGGTCAGGTTGCTGCACAGCGTCAGGGCCGTCGGGCGACCGGCGTAGTTTTTCAGCAGGTCAGTAAATTCTGCCTGAAACGCCGGATCGCGCTGTGCTTCAACAAAGGCCGTTTCCAGCTGACGCAGTGCTGGCATCAAAATCTGCGGCACATACTGGCCGCCGAACTCGCCAAAGTAGGGATTAAGTAATGTCGTCATTGTGTCCTCTTCCTTATCCGGCCCGCCCGCAGGCGGGCAGACGCAATTAATAGGCGCGCAGCGTGCGGAATACCGCCGCGACTTTGCTGGCATCTTTGATGCCCGGCGCGGACTCCACGCCGGAGTTGAAGTCGAGGCCGGCACAGCCTAGCTGAGCGGCTTCGACGCAGTTATCGGCGCTCAGGCCACCGGCCAGCAGCACATTAGCCAGGCCTTCACCCTGCAGCAGCGACCAGTCAAAGCGCTGACCGCTGCCACCCTGGCCATTATCCAGCACGTAGCGATCAACGTGCGGCCAGTCGCGTGGCGGCAACCGATCTTGAATGCTCAGCGCCTTCCAGATGCGCACGCTGGCTGGCAGCGCCTGGCGAAGTTCCGCAACGTAGGCTTTGTCTTCGTCGCCGTGCAGCTGGACGGCCGCAAGCGATAAACGTGTGGCTAACGTGACAACGTCACTGATAGTCTGATTGCGGAACACGCCGACATACTTCAGCGGTGCGGCGGCGATCACCGCCTGCGCCTGCGCCTCGTTAACCTGGCGCGGCGAACCGGCGGCAAAAATCACGCCGGCATACAGCGCGCCAGCCTGATGCGCGGCCTGCGCGTCTTCCGGGCGGGTCAGGCCGCACACCTTGTTATCGCCCAGCAGCACGCGGCGCACACCGGCGTCGAGGTCGTGCTCTTCCATCAGCGCCGAGCCAATTAAAAAGCCGTTGGCAAAATGGCTCAGCTCGCGCACCTGGGCGTAATTATGGATGCCGGACTCGCTGATCACGGTGACGCCATGGCTGAGACGCGGGGCCAGCTGACGCGTGCGATTCAGGTCAATCGACAAATCACGCAGATCGCGGTTGTTGATGCCGACCACTTTAGCTTCCAGCGCGATAGCCCGCTCCAGCTCTTCTTCATTACTGACTTCGGTCAGCACGCCCATTTTCAGGCTGTGCGCCACCGCAGCCAGCTGACGGTACTGCTCATCATCCAGTACGGACAGCATCAGCAGAATGGCATCGGCCTGATAATGGCGCGCCAGGTAAATCTGGTAGGGATCGATAATAAAATCTTTGCACAGCACCGGCTGCGTGATGGCGGCGCTGACCACCGGCAGGAAATCAAAGCTGCCCTGGAAATATTTCTCATCGGTCAGCACTGACACCGCAGAGGCGTAATGGCGGTAGATCCCGGCGATAGTCGCGGGATCAAAATCGGCGCGAATCAGCCCTTTCGACGGGGAGGCTTTTTTACACTCCAGAATGAAGACGGTGCGCGTGCCACGCAGCGCCTCGTAAAAATGACGCTCCGCCGGCTGCAGATCGTTCTGGAAGGAGGCCAGCGGCTGCTGCGATTTACGTGCTTCAACCCACAGGGCTTTATCCTGCACAATTTTCTCTAATACGGTGCCCTTGATACTCATTTCATCCTCTCGCTGCCAGTGCCACAACGCGCTCGTACGCCTGACCGCTGCGAATGGCAGCCATGGCGCGCTCAGCGTTATCGCGCAAATCTTCATTTCCGAATACTTTCAGCAACATTGCGACATTTACCGCAACGGCCTGCTCGTGGGCGGGCTGGCCTTTACCCTGGAGCAAACGCGTCAGAATGTCACGGTTTTCTTCCGGTGTGCCGCCGGCCAGCGCCTCTTTCGGCTGGAAGCTGAAGCCAAAGTCTTCCGGCGTCAGCTGGTAACTGGTGATCTCACCGTCACGCAGCTCAGCGACCTGGGTCGCACTGTGCAGCGCTACTTCATCCATGCCGCCACCGTGCACCACAGCAGCACGCTGGTAGCCCAGCACTTTCAGCGTCTGGGCGATGGGCAGCACCAGTTCCGGACTGTAGACGCCAATCACCGCCAGCGGTGGGCGCGCCGGGTTGATCAGCGGACCAAGCACGTTAAACAGCGTGCGGGTTTTCAGCTGCTGGCGCACCGGCATCGCGTGGCGGAAACCGCTGTGATATTGCGGCGCAAACAGGAAACAGACGTTGAGATCGTCCAGCGCCTGCCGTGCCTGCTGCGCCGGCATGTCGAGATTGATACCGAAAGCGGCCAGCAGATCGGAAGATCCGGATTTGCTGGAGACGCTGCGGTTACCGTGCTTAGCCACTTTCAGCCCGCAGGTGGCGGCGACAAAGGCGCTGGCCGTTGAAATATTAATACTGTTGCTGCCGTCACCGCCGGTGCCAACGATATCGGCAAAGGTATAGTCCGGACGCGGGAACGGTCTGGCATCGGCCAGCAGCGCGGAGGCGGCACCGGCGATCTCTTCCGGGCGCTCGCCACGCACTTTCATGGCGATCAGCGCCGCTGCCAGCTGCGTCGGCTCCAGCTGTCCGGTAATAATCGCACTGAACAGCTGGTGGCTCTCGGCCTGGCTCAGCGTTTGCGCCTGATACAGTTTTTCCAGAATAGTTTGCATCATCATCTCCCTGTTATTTCGCCAGCGCCCAGGCCAGTGTTTGCTCCAGCAGACGTGCGCCCTGCGTGGTGAGAATCGACTCGGGATGGAACTGGAAGCCGCACACGCGGTCCGTTTCGTGACGCACCGCCATCACCATGCCGTTGTAGCTGGCATTAACCGTCAGTTCCGCCGGCGTATTGCTGCCCACCAGCGAGTGGTAACGCGCCACCGGCAGCGGGTTGCTGAGGCCGGTAAACATCGCCTCGCCATCATGGGTAATGGCGGAGGCTTTGCCGTGCAGAATTTCGCCCGCCTGGCCGACGTGCCCGCCGTAAGCTTCGACAATGGCCTGATGGCCGAGACAGATACCAATGATCGGCAGCTGACCGCGCAGCGCCTGTAACAGCTGCGGCATGCAGCCCGCATCTTTCGGTGCGCCAGGGCCGGGTGAGAGCATCAGCACCGGGTTTTCCATCTGCTGCAGTCGGTCGATCAGCACTTCTGCCGGGACGTTGTTGCGGTAAATCACCACGTTGTGGCCAAAGGTACGCAGCTGATCAACGAGGTTGTAGGTAAAGGAGTCGATATTATCGAGCAGCAGGATATCGGCCATCAGAAAATCTCCTTGCAGTGATGGGCAGTAGCGATGGCGCGCAATACCGCGCGGGCTTTGTTGCGGCTCTCATCCGCTTCAGCCTGAGGCTGAGAATCCAGCACCACGCCGGCACCGGCCTGCACGGTGGCAACGCCACCTTCCACCCAGGCGGAGCGGATGACGATGCAGGTATCAAGGTCGCCGCTGGCGGTGAAGTAGCCGACCGCGCCGCCGTAGCTGCCGCGCCGCGTGCCTTCTTTTTCCGCAATCAGCTGCATCGCACGCACTTTCGGTGCGCCACTTAGCGTGCCCATGTTCATGCAGGCGCGATAGGCGTGCAGCACATCAAGATCGTTACGCAGCGTGCCGACCACGCGGGATACCAGATGCATCACAAACGAGTAGCGGTCCACTTTGGTTAAATCCGCCACGTAACGGCTGCCGGGCACACAGATACGTGCCAGGTCGTTGCGCGCCAGATCCACCAGCATCAGGTGCTCAGCCAGCTCTTTATGATCGGTGCGCATTTCCAGTTCAATACGGCTGTCCAGGTCGCGATCCAGCGAGCCATCCGCATGGCGACCGCGCGGACGCGTACCGGCAATCGGGTAGATTTCGATCTGGCGCGAGCTGGCGTCATACTTCAGCGAGCTCTCCGGCGAAGCGCCGAACAGCGCAAAATCCTGATCCTGCATAAAGAACATGTACGGGCTGGGGTTGCTGTTTTTCAGCGTATCGTAAGCCGCCAGCGGTGACGGGCACGGCAGCGAGAAGCGGCGCGACGGTACCACCTGGAAGATTTCGCCGATGCGAATGGCCTGCTGCAGTTCGCTCACCACATTGCAGTAAGCCTCATCGCTCTGGCTGGTGCTCAGCGTCATCTGCTCGACGCGCTGCACCGGCAGCGCAGGTGCTGGCTGCGTCATCTGACCGTGCAGCTGTTCAATACGGCTCTGCAGACGCTGAAACTCGCTGGTGGACGGTGCAAACAGGCTGGCCTGCAGACGGGCGCTGCGCTGCTGGTGATCGATCACCAGTAACGTTTCGGCGAGGTAGAAGCAGTAGTCCGGGCAGCTTTGGTCATTGCGCAGCGGCGGCAGATCTTCAAATCCCGCCACCAAATCGTAGGCAAAGAGGCCGCCCAGCAGCATGGCTTCACGTTCTTCGGCCGGGCTGTTCACCAGATGCGGAATCAGACGCAGCGCATCGAACACCGACAGCGCCTTCAGGCGCGAGTCTTCATCGTGCAGACCCTCAACCGGCGTGAAATGCAGCTCACGTCCGTCCGGGCGAACGGCGATGCGCACCTCGGGCGGCAGCGCTTCGTCCAGCAGCGGCAGCAGCGCGCGGCCGTTTTCCGACAGCGCCTGCAGGGTAACAACATTGCCCAGTGCGCTGATGCGCAGCGCGCTGTCGACAATCAGCAGGCTTTTCAGGTTCTGCTTGCTGTCGATATCGGCAGATTCAAGCAGCAGAGTTGCCGGACGTGCGCCGCATAATTGATGAAACACTGCGGCCGGATCTTCGCGGTAGGGCGCGGTACCGGTAATCAACTTCAATGTAGGTTTCGCATTAGCCATAATGGATTCTCTGAATTTCGCTCAAAAAAAAGCCCGCTCGGTGGCGGGCTCAGGTATCTGCACTGCGGTTACGCAAAATGTGCATGACGACGTCGCCCGTGAAAGGGATCATCGCGCCACCAACCATTAACATGCGTACCGATAAGAGCCATGATTAAATACCCGTTACGTGTGAACTTGTGTACTAGTTAACTGGTTCGGGTGAAAAAAGTCAATACCCTTTTTCAGTTAGGGGCAAAATCGTTATCATGCCAGCCGGTTTAATGCAGTCGCTGGAGTGACCTTGTCAGATATCGCCCGTTTTCCACTTTATGATTTACATAGCCATACCCAGGCTTCTGACGGTTTGCTGACGCCGACCGCGCTGGTGCAGCGCGCCGTTGAGATGCACGTCGGCGTGCTGGCGATTACCGATCACGACAGCGTGGCGGGCGTTGCCGAAGCGCAGGCGGCGGTGCAGCAGCTTCAGCTACCGCTGCGGGTACTGGCCGGGGTGGAAGCGTCGACGCTGTGGGAAAACCACGAAATTCATATTGTCGGGCTCAACGTTGATACGCAGCATCCGGCGTTAACCACTTTTCTGGCGCAGCAGCACCAGTGCCGTATGGCACGTGCAGAACTGATTGCCGAACGTCTGGAGCGCGCGCGCATTCCTGACGCGCTGGCCGGCGCTCAGCGACTGGCGCAGGGCGGGGTGATCACCCGCGGGCATTTTGCCCGCTATCTGGTAGAGCTGGGCAAAGCCGATAACATGGCGCAGGTATTTAAAAACTATCTGGCGCGCGGCAAAACCGGCTACGTGCCGCCACAATGGTGTACAATTAAACAAGCTATTGATGCTATTCATCATTCTGGCGGTGTGGCGGTGCTGGCCCATCCTGCGCGCTACGGGCTGTCGGCCAAATGGTTGAAGCGACTGATTGCGCATTTTGCCGCAGAAGGCGGCGATGCGATGGAAGTGGCACAGTGTCAGCAGGCACCGAATGAACGTACCCAGCTGGCGAGCTATGCGCGCGATAATCAGCTGGCGGCCTCGCAGGGGTCCGATTTTCACCAACCCTGTCCGTGGATTGAACTGGGGCGCAAGCTATGGCTGCCGGGCGGCGTGGAGCCGGTCTGGGAGCGTTTTCCCGCTTTAGCGCCGGTCAGATCGCACGTTGATGGGTGACATGAGGTTTTTATGAGTCAACTTTTTCACATTCATCCGGAAAATCCGCAGCCGCGTCTGGTTAATCAGGCGGTGGATTATCTCAATAAGGGCAGCGTTATTGTCTATCCGACTGATTCCGGCTATGCGCTGGGATGCCGTCTGGAAGAGAAGAATGCCATGGAACGCATCTGCCGCATTCGTCAGCTTGATGGTAACCATAACTTTACCCTGATGTGCCGCGATCTCTCTGAGCTGTCGACCTATTCGCAGGTGGATAACAGCGCGTTTCGCATTCTGAAAAACAACACGCCAGGCAATTACACCTTCATTCTGAAGGCCACCAAAGAAGTGCCGCGTCGTCTGATGAACGATAAACGTAAAACCATCGGCCTGCGCGTCCCGTCAAACCCGGTGGCGCTGGCGCTGCTGGAACGCCTCAATGAGCCGATGATGTCGACCTCACTGATGCTGCCAGGCAATGATTTCACTGAATCCGATCCGGAAGAGATCCAGCACAGCATCGGCAAGCTGGTGGATTTAATTATCGATGGCGGCACGCTGGGCCAGCAGCCAACCACCGTGATCGATCTCACCAGCGATGCGCCCGTCATCGTGCGTGAAGGGGCAGGCGATACCCGCCCGTTCCTGTGATTACGCCGGGCCAGGCGCTGTTTGTGGCGTCTGGCCAATATTGGCTTCCAGCCAGCGTTTGAAATCGCCGTACGGAATGTACAGCGAGACATCTTTTAAGATGACTTTTTTGCTGCGTATGTTAGCAATTTCATGGCTGTAACCCACAATCACTCCGCTAATTGTCTGGTCGGCATTATAGACAGCGCCGCCCGACATCCCCTGAACGACACCGGCATCGGAAGCCATTGCCATACAGGGCTTTTTATTCCAGCGATTATTAATGGCGGTGCGCGCCAGATTAACGCCGCTCGACTCGACCGGCATCGCGGAAATAAAACTGTAGCCATACATTTTAATTGGCTCGCCCACCGCGCTGCTGCGGAATTTCGCCAGCGTATCCGGACTGTTTTTATGATAAATAATTGCGACGTCGCAATAGGGGTGATAAGCCTTCACGCGCTGCACGGCGGTTTTGGCCACGTGCGCGGCAGTCAGGCTGTATTCCGGCGTTAACGGAATGGTTGTACCGAGGATGCCCAAACCCAGTACCGTCGGGATGCCGGTCACGCTCATATCCACGTGCTGCAGCGCCGTACGACTGTACTCAGTATGGCCCACGGAACAGCCGCTCAGTGCCAGCGCTGCAAGCGCCGGCCAAAGCAGGGAGGTTCTCATGATGGCGGTCTTCATTTAATGTCCGTCAGCAAAATCCCTGGTGAAGACTTTCGACAGACAAATTAAATTCAATCCGTGAAACGATTAGCGCGCCATTTCCCGAGCGCGCCGGATTATATTATCAGGCCAGCTGTACCATTATTTGTTAATGGCTTGTTGTTTGAAAGCTTATAAAAAGTAATTAAAATAATTTCTGATACTGCTTAGCCGAATTCAGGATTAAATTTTACACAGTTTTCGCGGCAGAACAATTCATCATATTTAATCTTTATCAAATAAAAGCGAAAATACAGACTTAATCCAACCTGCAGCGCCAATCCGCTGTATGGCTGGGGTTGCTGGCTGTAATAAACTTTGCTAACGCCACTATTCAGTTCTTTGTGCTGATTTTGGTGTTTTGCGCCGATTTTCTGTTTGTACAACTGCAGCCTGGCCGGGAACGCTGCGGGTAACAGACTGGTGAGTCTCTTTAATCTATTGCGGCACTAATCGGCGCGTCATTAAATAAATAAACGGTCTCAGGCAAAACAACGTAATTTCAGCGGGTTGCGCAGGCTATCATCACGCTCTTTACGCAAATCAATCAGAAATCTGAATCAATGACCTTGCTGCCCGCTTCAGCCTCCGGACCACAGGAGCTTTATTATCGGCAGAAAAGGAAAAGGTGTTAACGAAACTGTAGCTGGTGTAAAATCTCCGGCCGTCCGCGCTGGCACCTGGCGCGAAGCGGTCACAGATTCTGATACGGGACCTGGTAACGCCGGTATCTTACCTCTTCATTACCACGACGCCTGGGAAGGCGACAACGAGGCAGCTCCATGAGCGAGAAATTACAAAAAGTATTAGCGCGCGCCGGACACGGTTCGCGCCGTGAAATCGAAGCAATGATTTCAGCCGGACGCATCAGCGTCGATGGCAAACTGGCGACGCTGGGCGATCGCATCGAAAATGACAAAACCCTGAAAATTCGTATTGATGGCCATCTGGTATCGATTGCTGAATCGGCCACCGAGGTGTGTCGCGTACTGGCGTATTACAAACCGGAAGGTGAGCTGTGCACGCGCAACGATCCGGAAGGGCGCCCAACAGTATTTGATCGTCTGCCGCGCCTGCGCGGTTCACGCTGGATTGCCGTCGGCCGTCTGGACGTGAACACCTGCGGTCTGATGTTGTTCACCACCGACGGTGAGCTCGCCAACCGCCTGATGCACCCAAGCCGCGAAGTTGAGCGTGAATACGCAGTGCGCGTATTCGGTGAAGTGGATGACGAAAAAGTGCGTCAGCTGAGCAAGGGCGTGCAGCTGGAAGACGGTCCGGCAGCGTTCAAAACCATCAAATTCGCCGGCGGCGAAGGCATTAACCAGTGGTACAACGTCACCCTGACGGAAGGGCGTAACCGCGAGGTGCGTCGTCTGTGGGAAGCGGTTGGCGTGCAGGTAAGCCGTCTGATGCGCGTGCGCTACGGCGATATTCAGCTGCCAAAAGGTCTGCCGCGCGGCGGCTGGATGGAGATGGAACTGCCGGCGGTCAACTACCTGCGTAAGCTGGTGGGACTGCCGGAAGAGACCGTGACCAAAGTGGCGGTCGAGAAAGATCGTCGCCGCACCAAAGCGAACCAAATCCGCCGGGCGGTGAAACGCCATAGCGCGGTAAGCAATAACAGCCCGCGTCGCAACAACACCAAACGCGGTGCCTGATGCTCCCCGACGCCGCGCCTGCGGCGTCCGTTTTTACCAGTCGATTCCCTGCTGTGCCTGAATGCCGGCGTCAAACGCGTGTTTGACCGGACGCATCTCGCTGACGGTATCCGCCAGTTCCAGTAGCGTGCGGTGACAGCCGCGCCCGGTAATGATCACACTTTGCTGCGGCGGACGCTGCTGCAGTGCAGTGACCAGCTCATCCAGATCGAGATAATCCATACTCACCATGTAGGTGATTTCATCCAGTATCACCAGATCCAGCGACGCGTCTTGCAGCATGCGTCTGGCGTGTTGCCACACCTGCTGGCAGGCGGCCGTATCGCTGGCACGGTTTTGCGTCTCCCAGGTAAAGCCGGTGGCCATCACCTGAAACTCCACGCCGTGCTGCGCCAGCAGATTGCGTTCGCCGTTAGGCCATTCACCCTTAATAAACTGCACGGCAGCCACGTTTTTACCGTGGCCACAGGCGCGCAGCGCGGTGCCAAAAGCGGCGGTGGTTTTACCTTTGCCGTTGCCGGTAAACACCATCAGGATGCCGCGCGTTTCGGTGGCGGCGGCGATGCGGGCGTCAACCTGCTCTTTCAGCCGCTGCTGGCGTTGCTGGTGACGATCGCTCATGCGCTGGCCGGTCCCGGCTTGCGCCCCGGTTGTGCATCGTAGCTGATGCCGGTTTTACGGCGGCTGTCATCGCCCATCAGATAGAGGTAGAGCGGCATCAGGTCGGCCGGGGTTTTCAGCAGGCTGGCATTCTCCTCCGGGAAGGCGCTGGCGCGCATTTTGGTGCGCGTGCCGCCGGGATTGATGCAGTTCACCCGCAGATGGCGGTTTTTATACTCATCGGCCAGCACCTGCATCATGCCTTCGGTGGCGAATTTCGACACGGCATACGCGCCCCAGCCTGCGCGGCCGGTGCGGCCCACGCTGGAGGTGGTGAACACCAGCGAACCGGCGTCGGATTTCAGCAGCAGCGGCAGCAGCGCCTGCGTTAAATAGAAGGTGGCGTCGAGATTGATTTGCATCACCTGCTGCCAGACCGCCGGATCGAGTTCCGCCAGCGGCACGATCTCACCGAGAATGCCAGCGTTATGCAGCACGCCATCCAGCCGCGGCACCAGCGCGGCAACCTGTTGCGCCAGCTGCTGGCAGCTTTCTGGTGTGGCGTGCGCCAGATCCAGCAGCAGCGTAGCGGCGGGCTGTTTATTGAGTTGATTAATCGCCTCAGCGGTTTGCTGTAGCGTGGTGGCATTGCGGCCGAGCAGAATCACGCGCGCACCGTAGCGCGCATAGGTCAGGGCGGCTTCGCGGCCGATGCCGTCGGAAGCGCCGGTCACAAGAATGATGCGATTGTCCAGCAGGTCGCTTTTCGGTTGATAATGCACAGCGATGTCCTTTGCAGGTCAGAGGGTTTTTTGGCTTTATGCCTCAATTTGGCGCAAGGTGCAATCGCCGCAACGCGCATTCTGTGCCGCCTGCCGGCATTTCAGGCGACGAACAGCATCAAAGCGGGTAAACTCAGGGTTTGACTGTAATTCACTGTTTAATAAGGCGGCAGAATGGATTTACTCTCCAGCTATGGATTATTTCTGGCCAAGGCCGTCACCGTCGTGGTGGCGATCGCAGCTATTGTACTGATTGTGCTCAATGCCGCGCTGCGTAAACGTCACAGCGGCGGTCAGCTGCGCTTAACCCATCTCGACGAAGCCTATCGCGAGATGAAAGAGGACCTGCAGCTGGCGAAGATGAAGCCGCAGGCGCAAAAAGTGTGGCTGAAGCAGCATAAGAAAGAAGAGAAACAGAAAGCCAAAGCCGAAAAGCGCAATGCCAAAGCCGGTGTGACTGAAGCGGCGAAGCCGACTCTCTATGTGCTGGAGTTCAAAGGCAGTATGGACGCCGGTGAAGTCAGCTCGTTGCGCGAAGAGATCTCCGCCGTGCTGGCGGTAGCGCAACCGGGTGATGAAGTGCTGCTGCGGCTGGAAAGTCCCGGTGGCGTGGTGCACGGTTATGGCCTGGCCGCGTCGCAGCTGCAACGTCTGCGTGATGCGGGGCTGCAGCTGACGGCGGTAGTGGATAAAGTTGCCGCCAGCGGTGGCTACATGATGGCCTGTGTCGCGGATCGCATCGTGGCGGCGCCATTCTCCATCATTGGTTCCATCGGCGTGGTGGCGCAAATCCCTAACTTTAACCGGCTGCTGAAGCGCAACGACATTGATGTGGAGCTGCACACTGCCGGCCAGTACAAACGTACGCTGACGCTGTTTGGTGAGAATACCGAGGAAGGGCGGGAGAAGTTTCAGGAAGACCTGAATGAAACCCATCAGCTGTTTAAAGATTTTGTGCATCAGATGCGTCCGGCGCTGGATCTGGACAAAGTGGCGACGGGCGAACACTGGTATGGCCGTCAGGCGCTGGATCTGGGGCTGATTGATGAGATTGGTACCAGCGATGCGCTGATCATTGCGCGCATGGACCGTTTTAGCGTGCTGGGCGTGCACTTCGCGCGCAAGAAAAAAATGATTGATCGCATGACCCACAGTGCCAGCGTGGCAGCCGAGCGGCTGATTCTGAAAATCTGGCAGCGCGGTGATAAACCGCTGTTGTGAACCAACCCGGCGCAGGCCGGGTTTTTTATGCCAGGTGATACTGCGCGGAGAGCACCACGGCAAGGTGCTTAAACACGTTAAACACCGCCGTGGTTTTGGCGGTCGGCAACCCTTCATCGTCGAGGAACCACGGGCCGCGAAACACCAGAACCTCGCCCTGCTGAATCACCTCAGTGGCTTCCATCCCGGCAAAATATTCATCGTGCTGCTGAAGGAGCTGATTAGCGATTTCCAGTAGCGCCTGGCGTGAAATGGATTCCGTTTCTGCTGACATTTTTCACCTCTTTTTTGACAGCGAATTTTCTCCTTCTATATTACTTGCCTGTCGGTGCGTTCAGCAAATCAGCGTTCGGTCAGAAAACTGGCGAGAAATTAAACAGAATGCTAATTAAGTTGCGTAACAGATTTTATCAGGTAGAGTGTGGGCGATTCAGCTTTCAGGGAGATCACACCAGGATGTGTGATACCGTCAGACGGAAAACTCGCTCTTAATCATCAAGTTGCAAATGCCGATGCAATCTGACCAGAGATTGTCCCCGCTGGCTTGAAAAGCAAAAAGTCAGCAGCAATATTGAACCCATTGGGTTTTGGGGCTGCCAATCCTCTCCCGTTTATCAGGACGTTTCAATTAGGTAAAGGTACATATGGGTAAAGCACTCGTCATCGTTGAGTCCCCGGCAAAGGCCAAAACAATCAATAAATACCTCGGTAATGACTACGTGGTGAAATCCAGCGTCGGTCATATCCGTGATTTGCCGACCAGTGGTTCAACGGCCCGTAAAAGTGCCGACGGGGAAAAGGCGAAAACCGGCAAGAAAGTAAAGAAAGATGAAAAGGCCGCGCTGGTTAATCGCATGGGCGTTGACCCGTGGCACGGCTGGGAAGCGGACTACCAGATTCTGCCCGGCAAGGAAAAAGTCGTCTCCGAACTGAAGAACCTGGCTGCCGATGCCGACCACATCTATCTCGCAACCGACCTTGACCGCGAAGGGGAAGCCATTGCCTGGCACCTGCGGGAAGTGATCGGTGGCGATGACAAACGCTTCAGCCGCGTGGTGTTTAACGAAATCACCAAAAATGCGATTCGTCAGGCGTTCGAGAAGCCGGGCGAACTGAATATTGAGCGCGTCAATGCGCAGCAGGCGCGTCGTTTTATGGACCGCGTGGTGGGCTATATGGTCTCGCCGCTGCTGTGGAAAAAAATTGCCCGTGGCCTGTCGGCCGGACGCGTGCAGTCGGTTGCCGTGCGCCTGGTGGTGGAGCGCGAGCGCGAAATCAAAGCCTTCGTACCGGAAGAGTACTGGGAAATTGACGCCGATCTGTCGACGCCGAAAGGCGATGCACTGGCGGTCAGGGTAACGCATCAGGGCGATAAAGCGTTCCGCCCGGTTAACCGCGAGCAAACCGAAGCGGCCGTGGCCATCCTGGAAAAGGCGCGTTACGCCGTTCTGGATCGTGAAGACAAGCCGACCAGCAGCAAACCGTCGGCACCGTTTATCACCTCGACGCTGCAGCAGGCGGCGAGCACCCGCCTTGGTTTTGGCGTGAAGAAAACCATGATGATGGCACAGCGTCTGTATGAAGCCGGTCACATCACCTATATGCGTACCGATTCCACCAACCTGAGTCAGGACGCGGTGGCGATGGCGCGTGGCTACGTGGAGAAAAAATTCGGCAAGAACTACCTGCCGGATGCGCCCAACACCTACGCCAGCAAAGAGAATTCACAGGAAGCGCACGAAGCGATTCGTCCTTCTGATGTCAACGTTGCCGCCGAGCAGCTGAAGGATATGGAAGCGGATGCGCAGAAGCTGTATCAGCTGATCTGGCGCCAGTTCGTGGCCTGCCAGATGGTGCCCGCGCAATATGATTCCACCACGCTGACCGTCGGCGCGGCAGATTTCAAACTGAAAGCGAAAGGGCGTACGCTGCGTTTCGACGGCTGGACTAAAGTGATGCCAGCGCTGCGTAAAAATGATGAAGATTTGACGCTGCCGCCGGTGAACGTGGGCGACACGCTGGATCTGAAATCCCTGCTGCCTGGCCAGCACTTTACCAAGCCGCCGGCGCGCTTCAGCGAAGCTTCGCTGGTGCGCGAGCTGGAGAAGCGTGGCATTGGCCGTCCGTCTACCTATGCTTCGATCATTTCCACCATTCAGGATCGCGGTTACGTGCGGGTGGAAAACCGCCGTTTCTACGCCGAGAAGATGGGGGAGATTGTTACCGATCGTCTGGAAGAGAACTTCCGTGAGCTGATGAATTATGATTTCACCGCGCATATGGAAGACAGTCTCGACCAGGTTGCGAATAACGAAGCGCAATGGAAAGCGGTGCTGGATTCATTCTTCAGTGATTTCAGCCAGCAGCTGGAGCAGGCGGAGAAAGATCCGGAAGAGGGCGGCATGCAGCCGAACCAGATGGTGCTGACCTCCATCGACTGCCCAACCTGCGGACGCAAAATGGGGATTCGCACCGCCAGCACCGGCGTGTTCCTGGGCTGTTCCGGTTATGCACTGCCGCCGAAAGAGCGCTGCAAGCAGACCATTAACCTGATCCCGGAAAACGAAGTGCTTAACGTGCTGGAAGGCGATGATGCCGAAACCAACGCGCTACGCGCCCGTCGTCGCTGCCAGAAGTGCGGCACCGCGATGGACAGCTACCTGATCGACAACGGCCGTAAACTGCACGTCTGTGGCAATAACCCGGAGTGTGACGGTTATGAAATCGAGCAGGGTGAATTCCGTATCAAAGGTTATGACGGTCCGATTGTTGAGTGCGAAAAATGTGGCTCTGAAATGCACCTGAAGATGGGGCGTTTTGGTAAGTACATGGCCTGTACCAACGACGAGTGTAAAAATACCCGTAAGATTCTGCGTAACGGCGAAGTCGCGCCGCCGAAAGAAGATCCGGTACCGCTGCCGGAGCTGCCGTGCGAAAAATCGGATGCGTATTTCGTGCTGCGTGACGGGGCTGCGGGCGTGTTCCTGGCCGCTAATACCTTCCCGAAATCGCGTGAAACCCGTGCGCCGCTGGTGGAAGAGCTGCAGCGCTTTGCTGACCGTCTGCCGGAGAAACTGAAATATCTGGCCGAAGCGCCGGCAGTGGACCCGGAAGGCAATAAAACGCTGGTGCGTTTTAGCCGTAAGACCAAACAGCAGTATGTTGCCTCAGAAAAAGAGGGCAAAGCGACCGGCTGGTCGGTTTTCTATATCAACGGTAAGTGGCAGGAAGCGAAGAAGTAATTTCCCCTACAGGCCAGCGTTCGCTGGCCTTTTTCCCATCCTTATAGCTAATCGTTCTACATTCTTACGTTAACTGATATAGTAGTTATAGCTTATTGCATTTTGCTGACTCGCTTTCCCTCATTATTACGCCATCAGGGCGGATACACGCCTGCAGGGAATGCACCTCTGTCGCTATCGGGAAGATATAACTATGAAATTGCAGCAGTTGCGTTACATCGTTGAAGTCGTTAACCACAACCTCAATGTCTCCTCCACGGCAGAGGGGCTGTATACCTCGCAACCGGGCATCAGTAAGCAGGTGCGCATGCTGGAAGATGAGCTGGGCGTGCAGATTTTTGCCCGCAGCGGCAAACATCTGACGCAGGTGACGCCAGCGGGTGAAGAGATTATCCGTATTGCCCGCGAAGTTTTGTCCAAAGTGGATGCGATTAAATCGGTTGCCGGTGAACACACCTGGCCAGATAAAGGATCGCTGTACGTGGCCACGACCCACACTCAGGCGCGCTATGCACTGCCTGGCGTAATCAAAGGCTTTATCGAACGCTATCCGCGCGTCTCCCTGCATATGCATCAGGGCTCGCCCACACAAATTGCTGAGGCGGTCTCCAAAGGCAATGCCGATTTCGCCATTGCCACCGAAGCGCTGCACCTGTACGACGACTTGATTATGCTGCCGTGCTATCACTGGAACCGCGCCATTGTGGTCACACCGGATCATCCGCTGGCGGGGAAATCCAATGTGTCGATTGAGGAGCTGGCTGATTTCCCGCTGGTGACTTACACCTTTGGTTTTACCGGCCGCTCAGAACTGGATACTGCGTTTAACCGTGCCGGATTAACGCCGCGTATTGTTTTTACCGCAACCGATGCCGACGTGATCAAAACCTATGTGCGTTTAGGCCTGGGGGTTGGGGTGATTGCCAGCATGGCGGTGGACCCGGTTTCCGATCCGGATCTGGTGCGCATTGAAGCTTCAGAAATCTTCACCAATAGCACCACCAAGATTGGTTTCCGGCGCAGCACCTTCCTGCGCAGCTATATGTATGATTTCATTCAGCGCTTCGCACCGCATCTGACGCGAGACGTGGTGGACGCCGCTGTGGCGCTGCGCTCAAACGAAGATATCGAAGCGATGTTCCGCGATATCAAGCTTCCTTTCAGGTAATCACCTAACTCATTATTTTTGCGGGATGTCCAGCGACTTCCCGCACACCTCCCGCCGCTTAGCACCAGCAGAACCTCAAAAAATTCCATTATTTTTTTGTAAATGAAACATGCGTCACATGTTTTTTCATTGTTATTTATTAAATGCGAATCAGTACACAATTTTTACTTTGCCGCTTTGCGGACTGCCAGGAATATTCCCATACTCCAGTTAAGAGCTGATGAGAAAGGGCTTTTTAACTGGCTCGTTAAATTAAACTCAAATTTAAAGTGGATCTAATTTTGGTTTAAGCCAAATTTACAATGTAACTATTAAATTAATAGTTTGCAGCGTGCTTAAATTTATCTCATCAGTTTTGGCGGTTTTGATAAATAGCGTTAATCGTTGTGCTCAATAAAAATAACTGGATTTTTGGACTTAACAAGTTTAGGATTCGTCCTAAATCTTCATCGTTGTTATCAATCGTTTTATTGAGAGTGATTATCAAAAACTATGACTACGAGATTAACTGTACAACCGGACTTCCGGGCTAAAAGCACCAAGGTAGAGCGTTCAGGTAACATCCGTCGCAAAGCCTGGTTGACTGTCTTCGCTGCTTCAGCACTGTTCTGGGTAGTGGTGGCGTTAATGATTTGGCGTATGTGGGGTTAAGCCATGTGGGCAAATACACTCAGTCGTAAATATCCGGTCGCTGCGCGTCAGCCTAAAGCACCGGTGTGCAAAGCCAAAGACGCGCCCGCTGAACCGCAAGTGGCAATCCCGGCTTCCTGGGAACTGAGTGAACAGCAGCGCAGCTTTATTGAATCATTCATGGATCCGAAGTCTAAATAACGCAGTCTGCGTCCAATTCTTATTAAGACATACTGTCGCGCATTTTTACCGGACTCTCCGGTGGGCACGTTAAAAGCCCGTCCTTTAACACTCAGCATCTAAAAAAACGGTGTCATCAGTACAACGCTGAAGACGATGGCTTTTTGTTGCCCGCGATCCGGGAGGAGTGGCAGATGAATACCACAACTTTTTCATGGCTCAGCGTTTATGCCTTCTCAATGGCCTTTTGGGCTGCGGCCGTCTGGGCCGTCCTGTAATTCGCTAATCCTGCCAGTTAACGCTTTCTGAATGCCCTGACATTATTCAGGGCATTTTTCGTTGCGGTTTTGTGTGTCAATTCGTGTTGTTATCAAAACGTTAACGAAAATGTGGTCTATCTTTAAGCTAAACCTTGCACTCTCTGAGGTTTAGCAGAAGAGCCCATAAAAGGAGGAGTTATGTCGTTAACGTTACGTGAGCAGAGTCAGGATGCGCTGGAAGTAGGGGCAAAAAAATATCATTACTACAGCTTGCCGAAAGCCGGTCAGCAGGTAGGTGACATCGATCGCTTACCAAAATCCCTCAAGGTTCTGCTGGAAAACCTGCTGCGCTGGCAGGATGAAGATTCCGTAACGGCAGCAGATATTCAGGCGCTGGTGGCGTGGCAGCAAACTGCACATGCCGATCGCGAAATTGCTTATCGTCCGGCGCGCGTATTAATGCAGGATTTCACCGGCGTACCGGCCGTGGTTGACCTGGCGGCGATGCGTGAAGCCGTTAAGCGGCTGGGCGGTGATGTGGCGAAAGTTAACCCGTTGTCACCGGTCGATCTGGTGATTGACCACTCGGTCACGGTCGACCATTTTGGCGATGACGATGCGTTTGAAGAAAACGTGCGCCTGGAGATGGAACGCAACCACGAACGCTACGTTTTCCTGCGCTGGGGGCAAAAAGCCTTTAACCGTTTCCGCGTCGTGCCGCCGGGCACCGGTATCTGTCATCAGGTCAATCTGGAGTACCTCGGTAAAGCCATCTGGCATGAAACGCTGGACGGCAAAGAAGTGGCTTATCCGGATACGCTGGTCGGCACCGATTCGCATACCACCATGATTAACGCCCTGGGCGTGCTTGGCTGGGGCGTGGGCGGCATTGAAGCTGAGGCCGCCATGCTGGGCCAGCCGGTTTCAATGCTGATTCCCGATGTGGTAGGTTTCAAGCTGACCGGCAAACTGCGCCCCGGTATCACCGCCACCGACCTGGTATTAACCGTGACGCAGATGCTGCGTAAACACGGGGTGGTCGGTAAGTTTGTCGAATTCTACGGTGACGGACTGGCCGATCTGCCGCTGGCGGATCGCGCAACCATCGCCAACATGGCACCAGAATATGGCGCAACCTGCGGTTTCTTCCCGATTGATGAAGTAACGCTCAGCTACATGACGCTCACCGGGCGCGATGCGCAGCAGGTTGAGCTGGTGGAAGCCTATGCAAAACAGCAGGGGCTGTGGCGTAAACCGGGCGATGAGCCCATCTTCACCAGCACGCTGGCGCTGGATATGGCTGAGGTAGAGTCGAGCCTCGCCGGTCCGAAACGTCCGCAGGACCGCGTTTCCCTCGGCGACGTACCGGCGGCCTTCGACGCCAGTAACGAGCTGGAAGTGAATCATGCGCAGAAGCCGCACAAAACGGTCAGCTATCTGGACAGCGAAACCGGCGACCGCATCCAGCTGGATGATGGTGCCGTGGTGATCTCCGCGATTACGTCCTGTACTAACACCTCCAACCCCAGCGTCTTAATGGCGGCTGGCCTGCTGGCGAAAAAAGCTGTCGAGCGCGGGCTGATGCGCAAACCCTGGGTAAAAGCCTCGCTGGCACCAGGATCAAAAGTGGTGTCCGACTATCTCGCCGTGGCGCAGCTGACCCCGTATCTTGATGAGCTGGGCTTTAACCTGGTGGGTTACGGCTGCACCACCTGCATCGGTAACTCCGGCCCGCTGCCGGATGAGATCGAAAGCGCGATCAAAGAGGGCGATTTGACGGTGGGCGCCGTGTTGTCCGGCAACCGCAACTTCGAAGGGCGCATCCATCCGCTGGTGAAAACCAACTGGCTGGCGTCTCCGCCGCTGGTGGTGGCGTATGCGCTGGCGGGCAACATGAAGATCAACCTGCAGACTGATCCGATCGGCCAGGATCAGCAGGGCAATGACGTCTATCTGAAGGACATTTGGCCATCGCCGGAAGAGATTGCCGCATCGGTGCAGAAAGTTACCAGCGACATGTTCCATAAAGAGTACGCCGAGGTGTTCGACGGCACGCCCGAGTGGCAGCAGATCAAAGTCAGCGAAGCCGCCACCTATGACTGGGACGAAGGCTCAACCTATATTCGTCTGTCACCGTTCTTTGACGATATGGAAAAAACGCCGCAGCCGGTGCAGGACATTCACGGTGCGCGCATCCTGGCGATGCTCGGTGATTCGGTGACGACCGACCATATCTCCCCGGCTGGCAGCATTAAAGCGGAGAGTCCGGCGGGGCGTTATCTGCTGGCGCACGGCGTTGAGCGTAACGACTTCAACTCGTATGGTTCACGACGCGGCAACCACGAAGTCATGATGCGCGGTACGTTTGCCAACATCCGTATTCGCAACGAAATGGTGCCTGGCGTCGAGGGCGGTTATACCCGGCACTATCCGAGCCAGGAACAGCTGGCTATCTACGATGCGGCGATGAAGTATCAGGAGGAGGGCGTGCCGCTGGCGGTGATCGCCGGGAAAGAGTACGGCTCCGGATCCAGCCGCGACTGGGCGGCGAAAGGTCCGCGTCTGCAGGGCGTGCGCGTGGTGATTGCCGAATCGTTC
Source organism: Pantoea sp. GM_Pan_4 (assembly GCF_026541005.1). Classification (NCBI taxonomy): domain Bacteria; kingdom Pseudomonadati; phylum Pseudomonadota; class Gammaproteobacteria; order Enterobacterales; family Erwiniaceae; genus Pantoea; species Pantoea sp. GM_Pan_4. Next base: position 185,770 of record NZ_JALNUZ010000001.1, read on the forward strand.
GAGCGTATTCACCGCTCTAACCTTATCGGCATGGGTATTTTACCGCTGGAATTCCCGGCGGGCGTAACGCGTAAGACGCTGCAGCTGACCGGGGAAGAGCGTATCGACGTGGCAAATCTGGCGCAGCTGCAGCCCGGTTGCAGCGTCCCGGTAACGCTGACGCGGGCTGACGGCAGTCAGCAGACGCTGGATACTCGTTGTCGTATCGATACCGGTAATGAGCTGACCTATTACCAGAACGACGGCATCCTGCATTACGTGATACGCAATATGCTCAACTAAAAAACAAAGCCGGGCATGCCCGGCTTTATTATTGACGCAGAAAGTGCATGATGCGAGAGCGCACCGCCGCGTTACGATTTCGGCAGCAGATGTCCCATCTTCTCGGCTTTCGTATCGAGATAGTGCGCATTTTTCGGGTTACGGCCAACGATCAGCGGCACGCGCTCAACGATATTGATACCCGCTTCTGACAGGATCTCCACTTTGCGCGGATTGTTGGTCAGCAAACGCACTTCATTAATGCCCAGCAGTTTAAACATGTCGGCGCACAGGGTGAAGTCACGCTCATCGGCGGCAAAGCCCAGCTGATGGTTCGCTTCCACCGTGTCGTAGCCTTTGTCCTGCAACGCATAGGCGCGAATTTTGTTCAGCAGCCCGATGTTACGGCCTTCCTGACGATGGTACAGCAGCACGCCGCGTCCTTCTTCCGCAATGGCGGTCAGCGCTGCCTCCAGCTGGAAGCCGCAGTCGCAGCGCAGGCTGAACAGCGCATCGCCGGTGAGACATTCGGAGTGGACGCGCGCCAGCACCGGATTGTGATCGCTAATATCACCATAAACCAGCGCGACGTGGTCGTGGCCGGTTGCCAGTTCTTCAAAACCAACCATCAGGAAATCTCCCCATGGCGTGGGCAGTTTGGCTTCTGCTACCCGTTTCAGCTGCATGTGACTCTCCAGAACCTTCAGAGGATGCGCTATCATCATGATAACGCACGGGCCCGACTGGCCCGACGAAACTGCCGATATTGTGCCACAACCTGAACCGGGGCCGCTAATCAGTCAGAGTGATTGTAGTGATAAAGCACAATTATCTAAGCCGCAACGGGTATGTTATTCTTTTTTCAACTAAAGTTATGCAATACGCCTGTCAGGTCGGGAAACAATAAAGGGACAAGATGTTAAAAATTGTGCAACGCACCACGCTGGGCGCGTTTTTATTACTGCTGATGCCACTGGGCGTATGGCTTTCCGGCTGGCAGTGGCAACCGGGAGAGAGCGGGCATCTGTTGCGCGTGCTGTTCTGGATCACCGAAACCGTCACCAGTCCGTGGGGCACGCTGACCAGCCTGATTCTGAGCGGCTGGGTATTGTGGTGCCTGCGCTTTCGCCTCCGGCCGGCCATTCTGTTGTTGATTATCATGAACGGCGCGATTCTGGCCGGTCAGTCGACCAAAACCTTTATTAAAGAGCAGGTGCAGGAGCCGCGGCCGTATGTGGTCTGGCTTGAGCACAGCCACGGCGTCAACGAACAGCAGTTTTATCAGCTGAAACGGCAGCAGCGCGGCGAAATGGTGTCCGCCTTGCTCGCCAATGACACAAAGCTGCCCGCCTGGTTAAAAAATCACTGGGCGTTTGAGACGGGCTTTGCTTTTCCGTCTGGCCATACCATGTTTGCCGCCAGCTGGGCGCTGCTGGTGATTGGCCTGTTATGGCCGCGCCGGCATGTTGTCACGGTGGTGGTGCTGTTTGTCTGGGCTACGCTGGTCATGGGCAGCCGGCTGGTACTGGGCATGCACTGGCCGCGCGATCTGGTGGTCGCGACGCTGATCTCCTGGCTGCTGGTGACGCTGGCAACCTGGCTGGCGCAGCGCTTTTGTGGCCCGCTCAGCGTGCCGCCGGAAGAGCAGCGTGAGATTGCCGGGCGCGATGACGGATTGTAATTTCTCCCTTTGCCCCCATATGATTGATTGTACTTGCAGAAAGGGCACTAACTGCTGCGCGGATAAGCAGCAACGGCGGCACTTTTTTGGCATACTCTACCGGATAACCTCACGACAGGACGCATTGTGAAATATTTGCTGATTTTTCTCGTGGTTTTGGTCATTTTCATCATCTCCGTCACGCTCGGAGCGCATAATGACCAGATTGTCACCTTCAACTATCTGCTGGCGCAGGGCGAATTCCGCATTTCAACCTTGCTGGCCTGCCTGTTTGGTGCCGGATTTTTGCTGGGCTGGGCGATCTGTGGCCTATTCTGGCTGCGCATTCGTGTTTCGCTGGCGCATGCACAGCGTAAACTGAAGCGCATGCAGGCGCTAAATGAACAATCTGCTGCGGTAAATAGCACCTCCACTGCAGTGCGTCGGGATTAATGTTCGATGCTTGAATTGCTGTTTCTGCTTCTTCCTGTCGCGGCGGCGTACGGCTGGTATATGGGCCGCCGCAGTGCGCAACAGGATAAGCAACAGGAAGCTAACCGTCTGTCACGTGAATACGTGGCTGGGGTTAACTTTCTCCTTTCTAATCAGCAGGATAAAGCGGTCGATCTGTTCCTCGATATGTTGAAAGAGGACAGCGGCACCGTTGAAGCCCACCTGACGCTCGGTAACCTGTTCCGTTCGCGCGGCGAAGTCGACCGCGCCATCCGCATCCACCAGTCGTTAATGGAAAGCGCGTCGCTTACTTACGATCAGCGTTTGCTGGCCATTCAGCAGCTGGGACGCGACTACATGGCTGCCGGCTTGTACGATCGCGCCGAAGACATGTTCAGTCAGCTGATCGATGAAACCGATTTTCGCATCAGCGCGCTGCAGCAGCTGCTGCTGATTCATCAGGCGACCAGCGACTGGCAGAAAGCCATCGAGGTGGCGGAGCGGCTGGTAAAACTCGGCAAAGATAAGCAAAAGGGCGAAATCGCCCATTTCTACTGCGAGCTGGCGCTGCAGGCGCTGAGCAGTGATGACCTTGATCGTGCCATGAACCTGTTGAAAAAGGGTGAAGCGGCCGACCACCAAAGCGCGCGCGTTTCCATCATGATGGGACGTATCCTGATGGAGCAGGGCGAATACGCGAAAGCGGCGCAGCGGCTGCAGCGCGTGCTGGAGCAGGACAAAGAACTGGTGAGCGAAACGCTGCCGATGCTGGAAACCTGCTATCAGCGGCTGGAGCAGCCTGACAGCTGGGCGCAGTTCCTGCAACGCTGCGTTGAAGAGAACACCGGTGCCGCGGCGGAACTCTATCTGGCGGACATTCTGGAGCAGCAGCAGGGGCCGGAAGCGGCTCAGCTTTACATTAACCGTCAGCTGCAGCGTCATCCCACCATGCGCGTGTTCCATCGTCTGATGGATTTCCACCTGCATGAGGCAGAAGATGGCCGTGCCAAAGAGAGTCTGATGGTGCTGCGCGACATGGTTGGCGAACAGATTCGTACTAAACCGCGCTACCGCTGCCAGAAGTGCGGCTTTACCGCGCACGCGCTCTACTGGCACTGCCCATCGTGTCGCGCCTGGTCTTCCGTTAAACCGATTCGCGGGCTCGACGGCCAGTAAGCTGGCCGCGTTCGGTGATTATTCATAACGCATAGTAGTTACAACATACTTATAGAGAAATTATCATCCACATTTCAGCACTGTGCATCGCCTCGTCAAACAGCAAGGCAATCGCCGTCGCAACGTTGTCGTGGCCGGGTTGCACGGGTAGAATGCTTGCCGTTTGTCCATCGCGCCTGCGGGTGCCAGCCTCTGAGGAAACGTTATGCCTGTTACTCACTCACCGATTCTGGTGGCACTCGACTATCATGATCTCAATAGCGCACTGCAGTTCGTTGACCGTATCGATCCGGGCCAGTGCCGTCTGAAAGTGGGTAAAGAGATGTTTACCCTGTTTGGACCGTCGCTGGTGAAGACGTTGCAGGCGCGCGGTTTCGAGGTATTCCTCGATCTCAAATTTCATGACATCCCGAACACGACGGCACATGCGGTCGCGGCGGCAGCGGATCTCGGCGTGTGGATGGTCAACGTGCATGCCAGCGGCGGGGCGCGGATGATGAATGCGGCGCGCGAAGCGCTGCTGCCGTTTGGCAGTGATGCGCCCTTGCTGATTGCGGTAACGGTGCTGACCAGCATGGACGAAGACGATCTCAAAGGCCTTGGCATCACCCTATCGCCGGCGCAGCAGGCTGAGCGTCTGGCACGGCTGACGCGCGAATGTGGCCTTGATGGTGTGGTGTGCTCGGCGCAGGAAGCCGCGCACTTCAAACAGGTTATCGGGCAGGATTTCGCGCTGGTCACGCCGGGTATTCGCCCGGCGGGGAGCGAGGCCGGCGATCAGCGTCGTATCATGACGCCGCAGCAGGCACAACAGGCCGGCGTGGATTACATGGTGATTGGGCGACCGATCACCCAATCTGCCGATCCGGCGCAGACGCTGCAGCAAATCCTGCACAGTTTACAGGAGGGCTAATGGCTCAGGACAATCCGCTGGTTTACTCCACCGAAACCGGCCGTATTACACATAGCGAAGAGAAACCGCAGCGACCGAAAGGCGATGGCATCGTGCGCATTCAGCGCCAGACCAGCGGGCGTAAAGGTAAAGGCGTGTGCCTGATCACCGGCATCGATCTCGATGATGACGCGCTGGCAAAGCTGGCGGCCGAGCTTAAGAAGAAGTGCGGCTGCGGCGGGGCGCTGAAAGAGGGCGTGATTGAGATTCAGGGCGATAAGCGCGATTTGCTTAAAACGCTGCTGGAAGCCAAAGGCATGAAGGTTAAGCTGGCGGGCGGTTAATGAAAGCGGGCCACACAAGGTGGCCCGATGTAACGTAGATGCGCTGCGTAGCCTGCTACAATATTATTATTAATCAACCTGATGGCCAATAATGCCGCCCACCGCAGCGCCACCGACGGTACCCAGCGCGCTGCCGTTGGTGAGCACCGATCCACCAATAGCACCGGCACCGGCGCCAATCGCCGTGTTGCGGTCACGTTTTGACCAGTTGGAACAGCCGCTCAGGGCCACCACTAACGTCGTTGCCAGCACGGCAACCGTCACGCGTTTCATTGTTGTAGTCATGGACATCTCCTTGATGGTTTGCTCAGAGGCAACTCGTTAAGTATAGATGTTACGCCCTGAAGTTGTTCGCCCGATGCACTCAGGCGGTGCTTTTCCTTCAGCCTGCACGCTGGCGCGCAGCCCTTAGCGCGCGTTGTTCACGCTGCTGGCAAAGACCATTTTGGTACCGCCGCAGGCTTGAGATAATTCTAGGCGTAAGCGGATGTGTATGCAGAAAGAAAACTCTGAAATCCTGACGTGGTGTCCGCATCCGGATCCCGTATCAAACCCCACACTTTGCCCGCTTTAGCCACTTTCCGCTGCTAATCCAGCCATTCCCTCCATAACGTTTTTACCGGTGGCTCCGCACAATTCAGTGATGACTGTATGGCGGAGAAAACACAATGCTGGAAGCGCTGAAACAGCAGGTTCTGGAGGCCAATCTCGACCTGCCGCGTTACAACCTGGTGACCTTTACGTGGGGCAATGTCAGCGCGGTAGACCGCGAGCGCGGGCTGCTGGTGATCAAACCCTCGGGCGTTAAATATGAGCAGATGCAGCGCGACGACATGGTGGTGGTCGAACTGGAAAGCGGCAATGTCGTGGAGGGCCAGTTGCGGCCATCCTCTGATACCGCGACACACCGCGCACTGTATCTGGCGTGGCCGGAGATTGGCGGCATCGTGCACACCCATTCGCGCCACGCCACCATCTGGGCGCAGGCGGGCAGGGACATCCCGGCATGGGGCACCACCCACGCTGACGATTTCTATGGCACCATTCCCTGCACTCGCGCGATGCAACGGGCAGAGATTGAGCAGGAATATGAATGGCACACCGGCCAGGTCATCATTGAAACCTTTGCGCAGCGCGGCATTGAGCCCGGCGCGATTCCTGCTGCGCTGGTGAACTCCCACGGGCCGTTTGCCTGGGGGAAAGATGCACATAGCGCGGTGCACAGTGCGGTGGTACTGGAAGAGGTGGCCTACATGGCGCTGCACACCGAGCAGCTGCGTGCCGAGCTGCCGCCTATCGCCCAGACCCTGCTTGACCTGCACTATCTGCGCAAGCACGGGAAGAACGCCTGGTACGGGCAAGGCTGAGCGCGTGATGTTTTCTCAAGGCACCGGCGGGTGCCTTTTTTATTTAAGGGGATTGCGTGCCCGGACGAGACGGGGCTGTTGATGCTGTCGTTTATTCACCATGCGTTAAGCGTTTTTATGCGCTTGCCGGCTGTTGCGCCGTCATTAAGTAAGCCCGCTAATCTTTCCTCAGGCAGGGGCTCGGGGATCTCTCTGGATTTTACGTTATAAATCAAACTCTCATTTGGTCTGGCCTCACTCTGCATTACGCTGATGTGGCGTTTAACGCATCACATAAATAGAGGATGAGACGATGACAGTAATTAACCAACCAACCTGCCGCCTGTTTACCGAAGTCGGCCAAACCACACAGCTCGCCGCCTATTATGAGGAAGGTCGACACACCATGTGGATGATGCTGCGCGCTCAGCCGCGCCCCAGTTTCAACCACGAATTAATTGAGGAGATCATGAACCTGAGCTACGCCGCTCAGCGTTCCGGTCTGCCGATTGATTTCTGGGTGACCGGATCGCTGGTGCCGCAGATGTTTAACGCCGGGGGCGATTTGCGTTTCTTTGTCGAATGCATTCGCAACAACCGGCGTGAAGCACTGCGCGCCTACGCCCGCGCCTGTGTTGACTGCATCCATTCGGCGGCCCGCGGGTTTGACACCGGCGCAGTGACGCTGGCGATGATTGAGGGCAGTGCCTTGGGCGGCGGTTTTGAAGCGGCGCTGGCGCACCACTTCATTCTGGCGCAGAACAGTGCGCGTATGGGCTTCCCGGAAATTGCCTTCAACCTGTTCCCCGGCATGGGCGGCTACTCACTGGTGGCCCGCCGCTCCGGGATGAAGCTGGCCGAAGAGCTGATCTGTGAAGGGGAGTCGCACAGCGCAGAGTGGTATGAAACCCGTGGTCTGGTCGACAAAGTGTTCCAGCCTGGTGACAGCTACCGCACCACGCGCACCTTTATCGATACGCTGCGGCCAAAACTGAATGGAGTCCGTGCCATGCTGAAAGCGCGACAGCGCGTGCTGCAGCTGTCACGGGCAGAACTGATGGATATCACTGAGGATTGGGTCGACTATGCTTTCACGCTGGAACCGAAAGATATTGCCTACATGGAACGTCTGGTACAGCTGCAAAATCGTCACAGCGCATCACTGCGTAAAGCCGGTTAGCAGTACGCTAAGACGTTAAACGCGGGCAGGATGCTTAGCCAGCCAATGCCCGAGCTGCTCTGCGGGCATTGGTTTCGCATAATAATAACCCTGACGCCCATCGACACCGTTGGTCAGCACAAACTTCTCTTCGGCTTTGGTTTCGATGCCTTCGGCAATGACCTGTAAATCCAGGGCTTTCGCCACGGCAACGATCGCGCGCACCAGCGACTGCGCTACCGGTTGCTTGTTAATATTGCGCACAAAACTTTGATCCAGCTTAATCGCATCGATCGGCACGCGCGCCAGCTGGGAGAGCGAGGAGTAGCCCGTGCCGAAATCATCCAGATGCACCTGTGCGCCTAACTCCTGAAACTGTTTCATCAGCTTCAGCGCACCGGCCTCGTTCTCGATCAGGCAGCTTTCCGTCAGCTCGATGTCTATCGGGCACTCACTGATGCCCGCTTCGCTCAGCGCCTGTTTCAGGTCGCTGTAGATGCTCTGGTCGATCAGCTGCTTGGCGGAAACGTTCACTGCGACACGCAGGTAAATGCCTTCGCTGCGCCATTTTACGATTTGCTGCAACACGTTCAGCATTACCCAGCGCCCGAGCGGCACAATCAGTCCGGACTCTTCCGCGTAAGAGATGAAATCGCCAGGCGGCACCAGGCCGCGTTCAGGTGAATTCCAGCGCACCAGCGCCTCGGCACTGCGCACTTCACCGTCGCGATCGATCTTCGGCTGATAGTGCACCACCAGATGATCCTGCTCCAGCGCTTTGCGCAGATTGGTATCCAGCCACAGATATTCAAATACGCGCTGGTTCATCTCGCTGGCGAACACGCAGAATTTGCCGCGCCCGTTCTCTTTAGCGTGGTACATCGCGGTATCGGCGTTACGAATCAGACTTTCGCGATCTTCACCATGCAGCGGGGCGAGGGCGATACCAATCGAGCAGCCGCTGTAGACTTCGATCAGCCCGATACGGAACGGCTGACGCAGCCGCTCCAGAATGCGTGAGGCCATCGCCTCCAGCGCCGCCTGACTGGTGTGCTCAGCCAGCACCACAAATTCATCACCGCCGAGACGTGCCAGCGTCTGATCCTTGCCGAGACAGCTGAGGATCGCCAGCGACACCGCCTGCAGCAGCTGGTCGCCAAACATATGGCCGTAGGCATCGTTTACCTTTTTAAAATTGTCGAGATCGAGGTAAACCACGCCGGTCTGGCTGCCGTTAGCCAGCTCCAGTGCCAGGCTAATTTGCTGATGGATAGCGTTGCGATTCGGCAGGCCGGTCACCGTGTCGGTGTTGGCCATAACGCGTAAGCGCTCCTGCGCCCGACGCTCTTCTGTGATGTCGGTTCCGGAACAGATGAGGAAAATTTCATTTTTTCCGCTACCGCTGTGGACGAACTTATTACGAAACAGAAACAGTCGCTGACCTTTTCGGGTTTTAACCCAGCGCTCCACTTCGTAGGAGTTACCGTCGCGAAAGAAGCCGGCGATATTGCGGCGCGACGCCTGCGCTTCCTGTTTGGTCATAAACAGCTGAAACACATTGCGGCCAATTACTTCCTGCTCTTTCAGGCCGGTGTACTCTTCGCTCAGGCGGTTAAAACGCTGAATGTTGCCGCGCTGATCGAGGATGACGATCACTGAATTCGCTTCAGACACCACCTGTTCGGCGAAGGAGAGGCCAAGGGTTAAATCGCGCGCCACCGACGAGGTATCGCCCCAGGCGGATGCAGTGCCGGCCCAGGTGGATTGATTCACTTTACGGCCGACAAAGTGCATCGGCACTGGCGAGCCGTGCAGTGAAAGGGTCAGGTTAATGCTGGAGGTAATTACCGTCATGGCACGCAGCAGACTGGCCTGAGCCGGCGTCAGGGGCACCGCCATATTGGTATTGGCATTTTCATCTTCGGCAAAATGCAGCGCATCGCTATCTGAAGTTAAACGCCAATGAGGGCTGGTTGTGCCAAACAAGGTATATAGCAACGTTTGCCCTTGTTCATCGGTCATGGAAACTTCCTCCGGAGGAATGCGCAGCAGGGGTATCTCATTATTTTAGCAACAGTATTCAACCTCCTGCGCCAGCACAAGATGCAAACTGAATATATTTTTGTTTTTATTAAAGAATGGCACGAAAAAGCCCCGGATTCCGGGGCTGAAAGGTTAGCACGGGCACTTGCCGAGTTTGCCCGCCTGGCTGGGAAAACGCGCCTCCAGGCAGTAACGATGGAAGGCGCGCTCATCCATAGGGGGCTGTTCCGGATGTTTTTCGCGCATATGCTTCAGATAAGTTTGATAGTCGTGCACGCCCACCATTAACCGGAAGCTCTGCTGTAATCCCTGCCACAGACGCTGCCAGCGTGAGCACGGCGCGGCAGGGGCGCGGGCAGCGAGCGGTAAGCACTGCTGAATTTGCCAGCCCGCGTGCGGCTTTTTCCAGCGTAAAATGGCCTCAGACATTTCGCACCTCCTGACGGAGTGACACATCCGACTCATGGGTGGTCGGCACTGCACTGCGCAGCGCGCGCCGGATCACGAAGAACGCCGCAATCAGCATGGTTACCGCGACCAGCATGAAAAAGCCGCACAGCGCCGCGTTGATCTGGTTGCTGAACACGATGGTTTGCATGTCGGCAACGGTTTTCGCCGGTGCGATAATCACGCCCTCATCGAGACCTTTACGGAACTTACTGGCCTGCGCGAGGAAACCAATTGACGGTTTTTCATGGAAAATTTTCTGCCAGCCGGCGGTCATGGAGGTGATAAACAGCCAGGCGGTCGGCACAATCGTCACCCAGGCGTAACGCTGCTTTTTCATTTTGAACAACACCACGGTACCGAGAATCAGCGCCATCGACGCCAGCATCTGGTTACCGATGCCGAACAGCGGCCACAGGGTGTTGATGCCGCCGAGCGGATCGACCACGCCCTGATACACGAAGAAACCCCAGCCGGCCACCGCCACGGTGGTACCGGCCATGTTTCCGAGCCACGAGCGATTGTTAGCCAGCGAAGGCACCACGGTCCCGACCAGATCCTGCACCATAAAACGGCAGGCGCGGGTACCGGCATCAACGGCGGTGAGGATAAACAGCGCCTCAAACAGAATGGCGAAGTGATACCAGAACGCCATCATCGCGCGGCTGTTAAACACCTCGGTGATGATATGCGCCATCCCGACGGCAAACGTCGGAGCGCCACCGGCGCGGGAGAGAATGGTGCTTTCGCCCACTTCGCCGGCGATACCGCTCAGCATCTCCGGCGTCACCACAAAGCCCCAGCCGTTAATTACCTGAGACGCGTTCTCCACCGTGGTGCCAATCAGCGCCGCCGGTGAGTTCATAGCAAAGTAGACGCCTGGATCGAGCACCGAGGCACAAATCAGCGCCATGATCGCCACAAAGGACTCCATTAGCATGGCGCCATAGCCGATGAAGCGAATATGGCTTTCGCGCTCCACCAGTTTTGGCGTCGTACCGCTCGACACCAGCGCGTGGAAGCCGGAGATCGCGCCGCAGGCAATGGTGATAAACAGGAACGGGAACAGCGCGCCGGAGAACACCGGCCCCGTGCCGTCGATAAAGCGCGTCACCGCCGGCATCTTCAGTTCCGGCATGGCGAACAGAATGCCCACCGCCAGCCCGATGATCACGCCGATTTTCAGGAAGGTGGAGAGGTAATCACGCGGCGCCAGCAGCAGCCACACCGGCAGCGACGAGGCAACAAAACCGTAGATCACCAGCACCCACGTCAGCTCGGTGCCTTTCAGGGTAAAAATCGGTCCCCAGTACGGATCGGCCGCCACGTCACCGCCGTAAATGATCGCCGCCATCATCAGCACAAAGCCGATGATCGACACTTCGGCGATTTTACCCGGACGCAGAAAGCGCATGTACACGCCCATGAACAGAGCAATCGGAATGGTGGCGGCGATGGTAAACAGCCCCCACGGACTGTTAGCCAGCGCTTTCACCACCACCAGCGCCAGCGCGGAGAGAATAATGATCATCACACCGAGCGCACCGAGCATGGTGACCACGCCGGCGAACGAGCCCAGTTCCTGGCGCGCCATCTCACCCAGCGAACGACCGTCGCGGCGCGTGGAGATAAACAGCACCAGAAAATCCTGCACCGCGCCGGCCAGCATCACGCCGACCAGAATCCAGATGGTGCCGGGCAGAAAACCCATCTGCGCCGCCAGGATCGGCCCGACCAGCGGACCGGCACCGGCGATGGCGGCAAAGTGGTGGCCAAACAGCACCCATTTGTTGGTAGGAACATAGTCCAGCCCGTCATTGAAGCGCTCTGCCGGCGTGCGGCGCCGGTCGTCCAGCTCAAAAATGCGCCTGGCGATAAACAGGCTGTAGAAGCGATACGCGATGCTATAGCAGGCGACGGAGGCTATCACCAGCCAGACGGCATTAACGTGCTCGCCGCGACTGAGCGCCAGCATGGCGAACGCAGCCGCACCAATTAACGCCACCGCTAACCAGATCAATCCGGTTCTGACGTTGTTCATGAGTTAACTCCTTGTAGGGACCGGGAAAAAGGCGATCGGAATACAACAAGTTAAAAGTAATGTAATGAATTGTTAACGACAGTGGATTGGATCAGAAGTGTGAAGCGGGAAACAAATTTAACAACTGCGCAGGCGGGTGGGGAAAAATGCGGGATAACGGATGTTATCCCGCACGATTTCATGCTCAGGCGGCCGGACGGGCCACCACGCTGCGTGTTTCCATGCGCACTTCGGCGATGGTCACATCAATCACATCGGTCACGCGGTAGGCCACTTCACCTTTGATCTGCACGGTGCCGCTCTCCTGCGAGCACACCAGTTCGTCACGTACGGCGTGAATGAACGGGGCAGGGATAAAGGCGACCGCACCGTTCTCCAGCAGGCGCACGCGCATGCCGCCGCGCGAAACGTCGATGATCTCCGCGCTGAATTTGCGGTCAGTGCCGGCAAACGGCGCGAGGAAGCGCGCATACAGCCAGTCACCGACATCGCGCTCGGCCATGCGGTTGAGACGGCGACGCTCACTCATGATCAGGGTCACGTCATCCTGTGGCCGCGCAATGCTTTCGCCGCGCACGATAGCCTTCAGCAGACGATGGTTGATCATGTCGCCGAATTTACGAATCGGTGACGTCCAGGTCGCGTAGGCGTCGAGGCCGAGGCCAAAGTGCGGGCCCGGTTCGGTGCTGATTTCGGCGAAACTCTGGAAACGACGAATGCGGCTGTCGAGATACTGGGTTGGCTGCGCATCAAGCTGACGACGCAGCTGACGGAAGCCTTCCAGCGTAGTAATCGCCTGCGGATCAACCGTGATACCGTGACCAGCCAGCACGCCAGCCGCCTGTTCCGCGTTCGCCTGGTCGAAACCGGTGTGCAGGTTGTAGATACCGAAGCCAAGCTTCTCCTGCAGCACTTTAGCGGCGCAGACGTTAGCGAGGATCATCGCTTCTTCCACGATGCGGTTAGCGATGCGGCGCGGTTCCGCAATAATATCCAGCACTTCGCCTTTCACACCCAGCACAAAGCGGTAGTCAGGGCGATCTTTAAACACCAGCGCGTGCGTCTGACGCCACTCGCCGCGCGCCAGGCACAGGCGATGCAGCAGGCGAATCTGCTGCGCGATGGTGTCATTTTCCGGCTGCCAGCTGCCGCTGTTCTCCAGCCAGTCCGACACTTCGTCGTACACCAGCTTGGCTTTGGATTCGATCCACGCGGCAAAGAAGTGGGCATCGTCAGCCAGGCTGCCATCCGGCAGCACAGTGACGCGACACACCAGCGCCGGACGCCTGACGTTAGGGCGCAGCGAGCAGACATCATCTGACAGTTCGCGCGGCAGCATCGGGATGTTAAAGCCCGGCAGATAGTTGGTGAAGGCGCGTCTGGAGGCCAGCTGGTCAAGTTCGCTGCCGGCGGCAACGTAAGCGGTCGGGTCGGCAATGGCGATGGTCAGCGCCAGCTTGCCTTCTGCCAGCTCTTCAACATACAGCGCATCGTCCATATCTTCGGTGCTGGCGCTATCGATGGTGACAAAGTTCAGCGCGGTGAGATCTTCACGCTGCAGCTGTTCGTCCAGCATCTCGCCGAAGCCGACTTCCGGCGCTTCACGCTCCAGATTGTGGCGCGACAGCGTGACCCACCACGGCGCGAGGTGATCGTCCGCGGTGACAACAAATTCGGTCAGTTCGGCATAGAAACCGCGATCGCCTTTCAGCGGATGGCGGCGCATCTCTGCCACGGCCCAGTCACCGTTCTGGAAATCGTGGGTCAGGCCACGCACCGCACGGCACTGAATCGCGTCTTTCAGCAGCGGATGATCCGGCACGATAGACAGGCGGTCATCTTTTTTCTGCACGCGGCCGACAAAGCGCGTCAGGAACGGCTCAATCAGGGTTTCCGGCTCCGCGCTCTCGCGGTCTTTATCAGTGTGGATCACGGCGGAAATGCGGTCGCCGTGCATCACTTTCTTCATCTGCGGAGGAGGAATGAAGTAGCTTTTCTGAGCGTCAACTTCGAGGAAGCCAAAGCCTTTTTCCGTGCCTTTCACAACACCTTCGGCGCGCGGGGTCTGCGCGTGAAGCTTCTCTTTCAGCTGCGCGAGCAGCGGGTTATCCTGGAACATAATATATTTAGTTTCGTGGCCTAAGAGCGGTGGACAGTTTTACGCGAATCAGGTCCGCGCGGCAAGGCTAAAACAGGCGAAAAAGCCGCTTTACGCGGCTTTTTACTTTCTGGTAACGCACAGAACTCAGGCGATACGCTGGGTGGGCGCGGCGGCGGTCAGCGCCAGCTTCACCGGTACCGATTTGGAGGTGGGCGTGCCGCTGCCGTCACCGTAGCTGGAGAGCGGTACCAGCGGATTGGTCTCCGGATAGTAGGCGGCAAGGTTACCGCGCGGAATATTATACGGCACCAGCTTAAAGCCGCTGACGCGACGCGTCAGACCGTCATTCCACAGGGTTTCAATGTCAACCAGCTGCCCTTCGCTGAAACCGAGCGACGCCATGTCGTCCGGGTGGATAAACACCACTTCACGCTGACCGTACACGCCGCGATAGCGGTCATCCAGGCCATAAATGGTGGTGTTGTACTGGTCATGCGAGCGCAGCGTCTGCAACGTGAACGGCACTTCAACGTCATTGCCCAGCTGCGGGAACAGCGAGGTCGGCAGTGCCGCCGCGCTGAATTCTGCCTGACGCGATGGCGTATTGAAACGCAGTTCTGCGGCAGCGTTACCGAGGTAAAAGCCGCCGGGAATATCACACTGACGGTTAAAATCAGCGAAGCCGGGGATGGTCGCCGCAATGTGATCGCGAATGACGTTGTAATCAGCGGCCATGCCGAGCCAGTCGATGTGGTCGCTGCCCAGCGTCGCGTGCGCGATACCGGCCACAATGGCTGTTTCCGAACGCTGCGTTTCCGCCAGCGGAATGCCGACACCTTCTGAGGCATGCACCATGCTGAACGAATCTTCCACGGTGATGAACTGGTTGCCGCTGGCCTGGCGATCGCGCTCGGTACGGCCCAGCGTCGGCAGAATCAGGCCTTCGTGGCCCGGTACCAGATGGCTGCGGTTCAGCTTGGTGCTGATATGCACCGTCAGGTCACAGTGCTGCAGCGCTTCTTCGGTAACCGGTGAGTCCGGCGCCGCCGCGGCAAGGTTACCGCCCAGCGCAATCAGCACTTTGACCTCATCACGCAGCATGGCGTTGAGCGCTTCAACCGTGTTATGACCGTGTTCGCGCGGCGGTTCAAAAGCAAAATGTGCCCCCAGCGCATCGAGGAACGCTTTCGACGGTTTCTCGTCGATGCCCATGGTGCGGTTACCCTGCACGTTACTGTGGCCGCGCACCGGGCACAGGCCCGCGCCTTGTTTGCCGAGCTGGCCAAACAGCAGCTGCAGGTTAACGATTTCCCGTACCGTATCGACCGAGTGTTTGTGCTGAGTAATGCCCATCGCCCAGGTGATGATCACCCGTTCGGCGCTCTGGTAAATGGCGGCGGCTTCGCGAATCTGCGCTTCACTCAGGCCCGACTGCTGCACAATCTGCTCCCAGCGGGTCTCGTCCACAGCCGCCAGATACTGCTCAACGCCCTGGGTGTTGGCGTCAATAAAGGCCTGATCGAAAATGCCTTTTTCACCGGTGGCCAGCCGTTTACGCTGCTCTTCCAGTAGCGCTTTAACCATGCCGCGCACCGCCGCCATATCGCCGCCGAGGTTGGGCTGATAATAGGCAGAACTGATGTTGCCGGCCATCGACGTCACCACTTCCAGCGGCTTCTGCGGATCGGCAAAACGTTCCAGGCCGCGCTCACGCAGGGTATTAAAGGTCACGATTCTGGCGCCGTGATCGGCAGCGTGACGCAGGCTGTGCAGCATGCGCGGATGGTTGGTGCCGGGGTTCTGGCCAAAGACAAAAATCGCATCAGCGTGGTCGAAATCATCCAGGCGAATGGTGCCTTTACCGACGCCAATACTGCGTTTCAGTCCGGTGCCGCTGGCTTCGTGGCACATGTTGGAGCAGTCAGGGAAATTGTTGGTACCCAGCACGCGGCCAAACAGCTGGTACAGCCACGAGGCTTCATTGCTGGCGCGACCGGAGGTGTACAGCTCCAGCTGGTCCGGATGATCCATTGCCTGCAAATGCTGCGCGATCAGCGCAAAGGCGTCATCCCAGCTAATCGGCTCATAGTGATCGGTCGCGCTGTTGTAGCGCATCGGGTGGGTCAGGCGGCCCTGATACTCAAGGAAATAGTCGCTCTGCTGATACAGGGTGCTGACGCTGTGCTGGGCAAAAAATTCTGGCTCGACGACGCGGCGTGTCGCTTCCCAGGTCACGGCTTTCGCGCCGTTTTCGCAGAAGCTGAAGGTGCTCTTGTTATCATCGCCCCAGGCACAGCCCGGGCAGTCAAAGCCGCGCGCTTTGTTCATGCGCATCAGGTTACGCATGTTTTTCAGGGCGGCTTTACTGTCAAGGACAAAACGGGTGGTGGCTTCCAGCGAGCCCCAGCCGCCCGCAGCGGCGCGATAGGGCTGAATCTTACGTTTAAATTTCATGATAGTCGCAGGCTTATTGTTTATGAATTGTTATCAGAATATGACTTCTGTTGGTGAGAAGTGTGCGACTGACGCCAAAAGTTGTCTAATTGATTGACTTAATGGTGCGATAGTTAACGTTTATCGCGCGCCAGGGGTAAAAGCGTGATCGCCATCATAAATTATCCGCTGTCGCGCGCCGGCGGGTAAGTGCGCGGCCAAATAGTGGCTAATAATTGCTCTTTCCGTTAGCAAAAGGGCGCGCTCCATGAAGCAACTTGCCAGTCAGGTTCACGCATTCGGCAAAGCCTTAATGATGCCGATCTCCGTCATTGCTGCCGCCGGTATTTTTCTCGGTCTGGCCGCCGCGTTGCAGAATCCGGCGATCACCGGTGAAGCATTTGCCAGTTTACAGGTGCCGCAGTTGATCATCGGTTTTATTCGTAAAGTGGCGGGCGCGCTGTTTGCCAACCTGCCGGTATTTTTTGCCGTCGCCAGCGCAATTGGGCTGGCCAAAGCGGAGAAACCCACCGCCGCGTTTGCGGCAGTGATTGGCTATATCGCCATGAATGTGGGGATCAGCGCCACGCTGGCGGCGAAAGGGCTGACGGCAGCCACCACCACGCCCGAGGCGCTGCAGCAGGCGGGTATGGACCAGACCAGCGCCATGATGACGTCAGCCGAGTACATCGACATGCTCGGCATTTTTACCTACAACATGAGCGTGCTGGGCGGGGTGATTGCCGGCCTGCTCACTGTGATGCTGCACAACCGCTTCTATACCCAGCAGTTGCCCACGGCGATCAGCTTTTTTGGCGGCCGTCGCTTTGTGCCCATCGTGACGGTGGTGGTGCTGCCGCTGACGGGCGTGCTGCTAGCGCTAATCTGGCCAACCATCGGCCAGGGCATTGCGTGGGTCGGTCAGATGATCGGTAAAAGCGGTCAGTACGGTGCCTTTTTGCTCGGCGCCTGCGAGCGCCTGCTGATCCCGACCGGCCTGCATCACATCCTCAATGAAACCGTGCGCTTTACGCCGATTGGCGGCATGGCGACGGTGGACGGCCAGACCATCGTCGGCGCGCTGAATATTTTCAACACCTCGCTGACCCATCCCGGCGCGATTCCGGACGACACCGTGCGTACCGCCACGCAGTTTCTCGCCCAGGGCAAAATCCCGGTAATGATGTTCGGTCTGCCCGCCGCCGCGCTGGCCATCTATCACACTGCCAAACCTGAACATAAGCAGCGGGTCAAAGCGCTGGTGCTGGCCGGCGCGCTGACCTCGTTTACCACCGGCATCACCGAACCGCTGGAGTTCTGCTTCATCTTCGTCTCACCGGTGCTGTACGTGATGCACGCGCTGCTGACCGGCCTGTCATTTATGCTGATGTCGATGCTGCACCTGATGATCGGTAACGTGCAGGGCGGCGCGATTGATCTGCTGGTGTTTGGCATTCTCGGCGGCAGCAAAACCCACTGGTGGTGGACGCTGGTGCTGGGCGCCATTTACGCGCCGGTTTATTACTGGGGCTTTCGCCTGGTGATTACCCGGATGCAGGTGGAAACGCCGGGGCGCGAATCCGAAGAGGAAGCCAAACCGCAGCAGGTGGCGGCGGATGAACGCACCCGTGTGATCATCAGCGGGCTGGGCGGAGAGGCCAATATAGAGGACGTCGATTGCTGCTTCACTCGCCTGCGCGTGCGGGTCAAAGAGATGAAAGAAGTGGTGGATCAAACGCTGCTGTCGACCGGCGCTAACGGGGTTAATCGCGTCAGCGAGCACGATGTGCAGGTGATTTACGGGCCGCAGGTCGAGAAGATCGCCAATGAGGTGAAAAGTGCGCTCGGCGTCGCCTGATGCCGGGCGTAACCGTTAATCATGCGGGTCGCGGCCGGTGGCGACCCGCCGCGTCTCCTTGTATATATCACCCGCTATCCGCCTGAGCAATCCGCCTGACAACGCAGAAATTTCTTCGCTGAGTGCGCATTGGAGCGCGACGAGTTTTGCTACCATAACGCGATAAAAATTCGACGGTGGATAAGAAAATCGACATCAAGCAATTGATTTACCTGTGCAATCTTGAACGCGAGCGCCATTTTGGCAGGGCGGCGGAGGCCAGCTTCGTCAGCCAGCCCACGCTCTCGATGCGGCTTAAAAACCTTGAGCGTGAGCTGGGGCTGTCGCTGATCAATCGCAGCAACAACTTCGACGGCTTCACGCCGGAAGGGGAACGCGTGCTGACGTGGGCGCGCGAAATTGTTTCGGTGTATCAGGGACTGAAGCTGGAAGTGGAGTCGCTTAAGCACGGCGTCAACGGCACGCTGCGGCTGGGCGTGATGCCGCAGTGCAGCGTGGCGCTGCCGGCGTTACTTAAAGCGGTGGAAGCGCGCTATCCGCAGCTCGACTATCGCGTTTCCGCCATGAGCGCCGATCAACTGCTGGAAGCGCTAAACAGCCACACCGTGGACGGCGGTATCGGCTTTTTTGAGCTGACGTCACTGCGGGAACTGCATTTCCAGACCGCGCTGCTCAACGATCGCGGTGTCGAAGCCATTTTCCATCCCGATCACTTCCCGGTGCTGCTGCAGCATGAGCGGCTATCGCTGTACACGCTGGCGAGCCAGCCGCTGTGCCTGGCCGAGCCCACGCGCTATTTCCGGCGTTACCTCGACGGACAGCTGCGTGAAACCGGCGTGCTGCCGCGGGTGATTGTGGAAAGCGCCTCGGTGATGCAGCTGATTCAGAGTGCGCAGGTTGGTCTGGGCGTCATGGTGTCGCCCTGCGGCCATCTGCTACCGGAAATGCTGCACCATCTGGCGCGCCGGCCAATTGATATCGCGCCGATGGGACGTCAGGCGGCGCTGGTGATTGCTGAGCCGGGCAGGGCGTCGCCGCTGTCGCAGCACTTCTTTGACGAAGCACGACGCCACCTGGCAGATTAGCGCGCTTCGCCCAGCGCCATCAGCAGTCGATCCTGCCAGCTGGCAAATGCCACCGCCTGCATCAGCGTGAACAGGCGCTCGCTGCCCCAGCCCGCGTTTAACAGCGGCTGCAGATGGGCAGCACTGAAGCG
Organism: Pantoea sp. GM_Pan_4; assembly: GCF_026541005.1. Classification (NCBI taxonomy): domain Bacteria; kingdom Pseudomonadati; phylum Pseudomonadota; class Gammaproteobacteria; order Enterobacterales; family Erwiniaceae; genus Pantoea; species Pantoea sp. GM_Pan_4. The sequence continues at coordinate 205,200 of NZ_JALNUZ010000001.1, forward strand.
CTCCGGCAGCCGGGTAAGCTGGGCGCTCAGCGCGATTACCTGCTGCGTCAGGCTGTCATCGCTGGCCTGATCCACATCGTGCAGCAAACGCCTGCGCCAGCCGTTCGCCAGCTGCGCGAACTGGCGTCGGCAGCCCAGCACGCGCGCGCTGACTGCCTGCGCCAGCTGTTCCTCTTCCCCACCATAAGCCTCAAGCCGCTGGCGCAGCGTCGCCCAGCCATACAGCGCCTGGGCATCGTGCACCAGTAGCCAGACAGCGTCGTCGAGTCCGGCCATACCCTGACAAAAGGTCACCGCCGCCAGCTGGTCAGCACTGGCATAGCGCAGCTCAACCGGCTTGATGGCGTGCTGCCAGGCAGCAGCCTGACTGAACAGCGCCGCATCGGCGTCGGCGGGCGGCGTGACGCCAGGGATCCAGCGCACCGGCAGGCCCATCATCGCCTGAAGCGCGGCGACCACGCGCGCCTGATAGCTGACGTAGCCTACTAGCTGGTTGAGCGTAACGATATCGGGTTCAGTCAGGCCTACCGCATCCAGCGCGCTGATGCTGCTGGCGGTAATCAGCTCCGGCTGCATCGCCAGCTGGCGCGCATACTGCGTGATTTGCGTCAGGCGATTATTGCTTTCGCGCGAAGAATCCGGTCCCGGCAGCGGATTAAGCCGCGCCGAGTAGTGATTGCACAACCGCTGCACGCCAGCCACCTGCGCCACCGTGAGTGCGGTGCTGAGACGATCGTACAGCGTTAGCGTGTGGGTCAGCGAGGTGCTGACCGCATCGGGCAGCAGGGTATGGCTCAGGTCGCGTGCCGCCTGTAGCACTGGCTGAAAGCGCTGCAGCAGCGGCTGCAGTGCGCTGGCTTCCTGCTGCAGGCCGAGCAGAAAACGGTCATCAATATGAGCGGCTTCGGGAACCAGGGGAGCAGCAGCGGACGTATGAGGGCGAGTCTGGCTTTCATAAAACCAGTGGTCATGGCCGGGAGAACGGCGGTGTTCCATGGTCATTCCTTTCGCAAAAAACGGACTGAGTGCACAACGGGCAAATCTGAAAAGCGCATCGCCACTCAAGGGCTAGCTTATCGTCGCTGAACGGCTGTCCACGGCAAAAGAATGATGGGGAATAATTAATAGCGTGTGGCTATAAGGCGGGGGAGAGAAAAGAAAAAGGGCGAGCACCTGGCTCGCCCGCAGAACTTATTTCAATTCCAGCTCGTTCATTGCGGCAATGCTGAAGCCGCCATCCACGTGCACCACTTCACCGGTGATACCACCCGCCAGGTCTGAGCACAGGAAGGCCGCAGAGTTACCCACGTCTTCGATGGTGACGGTGCGGCGAATCGGGGTAACCGCTTCGCAGTGTGCCAGCATCTTACGGAAATCTTTGATGCCTGATGCAGCCAGGGTACGGATTGGACCGGCAGACACGGCGTTAACACGCACGCCTTCCGGACCCATCGCGTTCGCCATGTAACGCACGTTGGCTTCCAGCGACGCTTTCGCCAGACCCATCACGTTGTAGTTCGGGATAGCGCGCTCTGCACCCAGGTAAGAGAGGGTCAGCAGTGCTGCGTTCGGGTTCAGCATCGCGCGGCACTCTTTGGCCATCGCCACAAAGCTGTAGGCGCTGATGTCGTGCGCGATTTTGAAGCCTTCACGGGTAACGGCGTTCACGTAGTCGCCATCCAGCTGGTCGCCCGGGGCGAAGCCGATGGAGTGAACAAAGCCGTCAAATTTCGGCCAGGTTTTTGCCAGTTCAGTGAACAGGGCAGTGATGCTCTCGTCTTCTGCCACATCGCACGGCAGAACAATGTCTGAGCCCAGTTCTTTAGCGAACTCTTCCACGCGACCTTTCAGTTTGTCGTTCTGGTAGGTGAAAGCCAGTTCTGCGCCCTGTTTGTGCATCGCCTGCGCAATACCGTAGGCGATGGAAAGTTTACTGGCAACGCCAGTAATCAGAATGCGCTTACCGGAAAGAAAACCCATAGCTGTAATCCTTATGGTCATTGTTGTTGGCGGTCGCGATGATTAAAAATTGTGCGACCGACGTTAATCGACGTGCGGATTCTAGCACAAAGCTACAATCTCTGCTAAAGACTTGTTTTAAACCTCAATTGATTATGATAAAAGATTCTAATCAATCGAAAGAAGCCATAATTATTGTAATATTCGGTTGAACAGTCACTAAATTAAAGCCAAAACTAATTTACCATCCCTGAGGTTAAAAATGGAATTACATGCCTACACGCGAACTATATCTGATGTTTTTTCACAGAAAAGGAAGTACGTTGTTCCAAGATTTCAGCGACCTTATTCATGGGTAAAAGATCAAGTCAGAGAGCTAGTGGATGACATTCTTAATAATATTGAAGTAGAAGATGGTAGATACATCAATCAAGAGTATTTTATCGGTTCAATGGTTCTTATCGGGGATGATAAAGATCTGTCTATGCAGATTGTAGATGGTCAACAGAGGCTAACTACCCTTACTATTCTACTCTCAGCCTTATGTCAAAAATTTATTGATGTGGGCCACGAACCATTAGCAGACTCAATTTATAAAAACTATATTTCTGGAGTTGATGATAACGCCCAGCCCTATTTCAAGCTGGAAAATGAGAACCCCAAACCATTTTTCCAAAATGAAATTCAACATATAACTAAAAAGAGAAAGACCTTAGCTATATCTGAAGAAGAAAAAACTCTAGAAAATAGCTACAACCTTTGCTTGCAACTTCTTTCTGATGTATCTCTCTCCAAAAAATTCAACTTTAAGAAATCAGATAAAGAATTTTATAAAAAGACGCTGGTGAGTGTGAGAGATCAAATAGTAAATAACCTAAAGGTTATTTATATCACAGTAAAAGAGGAAGAGGAAGCTTACACAATTTTTGAAACGCTAAATGCAAGAGGAATGAACCTTAGCTTTGTAGACTTGATAAAAAATAAAATCTTTAAATCTTTAAAAGAACTTCATCCAGATGATGATGCTAAAACATATTGGAATAATATTAAAAGAGAACTGACTAAGCGTGATGGTGCCAATGTTGATATGGAACAGTTTATTAGACATTGGTGGATATCTAAATATTCATATGCTAGTAAGGAAAATATTTATCCCGCTTTTAAGAAAGAGTCTTCTAAGCCCGGTTTTTCAGCGCATGACTTCATTGAAGATCTTTTGGATGGAGCTCGGTTATATACAAAGCTTTTTTCTCCTATTGCTAGCGACTTCCCTCAGCAACAAGATAAGAAGCTGTTTACCAGTTTGGTTTCTATAAGAAATTTTAATATTACACAAAATCGGCCGCTAATAATGTCTCTTTTTGATGCTCAAGCCAAAGGGAATTTGAAGCATACAGATTTAAATGCCACCCTTGAAAAAATTGAAAGATTTCACTTTGCTTTCAACTCAATCTGTTCAATGCGTCCTTCCGGTATAGAGGGTAGTTATTCCAAAGCTGCACGTGGTTTAAGAACAGCTAAGAACAAGCGTGAGGTTTCAGCGATAATTAAGGAGTTAAACCAAAATTTATCCTCGTGGATGCCTGAAAAAGAACTCTTTGTAGAAGGTTTTTTAAAGCTAAAATTTTCTGATCAAATAACCAAAGATAAAAAAATAATACAATATATTTTCTTGAAAATTGAACGCGACAATACCTTTACGGATGAATTTGAACCTTCTAATATTACTATTGAACATATTGCCTCCCAAAGCGATGAATCCATTGATAATCGATATGATATCGGTAATCTTTTGCCGTTGGGTGCTAATATTAATAGTCGAATAGGTAATAAGAAACTTGACGTAAAAATAAAAAGTTATGCCAAATCAGAATACTATATGGTAAGCGATTTTTTAAAGCTATATGCAACAAAAAAAACCTGGGGGCAGAAAGAAATAGCTGAGAGAGGTAAAAATCTAGCTAATCACTTCTACGATAAGTTTTTAGTCTGGTAAACATTTTAGAGGAGGGATTTCCCTCCTCTAAGGTTTCGAAAAATTTAACGCTCGCGCCGCCACGCCTCGGCGGTTAACGCTTCGCCAAAATGGCTGGCAATCAGCCGTTTGGTTAAGTCGTGCAGCGGCGAGGCCAGCACGTCAGCGGTGCCGCCGCGCTCCACCACTTCGCCCTGATGCATCACCAGCACCTGATCGCTGATGTGCTTCATCATGCCAAGATGCTGAGTGACATAAATATAGGCGATGCCGTGTTTCTCCTGCAGCTCCAGCATCAGGTTCACCAGCTGCGAACGCATGGTCATGTCCAGCGAGGCGAGGGCTTCATCAGCGACAATCACCTTCGGCTGCAGAATCAGCGCGCGCGCCAGCGCCAGACGCTGCTTCTGTCCGGGGGCCAGCATGTGCGGATAGTAGCCGGCGTGGTCGCGCAGCAGCCCGACCTGACGCAGCGTGGCAATGATGCGCTTTTCGCGTGCTTCATCATCAAGCTCGGTATTCAGCCGCAGCGGAAAATCAAGGATCTGGCTGACGCGCTGGCGCGGATTGAGCGACGTCGACGGATCCTGAAAAATCATGCGAATCCGCTGGCTGCGGTAGCCGTAATCGCCGTAGCTAAGCGGGTGATCGTCAATCAGCATCTCGCCTTCGCTTGGCGCCACCATGCCGCTCAGCATCTTCGCCAGCGTGGATTTGCCCGAACCGTTCTCGCCGATAATGGCCAGTGTCTGCTTTTCGCGCAGGGTAAAACTGACGTTTTTCACCGCTTCAACATGCTGGCGCCGGAACAGCCCGGTGCGGTAGCGGTAGGTTTTGCTCAGGTTGCGCACTTCCAGCAGGGTTTCCATTATTGGCTCTCCATATTCAGCGGGAAGTGACAGGCGTAAAGATGCGCTTTAGTGCCGCTCAGGCGCGGCGTTTCGATGCATTTACGCTGCGCGTAAGGGCAGCGCGGACCGAGACGGCAGCCAATCGGCAGATGTTCCAGCGACGGTATCGCGCCGGACAGCGTATTCAGGCGGCTTTTATGCGGCAGCGCGCGGCCAAAGTCGGGCATGGCGCGGATCAGCGCCTGCGTATACGGATGGTGCGGCGTTTCCATCAGATCGTCACTCTGCGCGGTTTCCACCGTTTGTCCGCAGTACATCACGTTGATGCGGTCCGCCCACTGACTCATGGTGCGCAGGTCATGGCTGATCAGCAAAATCGTGGTGTTGTTATTCTGATTGAGGCGGCTCAGCAGACGGAAAATCTGCGCCTGGGTGGTGGGCTCCATGGCATTGGTCGGCTCATCAGCAATCAGCAGGCGCGGCTGATTGGCCAGCGCGATGGCGATCATCACCTTCTGACATTCGCCTTCGGTCAGCTCATACGGGAAGCTGCGCATAATGTCTTTGTGATCTTTGATGCCGACGCGGTGCAGCAGCTCAATGGCGCGCTCTTTGCGCCAGAACCACAGGCGCTGATACCAGCGGCCTTTAAAGGTCCAGCGTGGAATGGCCTGCATCAGCTGGCGGCCGACACTTTCAGAAGGATCGAGACAGGATTGCGGCTCCTGAAAAATCATCGACACGTTATGGCCAACGATACGCCGCCGTTCGCGCGGCGACAGGCGCAGCAGATCGATATCATCGAATACCATGCGGTCGGCGGTGACACGCCAGTTATCTTTGGTCACGCCGCAGATGGCTTTCGCCACCAGACTTTTCCCCGAGCCGGATTCGCCCACCAGGCCACGCACTTCGCCCTCGTTTAGCGTCAGATTGATGCGATCGACCGCTTTCACCGGACCTTCAGCGGTCATGAATTCAATGGTCAGATTTCGGATGTCCAGTAACGGCATTATTCCACTCCCGCAGCGACGGCGCGACGGATGCCATCGCCCAGCAGGTTAACAATCAATACGCTTACCATCAGCGCGGCACCCGGCAGCATCACCGTCCACGGCGCCACGTAAATCAGCTCCAGCGCGTCACCCAGCATCGCACCCCATTCGGGCGAGGGCAGCTGCGCGCCGAGGTCAAGAAAGCCGAGCGCGGCGATGTCGAGGATGGCCATCGACAGCGAGCGGGTAAATTCACTGACCAGCAGCGGCAGAACGTTTGGCAGCACCGCATTCCACAGAATATTCAGGTTGCGCGCGCCATCCAGCCGCAGCGCCACCACATACTCTTTTTCCATCTCGTCATGCACTGCCGTGTAGATTTCGCGCACCAGACGCGGGATCAGCGCCAGCAGTACCGCCAGCATCGCATGCTCCAGCCGCGGGCCAAGAAAGGCCACCACGATAATCGCCAGCAGCAGAGAGGGAATCGACAGCAGCGTATCCAGCACGTGATTCATCACTGCCGAGCGCAAACCGTGGGTAATCCCCGCCAGCACGCCCAGCAGCAGCGCGCAGATTGCTGCCAGCACCGTAACCAGCAGCGCAGAGCCAACCGTCGGTGCCACGCCGCTCAGTAAACGGCTTAGCACATCGCGCCCGAGATCGTCAGTGCCGAGAAAGAAGGAGACATCGCCGTAGCGCGACCACGACGGGGGCAACAACTGATAGCCGAGAAACTGCTGGTCGATGCCGTAAGGGGACAGCAGCCCGCCGAACAGGCAGAGAAACAGCAGGATGCCGAAGCCGTACAGGCCAATCATGGCGCTGGTATCGCGATAAAAGCGCTGCCAGCTGAGGCGAAACGCACTCGGCAGCCGCTTCTCGGCGTAGATGTTATCTGAGGGCATACCACTCCTTGTGTTTCAGCGGATTGAGCGCCGCACCGATAATATCCGACAGTACGCTGACCAGAATCACCAGCCCGCCAACCACCATCACGCCCGCGGAGATCGCCGCGTAATCCTGCTGACGGATGGCGTTAATCAGCCAGCGCCCCAGTCCAGGCCAGTTGAACACCACTTCGGTGATCATCGCCAGCGTCAGCATGGTGGAGAATTGCAGGCCAAGACGCGGGATCACCGGCGGCAGTGCGTTGTGCAACACGTGACGGCGAATCACGGTGAAGCGCGACAAGCCGCGCGTTGCCGCTGCCTTGACGTAATTTTTATCCATCACGTCGCTGGTGCTGTTGCGCAGCAGGCGAATCACTTCGGTGGTCGGTGCCACGGCCAGCACGATCACCGGCAGAATCAGGTGCGTCAGCGCACTGACCAGCATTTCGTGCCGCCAAGGTGAAGGGCTAAGCCAGGCGTCAATCAGGGCAAAACCAGTAATGTTCTGCACCGGATAGAGCAGGTCGAAACGACCGGAAACCGGCAGCCAGCCCAGCGTCAGCGAAAACAGCAGGGTAAACAGCAGCGCCAGCCAGAACACCGGCATTGAGAAGCCGAGCAGCGCCAGCGCGCTGATGGCTTTATCCTGCCATTTATTGCGCATTACGCCGGCGCAGATGCCGAGCGGAATACCGACCAGCAGCGCCAGCATAAACGCCAGCACGCACAGTTCCAGCGTGGCGGGAAACACCTCGCGCAGCTGTATATCAATTGCCTGACCGTTGGTGCTGGAGACACCGAAATCAAACTGCAGCAGCCCTTTAAACCAGAACCACCAGGCATCGAACAGCGAGGCGCCTTCCAGCGGCGCGTTAGGCGTGAAATAGCTCAGGCTGAAACTCACCAGCGAGAGTAAGAACAGGGTGATGATCAACAACAGCAGGCGACGCAACAGATAGATAATCATGCTTACTCCTCGCCGTGCTCATCGCGGTAAACCCCGGCGAACGAGGCATTACCGAAGGGACTCAGCACCAGGCCTTTAATATCGTGCCGGTAAGCCTGCAGGCGCAGCGACGACGCCAGCGGCAGCACCGGCAGCGCCTGCGCCAGCATCTGCTGGGCGCGATCGTAGCTATCGATACGCGCCGACAGCTGCTGCGACAGCAGCGCGCGCTGCAGCGCCTCATCAAACGCCGGCGAACACCAGTGCGCGTAATTGGTCTGCGAACGAATCGCCGCACAGCTGAGCAACGGGCGGAAGAAACTGTCCGGATCGTTACTGTCTGTGGCCCAGCCGGTCAGGGTTAAATCGTGGTTCATGGCCATCAGCTGTGCTTCCTGAAAACGCCCCTCGACCGGCGCGATGGTGACGCGCACGCCCACCTGCGCCAGATCCGCCTGCAACAGCTCGGCGGTTTTTAGCGGGCTGGGGTTCCACGACATTGAGGTGGTCGGCACCACCAGGCGCAGATGCAAATCCTCAATGCCCAGTGCTTTTAATGCTTCGCGCGCTTTTGCCGGATTGTATTCCGTCACGCGCGCATCATTATCGTAAGCCCACGAGGCGCGCGGCAGAATCGAGGCTGCGGTTTCCGCCGTGCCGTAATAAATCGACTCCATCAGACGTTCGTTATTGATCGCCAGCGCCAGCGCGTGGCGCACTTCCGGCCGGTCGAGCGGCGGTTTGCGGGTGTTAAACGCCAGATAGGCAATGTTCATGCCAGGACGCAGCGTCATGCGCAGGCGCGGATCGTCGCGCAGAATCGACAGCTGGCTGGCGGCCGGGTAGGCCAGGACGTCACACTCGCCGGTCAGCAATTTCGACAGGCGGCCAGTGCCGCCCACGCCGAGGTCGATCACCACCTGTTGCAGACGCGGCACGCCTTTCCAGTAGTGCGGATTGCGCGCCAGACGCAGATATTGCCCGGTACGGTACTCACTCAGCTGGAACGGGCCGGTGCCCACCGGCTGGCGATCCAGCTGTTCCTGCTGGCCTGCTGCGCTCAGCTGGCTGGCGTACTCCTGCGACAACACCGGCGCGTAGTGGGTGGCGATATGCCACAGGAACGAGGCGTCCGGGCTGTTGAGGCGGATCTCTACCGTGTTGTTATCCAGCTTCTTCACGCTCTGCACCGAGTCGGCAAACTGCAGGCTGTCGAAGTAGGGATAGCTGCCGCCGTTGACGTTATGCCACGGATGCTGGCGATCAAACATGCGGGCAAAACTGAAGACCACGTCGTCGGCATTCATTTTGCGCGTCGGCGTAAACCAGTTGGTGTGCTGGAACGAAACATCTTTGCGCAAGTGGAAGCGGTAAGTCGCGCCGTTATCGCGCACTTCCCAGCTCTGCGCCAGATCGGGGATCAGGCGATAGGTATAAGGGTCGACGTCGAGCAGGCGGTCATACAACTGTGCCGCCAGCGTATCGACCACCAGCCCGCTGCTGACCATCTGCGGGTTGAAGGTGTTAACCGTGCCGTTCACGCAATAGACAAAGCCGCTGTGACGGATAGAGTCCGCGGGCGCGGCGAGCGCAGAGGCACTCAGGACGCTGAGACCAAGCAGCAGCGCGGGGAATAATTTTGGCATAGAACTCAACGATTCTCGGGCAATAGCGAGAGTGTATCGCAAAGCACGCGCACTCCCCAAATTCGCCGCGCATCTGCGCTTTTTTTACCCAGCGGGCGACGGGGGTAAGCACAACCTTAGTGTGGAAATGAGAAAAATTCTCAATTAGAGCTTTACAGATGATAATAGGAATGATTATTATTCTTCTGCGCTTCGACGGTGGCTCTACCGAAGAAGAGCACGACATTGCTCACATTGCTTCCAGTATTACGTTGCCCGCACCTCGTGTTGCGGGCTTTTTTTTGCGCCCTCATCAGCCGCGCATCGTTATGTTCCTTCCGGCAATCCTCATGCGAAATCGGCATCGGTCATTTGTTACGCGCAGGGTAGTCTGGGCTTTTCATCAGCAGAGAAATGATAATGAAAAGAGTGACTTTAACGATGCTGTTACTGGCCAGCGGCAGCGTCGCGGCGCACGGCGTTACCCTGCGCATTGCCGATCAAAAGGGCAACATGCGCGCCGAGCTGGAAGCAGCGCAGCAGCTCAACGATCTCTCCTACCGTATCGAATGGGCGGAATTTCCGGCCGCCGCTCCGCTGGCCGAAGCCCTGAATGCCGGGGCGGTTGATGCCGGTATTATTGGTGATGCGCCGCTGCTGTTCTCGCTGGCCGCAGGTTCGCAGGTCAAAGCGGTGGCCGTCAGCAAATCCACCCCGGCCGGGCTGGCGGTACTGGTTGCGCCGGACTCACCCATCAAAACGCCGCGGGATCTGCGCGGTAAACGCATCGCCACCGGGCGCGGGTCGATCGGTCATTTTATCGCGCTGAAAGCGCTGGAAAGTGCCGGGCTGAGCGATAAAGCCGTCAGCTGGCGCTTTCTCACGCCTGCCGATGCGCGCATTGCGCTGGCAAGTGGTTCCGTCGATGCGTGGGCAACCTGGGATCCTTACACCGCGCTGGCAGAAGTAACGCATACCGGCCGCGTGCTGATCAACGGCGTGGGGCTCTCCAGCGGCAACAGCTTCCTCGCCGCCACCGATGCGGCACTGAGTGACGCCAGTAAACGTGCGGCGCTGCAGGATTATATTAACCGGCTGGCGGCCGCTGATCGCTGGGCCAATCGCCACGTTGAGGCATATTCCGCCAGGCTGGCGAAGATCATCGGCTTTCCTCAGGAGGCTGCCGCCAAATCTTTTGCCCGACGTCAGTCACACTGGCAGAGCATTGACGACCACACCGTACAACAGCAGCAGGAAACCGCCGACTTTTATCAAAAGTACGGCCTGATTGCTCAGCCACTCGATGTCAAGCCGACCTTTTATCGCGGTCTGCAGGTGGCACAACAGTAACCCTTTGTGCGCCGGTATTTGGCGAACAGGCGTGATGCGCGTAGCATGGCGGCATCAAATCCGTGGCGGATAACCCAATGTTAATCAAAACCTTTGATGGTCATAATGATCTGTTGCTCAACCTGTGGTTGCATCATCGCGACGATCCAGCCGCCGCCTTCTTTACCGGTATCGAAAAAGGACACCTCGATTTTCCGCGCATGCAGCAGGGCGGCTTTGCCGGCGGATTGTTTGCGCTGTTTGTGCCACCGCAGCGCTACGTCAGCGAAAAGGCGCCGCAGCTGGCCAGTGAAGCCTGGCAGCCGCTGGAGATCCTGTGGCAGCAGCTGGAGATTCTGAAAACGCTGGTTGCCCGTTCTGACGGCCGGGCGCGCCTCTGCCTCAGCACCGCCGATATCGCCGCCTGCCGGCGCGATGGCATACTGGCAATGGTGGCGCACATTGAGGGCGCGGACGGTTTTGACGGCGACGGCGCCGATCTTGCCGCCTTCTGGCAGGCGGGCGTGCGTAGCATCGGTCCGTTCTGGAATCTGGAAAATCGCTTTGGCGCTGGCGTCACCGGCGCATTTCCCGGTTCGCCGGATAGCGGTCCGGGGCTGACTGCCGATGGCGAGCGGCTGATCGCGCTGGCGAATCAGCAGCGCATGATGATCGACGTGTCGCACATGAATGAAAAAGCGTTCTGGGACACGGCCCGGCTCTCATCCGCGCCGCTGGTCGCCAGCCACTCGAATGCGCACGCGCTGTGCGCGCAGCCGCGCAACCTTACCGACGACCAACTGCGGGCGATTCGCGATAGCGGTGGCGTGGTCGGCATTAATTTCGGCAACGCCTTTCTGCGCGCCGACGGTAAGCGCGACGATGATGGCGGCTTGATCGAAATTGTTAAACACTGTGAGCATCTGATGACTATTATGGGAAGCGATCACGTCGCGCTGGGGTCGGATTTTGACGGCATCAGCGTGCCCGCAGAGCTTAAAGATGTCACCGGTTTGCCGCGGCTGTATGCGCTGATGCGCAGTCTCAACTATGATCAGGCATTGCTGGAACAACTTGCCTGGGGCAACTGGCAGCGGGTATTGCACCAAATCTGGCAGGCGTAAGTGTATTTCCTTACGCAATCAGGGTTGATCTGCTCGCTACATTGGCGCAACATCGCCCCGCGTTATCCATTGCTGGCGGAAGCTTTGTTTCTGTCGCAATGTTTTTAGCAGAGCCTGCTCTGCGTTTTAAGAATATGAGGAAGAATATTATGTGGAAAAAACCTGAGTTTGTTGACCTGCGTCTGGGCCTGGAAGTAACGCTGTACATCTCCAACCGCTAAGACGTCCTGCCCGCCGTTCGTGCGGGCATTTTCTTTTCCTGCTTCGGTCCTTCACATGTTTATTAAAGTCCTCGGTTCGGCGGCTGGCGGTGGCTTTCCGCAGTGGAACTGTAACTGCGCCAACTGCAGCGGGCTGCGTAACGGCACGCTCCAGGCGCAGGCGCGCACCCAATCCTCAATCATTGTCAGCGATAACGGTACCGACTGGGTGTTGTGCAACGCTTCGCCGGACATCAGCCAGCAAATCGCCCGGACGCCGGAACTGGTGAAACACGGCGTGCTGCGCGGAACGGCGATTGGCAGCATTATTTTGACCGACAGCCAGATCGATCACACCACCGGTCTGCTGAGCCTGCGTGAGGGCTGTCCGCATCAGGTATGGTGCACGCCGGAAGTGCATGCCGACCTCACCAGCGGCTTCCCGATTTTTACCATGCTGCAGCACTGGAACGGCGGCCTGCAGCATCGTGCGCTCACGCCGCTTGAGCCGTTTCGCGTTGACGTCTGCGCCAGTCTGCAATTCACCGCCATTCCGATTCTCAGCAACGCGCCACCGTATTCGCCGTATCGCGATCGTCCGCTGCCGGGACATAACGTGGCGCTGTTTATCGAAAACACCGCCAGCGGGCAGACGCTGCTGTATGCGCCGGGCCTCGGCGAACCGGATGCGGTGATTATGCCGTGGCTGCAAAAAGCCGACTGCCTGCTGATCGACGGCACCGTGTGGCAGGATGATGAGCTGCTGACCACCGGCGTCGGCAAAAATACCGGCAAGGCCATGGGCCATCTGGCGCTGGCGGAAGAGCAGGGGCTGATGGCGCTGCTGGCCGCGCTGCCGGCCAGACGCAAAATTCTGATTCACATTAACAACACCAATCCGATTCTCAACGAGCATTCGCCGCAGCGCCAGTTCCTGACGCAGCAGGGCATTGAAGTGAGCTGGGACGGCATGGCGATTCATTTGCAGGAGTCCGCATCGTGATCATTACCGAGGCGTTGTCACCCGAAGCCTTTGAACAGGCGCTGCGTGCCAAAGGCGCGTATTACCATATTCACCATCCTTACCATATCGCGATGCACAACGGTGCCGCGACGCGCGAGCAGATTCAGGGCTGGGTGGCGAACCGTTTTTACTATCAGACCAATATTCCGCTGAAAGATGCGGCGATCATGGCCAACTGTCCGGATCCGGCAACGCGCCGTAAATGGGTACAGCGTATCCTCGATCACGACGGTCGTAACGGTGAGGAAGGCGGCATTGAAGCCTGGCTGCAGCTGGGAGAAGCGGTCGGTCTCGATCGCAAAGTCTTGCTGTCAGAGAAGCTGGTGTTGCCAGGCGTACGGTTTGCCGTTGATGCCTATGTCAACTTTGCGCGTCGCGCCAACTGGCAGGAAGCGGCGTGCAGCTCGCTCACCGAGCTGTTTGCCCCGCAGATTCATCAGTCACGCCTCGACAGCTGGCCGCAGCACTATCCGTGGATCAAAGAGGAAGGCTATTTCTACTTCCGCAGCCGCCTGAGCCAGGCGAACCGCGATGTGGAACATGGCCTGGCGCTGGCGCTGGAAGTCTTTACCAGCGCTGAGCAGCAGAACCGTATGCTGGAGATCCTGCAGTTTAAACTCGACATTCTCTGGACCATGCTGGATGCCATGACCATGGCATACGCACTGCAGCGTCCGCCGTACCACACGGTGACCGATCAGGTCGCCTGGCACAGTACAAGACTGGTGTAATCACATGAAAGAGACTCTGATTCCGGCGTTTCGCCGCGGCTATCGTCTGCAGTGGGAAGCCGCGCAGGACAGCCACGTGGTGCTTTACCCGGAAGGGATGGCGAAGCTGAATGAAACCGCTGCCGCCATTCTGGAACTGGTGACCGGCAAGCAGGATGTGGCGGCCATTATCGCCACGCTCAATGCGCGTTTTCCGGAGGCGGGCGGCGTCGATGATGACGTCAAAGACTTCCTGCAATCGGCCATTGAACAGAAGTGGATCCAGTGTCGTGAACCCGAATAAACCTGGCGTGAATGCGCCGCTGTGGCTGCTGGCGGAGCTGACTTATCGCTGCCCGCTGCAGTGTCCTTACTGCTCGAACCCGCTGGATTTTTCGCAGCAGGAACAAGAGCTGAGCACCGAACAGTGGATCGAGGTGTTCCGCCAGGCACGCGCCATGGGCAGCGTGCAGCTGGGCTTTTCCGGCGGTGAACCGCTGACGCGCAAAGATCTGCCGGAGCTGATTCGCGCCGCGCGCGATCTGGGCTTTTACACCAACCTGATCACCTCCGGCATTGGCCTGACGGAGAAAAAGCTTGATGCCTTCGCCGACGCCGGGCTGGATCACATCCAGATCAGTTTCCAGGCGAGTGATGAAACGCTGAACGCCGCGCTGGCCGGTTCGCAGAAGGCGTTTCAGCAGAAGCTGGCGATGGCAAAAGCGGTGAAAAAGCACGGCTACCCGATGGTGCTGAACTTCGTGCTGCACCGCCATAACATCGACCAGATCGATAAAATCATCGATCTGTGTATTGAGCTGGAGGCGGATGATGTCGAGCTGGCCACCTGTCAGTTTTACGGCTGGGCGCATCTTAACCGTCAGGGATTACTGCCAACGCGCGAGCAGATTGCCCGCGCCGAAGCGGTGGTTGCGCGCTACCGTGAGCGCATGGGCAGCAGCGGCAATCTCACCAATCTGTTGTTTGTCACGCCGGATTACTACGAAGAGCGGCCCAAACCCTGTATGGGCGGCTGGGGATCGATATTTCTCAGCGTGACGCCGGAAGGTACGGCGTTACCCTGTCACAGCGCGCGCCAGTTGCCGGTGCAGTTTCCCTCAGTGCTGGAGCAGAGCCTGGAGGATATCTGGTACAACTCGTTTGGCTTCAATCGCTATCGCGGCTTCGACTGGATGCCGGAACCGTGCCGCTCATGTGATGAGAAAGAGAAAGATTTCGGCGGTTGCCGCTGCCAGGCATACATGCTGACCGGCAATGCCGACAACACCGACCCGGTATGCAGCAAGTCGCCGCATCATGGAAAAATTCTTGAGGCACGCCGCGAAGCCAGCTGCAGCGATATCAAAATCGCCCAGCTGCAGTTCCGCAACCGCAGCAATTCTGAGCTGATTTTCAAACAGCGGGTCACCTGATGTGCGAACGCAGCCTGACGCTGGCTAACGGTCTGCGCTGTCATCTGTCGCACCAGCCCGATGCGCGGGAAAGCTCGGCGCTGGTGCGCGTCGGCGCGGGCAGCCTGCACGAACCCGATCGCTGGCCCGGCCTAGCGCATCTGCTGGAACATCTGCTGTTTTGCGGCAGCGCTGGCTTTACCGGCGATGAGCGCCTGATGCCGTGGCTGCAGCAACAGGGTGGTCAGGTGAATGCCACCACGCAACTCAGCCGCAGTGCCTGGTTCTTCCAGCTGCCGGCGCAGGCGCTGGCGGCGGGCGTGGCAAGGCTGGCAGATGTGCTGGCTGCGCCACTACTGACCGGTACGGCGATTACGCAGGAAGCGGCGGTCATTGAGGCAGAATTTCAGCTGCTACGGCATCATGCCGAAACGCTGAGTGAAGCAGCGCTGCTCGACGCGGCCGGTGGCGCACTGCGCCGCTTTCGCGTCGGGAGTGCGGCGAGCTTTGGTGACAACGTAACGGAACTGCAGCAGGCGCTGCGGCTGTTTCATCAGCAGCATTTTGTCGCCGCCAACCAGCAGCTGTGGCTGAGCGGACCGCAATCGCTGGATGAATTACAGCAGCTGGCTGAGGCGTTTGCTGTTCGCCAGTCAGGCGGTGCGGTGCACTCCTCATTGCCAGCCATTCCCGCGCCGGAGCCTGTTGAAACGCTCATCCAGCTTCCCGATGAAGAGTCATTCTGGCTTAGCCTGTTTATCAACGGCGAAGAAAACGCCTTGCGTGACAATGTCACATTGCTGGAGGCTTTCTGGCAGGATGAAGCCCCTGGCAGCCTGATGGCGCAGCTGCGCAGCGAGCAATTGTGCGCATCGCTGCAGTGTGAATGGCTGTGGCAGAGCGCCGATCATAGCTGGCTGACGTTGCGCTTCAGTGCGCCAGCGCTGTCAGCGTTGGCGGCAAGACGCATTGAACAGCTCTTCTGGCAGCATTTGCGTGCGGTGCGCGCCGCCACGCCAGCGCAGTATCGTCACTATTTGCAACTGGCCCAGCAGGATTTCGCTGCGCTGTCGCCGCTGACGCAGCTGCGCGGACAGGCGCTGGGATCGGCGCCGGCAGCTGACGTTCCCGCAGATTTCACCGGTTTTATCGCCGCGCTGTCACAGGCCTCGTGCACGCGGCTGCTGACGCAGCGACAGCTGTCCGCCGTGCCTTATACCACGCAGGGATTCTGTCTGCAGCGCGCGCCATGGCCACCGACCGCGGTTGGCCCGGTCGCGCCGGTTAACTGGTCATTTTATCCGTGCGCTGACGTCCGGCATTCGCCGGAACTCCCGGCAAATTGCCCGCCGTTGCTGCGCGCAAACCCGGTGCAGCCGCGGGAAACGCTGCTGGTGCGCCCGGCGTTTTATCACACCCTGAGTGACGAGGCGGCGCTAAGCTGGCAGCAGCAGCTGCGCCCACGGCTGGCCGCACTGCGCCATGCCGGTGGCAGCGGACGCTGGCAACAGCAGCAGGGCGTCTGGCAACTGGTGATTGATCTGCCTGACGATGCAATGCCCGCGCTGCAACAGCTGCCTGGCGTGCTGGCGGCGCTGAATGCGCCGGTGCTGCCGCAACCGCACCGTGCTGCACAAAATATTGTGATTCGTCAGTTGCTGGAAGCGCTACCGCAGCAGCTGCTGGCCCCGGCTGCGCATCCTGCATGGCAGGCCGCCTGGTGCGGCCACAGCGAAAGCGTCAGTCAGCACGCCGCGCACGGGCTGAGCGAGGTGGTTCAGACTCAGCCTGCGCCGGCGCGCGCGGCTGCGCTGCAGCACGGCGTCAGCGCGCTGCGCTGTGCGGCGAACGAACAGGCCTTGTTGCTGTTTATTCCGCTGCCCGCTGCCGATGATGCCAGCCTCGCGGCGCTGCGTGCGCTGGCGCTGATGTTTGAACCACGCTTCTTTCAGCGCCTGCGGGTTGAGCAACAGATTGGCTACGTGGTGTCAGCGCGCTACCAGCGCGTGGCGGATGTGGATGGACTCCAGCTGGCGCTGCAATCCCCGTCCATTGGCTGGCGCACGCTGCTGCAACACTGCAAAGCGTTTTTGCGCGATATGGTGAGTGAACTCGCCGCCATCAACGATGAAACGCTGCAGGGCTGGCAGGCGACGCTACTGGCGCAGTGCCAGCCACACCAGAACGCCGACGCCGCCAGTGAGGCACTGCGAAAACAGCAGGGACTGCCGGTGCTTACGCCAGAAGCGGTCGCCGCGCTCACGTTACCCCAGCTGCAGCGGGTGCATCAGCGCCTGCTGCGCGAACGCCGCCGCTGGCGTTTACTGATTAATCACAGCTGAAAAGCAAAATGTTTGCCGTTTGGCAGTTTAACATCAATACGAAGTTCCCCACCAAGCGCGGCGACGTAGCGTTTTAGCGTTGACAGGCGCGGATCGTTTTCCGGATTTTCCATCTTTGCCAGCGTTGGTTGTGATACACCGATGGTGCGCGCCAGTTCAGTTTGCGAAAGGTTTAGCTCTTCACGCAATTGGCTCAGGGCTATTTCCTGACGCAGCTTTTCCACCTTTTCAGCGATGCGCTGCTGACTTTCAGGTGATTGTTTTGCCAGTAGTTGCTTGTAGGTCCCCATTATCCCTCCATATGCACTAAATGCTTGCGGTATTCCGCTTCAGCCAGGCGAATCATTGTGCGGTAAAATTGTTTCTGCTGACAGCCAGCCTTATTTCCTGCGCAAAGTACAATCGCACGGCGCACCGGATCGAAGGCGAAAAAGGCTCTGACAGGCATGCCTGCATGCTGCACACGCAGTTCTTTTAGATTAGGAAACTGACACCCCTTCAAGGTATCAACGTAGGGACGACCGAGTTTTGGTCCCATCTCCGCCAGGATTTGCATCACTGCTAACATGTCCTCACGTAAACCTTCATTTTGCGCAAGAAACCAGTCATCAAAAACATCCGTTGTTAATATTTCCCACATAGCGCTATCCCATAGCTTTTTTGCTATAAATGAGTTTATAGCCTTTAGGCTATGACCACAAGGGCGGAGAGGTTAATCAACGTGAATTATTTCTCCCTCTCTGCTGTCAGCCTGCTCCCGCTGGCATAAAGACAAAAGTTTACACAGCAGGGGTTGGTGTTTCTGCTGCTTTTGCATAAACTGGCCGCACTTTTCTCTGAGGCTGTGGCATGACGATATCGCCCCAACGCGCAAAATGGATTCTGGCACTGGTTTGTCTGGTGCTGGCATTTTGTCTCGTCCAGCGCAGCTTCAATCTCCCGACTCAGCCTGTCGTTAGCATTACTGCTCACAGCGCCGCCGTTGATGACGGTGCCAGCAGTGATAAACCCTGTGCGCTGGGCGCTAAGTCACTCAGCGGCAGCGCGCCGCTGCTCGATACCGCGCTGCCATTCCTCGTACTGCTGCTGGCGTTGATCGCCACGCTCTTCCAGACCTCGTCTGCCACTGTCTGGCGGCGTGAACCGCTGTTTGTGCCGCTGCGACGGCGCCATCTCACGCTCTGCGTCTTCCGGGAATAACACTACGCGATACACCGCGTAAACCCTGTTATTCACCGGAGAAACGATTATGACATTCCTGATCAGGAGCCTGCTGCTCCTCGTGGCGAGCTGCGCGCTGAGCGTGCAAGCCGCCGATACCGGCTGGCTGCGCAATGCGCAAAACAGCCACGCCGAAGTGCGCCTGCGCGCCGCGCCGCAGGGCGATCACCTGCAACTGCTGCTGGATATTCGCCTGCAGCCGGGCTGGAAAACCTACTGGCGCTCGCCGGGCGAAGGCGGCGTCGCGCCGGAAATCCGCTGGCAAACGCCGGATGTCAACGCCCGCTGGTCGTGGCCAGTGCCAGCGCGCTTTGACGTCAGCGGCCTCACCACGCAGGGCTACAAAGGCAACGTTACGCTGCCCATCGTGCTCGATTCTGCCCCGCAGGGCACGCTGGCCGGCACGCTGACGCTGTCCACCTGTAGCGACGTCTGCATCCTGACGGATTTTCCGTTCCAGCTCGATCTCTCGCAGCCCGCCAGTCCGGATTTTGCACGTGATTTCGCCCAGGCGATGGGGAAGATCCCGGCTGACAGCGGGCTGACCGATCAGCTTGATGCCAGCTTCGTTGATGGCACGCTGCAAATCCGGGCGCAGCGTCAGCAGGGCTGGCAGCAGCCGGAACTGTTCTTTGATTATCCGCAGGGCAGCATGCTGGCGGCGCCGCAAATCAGCGTGCAGGGCGAGATGCTGACCGCCCGCGTGGCAGTAACCGATGAATGGGGCGAGGCCGCGCCGGACCTGCGCGGTAAAGCGCTGTCGCTGGTTATCGCTGACGCCGGTATCGCTCAGCAAAGCCAGCTGACCCTTGGTCATCAGCCGCTGTTTTCTCCCTCTGCCGGAAACGCCACGCTGTGGTCGGTAGTGCTGCTGGCGCTGCTCGGCGGGCTGATTCTCAACCTGATGCCCTGTGTGCTGCCGGTGCTGGCGATCAAACTGAGCAGTCTGGTGCAGCAGCAGGGACAGACGCAACGCCAGACGCGTCAGCAGTTTCTCGCGTCCAGCGCCGGCATTCTGTTCTCTTTCCTGCTGCTGGCGCTGCTGATGACCGTGCTACGGCTCAGCGGTCAGGCGCTGGGCTGGGGCATTCAGTTTCAGAGCAGCGGCTTTCTGCTGGTGATGGTGCTGGTGATGTTCCTGTTCAGCGCCAGTCTGTTCGATCTGCTGCATTTTCGCCTGCCTTCCGGCCTGACTACCCGGCTGGCGACGCACGGCGGTGCCGGTCTGGCAGGGCATTTTGGCCAGGGGGCCTTTGCCACGCTGCTGGCGACGCCGTGCAGCGCACCGTTTCTTGGCACCGCCGTCGCCTATGCGCTGACCGCGCCGCTGCCGCAGCTGTGGCTGCTGTTTGTCGCGCTCGGCGTCGGCATGAGTCTGCCGTGGCTGCTGGTTGCGGCGCTGCCGGGCATGGCGCGCTGCCTGCCACGTCCGGGGCGCTGGATGCTGCATCTGCGCACGCTGCTGGGGCTGCTGATGCTGCTGGCAACGCTGTGGCTGGTGACGCTGCTGATTCCACACTGGGGCAGCACCGTCGCCATTCTGCTGGCGGCCATCCTTATGCTGGCGCTGACGGGCTGGCTAATCGCACGCCGCGCGCTGCCGCAGGCAGGTCTGGTGTTCATTACCGTGACGCTGGCGGGCGCGCTGTTACTGCTGACGCGTCTCTCACCGGAAGAAGAATCGCTGGTGTGGCAACCGCTGACCGAAGCCGCCATCAATCAGGCGCTGGAGCAGGATAAGCGCGTCTTTGTCGATGTCACCGCTGACTGGTGCATCACCTGCAAAGTGAATAAATCGCGGGTGCTGAATCAGCCTGACGTGCGTGCCGCCCTCGGCGCAGAGGATGTGGTGCTGCTGCGCGGTGACTGGACACAACCGGATCCGGCCATCGGCGAGTTCCTGCGCCGCCGCGATCGCGTAGCGATCCCCTTTAACCAGATTTATGGCCCGGCACTGCCGCACGGCCAGATTTTATCGCCGTTATTAAGTCGTGATGCGGTGATTTCAACACTCTCTGAGGCAAAAAAATGATGAAAAAATCCCTGTTACTTTCGCTGATGTTACTGGCAGCACCCGCCCTGGCCGCCGCGCCATTTACCCCTGAGCAGGAGGCGCGCATCAAACAGCTGATTCGCGAAACCCTGGTGCAAAATCCGGCGATTCTGGCGGAAGCCGCCGACGCATTTGATAAAGAAGCCGCGCGCCAGCAGCAAAACGTGGTCGCGCAGATGGTAGAGAAAAACCGCGCGGCGCTGTTTGACGATGCCGGCTCACCGCGCATCGGTGCCAAAAAACCGGCACTGACGCTGGTCTATTTCACCGACTACAACTGCGTCTTTTGCAAAAAGTTTGAGGCGGATATCGAAAAACTGCTGCACAACTATCCGCAGGTGGCCGTGGTGCTGAAGCCGCTGCCGTACCGCGCTGAAAGCTCGCTCAGTTCGGCGCGTCTGGCGCTGACGGTGTGGGAGCAGCAGCCGAATAACTTTCTTAAGCTGCATGAACGGCTGATGGCAAAGAAAGGCAACCATGATGAAGCCAGCATCGCCGCCGCGCTCGACAAAAGTGGCATCAGCTTATCGGCGCCGAGCACCGCCAGCCTCGACACCATCAACCTCAACCTGACGCTGGCGCAGCAGCTGGGTGTGCAGGGTACGCCCGCCACGCTGGTGGGCAATCAGCTGATCAGCGGGGCAGTGCCTTATGCACAGCTGGAAGCCGCGGTGAAAGGTGCGCTGCAGGCTCAGCCATGAGCCGGTTAACGCGCTGGCTGCGCGAAGGCGTGCTGTTGTTGCTGATGGCAGCGGCGCTGCTGCTGGCCATGGACTGGCTGCGTGCACCGCAGCTGCCCGCGGATGTGGCCCGGCAGCCGCTCAGCGCGCAGCAGGGCGAGGTGAACCTGGCGACGCTGAGCCAGCAGCGGCCGGTGCTGGTTTACGTCTGGGCCAGCTGGTGTGGCGTGTGCAAACTCACCACACCGACGGTGGCCGCGCTCAGTCAGCACGGCACGCAGGTGGTCAGTGTGGCTCTGCGATCCGGCAGCGATGCGCGCGTTGCCACCTGGCTGGATAAAAAAGGAGTACGGGGATTCGCCGTCAATGATGAAAGCGGGGCGCTGGGACAGCGCTGGCAAGTCAGCGCTACGCCGACGTTCATCGTGCTGCATCAGGGCAAGGTGGTCAGCACCAGCAGCGGCTGGACCAGCAGCTGGGGGCTAAAGCTGCGCCTGTGGTGGGCGGCACGCGTTGCCTGATTAATCAATAACGGTAACCGACCGCGTTAAATAACCGTAGCGTGAATAACCTTGCGCTGCGGTTATTTTTTTTGCTCATTAAAAATCCGCACACAATATTTCAATGCATTGAAATTAAATGAGTAATAAATAAATCGATAAATGAATAATTCTGGATTATTTGCAATTACCATCATCATGGCACATATATGTTTAATCACTTTTTATTTATTCATTTAATAACGGCGCGCTCGCGCCATTTTATTTTGGGGGAGAACAATGCGAATTCATCACCTCAACTGTGGCTGCATGTGCCCGCTCGGTGGCGCACTATTCGACGGTTTCAGCAAAGGTCCGTTCGCTAAACTGGTGTGCCACTGCTTATTGCTGGAAACTGACCGTCACGGTTTAATCCTCGTGGATACCGGTCTGGGCACGCAGGACATGCGCCATCCTGACCGCCGCCTGTCGGGCTTTTTCCGCACGCTGAATAATATTCGCTATAACGAGCAGCTCAGCGCGCTGGCACAGATTCAGCTGCTGGGTTTTCGTCCGGAAGATGTGCGCCACATTATTCTGACCCACCTCGATTTTGACCACGCCGGCGGCATCAGTGATTTTCCGGCCGCCCGCATTCATCTGCTGCAGCGTGAACTGGATACCGTAACCCAGGCGGGTGACAGCAGCTGGCTGGCGCGTCAGCGGTTTCGCCCGCAGCAGTGGACTGCGCACGATGGCTGGCGCGGTTATGCCAGCGGCGGCGAGCGCTGGTATGGCTTTGATGCGGTGAAGGCGGTCGACGATCTCAGCGATGAAATTCTGCTGGTGCCGCTGCCGGGACATACGCTGGGCCATGCGGGCGTGGCGATTCGTCACCAGGGCGGCTGGCTGCTGCATGGCGGCGACGCCTGGTTTTATCGCGGTGAAATGTACCACAGCCAGCGCCACTGTACGCCGGGCCTGCGCGGCTATCAGCGCCTGATGTGCAGTGACCGCGCCGCCTGGCACAGCAATCAGCAGCGGCTGCGTGAACTGTCACTGCAGCACGCGCAAGAGGTGCAACTGTTCTGCAGCCACGACGCGCAGGAACTGAACCAGTTCCGTCGGCACGGTTAACTTTTTGTGCGGGCTGTGCGCATGACTCTTTATCTTTACTAATATTTCTCAGGCGTGCGAAGCGATGCCTGGCCGGATCGCTCTCGCCTGGAAAAACTGTGATAGGGAGAGTGCGATGTACCATACCTCGGGACGCTCGGTTGTTGGCGTGACGCTGTTTACCCTGCTTGAGCCGTTGCCGCTGGGCTTTTTCTTTGCTGCCTGGCTGTTTGATATTATCTATCTGCAAACCTTCATCGTCATGTGGACCAAAGCCGCCAGCTGGCTGATTGCCATCGGGCTGGTGCTGGCTATTGTGCCGCGACTAATCAGCCTGATTCATTTATTCCGTGGCGCACCTGCCGCAGAGAAGACCCATTTCTGGCTGTCGCTGCTGGCGATCGTGCTGGCCATCGTCAACGCATTCATTCACAGCCGCGATGCCTATGCGGTGGTGCCGATGGGCGTGACGCTCTCCACCCTGGTGGTGGTGGTGTTGCTGATAGCGAATCTGCAGCTGGCGCTGCGCGAGCGTCGTTTACAGGGAGGTCGCCCATGAAATTTCGTGTAATGAGTGCGCTGGGAATTGCGGTACTGCTGAGCGCCTGCGACAGCGGATCGGACCTCGATCCGCAACGGCAAATCGGCCCTGATCCGCAGCTGCCGCAGGCCAAAAACTTCTTTATGCCGCCGATGCAGGTGCCGGAAGGCACCGCGTGGAAAGAGGGCGAGACACCAAAAGTGGCCGACGGCCTGAAGATCGAGAAAATCCCGGCCAGCCTGATGCACCCGCGTCAGCTGTATGTGCTGCCGAATGGCGACGTGCTGGTGGCAGAAGCCAACGGGGTGAAAAACCCGGTCACGGCACCGAAAGAATTGATCATGAGCCTGGTGCAGAAATCTTCCGGCAAAGGTGGCCCGGGCGGCAACCGCATCACGCTGCTGCGCAACGTTAACGGCAAGTGGGAACAGCACCGGTTTATCGAAAACCTCAATGCGCCGTTTGGCATGCAGCTGATTGGCAATACGCTGTATGTGGCTAACGCCGACAGCCTGGTGAAATTCCCTTACCAGACCGGCGAAACCGAAATCCGTACGCCGCCGGAAGAGGTGACGTCGCTGCCGGGCGGTGAGCTGAATCACCACTGGACCAAAGCGCTGCTCGCCAGTCCGGACGGCAGCAAACTGTACGTCGGTGTCGGCTCCAACAGTAACATCACCGAGAACGGCATCGGCGCAGAGTATGGCCGCGCGGCGGTGTGGGAAGTGGACGCCGCAACCGGTGCCAGCCGCATCTATGCCAGCGGCATCCGCAATCCTACCGGTCTGCAGTGGGAGCCGCAAAGTGGCAAGCTGTGGGCCATCGCCAACGAGCGTGACGAAATCGGGTCGGATCTGGTGCCGGATTACCTGACCTCCGTGCAGGACAAAGGTTTCTACGGCTGGCCGTACAGCTACTTTGGTCAGCACGTCGACGAGCGCGCACAGCCGCAGCGGCCGGATCTGGTGGCGAAAGCCATCAAGCCGGACTATGCGCTGAGCTCACACGTGGCACCGCTCGGCCTGCTGTTCTATGGCGCGGATAATATGCCGCAGTACCGCGGCGGCGCGTTCATCAGTGAACACGGCAGCTGGAACCGCACGCCGCTCAACGGCTATAAAGTGATTTGGGTGAAATTTGAAAACGGCAAACCGGTCGGGCAACCGCAGACGGTGGTGTCAGGATTCCTCACCGACGATCAGAAGCAGGTACGCGGTTTGCCGGTAGGACTGGCGACGGATAATCAGGGCGGGGTGTTGATTGCCGACGATGCCGGCAACGCGATCTGGCGTATAAGCGCCGCACAGTAGGATAATCGCAGGCAATAAAAAAGGATTTGGCCAGATCGCCAAATCCTTTTTTTATGTTCGTCACCCGGCTGGTAACCGCGCTCGGAACGGGGTGCTCAGCACTCCTCACAAAAGGAATGATAAAATGTGCAGCGAAAGATTTCAAGTTTCGCTAAAATACTGTATGGTTATACAGGTGTTGGGCGCGGCGGATGCTTATTGTTTTCTGATGACTCCAGGGGCGCGGATAGTCAAACCCCGGCAGGTTTCAGGTGGTGCTGGCCTGTGGCTTTCACAATGAGTGCCGCTCAGCGCTCCTCACAGATGTGCTTAGGCGGTCGGCGGGTAGAGTCAGGGCCCCGAAAGCTGAACAGCGCGCTCCTGTCAGAGGAGAAGGAAAGTGATGGAACTTGTTCGATTACTCCTGGACCTGGTCCGGGTGATCCTGCAAATCATCGTTGCCCTTTTGCAACTGACCGGTCAGGCGCACTGACCGGAACTTGAAACAAGGCGGAGCTCACCCCTCCGCCTTTTTTCGTACGCCCGCGTCACGCGCCGGGCCGGCTTTGCTGTTGCATCGCCTGCCTGAGCGCCGCAACAAATACGCTGACGCGCGCCGGCAGGTGGCGGGTGGTGGGAAACAGCGCCCACACGCCCAGCATCTGCGGCTGCGCGTCCTCCAGTTCCAGCGCCACCAGTTCGCCGGATGCCAGCTCTTCCCACACGTCCCACTCAGAAAGCTGCGCGATGCCGCTGCCGGCCACGCACAGCGCACGCACCCCTTCGACATTGCTGCCGCTGAAGCGTCCGTCAACGCTCAGGCTGGAGAGATGGCCGTCCACCATAAAACTCCACTGCACCACATTCGACAGGCGCAGACAGTGGTGTTGATGCAGCTCCGCCAGATGACGCGGCGTGCCGAAGCGTTGCAGATAGCCCGGAGCCGCACACAGCCGGCGCGGGTTGTCGGCCAGACGGTGTGCCACCAGGCGGGAATCGCGCAGCGGGGCGATGCGAATCGCGACATCAAAGCCCAGCCCGACAATGTCCGTGACATCGTCGCTGAGCTGAAACTCAACGCGCAGCCCGGGGTTTTGCTCCATCAGTGACGGCAGCAGCGGAATGATGGTGCGGCGGCCAAACCCCGTGGGCGCGGTGATGCGCAGCTGGCCGGTGGCCCCCTGTTTATCGGGCGCGAACAGGTTGCGTGCGCTCTGTTCGGTCTCGGCCAGCGTTCTGGCATAGGGAAGAAATTCTTCGCCTTCATCGGTAAGGGCAATGGCGCGCGTGGTGCGATGCAGCAGCCGTACGCCGAGATCCTCCTCCAGTGAGGCCAGCCGGCGCGACACGGTCATAGTGGTGGTGCCGAGCCGCCGCGCCGCCTGCGTCAGGCTGCGGGTTTGCGACACCATCAGAAAAACATCAATATCCCGGGAGTTCATTGTAACGGTTTCCGTTAAGCAGACGTATCATAATCGGTCATTTTTGCCACAATAGCGACTCACTATAATGGCTCCTGATGATAATTTACCTCAGAGCGCCAAATGTCCGACAAACACCTGTTTCAGAGCAGTACGCTTAACCACCTCGATTTAACCAATCGCCTGATGGTGGCACCGATGACGCGCATCTCCGCCAGTGTGGACGGTGTCCCGGGCGAGCGTATGCAGCAGTACTATACGCGTTTCGCCCGCGGTGGCTTTGGCGCAGTAATCACCGAAGGTCTCTACATCGATGAAGCCTGGTCACAGACTTACGCTTTTCAGGCCGGGCTGGTCAATCGCCAGCAGATCGCCGGCTGGCGGGCCATCACCAACAGCGTGCACCAGCACGGCAGCAAAATCATTGCACAGCTGATGCACGCCGGTGCGATATCGCAGGGCAACATTTACCGGCGCGATACGCTGGCGCCTTCGGCGATCCCGCCACGCGGCGAACAGCTGCGGTTTTATCATGGTCACGGCGCTTATCCGTTGCCGCGCGCCATAAGTGATGCGCAGATTGAGCAGGTAATTGACGCCTTTGCTGACAGCGCGGCGCGCGCCATTGAGGCAGCCGGTTTTGACGGCATTGAAATTCACGCGGCCAACGGTTATCTGCTCGATCAGTTCTTTACCGATTACACCAACCAGCGCAGCGACCGCTGGGGCGGCGATATTATCGCAAGACTGACGCTGACGCGGGAGGTGATTGCCGCGGTGCGACAGCGCATCGGTGCCAACGTCACGCTGGGCGTGCGGATTTCTCAGGGGAAAGTGAATGATTTTACGCATAAATGGCAGGAGGGCGCTGCCGGAGCGCGCCAGGTATTTGCGCTGCTGGCTGAATCAGGTATCGATTATCTGCATCTGACCGAGCACGATGCGTTGCAGCCAGCGTTCGCGGACGCGGCAGAGTCGCTGCTGCAGCTGGCGCGCCAGGCTGCGCCACAGTTGCCGGTGGTGATCAACGGATCGCTGTCAGATGCCGAACGCGCCGGCATGGCGTTGTATCAGGGCGCAGATTATGTGGCGCTGGGCAAAAGCGCGCTGGCCAATCCGGACTGGCCACAGCGCGTTCGCCACGGCCAGCCACTGCGCGCCTTCGATCAAAACCTGCTGGCACCGTCCGCGGATGTTAAAAACAGCGAGCTGGTATAACCGCCGTTTTCGGTCACCATCCATGGCGACCCTGCCACAACGGTGAAAGACGCATGCCCGTGCACCAGCAACAATGGTATGGGGTTTTGTCGGGTGCGTATTGCTGCGCATCAGCAACAATGGTGTGTGATTTTGTCGGGTGCGCATTGATGCGCACCAGCAGCAATAGTGTGTAATTTTGTAGGGCGCGCATTGATGCGCACCTGGATAAACCCAACACTACCCAGCCCGCTTAACGTTTAAACGCCCAGCTCAGCTTACCGTTATCGGCGCTTAACTTGTTCAGCGCCTTCTGGTTCACCGCGTCTCTGGCACCGAGCGCCTGCGCCGTCAGCGGACCGCTATCACTCTGCGCAATCACCGTATCCTTCGGCACGCTCACCATCTTCTCCGCCACCTTTTTCACCGCTGCGGCGTAGCCGTCGCGGTCGCGCAGGTTGAACGCTTTCAGCGGCAGTTCCCGGCTCAGCCACTGTCCCCAGAAGAATTCAAGGAACGGCGGCGGGTTGTCTGGCTTATCGAAGCCGATATCGCGCACAAAGTAGATCAGCGAACGATACTCATCATCCTGCATATGCTGGCGACCCAGCTCCTGCGGCAGTGCTTCGGGGGCGATCTTACCGTTTGGCGTCTCCAGCCACACCAGATGTGCCGCCGCCATTTTCTGCCAGAAAGCAGCCTGGCTTTTCAGCGGGCGGAAATCATCGGTAATGCGCACCTGCACCGGCGTTGACAGGCCGGCCATGTCAGCAAAGTTGCTGAACGTATGGTGGCCATCAGTCAGGTACAGTTGATTATCCGGGCCGATCACCGCGGTTTTCATCGGGCCGGGTTCGCTGCCGACCGGCGCCTTACAGCTGAAACTGGCCGGATCGCGCAGGGTGGAGCGCGGCGTGAAATTTGTCCCATGCTTTCGCAATAGTCATCGAACAGCTTTTCCGGATCGGCCTGATAACGATGCTGCTTGTAATCCAGCTGGCGATAACCAATGGCGGCCTGAGTGGGATGCAGCTGCGCCAGTTCGACCTGCACAATTTCTCCGGCTTTGATGTCGGGCGGCAGGGCGGCAAAGGCGGGGGCGGTACTGAATAGCAAGGCTAATAACGGCAGGGACGCTTTCATTCCATTTTCTCCTGAAGATCTCCCGGTGGAGCAACACGATAGCATTCCTGTCATCTTCCCGCTCTAGTGTTGTGGCTCGCGGTTGCGTTGAGGCAACCACTTATCCAGACATCTGACCACAACGGAGCACCTGCTTTATGATTTCTGCCACCCAGCATCCCGCTAAACTGCAACACACCGCGATCGATCCCAGCGTCCGTCTGCGCGACACGCAGATTGGCCAGCAGTGTGAAATTCTGGCGCACAGTTATCTGGAATACAGCGAACTGGGTGATTTTTCCTACCTTGGGGAACACTGCTGCGTGGCGGATGCGCAGATTGGCCGCTTCACGGCCATCGCCAATCAGGTGCGTATCGGGGCACCGAATCATCCGATGGATCGCGCCTCACAGCATCGCTTCACCTACTGCCCGGAGTATTACGACAGCCACGCGCAGCGCGATGCCGGTTTCTTCGCCGGACGCCGTGCCGATCGGGTGATCATTGGTCACGATGTGTGGATCGGTCACGGCGTGATTGTCCTGCCTGGCGTGACGGTCGGTGACGGCGCCGTGCTGGCGGCCGGGGCGGTGGTGAGTAAAGATGTGCCGCCTTACACCATCGTCGGAGGTGTGCCGGCGAAACCGATTCGCGCCCGTTTCAGCGCCGACATCGCGGCGCAGCTGCAGGCGATTGCCTGGTGGAACTGGCCGCTGGAGAAGCTGATGGCGCACCTGGCGGATTTTCAGTCGCCGGATATCGCCGCCTTCTGCCAGCGGCACGGGCGATAACGCTTACAAAGCCTGCTGCGCGGCGGCTGGCGGCGCATCGGCTTGCAGACGTTTCTCCGGCTGCAGCAGTGTCATGGCCAGCATGCTGCCAAAGGCGATACAGGCGGTGACGGTAAACATGGCGTTATAACCGTAGTACTGCGCCAGCCAGCCGCACAGCATCGGTGAAATGATCGACGCGAGGTTGGCGATGGCCAGCGTCATGCCGCTGAAGGTGCCGACCGATGCCTTCGGCGTCACGTCAATCACGACCGACCAGTAGACGTTATTCACCAGCGCATTGAGCGCGTTGCCGAGCGTCATCAGCGCGATAATCCCGGCAGCAGATCCGACCCAGGGAATGGCCATAAAGCAGCAGGCGGTGGCGCACAGCGTCACGGCGGCAAACAGGTTGCGCGCCAGCCGCAGATTGTTAAAGCGCGCCAGCAGGCGATCGGCGATGCGCCCGCCCAGCAGCACCGTCAGGCAGGCACCGCTCCACGGGATCATCGCCACATACCACAGCGAGTGCAGGTCATAGTGGAAATTATCCTGCAGATATTTCGGCAGCCAGGTCACCAGGGTAAAGGTGATGTAGAGGAAACTGAAATAGCCCAGCGCGTTGCACACCAGCGTGCGGCTGGTGAAGAAGCGCCACCACGGCAGCGCGCCTTCGTCCTGCGGCTGCTGGCGTTGCCCGGTAATGATCAGCTGACGCTCGACGGCATTGGCACGGGGATGCTGCTGTGGCGTATCAGTAAAGTGGCGGGCAAACAGCAGCATCGCCAGCAGTGAAAACGCGCCGAGCAGCATAAACATCATGCGCCAGTCGTTGGTGAGCAGCAGCAGTCCGACGGCAATCGGTGCGGTCAGCAGCGAGCCCACCTGGGTGCTCAGCAGGCCAATTCCCAGCGCGAAACCGCGTTCGTTATCCGGTGCCCAGTGGGCGATGGTTTTGTTCATCAACGCGTAGGCCGGCCCTTCGCTGAAGCCAAACAGCACGCGCAGTGCAGCAAACCCCATGATCGCCGAGCCGCCAAACAGCGCCATGCCCAGCTCTCCGGCCCAGGCGGTGGCGATCTCCAGCAGCGACCACAGAATGCCGGCCATCAGCCAGACCTTTTTGGTGCCCAGCCGATCGGCAAGGAAGCCGCCGCACAGTGACCCGAACAGATAGCCAAAGCCAAAGTAGCCCAGCACGGCACCGAGTTGCACTTTACTGAAGTGAAATTCCTGCGAGATAGCGTTGGCGGCGAACGATAGCGCACCGCGGTCGATGTAGTTAATCAGTGCGATGAGAAACAGCAGCGAGAAAATGGTGTAGCGGGTTGAGGACGCTTTCATCATGCGACTCCTGAAAATGAACACAGGAATCATTAAGCAAAGGTAATGCCAGATTGCTAAGGCTGCTAACTAATTAGTGTCCGCCATGCCATAGTGCCCGCGCCGTCGCAGTCAGAACCATCGCGCTGGCTAATAAATACCCGCTATCTGAGCGTACTGCACCAAACCGATCGCCGGCACGATCGGTTACGGTGCGCTGCATCACACTATCGGCTGCGTGACCACCGCGGCACTGCGCAGTGGCTCCTGACCTAAACCGACGTGCAGCAGAATCTGGCTGCGATAATGCGCATCCGCTTCCTGCTGTTCGTCACTCTGTAATAAACCGACCTCATTCACATTTTTCCCCGCGACCTGCACCTTAGTGCGTGCCGCGCTGCGCATCCACTCATACTCAATATCGATATGGCCGGTATCAATGCAGCGAATGCCGTGCTGACTGAGGTCGTAAGCCAGCACGGTTGCCGTCGGTCCAAGGGAGATCAATACCATGTCGAACTCGCGCGCGTGCGCCAGTACATTACTGTATAGCTCGTTATAAACCGAAAACGCGTTACGGTTGAGAGTGGTAATGCGCCGGATCTGCCGTGCGCCATCCAGCAGATCGTTACCGAGACCAAGGCGCGTGCCGCTACCCTCAACAATCAGAATTTTTTTATCGTGAAACAGCTGTTTAAATTTGGCAAAAATACGTGCCGCCGGCTGTTTATCTTTATAATCATGATAAGGTCGCGTTACCGAAGTATTACCATAGCGATAGCCTTTCTTTAATAAATGCTCATAGTGGCGAAAGAAAAACGCTTTATGAAAAAACCAGAAAAGCGCTGAGCCAAAACGCATATTCCCGGTGCCGCGAAAGGCATCAGGCATACACAGCAGACAGCGATTATCGCTCTGCGTGCCACGGCGCATGATCTCTTTCAGGCGAATGGAAAGGCGTTCATCAAAAGACTGAAAGCCAATATTCTTAAATAGCGTCATTTCCAGTTCCCCATCCCCATAGCGGCACACTGAGAGCCGGTCATCGCTGAGCAGCAGATCGATGGTCTGTTCTGCTGACAGGACCTGATATTGCCGGGCGTGCGCATTGGCCACGGGAAATTTAATGGCAGCATGTGTGAGTTTAAATGGAAAACGTAATTTGCGATAAAAAGCGTCTGCGCTGATCATAATAACCTTCTTTTTATAAGCGGCTTTGCCGCAGAGCAGTCAGATAATGTATATCACCGATTAATTTGGCAGACAGGCTAAGGAAACTCTCAAAATAATAAATACGCTATTTCATTTATCAATGTCACCGTGCCGGAAAGACGCTATTTTTAGGGCAAAGCGCAGCGTTGCCTGCTTTTTTAGCATCAGGTTCTGACATGACCAGGACAAATCGCATTTGTACGCCACTAATCAATTAAATAATTTCACCAGAAATACATGCGCCGACAAATTGCAGGCTGCCCGGCAGCACGCCTGTCGCGCCCTTAGTCATATCGCACGCTGCGTTATCAAAAAATGCGGATTTTCCTGATGATTGATTAATTTCCTCCAACAAAATTGAAACGTGATTTCACTCACACTACGAGCGAAGCGGGGCGCAGCATGAAGGAGCAGAGCTACATTGATAAGCGGCACTAACGACACGCCGCCAGGCAGATTTTTAACTGACGGTTACGTAAGTTAAGATTTTGTTGAGTTTATGTGTCTTTAGTTTGGGGTGGTTAATAATGATGAGCGTTGAGGGATTCGCATGATAAACAAACTGTCCAGTCTCGTGCTGGCGATTCTGGGTGTTGCGCTGCTCTATATGGGCGGCAAGCTGCTGATGATGGGCGGCAGCGCATTTTACGCATTGATGGCGGTGGGATTACTGATCACCGCCATTTTACTGTTCCGCAATCAGCGCAGCGCGCTGAGCCTGTATGCGGTGCTGATGTGGATCACGCTGGCATGGATGATCTGGGAAGTCGGCTTCGACAAGTGGCAGTGGATCCCGCGCGGCGATCTGTTTGGCGTGATCGGCCTGTGGCTGGCGATGCCGTGGGTGGTCAAACCGCTGTATCAGGGACAGCGTCGCTTCCACGGCCTGCTCGGCAGCACGGTGGCCATCATGATTGTACTGGTGATTGGATTGTGCTTTTACGATCCGCTGCCGCAGGCCGGCACCATCACCAATGCGCGTGAACAAAACAGCGAGCAGGGCGCGAGCGCTGACTGGACCGCCTACGGCGGCACCGCCGACGGCCTGCGTTTCTCCGCCCTGAATCAGATCACCAAAGAGAACGTGCGCAATCTCGAAGTGGCCTGGACCTATCACACCGGCGATCTGCGTCAGGATAACGATGCCACCGAATACACCTTCGAAGCCACGCCGCTGAAAGCCAACGGCATGCTCTATTTCTGTACGCCGCACAATGAGGTCCACGCGCTCGATCCGCAGAGTGGTGCGGTGAAGTGGAAATACACGCCGGCGAAAGATCGTTCTTATCTGCAGCAGCATCAGACCTGCCGTGGCGTCAGCTATTACGCGGGCGCACCGGCTGCCGCACAGGACACGGCGGCGACGCCGGCGATGTGCCGCAAGCGCATCTTTAACGCCACCACTGACGCCCGGCTGATTGCGCTGGATGCCGACAGCGGCAAACCGTGCGCCGATTTTGGCAACAACGGAGTGGTGGATCTGCATGCCAATATGGGTGAGGTTCGTCCACACGCGTTGATGCAGACCGCCGCGCCGCTGGTCGCGGGCAATCTGGTGATTGTCGGCGGCTCGGTTATGGATAACGGCTTCAACAGCGGTAACCCCTCTGGCGTAATTCGCGCCTATGATGTGCAAAGTGGTCGTCTGGTGTGGAACTTTGATCCGGCTAATCCGCAAAATACCGCGCCGATTGCTGCTGGCCAGGCCTATCCGCAGGATACGCCGGTGGCCTGGGGTACGCTGAGCGCTGACCTGAAAAACGGCCTGGTGTATGTGCCGTTTGGCAACGCCTCGCCGGATGAACTGGGCATCGAGCGCGATGCCAATAGCAATACAGAGAAATTCCGTGATGCGTTAGTGGCGCTCGATCTGCAGACCGGTGCATTCAAATGGCGCTATCAGAGCTCCCATCACGATCTGTGGGACCGCGATAACCCGTCACAGCCGTCGCTGGTCGATATGGATTATCAGGGCCAGAAACAGCCGGTGGTGATCCTGCCGACCAAAACCGGCAACCTGTTTGTGCTCAATCGCCTGACCGGCCAGCCGGTTTATCCGGTTAACGACGTGAAGGTTTCGACGGAAGGCGGCGTGCCGGGCGAGAAATTCGCCGCCACCCAGCCGGTATCCAGTCTGAACTTTATTCCGCAGCCGCTGACTGAGAAGTCAATGTGGGGCATCACACCGTTTGATCAAATGGCCTGCCGTATGGATTTCCGTAGCCTGCGCTATGACGGCAATCCGTGGACGCCAGCCACAGAAGGCGGCTCGCTGGTGTTCCCGGGCAATATCGGGGTGTTTAACTGGGGATCGGTGGCGGTTGATCCGCAACGTCAGATGCTGATTGCCGCACCGGTGCGCCTCGCCTACAAATACAACCTGATCAAGCGTACGCCCGCCACGGCGACGGAGCGCCTGTTCACCAAAGATGGCCAGCCTTACTGGAACGAAAACTTCCACGGTGATTACGCCATCCACATCCAGCAGCTGGCCTCCGATCTCGGCATTCCCTGCATTGCACCGCCGTGGGGCCGCATGGTCGGCGTGGATTTGAAAACCGGCAAAACCGAATGGCTGCGTCGCGTTGGCACCACGAAAAACCTGAAAACCAGCTTCCTGCCGGGCCGCTTCCCGATTGGCTTCCCGATGGGCATGGTGGCGCACGGCGGGCCACTGCTGACGGCCGGCGATCTGGTGTTCCACGGTGCGACCGCAGATAACTTCATTCGCGCCTATGACAGCACCACCGGCGAACTGCTGTGGCAGCAGGAGCTTAGCGCCGGCGCGCAGGCGACACCATCCACTTACATGGGCAGCGACGGTAAGCAGTACGTGGTGATTGCCGCAGGCGGTCACGGTTCGCTCGGCACCAAAGCCGGCGACAGCGTGGTGGCGTTCCGTCTGAAATAATCCTGTCGATGCAAAAAAGGCGCCCGCGGGCGCCTTTTTTATATTTATAAATCAGCGCATTAACGCTTGGCGCGCTCGGTTTGTACCCGCTGGGCAATGCGATCGCCAATCGTCTGGTCGATGTTGCGCCAGTACTCAAACGCGCGCGACAGCACCGGCTCCTCCACGCCGTTGAGCAGATGACCGCTGACGTTATTCACCAGACGATCACGTGCCGCCTCATCCAGCACTTTATTGACCAGCGTATTGGCCTGGCCAAAGTCATCATCATCCTGACGCAGCGTGTAGGGTGCGCGCACCATGTTGCC
The DNA here is from genome assembly GCF_026541005.1 of Pantoea sp. GM_Pan_4. Classification (NCBI taxonomy): domain Bacteria; kingdom Pseudomonadati; phylum Pseudomonadota; class Gammaproteobacteria; order Enterobacterales; family Erwiniaceae; genus Pantoea; species Pantoea sp. GM_Pan_4. Next base: position 240,228 of record NZ_JALNUZ010000001.1, read on the forward strand.
GTGCGCTTCCCAGGTGGAATCCGTCGGGTAGCGCTCGCCGTCCGCCGCCGGACCGCCTTTCGAGTTCGGCGCATAAACCGGATCGCTGACCGGGTTGATGCGCATCGCGCCATCCTTGCTGTAGCTGTGCACCGGTGCCTGCGGGGCGTTGACCGGAATCTGCTTGTAGTTAACGCCAAGACGGGCGCGGTGAGCATCGGCATAGGCAAACACCCGGCCAATCAGCATCTTATCCGGGCTCAGGCCGATGCCGGGCACCAGGTTGTTTGGTTCAAACGCCGCCTGTTCAATCTGCGCGTGGTTGTCGGTCGGGTTGCGGTTCAGCATCAGTTTGCCGACTTTAATCAGCGGATAATCGCTGTGTGGCCAGACCTTGGTCAGATCAAACGGGTTGAAGCGGTAGGTTTCCGCCTCGGCAAACGGCATGATCTGCATGTACAGCGTCCAGCTGGGGAAATCACCATTTTTGATGGCGGTGAACAGATCGCGCGTGTGGTAATCACCGTCCTGACCGGCCAGTAGATCGGCGTTATCCTGCGTCAGGAACTCCACGCCCTGATCGGTTTTGAAGTGGTATTTAACCCAGAATTTTTCCCCGGCGGCGTTAACCCACATATAGGTGTGACTGGAGTAACCGTTCATGTGGCGCCAGCTTTTCGGAATGCCGCGGTCGCCCATCAGCCAGGTCACCTGGTGCGCCGACTCTGGCGACAGCGTCCAGAAATCCCACTGCATATCGTTATCACGCAGATTGTTGTCGGCACGGCGCTTCTGCGAGCGGATAAAGTGCTGGAACTTCATCGGGTCACGGATAAAGAACACCGGCGTGTTATTGCCCACCATGTCGTAGTTGCCTTCGCTGGTGTAAAACTTGATCGCGAAGCCGCGCGGATCGCGCCAGGTGTCCGGGCTGCCACGCTCGCCGGCCACGGTGGAGAAGCGCATCACCACATCGGTTTTGGTGCCGGGCTGAAATACCGCTGCTTTGGTGTAACGGCTGACATCTTCTGTCACCTGAAAATAGCCAAATGCACCGCTGCCTTTGGCGTGCGGCTGACGCTCTGGAATACGTTCGCGGTTGAAGTTAGCCATCTGCTCAATCAGGTAGTGATCGTGCAGCATCAGCGGGCCGTCTGGACCGACGGACAAAGAATGTTCGTCGCTGGCTACCGGAATGCCAGCATCCGTGGTGGTCGGCTTGCGATCGTCATTGCTCATAATATCTCCAGCTTTTGTAAGGATAATCCAACCACTAAGCGTAGCAGCGAGGCGCAGGCTTGCCCGAATAATTGCGCCGTCTCATCTGGTTGCCGCATTAAGCGATGCGGCACAGCTCGCAAATTTGCTTTTTATTTCTGCTGCTGGCTAAGCAGATTTTCCGTGCCGGAAAAAGCGCCATTCTGCGAATGGGATCGGAAAAGAAAAATTAATTCACCTGTCTTTTAAGACAGGTCGCAAGGGATTTTTCCATTTAAGTAAAAACAGACCTCGAATTAATCAATCATTTTATAACTTCATGTAAAATATCACTTTTTAATTTAATGATATTGATCAAAAAGAACCACAATCCGCTTATTTATGCTCTCGCTGCGTCAAAGGCAATCCCGTTGTAATTAATGAATGGACATAATAAGAGAGATAAATATGGTGATGCATAAGGCTAAAACCGCGCGCCTGGCGCTGGCTATCGCGGGGATGATGGTGGGTGGCAGTGCAGCGGCACAGTCATTAACGCTGGAGCAGCGTCTGGCCCAGCTGGAAGAGAAAATCGCGCGCGATGAGCAGCAGCAAAAGGAGGCGAGCGCCGGAACAACCAACACGTTCCGCTTTTCCGGCTACGCCCGTTCCGGCCTGCTGGTTAATGATAAAGGGCGCGGCGGACGTGCCGGACCTGCTATTTCGCCTGCCAGTTCGATCGGCGGCGATGCGCATATTGGCCGGTTAGGTAATGAAAAAGATCACTACATCGAGCTGGGCTTTCATAATCAAACCCGGTTCAGTAATGGTTCGTGGGCCAATTTCAAAGCGCTGCTGGCAGATGGCTCATCCAGTCCGGACCCGTGGGTGCAGAATAATGACAACAACCTGAATATCCGCCAGGTATATGTCGAAATGGGGGATCTGCCCAGCTTTGGGGGCGCCGCGCAACATGCCTCGCTGTGGGCGGGCAAACGCTTTGACGGCGACAATTTTGATCTGCACTTCACCGATACCGATATCGTCTTTCTTGGCGGCACCGGCGGCGGCATCAGCAACCTGCAATGGAACGAGCAATGGCGCAGCGATTTCTCCATTTATGGCCGCAGTTTTGGCGACCTGGGCAGCAGTCGCTACGACGATAACAATGTGCAAAACCTGCTGCTGACCTCGAACCAGTTTTACGGTAACTGGCAGTGGATGCTGACCGGCATGAGCGCAAACGGCAACGACGAGCTGAAAGGGCGCGCATCGACCACCGGCAGCTATGCGCTGCGCAGTGACGATACGGCAAAGCATGGCGTATTTACCATGCTGGCCTGGCACGATAAAAACCGCTTCTACGGACTGGCACCGGGCAGCAGCACTCACGCCATTCAGTGGGGGAAAGGGCTGGGCGCAGAAACCCGGCAGATCGGTGGCGACGGCGACTTAACGCGCAACGCCAGCGCGCTGCGACTGGCCACCTTTGGCGTGATGCCACTGAGCGATCGCTGGTCGGTGGCCCCATCGCTGCTGGCGCAGCACAGCGAGGATCGCTACCGCAAAGGCGATCGCTATGACTGGGCAACCATCAACCTGCGCGCATCCCAGGCGATTACGGAGAACTTTGCGCTGCAATATGAAGCGTCGTGGCTGTATATGGACCTCAAACCCAATGGCCGCAGCTATCAGGATGGCGGCAGCATCGCGACGTACAACGCGGTGAAGGGCGATGTATATAAGCTGACCTTTGCGCCAACGTTTAAAGTCGGCAACATCAACGACATGCTGGTGCGGCCGGAGATTCGCCTGTTCGCGACCTGGATGAACTGGTCTAAAGCGCTGGACAACTATGCGCTGAACGATGATTTCGGCAGCGCGGGCTTTACCGCTGGCGGTAGCTGGAACTTTGGCGTACAGGCAGAAGTGTGGTTCTGAGATCGCACTTCACGCTGACTGGCTGAAGGAAGGTTGCACGGTGTGAGGCGTTGAAACGGCCTCGCACCGCATCCGGCGAAACCTGCCAGGCAGCGGTAAAGCTGCATTCCGTCACCGATTGCGGCTATAGTGCAACCTACTGAACCTGAAGCGATAAGGAATCGTTGTGACCATTGCCTGCCTGCATACCGCCGCCAGTAATATTGCTATTTTTGATGACGCCGCGCAGTCGCTCGGCATTCCGCCTCAGCAAATCAGCCATCTGGTGATGCCACATCTACTGGCAGAAGCAGAACTCAGCGGTGGCATGACGCTGGCCCAGCAGCAGCGTCTGGAGCAGCTGTTACTCAGCCTGACGCCGTGGTTCGACGCGATACTGATTACCTGCTCTACCTTAGGTGCCGCCGCGGACAGCCTGCGCGATCCACAACAGCGCTGTGCGGTTTATCGCACTGACCGTATGCTGGCGGACGAAGTGCATCGCCGTGGCACACCCGCGCTGGTGCTGTGTGCCGCGGAGTCTACGCTGCACAGTACGCGCCAGCTGTTTTGCCCGGAGAGTCTGGCACCTGACCAGCGTCCGCAAGTCAGGCTTATCCCGGATGCCTGGGCCGCATTCAAAGCTGGCCGGCTGGACGACTATTACACGCTGATCGCCGATGCCGTCGCTCAGGGACAGCAGCAGGGCGCGGTTCAGGTGGCGTTAGCGCAGGTGTCGATGGCCGGGGCCGCGTCGCGTTTTCCTGCGCCACAGCGGCCACTTACCAGCTCGCACCTGGCGCTCAGCTTCGTACTGCAGCAGGCTAAAGGCGCGGACGAAGGTCATTCAAAACCACTGATTTAAGCCAACAAAAAGCCCTACTGTTACGCAATTTTGCAGCCTTTATGATGGTCATCAGAACCTGATTTTTGAGGAAGCCACTGATGAACGTGATTAAAGCGCAGCGTGACCAGCTGTTTGAATACGGTCCCTTTACCATTCGCCGGCAGCGGCCGGGAGAACCACTGGGCGCGCTGGCGATTGTCGACCAGATGACGCTGAAGCCCGGCGCGGTGGTACCGATGCGCCGCCATCAGGATGATGAGATTTTCAGCTATGTCTGGCGCGGCTCGGTGCAGTACCGATGCGAGGAGGGAGAGACTCTCGCTCTCAACGGCAAACGCGCACTGCTGGTGAATGCGGGCAGTGGGGTACGTCATGAAGAGTCAGCACCGCTGATTGAAAGCGAAATGCTGCAGGCGTACATCCGACCGGCATCCGGCGGCGGTGAAGGGCAGGTGCAGAGTGTGTACCGGGCAGAAGGGGCGGCACTTAACCAGTGGACGCTGCTGGCCGGTCCGCAGCACAGTGAGGCGCCGCTGACGCTGCGTCAGGCCGTTTACATCTATGACGTCAGGCTGGATCGTGGCGCACAGATCGAGGTGCCGCATTTGCCGGGTTATGCCAGCTGGGTCACGGTGCTGGAGGGCATTGCACGCACCGGGGATGTGCGACTGCAAAAGGGCGATGCGGTGAGCGATAGCGCTGCCTTGCCGGCTATCCACGGTGAACGCGACGCCCTGCTGGTCGCCTTTCTGGTGCAGCAGAATGCGCCTGCGGTGCTGAGCGGTACGCTAAGCGGCAGTTAAAACACCGGGTATGACACGGCTGGCATGCACCAAAGTGGCCAGTCGTGTCAGCGTGCCGCTGGCGATATCACCCACTCAGGCGCTGCCGGCTCTGCAACTCAGCGCCCGATAACCATTATTTCGCGTGTGACACCTGTTCGTAGTAACCGATCTTCTCCACTTTGGCGGTCGAACCGCCACCTTCAAACTCGGATGCCAGCCAGGCGTTAACGATGTTTTTCGCCAGCTCCGGCCCAATTACGCGTGAGCCCATGGTCATGATCTGCGCATTGTTACTTTTGCGCGCGCGCTCGGCGGAGAAGGTGTCATGGCACTGCGCGGCGCGCACGCCTTCCACTTTATTGGCAACAATCGCGACGCCAATGCCGGTGCCACACAGCAAAATGCCGCGCTCAAACTGCTTTTGCTGCACCGCCGTAGCGAGCGCAAACGCCACGTCCGGATACATCGGGCGGTCATTTTGCGCGTCGTTACTGTAATCAGTTACCTGATAATCCTGCTCTTCCAGCAGCTTTTTAATGATGTTTTTCAAATCGATAGCCGCATCATCGGCACCAATAGCGATAGTTTTCATCACGTCTCTCCAGTGATACAGGGTCTGACACCTGCACATATGTTCGTCAGGCGATTAGATGTTCACTGACAGCCTGCCACAAAATCAAACATATGTTCAATACGTGTTCATATGATTTAGCGATCGGCCACGCAAAATCTCGCGCACCCCTGATGTAACGATCGCGCAGCGCCGCTCTGCTGCGAAAAATCCTGAAAATGTCGCTGAAATCAAATCTCATGCGCACTGTCACACTTTCGCCAACTGCGCTTGAGGAGTGAGCAAATATCCGTGTAGTGTTCATTTGTTCGCATGACCCTATCCATGTACAAGAAGACCCATTGAGGACTCGAACATGTGTCATTTGCTTCTTACCTCGCATTTTGTCTGTCGCCAGCGCCGGTTTTGCGCCTGGCCAACACCGTCTCACTGCGCACGTTTCGGAGGTGCGTTATGAATCACTCTGCTGTCAGCGCGGTTGAGCAGACCGCAATCCGCAAAATCTCCTGGCGCCTGGTACCGTTTGTGGCGCTGATGTTCTTTATCAATTTCCTCGATCGCACCGCCATTTCCTTTGCCGGCCCAAACGGCATGACGCAGGACCTCGGCCTCAGTGCGCTGCAGTTTGGTCTCGCCTCCGGCATCTTCTTTATTGGTTACATCCTGCTGGAAGTGCCCAGCAACCTGGCGCTGCATAAGTTCGGCGCGCGGCGCTGGCTGGCGCGCATCATGATCAGCTGGGGCATCGTCTCGCTGCTGTTTACCTGGGTCAGCAGTGTCGAAGGGCTGTACACGCTGCGCCTGCTGCTGGGGATTGCCGAGGCCGGTTTCTTCCCGGGCGCCATCCTTTATCTCAGCCTGTGGGTGCCGGCGCGCCACCGCAGCAAAATTCTCTCGCTGTTCTACCTGGCACAACCGCTGACGGTGGTATTTGGCGCACCGCTGGCTGCCTCGCTGATTGAGCAGCACGGGCTGTTTGGCCTGGAGGGCTGGCGCGTAATGTTTATGGGCGTATCGCTGCCAGCAATCCTCATCGGGATTGTGGCGCTGTTCTGGCTGGTGGACTCGCCGCGTCAGGCGAAGTGGCTGAATGACGACGAGAAAAACTGGCTGATAGCCGAACTGGAGGCGGAACATCAGCACAAGCAGGGCCAGCACCCGCACAGCGTGCGTTCGGTGATGGGCAACAGCCGCGTGTGGATGCTGTGCCTGATCTACTTCGGCTTTATTTACGGCCTGTACGCGCTGGCGTTCTTCCTGCCGACCATTATCGCCGGCTTCCAGCAGCAGTTTGGCACCACCTTCAACGTGATGCAGAAAGGGCTGATCACCGGCGTGCCGTACCTGATCGCCGCCGTCGTGATGTTTTTCTGGTCGCGGGATGCCGCGCGGCGCGGCTGTAAAACCTGGCACATCGCGATTCCTGCGGTCGCGGGCGGCGTCAGCGTACCGCTGGCGCTCTACATGGATTCACCGTTTACCACCATCATGGTGATCGCCGTAACGGCCAGTGCCATCTTCGCCGCATTGCCCAATTTCTGGACGCTGCCAACGCAGTTCCTGACCGGCGCATCGGCAGCGGCGGCGATTGCGCTGATTAACACCCTGGGCAACGTGGCGGGTTTTTCCGCCGGTTACATCACCGGCGCACTGCATGATGCCACTCACAGTTATGTGTTACCGATGTTCGTGGTCGGCGGTTTTATGCTGCTCTCCGCTGTATTGATGCTGTTCCTCAATCGCCGTCGCGCGCAGCCTCTGCCAGCCTCATTTGTACAGGAGCAATAACATGACGTACCTGTTTAACCAGCCATCCGCGTTTGCCGCGGAACTGATCGAAGGCTTTGTGGCCGCCAACGCCGATAAAGTACGCCAGGTGAGCGGTGGTGTGGTGCGCAGCACGCGCAGCCAGCCGGATACCGTGGCGGTGATTGTCGGTGGCGGTTCCGGTCACTATCCCGCCTTTGCCGGATTGGTCGGCCAGGGCCTGGCGCACGGGGCGGCAATGGGCAATCTGTTCGCTTCGCCGTCGGCGCAGCAAATCTATAACGTCGCGCGCGCGGCGCATAACGGCGCGGGTGTGCTGTTGCTGTTTGGAAACTATGCCGGTGACGTGCTGCATTTTGGTCAGGCGTGCGAGCGGCTGCGCGCTGAAGGTATTGCCTGTGAGGTGCTGGCGGTAACGGATGATGTGTCCAGCGCCAGCCACGATGAGCGTATGAAGCGACGCGGCGTAGCCGGCGATCTGTGTGTGTTTAAAGTGGCTGCGGCCGCGGCAGAAGCGGGAGACGATCTGGCTACGGTGCTGAAAAAAGCGCAGCACGCCAACGATCGCACCCGCACCTTCGGCGTGGCATTTTCCGGCTGCACGCTGCCGGGCGCTGCGCATCCACTGTTTGAGGTAGAGAAAGGGCGCATGGCGCTCGGGCTGGGCATCCACGGTGAGCCGGGCATCAGCGAAACGGCGGTGCCGCGTGCCGACGAGCTGGCAGAAATCTTTATCGACCGGCTGCTGAGTGAGCGGCCAGCGGATGTGGCGCAGGTGGCGGGACAGCGCGTGGCGGTAATCCTCAACGGTCTCGGTTCAGTCAAGTATGAAGAGCTGTTTGTGGTGTATCGCCGCATCGCCCAGCTGCTGTCGGCGGCGCAGTTGCAGGTAGTGGAGCCGGATGTCGGCGAATTCGTCACCAGTTTTAACATGGCGGGCGTCTCGCTGACGCTGATGTGGCTCGATGATGAGCTGGAAACGCTGTGGGGCGCGCCGGCCAATACGCCGGCCTACCGCAAAGGCAGCGTCCTGATTGCCGAGCCGCTCAGCGCCGCCGAGTGCGAAGAGATCAGTGAAGAGACGTTACCGCAGGCCAGCACTGCATCACAACACAGCGCCCGGCGCGTTCTTGAACTGCTGGAAGCGGTGGCGGTGATGATTCAGCGTCATGCCGGCCAGCTGGGCGACATTGATGCGGTAGCGGGCGACGGCGATCACGGCATTGGTATGGAGCGCGGCGTACTCGGCGCGGTGGAAAAGGCGCGTGAGGTGGCCGCGCGTGGCGCCGGCGCTGGCAGTCTGCTGTGTCGCGCCGCCGATGCCTGGGCGGATAAAGCGGGCGGCACGTCCGGAGCCCTGTGGGGCGTGGCACTGACCGCGCTCGGCACCGCGCTGGGCGACAGCGCGGCAGCGGATGCACCACGCGTCGCTGCCGGCGTCCGGGATGCAAAAGAGGGCATTATGCACTTCGGCAAAGCGCGCGTCGGTGATAAAACCATGGTTGACGTGCTGGTTCCGTTTAGCGACACGCTGAGCGCTGCGGTGGCGCAGGGCGCATCACTCACCGAAGCCTGGTTACGTGCGGCAGCGGTGGCGGAGCAGGCCGCGCAGGCCACCGCACAGCTGGTACCGAAAGTGGGGCGTGCGCGGCCGCTGGCAGAAAAAAGCGTTGGCACGCCGGACGCCGGTGCGGTTTCACTGGCGATGATCGTCAACACCGTTGGCAATCTGTTAAAAGAACACAGTGCATCTGAACAGGGAGCGTAATTATGGCTCAGCCTAAAATCTGGCTTGGCGTCAGCCTGAAAATGTATTTCGGCTATCAGCAAACGCTGGCGTGGTGTCGCGAGGTTGCGACGCTGGCGCAGCATCCGGCGGTGCAGCGCGGTGATGTCGGGCTGTTTGTGCTGCCCGCTTATCCGGCCATCCCGGCGGTAACGGAGATCTTTGCCGGCACGCCGGTGCGCGTCGGCGCGCAGGACGTGTGTCAGGCGGAAAACGGCGCCTGGACCGGAGAGGTCAGCGCCAGCATGCTGCAGGAGCTGGGGTGCTCACTGGCGGAGATCGGTCACGCTGAACGCCGTCGCCATTTTCATGAAGATAAAACGCAGATTGCCGCCAAAGTGGCGATGGCGCTGCGTTATCGCCTGACCCCGGTGCTGTGCATCGGTGAACCGCAGCAGGGCACGCCTGAGCAGGCGATTGCGCTGTGTCAGCAGCAGCTGCAGGAGGCGCTGGCGGAGGCCGCGCAACAGGCGCTCAGCGGTGAGGTGTTGTTTGCTTACGAACCGCAGTGGGCAATTGGTGCGCCGCAGCCGGCGCCGGACAGCTATATCCGCGCGGTGTGCAGCGGGCTACAGCAGCTGACGACGCCCGACGGCATCACGCTGCGGGTGATTTACGGCGGCAGCGCCGGGCCGGGTCTGATTCAGCGCCTCGGCGGCGACGTCAACGGCCTGTTCCTCGGCCGCTTTGCCCACGATCCGCAGGCGCTGGCGCAAATCGTGCAGGAAGCCAGTGAGCTGGCCGGGGAGCTGCCGTCATGAGCCGCATTGGACTCAGTACCTATGCGTTTTTCTGGCGCATGTCGCCCCAGGTGCCACAGCCGCTCACGCTGGCGCAGATGCTGCAGCACACCGCCGATCTCGACGTGTCAGTATTTCAGATCTGCGACTACCCGGCGATTGAGCAGTGGTCAGATGAACAGCTGCTGGCGCTGCGTCAGCAGGCGGACGCGCTCGGCATTACGCTGGAGCTCGGCACGCGCGGTCTCGGCAGCGCGCACCTGCGCCGCTATCTGCACATCGCCGCCATTCTCGATGCGCGCGTGGTGCGCTCAATGTTCAACACCGCCGATCACCGGCCATCGCTGGATGAAGCGGCCAATCTGATTGCAGCCGTGCTGCCGGATTTTGCCCGTCAGCAGGTGCGGCTGTGCCTGGAGACCTACGAGCAGGTCAGCAGCGCGGCGATGATGTCGGTGATCAACCGCTTTCTCTCGCCGTGGCTGTGCGTCTGTCTCGATCCGGCCAACTGCGTCGCCGGACTGGAACTGCAGGAGCAGGTGATCGCCAATACCGCTGCGCGCGTCGGCAATCTGCACATCAAAGATTTCGCCTTTACCCGCCGTGCCGGCTGGGTCGGTTTTACCCTGGCCGGCTGTCCGATGGGCGAAGGGAAGCTGGATTATGACCGGCTGATCGCCAGCGTGCGGCCAGCCGATCGCGACATCAACCAAATCATCGAACACTGGTTGCCGTGGCAGGACGATGCCGCGCAGACCTGCGCGCGGGAAGCCGAATGGACCCGCCGCGCCGTTGAATTCCTACGCAGTAAACAAGATCAGGAGTCGTTAACATGAGCAAGGCATTGAAAACCATCACCGTGATCGGCGCAGGCGGCAAAATGGGCATGCGTATTTCCGCTAATTTGCAGCACAGCGCTTATCAGGTGTTTTACTGCGAGAATTCACCGCAGGCGCAGCAGCAGGTGATTGCACAGGGACGCGAGCTGTCGGATGCCGCGTCGGTGGTGCCGCTGAGTGACGTGGTGATCCTCGCCGTGCCGGATATCGTACTGGGCAAAGTCTCGCAAAGCGTGGTGCCACAGATGCAAAGCGGTGCGGTGCTGCTGACGCTCGATCCGGCCGCGGCCTACGCCAACCTGATCGCCCAGCGTGACGGCATTGAATACGCGGTCGCGCACCCGTGCCATCCGTCGGTATTTCTTGCCCGCTACACCAAAGAGGAGCACGCCGATGCGTTTGGTGGCGTTGCTGCCGTCCAGCACGTCGCGGCAGCCTGGGAAAGCGGCAGCGCTGAACAGAAGGCAGAGCTGAGTAAGGTGATTAGCGTGATGTACGGCCCGGTTGATCAGGTGCACTGGGTCACGGTGACGCAGCTGGCGTATCTGGAACCGACGCTGGTCGAAACCGTCGCCTGCATGGTCGGTGCCTTCATGAAAGAGGCGCTGGATGAAACGGTGAAACACAGCGGCGTCCCGGAAGAGGCAGCGAAGGCCATGCTGTACGGCCATATTCAGATTGCGCTGGCGGTGGCTTTCCGCGCCACCAACCCGTTCTCGGACGCCTGCATGATCGCCATGGAGTATGGCCGCGAGAAGATCATCAAGCCGGACTGGAAACAGATCTTCGATCAGCAAGAGCTGGATAAGGTTATTGCCCGCATGCTGAAAATTGACGCCATTCAGCGTTAAGCGTGACAGCAGCGGCGACTCGCGGCGTTGCTGGCTGGCGAAGCGAGTCGCATCAATGATATAACTCCCTGCTGAGCACTCCGCACGACGATACAAGACAGGTAACGGATGGAAAAAAACACGCTTTCTCAGGACTCCGAGCTGCTGACGGAAATTGCCGTCGCCTACTATCAGGACGAAATCACCCAGGAGGAGATTGCGCGTAAGTTTGGGATTTCCCGTATCAAGGTGGGGCGACTGCTGAAACGCGCGCGTGAAGAGGGCATCGTCGAGATCAATGTGCGCTACCATCCGGTGTTCAGTACGCGGCTGGAGCAGCAGTTGCAGACGCGTTTTCCCCATCTGCAGCGCGCGCTGATTGCCCTCGATTCGCCAGACAGCGACGAGCAGCGGCGTCAGGTGGCGGCGCTGGTGTCGGCGCATCTCGCGCAGTCGCTGAAAGACAACGCCATTGTCGCCGTGGGTCAGGGGCGCAACGTGGCGGCCGTCGCCGATTATCCCGGTCAGGTGCCGACGCGCAACTGCCTGTTTATCAGCGGCATCGGCGGCACCCATCGTCCGGGGGATGCCATCAACGCGGACCACATCAGCCGCCGGCTGGCCAAAAAGTTTGGCGGCATCAGCGAAACCCTGTACGCCCCGGCTTACGTCGAAAACCGGGCGCTGCGCGACGCTTTCATGCAAAACGGCACCATCAAAGAGACGCTCGACCGCGCGCGGAAAGCGGATGTGGCACTGGTGGGCATCGGCGACATGAACGAAAACAGCTATATGGTGAAGCTCGGCTGGTTCACACCGCATGAAATCATTGATGCCAGCGTCAATCAGGGCGTGACCGGTGATGTGGCCGGCTATGATTTTTTTAATGCCCAGGGCCAGCACGTGGATACGGTGATGAACGACCGGGTAATTGGCCTCAGTATCGACGAGCTGCGTAAAATTCCCTGCGTGATTGCCATTGCCGCTGAAAACACCAAAGCCATGGCGATCCTCGGCGCGCTGCGCACCGGCGCTATCGATATCATTGCCACCACGGCGCAGAACATCCGCACCATTCTGAGCATGTCGCAGTAACGCATAAACGCTTGCCCGGCACGGCCTGCGGGCGTGCCGGGTGAGGGGGATGCTGCGCCAGGTCGCCGCCCATCACCCAACCGTCACGTCAGCGCCATAAATCTTTCATCCGCCTCAGCTAGCTTACCGCCATTCTGATTTCAGGACTGCGGATGCATGAGCCATCTCTCGCTGCAACACATCACCAAAACCTGGGGCGATAAAATCGCGCTGCAGGATATCAGCTTCGACGTGGCGCAAGGCAGTTTCGTCGCACTGCTGGGGCCTTCAGGCTGCGGTAAATCGACGCTGTTGCGCACCCTCGCCGGGCTGGAAACGGCCGACAGCGGCCGCATTTATTTCAATCACACCGACGTCACGCTTCTGCCACCGGCGCAGCGCAAGCTGTCGATGGTGTTTCAGTCTTACGCGCTGTTTCCTCACCTGAGCGTGCGGGAGAATCTGCTATTTGGCCTGAAGGCGCGCGGTGAAGATAAGCAACAGTTTGCCGCCCGGCTGGCGCAGGTCAGCGCACTGCTTGAGCTGGAACCGCTGCTGGCGCGCCTGCCTTCACAGCTCTCCGGCGGGCAGCAGCAGCGCGTGGCGCTGGGCAGGACGGTGATCGCCAACAATACGCTGTGCCTGATGGATGAGCCGTTATCCAACCTGGATGCCAAACTGCGTCAGAGCATGCGGCGCGAAATCCGCGCGCTGCAAAAGCAGCTCGGGCTGACCATGTTGTACGTCACCCACGATCAGACCGAAGCGATGAGCATGGCCGATCACATCATTCTGCTCAACGATGGCCGCATTGAGCAACACGGCACGCCAGACCAGCTCTACAACCAGCCGGCGAGCTGTTTTGCCGCGCAGTTTATTGGCGCACCGCCAATGAATATCCTGCCACTGCACAGCAAAGGCGCGCATCACTACCTCAGCCATCTCAGCACACCGCTGCTGAGCTATGCCGGCGAAACGGCGCTGAGTCTGGGCCTGCGCGCGGAGGATATCCAGCTGGTCGCCCCGCAGCAGGCCGCGCTGAGTGCGCGGGTAGTGAGCTACGAATACATGGGCGCGGATACGCTGCTGGTCTGTCGGTTGCCCGGCATCACGGAATCACTGACCGTCAAAGTGCCCGGCCTGCAGCGCTTCACGGATGACAGCCTGGTCGGCCTGCAGTGGTCCACCAGCCGGCAATACCTGTTTTCCACCACCAGCGGCCAGCGCTGTGTCGCTGCTGAACACCCGATGTTGCTCGCTGAGAAAAAAAACGCTGTTTAACCGTTGTCGTTTATTCAAGGGAAAATCATGTCTGCGATCCGTTTCTCGCCTCTGGCTTGTGTCGTTATGCTGTGTGCCTCCGCGTCAGTGTTTGCTGCTGAGCCGGTGAAGTTACAGATGTACTATCCGATTGCGGTCGGCGGTAAAGTCAGCCACACCGTGGAAGCCCTGGTGGCGGATTTTGAAAAACAGCACCCTGAGATCAGCATTCAGCCGGTCTACACCGGCGATTACGCCACCACCGTGACCAAAGCGCTGACGGCGTTTCGCGGCGGTAACGCACCGCAGCTGGCGGTAATGGGCGATATTGAAGCCTGGTCGCTGATGGATGCCGGTGCCATCGTCGCCGCCAGCGATTTAGCCCCGGGTGAAGAGGGCAAACAGTGGATCGACAGCTTCTATCCGGCCTTTTTGCGTCGCATTGAGGGCAAAGTGTGGGGCGTGCCTTTTCAGCGCTCAACCGTGGTGATGTACTGGAACAAACAGGCCTTTGAGAAAGCCGGCCTCGATCCGAATACGCCGCCCGCCACCTGGCAGCAGGTGGTGGCATTCAGCAAAAAACTGACGCTGAAACAGGCCAGCGGCGTCAGCCAGTGGGGCATTGAGATCCCTTCCACGCCGAATGGCTACTGGAATTTCCAGGGGCTGGCTGCCACCAATGGCGGACGGCTGGATAACGGCAAGGGCAACGCCGTGTATTTCAACACACCGGGCAACGTGGAAACCCTGCAGTGGCTGACCGACCTCGGCCAGAAAGAGGAAGTCTCGCCGAAGGGTGCGATTGCCTGGGGCACCACGCCGCAGGACTTTATCAGTGGTAAAACGGCCATGATGGTCACTACCACCGGTAACCTGACCAACGTGCACGATAACGCGACCTTCCCGTTTGGCGTCGCCATGCTGCCGGAGAAAACCCAGCGCGGCAGCCCGACCGGTGGCGGCAACCTGTACGTGTTCAAAAGCGCCTCACCGGCGCAGCAGCAGGCGGCGATGCGCTTCATCCGCTGGGTCACCGCACCAGAACAGGCCGCGCGCTGGAGTATCGCTACCGGCTATGTTGCCACCTCGCCGGCAGCGTGGGACACAGCGGCAATGAAAGCCTATGTGCAGCAGGTGCCTCAGGCACTGGTGGCGCGTGAGCAGCTGAAATATGCTCAGCCGGAGCTCTCGACCTACAACAGCGTGCAGATTCAGGACGCGCTCAATCACGCCATTGAAGCAGCGGTGACGCAGAGCAAAACCCCGGCCCAGGCGCTGGCCGATGCGCAGAAACAGGCTGACCGCCTGCTGAAAAACTATCAGTGACGGCCGCGTGATGAGCTCATTCTCTGGCAGCGCCGCCACGCTGCGCCCGCGCGGGTGGTCATTGCAGCTCAGCGGCTATTTGCTGCTGCTGCCCGCGCTCAGCTTCCTGCTGCTGTTTACCCATTACCCGGCACTGGCCACGCTGTGGCAGAGCCTGTTCAGCGCCGCGCGCGCTTCGCATCCGGCCCATTTTGTCGGGCTGGATAACTATCGCGCGCTGCTGGATGACGACATCTTTATGCAGTCGCTGTGGAATAACCTGCTGTATGCGCTGATCACCATTCCGCTGGCGGTGAC
Source organism: Pantoea sp. GM_Pan_4 (assembly GCF_026541005.1). Taxonomy (NCBI): domain Bacteria; kingdom Pseudomonadati; phylum Pseudomonadota; class Gammaproteobacteria; order Enterobacterales; family Erwiniaceae; genus Pantoea; species Pantoea sp. GM_Pan_4. Next base: position 255,446 of record NZ_JALNUZ010000001.1, read on the forward strand.
GCTGGCGCTGCTGATGGCGCTGGCGGTCAATCGTCGGCTGCGCGGCAACGCGCTGGTGCGTGCGGCCTTCTTCATTCCGTCGCTGCTGCCGATGATCGCCATCGCCAATCTGTGGCTGTTTTTCTACACGCCACAGCTTGGCATCCTGAATAGCTTGCTGGCATGGTTTTCGCTACCGGCGGTCAACTGGCTCGGCGAGCCGGATACCACGCTGTACTGCCTGATGGCGGTTTCGGTATGGCGCGAGGCGGGCTTTTTCATGATCTTTTATCTCGCCGCGCTGCAGCAGATCGATCCGCGCCTCAGCGAAGCCGCCGCCATTGAAGGCGCATCGCGCGGTTACTTTTTCCGTCGCGTGCAGTGGCCGCTGCTGCTGCCAACCACGTTGTTTGTGCTGATCAACGCCTCGATGAACGCCTTCCGCATTGTCGATCAGGTGATTGCCATGACCAATGGCGGCCCAAACAACAGCAGTAGCCTGCTGCTGTTTTATATCTATCGTACCGCGTTCAGTTTCTGGGACATGCCAGCCGCGTCGGCCATGACGGTAGTGCTGCTGGTGATCCTCGGATCGATTGCGTTGATCAAATTTCATCTGCTGGATAAGCGAGCCCATTATCAATGAAAGCTGCATCCTCTCCGGGCGGTTTTGCGCTCAACCTGCTGATTTGGCTGGCCGCGCTGTTGTGGAGCTTGCCGATGCTGGTGGCGCTGTGGATTGCCATTCATCCGGCCGCCGGACAGGGGCACTTTTCGCTGCTGGCGCCGCTGACGCTGGAGAACTTCATCAATGCCTGGCACGCGGCACCGTTTGCCCGCTACTTCCTCAATACCACGCTGCTGGTGCTGATGATTGTGGTGGTCCAACTGGTGCTGGCCACGCTGGCCGCTTATGCCCTGGTGCGGTTCCGCCTGAAATTTTCCGGTTTCCTCTTCGCGCTGATTCTGCTGCAGCTGATGATTAGCCCGGATGTGCTGATTCTGAATAATTACCGCACCATCAGCGCGCTCGGGCTGCGCGATACCCTGACCGGCATTGCGCTGCCGTACTTTGCCTCGGCGTTCGCCATCTTTCTGCTGCGGCAGACGTTCAAAAGCATTCCGCTGGTGCTGGAAGAGGCGGCAACCGTTGAAGGAGCCAGCCGGTTTTACATTCTGCGCCACATCTACATTCCGCTGGCAAAGCCAATCTATGTGGCATTCGCGCTGGTCTCGATCAGCTTCCACTGGAACGATTTTCTCTGGCCGCTGGTGATCACCGACTCGGTTCAGGTGCGTCCGTTAACCGTCGGGCTGCAGCTGTTTTCCGCGCCGGAGCAGGGCGTGCAGTGGGCGCTGATCGGGGCGGCAACGCTGATGACCACCTTGCCGTTGCTGCTGCTGTTTTTGCTGTTCCAGCGGCAGTTTATTCAGTCATTCATGCGTGCCGGTATTCGCTAAGGAGAGCCAGAGATGGGATATGCCCATGCGCTAACCGCAGCGCAACGCCAGCGGCTCGGTGATGTCGCTGAGCTGTATCAGTTACCGGATTTACGCGCGGCACCGCTCGACGGCACGCTGCGCTTCGGGCTGCTGGCCGATCCGCAATATGCTGACGTTGAGGCGGATGTCCCGGCGAATCTTTACTATCGTCATGCTCTGCATAAGCTGCCGCAGGCGATAAACGCGCTCAATCAGCAGCCGCTGGATTTTGTCGTTACGCTCGGCGATCTGGTGGATCGCCACTGGGCCAGCTATGCCACGCTGCTGCCGCTCTACGATCGGCTACTCCATCCGCATGCCGTGGTGCTGGGGAATCACGACGCCCAGACCATCGCGCAGCACCTCAATGACGCGCTGCCGCTGCCAAAAAGTTACTATGCCTTTCAGCTGCCGGGCTGGCGCTTTATTGTCTACGACGGCAACGATATCAGCCTGTACTGCAATCAACACAACGGCGACGATCGCCAGCGCGCGGCCGCACTGCTGGCTGATTTACAGGCGCGCCAGCAACCGCAGGCGCAGCCGTGGAATGGCGCGGTCGGTGCGACGCAGCTGGCATGGCTGGAAACGCAGCTTATCGAGGCCCGCACCTGCGGCCAGCAGGTGGTGGTGTTCGGCCATTATCCGCTGGCACCGGGCTACAGCCACAGTCTGCTCAACGGTTCGCAGCTGGCAGCGCTGTTCTGCCGCTATGGCGTGCGCGCCTGTTTTGCCGGCCACGATCATCGCGGCGGCTATCATCGGCGCGCGGATACCGTGTTTATAACCCTGCAGGGGATGCTTGATGGCCCGTCGCGCGTGCCCTTTGCGGTGGTGGAACTGACGGGCGAGACGTTGCGGCTGCGGGGATGGGGCGGCGAAATCAGCCGCGAAGAGGTATACGGTGCCGCGCCGATGGCTAGCCGGCCAGGTTAAAACTGTTGTCAATGCGCAACAAAATCTCGGCCGTCGGGACTGATCCATCCAGACACAGGGAAACCCAATGCTTTTTGTTCATATGGTAGCCCGGGAAATAAACCTCGCCATCGACCAGCGAAGCGATGGCCTGCGGCGAGACTTTAATATTGACGATTTCAATCAGGCTATCATCCGGTCGGCCCAGCTTGCTGCTGTGAATCGTCAACAGCGCGCCGAACCACTTTTGATTATCTTTGCGGCGAAAGATGGCGTTTTCAGGAAAGCGCGGCCATAAGAATTCCAGCTCACTCTGATATTGCTGTTTTAAGTGCTGAACAATCGCATCGGCCTGCGCTGTTTTGAAATGCTTCTGCGGGAAACATTTTTCTGCGATATCCAGCAAGATAGCGTCATGTTCTTCACGAATCTGTCCCACAAAGGCACCGGTGGCAGAAGTAATACGGTGAAGAATGTAATCTTCTCCTGTGACTTTATCGATAATGGTGGCGGCAATGTCACCCTGGGTGGTGATGTTTACCTGCAGGGTAAACTGCTTATTCATCACATCACAGCGGTAGCCGTAATCCGGCCCATCCTTGCGGAAACCGTAAGCCAGCAGCTTTTTCACATTCATTTCCCGGCTGACGAAAAGATGATTTACGTTGTACATTTTCATGCCTGGTTAACGGAGAGGTGTTCACAATTCCCGGAGTTTGCTCAGGGGCGTGCGGGCTATTTTAACCGACAGGAGGGATTTGTATGTGCCATAAATCGCTATGACACCCGGCACCGCTTTTTCGCCATATCACACCGCCAAGAACAACCGCCACCGGACGCTTAACCCAGCCTTACGCAACGCGCGCACATGCTGTATAGTCCGTTTTTTTTCGGAGGAACCATGCTGCCCAACTCATCCACGCGCCTGAATAAATACATCAGCGAGAGCGGAATCTGCTCGCGCCGTGACGCCGATCGTTACATCGAACAAGGCAACGTTTTCATTAACGGCAAACGCGCCAGCGTCGGTGCGCAGGTGTTCGCCGGGGATGAGGTCAAAGTCAACGGGCGGCTGATTGAACCGCGCAACGAAGACGATCTGGTATTAATCGCCCTCAACAAGCCGGTGGGCATTGTCACCACCATGGAAGAGGGCGAGCGTGACAACATTGGTGACTTCGTCAACCACAGCAAGCGCGTGTTCCCGATTGGCCGGCTGGATAAAGACTCGCAGGGGCTGATTTTCCTCACCAATCACGGCGATCTGGTGAATAAAATCCTGCGCGCCGGTAACAATCACGAAAAGGAGTACGTGGTCACGGTGGATAAGCCGATCACCGACGAGTTTATTGCCGGTATGGCGGCGGGCGTACCGATGCTCGGCACAGTGACGAAAAAATGCAAAGTGAAGCGGGAGTCGACCTTTGTATTTCGTATTATCCTGGTGCAGGGACTGAACCGGCAGATTCGCCGCATGGCCAAACACTTTGGCTATGAAGTGACGAAGCTGGAGCGCACGCGGATCATGAACGTGAGCCTGAAAGGTATCCCGCTCGGTGAGTGGCGCGATCTGACGGACGATGAACTGATCGACCTGTTTAAGCTGATTGAGGATTCGTCGTCAGAAGATCAAAAAACGCAGCAGGCACAGGCGAAGAAGAAAGCGGCGACGCCCGCCGCGAAAAAACCGGCCGTCAGCGCACCGAAACAGAGTGACAAAGCGGGTCAGGGCGCGAACCGCAAGCGCTTTACTCAGCCGGGACGCAAGAAAAAAGGGCGTTAAAATCACACCCGCGGCGCCCGCGACCATCACGTATCTTTAGCGCCGCACGTCTTCATTCCAGCCACGTTTTTATTATTTATAACCGGGCGTCAGAATATCTGCGCCCGGTCATGCTTTTTCACGCAATCAATATGCAAATCCGCTGCATATCCAAAGGAGAAAATGGCATTAGGGATAAATAGTGACTGTGATAATTTTCAGCTATACGCCGAATAGCAGGCGTCACTCACCTTATTTAGCTGAACCTTTTCCAGGGATATAAACAATGCATAAACACCGCCTGGCCGGACTATTACTGGCCTCTGCATCGCTGCTCGCCGGCTTGTCGCTGCACGCTCGCGCCGCTGACGCATCCATTCCCTCACTGGCCGGTAAACGTATCGGTATTACCGTGGCCGGTACCGATCACTACTGGGATCTGAAAGCCTATCAGGGACAAATTGATGAAGTAAAGCGGCTGGGTGGCACGCCTATCGCCCTGGATGGCGGACGCAAAGAGTCACAGCAGATCGCGCAAATTCAAACGCTGATTGCACAAAAACCGGATGCCATTATTGAAACGCTGGGCACCGCCTCAGTGCTGGAACCCTGGCTGAAAAAAATTCGCGACGCCGGCATTCCCTTATTTACCGTGGATACCGCCAGCCCATCCAGTATTAACGTCACGACCTCCGATAACTTTTATATTGGCGAGCAGCTGGCATTAAAACTGGTCAATGATCTGCGCGGCGAAGGCAATATTCTGGTGTTTAATGGTTTTTATGGCGTGCCGGTGGTGGCGATGCGCTATGACCAGTTAAAAGCCGTGCTGAAATGGTATCCGAAAATTAAAATCATTCAGCCCGAACTGCGCGACGTCATTCCCAATACCGTGCAGGATGCCTATGCGCAGATTAGTCAGCTGCTTAACAAGTATCCGCAAGGGTCAGTACAGGCTATCTGGGCGGCATGGGACGTACCGCAGATTGGTGCCACTCAGGCGGTTGATGCTGCCGGTCGCAGTGAAATCAAAACTTACGCCGTGGACGGCAGCCCGGACGTGGTCTCGCTGGTGAAAGATCCGAAATCCAGCGCGGCGGCGGTGGTGGCGCAGCAACCCTACCTGATCGGACAGACTGCGGTACAAAATGTGGCGAAATACCTTGCCGGCGATCGCTCACTTCCGCCTGCCACCTATGTTCCGGCCATTCTGGTCACCAAAGAGAATGCGGCGCAGGCGCAGCAAACGCTGGGCCAGAGCGATGGTAAATAAGACAGTGCGACTGCAGCTACGCCAGATCAGTAAAGCTTTTGACGGCATTCCCGCGCTGCAGGCGGTATCGCTTGATGTCCACGCCGGCGAAGTGCATGGGCTGATTGGGCATAACGGAGCCGGAAAATCGACGCTGATCAAAGTGCTGGGCGGCATCCACGCTGCCGATGAGGGCAGCGTGACGCTGGAAGGCCGGCCACTGGTGTTGACCAGTCCGGCTCAGGCACAACAGCAGGGCATCGCCATTGTTCATCAGGAGCGGCTATTGCCCGGCACGCTGACGGTGGCGGAAGCGCTGCTGCTCGGTAATGAGCCACGGATTGGCAGCACACCGTTTATCGATCGCCGGCGTATGCGGCAGCAGGCGCGGCAGCTACTGCAACAGCACTTCGATCTGCAGATCGATCCCGATGCGCTGATCGCCGGGTTAAGTGTGGCGGAACAGCAACTGGTGCAGATCTGTCGCGTATTACAGCGCGCGCCGCGCGTGGTGGTACTGGATGAACCGACCGCCGCGCTGGCGCGCCACGAGGTGCAGGCGCTGTTTCGCGTTATTGAACGTATGCGTCAGCAGGGGATCGCACTGATCTACGTTTCTCACTATCTCGATGAAATCCAGGCACTGTGCCAGCGGGTTACGGTGCTGCGCGATGGTAAAGACGTCGCGCATTTTACCGGCGACGCCCTTTCTCCGCATGCGCTGATTAATGCCATGATCGGTGAGACGCAGCAGGCGATTGCACCGCGCGGTCTGCCACCTGACGGCGAGCCGGTGCTGACCGTAGACGCCCTGAGCGCGCCGGGTCGCTTTCACAATGTTTGTTTCAGCGCACGACGTGGCGAGATCGTTGGCATTACCGGCCTGCTGGGCTCCGGAGGGAAGGCGTTAATCAGCGCACTGTTTGGTCTGGAACGTGGCGTGAGCGGGACGCTGCGCGTAGGTGAGACGCACGGCGTACCGGCTTCGCCACATGCCGCGGTGAAACGTGGCATCGCGCTGGTGCCGGAAGATCGCCGCGCCAACGGCATTGCGCTCGATGTGAGCCTGCGCGACAACATCACCCTGACGACCGTGCAGCGCCTGCTGCGCTGGGGCGGCGTCTCCGCAACCGCCGAGACCGCGCTAGTGGCGGACAACATCCGCCAGCTGGCGATCCGCACACCGGGCCAGCTGGCACCGCTGCGTCAGCTATCCGGCGGAAATCAGCAAAAAGCGGTGCTGGCGAAATGGCTCAACACCCACGCCACGCTCTATCTGCTGGATGAGCCCACGGTTGGCGTCGACATTGCCGCCAAGGCCGCCATTTATCAAACCCTGCAGCAGCTGGCGGCCGCCGGGGCGGTGATTATCCTGTTTTCCACCGATCTGCTGGAACTGCAAACGCTCGCCGACCGCATTATTGTGCTGGCGCGCGGCGAGCAGGTCGCCACGCTGTCCGCCCGGCACACCAGTCACCAAGAGATTCTGTCCCTGGCTTCCGGCACGGGCGCATTGACGGAGCAAATCCTATGAGTGAACTGAGCCAACCGGCGGTGGTGACGGCGGCAGGCAAACCGCAGGGGCAGCCGTGGCTGCAGCACGTCGCGCTGCTGATTATTGTACTGGTGCTGGCGGTATTTGCCTGGCTGTCGCCTATTTTCCTCAGCGTGATCAACCTCGGTAACGTATTGCAGCAAACGGCGGTGGTGGGAACGCTGGCGCTGGGTCTGACGCTGGTGCTAAGCGGTGGCGGTGTTCAGGGGATTAGCGGCGGCATTGATTTATCCATTGCCGCTAATATGGGGTTGTGTGCCGCGGTATTCGCGTCGCAGATCGCTGAGCAACACTCTGTCACTTATGCGCTGCTGCTCACGCTGCTCACCGGCATCGCCGTGGGGATATTCAATGCCCTGGCGATTGTCTGGCTTGGTATTTTGCCCCTGCTGGCGACGCTGACCAGCATGAACATCGCCATGGGACTGGAGATGGTACTGAGCGGAAACGCGTCGATTTCAGCCAGCAGCGCGCTGCAAAACCTGCTGATAGCCAGCGGACCACTGGGCGTTTCCTGGCTCGGCTGGGGATTTCTGCTGCTGGCGTTGAGTGCACTCGCGCTCAGTCGTTTCACCGCGTTTGGCCTGCGCCTGCAGGCGGTGGGTAGCCATCCGCAGGCCGCCAACGCGGCGGGCATTAGCGTGGCGCGCTATCAAAGTCTGAGTTATGTGCTGTGCGGCTTCAGCGCTGCACTGGCAGCCATTGCCTCGGTGGCGCTGCTCAGCGGCAGTTCGCCGGGCGCTAACGACAATCTGCTGATGGTGATTGCCGCCGCGCTGCTCGGCGTGGTGTTTTCGCGTCGCCTGGTGCCGACCCTGGGCGGTGCACTGATCAGCGCGCTGTTTCTGAGTCTGATAGCCAACGGCTTTCAGTTGGTTAACGTCTCAAGTTACTGGATTAACGGCGTCGAGGGTGTGCTCATCCTGCTGGTTGTGGCGCTGACCGCGCTACTGCGGCGCCGTCAGGCGGGGAGGGCATCTCATGTCTGAACTGAGCCTGAGCGGTAAAAAAGTGCCGGGGCTGTTGCGCAGCCTGATGGTGCTGACCTTTGTTGCGCTGCTGCTGTTTTTCATCATCGCCGCGCCCGCGTTTGCCACTGTCGCCAACATTCGTAGCGTGCTGCTGAATAATGTCGCACCGCTGGCGATTGTGGCGCTGGCCATGACGCTGGTCACGCGTATCGGCGCGATCGATCTGTCCGTCGGTACGGCGATTGATGTCGCCTGCCTGGTGCTGGTGACGCTGGTACTGCATCAGGTCGCGCTGCCGCTGGCGCTGTTGGGTGCGCTGACGGCGGCACTGCTGGTAGGCGTGTTCAACGCTTTTCTGGTGACACAACTCGGCGTTGAGCCGTTTCTCGCCACGCTTGGCACGCTGTTTATTGGTCAGAGCGTACAGCAGCTGTCTTCCAACGGTGGGCAGCCGGTCTATCTGCTAAGCCAGACGCTGCCGGCGGGTTTTACCGCTATTGGTCACGGCACGCTACTTGGCGTTCCACTACCGCTCTGGCTGTTGCTGGGCGTGGTGCTGGTGCTGTATCAACTGTTGCACCGCAGCGCCAGCGGTCGCGCACTGCGCATGATGGGTGAACAGCTCAGCGTAGCGCATCATTCTGGCGTGGCGGTCAAACGTCTCACCGCGCTGGCATTCATATTCAGTGCACTGGTCGCCGGTATCGTCGGGTTAATTCTCGCCGCCAATGTCAAAGCCTGGGTACCGTTATCGGGCAATGCCTATCTGCTGAATGCCATCGGTGCCAGCTTTATTGGCGCGACCTTCACGCCTTCGCGCCGCCCGAATGTGCCGGGTACGCTGCTGGGTGTCGTGCTGCTGAGTTTCATCGCCAACGGACTGTTGCTGGTCGGCTGGAACTTTTACTGGCAGCAGGTGGCAACCGGCGCACTGATCTTTGTGGTACTGACCGTGGGTGCGCTGCGTGCGCGTCGCCCTGTCTGAGGAGAGTAACGGATGCCTTCACCGTTTTTGCTGTTTGCGTTCATGATGAATGTCCCTGGTCATCTCTCTGCCGGATTGTGGCGACATCCCCAGGATCAGGCGCACCGCTATACCGAGCTGGATTACTGGACGACCCTCGCGCGGCAGCTTGATACCGCAGGTTTTGATGCGCTGTTTATTGCTGATGCGCTGGGACAATTGGATGTATGGCAGGGCAAGCCGGACGCGGCGTTGCGCCTGGCCGCTCAGATGCCGGTGAACGATCCGCTGCTGCTGGTCTCAGCCATGGCAGCCGTCACGCAGCACCTCGGTTTCGGTATTACGGTCTCTGCCACGTACGAACATCCTTATTTGCTGGCGCGCAAGTTCACGACGCTTGATCATCTCACCCGCGGGCGTATCGCCTGGAACGTGGTGACTTCCATGCTTGATTCCGCGGCGCGCAATCTGGGTTTGACCCGGCAGCTGCCGCATGATGAGCGTTACGATCGCGCACAGGAGTTTCTGGATGTGACCGCGAAGCTGTGGGAAGGCTCATGGGAGGAAGATGCGGTTAGCCGCGATAAAGCCAACAGCCTGTATAGCGATCCGCAAAAAGTGCACGCTATTCAGCATTATGGTCGCTGGTATCAGGTGCCGGATGCACATCTCAGTGAGCCCAGCCCACAGCGCACCCCGGTGCTGTTTCAGGCTGGCACTTCGGCACGCGGTGCGCAGTTTGCTGCCCGTAACGCAGAAGTCATTTTCCTCGGTGGCGTCACCGCGCAGGCGATTGCCAGCGATATTCAGCGCATTCGTCAGCTGGCCGTGGCAGAAGGGCGCGATCCGGCGTCGCTGCGTTTTGTCACAGCCATCACGGTGATCACGGCCGAAGATGATGCCGCCGCCCGGGCCAAACTTGAGGATTATCAGCAATACATCAGTGAAGAGGCTGCGCTGGCGCTCTTCTCGGCGTGGACCGGTATCGACTGGTCGCAGGAGGATCCGGACATGCCGCTGGCCTTTCGCGAAACCGACGCCTGCCGTTCGGCGCTGGCCAGCCTGACGCGAATTGACGATCAAAAACGCTGGACGCTGCGTGAGGCAGCACGCTACATCGGTATCGGTGGTCTGCATCCGTTGCTGGTGGGCGGCGGCGAAACCATTGCCGATCGGCTGGATCAGTTTGCGGCAGAATCGGGCGTGGACGGCTTTAATCTGGGCTGGGCTATTAGCCCGGGCAGCTTCAACGATTTCATTGCCTGGGTCATGCCGGTGCTGCGCCAGCGCGGGCGGGTGCGTCCTCAGCCAGCACAGCCGTTAACCTTGCGTGAACGTCTCACGGGTCAGCCGCGCCTGGCAGCTGACCATCCGGCAACGCGCTTCCGCCGCCCTTAGCTCCACGCATGGCGCGGCGGCGGCGTGCCGTTGAGATAATAATTACCCACGTGGTAATACTTCCAGCGCACCGGATCGTGCAGCGTATGGGTGCGCGCGTTGCGCCAGTGGCGGTCCAGATTAAACTCCTGCAGCGTGGCGCGGGTGCCAGCCAGCTCAAACAGTTTGTTACCGGCAAGCAGAGCGATCTCCGTCGTCAGCACTTTGGCCTCGGCGGTGGCCACGGTCGCGCGTGCCACGCTGGTCTCATCGGGCTGCGTCAGCGCGGCGTCAATCGCTGCACCGGCCTGCCACAGCAGCGCTTCGGCAGCGTGCAGGCGGATTTTCAAATCACCGACTGCCGCCAGCGTGAAGTGGTCATCGGCAGCGCGCGCCTGGCCACTGTCAATCCACGGCCGCGAGCGTTCGCGAACAAATTGCAGGGTGTCTTCAATGGTGCCGCGCGCAATACCGACATCCACCGCCGCCTGAATGATCTGTGAAATCGGCCCGGCAGCGGTTGGCCGCTCAAACGCCTGCCAGGTTGGAATAACGCGCGACAGCGGGGCGCGGACATTCTCCAGCAGTACGGTACCGGAGGCCGTCGTGCGCTGACCAAAGGCCGACCAGTTATTAATGACGCTGATGCCTGGCGTGTCGCGATCGAGCACAATCAGATGCGCCCGGTCCTGCTCGTCCAGCGCCACGGCATGGATTCGATGCGCCAGCAGCGCGCCAGTGGCATAAAATTTTTCCCCGTTAATCACGACCTCATCACCGTCACGCCGAAAGCGCGTCTGAAAATCGGCGACCGTGCGGCCATGCTTCTCCGAGAAGGCGTTACCCCAGCGCAGCCCGGCCAGTACCTCGCTCAGCAGTACCTGTTTTTGTGCTTCGCTACCGTCTTCCAGCAGATGGGCCACACCGGCCAGATGGTTTTGCGGCAGCTGACCGAGCGCCGGATCGGCAGCTGAAATGATGGCGATCACCCTGGCCACGGTGGTCCACGACACGCCCGCTCCGCCCCAGGCTTTGGGGATGGCCATTGCCCACAGGCCGCTTTGCGAGAACGCATCCAGCTCTTTGAGGGGCAGAATGCCCTCACGATCGCGCAGTGCCGCCTCGCGCGCGAAGCTGGCCGCCAGCTGATGGGCTACGGCGATAGCTTCCGCATCGTCGCGAATGATATGCGCGGCGCCAGCCGGTAATGGCACCGGTGCTTCCGTCTGTTGCGTATTGACTTTACGCGGCAGCGCCGCGGAGTCGGCTAAGGTCAGCGACATAATGACTTCTCCGGTAGAAGAGGATAGAGGAGGGCATCATCGCATGCGCACGCGGAGGGCTTATATCTCAATAGCGGTTAAGCAAAGCGCAAAAAAGCCTTAGTGCTCGCACACTAAGGCCGGATTCACAGTCGGGGAGAGAACCGCTGGCTACGCCACTTTCACCACGGTTTTGCCGAAGTTTTTGCCTTTCAGCATGTCAATAAACGCCTGCGGCGCATGCTCCAGCCCTTCTACCATGTGTTCGCGGTACAACACTTTTTGTTGCTCGACCAGCGGCGTCATCGCCTGCAGGAATTCCGGATAGCGATCGCCATAATCCTGGAAGATGATGAAGCCCTGCATACGGATGCGGCGTTTCAGAATCCCGCCCATGATCAGCGGCGTGCGATCGGGGCCGGGTGGCAGTTCGCGACTGCTGTAGCCCGACACCAGGCCACACACCGGCACGCGCGCGGCGGTGTTGAGCAGCGGGAAGACGGCATCGAATACTTTGCCGCCGACGTTTTCAAAATAGATGTCGATACCGTCCGGGCAGGCGGCCGCCAGCTGTTCTGCGAAATCGTCACGATGATGATCGATACAGGCGGAAAAACCGAGGGTGTCAATCGCGTAGCGGCACTTCTCCTCACCGCCGGCCACGCCGACGACGCGGCAGCCATTCAGCTTACCGAGCTGCCCGACCGTGGCACCCACCGGTCCGGTGGCGGCGGCGACAACCAGCGTTTCACCGGCTTTAGGCTGACCGATATCCATCAGGCCCATGTAGGCGGTAAAGCCCGGCATACCCAGAATGCCCAGCGCCCAGGATGGATGGGGCAGATGACCGATTTTAGTCACGCCAGTGCCATCGGACAGGGCATAGCTCTGCCAGCCGCTGGCCGCCAGTACCCAGTCACCGGCGCTGAAATCCGGATGCTGCGATTCCGCCACCTGGCATACGGTGCCGCCGACCATCGGCTGGTCGAGTTGCGCCGGCGGCGCGTAGGATTTGCTGTCATCCATGCGGCCACGCATATACGGGTCGAGCGACAGATAGTGGGTGCGCAGCAGCATCTGTCCCGCCTGCACCTGCGGCAGCGGTTGTTCGACATAGCGGAAGTTCTCTTTCACCGGCTCGCCGTCCGGGCGTGACGCCAGCAGCCAGGCGTGATTGAGTGAAGCGTGTTGAGTCATAGCATTTCCTTGTTTCTGCGCGGGTAAAACAGCAAGTGTAGCCAATGACCGGGCAGGGAATGGATGATTGATGCGGGGCTGGATTTACTATCGCGCCTTAAGAGGCTTTCTCCTGAACGGTGTCTGCGGGTCAACATGCCCGCTATTTTGCTGGTAGCCGTGGATTAAGCAGTGCAAAGTTTTTGTTGCTTTCCTGCGCGAAAGAAAACCGCCCTGTCCTGTGTCCCGGGACGCAGGACAGGGCGAGGTTAATCGAAATGAAAGGTCAAGATGAACAGAGCAGATGAGCCGGCCCATAAACCCGCAGGAATTGATGCGGCTTGCGTTTACATCAGAATGATACCAAACCGCTTCAGCAACAGCGCCCAAAGGGCGAACAGCACCACGGTAATCACGCAGGAGAGTAACAGCGTGAGCCAGAAGCCGGCGCGCTGGTAAAAAAACGGAAACAGGATAAACATCGGCAGTGTCGGCACCACATACCAGAACGTATACCATGCGTGAGCGGCAATCTTTTCCTGCGTTTGTCCTTCTATTTTCATCCAGATAAGCACCAACAGGGTGACCAGCGGTAAAGCGGCGAGCAGGCCGCCCAGACGATCGCTGCGTTTCGCGGCTTCTGAGATCAGTACCACCATAAAGGCGGTTAACGCGTATTTTGAGATTAGCCAGAGCATCGTTGTTCCCGATAATTATCATTAAGCCGGCTGCGTGCCTGAGGCTCTATTTTAGAGGAGGCTGGATATGGCCGCAAAATCGCCGTGCATCGATCTCTGCGTGTTTGATACGAAAACCGGCTGGTGCGAAGGATGCGGACGCACCCGTGGTGAAACCCAAAGCTGGCGCAAGCTTTCGCCTTACCATCGCAAAGCGACAGAGCGGGCGCTTCCGGCGCGCCTGAAAGCGCTTAAAACCCGAGAGGCGTAGTCTTGTTCGTCAGGTCGAGGCGACACACATTGAGGTTGACGCTGCTGCCAAAGATTGAAACCTGACGGTGTAGCAGGACATTTGTGATTAACATCTTACTTACATCATTAACATCCCCTTTTTGCTAGCTATCAGTTATGCGGTGAATCTATAGTCAATTTACTATGTAAAACTGTGTTTTATCTGGTGAAACTCATGACTTTGGCGATGAGGCACGCCAGCAGCGTTTCAGACCTGATTGAAATCAGGCAGTTAAGAGGGGATACTATGGAGATCGTTAACGCACCGCATCTGCCAGTCAGAGAGCACTGGCTGGCACTGCATCATGAACCCGCTTTGATGCCCGACCTGCCGATGGTCGATGCGCATCATCACTTATGGGACCGCCAGTCAGGGCGTTATCTGGCGCCTGAATTCAGCCACGATATCGAAACGTCCGGCCACCGGATACTCTCCACCGTCTACATTCAGTGCCGTTCAATGCTGCGCCGCAACGGACCGGAGGCCTTCAAACCCGTCGGTGAGGTGGAGTTTGCCAGCGGCGTCGCGGCAATGTTTAACAGCGGCCATTACGGCGCGGCGGCAGGCTGTGAAGCGATTGTCGGCGGTGCCAGCCTGTTGGCTGGCGATGACCTGCTGCCGGTGATTGAAAGCATGACGGAACGTTCAGGCGGACGGTTACGCGGGATGCGTAATCCGCTGGCCTGGCACGATGACCCGCGCGTGGTATCCAGTCCCGCGACGCCGCCCGCCGGTCTGGCGGCCAGTGCCGCATTCCGGCGCGGTGCCGCATGCCTGGCCCGCAAGGGACTGTCGCTGGATGTCTGGGTTTATCACACCCAACTCGATGAAATCGCTGAGCTGGCACGGGCGCTACCCGATCTGCACATTATTGTGGACCATTGCGGCGGGCCGATCGGTAGCGGGCCGTATGCCGACAAACGGGATGCCACCTTCCAGGAATGGAAAAAGGCCATCATTGCGCTGGCGGCGTTGCCAAACGTGAGCATCAAAATCAGCGGTTTCGGCATGACCGTCATGGGCTACTCCTTCGCCCAGCACGCCATACCGCCGGACTCGCAGACGCTTTCGCAGGCCTGGCGGCCGCAGTTTGAAACCCTGGTTGACGCATTTGGCGTCGGGCGCTGTATGTTTGCCAGCAACTTCCCGGTCGACAAAGGGATGTTCAGCTACGGCGTATTCTGGAATGCCTGTAAAAGGCTGGCTGAGCACGCTTCGCCGACCGAAAGAGAACAGCTGTTCTGGCGCACCACGGCTGCACGCTATCGCTTATCCTCCCTGGAGAATATGGATGAATATCAAATCAAGACTGCATGAAGCGCCTCCCCTGGCGCAGGATGAGTCCGCTGCAGCGATCTCGTATACATCGGCAGAAAAAAGGACGCTGGCGCTGGGCGGGTTAGGGTGGACGTTTGAAAGCTATGACTCGTTTTTGCTCTCGCTGTTACTACCGGTACTGGGCGTGGTATTTGATGTCAGCAAAACGGAACTTGGCGTGTTTATCAGCACCACGGCAGGCGGGCAGATTATTGGTGGCATTCTGTTTGGGCTGGTTGCCGATAAGATCGGACGCGTCAGAACGGCCTTTATCTGTATCGCCATCTATTCACTTTTCTCCGGACTGCTGGCGTTCTCCCACAATCCTCAGGCGTTTGCTGCGCTGCGATTCTGCGGTGCGCTGGGTATGGGCGGCATGTGGACGTCAGGAGCGGCACTGATCGCCGAAACATGGCGTCCGGAACGTCGTGCACGCGGTGGCGCGCTGATGCAAATGGGGTTACCGGTGGGGGCGATCCTGGCGATTGGCCTGACGGCGCTGGTGACGGCCCTGACCGGCGGGCTGGAAAACGGCGGCTGGCGCTCCCTTTTCATGATTGGCGCACTGCCGGTGTTTATCATGATGGTCATTGCTTATATCACGCCTGAATCACCTGTCTGGCTGGCGCGCCAGCAGGAACGCGCTCACCGCCAGAACAAAACGGCAGGTACCGGCAAAATCAACCTCAAAGGATTGCTGCTGGCATTTACCTTTATCTTTTTCATTCAGTACCTGTTCTGGGGCGTATTCACCTGGACGCCAACCTATCTTCGTGAAGTTAAGCATCTTGATTTTCTTCACAGCCTGAAATTTGTGCTGGCCCTGCAAACCGGTGCCATTGCAGGCTTCCTGGTGTTCTCACTGCTGGCCGATAAGTGGGGGCGCAGGCCGATGTTTCTGCTCTACCTGTTTATCGGTGCGGTGGCGGTCGGCATGTATCTGGCGACCACTCAGCCGCTGATTCTGATGGTGGCCATCTTCATGGCAGGGTTTGGCGTAAACGGTATTTTTGCCGGCTCCGGTCCTTTCCTCGCCGAGATCATTGGCGACACGCAGTCACGCGGCTTTTTAATGGGGCTGGCGTATAACGGCGGGCGCCTGGGCGGCTTTATCGCGCCGCTGCTGATTGGCTTTGTGGCCAGCGTTGGAGGATTCACCGCCGGGCTGGCCACCACGGTGATCGCCTTTCTTGCCGCGATGGTGGTGGTCTGGTTAGCGCCAGAAACCAAAGGCGTGAAGTTGCAGTAAGCTGTGCACCTGTCGCGCAATCGGCAGGTTAAAACCTGTGACACGGTTGAACACCTGACGCGCTGTCAGGTGTTCAGCCAGTTGTGTGGTATACCCACCGTAGCCAGAATCATCACCGCAAAATCCTGCATCACATCGCGGCCACGCCAGGTGAGCCCGCGCACAAACCCGGACAAAACATCAGGTTCGCCGGCGCGCTAATTGCCTGATTAGCCTGGCTTGCTGGAGAAGTGCCCAGGTGACGTCGGGCAAACTCACATAACAGGCGCGTGCTTTACTGCGTATAACCGGGTCTGATTACCCTCATCAAGGAGAACACCATGATAAACAGCCTGCGCACCGTTACGCTGCTGGCGGCAATGACGGTGAGCGCGCCACTGCTGGCGCAGACCTTTGTGTACGTATCCGCCGCCGACGACGGCACCATCGCGCGCTATACGCTGGACGCGCGCAGCGGCGCTTTGCAGCTGCTTGGCCACACTGAGGCCGGGGGCAAAGTGATGCCGATGGCGCTCAGTGCGGATCACAAAACGCTGTACGCGGCGATTCGCAGTAAACCGCTGCAGCTGGCGAGCTGGCAGATTGACTCGCAGAGCGGCGAGCTTAACCACCGGCGCACCGTGCCGGCTGCGGCCAGTTACCCCTACATCAGCACTGACCGTCAGGGACGCTTTCTGCTGGGGGCCTCTTATGACGGCGACGTGGTGCAGGTTTATCGTCTGACGGCCAGCGGCACCATCGCTACGCCGCCGGTCGGCAGCTATAAAACCGGTCATGCGGCACATTCGGTGATTGTCGATGCCAGCGGTCGTCACGCTTATGTGGGCAATCTTGGCACCGATCGCGTGCTGCAGCTCCGGCTGGGCGCAAACGGCACGCTCAGCGCCCTTGGTAAGGGCGGGGTAGCAACCGCCGCCGACAACGGTCCGCGTCACTCGGTGTTGTCGCCGGATAATCGCTATCTGTACAACATTGGTGAAATGGGCGGCATCATTACCCAGTTCCGGCGCGAAACCAGCGGCGAACTGATCAAAGTGGCGGAAACGCCTAACGCGGTGGCGGCGCAGTATCATCTGCAACATGGGCGTGAACGGCCGCCGGGTTACAGCGACAGCACGCCGCGCATCTGGTCAGCGGATATCCAGCTGACGCCGGACGGGCGTTTTCTGTATGTCAGCGAGCGCACCAGCAGTACCGTGAGCGGTTATCGTGTTAACCAGCAGGATGGCAAACTGACGCTGATTGGCAGCTGGCCGGTGGAGAAACAGCCGCGCGGCATGGCGATCAGCCCCGATGGTCGCTGGCTGGTGGTGAGCGGTGAGAAGAGTGCGGTTATTGGCAGCTACGCGATTGAGGCGCGCAGCGGGGCGTTGCAGCGGGTGGGCGAGGCGCCAGCCGGCCGGGACGCGAACTGGGTGACCATCGTCAGCTATTAAAATGATCGGGCGCAGGAAACTGCGCCTTATTGCGCGAAATTATTTTATGGATAGCATCGTCCGGCAGCAAAGTGTGATCTGCGACACATTTCTGCCGCTGAAGGCAGATTGCTGCTTTCTGCGGCAGTGACAGCGCAGATATCCCGCCGGCGACCCGCCGATCGCTGCGTTCGATTAGTTTCCTTAAAGCATTCTGTGCCTGCTGTCAGGCGCGTATGAACACCGTTTTCGATTACGAAACAATTTGTCGTAGTTATCGG
Organism: Pantoea sp. GM_Pan_4; assembly: GCF_026541005.1. Lineage (NCBI taxonomy): Bacteria > Pseudomonadati > Pseudomonadota > Gammaproteobacteria > Enterobacterales > Erwiniaceae > Pantoea > Pantoea sp. GM_Pan_4. Next base: position 273,372 of record NZ_JALNUZ010000001.1, read on the forward strand.
GATGAGCGCCCGCCAGATTCTGGCAGGATACGCCGCACTTAGCGCCTTCTGGTCTCCGTGACATGCAGTGGTTTTCGAAAAACGCCGTTTTTTTTGCTGTAAAAACCTGTCTGGCCGCCTTTCTGGCATTATATCTGGCTCTTGAACTGAATGTTGATCGTCCCGCCTGGGCGCTGACCACGGTGTTTGTGGCATCGCAGCTTTATTCGGCCTCCACCATCTCCAAATCGCTGTTCCGCCTGCTCGGCACGCTGCTCGGTGGCGTCTTCATCTTTTTTATCTTTCCGCTCACCGTGGCGCATCCGCTGCTGTTCAGCCTGTGTATCTCACTGTGGGTGAGCCTGTGTCTCTATCTGTCGCTGCACGACCGCACGCCGAAAAGCTATGTTTTTATGCTGGCGGGCTACAGCGCCGCGATTATGGGTTTCCCGGAAGTGACGACGCCGCTCGGTATCACCAGCACCGTGCTGTCGCGCATTGAAGAAATTACCCTGGGCATTGTCTGTAGTAGCCTGGTGCACGCGCTGTTGTTTCCGGTCTCGATGCGCAGTCTGCTGGAGCAGAGCGTCAGCCAGTGGTATCTCAACGGGCGCAAGCTGTGCCGCGATTTACTCTCTGGTATTTCCGCTGACCGATCGCCAGAACGCGACGAAATCCTGACCCGCATGGCCACTAATCCGCAGCAGGTCGAGATCCTGATTACTCATTGCGTGTACGAGGGCGACGCGGCCCGGCGTCTGATTCGCCTGGTCAGCACGCAGTATCAGCATCTTTCATACTTAATCCCCACGCTGACGGCGATTGAGATGCGGCTGCAGCGGCTGGCGGCGCGCCAGATTGCCTTTCCTGCCTGGGTTGAGCAGACCCTGCAGCAGTTCCTGCTGTGGCTGAATGACGGCGAAGCGGTGGGCGATGTCATTGGCATTCAGCTGGAACTGAGCCTTTGTCAGGATCGGCTGAATGCGGCGTGGCGCAACGGCGAGCTGTCTACCGAACACTGCCTGCTGTTTACCGGCCTGCTGGAGCGGCTGGTGGATTTTGTGCGTATCGCCGGGGCTTACCAGAGCGTGGGCGGGCTGGTCAGCGATCTGTCAGGCGACACCACGCTGGCGCGCGGTAAACGCACGCATCGCTTTTTCGACAAAGGGCTGATTCGGCTGTCGGCGCTGACGGCATTTTGCGCCACCTTTGGCTCCTGCCTGCTGTGGATGGCGACCGGCTGGCGCGACGGGGCATCAGCGCCAGTGATGGCCGCGATTCTCAGCTCCTTCTTCGCCAGCCTCGATACGCCGCTGACCTCAATGAAGCTGTTTATTCGTGGGGTGATCGTGGCGATCTTTATCAGCGTGATTTATGTCGCGCTGCTGCTGCCGCAGGCAACCTCGTTCGAGGCGCTGATCCTCTGCCTGGCTCCGGGTTTGCTGCTACTCGGGCTGATGATTGCGCGACCGGCCAGCAACATGATCGGTCTGAGCGTGGCGATCCAGATCCCCGGCTTTATCGGGCTCGGACATCATCTGAAACCCGATCTGGTGCTGCTGGTGAATAACGCGATTGCTTCAATGGCCGGCGTGCTGTTTGCGGTGATCCTGACCGCGCTGATGCGCAACAAGCGGCCATCGTGGACCGCGCGCCGTGCCGTGCGTCACGGCCTGCGTGAACTGCTGCGCTTTATCAAGGAGATTGAGCGCAACGGCTCATCGCTGCTGGGACGCCAGCGTTTTATTGGCCTGATGCTGGATAAGGTCAACGTGGTGCTGCCACGCCTGCACCTTGATCCGCAGTCCGATATGGCGCCGGCAGGAATGCTGCTGACCGAGGTGTGGCTGGGGGTTAATAGCTTTGACTACTACGCGCGCCATCAGGCGCTGCTGAGCCGTTATCAGCTGGACAGCGGGCAGATGTTTCACGAGCTGGGACTGTTTCTTAAGCGCAGGCTGAAGTCGCTGCAGACGCCGCCGCATGAGGATTTGCAGGAGGAGCTCGATGTGCTGCTGATGCAGCTGGAACAGCTGGCGCAGCGTGACGAGGCGCTGCTGCTGCCGCTGTTTCATCTGTTCAGCATCCGGTTATACCTGTTTCCGCAACTTAGCTGGCCGGTGGCCACGCCGCGTCAGGCCGAACGCCTGCAGCAGCATCGTTACCGCCTGCAGGCTTAGCCATACCAGCTGTAACCTTTCGGCACGCGGGAAAAGCCGATGGCTTTCAGGGCCGGTAGCAGTGATGACTGGCTGGCCGGCTGATCGTCCACCCGTTCGAGAATGAAGCTGTGGGTCTTCTCCCGGCGTAAGGCCTGGCCCAGCGCCACGATCGCGGCCTGGCGTTGCTCCTCACTAATGTCGCCAAAAGTTAACAGCTCTTTACCACCCGGCGGCAGCCACAGCATAACGCGCCCATTGCCAATCACCACCAGTGCGCCGCTGCGGCGGGTAGGCCGCACGCCACCGACGCTGAGCGGCCACGCCAGCTGCACGCCAAAGGGATTGGCAGGATCCAGTACTGCCAGCGCCACCGGCGGATGCGTGGCCTGCGCACTGCCGAGCTGGCGCAGCCGATCGATGGCCGGATTTTCAGCAAACTGCGCGCCACCCATGCCAGCAACAAAGCGGCCGCGCAGCAGCCGTCCGGCATCCTCCATACCGCGCAAGAGCGGCTGCAGCGCCGGAAAGCCACCGGGAATCTGCTCTGCCACGGCGGCACCGCGCGTGATCACGCCAAAGCGGTCGAGCATATTTTCAGTCAGCGCCAGGGCGCGCTCGGTATCGGCCAGCGGCTGCCGCACAATCAGCGACCAGCGTCCGGCCATGCTGTTGAGCGAGGGCTGCGCAGCAGCACTGCGGCTGGCCGCGAAACTGGCCCGACTGTGGCGACTGCGCGCAGGACGGGCCGGGCGTGGACGCGGCGTGTGGCTGGTGGTGCTGAGCTGGCGCAGCGCGGCCCAGGTATCCATGGTCAGATAGCTGCGCCATACCAGTTCCCACATCGCGGCAAAGACTTCGCCGGGATCGACAGATTGTTCAGGCTGCGCCATCACGCGCGGTAGCAGCTCGCGGGCGAACCAGCCGCCGCCATCCTGTAACTGCGCCACAATCGCCTGCTGTAAAGGTGACAATGTCACATTATTACCTTCATCAGGCACCGGTAACGTTTCACTGGCAAACTCGCTCAGGTGCAGTGAGACCAGTCCGTCCTGCGCGCCAGGTGCCCGCTGGCCACTCCAGATGACTTCACCGGAAGAGAGCAGCTCATCCAGCATCGCAGGCTGATAGTCACGCACCCGCACCGGCAAAATCTGGCTTTCCCACAGCGAAACCGGCAGCGCAACGCCAGCCAGTTGTTCAATCACCCGCACCACGCCGTTGATACCGGCAAAGGCGCCCTGTGCCGCGGATGCTGCGACGTCGCTCAGTAATCCCTGACGCTCAAGCAGAAAAGCCACGTACGCCGGCGCTTCGACCGGTCGGGTGGCCTCACGCGCCGCCTGCAGCGATCGCACGCGCAAACGACGAAATACGCTTTCCGCTACCCACTGCGTTGACGCATCGACCGCAGGCGAGAGGAAATCGCCTTTCAGTACGCGTTGCTGCTGACGCAGCTCCTCCAGCGTGTCGTCGACCACGGCGCGGCCCAGACCAAAGCGGGCAGCGATTTGCAGACTGGTGGCGACAGCGTGGGTGCGCAGATAGCGATTAAGTAAGTCATGCAGCGGACGGGCCACCGGCGCGAGCAGCCCGGCGGGCAGATCAGCTGGCAGCGCCGTGCCCAGCGCGTCGCGCAGCCGCACGCCATCTTCGGCGACAGCCCAGCGCGCCTCTGCCGCAATCGTAACCTGAATGATGCGCTGCGCCTGTTGCAGCGCGGTTAGCAGCGGCATCAGCGCCGCCTCGCCGTTGTAGCGCGCCGTGATTTCCGGCACAGTGAGCGGCCCCAGCTCGCGCAGCAGATCAACCACAGCTTCCTGAGTGCTGGCCTGATAATCGGGGACGGTGCGCTGAAGCTCCTGCTCAACGCGTGCCACCACCTCGGGTGCCAGCAGCTCGTGCATCTCAACCTGGCCCAGCAGATCGCTCAGCAGCGTGCTGTCCAGCGCCAGCATTGACGCGCGCCGCTCCGCCTGCGGCGCATCGCTGGCATACATGAATTCGGCGACATAGCCAAACAGCAGCGGCGCAGCAAACGGTGAGGGCGTATCGGTGGTAACTTCAGTCAGCTTAACCTCGCCCTGTTGTATCCGCGCCATCAGCTGATGCAGCGCCGGCAGGTCATACACGTCCTGCAGACATTCACGCGCGGTTTCGATCAAAATCGGGAAATCATCGAACTGCCGCGCCACCTCCAGCAGCTGCCCGGCACGCAGCCGCTGCTGCCACAGCGGAGAACGTTTACCGGGATTGCGGCGCGGCAGCAGCAGGGCGCGCGCGGCGCATTCGCGGAAGCGGGCGGCAAACAGCGCAGAATGTCCCACCGCAGCCGTCACCTGTCGCTGGAGTTCGTCCGGCGCAAACAAAAACAGTTCAGCGCCTGGCACCCGGCCTTCGCTGTCAGGGAAGCGCGCGACAATCCCATCATCGCTGGCGACCACGGCCGGATCGAGCCCCATCTGACGGCCAATCCGCTCAGCGATGGCCAGCGCCCATGGCGCATGCACGCGCTGACCATAAGGGGAATGCAAAATCACGCGCCAGTCGCCGGTTTCATCGCGACAACGCTCAATCAGCAAATTGCGATCGTCAGGCACCAGGCCTGTGGCGGCGATCTGTTCGTCGATGAGCGCACGAATGTTGTGTCGGGCATTGGCGTCAAGGTTGTCGCTGCCGGGCAACATCCCGCTGGCGGCATGTCGCAAATAGCGGCCAATGGCTTCGCCGAGTGTCGCCGAACGCCCGAGACTGTCGCCGTGCCAGAAGGGCAGGCGCGCCGAGCGACCGGGTGCCGGCACCACTACCACCTGATCGTGCGTAATTTGCTGGATGCGCCACGAGGTGGCGCCAAGCGTGATGATGTCGTTAATCCGCGACTCATACACCATCTCCTCATCCAGTTCGCCGACCCGGCGCGCACCAGACTGTTCTTCGCCCTCCGGCAGCATCACGCTGAACATGCCACGATCCGGAATGGTGCCACCGCTGGTGACTGCAAGATGCTGCGCGCCCGGGCGGCCGCTTAAGGTTTGCTGTTGTCGATCCCAGATGATGCGCGGGCGCAGGTTAGCAAACTCGTCCGAAGGGTAGCGGCCAGACAGCATATCCAGCACTGCATCAAAGGCGTTACGCGGTAACGTTTTGAACGGATCGGCACGGCGTACCTGTTGATACCACGCCTCGACGGACAGGGTATCCATGGCCGCCGCCGCCACCGTATGCTGGGCGAGAATATCGAGCGGATTGTGTGGCAAAGCGATAGCATCCAGTTCACCTGCCAGCATTGCGTCCACCGTCACGGCCGCATCAACCAGATCGCGGCGCGTGCGCGGCCAGATAATGCCTTTCGGCGTACCGCCGACCTGGTGACCGGCACGGCCAATACGCTGCAGCGCGCTGGCCACCGAAGGCGGTGCCCCGACCTGAATCACCAGATCGATATCACCCATGTCGATTCCCAGTTCAAGACTGGATGTCGCCACCACGCAGCGCAGTTCGCCGGCCTTCAGGGCGTTCTCAATCTCCAGCCGCTGCTCTTTCGACACCGAGCCATGATGCGAACGGGCAATATACGCTTCAGCAGGCGTGGCGCGTTTTTCGGTTCCGCCGCTAAAAGAGCCATAGGCGAGGGCGGGCTCCGTTACGCCCTGTTCCGGCGCGGAGCGTCGCGCATAAAGTTCGTTGAGCCGTGCGGTGAGTTTCTCCGCCAGCCCACGCGAATTGGTAAACACCAGAGTCGCGCGATGGCGCAATACCTCATCCAGAATGCCGGCTTCAATATGCGGCCAGATGGAACCGGCGGCGAGGCTGCTCTCCTGCGCGGCGCGCGCATCGGGACGCTGCTGGATGTCCGTCATGTCCTCTACCGGCACAGTAATTGTCAGCTGCAGCGGCCGCTGCGCCGGCGGGTTGACAATGCGCGCAATACCCGCGCCACCGAGGAAAGCCGCCACCGCTTCTGGCGGTCGCACGGTGGCCGACAGGCCAATGCGCTGAGCAGGCTGCGCCAGCAATACATCGAGCCGTTCCAGGCTGAGCGCCAGATGGGCGCCGCGTTTACTTCCCGCCACCGCATGAACTTCGTCAATAATCACGGTCGAGATGCCACGCAGCGTTTCGCGGGCTTTTGACGTCAGCAGCAGGAAAAGCGATTCCGGGGTAGTAATCAGGATGTCCGGTGGCCGGCGCTGCAGCTTTGCCCGTTCGGCGCTGAGCGTGTCGCCGGAGCGCATGCCGACCTCCAGCGTGATATCCGCCTCACCCAATTCCGCGCGCTGAGCGGCAACGCCCGCCAGCGGTAGCGCCAGGTTACGCTGCACGTCAGCCGCAAGCGCTTTAACCGGTGAGATATATAGAATGCGCGTCTTATGACTGCGCGCTACGGGTTCGTCACGACTGCGCTCGCGAAACAGCGCGTCGATCGCATGCAGAAATGCCGCCAGCGTTTTGCCGGAGCCGGTTGGGGCAATCACCAGGCAGTGTTGTCCGCTGGCGATGGCGCGCCAGGCTTCCTGTTGTACGGGGGTCGCCGCCGGGAAAGTGCGGCGAAACCACTGTTGCGTGGCCGGGGTGAACAGTGAAAGCGCTGAGGCTGGCATCCATGACTCCTGCATTCTCGAAAGGGCGATCAGCAGTGTAGCGTGCCGCAGCGTTTACGGCATTATCAGGATATTGCCGATGAGGGCGGCGCGAAAACACGCGCCGCAGCATTAGTATGTGACAACGTCACTGAGGGTAAACCGAGTCGGCCAGTTTCCCGCGTCGATCAAAGCGACGTGCGGCCAGCCACAGCAATGCGGTAACAAACCAGCCGATGATCCATGACACATCGTTGCCGGCAAAAATCCACGTCAGGGAACCATGATGCAGCGGGTTATCAATGAACGGCAGCTGTACCAGCACCCCGAGGAAGTAAATGATAATGCCGGCCCAGTTCCAGCGACCATAGCGGCCATCCGGTTGCGACAGCGCGGGCACATCGACTTTCCCTTTGGTAATCAGATAAAAATCCGTCAGGCTGATGGCGCTCCACGGCACAAAAAAGGCCAGCAGGAACAGCAGGAAGTGGGTAAATGATTTGAGAAACGCCGGTTCGCTGAGCAGCGCAATGATGCAGGAGAGCGTCACCATCAGCACCACAAACAGGATACGTCCGCCACGGCTGATCGCGGTTTGCTGGCGAAAACCGGAGACAATGGTGGTCAGCGACATAAAGCTGCCGTAGGCATTGAGCGTGGTGAAGGTGATTTTGCCAAAGCAGATGGCGAAGTAGATAACCATCGCCATAGTGGCGCTGCTGCCCAGCCCGACGATGTAGCCCACTTCATTACCGGAGAACGCTTTACCCGCAATCGCTGCCACAATGACGCCAAGCGTCATGGATGCCTGCGTGCCCAGCACGGTGCCAAAAAACACCGAACTGAACAGCTTTTTCGCGGAGACATCCACCGGCAGATAGCGCGAGTAGTCCGACACATAAGGGCAAAACGCAATCTGCCATGACGAGGAGAGCGATACCGCCAGCAGAAAACTGGCAACGCTGAAGTGCTGATTTTGCCAGACGGCCGCTAAATCGTGGCTGGAGAGCAGGGTGATGAACAGGTAAACAAACGCCAGCACGCCGATGACGCTGGCCACTTTGCCGAGTTTATGAATCACCCGATAGCCAAGCACCGCAATCACAATGATGATGGCGCTGAAAATGATCATGCCGGCTGCATTGCTGACGTTGACCAGCTTCGCCAGCGCCTGGCCGGCCAGTACCGTGCCGCTGGCCGAGAAGCCCACATACATAATGCACACCAGCACCAGCGGGATCACCGCACCAAACACGCCAAACTGCATACGGCTGGTGATCATCTGCGGCAGGCCAAGCCGCGGGCCCTGAATCGCGTGCAGCGACATGATGGCCGCGCCGACAATCTGTCCCACCAGTAGACCGACAATCGACCACACCACATCGCCACCCAGCACCACCGCCAGCGCACCGGTAACAATGGCGGTAATCTGCAAATTGCCACCAAACCACAACGTGAACTGGCTAAACGGATGCCCGTGACGCTCGCTGAGCGGGATGTAATCAATAGAACGTGTTTCTGACAGGCGCTGTTTCTCTGCGCCTGAATAATCTGCGGCAGGTATCTGAGCGGACATAGTTTCCTCGCTGGAACGGCTAAAGGTGGTTAGTCATTGATTTTTCTTGTTAGTCAGTGGTAAATGTCACGAAACATACATGTATATACATGTAGCGATATTGTCACGAGGTTGATGAGGTTACAAGCTGACCGGTCATTGGAAATTGTGATGACGCTGGCAATGTTGTCCGTTAATGTCAGGAGATTGTCCGGTAACGGACGCGCACAAAGGCGATGATGCGCTAACTACAGACCCATTAACTGTGGCGATCAGGACAACCCGGGGAGGGAATCATGCAGGCAGTGATTGAAACAGAACGCTTACGACTGGAACCCTTTGCGCTAAGCCACCTCGCCGGCTTGCGCGCGATGGATGATGACCCGGAAATCATGCGTTATATCAACGAGGGACAGGTGAAGAGCGAGGACGAGACGCTGGCGACCATTGAGCGCGTGCAGCAACGCTGGCAGCGCTATGGTTTTTCCTGGTGGGCGCTGCGCGAGAAGAGCAGCGATGACATCGTCGGAGCGGCTTGTCTGCAGCATCTGGCCCATCAGGAACAGGCGCCGCTGGAAATTGGCTGGCGACTGTTGCGCAGCAGTCAGGGTAAAGGATATGCCACCGAAGCCGCCACGGCGATTGTGCAGTTTGCTACCGGGCAGATTGGCGTGGATTATCTGGTGGCGGTGGCACATCCGGAAAACCTTGCATCCCATCGGGTGATGCAGCGGCTAGGTATGCGCTATCGCGGTATCGAGCAGCATTACGACCAGCCCTGTGTGGTTTATGAACTGGATATCAAGAGTCCTCCAGCGCATTCGTGAGGCAGGGCGCGCACCCTTTCTAGCGGCGCGATTTATCACGCAATAAATTGCGCCGCTATCAAACATGCACCCGGTAAGGGTGCGCTCAATACCCTGGTACGTGCGCGGCTTTCATGATCAGATTTGCCACCGCCTGCGGCTGGGAAATCAGCGACACATGGCTGGCCTTGAGTTCGATGGTCTGCGCATGCATGCGTTTCGCCATAAAGCGCTGCAGATCCGGATTGATAGTGTGATCCTCCGTCGACACCGCATACCAGCTCGGTTTGCTATGCCAGGCCGCCACGCTGGTTTTCGCCTGGGTAATTGCTTTACCCATCGGCTGCTGAACGGCGTAATAAGCCCGCGCTTCGCTTTCTGGCAGATCGCCGGCAAAGTCATGGATAAACGCCTGTTCACTGAGCGCTCCAAAGCCATCGTCACGCCACTTCAGGCCAGCGGCAACCGGTGCTGCAGGGAACTTTTTGGTGAGCGCCGGATAATCTTCACCGGCCTCCGGCGCGCGCGCTGCGATGTACACCAGCCCCTTCACTTCAGGTTCATCGCCCGCCTGACTGATAACCATGCCGCCGTAGGAGTGCGCAACCAGAATCACCGGTCCATCCTGCTGTGCCAGCGCGCGTTTCACCGCCGCCACGTCATCATTCAGCGACGTCGTTGGGTTTTGTACCGCGGTGACGTGCAGACCTTTCGCCTGCAACAGTGGGATGACTTTGCCCCAGCTGGAGCCATCAGCGTACAGGCCATGGACCAGCACAATATTTTTTACTTCCTGCGGCGCGGCAGCGCTATCGGCGTGCGCCAGTCCGGCACTCAGGGCTGAGATTACCAGCGCCGTCAGCGCCGTGATTTTGCGTAATGTCATGATCGATCCTCATAATTAATCGGGGTTCATGCACCACTGTAAGCGCCGGGGACCAACATTCCGCTGACGTGGAAATGACAAAAAAATGACAGCGACACGATGTGGCAGCGGAGGATTTAAAAGTAATAAAAGCAGAGGATTAGCCGTGAGTCGGAGCATAGCCGCTATGCTTGATAAGGATGAGACCCGACCAACCCGAGAATCTCTCAAAGGAGTACTAAATAGATTATGCTGTTGCGCAAGAAGAAAATCCGCTCTCACAGCGAAGACCGCCTGCTGGCGTTAACGCTGGCCACCACGGCCGGTATCCTCAACGCCATGGCGTTTGGCGCATTTGGTTTTTTCCCTTCCCATATGACCGGCAATACCTCGCAAATTTCGGCAGAGGTGAATGGTTCTGACCTGCACGATCTGCTGTTTCTGGCCGTGCTGATTTTTGCTTTTGTCTGTGGTGCCATGCTGGCGCGTTTGACGGTAGCTTACGGCCTGAAGCGGAATCTGCGCACCATTTACTGTCTGGTGCTGCTGGCAGAGGGTATTTTCCTGCTGCTGACTTCCCTGGTAGAAATCCTGTGGTATTCCGAACGAAACAATGGCGAAATACTGGTTACGCTGAGTCTGCTGATGGGCATCCATAACTCAACCTCAACCCAGCTTTCTTCCGGTCGTGTTCGCTCCACGCACGTGACCGGCACACTGACCGACGCCGGCATCGCGCTGGGATCCTGGCTACGCGCATCCTTCAGTCAAAGCGAGGCTGCCGATCGCGATGGCCACCGAACCGTGCTTTTTACTCATCTGGTCACGATTTTCTCATTTCTGTCCGGCTGCGTTGTCGGCTATCTGCTGTTCAGGCACCTTGGATTTGAAGCGATGGCGGGGTTGGGCATTGTGCTGGCGTTGATCGCCGTTGGTGGCATCGCCAGAACCCTGCATTTAACCGGCATGCGATTTTGGTAACATCGACGAAGGGTTTTCCGATTTGAAGTGGGTGGACTAAGTTCACTCGAATACTACTTATTGCTGGTATTCATGTGCACTTGAAAGTGCAGGGCAAATCATGTACACATGAATACTCTATAAATGTGGTTTTTCCGTAGACTTATATGAACAAAATGACGGCAATCGAGCGGCTTAACGCGTTTGACAGGCAGGGGCGCTATGTCTTTGCTGTTCGTGATTTAGCCAAAGTTTTTTATGACGACAGTGACAAAGCTTTCAATGCTGGCCTGAACCGTCTGGTGAAGGACGGCATCCTGCAGCGTGCCAGCCGTGGCGTCTATGTTTACGCCTATGCGAGAAGTAAAGACGCTTACACGCTGGAAAGAATCGTACAGACGTTGCGCAGAGGAGAATACAGCTACCTGAGCCTGGAATCGGCGTTATCGGCTTACGGTGTAATTTCACAAATCCCGATGGGGCGTCTTACCGTTATGACCACGGGCCGTTCTGAAGAACACATTACGCCTTATGGCGTGATCGAATTCACGCATACCAAACGATCGCCTGAACAAATTTTGCAGGACACCATTTTGGGCGAGTCACCTTTGCGCCTGGCAACCAAAAAAGCCGCACTGCGCGATTTACGTCGGGTGGGGCGTAATACGCATCTGATTGATGAGGCGGAAACGAACGATGAATCAGAAAGTCAGTTTCACTGAACTGGTCGCTAAGGCCATGGCTTCAGCGCAACTCGAGGGTATGCGTAACGTAGTGGAAAAAGAGCTTTTACACTACGACATCCTTTACTGTCTGGATAAAGCGGGTCTGCTGCAAAATCTGACGTTTCAGGGCGGTACCTCTTTGCGGCTATGTTATGACGGCAATCGGTTTAGCGAGGACCTGGATTTCGCCGGCGGCATCAACTTTTCCGGTGCAGATTTAAAAAACATGAAGGTCTGTATCGAAGACTATCTCGGCACGCGTTACGGTTTAGAAGTTACGGTCAAAGAGCCGGCAGAACTTCGCCGCCAGCCGGGCTATGAAGAGATCAGAGTCGATAAATGGCAGGTCTCCGTGACGACGGCACCCGAAAAGCGCGATATGCCTAAGCAACGCATCAAGGTCGAAGTTGCTAATATTCCCGCTTACAGTCGCAAACCGTTACCGCTGAGCCGCAATTATCCGGTGTTGCCGGATGGCTACAGCGATACGCTGGTGATGTGTGAAAGTCTCGACGAGATCATGAGTGACAAGCTCATTTCCCTGGTTGCGACCACCAAATACCTTCGTTACCGCGATGTCTGGGATTTACCCTGGCTGATGCAGCAAGGCGCTGCGTATGATGTGGGCTGGATTCGGCAAAAAATCGAGGATTACCGGATTCCTGACTATGAAAAGTTATTAAAACAGCGGCTGGCTGGTATCGAAAACATCGTCAAAGACGGACATTTTTACAACGAGATGCGCCGTTTCATACCCCAGCAGGTATTTGCCAGAACGCTGGGACGGGCAGAATTTACCGATTACATCGCCGAACGTTTGACCTCGCTGTTGCAAAGATTGCAGCGAGATTTAGCAGGAAAACGGCCAGACGACGCCTTCAGAATGTAACAGCGACAGCTGGCCCGGCGTACAGAGGAGATAAAAGAGCAGGGGACGGGCACTGTCAAGCTGGTTGCACGCTCAGGAAGCGGATTTTTTTGTTAATTTGCCGTCTGGTTTTCTCACAGGCGCTATAACTTACTATTCCTGCTTCAACAAACTGCTGATGAGGTAAAATAATGGATAACACCATGATAACGGATGAATTTTCCGAAGATTTGTCTGCGTTTGTCGGGACACATTTCGTTTATACCTATGATAATGGCTGGAAATATGAGTGGTACGCGCGCAACGCGACGACCTGTGATTATCGTATCCATCAGGGATTGGTTGGTGGCCGTTGGGTGACCAATCAAAGCATGAATGCGGTGCAGTTTGCACCGGGCATTTATAAAGTCGACTGGCACGAGCCGACCGGCACCTGCGTCAGTCTGCTGTTTGATATCAACCGTAAGGTGATTCACGGCACCATCTTTTTCCCGCAGTGGATTGCCGGCGAAGGACAGCATCCAGAAAAAACCATCTGCTATCAGAATGAATTTATCGAAGATATGCATCGTTTCCGTGATGAAGGGCCTGCGTATCCGTACGTAGTGATTCCTGAGTTTGCCAAAGTGACCTACATGAAGAATGAAGGTCCGGATAATGATGCCGTAATCAACATGCCGCCGGGACAAATGCCGGAAGATTATTTTAAAGATAAATGAGGCTGGCAATCCGCTGACGGCGCCGGGTTCGGTCGCCATGAATGGCGCCCCTGCGATTGTGCAGTGCGGAGTAGCATTGCAGGGTGCGCATTGATGCGCACCAAAGTTACTCGTGAGTGGTATCCAGCAAACAGACCGATCGCGCTACGTGAAATCTGACAAAAGCGCTGAGGGATAACCGGGAAGTTTTCACGTAGCGTTGTCATGTTGGATGAGCTAAAGACATGATTAAAGCCACAAAGTGCGAAGCTAACCGGGCAGTCAGCTGTAGGGTGCGCATTGATGCGCACCAGGATAACGCCGTAGTGTCCATCAAACAGATTGGTGGGATAAGTTTTCACTGAAGCCGTGGTGGAATGCGTTGTGGGCCTGGTAAGAGGCGTGAAGGGCGAAACTGAAGGATTGCGATACCTGACGGGACACCCTATTTAACATAATATACATTATGCGCCATTTGATCACAGAGGCAAAGCTGACCTGATCGCTGTGAGCTAAGCTGACCAGGCCGCTTTAGGCTACCTGCTGAAAATCCTGAAATACCTGTATCAATTCTGCAAGCATTGCCGTGAGTTCATGCTTCAAACTTTGCTTTCCTGAGCATGTGTCGGCTCCACTGAACATACTCTGATCACCTGCAATAAGATTCCATTTGAAAGCGGCAATGATAGATTCATACGCTCAACGCTATGACACGTCGCGTAATTAATCCGACAATGCGCAGAGATCAGCAATATTTGTTGGATAAACGACGTCGCGAGTGTTTCGCAGCTCAGTAAGATCCCACCAGTGATAACTATCAATGACTAACTTTTCATTTTCAGTCCAACCACTGGTACGGATATCTTCATCTCCAACTTTAATTAAATAAAATCGTTCATTTGCCAAAACCACCTCACCGCTGGGAAGCGTCATTTCAAAAATACGCTCAGTTAATGGCTGACCCACATCATCGACATAAAAGCCTGTTTCTTCTCTGAGCTCTCTGATAGCTGCCTGTTCAAAAGTCTCTCCCGGTTCAACGCCTCCGCCGGGTGTGGCCCAGTATTCTCTGCCTGACAGGGCATTATTTTTATGCTTAAACCAGAATAATAAAACCTGATTAAGAGGATTTATAATAAGCAAACGAGCCGAATCGCGGGTGCGCACTTTATAATTCCTTTATGATTTTTAATACAAATCAGCATAACTGATCATGGTCAGAAAACGAAACGCCACTGTCTGCAGGAACAGGACGACAGGATAGACATCCCTCCCCGGCTCGCTATATAGTAAGCGCGCATCTCACTTCTGACTTGCCGTGGGCGTTACCGTCATCCAACGCGCCCTGAACCGGAATGGGCCTCTGCGCAGAGGAAAACCGGAACAGCGCCACGGCATCGTTCACGCTTTCTACGCATCCTGTTTATCGGGATAGCTAGCAGTGCATCACTGCACGTGGCCTTTCATTCTCTGACTGACAAGGCACACTATGAAACTGACCAACAACACCCTGCTCATCACCGGCGCAACCAGCGGTATTGGCCGCCGGCTGGCCGAGGTTTTTCACGATCGCGGTAACCGCGTCATTATCACCGGCAGACGTCAGGCGCTGCTCGATGAGATCACCGCCCAGCGCCCGGCCATTACCGGTTTTGCTCTGGACGTTAATGACGCCACCGCCCTCGCCCGCTGTTCCGCAGCGATTCACGCGCAGTTCCCGCATATCAACGTGCTGATCGCCAACGCCGGTATCTCACAGCCGGAAACGGTGACGGCAGACGAATGGACCAGTGATATTGCTGAGCAAATCGTGATGACCAACATTCTCGGTGTGATTCGCGTCACCGCCGCTTTTTTACCGCTGCTGCGCCGTCAGCCGCAGGCCACGCTGATGGCAACCAGTTCCGCGCTGGCCTTCCTGCCGCTGGCCAGTTTTCCCACCTACTGCGCCAGCAAAGCTTTTCTGCATTCCTGGCTGGTTTCGCTGCGTCATCAGCTGCGTAATACCCCGGTCGAGGTGCTGGAAATGCTGCCGCCGTATTTACAGACGGCGCTGACCGGCGATCAACAGCTTAACGATCCCCGCGCCATGCAGCTGGACGACTATATAGTGCAGATTCTGCAGATGCTGGAAAATGGCCCGGTCGCGCGCGGCGAACTGCTGCTGGAGCGTGACCATGCGCGGCGCTGGGCCGAACGCGACGGCAATTTTGACGCCATATTTGACATGATGAATCCGCGCTAATCCGCTTTGATCCGATGCGCCTGGCAGCGCACCGGATCTATCATAACGTTCGCAAAGAAATGCCGTGGCTGAAGTATGCCAGCACCCGTTCTACCGCTGGATTGGCCTGCGCCTGAACCGCATAGCAAATGCCGACACGCCGCATCAGCGGCTGACCGGGTAAAGCGCGCCAGGCCAGGCGATGCCGCGCGGCAACCAGCGGCGCCGGCGCAATGGTGACGCCAAAGCCGGCTTCCGCCAGATCCAGCGCCAGCGCGTAGCTGCCGGCGTTGGCCGCGGCCGCACCCGCACCGTAAAACGGCAGCAGCCGCTGATGCGACTCATCAGTCGGCACCATCACCCACGGCAGCGGATGCAACTGGTCATGGGTCAGCGTCTCCAGCTGACTTAGCGCATGACTGGCGGGATACGCCAGCACGTAGTGCTCTTCAAACAGCGGCATAAACAGCTCGTCTTCGCAGCGCAGGCTTTCACACGCCAGCCGGATATCGCCCACGCAACCGGGCTCGACGTTAAGCAGCACCGTGGGAAAATGTTGCCGGATGGCCGTCAGCAGTTGCGCCAGCTGGGCGGGCGCGACATCCCCTTCGACGCCAATCTTCAGCGGCAGGCAATCCGACGGCTGGCGAAAGCGTGTGACCAGCGCCTGCATATCGCTGAGCATCTTGCGCGCCTGCGGATAAAGGACGCGAGCGTCCTCCGTGACCTCCACGCCGCGCGGCCTGCGGATAAAAAGCGTGGTGGCCAGCTCCTCTTCCAGCAGTTTGATCGTGGCCGAGAGCGCGGGCTGCGTCAGATTGAGTAACTGTGCGGCGCGCGTGATGTTGCGCTCTTCAAACACGCAGATAAAAGCTTTTAGCTGTCGCTTATCCATAGAAAATCATTATATCGGCGAAAGAAATAAACCATTTTTCACCAATCGCTGCGCGATTTAAAGTGCACGCCTCAGCTTCGCCATTAATTTTATCTATGAGGAAGTCATTATGACGCAGAATGTTAAACCTTTAATCGTCATCACCGGTGCCAGCTCCGGTATCGGTCTTGCCACGGCGAAACTGCTTTCGGCGCGTGGACATGCCCTGCTGCTGCTGGCTCGCCGTATCGATCGTATGACGGCACTGAATCTGCCCAACGCCCTGTGCCGCGCGGTTGATGTGACCGATCGCCACGCATTTACCGCCGCAGTGCAAGATGCTGAGCAGCAGTTTGGCCCGGTCGATGCGCTGATTAACAATGCGGGCGTGATGCTGCTCGGCGCGATTGAACAACAGGATGCCGGCGAATGGGACAAGATGTTCGACGTCAACGTGAAAGGCCTGCTCAATGGCGTGCAGGCGGTCACCGCAGGCATGATTGACCGTAAAAGGGGCACGATCATTAATATCAGCTCAGTGGCCGGACGGAAGACGTTTCCTAATCACGCGGTGTATGTTGGCACTAAATTCGCTGTGCATGGCATGTCAGAGAACTTGCGCGAAGAGCTGTCGCCGCACAATGTACGCGTGATCGTTATCGCGCCGGGCGCAGTTGAAACCGAGCTGTTGAGTCACACCACCAGCGAAGCAATCAAGGACGGTTATCACGCGTGGAAAGCCGAAATGGGCGGCAAAGTGCTCAGCGCAGACGATGTGGCCAGCGCCATCGATTACGCCTATTCGCAGCCGCAGTCGGTCTGCGTGCGGGAAATCGTGCTGGCGGTCACCCGCCAGGGCGCATAAACCTCAGTGACCCGGCAGCGCTGCGCCGGGCTCCATCTCTTCGGCTAAGGCCATCAGCGCCGCGCGGTTACCGATAGCATAACCCCCCTGCTGCTTACGCAGCACCCCTTCTGCGCTGAACTGCGCAAACACATACAGCAGGTGGCGATAGGTCACACCAAGGTACTCCGCTACCTGCGTATGCTTCTCTTTATACACACCGTCATGCTGAGTCAGCAGGATAAAGGCCGCCAGCCGGTTAACCAGCGGAAACGCCTGATTGCGCGTTGAGGTGACAATATTGCGGAAATTCTTTTTCACCAGGCCAAGGCAGGCGTGGCGCAGGAACTGCGCATCATTTAACAATAGCGTGCGGCAGGTTTTCACCGGCAACGCCAGGCACCAGCAGGCTTCAATCGCCTGCACCGCGCGTGAAGCATGCGTTTCATCCAGCACTTCAATCTCGCCAATAAAACAGGGCGCATTAAAGAAATCCACCAGCGAAATACGGCCATTGGCCAGCGTGACATACAGTTTGGTGCGACCGCGCGCCAGATAAAACATATACGCCGGCAGAGCGCCCTCGCGCACAATATAGTCCCCGGCAAGAATATGAAATAAATGTGTGTGCGGGATCACATCGGCTGAAAATTTATCGCAATAGCCGGACGCCATTATTAACTGCTGCTTTAGCGCGTCATTATTTATTTCTTTCATCATTCGATGTCCACTATGAGATTTCTCATACTCTGGCGTGTCACGCCGCTGCTAAGGTGAAGGCCTCTACCCTACCGCACCGGAAAATTTCTGCAATGAAATTAAGGTGATAAATAAAAAAGCTGAGGAGTAAACCATGACAGCACGTAAAATTATTCTGGACTGTGATCCCGGTCATGATGATGCCATCGCCATCATGCTGGCCGCAAAACATCCGGCGATTGAATTACTCGGCATCAGTATCGTGGCGGGCAATCAAATTCTGGACAAAACGCTGGTTAACGGCCTGAACGTTTGCCAGACGCTGAATATCGACACGCCAGTTTATGCCGGCATGCCGCAGCCGATTATGCGCCAGCAGATCGTCGCCGATAATATTCACGGCGAAACCGGTCTTGACGGCCCGGTGTTCGGCCCGCTGACACGTAAAGCGGAAACAAAGCACGCGGTGAACTTTATTATCGATACGCTGATGAACAGCGACGGGGATATCACGCTGGTGCCGGTCGGCCCGCTCACTAATATTGCAGTAGCGATGCGCATGCAGCCGAAAATCATTCCTAAAATCCGTGAAATTGTGCTGATGGGCGGCGCTTACGGCACCGGTAATTTTACCCCGTCGGCGGAGTTTAATATTTTTGCCGACCCGGAAGCCGCGCGCGTGGTATTTACCGCCGGCGCCCCGCTGGTGATGATGGGCCTCGACTTAACGCACCAGACGGTGTGCACGCCGGACATCATTACCCGCATGGAAAAGGCTGGCGGCCCTGCCGGCAAGCTGTTCAGCGATATGATGAATTTTACGCTGAAAACCCAGCACGACAATTACGGTCTGGCGGGCGGCCCGGTGCATGACGCCACCTGCGTCGCCTATCTGATTAATCCGGATGCCTTCAACGTTCAGCCGATGTTTGTCGAAATCGATGTCAACAGCGGTCCCTGCTATGGCCGCACGGTGTGTGATGCGCTGGGTGTGCTGGGGAAACCGGCAAACATCAAAGTGGGCATCACGCTGGATACCGCCTGGTTCTGGGATTTAGTCGAAGACTGCGTGCGCAGGTACCGCTAATCCTTTAACCCCACAATATGGGCAGAAAGTGGTCGCCCATACCGCTATGCAACCTCACCAGGCTGACATCAGGAAATATCATGATGGATATAATGAGAAGTGTTCTGGGTATGGTGGTATTACTGGCGATCGCGTTTCTGCTGTCAGTAAATAAAAAACACATCAGTCTGCGCACCACCGGTGCCGCGTTACTGATTCAGATTGCCCTCGGCGGCGCGATCCTCTATTTGCCGCCGGGCAAATGGCTGGCGGAAAAAGTCGCCAGCGGCGTGCATCAGGCGCTGGCTTACAGTGATGCGGGCAGCGCGTTTCTATTTGGCGCGCTGGCCGGACCACAAATGGACAAGGTGTTTAACGGCGCCGGCTTTGTGTTTGCTTTTCACGTTCTGCCGGCCATCATCTTTATCACCGCGCTGGTTAGCGTGCTCTACTATATTGGCGTGATGGGCGCCATCATTCGCCTGCTGGGCGGCATCTTTCAGCGCGCGCTTAATATCAGTAAGATCGAATCCTTCGTGGCGGTCACCACCATTTTCCTCGGCCAGAATGAGATCCCGGCCATCGTCAAACCCTTCGTCAACCGTCTCAATCGCAACGAACTGTTCACCGCCATCTGCAGCGGCATGGCTTCAATAGCCGGTTCCACTATGCTCGGCTATGCCGGGCTGGGGGTACCGATTGAATATCTGCTGGCCGCCTCGCTGATGGCCATTCCCGGCGGCATTCTGTTCGCCCGCCTGCTCAGTCCGGCAACGGAAGCGTCGCAGGTGACTTTTACCCACCTGTCGTTTAGCGACACGCCAGCACGCAGCCTGATTGAAGCCGCCGCCAGCGGAGCTATTACCGGGATGAAAATAGCCGCCGGTCTGGCGACGGTGGTGATGGCGTTTGTCGGTATCATCGCGATGCTCAACGGCATACTCGGCGGCATCGGCGGCTGGTTTGGTCACGGCGACATCAGCCTGCAGGGAATACTCGGCTTCGCGCTGGCCCCGCTGGCGTGGCTGATGGGCGTGGCGTGGCACGATGCGGCGCTGGCGGGCAGTCTGATAGGTCAGAAACTGGTGGTGAACGAGTTTGTTGCCTACATCAGCTTTTCACCTTATCTGCATCAGACGGGCGCGCTCGACGGCAAAACCATCGCCATCGTCTCGTTCGCCCTGTGCGGCTTTGCTAACTTTGGTTCGATTGGCGTGGTGGTCGGCGCCTTTTCTGCCGTCGCACCAGAGCGCACCCCGGAAATCGCGCGGCTGGGCCTGCGCGCGCTGATCGCCGCAACGCTCTCCAATCTGATGAGCGCCACCATTGCCGGCTTCTTCATCGGCCTTGGCTAAGGCGCAAACCGGGCATTACGCCTCTGTGCGTCCCTGCCCGGTTTTCATCGGTGCCACCACCACATTCACCCCCAGCTCCTGCAGGCGACGCAGCACCGGCACCGGCGTGCCCTGATTAACAATCACCACATCAAACTCGCTCAGGTGAGCAAAGCGATGCAGCGCGCGCCGCTCAAACTTGGTGTTATCCATCATCAGGATGCGCTTCTGCGCTGCCTCAAACATGGCGCGCTTGGTCTCCACCGTCTCGGCCGACTGATGAAACACCGCATCATCAATAATCGCCGACATGCTGACAAAAAACACATCGGCGCGCAGGCTGGCGATTTCGTCTCGCGTCATGCGTCCCATAAAGGCGTTACACCAGTGATGAAACTGGCCGCCGAGACCCATCAGAGTGATATCGCGTCCGTTACGTAATTCATTCATTAACGTCAGCGAGTTGGTGATCACCGTGAGCGGCGCTTTGGCCGGCAGCAGCCGCGCCATCTGCAGCACGGTGGTGGAATCATCCAGAAACAGCGCCTGGCCGGGTTCAAGGTAGCCAGCGGCCACTTCGGCAATCGCCTGCTTCTCTTCCAGCTGGCGCGTGGCACGGTAGAGATCGCTGGATTCCACCAGGCTGGTTGGTGTGGCAGAGACCACGCCGCGTGATTTATGCAGCAGCCCGCGCTCAACCATCTCATCAATATCGCGATGGGCGGTCATCAGGCTGATCCCGAAACGCTCGGTAATATCTTCGATACGTACCGCGCCTTCGGCCATCACGGCTTCGGCTATGAGCTGGCGTCGTGCCAGCTGACGCGCCTGACGGCTGTCGCCCGGTAAGGTTTCATTCAGGAAGTGACCAGCGGAGGTCTCTTGCGGGTTATGCGCCATGTTTCGTCCGGAAAGTGAAGCGGAAATGCAGTTTCGGCTTTGATTACAGCGCGTAAACGTTTCTTTTGCAAATCAGGCGCGCAGCAGGCAACCGATGACGGCCAGAATGCCGCCATCGGTAATCTGACTTACTGCTTCAGGACAAACGGCGAAACGAAATCACCGGCGTTGTCTTTGGTGATCAGAATACAGTCAAACAGCTGCTTCTCCTGTGCTACGCCGGTTTTGCCGGTTTTGAGGAAAGTGTCCGCCTGCTCTACCGCCTTCTGCGCAAACTGCGCTACCGGCTGCATCACGGTATAGGCCAGCGTACCGGCTTTAACCGCGTCGACCGCATCCGGTGAACCGTCAAACCCACCCACTTTCACCTGACTGAGTTTGCCGGCTTCCTTCAGCGCAGCGATAGCACCCAGCGCCATCTCATCGTTACCGCTGATCACCCCTTTGATGTTCGGATTAGCCTGCAGCAGTGACTGCATTTTATTGAAGCCCTGGGTGCGATCCCAGTTCGCCACTTCCTGGCCGACTTTCTTCAGCGTCGGGTACTGAGACAGCACGGTATCGAAACCGTTGGCGCGCGTGGCGGCGTTGTTATCCGACGGCGGTCCCACCAGCTCGACATAGCTGGCGCTGTCACCCACCTGCTTCACCCACTCCATCGCGCCTACTGCCGCACCCTGCGCGTTATTCGACACCAGCTGCGCTTTAGCCAGCCCGCTTTGATTCAGTTCGGCATTGATCACAAACACCGGAATATTGGCGGCAATCGCTTTCTTCACCGATCCAATCGAGCCGTCGGCGTTAGCCGGATCGAGAATGATCGCCTTCGATTTATTGGTGATCGCCGTATCAATCAGCTGGCTTTCGGTGTTGGTATCCCCTTTGTGCGCGCTGACTTTGGCACTGTAGCCCAGCTTCTCCGCCGCCTTCTGCGCGACCTGGCCCTCAGTCAGCCAGTAAGGGTTGGAGGGATCGTTGACGATGATGGTCATCAGGCCGTTGTTGGCCCAGCTGGGTAAGGCAAAGGTGGAGATGGCCATCGCGGCGGCGGCGATAAACAGACGTTTATTGAACATAGGTGCTCCGTTATTATTAGGGTACAGGTTTGTTTTACGGTTACTCGCGCGCCAGCCGGCCAGCGCGCACAGGGTTAGCGACCGCGCCGGCCGTATTGCAGGGTGTTGAGCAATACCGCCAGCACAATCACGGCGCCAGTGAACACCGTCTGCCAGTAGGCAGAAACGCCGATAATCACTAAGCCATCAGAGAGAAAGCCAATCACGAACGCGCCCAGCAGCGTGCCGCGCACGTTACCGCGTCCTCCGGTCAGCGCCGCACCGCCAATCACTACCGCTGCAATGGCGGTCAGCTCGTAGGTGGTGCCCGCGGTCGGACCGGCGGAGGTCAGCTGCGAAGAGAGCACCAGCCCGGCCATCGCCGCACAGATACCCGACAGCACGTAGACGCTGATTTTGATGCGTTTCACCGGCACGCCGGAAAGATCGGCGGCGCGCTCGTTACCGCCCGAGGCATACAGCCAGCGGCCAAACGCCGAGCGACTCAACAGGAAACCGCAGGCCAGCGCCACTGCGCCGAGCACCAGCACACCGACCGGGATGTTGAACAGGCGGTTAAAACCGAGCCAGTCGAAACCGGTATTGCCCAGCGCTTCGCTGCCGGATAGTTTGTTGTAGGTCAGACCGTTGGTGATCAGCAGCGCGATACCGCGCGCCACATACATGGTGCCGAGCGTGGCGACAAACGCCGGGACGCGAAAAATCGCAATCAGCACGCCGTTGACCAGCCCTACCAGCGCGCCCAGCACCAGCGTCAGAATTGCCACCGCCCACACTGGCAGATAGAGCACCACGCCAAGCGCTTCAAGGTTGATGCCCTGCATCATAAAGCCGGCCATCACCCCGGCCAGGCCCAGCGTCGAGCCGACTGACAAATCAATCCCGCCGTTGAGGATCACCAGCAGCATGCCGATCGCCGGCAAACCGAAGATGGCCACATGCGACGCCATGGTGAGGAAGTTCGCACCGGTAAAGTAGTTGGGCGATAGCAGGGAGAAAGTGGCGATAATCACCAGCAGCGCAATAAAAGCACGCCCTTCCAGCAGCAGCCGCGCCAGATTGAGGCGCTTGCTGCTGGCCGGTTTCGCCACCCGCGGTGCGCTATCCAGCGTTTGGGTTCTGTCAGTCATACCGTTTGCTCCGTTTTTCATGTCATGCCACCAGAGACTCGCCCGAAGCGGCCATAATGCGTTCTTTGCTCACGCTGGCGTCGAAGATGGCCGAGATGCGCCCTTTACTCATCACCACGATGCGGTGCGCGATACTCAGGCACTCGCCCACTTCTGAGGTGGTGTAAACCACCGCCAGCCCTTTGCTGGCGTTCTCCGCCAGCAGACGAAACACTTCGGCTTTGGCACCGATATCGATGCCGCGGCTCGGTTCATCCAGCAGAATCACTTTGGGTCGGGTGGCGAGCATTTTGCCGATCACCACCTTTTGCTGATTGCCGCCGGACAGGGAACCGATAGCCGCCTCACCGCCGGCAGTCTTGACCGTCACGTTACGAATGCTGTCACTAATCAGCTGTTTCTCCCGTCGCGTTGACAGCACCAGTCCGCGC
Organism: Pantoea sp. GM_Pan_4; assembly: GCF_026541005.1. Lineage (NCBI taxonomy): Bacteria > Pseudomonadati > Pseudomonadota > Gammaproteobacteria > Enterobacterales > Erwiniaceae > Pantoea > Pantoea sp. GM_Pan_4. The sequence continues at coordinate 297,145 of NZ_JALNUZ010000001.1, forward strand.
ACAAACTCGCTGATGCTGGCCAGCGACAGGTTCTCGCCCACCGTCATGGTCTGCACCAGCCCGTCGCGCTGGCGATCCTCCGGGACCAGCGCCAGCCCCATTTTGATGCGCTGCGACAGCGACAGCGCGGAGATCTCGGTATCCTGCAGCAGGATGTGCCCGCTGCTCTGCTTCAGCCGTCCGGCGAGACACTCCAGCAGCTCGGTGCGCCCCGCGCCCATCAGGCCATAAATGCAGACAATCTCACCTGCCTGCACCGTCAGCGACAGCTGATCCACCAGCCGGATGCCGGTTTTGCTTTTCACGGTTAACGCCTGCACCGTCAGCGCGTCACCGCCGAAGGCATAGCCGCCGGGCGGTGAACCGAGGTCGAAGTGCTCTCCCACCATGTTGCGCACGATCCATTCGAGGTCGATCTCGTCGCGCCGGGCATAAGCGGTCATCACGCCGTCACGCAGCACCACAGCGCGATCGGTGATCTCCAGTGCTTCCTCCAGATGGTGTGAGATATACACAATCGCCACGCCCTGACTGGTCAGATCGCGGATGACCTGAAACAGCACCGCCACTTCCGCCGCGCTGAGCGCCGAGGTCGGTTCATCCATGATCAGGATTTGTGAATTCACCGACAGCGCGCGGGCGATTTCCACAATCTGCTGCTGCCCGAGACGCAGGTTCTCCACCGGCGTCAGCGGATCAATCTCCTCCTCCAGCGCCGCCATCAGATGGCGGGTCAGCCGCGCCTCTTCGGCGTAATCCACCCCGCCGGGCCGCATGATTTCGCGCCCCATAAAAATGTTGTCGCGCACGTTCATGTTGGGCGCGAGATTCAGCTCCTGATGAATAATCGAGATACCACAGTCGCGCGCCTCGGTGGCCGAACGGAACACCTTTGCTTCGCCGTTTAACAGAATTTCCCCGGATGTTGGCGTAATCACGCCAGAAAGAATTTTCATCAGCGTCGATTTACCGGCGCCGTTTTCACCGAACAGCGTGGTGACTTCGCCGCGGCGGATTTCAAAATTGACGCCTTTCAGCGCATGGGTGGAGCCATACACTTTGCTGACGTTGCGCGCCTGCAGAATCACTTCTCCTTTCAGCAGCGCCGGATTGACGTTGAACGGTTTCATTGCACCTCCACGCGCACCGGCGTAATCAGCCAGTTGGTCGGGCTGAGCAGACGGAACACGCCGACCACCTGCACGGTTTTGCCCGGCAGCGCGTCGCGGTCCAGTTTCTCCAGCACCGCCGCTTTCATGGCACGGTTAATCGCCGCCCCGGCGTTCTGGTATTCGATCTGATTAGTAAAATCACCAAACTGAATTTTGCCGCTGGCATCACGCAGATCGGTGCCGGTAATCGCCGGGCCGGTTTGCAACCGCAGCTGCGTGCCCGCCGGCAGACCGGCGACCTGTAACGGGAAAACACCCATTTGCCCCGGCTGCACCACGCCCTGCAGTTTGACCGGCAGCACCGGCAGCGGCGAGCCGACACCGTATCTGGCCACCGCCTGCTGCCGATCGCTGTTCAGTGCGGCCGCAAGCGTGGCGGCATCCACCGCGCGCGCTTCAACATCCTGCTGGATGCCGGGAAAGGTTTTTTGCCCGTAGCTGTCTGCGGAGAAGCCCTGCTGACGCGCGTCGTCTGCCGAACCGATGCGCACTACTTTGGTATCCAGCGCCATGGCGGCTACCAGCGCCACGATCACCACACCGCTGAGCGTGTAGCGCCGCCGACGTTTGCGTGCCAGCTGCTGCGTTAAGATTGAGACCTCGGACATAACGTGACCTCTCAGGGTGAACAGCGACGATATTCATCGCTGTGCAATGTTATAAATGTGATAACTTGTGTGATGAGAATTGTGCTGTTGTGACTAAATTGTCAACAGGTGGCGCGCAATTTTTCGCACAGCGCGATCTGGATCGCTTATTTGCCTGCAATCACCCCAAATCCGTTTAAAAACCCCTTTAATACAATCATTAAAAACCTTTCACAGTGTGCAGGTGCATCCGCAATCCCCGCTGATTTTGTGATCGAACTCGCCATCCGGTGTGAAATTTATTCTTTTTTGGGAAAAATAATACATCAGATATGTTATCTCCATGAGAAGTGGTGTAAGACAGTATTTAGCAAAATCATCACAGCTCATTAACAAGGCTGCGGATAAACCAAACAGGGGTTCCCGCTCCGGGAGCAGCGAACGGAGGTGTATGTGGAGAGTGGCGATATCATTCTGGGTCTGGATTCCGGCACCTCGGTGGTTAAAGCGGTGGCGTTTGATCTGGAAGGTAACCAGCTGGCGTGCGCGTCGGCGCGCAATCGCTATTACCGCAGCGCAGGCGGTGCCGCCCAGCAGTCAATGACGCAAACCTGGCAAGATGCGGTCAGTGCGATTCACAAGCTCGGCGATCGGGTGGAGAATCTGGCGGCGCGCGTGGTGGCCGTGGCGGTGACCGCCCAGGGCGACGGCAGCTGGCTGGTCGGTGCTGATAATCAGCCGGTGGACGATGCGTGGATCTGGCTGGATGCCCGCGCCGCCGCCACGGTGGAAAAACTCAATCAGCAGCCGCTGGCCGCCGCACGCTTTCAGGCCACCGGCACCGGTCTTAACACCTGCCAGCAGGGTGCGCAGCTGGCGCACATGGACCAGCACTATCCCGAACTGCTGGCGCGCACCGAAGTGGCATTGCACTGCAAGGACTGGCTCTATCTCAATCTGACCGGTGTGCGCGCCACCGACCCGTCTGAAGCCAGCTTTACCTTTGGCAACTATCGCCACCAGCGCTACGACGATACGGTGATTGACGCGCTGGGGCTTAACCACCGGCGCCACCTGCTGCCGGAGATTATCGACGGCACGCAAATCACCCATGGCCTGACCGCTGACGCCGCCCGGCAAACCGGCCTGCTGGCTGGCACGCCGGTGTGTCTCGGCTATGTCGATATGGCGATGACCGCGCTCGGTGCCGGGGTGCACACCGGTGAAGCCAATACCGCCTGTTCGATTGTCGGCTCAACCGGCGTGCATCTGCGCAGCGTCACCATTGACGAGGTATGGCTCAACCCGGCGCAAACCGGCTACGTGATCCCGCTGCCGTGGCCAGGTTATGTCACTCAGGTACAAACCAACATGGCCTCCACGCTCAATCTCGACTGGCTGCTGAACGTGGCCAGCGATCTGCTGAGCAGCTTTGGTTGTGAAACCGATCATGCGCGGCTGGTGCAGCAGATCGATCGCTGGCTCAACGACGCGCAGCCGGGCACCCTGCTGTTCCATCCTTACATTTCACTGGCCGGTGAACGCGGACCGTTTGTCAACGCCGATGCGCGCGCCAGTTTCACCGGCCTTAACTACCAGCACAACTTTGGCGACCTGGTGCGCGGCGTGATTGAAGGCATCGGCATGGCAGCTCGCGACTGTTATCAGGCGATGGGCGCCACGCTGCCGGGAGAAATTCGCCTTACCGGCGGTGCGGTGCGATCGCAGCCGCTCAGGCAAATCCTTGCCGCCTGTATCGGCGCGCCGGTGCGCATCAGCCAGCGCGAGGAAGCCGGCGCAGCGGGTGCGGCCATGATGGCAGCGGTGGCGATTGGCGCGTATCCGGACATGGCGCAGTGCGTTGAACGCTGGGTGCGCCCGCTGCTGGACGACGCCGAAGCGCCGTCGCCTGCGCTGATGCAGCGCTACCAGCAGCTGTTCCCCCAGTATCAGCAGATCCGCCGCGATCTTCCTGCCGCCTGGCAGGCATTAAACAGTTTTAAGGAGTAACGCATGAGTGACAACACGTTGGATCTGTTTGTGATCGGCGGTGGCATTAACGGTGCCGGTATCGCGCGCGATGCCGCCGGGCGCGGGCTGTCGGTGATGATGTGTGAAAAAGACGATCTTGCCGCAGGCACCTCCTCACGCTCCGGTAAACTGGTGCACGGCGGCCTGCGCTATCTGGAGTACTACGAATTCCGCCTGGTGCGCGAGGCGCTGATTGAACGCGAGGTGCTGCTGAACGCGGCGCCGCACATTATCTGGCCGATGCGCTTTGTGCTGCCGCACAGCCCGTCCGATCGCCCGGCGTGGCTGGTGCGGCTGGGGCTATTTCTCTATGACCACCTTGGCGGACGCAAAAAACTGCCGGGCACGCGCGTGCTCGATCTGACGCGCGATCCTGAAGGCGCACCGCTGCTGGACAGCTACCAGAAAGGCTTTGAGTATTCCGATTGCTGGGTCGACGATGCCCGGCTGGTGACGCTCAATGCGCTGGATGCCGCCGAGCGCGGCGCCACCATTCTGCCGCGCACCCGCTGCGTGTCAGCGCAGCGTCTGCCGGGCAAATGGCAGATTACCCTGCAGGATCAGGCCAGCGGCGCGCAGCGCACGGTGTTCGCCCGCGCGCTGGTGAATGCCGCCGGGCCGTGGGTGCTGGATATCGTCAATCAGGTTAGCCACACGCAAAGCCAGCGCAGCGTGCGGCTGGTGAAAGGCTCGCACCTCATCGTGCCCAAATTCTGGGAGGGCCAGCAGGCCTATCTGGTGCAAAACACCGACAAGCGGGTGATTTTTATCAATCCTTATGAGGGTGATAAAGCGTTAATCGGCACCACCGACATTCCCTGGCAGGGCAAAGCGGAAGATGTCAGTGCGGATGATAGCGAGCAGCAGTATCTGATTGACGTGGTGAATCGCTACTTCAAGGTTAAGCTGCGCGCCAGCGATGTAATTACCCGCTTCTCCGGCGTACGGCCGCTGTTTGACGACGGCAAAGGCAATCCCTCGGCGGTGACGCGGGATTATGTGTTCGACCTGGATAATCAACAGGATGCGCCGCTGCTGCACGTGTTCGGCGGCAAAATTACCACGTTCCGCAAGCTGGCCGAGCATGCGCTGCAACAGCTGGCGCCGTTTTTCCCCAACATGGGCGCGGACTGGACGCGCAGTGCCACGCTGCCGGGCGGCGAGATCGCCCATGCCGATTTTGACAGCTTCCTGGAAGAGATCAAAACGCGCTGGCCGTGGCTGCCGCAGCCGCTGCGCAAGCACTATGCGCGTCTGTACGGTGCGCGGATGAGCACGCTGCTGGGCACCGCCAGCGCGCTGAGCGATCTCGGTGAGCATTTTGGCGGCCAGCTGTATGAGGCCGAGGTGCGCTATCTGGTGCAGTACGAATGGGCGCAGCAGCCGGAAGATATCCTGTGGCGTCGCACCAAACATCAGCTGCACCTGAGCGCCGCACAGCGCACCGCGTTCAGCCAGTGGTTCGAACAGACTTTCCACCCTGCCGCGCCGCTGCGCGCCCACGCTGGCTGAGAGGTGCCGCATGCCATTAACGCTTTCGCTGAATACCAATCCGCTGGTGAACCGCTTCGCCGATCCCGGCGATCTGATTCACACCGTGGCGCAGCAGATCCGCATTCGCGATCTGCAGCTGACGCATGAATTTATCAATCCCGGCTGGCCCGCCGCCACCCTCAGCCACATGACGCGCCGCATGCAGCAGGCGCTGCGTGCCACCGGCGTGCGCGTCACCTCCGGCATGACCGGCCCGTATGGCCGCCTCAACCATTTTGGTCATCCGGATGCGGCGGTACGTCGCTACTACATTGACTGGTTCAAGACCTTTGCCGACATCACCGCGGAACTGGGCGGCGTCGCGGTGGGCTCGCAGTTTGCCATCTTCACTCAACGGGATTTTAACGATGCGGCGCGGCGTGAAGCGCTGATTGCCATCGCCATTGACTGCTGGGCGGAAGTGGCGGAACACGCCAAAGCGGCCGGTCTGCGTTACCTGTTCTGGGAACCGATGAGCGTCGGACGCGAATTTGGCGAAACCATTCCCGCCTGTATGGCGCTGCAGCAGCGGCTGAGCGCGGCACAGTTTGCCCTGCCGATGTGGATGATGGCGGATATCGATCATGGCGATGTCACCTCTGACGATCCGCGTGACTACGATCCTTACGCGTGGGCTGAAGCGGTGCCGCGCTTTTCGCCCATCATCCATATAAAGCAGAGCATGATGGATAAAGGCGGGCACAGGCCCTTTACATTGCAGTACAATGCCGGCGGTCGCATTCAGCCGCAGCCGCTGCTTGAGGCGCTGGCGCGCGGCGGCGCGCAGGATAACGAGATTTGCCTCGAGCTAAGCTTCAAAGAGCGCGAACCCACCGACAGCAATGTGGTGGCGGAGATTGCTGAAAGCGTGGCGTTCTGGGCCGACCATATTGATACCGGGGTGCAGGATTTGCATCTCGCGTGAGCATGTCGTGCTGAGGGCTTTCGTCAGCCCGCAGCACCCCTCAACCAGACAGGGACAACCCGATGAAATCCGCACCGACTTCCGCTGAACGCGATGACTCTCTGGCCCTGCGGGCGGCCTGGCTGCACTATGTCGGCGGCCTGACGCAGGCTGAAGTGGCCAAACGGCTCGGCCTGCCGTCGGTGAAAACCCATCGGCTGATTGCGCGCATGGTGGCCGAAGGCGCGGTGAAAGTCACCATCGACGGCGCGATTGTCGCCTGCGTGACGCTGGAAGAGCAGTTGCGCAGCCGCTACGGCCTGAACTTTTGTCAGGTGGCACCCGATCTCGGCGAAGAAGGCCTGCCGGTGCGCGCGCTGGGCATGGCCGGTGCCGACTATTTGCGTAATCTTCTGGCCTCCACGCCGGCGATCACGCTGGGTCTCGGCCACGGCCGGACGCTGTCGGCAGCGATTCACCAGCTGGCACGTATCGACGCGCCGCACCTGCGCTTTGTCTCCCTGCTCGGCTGCCTGACGCGCAACTACGCGCTCAATCCGCATGACGTGATGCATCGCATCGCCGAAAAAACCGGTGCGCAGGCCTACATGATGCCGGTACCGTTTTTTGCCAACACCGAAGAGGATCGCGATGTGCTGCTGGCGCAGCGTGGTGTCAGCGAAGTGTTCAGCATGGCCGCGCACAGTGAAGTGAAGCTGGTGGGCATTGGCACCGTGGAACCGGCCGCCCAGCTGGTGGAAGCCGGGATGATCGATGCAGCCGAGATCCGCGCCCTGTCGGAAGCCGGCGCGGTGGGCGAACTGCTGGGGCACTTTTTTGCCGCCGACGGGCAGATGATTCACAATTCGCTGACGGCACGCACGCTGTCGGTGCCGCTGGATCTGGCGCAGCGCGCAGAGATCGTGGCGCTGACCGGCGGACCGAGTAAAGTGGCGGCGATCCGCGCGGTGCTGGCCAGCGGACTCGTCACCGGTTTGATCACCGACGAGCTGACGGCGCAGGCGCTGCTAACTTCATGAATCGTCAGCTCACTCAACCTTATTCAGCGGTTTAGCGCTTGCGCGCCGTCCAGCCATGTATCAGCAGCGACTGAAAGAAGCGCTGCGGCGGCGTGAAACCGGCCTGCGCCATCAGCGCTTCGGTCTGGGCAGCAGGCAGCAACAGCAGCCGCTGCGTCAGCATCTGCTTCATCTCATCCAGATTTTGCGCCCTGCCGCTGGCGCTCTCATGCATGGTTTTCCAGAACAGCAGTTGTTCATCAAAGCCGGTATCCTGCACATCACCGGCAATTTCTGCCGTCACTAAGCGTCCACCCGGTTTCAGCTGCTGCTGCATCTGCTGATAAATACCCGCCCGCTGCGGATGCTGGATAAAATGCGTCACCAGCAGGCAAAGCACCACATCGTAATCGGCGGTAACCGGTACGTCGTTAAGGTAGCCCTGATGCAGCTGGCAGCGCGCCCGTATCCCGGCGGCGCTGAGTTTTTCTGTGCAGACCGCCAGCATGTCCGGTGAAGGATCGACACCGGTAAACTGCCATTTCGGGTGCTGCTGCGCCAGCCGGATAATTTCGCTGCCGGTCCCGACGCCCACACACAGCACCCGCGCCTGCGGCGGCGCGTTGTCCAGCACCAGTGAAATTAGCAGATGCAGATTATCGGCGATTGGCTGATGTTTGCCGTTATACGCGTCGTACTGCCGCGCAAACTCTTCGTTGAAGATATCGTTGGTATTTTGCGTCATCATTGTCCCGATTGGTTGCCTTCATGTAACTTTATTTATTACATGAAAGATGCGGCGATGCAATCAATGGCTGATTACGCTAAGCCTGAGGGATAGGTTAAACGCAATAAAGGTTAAACCAGACTGAGCAGCAGCGACTGCGCACGCAGCTGCTGCTGCCAGCCTGCGGCAAGTTCCGCGTCGGTGATCACCTGCTTAAACGGCTGTAGCGGCGCCAGCGCATAGGGATGAATCTGACCAAATTTGGAGGAGTCGGTGAGCGCGACGGTGTGGGTAGGCTTTTCCATGATGGCGTTCACCACATCGCAGCGCAGCATGTCGCGGCTGGTGAAACCGGTCGCCTCATCCCAGCCGTCAATGCCAATAAACGCCTTATGAAAGTTGAGGTGCTGAATGCACAGCCGCGTTAACGGCCCGACCACTGACTCACTGCTTTTCTGAAACAGCCCGCCGAGAATAATCACATCGCCGCCCTGCTCACGCAGCAGTCCGGCGATGTAATGGCTGACGGTGATGATGGTGATGTCCTGCCGATGGCTGAGCTCTCGCGCCAGCAGCGCATTGGTGCTGCCGCCTTCAATAAACACCGTTTCGCCGGGGTTAACCAGCCCGGCGGCGTACTCCGCCAGGCGTTTTTTCACCGCAAAACGGGTTTGCATGCGCGCGCCTACGTCATCACTTTCCGGTGCCACGGCGGAACCGTGCACGCGGCGCAGAAAGCCACCCTTCTCCAGCAGGTTCAGATCCTGACGCACCGTCACCTCCGAAACGCCGGTGGTTTGCGCCAGTTCATTGACGCTGACGCTGCCGCGCTCGCTGACCAGTTGAATAATGTGCTGATGACGTGCGTTCATAGAGCCTGCTGTTAAAAAGTTTTTGCCCAGCTTAGCAGAAATTACGCTAATCCCAGACTGCGCCGGCCGTTTTCATTCAGATCCTGCGGCGTAAAACGGCCGCGCCAGCTGGCTTCGTAATCCTCTTTGGGGAAATCGCCCGGTGAGACACCGGTCGCCAGCGCCTGCGCCACCTGCTGCGCATAGTCGGCGTTTTTATCGCACATCGGCGCGGCGGGAATGTACATCACGTTGCCCCAGCCCTGCTGATTTTCTACCGGCGCCACCGCATGAATCACGTCGCAGTGCCACCACACCGAATCGCCCGCCTGCAGCGCCGGGATCGAACACAGGCCGGCAATTAATTCCGGATGCCAGCGCTCTGATACCGGCAGCACTTTGCCGGGCGCCACGCCGCACAGTTCCTCTTCCGGCACATCCTTCAGTAACGGACGCAGCAGCAGATAAGCCATGGCTTCCGGCACCGGCACCACGTGCAGCAGTCCCTGACCGGGCTGCATATCAGAGAGTGCGGTCCAGCCCTGGAACGTGCGGAACACCGAACATTTGGTGGTGGTGCCAGACTGATACTCCTGCACGGCCGTGCGGTGCGCCGCGTCCCACGGATCGTACTGATCGAACTGGTTAGAAAAGATCTTGCTGAACACCTGCTGATAGGCCGGCAACAGCCAGCGCTCCAGCGCGCCGGAATCGGTGTGCGCGCCCAGCCCTTTGGAGGTGGTGCCCGGCAGCCGGCGACGGATGCGATCCGGATAGATGATGCTCACGTCCGGATCAAACCAGCGCGTACCGGCGGATTCAAATTTCCACAGGCGATTGAGGAACGCCTGGGTTTGCGCCATGGCCTCACTCTGGCGTGCCGACATCTGCGCATCGCTCCAGTAAATGGGATAGATCTCCGGCCGCGAGGCGTCGAGGTTGCCAAAGAAGTTGTCGCCCGGCCCCTGATAGACACGGTCGAAATCATTGTCGTCGAGGTAGTTGAGCATGTCAGCATCCCACGCCAGCGCCTGCTCGCGGCTGAAGGTTTGCTTCACCACCACGCAGCCGCGGCGGCGGATATGATCTTTGGTCTGTTCGCTGATGCGGCCAGCGGCCAGATCCGCGAAGCTGACCTGCGGCCACGCCGTTCCGTACTGCTTCTCTTCGGCGCGCGCGGCCGCGATTTCACTGACAATCTTACTTCTGACCTGCTCAAACAGGCCTTCGACATCGCCAATCTGTGCTCTGAGCGCCTGCTTCATCAGGCGCACATGCTGTTTAAAATCGTCGGGTTGTTGTTCTGAGGTAAAAGTGGTGTTCATCTCGCACTCCGTCTGTTTACGCTTAAGCTTCATTCGAAACACATTACATGTTCATTCATAACACCAGGCGAACAAAAAGACAGCACACAGCCAAAAAATAGCGAGCATGATCACAGTTATTTATCTGAGGAGTTTTCGTTTGAAAGGGTTCAGGGAGCGAAACGGTGGGATGAATAACGCAAGCGCGCCTTGATCAGGCACGCGGGGGCCGCCCTCCATGGCAGCCCGGGAAAATTATGGCTGATCGAATAAATGACGGTACTGCACAAAGTCGGTTTGTTGCGCCAGCCGATCATACAGCGCCCGCGCGTGGCTATTAGACGCCTGCGTCAGCCAGTAAACGCGCGAACAGCCGAGCTTCTCTGCCTGTTCATAGACTGCCAGAATCAGCGCCTTGCCGGCGCCCAGACCGCGCGCGGCTTCGCTGACGTAGAGGTCCTGCAAATAGCAGTAGTCGCCCTGAGTCCAGGTTGAGCGATGGGTAAGGAAATGCACCAGCCCGACCATCGCGCCGTCCTGCTCGGCCACCAGACAGTGCATGGGTTCCGCGCGGGACAGCAAGCGGCGAAAGCTCTCGCCGGTGGTGTTATCGTCAATGGTGGTCTGATAAAAGCGCTGATAACCCTGCCACAGCGCCAGCCACGGCATAAAATCTTCTGCGCGCAGCGCTCTGATGGTGATCATTCGCCCTTCCCGATGTTGCTGATGATTTTTTCCGCAGCCACCACCCGTTCGTCATTCGGGAACCACTTATTTGCCAGCATAATCAGCGCAACCCGCTGCGACGGAATAAAGACCGCATAGGTGGCGAATCCGTTGGTGGAGCCGGTTTTGTTATACCACTCCTGCTGCGGCGCAGCCTGCGGCGGCGTAACAAGCGTGGCTTTCATGCCCTTCATAATGCGCGCGCCGCTGTTGCCATCTACCAGCTGCTGCGTGGTCACCGGCAACGGGTAATATTCCCACATCATCGCCTGAGTAAAAGCGGCCTCGGTGTGGTAATAGCCCTGATGCGTCGCGGCCACCGCCTGTTGCCATGCGGGCGCGACCGGCTGTTGCTGCAGCTGAATGGCCAGCCAGCGAATCAGATCGGCAGAGGTGGATTTCAGGCCATAGGATTCCGCATCCAGCGGGCCTGGCGTCACCCGCACCGGGCGATCCTGCTTGTTATAACCCTGGGCGTAGCGCCCCATCTGCGATGCAGGCACCTGCACATAGCTGTGCGTCATGCCCATCGCCGGCAGCAGCTGCTTTTCCATCACGCTGATGAACGGCTGATGCAGACTTTTAGCCGCAATCATGCCGAGCATACCGATACCGAGGTTCGAATAAACGCGCACCGTGCCCGGCTGGGCATCTGGCTGCCACTGTTTGTACCAGCGCATCAGCTCGCGGGTATTGGTCACGTCATCCGGTACGAACAGCGGCGTGCCGCTGGTGTGCGTCGCCAGATTCAGCAGCGAGACGCGATCAAAAGCGCTGCCTTTCAGTTCCGGCAGCCACTGGCTGGCCGCGTCGCTGAATTTCAGTTTGTTCTGCTGCGCCGCATAGCTGGCTAAGGTGGCGGTAAACGTTTTACTCAGCGAGCCGATTTCAAACAGCGTCTGCTCGTTGATCGGCTGTCCGCTCTCTTTCGATGCCACGCCGTAGTTATAAAATTCGGTTTTGCCGTCGTGCAGAATCGCTACCGCCATACCGGGGATCTGATACTGCTGCATCAGCGGTTTGATGATGCTGTCTGGTGATGTCGTTGCCAGCGCACTGCCGCTGACCAGCAGCGCGAGTGCGCTTAATCGGGCCCATGAAAACATGAAAATTCCTTTTCCTGCAGGTTAACCATGATGTCTGACCGGCAGTATATCGTTACCCCTGCCAGGCTTCCCGACAATTCTCATTGGTAGTGAACAAAATCACATCCTTTATGACCTGATTTGCCGTTTGCTGCGCCCGCTCCTATACCTTTGACAAGTAAGCGTTCATCGCAAGGAGCTGACAATGGAACAGGTTTTGACCCGCGAACAACGGCTTAGCCGCCTGCGCGCGCGCAGTTCGCTGCCGGTGCTGATCGTCGGCGGCGGCATCAACGGCATCAGTACTTTTCGTGAGCTGGCATTACAGGGCATTCCTGCGGTGCTGGTGGAGAAAGGTGACTGGTGCCAGGCGGCCAGCGGCGCGCTGTCGCGCATGATTCACGGCGGCCTGCGCTATCTGGAGACCGGCGAGTTTGGCCTGGTGAAGGAGTCGGTGATGGAGCGCGATCGCCTGCTGAAAAACGCCGCGCACTATGTGTTTCCGCTGCGTACCACCGTACCGATCGATAATCTCGGCGGTGGACTGGTTAACGCCACGCGACGTTTCCTGCGCCTGAGCGATAAGCCCACCCGGCGCGGCGCGCTGCTGATCAAAACCGGCCTGAGCCTGTACGACCTCTACACGCGACAGTATGGCGCTATGCCGCGCCACCAGCTGCGTAACGAAGCCGCCACGCGCGATCGCTGGCCTGGCTTCGCGCCCTGGGTGAAATACAGCGCCAGCTACTACGATGCGTGGATCAGCGCGCCGGAGCGACTCGGGTTTGAGTTGATTGAAGATGCGGAACGCGCCTGCCCGGAGGCGCTGGCGCTCAATTATCTGCGGGTGGTCAGCGCCAGCGACGAGACGGTGCTGCTGGAAGATACGCTGAGCGGTGAGCGCTTTAGCCTGCAGCCGCACGTGCTGGTGAATGCCGGCGGCGCGTGGATCGACCAGCTGAATCAGCAGCTGGCCGTGCATTCACCACCGACCAGACTGATAGGCGGCACCAAAGGGTCGCATCTGATCCTCGATCATCCCCAGCTGTTACAGATGCTGGACGGTGAAATGGTCTATTTCGAAAATCAGGAAGGCCGGGTGTGCATTATGTTTCCCTGGTTCGGCAAAGTGCTGGTGGGCTCCACCGATATCCGCGTTGATGACCCTGAGGGCGTGGTGTGCGAAGCCGAAGAGCAGGCTTACATTCTTGAGTCGCTGCGCTTTGTATTTCCTGACATCGTGGTTCCAGCATCCGCGGTGGTTTATACCTTCTGCGGCGTGCGCCCGCTGCCGGCCAGCGAGGCTAAAGTGAATGGTCAGATTTCGCGTAACCATTCGCTGGTGCTGCTGCCGCCTGACCACGCGCGTGCCTGGAGCACGCTATGTCTGGTCGGCGGTAAATGGACCACCTTCCGCCGCTTCGGGGAAGAGGCCGCCGACCGCGTGTTGCGCCTGCTGGGAGAAAAGCGTCGCGTCTCCAGCAGCGACCTGCCGATTGGCGGCGGCCGGGATTTTCCGGCGCCGTCCGCCCAGCCCGCCTGGCTCAGTGCGCTGGCGCAGCACTATGACCTTCCGCTGGTGCGCGTGACGCAACTGGTGAAACGCTACGGCAGCCGGGCCCTGCCGCTGCTGCAGCAGATTCAGCAGCACGGCGAACAGCCGCTGCAGCATCATGCCGGTTACAGCGCCACCGAACTGCGCTATCTGATTGAGCATGAACAGGTGTGCCAGCTGGAAGATGTGCTGGTGCGCCGCACGTCACTGGCTATCTGCGGTGAATTAACGCCGCCGCTCATGCAGGAAATTTCGCAGCTGCTGGCCGACTCGCTCGGCTGGCAGGACAGCCAGCGCGCTGGTCATCTGCAGCACACCGCAATCAGCCTGGCGCAGCGCCATGGGCTGCATGCGCTCGCATCCGCGTTTTCACAGGAGGAAGTTCAGGATGTCACTCACCCCTAAAGTTCGCCTCAACCGGTTATTTCACCACGGCAAGTGCCTGGATGTGGCGATCGATCACGGCATCGCCAACGAGCCCGATTTTCTGCTGGGGCTGGAAGATATTGAAAGCGTGATGCGCAACCTGATTGCCGCACAGCCGGATGCGATCCAGGTCAATTATGGTCAGGCCGATCTGCTGCAGCGCGTTGCCGGGCGCAAACCGGCGCTGGTGATGCGCACCGACGTCGGCAATGCCTATAACGCGGCGCGCCACCGCGAGATGTGGGCGGTGCTGCACAATCCGGAGGCACCGATTCTTGCCGCGCTGCAGATGGATGCCGCCGCGGTGGTGGTTAATCTCTACCAGATCCCGGATGAACCGGGCATTTTTCGCATGTGCGTGGAGAACATTGGCCGCCTGCGCCATGCCTGCGATCGCTATGCCATGCCGCTGATGGTGGAGCCGCTGGTGATGGCCCCCGCCGGCCAGGGCGCGGCGTACGGCTCGCTCGGTGACGTCAGACAAATCGTGCCGCTGGTGCGGCTGGCGCGGGAGCTGGGCGCCGACATCATTAAAGCCGACCCCACGGATAACGTAGAGGATTTCCATCGTGTGGTGGAGGCGGCGCGCTGTCCGACGCTGGTGCGCGGCGGCGGCAAAGGGGAACTGGGCGCGGTGCTGGCGAAAAGCGCCGCGCTGATGGCGCAGGGTGCCAGCGGCATGGTATATGGCCGCAACGTTTATCAACATGATAATCCGTCACGCGTGGTCAGCGCGCTGATGGCGATTATCCATCAGGGTGTCAGCGGCGCGGATGCGCTGGACATCTACCAGCAGGGTTAAGCGTGACCTGCACCGGCGCTTAAGCGGTGCGCCGTCTTCGCCTGAAACGGAGTCGGATATGAGCCAGATTCTCGGCATCGATGCCGGAAACACCATGATCAAAGCGGTACTGTTTGACCTGAGCGGCCGCGTGCTGTCGGTAGCGGAGTGCGCCGGCGAAACGCATCAGCCGCAGGAAGGCTATGCTGAACGGCCAGTTGAAGATATCTGGCGCGGCGTCAGCAACGCGGTAAGTCGCTGCCTGCAGCAAGCCGGCACGCGCGGCAGCGAAGTGATTGCCGTCGGAGCCGCCGGACACGGCAACGGGTTGTATGCGCTGGATCGTCAGCAGCGCCCGCTGTTTGGCATCCAGTCGATTGATCATCGCGCCAGCGCCACGGTACAGGCGCTGGAATCCAGCGGTGCGGCGCAGCAGATTTACGCGCTGTCGTTGCAAAAACCGTGGCCCGCCGCCACGCCGGTGCTGATCAGCTGGATACGTCAGCATCAGCCGGAACGCTGGGCGCAGATCGGCCATCTGCTGTGTGCCAAAGATGTCATCGCCCATTTTCTGTGCGGCAACGTCAGCGCGGACTATTCTGATGCCGCCGGTGCCGGGCTGATTGATTATCGCCAGCGCGGCTACAGTGGCGAATTGCTGGCGCTGTACGGCATCGAAGAGGCGCTCGCCCTGCTGCCACCGCTGCGTGAATCCTACGAGGTTACCGGCGTGGTCTCGGCCCGCGCGGCACAGCTCACTGGTTTACCGGCCGGCATCCCGGTGGTAGCCGGCATGTTTGACGTGGTTGCCAGCGCGGTCGGCTCGGGCGTAGTGAACTGCGGTGAGGCCTCCATTGTCGCCGGTACCTGGAGCATCAATCAGGTGGTGGTCGACAAACCTGACTATCTGCGCCCGGTGTTTATGAATTCGATCATCGAATGCGACCGCTACATGGCGATCGAGGCCAGCGCCACTTCTGCCGCCAATCTTGACTGGTTCCTGCGTGAATTTGATGATGGCCGCGCCGGCCAGGGCGCGGCGCGCAGCAGCGACAGCGTGGCACAGGTCAGGCCTGACGCGCAGTTGCCGCTGTATCACCCTTACCTCTATTCAGGGCGGAAAGCCGAACCCGCCAAAGCCGGCTTTTACGGCCTCGGCGGCTGGCATACGCGCGCTGACATGCTGTTTGCCCTGTTCGAAGGCGTGACCTTTGCCCACCGGGCGCACATTGACCGGCTGCGCGCGGCAGGCATTACGGTCAACCAGGCCACGCTCTCCGGCGGCGCGACACGCAGCAGTGTCTGGCCGCAAATGTTTGCGGATGTGCTGGGGATGCCGATTCGCGTCGCAACCTGCCACGAAACCGGGGCGCTGGGTGCGGCCCTGTGTGCGGGCGTGGGCGTGGGTCAGTGGCCGAATCTGGCTGCCGCCGTGCAGCAGGCGGTTACCCTTGCGCCGGAGGCGCTGCAGCCCCGCGCGGCGCGCTTCGCTTTTCATGACACCCGCTACCGGCTGTTTAAAAAACTTGAGCTGGCGATGAGCGACATCTGGTGCACCGCCAGTTAATGGTGGTGCGGCGTGAACAAACCATGACACCGGTGGACAAATGCTGTACACTTGATGCATAAAAATGTTCACATGAACATTATCAGGAGGTTGTGATGTCCACCGCATCGGCTTTTAATCCCACCAGCGGATCGCGCATCTTTGATCCGTCGCTGATTCAGCACGCCCGCCCCTCTTTTATGGATCAGATGGGGCTGCCGCGTAACCGGCTTAAGGCGCATAAGTTGATCACCGACGGCATGGATGTCGGCATTGTCGAACGCGCCGCCACGATTCTGAAAGCGACGCCGATCGACATCGCACAAATGGTCTCGATTGACCGCAACACCTACCGGCGCCGCGAGAAGTCCGGATCGCAGCTCTCGGTCGAACAGGGCGCGCGCATCTATCAGGTGTTTGAAGTACTGGATGCGGTGATCCAGCTGTTCGCTGGCGATCCGGAAGTGGCGATGCACTGGATGTATCAGCCCGCGCTGGCGCTCGACAACGCGCAGCCGATTAACATGCTCAGTACGCCCGCCGGCTGCGACGCGGTGCTGACGCTGATTGGCCGCCTGGAGCACGGAGTGATTGTCTGATGACACGACGGAAGGATCCGGCCGCACCCGTCAGGGTGTTCTATCGAATTGTCAAAGCGGAGTACGCCAGCCAGGCGTTTAACGGTGCTGGCGCAGAAAAATGGGGTGGCCGCTGGAATCCGCCCGGGATGAAAGCGGTTTACCTCAGCAGCTCTAAAGCGCTGGCGACGCTGGAACTGGTGGTGCACGCCGGGAAAACGCTGCTGGAGCAAAGCCGCTTTGTGGTGTTTACCGTGGCGGTACCGGAATCCGACATCATCGCCCTCGACAGCAGTAAACTGCCGGCCGGCTGGGAAAAATATCAGCAGCAGGAGGAGACGCAGGCCATCGGCGCGGCGTTTCTCGATCCGCACAATGGCTTTCCCCTGCTGATGACGGTGCCCAGCATCCTCACCGGCGAAGATAATGCGCTGTTTAACCCCGATCATCCGGGCGCGGCCGCGCTGATTGCCACAGCGACCTCCGCTCCCTTCGCCATAGATCGCCGTATCAAAGACGATCCGTAAACGGTCTAGCGGCACTGGCTGGCACAGTTTTGTACGCAAATCTGCGCCAGCGAGCCACAGCCGCCGCCGTTGTCATTCTTGCACTGCGATTGCTGCACGTAACAGTTCTGCTGACAGGAAGAGACATCACACTTCGCTGCTACCGGCGTGAGCTGCGGCAAATCCCCTTTTCTCTCCGGCTGCCACGGCGTTTGCGCCGCTGCGCTCAGGCTGCCCAGCAGCCATAACATCATTATCCATTTCATCATTCAGTCCTCGCAGGATGGATGTAGAGAGTATGAACGCTGGCCGGATGATTGCCAGCGTGAAACCTTTGGTTCACTTTCTCCCGGGTGATGCCCTGTTAAGGTGCAGCATCTGCGCCCATTGCCGAAGCAGCGCATGACCCAACCAGAATATAAATCATTATTTTCAATACTTTAACTCACTGCCATCCTGGCCCTGCAAGATGGTACAAAAGTTGCAGGGTTTAGGGTGCACAGTAAAGGAGACGGTAATGAAAGCGATTGTGATTGGAGCGGGTATCGGCGGCATGAGCGCGGCGCTGGCGCTGGAAAAAGCGGGTTTCAGCACCGCAGTGTATGAAGCGGTGAAAGAGATGAAACCGGTCGGCGCGGCCATCTCTATCTGGCCTAACGGTGTGAAGTGCCTCAATGCGCTGGGTCTCAAGGCACAGCTGCGCGCGCTCGGCGGCAATATGGCGTTTATGGCTTACAACGATGGCCACAGCGGCAGCACCCTGACCCGCTTCAGTTTGTCACCGCTGGTGCAGCAGGTCGGTGAGTATCCTTATCCGGTCGCACGCGCAGAGTTACAGGCGCTGCTGATCGACAGCTACGGCCGCGAACGCATCCGCTTTGGCAAACGCGTTGAACGGGTGGAGCAGCATGCCAGCGGCGTGACCGCCTGGTTTGATGACGGCAGCCAGGCTGAAGGGGATTTTATGGTGGCCGCCGACGGCACCCACTCGGTGATTCGCCATCACGTGCTGGGCGAACACGTCGAGCGCCGCTACGCAGGCTACGTTAACTGGAATGGCCTGGTCACCATCGATGAGAGCATCGCGCCCGCCGATCAGTGGACCACGTTTGTCGGCGAGGGCAAGCGCGTCTCGCTGATGCCGGTGAGCGGTAACCGCTTCTACTTTTTCTTTGATGTCCCGCTGCCGAAAGGGCTGGCGCAGGATCGCGCAACGGTGAAAGACGATCTGCGCGGCTATTTTGCCGGCTGGGCCGAACCGGTCCAGCGGCTGATCGCCAGCATTGACGCACAAACCACCAATCGCGTGGAGATTCATGATATCGAACCCTTCAGCCGCTTTGTCAGAGGACGTGTGGCGCTGCTGGGGGATGCGGCACACAGCACCACGCCGGATATCGGTCAGGGCGGCTGTGCGGCCATGGAAGATGCGGTGGTACTGGCGCAAACCCTGACTGCACATTCGCTGGGCATTGAGGACGGCCTGCTGCGCTATGAGGCGCGGCGCGTCGAGCGCACCCGTGATTTGGTGCTGAAAGCGCGCAAGCGTTGTGATGTCACCCACGCCAAAGATGCGGCGGTCACCGCGGAATGGTATGCCGGACTGAAAGAGGAAACCGGCGAGCGCGTGCTGGCCGGCATGTGTGACACCATTGAAGGCGGTCCGCTGGGATAAGCGTGCAGGCCAGCCAGCTGCACCGCTGGCTGGCCCTTCGGTTACGGCGCGTTACGCCTCGTCGAGGCCGCGGTGTTTCAGCATCGGCCCGATGTCCGGCGCTTTACCGCGCCAGGCCAGCCACAGATGCTGCAGATCGCTGCTGTTACCGCGCGACAGAATCTGCTCACGGAAGCGCTGACCATTTTCGCGCGTCAGACCGCCCCGCTCGACAAACGCCTGATAGCCATCGTCGGCCAGCATCTGCGTCCAGATATAGGCGTAATACCCGGCCGCATAGCCGCCACCCCAGATATGACGGAAGTAGCTGGAGCGATAGCGCGGCGGCACGGCACTCAGGGCAATATTCTCCGCCGCCAGCGCCTGCTGCTCAAAATGGCTGACATCCTGCGGTTTATCGTGCGGTGACAGCGAGTGCCACTGCAAATCAAGCAGTGCCGCCGCCAGCAGTTCGGTCATGTCATAGCCTTTGTTGAATTTCGCGGCGCGCACCATTTTGTCGCGCAGCGCAGCGGGCATCGCTTCACCGGTCTGATAATGACGCGCATAGTGGGCAAACACCTGATCCTGACTGGCCCAGTGTTCGTTGATTTGCGACGGAAACTCGACAAAATCACGCGGTGTGGCGGTGCCGGACAGGCTGGCATAGCGCTGGGTGGCGAACAGGCCGTGCAGCGTGTGGCCAAACTCATGGAACAGTGTGATCACCTCATCCCAGCTGAGCAGTGCCGGCTGACCGGGCTGCGGCTTGCTGTAATTGCAGACGTTGTAAATCACTGGCCGGCTTTCCAGCAGCGTCGACTGGTCGACGAAATTGCCCATCCATGCGCCACCGCTCTTATTATCCCGCGTGAAGAAATCGGTGTAGAACAGCGCTAACGGTGCATCGTCGGCATCGAAAATCTCATAAACGTTGACGTCCGGATGGTAGACCGGCAGATCGTGGCGCTGTTCAAAACGGATGCCATATAGCTGGCTGGCACACCAGAACACGCCGCTTTCAAGCACAGTGTTGAGCTCAAAATAGGGGCGGATTTGCCCTTCGTCCAGCGCGTATTGCGCGGTGCGTACCTGTTCCGCATAGTAATTCCAGTCCCAGGCGCGCAGCGGGAAGCTGTGGTTTTGATCGGCGCTCAGCTGCTGAATATCCGCCGCTTCACGCCCGGCGCGCGCCGTCGCGGCGGGCACGATGTTGCGCATAAAGGACTGGGCGGCTTCCGGCGTTTTCGCCATCTGATCCTGCAGGCTCCATGCTGCGAAGCTGTCGAAGCCCAGCAGACTGGCCTGCTGCGCACGCAGTTGCGCCATGCGCGACACGATGGCGCGCGTGTCGTTGTCGTCACCCTGCTCGCTGCGCGTCAACGCCTGCTGAAACAGCGCTTCGCGCGTGGCGCGCACCGTCAGCGACTGCAGCACCGGCTGCTGGGTGGTATTTTGCAGAGGGATTAGCCATGCGTCGTGCAGCCCGCGCGCCTCGGCGGCATCCTTCGCCTGTGCCAGCGCCGCCGGCGACAGGCCGTCCAGCGCCGCCGCGCTGCTGACGGTATAAGCCGCGGCGTTAGTTGCCGCCAGCAGCCGGTTACCGAAACGCGTGCCCAGACTGGCCAGCTCCTGGTTACAGGCGCGCAGTTGCGCTTTATCGCTCTCACTCAGGCTGGCGCCGGCCAGCTGAAAGCGCTGCCAGGTGACTTCCACCAGCCGCATCGCTTCGGCATCCGGGCACTGCGAGCCGCGCTGCCGATACACGCTGTCGAGCCGCGCAAACAGCGCCGGGTTAAGGTAGATTTCGTCATTGAGCGCCGTCAGCTGCGGCGTGATCAGCTCATCAACCTGCTGGAGCCGCTCGCTGGTATTGGCTGAGGTCATCGCGGCAAAAACGGGGTACACCCGGTTTAGCAGGCTACCGCTGCGCTCCAGCGCTTCATAGGTATTGGCAAAGGTTGCCGGCTCGGGGTTGCTGGCAATGGCCGCCACTTCCTGGCGCTTTTCGGCGATTCCGGCTTCCAGCGCCGGCAGGAAATGCGCTTCGTCGATCAGATCAAACGGCGGTGTCTGGTACGGCAACGGGCTGACGTTAAAAAACGGATTGGCACGTGAAGTCATTATCGCTCCTGATAATCAGCAACGCCGCAGCCACCTGCGGCGGTATGCTTTTATCCTGGCAGTTTCGTCGCCTGGCAACAACCTTGCGCGTGCGTATGGCTTTCCCGCTGCCACACGCACTTACCGTTGACCCAGGTTTGCGCGATGTTACGGTCATCACCCAGCGTCATCAGGACAAACAAACGCTGATGGATATCGTCGCTGTTGGCCATGCGCAGCTGCTGCAGTGGTGATACGGCAGGATCGATCACCACAAAATCTGCCTCTTTACCGTGGTTGAAGTTGCCGATTTTGTCATCAAGATCCAGCGCATGGGCGCCGCCCAGCGTAGCGTGGTAAATCGCTTCTGCAGCGCTGAGTTTGTACTGCTGCAGTTGCCCCACCTTATAGGCTTCACCCAGCGTCTGCAGCATATTGAAGGTAGTGCCGGCGCCAACATCGGTGCCCATGCCCATGCGCACGCGCTGCTGCCAGCGGCGTTTAAGATTGAACAGCCCGCTGCCGAGGAACAGGTTGGAGGTCGGACAAAAGGCCATCGCCGAATCGGTGTCATGCAGGCACTGCCATTCGCGATCCTCCAGATGCAGGCAGTGGGCAAATACGCTGCGTTTGCCGGTGAGCTGATGCTGGTGATACACATCAAGATAGCCGTCATGGGCGGGAAACAGCGTTTTTACCCAGGCGATCTCCTGCTGATTTTCGCTGAGATGGGTATGCAGCCAGGTATCGGGAAACTCGTTTTTCAGCTGCTGCACTTTCTCCAGCAACTGCGGCGATGAGGTCGGCGCAAAGCGCGGCGTCAGCGCATAACCGAGACGCCCGCGCTGGTGCCAGCGCTGAATCAGCTCACGCGTCTGCTGATAACTTTGCGCCGGCGTTTCGGTCAGTTCCGGCGGTGCGTGGCGATCCATCATTACCTTGCCGGCAATCAGCCGCATCTCCAGCTGTTCGGCGGCGCTGAACAGCGCGTCTACCGATTGCGGATGCACCGTACCAAACACCAGCGCAGTTGTGGTGCCGTTGGCCAGCAGCTGTTGCAGGAAAAACGCTGACATGCGCGCCGCGTGCGCCGCACAGTGGTACTGGCTCTCGACCGGAAAAGTGTACTGATTGAGCCACTCCAGCAGCTGTTCACCGAACGCGCCGATCATTTCGGTCTGCGGATAGTGAATATGGGTATCCACAAACCCCGGCAGGATCAGCTTGCCGCGCAGTTCGATCACCTGCGTTGATTCAAGGTATTGATGTGCCGGCTGCCAGCGCTCCAGACTCACCACTTTGCCGTCGCGCAGCGTCAGCAGACCATCTTCAATATAGCGCGCCCGGTCGGCGAGGCCATCGGGCTGGTCGGCCAGCGCGGGGAAATCAAAAAAACTGGCGCGCAGACGGGTTACAACAGAGTCAGACATGACGCTTCCTTCAGGGTGTAATGCAGGTTTCAGATAGATATAGCAAAGATATTGCAAACCGCATGCCAGGCAAGTCCACCCAACAATCACTTTAAATTCAGTTAAATACCCAATTTCAGCGCGATTATCGTCGCAAAAATTGCAGGCAATCGTATGCGTAACCGATTGCCTGTTCGTGGTTTTGCCCTTGCGCATTGCGCTGGCGTTTTACGCCGGGAAAAGGTGCCTGATCGGGCACGCTCATGGTGCAGGGCTGCACCGCAAACGTGCAGGAAAGATTCTGCAACACGCCGCTCACGCTTTTCATGAGCGCCGCTGCGGGGTTAATGCTAAGGTGTGGCAGAGAACCTGAAATCGTATAAGGAACAGTGAGATGATTATTTTTGTTACCGGTGCGACCGCCGGTTTTGGTCAAAGTATCACCCGCCGCTTCATTGCTACAGGTCACAAAGTGATCGCCAGCGGACGCCGTGCTGAGCGTTTGCAGGAATTAAAACAGGAACTGGGCGACAACCTGTATACCGTGCAGCTGGATGTGCGTAACCGCGCGGCTATCGAAGAAGCCATCGCCGCCCTGCCCGCCGAATGGCGTGATATCGATGTGCTGGTGAACAATGCCGGGCTGGCGCTGGGCGTCGAACCGGCGCATAAAGCCAGCGTTGAAGACTGGGAAAATATGATCGACACCAACAACAAAGGGCTGGTGTATATGACGCGCGCCGTGCTGCCTGCCATGGTAGAGCGCAACGTCGGTCACATCGTCAACATTGGCTCGATTGCCGGCAGTTGGCCGTACGCCGGTGGCAACGTGTACGGGGCAACCAAGGCGTTTGTGCGCCAGTTCAGCCTCAACCTGCGCACCGACCTGCACGGCACCGCGCTGCGCGTCACCGATATCGAGCCTGGCCTGGTGGGCGGTACCGAGTTTTCGAACGTGCGCTTCAAAGGTGACGATGGCCGCGCGGATGCGGTGTATGAAGGCACCACCGCGCTGACGGCGGAAGACGTGACGGAAGCGGTCTATTGGGTGACCACGCTGCCGAAGCACGTCAACATTAACACGCTGGAAATCATGCCGGTGACGCAAACCACCGCCGGACTGAAAGTGTTTAAAGGATAAGCAAGCTGCGCGTGGCGGCCCGTCGGGTCGCCCTGCGCGGCCGGTTCAGGCCTTGCCCCAGCCGATAACGATAATCAGCATGCCGCTGAACGCCACCAGCGCACCGACCCAATCCCACGCACTCAGTTTGACGCCATCGACCAGCCGCAGCCAGATCAGCGCCGTTAACACATACACGCCGCCATAAGCCGCATAAACCCGACCGCTGGCTGCCGGATGCAGGGTCAGCAGCCAGACAAACAGCGCCAGGCTGGCTGCGGCCGGTAACAATAGCCAGGCGCTCATGCCGCGCTTCAGCCACAGCCACGGCAGAAAACAGCCGGTGATCTCGGCAATCGCAGTGATAAAAAACAGCAGCGCGGTTTTCACCAGCATACAAAGTCTCTCTGATCGTTAAACAAACCGCTCACCGCTGGTGAGCAAAGAAGCAGCGATGATATACTGGCAGACAGTGTTGTGACAGCCGCCCTGCGCGCTGTGCTGGAGTTAACGAAAGGAAATGACGATGAAAAAACTGTTTTCCGCCCTGCTGGCTACCACGCTGACCGCCAGCGTATTGCTGACTGCGCCGCTAGCTGTCGCCAAGACGGATCGCCTGATTATTGAAGATGGCAACAACGCGGCCAGCAACGAGGCGGCGCGTCAGAGCAAAGAGCAGTGGAACGATACGCGCAACCTGCGTAACAAGGTGAATACCCGCGTGGAGAAAGAGTTCGACAAGGCAGACCGGGCCTTTGATACCCGCGACGCCTGCGAAAAAAGCTACAACGTTAATGCGTACTGGGAACCGAACACCCTGCGCTGCCTCGATCGCCGCACCGGCCGTCCGCTGGCGCCGTAATGCGCGCCAGCTGCTATAGTTTTCACGGGAATGACGCAACAAGGAGTGAGTGATGAAAAAACGTAATGCAGTTGTGTTGCTAATGGCGCTGGCGTTACCGCTGGCGGTGCAGGCGTCCTGCGAAAGCGTGCGCGCCGACATCAGCAAAAAGATCATCAACAATGGCGTGGCGGAATCAGATTTTACGCTGGATATCGTGCCGAACGATCAGGTTGATCAGGCAGGCGGTCAGGTCGTTGGCCACTGTGAAAACGACACGCAGAAAATCGTTTACAAGAAAAACGGTCGCGATGCGGATAGCAGCGTGCCGGACAGCGCGGGCAGCTCGCAGGATGCTCCCGCACAGTAATCTCTTCGGGCGGCTGGTCGGCCGCCCTGCTTTATTCCGCCTCCGGCCGCTGACGCGGCATCAGCCACGCAATCCACAACGTCAGCAGCGCAATCAGCAATGACACCACAAATACCCAGTGCAGCGAACTGGCAATCTGCCCGGTCCAGAAGTGTAACTGTTCCTGCGGCAGCGCCTGACGGCTCTCCGGTGCCATAATTTTCTGCATCGGATCGCTGGCCTGCGGCAGCCGCAGCGACAGGTTGAGATTGAGCACCGCGCCCATTATCGCCGTGCCGATCGCCGATCCCAGCATGCGGCTGAACATAATTGAGGCGGTGCAGATGCCACGAATTTCATAGTGCGCATGATTTTGTACCGACACCAGAAAGGTGGTGCTGGTCATGCCCATCCCGGTGCCAATAACAAACGCCGTCAGCCCGGCCTGCATGATGCTGCTGTCGGCGCGCAGCAGCAGTAATAGCGCGCTGCCGGCAATCAGTAAAAACGCGCCGAGCTGCGCGGTAAAGCGATACGAGGTGATCAGCATCAGGCGCCCGCTGAGCGTACTGGCCAGCGGCCAGCCAATTGACATCATCGCCAGCGCGCTGCCCGCCTGCAGTGGCGTGCCGCCAGTAATGCCCTGAATCCACGTCGGCAGAAACGCGCTGATGCCCATCATGGTGGCCCCGATAATCAGGTTCCCGGCATTACCGGCAACAATCAGGCGGCTGCGCCACAGCGCCAGTGGAAACAGCGGCGCATCGGCGCGCTGCTCATGGTGTTTCAGCCGCCAGCCGGCCAGCAGCGCCAGCGCCAGGAACGGCACCAGCCAGAAACCCAGCGCTTCCGCCTGTAACAGCGCCACCAGCAGTGCGGTGACGCTGATCATCAACCAGCAGCTGCCGGTCAGATTCAGCGTTGCACCCTGATGCTGTTCGCGCGCCGGCAGAAAACGCGCCAGCAGCAGCATGGAGAGCAGACCAATCGGCACGTTTACCCAGAAAATCACCGACCAGTTAAAGTGCTGAACCAGCCAGGCGCCGCTCAGCGGACCAATGACGGCCGCGACGCCCCAGACGCTGGAGAGCCAGCCCTGCACGCTGGCGCGCTCGCGCGGCGAATAGATGTCCGCCACGATGGTGGTGGTCAGCGGCATAATCGCCCCGGCACCCAGGCCCTGAAAGGCACGAAACACAATCAGCCACGTCATACTATGGGCAAAACCGCACAGCACCGAGCCCAGCAAAAACAGCGTTACGCCGATGAAAAATAATCGTTTGCGACCCCAGATATCCGCCAGTCTGCCGTACAACGGGACGCTTACCGCCTGCGTTAACAGATAAATGGAAAATACCCAGCCAAACTGCGCGAAACCGCCAAGATCGGCAATGATGGTTGGCATTGCCGTGGCCACAATGGTGACCTCAATGGCAGCCATAAACATCGCCAGCATGCAGGCAATCAGAATCCAGTGGCGATGTTCCGTTTGTAATTGTGCGCTTTCAGTCATACGTCTCCCTTTTTCTTACAAGGCTAGTCGAAATTTCGCCGACTCAGTTTCCTCTGCGTGCGCCTGTTTGTGACAATGTCACATATCTTGATGAAAATTTTTTATTGTCGAGCGACACCTTATTTCATGCGGGTTTCGCTTAGTTTTACCACTTTTGTATCTACCTGATTTTGCCGTGAAAACTGGCAATGATCATCAAGCGTTGCTATAGCTCTAAAGGCAGTTTCTGGTTTTTCACTGTGAAAAAGCCGGGAAACAGACATTTTAACTGCAATTTGACAGCGTGCTGGATTTTCGTCTGTGTATTGCACCGCATAACGCCGGTACGCTGAAAATAACGTTATAAAATCAATCGATTTTTTCAATCAGGGAGACGCACGCTATGCACAATGCATCGCTCGCCCGACGTGCCGGGCTGGCACTGCTCGCCATCGTGGTGGTGATAGCCCTGCTGGTGTGGGGATTAGGGCTGGATACGCTGCGCGACCGCAAGGTGGATTTACTTTACCTTGGGCAGCAACACCTGTACTTAGTGTTCTGGTCGATGTTATGCGCTTTACTGGTTGGCATCCCGAGCGGGATTTTGCTCAGCCGTCCCTTCGCCCGTCGCTGGGCTGAATATGTGATGCAAATCTTCAACGTCGGTAACACGCTGCCGCCGCTGGCCGTGCTGGCGCTGGCGATGGTGATTGTCGGCATTGGCGACCGTCCGGCGCTGATCGCGCTGTTCCTCGCCTCCCTGCTGCCGATTGTGCGCAATACCTACGCCGGTTTGAGCGCGGTACCGCCGTCGCTGATTGAAGCGGCCAACGGTATCGGTATGACCAAACTGCAGCGGCTGCGTCGCGTCGAGCTGCCGAATGCGCTGCCGGTGATCCTGGCCGGGGTACGCATCGCGACCGCGATTAACGTCGGCACCGCGCCGCTGGCCTTTTTAATTGGTGCCAGCAGCTACGGCGAGCTGATTTTCCCTGGTATTTATCTCAACGACTTCCCGACGTTGATCCTCGGCGCAGTGGCCACCGCCCTGTTTGCCCTGATCCTCGACATGCTGCTGGCAGCATTGGGACGCGTCCTCAGCCCGCACTCTGCGGCTTAACCCGGAGCATGTAATCATGGCCACTGCTAATCTGCTGGCGCGCTGGGTCAAACGCACCGCGCTGGCCCTGACCGCCACCTTAACCCTCAGTCACGGCGCGCTCGCCGCCACGCCCATCGTAATGGCGACCAAAAGCTTTACCGAGCAGCATATCCTGTCTGCGATGACGGTGATGTGGCTGCAAAAGAAAGGTTTTCAGGTCATCCCGAAAACCAACATCGCCACCACCATCGGGCGTAACGCGATGATCAACAAGCAGATTGATATGACGTGGGAATATACCGGCACCTCGCTGATTATTTTTAACCATATCAACAAGCCGATGTCGTCTGAAGAGGCGTACAAAACCGTTAAACAGCTGGACGCGAAGCTGGGACTGGTGTGGCTCAATCCTGCCCCGATGAACAACACCTACGCGTTTGCCATGCAGCGCCAGCGCGCTGAGGCGGAAGGCATCAGCACCATGTCACAGCTGGTGGCGAAGCTGGAACAGGTGCGCAAAACCGACCCGGATCACAACTGGAAACTCGGTCTCGATCTGGAATTTGCCGGCCGTTCGGATGGCCTGAAACCGCTGCAGAAAGCCTACAACATGCCGCTGGATCGCCCGCAGATTCGCCAGATGGACCCCGGTCTGGTCTACAACGCAGTACGTGACGGCTTTGTCGATGCCGGATTGATCTACACCACCGACGGCCGGGTTAAGGGTTTTGAACTCAAGGTACTGGAAGATGATAAGCACTTCTTCCCAAGTTACAACGTCACGCCGGTGGTGCGTCAGGATGTGCTGGAAAGCCATCCCGGCCTTGAGGCTGCGCTTAATCAGCTGTCACCGCTGATCACCGATGAGGCGATCACCGAGATGAACAAGCGCGTCGATATCGATCACCTGTCGCCGCAGCAGGTGGCGCGTGATTTCCTCAAATCCAAAAACATGCTGTAAGGAGGCGCAATGGATACCCTGCATTACATCATGGATAACTGGAACACCCTGCTGGCGCTGACCTGGCAGCATACCTGGCTGGTGTTGGTGGCAGTAGGTTTTGCCATCCTCGTCGGTGTGCCGCTGGGCATTCTGATTGTCCGCTTCAAATGGCTGGCAACACCGGTGCTGGGCATCGCCACCATCGTGCTGACCATCCCGACCATTGCGCTGTTTGGTCTGATGATTCCGCTGTTTTCACTGATCGGTCAGGGGATTGGCGCCCTGCCGGCGATTACCGCGGTGTTCCTCTATTCACTGCTGCCGATTGTGCGTAATACCCATACCGCGCTGGAAAATCTGCCGCCCGGGCTGCGCGAAGCCGGTCGCGGTATCGGCATGACCTTCTGGCAGCGCCTGCGCTGGGTGGAAATTCCGATGGCGCTGCCGGTGATTTTTGGCGGCATCCGCACCGCGGTGGTGATGAACGTGGGCGTGATGGCGATTGCGGCGGTGATCGGTGCCGGCGGCCTGGGCCTGCAACTGCTGGACGGCATCAGCGGCAGCGATGTGCGTATGCTGATAGCCGGCGCACTGATGATCTGTTTACTGGCGATTATTCTTGACTGGCTGCTGCACCGTCTGCAGTCGGCGCTGACTCCTAAGGGGATTCGATAATGATAAAACTGGAAAACCTGACGAAAACCTTTACGCAAAAAAACGGCACCACGTTCAATGCCGTTGATAACGTCAGCCTGGAAGTGCCTGCCGGGGAGATGTGTGTGCTGCTGGGTCCGTCCGGCTGCGGCAAAACCACCACACTGAAGATGATTAACCGTCTGATCCCCGCCAGCAGCGGGCGGATTTTAATTAATGGCGAAGACACCAGCGGCCAGGATACCGTCACGCTGCGCCGCAATATCGGCTATGTGATTCAGCAGATTGGTCTGTTCCCGAACATGACCATTGAAGAGAACATTACCGTGGTGCCGCGCATGCTGGGCTGGGACAAAAAACGCTGCCGGGAACGGGCGACGGAGCTGATGAGCATGGTGGCGCTTGACCCGACGAAGTTTCTGCATCGCTACCCGCGTGAGATGTCGGGCGGCCAGCAGCAGCGCATCGGCGTGATCCGCGCGCTGGCGGCGGATCCACCGGTACTGCTGATGGATGAACCGTTCGGTGCCGTCGACCCGATCAACCGCGAGGTGATTCAGAACGAGTTCCTCGATATGCAGCGCCAGCTGAAGAAAACTGTGATGCTGGTGAGCCACGATATTGATGAGGCGCTCAAGCTCGGTGACCGCATCGCGGTGTTTGGCCAGGGCAAAATCGTGCAGTGTGCCAGCCCGGACGAACTGCTGGCGCAGCCGGCCAACGAATTTGTCGGCTCGTTCGTCGGTCAGGACCGTACGCTGAAACGTCTGCTGCTGGTGCAGGCGGGCGACGTCACCGATCAGCAGCCGACCATCACCGTGCAGCGCAGTACCCCGCTGCAGGAGGCGTTCGCGACCATGGACGACAATGACATGCGTTCGGTCACGGTGGTCGACGAAGATGGCAAACCGCTGGGCTTTGTCAAACGTCGTGAAGCGCGCGGCGCCACCGGCCGCTGCGAGGAGATGCTGCACACCTTTAAGGTCACCGGCAAAGCGGAGGAGAACCTGCGCGTGGTGCTGTCGAAGTTGTATGAACACAACACGGTATGGATGCCGATTGTCGATGAGGAAGGTCGCTACAGCGGCGAAATTTCGCAGGATTACATCGCGGATTACCTCAGCTCCGGTCGCACGCGCCGTCGTCTCAACCCGTAATCCCGACCGAACCGCGCCACGGAGGGCGCGATTCTCCAGGTAAATTGTGCGTCAGTGGCTCTCTTCGACCGCGCCGACCGCCGCAACCGTTTTAGCTTCATTCGGCAGCACCACGTTCAGCAGCATAGCGAGAATCCCGCCGGTGGTGACTGCATGACCAAACAGATTGCTGACCAGCGGCGGGAACTGTTTCAGCACGTCCGGAACCGCCTCCACCCCGAGGCCAATGCCAAACGACACCGCCACAATCAGCATCTCACGCCGCCCCAGCGGGGCCTGCGTCATCACGCGAATACCGGCGGCGACCACGCTGCCAAACATCACCAGCGTTGCCCCGCCCAGCACCGGCGGCGGAATCTGCTGTAGCAGGTTGCCGACCAGCGGGAAGATGCCCAGCAGCACCAGCATCAGGCCAATCACCATCCCCACGTAGCGACTGGCGACGCCGGTCATCTGAATCACCCCGTTGTTCTGCGCAAAGGTGGTATTGGGAAACGCCGAGAACAATGCCGCCAGCAGACAGCTGAGGCCATCGGCCAGAATCCCGCCCTGCAGCCGGCGCTGAAACCCGTCGCCTTCCAGCGGCTGGCGTGAAATCAGACAGTTGGCGGTCAGATCGCCCACCGCCTCAATCACGCAGATCACCGAGACCAGCGCAATCGGCACAAACAGCGTCCAGCTAAAATCAAAGCCAAAATGCAGTAGCGAAGGCAGCACCAGCCAGTGCGTCTCCGCCATCGGCTTCAGCGGCAGATGACCGCTCAGCGCCGCCGCGATGCAGCCCGCACCAATGCCGGCGACCACCGCCACCAGCCGCGCCCAGCGCGAGTGGGAGCGGTTAAGCACGATAATCACCAGCAGGGTCACCGCCCCCAGCGCCAGATTACCCGGCGCGCCAAAATCGCGGGCGTTATGCCCGCCCGCCCAGTCGGTAATACTGACTTTTATCAGGCTGATACCAATCAGGGTGATCACCGTACCGGTCACCACCGGGGTCAGCACTTTACGCAGCGGTGTGATGCAGCGGCTAATCAGCATCGGGATCAGCGCCGCCACCAGGTTGCAGCCAAAAATCATGGCGAGGATCGCCTGCGGTGAACCGCCCTGCGCTTTCACCGTCATCCCCGCCGAGAGAATGACGCCGAGAAAGGCGAAGCTGGTGCCCTGCAGACAGATCATGCCTGCGCCAATGCCGCAGAAACGACGCGCCTGCAGAAAGGTGCCGAGTCCGGAAACCAGCAGCGACATGCTAATGAGATACGGAATCCAGGCCTGTAACCCCAGCACAGAACCGATAATCAGCGGCGGCGTGATGATACCGACCACGCTGGCCAGCACGTGCTGCAGGGCGGCAAAGAACGCCGGTGCAGGACCGATGCGGGCATCCAGCCCGTACAACAAACCTTTCTCTTCTTCTGGGTGCGACATAGCAGGGCTCCGGCAAACGATTTATCAGTTTGCCTGATGCATGAAACGCGCCAGGGCGACAGCGGGCAGGAAGAATTCAGGACAGATGATTGAATATAAACAGGTTTACGGCATAAAAAAAAGCAGCCGCTCCTGAAACTTCGGATTCAGCTGCGTGCGATATGCCGCATTTTGTTTCATCAGGCGGCGGGCTTTGCACTCTCGCTGTGCAGCGCATCCCCCCCGAGTAACGTAATATCCAGATAACCACTCAAATCACGCTGTTCGGCGCGCGGCAGATAAGGCAGTTCACCCAACAGCGGCGCGTTCAGCTTATCGCGCAGAACATCAATGATTTCAGCATAGTGCGCCAGACCTGGATTGATACGATTGGCGACCCAGCCCGCCAGCGTCAGGCCATCGGCGGCAATCGCTTCGGCGGTCAGTAAAGCGTGGCTAATGCAACCCTCTTTAATGCCCACCACCAGCACCACCGGCAGTTGCGCCTGCTGCACCCACTGCGACAGCGGCCGTAAGTCGTTCATCAGGCTGCGCCAGCCGCCCGTGCCTTCCACCACCACGCGTGCAGCGCGATCCTGTAAGCCAGCCAGCCCGCGATTGAGTAATGGATAATCGATGCGCTGCGCCGGGCTGGTGCTGATTTCATCCTCTTCCAGCGTCACGGGATTGACGTCGCTGTAGTTCAGCGTGAGGCCTGATGCCTGCTGCAGCAGTACGGCATCTTTATTACGGAGCCCTTCCGGCGTGTGCTGCGCGCTTTTGGCAACCGGCTTGTAGCCAGCGGCACACAGATTCGCTTTGGCAAAGCACTGTAATAGTGCGCGGGAAACCACGGTCTTACCCACCGCGGTGTCGGTACCGGTGACAAAAATCGTTTTCACCTTTCTCCTCCTTCATTAAAGCGATGTGTAACCTGCAAAGGAGGCAGTTTAAGGATTTGTCCCAGGCGAGAGCTTGCGTTAGCGCAAACTTAAGGCGGGCTGGCGTTAACCCTGCAACAGTTTTATCAGTAAATGGCCGCTATAGAGCGCGTCTTTGATCAGCGCCGCGCCGCCCAGCGTGCCGGGATCGTTGAAAGCCGCGGGGGTTAGCTGGATAGCGTGACTGTATGCCGGCAGGGCCTGCTGGCGAATGGTGCTGCTGACTGCCGGGAACAGCACGTCCGCCGCCTGGTTAAGCGGTGAACCGATAAGAATTTGTTGAGGATTAAAAATGTTGACCATCATCGCCAGCATGCGTCCGATATGATGACCGACGCCGGCAATGACGTCACGCGCCAGCCGGTCGCCCTGCTGCGCAGCGGCACACAGCGAGGCCAGCGTCAGCGGCTGCTGGTGCAGCTGGCTGTCCGGCTGCGACGATAAACGCTGTGCCGCCAGCTGCAGCAGGCTGCCGGTGCTGGCCACCGTTTCCAGACAGCCATGGTTGCCGCAGTAGCACTGCTGGCCGTAAGGATCGATCTGCGTATGACCGATCTCCACCAACGCGCGTCCGCTTTTGTGCAACAGCTGGCCACCGCTGATCACCCCGGCGCCCACCGTTTCGTCAATAACAATCTGAATCACGTCCTGCGCACCCCGTGAGGCACCAAACAGTGCCTCTGCCAGCGTCCATGCGGAGATATCGTGCTGGACGAATACCGGCAGCCCGGTGCGCTGCGCCAGGGTTTCGCCCAGCGGCATATCCTGTACGTCATAGCCCGGCATACGGTGCACCACGCCGGAGGCGGCGTTGATCAGTCCCGGCAGGGTAATGGCGATAGCGGTGAGACGCTCAAGTTTTTGCTGATGGCGAATGAAAAAGGCGTTGACCAGCTCCTGCAGCGTCTGCAGTAGCGGCGTGTCGGCGCTGGCGGGCAGCGGCAGGCGATCTTCCTGTAGCGCGCGGCTGCTGAGATCGCGCAGTGTCAGGGTGATGAACCCCGGCTGGAGGCGAACAGCCAGATAGTGCCAGGCCAGGGTATCGAGGATCAGCCCTATCGCCGGCCGTCCGCGACTGCCTGGCTCCTGAAACTCGGTCTCCTGCACCAGATGCGCATCCAGCATTTCGCGCACAATTTTGGTGATGCTGGCCGGGGCCAGCTGGGCACGTTTCGACAGCTCAATCCGCGAAATCGGACCGTAATGGTCAATCAGACGATACACTGCACCGGCATTGGTCTGTTTTATTTGGTCAATATGGCCAGGCTGACTGTCCAGATTCACGCCCTGCTCCCGGATATTTTCGCGCTTCTAAATAAACAGCAGCTATGGTGATGCAGATTGGCGCGCAGCGTCAAATATTTGATTAGAAATGTGATTTATCGCACACAAAGAACGCGGTTTTCTGTACCCGCGGGTTCATTCCTCGGCATTGTGCAGCAGCAGCGCCATCATATTGCTCATCTGCGCACTCGGCTGGCGCAGCGCTGACCACACCAGCCACACCTCAGAAATGGCATCGCTTTCCTGTAGCGGAATCCAGGCGACTTCCGCCAGTCGCGCGCGGGCAAACGAGGCGGGTAAAATCGACACGCCAAGGCCGGTTGCCACCAGGCCGAGTATCGTCATGGCTTCACCCACTTCCTGGGTAATGTAAGGTTTGATTTGGTAGCGATGCAGCAGCGCCAGAATTTCACCGTACAGGGCCGTGCCGCCCTGCGCATCAAAGAAAACAAAAGGTTCGCTGGCTAACGCCCGGATGCTAATTGACGTGGCCTGTGCCAGCGGATGCGCGTGGTGCACCACCGCGCACAGCGGTTCACGCAGCAACAGGCGGTGCTGAAGATCCTCCGGCAGCGGCGTATTGCGCATGACGCCCAGATCGAGTCGCCCCTCGTGCAGCGGTGCCAGTTGCTGCCGCGTGTTGTACTCCTGCATCTGAATATGCACGTCCGGCCAGCGCTGACGATAGTGATACAGCGCATCCGACACCAGTCCGGTAAACGGCGCCGAGGAGGTAAAGCCAATACGCAACTCTCCCTGCTGACCGTGATGAATGCGCGCCGCGCGGCCGGCCGCCTGCTCTACCTGCAATAAAACCGCGCGCGCATCCTGTAAAAACGACTGGCCGGCCGGCGTGAGCTGTACGCTGCGATTAGTACGGGTGAACAGCTGCGCATCCAGCGCCTGTTCCAGTTGCAGAATCTGCTGACTGAGCGGCGGCTGAGAAATGTGCAGCCGCTGTGCGGCGCGGCCAAAGTGCAGCTCTTCCGCAACGGCAATAAAGTAGCGCAGATGGCGCAGCTCAATCATCATATCTTAAACGTCTCATTTGAGATTATTAATATATTGTACAACCTATTTAGCCTTTCCTACAGTATTCAGACATTTGCTGAATTGAGGATGTACTGTGAGTCGCTCTTCCCAGGCTGTGACGCTTGATGAGGACAGCTTGTCCACGAAGCCTGTTACCGCCGATACCGCTACTGAATGGATTGAACGTGGATCGCCGCAGTTTATGCGCGTGACGCTGGCGCTGTTCTCTGCCGGTCTTGCCACTTTCGCCCTGCTCTATTGCGTACAACCGATTCTGCCGGTGCTGTCACAGCAGTTTGGCGTGACGCCTGCCGAAAGCAGTATTTCGCTGTCGCTCTCCACCGGGCTGATGGCGCTGGGCCTGCTGTTCACCGGCCCGCTGTCAGATGCGATTGGGCGTAAATCGGTGATGGTGACCGCGCTGATGCTGGCGGCGATTTGTACGCTGATCTCCGCCACCATGAGCAGCTGGCAGGGGATTCTGCTGATGCGCGCGCTGACCGGTCTGTCGCTCAGTGGCGTCGCGGCGGTGGGCATGACTTACCTGAGCGAAGAGATGCACCCGCGGGTCATCGCCTTCTCCATGGGGCTGTACATCAGCGGTAACTCGATTGGCGGCATGAGCGGTCGTTTACTCTCCGGTGTACTGACCGACTTTTTCTCGTGGCGTATTGCCATTGGCGTCATTGGCTGCTGTGCGCTGGCTGGCGCGCTGATGTTCTGGAAAATTCTGCCCGCGTCGCGCCATTTTCGCCCTGCCTCGCTGCGGCCACGCAGTTTGCTGATCAACTTCCGCCTGCACTGGCGCGACAAAGGGTTGCCGCTGCTGTTTGCCGAAGGCTTTCTGCTGATGGGCGCGTTTGTCACGCTGTTTAACTACATCGGCTACCGTTTACTGAGCGCGCCGTGGTCACTGAGCCAGGCGGTGGTCGGGCTGCTGTCCGTGGTGTATCTCACCGGTTCGTGGAGCTCGCCGAAAGCCGGCGCGATGACCAGCCGCTTTGGTCGCGGTCCGGTGATGACGGGCGCCACGGCGATCATGCTGGCCGGTCTGCTGCTGACCGCCTTTAGTTCGCTGTGGCTGATTTTGCCGGGCATGATGCTGTTTACTGCCGGCTTCTTTGCCGCCCATTCGGTGGCCAGCGGCTGGATTGGACCGCGCGCGCGCCGGGCGAAAGGCCAGGCATCATCACTTTACCTGTTCAGCTACTACGTGGGCTCCAGCGTGGCCGGCACCCTGGGCGGCGTGTTCTGGCACCGATACGGCTGGCCGGGCGTAACCCTGTTTATCAGCGCCCTGCTGGTGCTGGCACTGCTGGTTGGCCTGCGTTTACAGGGCCGCAAACTGTAATACCCTTCATCGTTAGCGCGGGACCTCAGCGTCCCGCCTGCTCCGCTGGATTCGAATAATCAGGCATTCGCGCCGTACCACTTAAAACAAAATAGCAATTCATCGCTATAATTCGTTCTATTCCAATAATACATAGACTTATTTTTTACACAGCAATGAGGTAGTCAGATGGAGCTTTACTATTATGTCGATAAGCATGCCGGTTATAACGACAATCATGTGGTGCATGCGAAGGGCTGTCCGTTCCTGCCTTCCGACGGCGGTCGCCGTTTTCTGGGGACTTTTTACACGCCCGGTGCCGCAATCCAGCAGGCGCGTAAATTTTACGCCACTGCGTTGGGCTGCGAACACTGCTGCCCGGTGGGCGTAAAAAAAAATCCGACCCACAACTTTAGCGTGGCACTAAAGCATATGGCGTGACTCTGATAATCCTGGTCTGAACCACACCCGTCCGCACGATACCCGCCCTCAGCACGGCTAAGCGATTTTTCTGTTACAGAAACACCTGACTTAGCCTGTGCTGGTACGGCAGACTCGCGGGCCGGCAGCACGCAGCCGCAACAACTCTCCATAACCGCAGGCTATTTACCACGCTCAGCGCGATAAGAAATATTCAGTGATAAAACCCGGGTTAACGGTTTTCATCGGCTGACTAATGCTCCACAATAGCGGAAATTTGTGATCGAGGTCACTTTACCGGGTGCATTCTGACCCCCTCACTCGTCGTTTAGCCGATTAGAATTCAATGCAATCAACAACCGTTTCCCGTAAAACAGCCTGGCTGCGCGTGGTGCTGCTGGCTATCGCTGCTTTTGTCTTCAATACCACCGAATTTGTGCCGGTTGGCCTGCTGTCGGACATCGCCAGCAGCTTTGCAATGAAAACCGCTGATGTCGGTATCATGCTGACCATCTATGCCTGGGTCGTGGCGCTGTTATCGCTGCCGTTAATGCTGCTGACGCGCAACGTCGAGCGCCGCCTGCTGCTGGCCATCCTGTTTATTCTGTTTGTTGCCAGCCACCTGTTATCGGCCGTGGCGTGGGATTTCACGTCGCTGGTGCTGTCGCGCATTGGTATTGCGCTGGCGCATGCGGTGTTCTGGTCGATCACCGCCTCGCTGGCGATTCGCGTTGCGCCGGCCGGCAAGAAAACCCAGGCGTTGAGTATGCTGGCCACGGGCACGGCGCTGGCGATGGTGCTGGGCGTGCCGATTGGTCGTATTGTGGGTCAGTATCTGGGCTGGCGTACCACCTTTGGTATGATCGGCCTGTCAGCACTGGTACTGCTGATTATGCTGGTGCGGATACTGCCGCGCCTGCCGAGTGAGCACACCGGTTCACTCAGCAGCGTGCCGATGCTGTTTCGCCGCCCGGCGCTGGTGGCGATGTACATTCTGGTCACCGTCGTGGTGACCGCGCACTACACCGCTTACAGCTATATCGAGCCGTTTATGCAGGTGGTAGCCAGCGCCGATGAGAACTTCACCACCCTGTTACTGCTGCTGTTCGGCTCAGCCGGCATTCTGGGCAGCATTCTGTTCAGCACGCTGGGCAATAAATTCCCGTCCGCGCTGCTGATCGCCGCCATTGCGCTGATTACCCTGTGTATGGGTCTGCTGGTGTTTGCTGCGGTACGCCCGGCAGCGATTACCGTGCTGTGTATTATCTGGGGAATGGCAATGATGATGATCGGCCTGGCGATGCAGGTGCGCGTGCTATCGCTGGCACCGGACGCCACCGACGTCGCCATGTCGCTGTTTTCCGGTATTTATAACATCGGTATTGGCGCAGGCGCGCTACTCGGTAACCAGGTCAGTCTGCATCTGCAGATGGCAGACGTGGGCAACGTGGGCGCCATCATTGGCCTGGCGGGACTGTTCTGGTGTATCGCCATTTTCCGCCGTTATCCGCAGCTGCGCTCCAACGGCTAATGCGTTTCACAGGCAGCGGCGCCCCTGGCGGCACCGCTGCTGACATGGCCGGCTAAGGCAGGAAAAACATCGGCTGCAGGGCTTTGCTCAGCGGGCTGTTGTCGGGATTTGATGGCATCAGGTCACGCATAGACGCCCACCAGCGCTGACACACCTCGGTTTGCGCCACGGCCTGCCAGCGCGCTTCGGATTCAACCTCGACGCTGGCAAACAGCAGGTTGCGTTCAGCATCCAGCCAGATCGCGTAGTTATGGGCGCCATGCGCTTTCAGCGTCCGTTCCAGCTCCGGCCAGATTGGCGTGTGACGGCGCTGATACTCCGCATGGCAGTGCGCATAGACCTGCATGACGAACGCTTTACGCAACATCACTGCGCTCCGCCTGCAGCGCCGCCGGCCACGGCTTCACGTTAAAGCGCTCGCCCAGCGCAATCAGCTGTTCGGTGGTGATGCTCTGACGAATGCCGCCCATCGACAGCGCCATGACCACCACCTGCGATGACTTCTCAGCGGTATCAATCAGACCAAAGGTTTCGTCGAGCGTCGGTCCGGTGCCAAAGATTCCGTGGAAAGGCCACATCACCAGGCTATGGCTGGCCATCGCTTCTGCCGTCGCCTGACCAATGCCATCGGTACCCGGTACCATCCAGGGCAAAATGCCGACGCCATCGGGGAACACCACCAG
The DNA here is from genome assembly GCF_026541005.1 of Pantoea sp. GM_Pan_4. NCBI lineage: Bacteria > Pseudomonadati > Pseudomonadota > Gammaproteobacteria > Enterobacterales > Erwiniaceae > Pantoea > Pantoea sp. GM_Pan_4. The sequence goes on from NZ_JALNUZ010000001.1 coordinate 335,928, forward strand.
GCACTCGGTGCTGCCCTCCCACAGCAGGCGGGTAAAGCGCGCCGCATCCAGATCCACCACATAGCTGAGCGCCATAAAGTGGGTGGCGTGACAGTGCATAATCACCCGGTCCGCGCCGTGGCTCAGTGTCTTGCGTACGCTGTGCGACTGAAAGTGCGCCGCCAGCTCGGACGTTGGCAACCCTCCGTTGCTGAGCCCCCAGTGAATTTTGTACGACAGCCCTTTGTCATCCACCTGCAGCAGCACCAGACTGTCTGCCGGATCGAGCTGCACGTTGCGAAAGAACTTCCCGGAGCCGGTCACCAGAAACCAGTCGTTGGCCAGCGCGGGCGCCGGCTTGCTCAGTTCAATACAGCGCGGTGCCGGATAAAAATCGCTGGCATACGCGCTGACCTCTTCCGGCAACAGACGCAGACTGACGTTGCCGCCGTTACGTTCATCCCAGCCTTTCAGCCACATGTCACTGGTGGCTTTAACCATGTCGCGCACAAACCACGCGGAGAGAATTGTTTGCATGAATCGATTCCTTAACGTTGACGCAGCACGTGTTGTTCGTAGTGACGGACTTCGCTTAGCCAGCTGGCATCGGCTGGCACATCGTGGCGCAGGCACCACGCTTCCCATACCGCCTGCCACGGCAGCGACTTCTGCTCTTCAAGCAGCGCCAGACGGGCGGTGAAATCCCCTTCACGCTCCCGCTGACGCAGCTGTTCGCCTGGCTCCAGCAGCGCCCGCAACAGGGCTTTTTGGGTATTGCGCGTGCCGATCACCCAGGCGGCAATGCGGTTGATCGAGGCATCGAAGAAGTCGAGACCGATGTGCACCCTGTCGAACAACTTTTGTCGGGCGATCTCACTGGCAATCGCCTGGGTTTCATCATCCAGCAGCACCACGTGATCGCTGTCCCAGCGGACCGGACGGCTGACGTGCAACAGCAGGCGCGGCACAAACAGCATGGCGCTGGAGATTTTGTCGGAGATCACTTCGGTAGGATGGAAGTGGCCGGCATCCAGCGTCAGCGCGGTCTGGCGGCTGGTGGCGTAACCGAGGCAGAACTCACTGGAACCCACGGTGTAACTCTCCGCGCCAATGCCAAACAGTTTGCTTTCTACCGCATCAATGTGGTGCTGCGGATTCAGCGGTTCGCGGATGATCTCATCCAGCGCGCTGGCGAGACGCTGGCGCGGCGCGAGGCGATCGACGGTGAGATCTTTCATCCCGTCCGGCACCCAGATATTCATGACTGACGGCGTGCCCAGCTGCTCGCCAAACCAGGCAGAAATACGGCGGCTGGCGGTGCAGTGGTCGATCCAGAACTGGCGAATGCCCGGATCGGCATGCGACAGCGTAAACCCGTCTGCGCTAAGCGCATGAGAAAAACAGGTTGGGTTAAAATCCAGCCCCAGCTGCCTGCTTTTCGCCCACTCCAGCCAGTTGCTGAAGTGCTGCGGTTCAATCGCATCACGTTCCACCGGGCGGTCGCTTTCAAGGTAGATGGCATGCAGGTTGAGGCGTTTGGCGCCGGGAATCAGCGACATCGCTTTGTCGAGATCGGCACGCAGTTCAACCGCGTTGCGCGCCCGCCCCGGATAGTTGCCGGTCGCCTGAATGCCGCCGGTGAGCGCCCCCTGCGGATTCTCAAACCCACGTACATCGTCGCCCTGCCAGCAGTGCATCGACACCGGAATGGTATCCAGTTGTGCCATCACCTGTTCCACATCTACCCCAATGGCGGCGTAGCGTTGTCTGGCCAGTTCAAAGGCCTGTTCAATCAGCTTTGTCATATGCAAGTTCCTTAGCAGGTAGGCTCAGCGCCGCAAAGCGAGCCTGATGGGCCGCAAAGACGCTGTGATTCAGCGGGATAAATTTTTCTAACGGGAAATTGTGGCGAATGCAGCGGCGTAAATCGGCCACGTCGCGCAACTCACCCAGCGCGATCAGCTGGCAGCCGATGTTGCCCAGCGTCGAGGCTTCCACCGGGCCGGCAAACACCGGCAGCTGGCAGGCATCGGCGCACAGCTGGTTAAGTAGCGGATTCTGGCAGCCGCCACCGACGATATGTAACTGACGCAGCGCAGCGCCGCGCAGGTGGCTAAGCTCCTGCAGCGTCTGCGAATAGAGCAGCGCCAGGCTGTCAAAGATGGTGCGCGCCAGCGCCGCCGGGCTGTGCGGCACGGGCATCGCCTGTTCGGCGCAGGCGTTCTGGATCTCCTGCACCATACTGGCCGGATTGATGAAGCGGTGATGATTAGGGTGAATCAGGGCGCGGCAGGCCGGTTCCAGCGCGGCGTCGGCGATCAGCGCAGTGAGATCGCTGATGTGCAGTTCGCTGCACACCCGTTGCAACAGCCACAGGCCCATGATGTTTTTCAGCACCCGATAGCCTTCCGCACCGCCTTCATTGGTCAGATTAGCCTGCAGCGCCGCCTCGCTGACGCAGGGCTGCAGGCTTTCGATGCCGATCAGCGACCAGGTGCCGGAGCTGAGATAGGCAGCATCGTCCTGTTCCAGCGGCGTGGCCAGCACCGCGCTGGCGGTATCATGGGTGGCGACGGCGATCACCGGGATGCGCTGGCCGCTGGCGTTGCGCCAGTAACCGACGGTATTGCCCGGCGCACGCGGCGTGCCGAACCAGCTGGCGTCTGCGCCCGCCCAGGCCAGCAGCTCGCGATCCCATTCGCCGCTGTGGATGTTGAGCAGCTGGGTGGTGGTGGCGTTGGTGTATTCCCAGTTGAGTTCACCGGTCAGGCGATAGTGCAGATAATCCGGAATCATCAGCGCGTGCTTCACCTGCGCCTGCCAGTCCGGTTGCTGCAGATGCAGCGCGCGCAGCTGATACAGCGTGTTGAACGGCAGAAACTGAATGCCGGTGCGCTGATAGAGCGCCGGTTTCCCGAGTTCACGCATCGCCTGGGCCATCAGGCCGTCGGTGCGTTTATCACGGTAGCTGACCGCTTCACCCACCCGCTCGCCGTGCGCGTCCAGCAGCACCAGATCCACGCCCCAGGTATCAATGCCGAGGCTGTCCGGCACAATGCCCTCCTCATCCAGCTGCTGCAGTCCGGCGCGAATCTCCTGTTCCAGCCGGTCCAGGTCCCAGCAGTCATAATCGCCGCGCTGCACGCGCGGGTTGGCGAAACGCCGCACTTCGCGCAGGCTGAGCTGCTGACGGTCAGCCTGCCAGCTGGCCAGCATGACGCGGCCACTGGATGCGCCTAAATCGATGGCAACAATATTACGCAGACTCATGGCGAGTACTCCCTGTGAAGACATGGCGACAGAGTAAAAATCCTGCGCCGCAGACACCTTCCCGCGAGTGCCAGCGGGTCATCACCGCTGGCAGGTTTGCAAAGGTGTTCGTGAGTGAGCTCACAGAACCGCATAACGGCAGAGTTGTGAGCCTTGCCGCAATTCCATCAATCACTTAGGCGATCTTGAATAATTGGCGATTTTCCTGCGCTGCCCGGTGCAAAATTCAAGGTAAGGTGGCAGGCGGCTGCGTAGACTCGGTTACGGTTTTGTTAACTGAGGGCGCATGATGACGGTATTACACAGTGCTGATTTCTTTCCGGCCGGCGATTACACGATAGCCATTGAACCGCGTGTACCGCAGTCGGCGTTTCCGGAGCATCACCATGATTTTCATGAAATTGTGCTGGTGGAACAGGGCTCGGGCATCCACGTATTCAATGGTCAGCCGCAGGCGCTCAGCGCCGGCTGCGTCTGTTTTGTGCGCGATCACGATCGCCATCTGTACGAGCAAACCGACAATCTGTGCCTGACGAATGTGTTGTATCGCAGTCCGGCGGCGTTCCGCTTTCTGTCCGGTCTGCAGGCGCTGCTGCCGCGCGAACAGGACGGCCAGTATGTTTCACACTGGCGGATCAACCATAAAGTGATGGCGCAGGCGCTGCAGCTGGTGACGCAGATGAAGCAGCCGGACAGCTGGTCGCTGGAACGTCAGGCGCAGCAGGAACAGCACTTTTTGCAGCTGCTGGTGCTGCTGCGCGAGGCGGCGCACAACGATCAGGCGCAGGACCAGGATGCCCGCCTGCACCGCTTGCTGGACTGGCTGAATGCGCACTACAGTGAGGAGATTGCGTGGGAAGCGCTGGCCGATCGCTTCTGTTTGTCGCTGCGTACCCTGCATCGCCAGATGAAGCAGCAGACCGGCAGCACGCCGCAGCGCTATCTCAATCGGCTGCGTTTATCGCAGGCGCGGCACCTGTTGCGCCACAGCGAGATGCGCATCACGGACATCGCCTATCAGTGTGGGTTTGGTGACAGTAATCACTTCTCCACCCTGTTCCGGCGGGAATTTGGCTGCGCGCCGCGCATGGCGCGCCAGCAGATGGGGTAACCGGAGGGCTGACATGCCGCTGTTACTGACGCGCGAGGATTACTTCCCGGCCAGCAATTTGCCTATTGCCGTGGCAGAACGCATGCCGCAGCCCTCTTTCCCACCGCACCGGCATGAGTTCAGCGAGATCGTGATTGTCTGGCGCGGTAATGGCCTGCATATCCTCAACGATCGGCCGTGGCTGATCACCTGTGGCGATGTGTTTTACATTCGCGACAGTGATTGCCACAGCTTTGATAGCGTCAACGATCTGGCGCTCGACAATATTCTCTACTGCCGCGATCGCTTCAGCCTGGCGCTCGACTGGCAGCAGCTGCTGCCGCCACAGGATGAAGAGACACCCGCCAGCTGGCGTCTGACCACGCGCGGCATGGCGCTGGCGCGCGGCGTCATCAGCCAGCTGGAGCGCGAAAGTCGCAAAAGTGATTCGCTATCGATTCAGCTGTCGGAAGCGCTGTTTTTGCAGCTGGCACTGATATTGCGCCGTCACGGCTACGCCGCCGATCGCCCGTGGGTGCTGCCGGAGGGCGAACAGCTCGATCTGCTGATGTCGGCGCTGCTCGGCGATATCAGCCGCCCCTTCGATCTGCCCCATTTCTGCCAGCAAAATCAGCTCAGCGAACGGTCGCTGAAACAGCTGTTCCGTCAGCAAACCGGCATGACCATCGGCCACTACCTGCGTCAGCTGCAGCTGTGTCAGGCAAAATATCTGTTGCGCACGCAGGCATGTCTGATTAGCGAAGTGGCGGCACGCTGCGGGTTTGATGACAGCAACTACTTTTCCGTGGTGTTTACGCGCGAAACCGGGTTAACACCCAGCGCGTGGCGTCAGCTTTTTTTGTCGCCGCGCGAACCGATGGCAGACAAAGAAAAAGCCTGACGCGCGCAGAGACGCGTCAGGCGGTGTGATGTTAAGCGCGGTCAGGCGGCCATACCGAGACCGACAATGTTTGCCGCGATAATGATCACCACGCAGCCAATCGATAACACGCTCACCGGTCGACGCCCCACCGATTTCCACTCCTTCAGCACCAGTCCTACCAGGCCGCCGCACAGCACGTACAGGCTCATGTGCAGCATCCAGCTTACGAAGTCGTACTGCGGAGGAATTTTTGCGTGGCCCCAGGCATAAAAGAAGAACTGCAGATACCACATGGTTCCCCCCAGCACGGCGAAGGCGATGTTGGCGATCAGCAGCGGTTTTGCCACGGAAAAGTCGCGGCGCAGCGAAAGCTCCGGCTTCACCGCCAGGCGGATAAAGCAGTACGCGAGGTTGATCAGCGCGCCACCGCCCATGATCACCACGTAACTCGGCAATGCCACATACAGCGGATTGATGCCCAGACTGGCAGCGGCTTCATGCATCGGCTTCGCCGCATCCATGGCAAATGACATGCCGGCAGAGAAGATGCCGCACAGCACCGCCAGCACCAGGCCTTTCTTCAGGTTGAAATCTTCGGCGTTGATCCCCAGCGCCCGCTCCTTTAGCAGCCCGGCACGCGACACAATCGCCACACCCAGCAGCGCAACCAGCACGCCCAGCAGTGTCATGCGGCCGCCGGCGGAGCTGAACAGTTCAACGAATCGGCCCTGCAACAGCGGCGTCATCAGCGTCCCCACTACCAGCGTAATGCCAATGGCGATGCCAATCCCCATCGACATCCCCAGATAGCGCATAGTCAGACCATAGTTGATGTTGCCGATGCCCCACATGGCACCAAACAGAAACACCGGCAGCAGCTGCGATAAACTGAAACTGCTGTAGTACGCCCAGAAGTTCGGTAACAGCGCGGCACTGACTGCCCAGGGCAGAATCAGCCACGACATCACGCCACCGACCGACCACATGGTTTCCCATGACCACTTTTTAACCTGTTTAAACGGAGCATAAAAACAGGCGGCGCTGGCGGCACCCACCAGATGCCAGAAGATACCTGCAAGAATGGCACTGTTCATTGTTATTCCTTCGTAAGGTTGAGGCCAGACGGAAACACCTGCGGTTTCCGATTAGTGGCAGTCTATGGCGCACTGTGTGGACTCAGCCTTTGGATGGTTGCCGTAAAGCCAGGCTGACTGGCAAAATCGGGGGGGTATGCAACATAAGGATCACAAATTCGCATTTGCCGCTGTTATGCCGGATAAGTTCTTTAAGTTGCTTATTATTCGGCATATTTTTGATTTATGTTGTGTTGATCGGCACAGTTTTTCCTCTGTTGCCAGCGCGCCGCTTAACATGGCACTCACACAAAGCTGCGCGAATCACTTCCCCCGACGGGGTTAAATCCGTATAACGTGGGAAAAATCATCGGAACCAGGGATTGAGATGAAGAGCAAACGGTTAACGCTGGTGCTGTCGCAGGCGGTGAGCCGCGTGATGCTGGATGACATCCGCGCCATTGTGCCGCCCGAGGCGCTGGATGTGTTCATTAATGGCTTAGATACTACTCACTACGCCACGCTGGACTGCGTGCAGAGTGAAGAGAACTGCGCGCTGCTGGCGTCAGCCATTGTGGTGTGGCGTCAGCTCGGCCATGTGCATCAGATTCAGTATCAGAAAGGCGAACATCTGCGTCAGGTCGATGACGCGACACAATTTCAGCTATTCAGTATGATGAAAACCCACCGCGCGCTAATCCAGCTCGCTTAACGCTCAGGATGCATATGAAAATCGGTCTGCTGTTCCCCATCGCCATTATCGTTGCCGGTGTCAGTTTTCTGGTCTGGTTTATTGCCAGCGGCGCTATGATGCCAGGTTCCTGAAAGGTCCACTGACGCAGAATGCTGCGTCAGTCGCGTGATTCTTGCCGCTATTGCCAGCGCCCTGCCAGTGCTGGCAGTGATAAAAAGGTCGCCAGCGTTCATCTGCTTCACTCTTCCTTCACATCAGTTTAACAAAACCGAGCGTGGAGCCCCTGCACATGACCCTTCATCATCAACACTACATTAATGGCGCGTTTGTCGAGGCGCATAACGATAGCTGGATAGAAGTGATTAACCCGGCGACGGAGACCCTGCTGTCACGCGTGCCCCAGGGCAGCAAACAGCAGGCGGCGGCAGCAATTGCCGCCGCAGAAGCCGCTCAGCCCGGCTGGGAAGCGTTACCGGCGGTGGCGCGCGGCGACTGGCTGCACCGCATCGCCACGGCAATTCGCCAGCGCGAGCCTGAGCTGAGCACCACCCTCGTCGCGGAGGGCGGCAAAACCCAGGCGCTGGCGCAAACCGAAGTGCTGTTTACCGCTGACTACTTCGACTACATGGCGGAATGGGCGCGACGCTACGAAGGGGAAATCGTCAACAGCGATCGCCCAAACGAAAACATCTTTGTGTTTAAGAAAGCGATTGGCGTGACCACCGGCATTCTGCCGTGGAATTTTCCCTTCTTCCTGATTGCGCGCAAAGCGGCACCGGCGCTGATCACCGGCAACACTATCGTGCTGAAGCCGAGTGAGATCACCCCGAACAACGCCGCCCTGTTCGCCGCCATTATCGACGACATCGGCCTGCCGCCCGGGGTAATTAACATCGTTTACGGCTATGGCCCGGAGGTGGGACAGGAACTGGCCGCCAATTCTAAAGTCGGGTTAGTGAGCCTGACCGGCAGCGTCAACGCCGGCATCGCCACCATGGCCGCCGCGGCGCCGAATGTGACCAAAGTGTCGCTGGAGTTGGGCGGTAAAGCGCCGGCAATTGTCATGGACGACGCCGACCTCGATCTGGCCGTCAGGGCTATCGTCAGTTCGCGCATTATCAACAGCGGTCAGGTGTGTAACTGCGCCGAGCGCGTGTATGTGCAAGACGGCATTTACGATCGCTTTATCAGCGCCCTGACCGGGGCGATGCAGCAGGTGAAATTTGGCGATCCGGCGCAGCAGGCCGATGTGGATATGGGGCCGCTGATTAGCGCAGCCGCGTGCGACCGCGTCGGGCAAAAGGTCGCCAGCGCCGTCGCGCAGGGCGGCAAGGTGGTGCTGGGTGGCAAACGCGCCGGTGAACGCGGCTTTTATTTTGAACCGACCATCATCACCGGGGTACGTCAGGAGATGGCGATCATGCGTGAGGAGATTTTTGGCCCGGTGCTGCCGGTGATGCGCTTTAACACGCTGGATGAAGCCATCGCGCTGGCTAACGACTGCGACTATGGCCTGACCTCATCGCTGTATACCCGCGATCTGAACACCGCGATGATCGCGCTGCGCCGGCTGAAATTCGGTGAAACCTACATTAACCGCGAAAATTTTGAAGCGATGCAGGGGTTCCATGCCGGCTGGCGCAAATCCGGCATCGGCGGTGCCGATGGCCGCCACGGGCTGGAGGAGTATCTGCAAACGCACGTCGCCTATCTGCAGTTTGCCTGATGCGTAAACACCGGTGCGCAGTGCGCGCACCGGTTGCCACTTAGCGTATCCGTTTCTGACTGCGCAGCAGCGCTATCCCGCTAAAGAGCGACATCGCCATCAGGTAGTAGCCCGGCGCCAGACTGGTGCCGGTGGCACTGATCAGCAGCGTGCAAATCAGCGGTGCAAAACCGCCAAATACCGTAACCGCAATGTTATAGCTGATGGCCATGCCGCTGGCGCGCGTACCAATCGGGAACAGATCCGCCATCACCGAGGGTACGGTAGAAAAATAGATCGATTTCAGCAGCGCCATCCAGCATACCAGCACAATCAGCGTGGCCGGCGTGGTGTGATTGACCACCAGCCGAAAGGCCGGATAGATGGTGACCATCAGCAGTATGAGCGATCCCCACATTAGCGGCAGGCGGCCAATGCGCTCCGCCCACCATCCCATCAGCGGCGTCACCACCGTCAGAATCACTCCGGCCAGCAACGTGGCGGTAAAGGCCACCGAGCCCGGCAGATGCAGGTTTTTAGTTGCGTAGGTCGGCACGTAGTTGAGCATGTAGTTGACCGCCGTTGAGATCACCATCAGGCCAATCGCCAGCAGCATCAGCGCTTTTTGCCGGCCAAACAGCCGTTTCAGCGGGGCCGCTTCCGGTGTCTGCGCAGCAAAGCTGGCGGGCTCGTGCACGTGACGGCGGATATACAGCCCGAGCGGGCCAATCAGCAGGCCGAAGGCAAACGGAATACGCCAGCCCCACGCCTGAATCTGGCCTTCGCTCAGGATCTGCGTCAGACCGAGACCAAACGCCGAGGCCATCAGCGTGCTGGCGCCCTGGGTGGCGAATTGCCAGCTGGCGATAAAGGCTTTGCGCTCGGGAAAATGCTCGACCAGAAACGCCGTAGAGCTGCCAAATTCGCCACCGGCAGAGAAGCCCTGCACCAGGCGCGCCAGCAGGATCAGCAGCGGTGCGAGCAGGCCGATGCTGTCGTAGCCCGGCATAAACGTGATGATGGCTCCGCCAAGCATCATCAGGTTGATGGAGAGCAGCAGCGCTTTTTTACGCCCGTGGCGATCGGCATAGTTGCCCAGCACCACCGCACCCAGCGGGCGAATCAGGAACGAGACGCCGAAGCTGCCAAAGGTCAGCAGCAGCGAGACCGACGCATCGCTGGTGGGAAAGAAGGCGTGGGCGATATAGCTGGCGAAAAAGCCATACACCGCAATGTCGAACCACTCCAGCGCATTACCAATGCAGGTTGCAAACAGCGTTTTGTGCAGGTTTGGCTTCACGCCGCTCAGCGGCGCGCTATGGCTGAGGCTGCTCATGCGCCACCTCCGGCATAGGCGCGGTGTTGCGCCAGCCATTGCGTGCCCTGCTCGCCCAGCTCCCACAGCAGCTGCGTCATGATCTGCAGCCCTTCGCGGGCAATCGATTTCAGCATGTGCTCATTCACGCCATGCTGACCGCAGGCGGGATACGAATGTGGCACCCACAGCGTTGGCAGGCCCAGAATCTCCGCAAACACCTCATTTGGCAGCGATCCACCAAGGTTGGGCAGCAGCGCCGGTTTTTTGCCGCTGGTTGCCGCCATGCTGTTCAGCACCCAGTGCACCAGCGGATCGTCAGGATCCAGACGCGTGGCGGGTGAACCACGCAAAAATTCAACCTCAACATCATGGAAGCCGTGCTGCGCCAGATGCGCGCTGACGTGCTGCGCCAGCAGCTGCCAGTCGGTACCGACCACAAAACGCAGCTGGCACACCGCTGTCGCGCTGCCGGGAATGGCATTCATCGGGCGCGCCGGGTTACCGGTGAGAAACGACAGCACTTCCAGCGTGTTCCAGCCGTACAGGCGTTCGGCAGGCGTCAGGCCTGGCTCGCCCCAGTTGGTGTCAATCGCGGGATCGCCTGGCATGCCACCCACCTCGATATCGCTGAGAATGGCGCGCACCTGCGGGGTCAGCGAATCGGGCCGCAGCGCCTCAACCTGCAGCACGCCCTGTGCGTCCACCAGCGTGGCGATGGCGCTGGCCAGCCGGGTGCCGGGATTGCTCAGCAGTCCGCCCCAGTTGCCGGAGTGATAAGCATTGTCACGCGCGTTGATGGTCAGACGGAAATTTACCGCACCGCGCGAACCGAGGAACAGCGTCGGCCGCACGGCGTTGAGCCGCGGACCGTCTGAGGCAATGAACAGGTCAGCCTGCAACAGTTCCGCCTGCTGCTGACACAGCTGCGCCAGCCCCGGCGAGCTGATCTCTTCGCCCATCTCAAACAGCCATTTGCAGTTAAAGCCGAGACGGCCGCCGCGCGCCTGGTAAACCTGCTCCAGCGCCGCAAGATTGACGCAGTGTTGACCTTTGTTGTCGGCGCTGCCACGCCCGTACCAGCGATCACCCTCTTCGGTCAGCTGCCACGGCGACAGCCCGCTGCGCCAGTTTTCGTCATCGCCGAATACCACATCACCGTGCCCGTAGCTCAGCAAGGTCGGTAAGGCGGGATCTTCCATGCGCACCGCCACGAGGAATGGCCGGCCGGCGGCGTGTGGGTTATCGATGAGCTGTAGCGTGAAGCCCAGCGCCTGCAGTTGCGGCGCAATCTCCTGCTGCAAATAGTCCTGTAGCGCCGCATCGCGATCGTCGCGCTGGCTCTCGGTGCGCCACGCCACGCGGCGCGCCAGGATACGTTGAAATTCCCCGCTGTCGAAATATGCGGTGGCCTGCTGAACCGCCTGTTGTGCTGTCATGTTTGCCCTGCCTGTTATAGGTCTGCTGTTTTTTCATCTTTGCGGAAAGGCAGCTTTGCCACAATTATCAATTTATCGAGTAAGATTTGCCTTTAAAGCAAAGCTGCGTTGCCCGATTTCGAGGCAGGCACAGACGGAGGCCATGGCATGTTAAGCACGGAAATGCGTTATTTTCTCGCGGTAGCCGATTGCGGTTCGCTCAGCGCGGCCAGCGCCCAGCTGTTTGTGGCGGTCTCTGCCATTAGCCGCCAGATTCAGCGGCTGGAGCAGCAGCTGGGCGTGACGCTGTTTGCCCGTCATGCGCGCGGCATGGTGCTGACCGAGGCCGGCGAGATTTTTGCCCATCACGTGCGCAAAAATCTGCTGGATATGGAGTATGCGCTGGCGGAGATCAAAGGCCTGAAGGCGGTGCGGCGCACGCTGATTCGTGTCGCCTGTACCGACGGGCTGGCGTTTACCCTGCTGCCCCGGCTGATTGCCGCCTTTCGCCGCGATCATCCCGGCGTGCTGTTTGACGTCCGGGTGGCTAGCGCGCAGGGCGTGGCTGAACTGCTGCGCAGCGGCGAGTGCGACGTGGCATTGCAGTTTAGCCTGCACGCGGAACGTGCGGTTGAGGTGGTGGGCTCATGGCCGGCGCCGGTGTTGCTGGTGATGCATGACAGCCATCCGCTGGCGGGCGTGCCGCAGGTGGCGCTGGCCGATCTTAGCCACTATCCGCTGGCGCTACCGCAGCAAAACACCACGGTACGCCAGCTGTTTGAGCTGGCCAGCCACATGAGTGGCCACCTGATTGAACCGGTGCTGACCTGCGACAACTTCTCCACCCTGTTTCATTTTCTACTGCGCACGCCGCTGGCGGTGACCATTTGCAGCAGTTTTACCCTGGCGGAAGAGGCCCAGCAGCAGGGTCTGGTGATGCGCGCGGTCAATATCGATCAGCTGAGCCAGCGTACGCTGCAGCTGCAGACGCAGTCAGGGCGACCCCGTAGCGCCGCCCTGACTCTGTTTCTGACCTTTCTGCAACAGCAGCTCAGCGCGCTGTCCGCTGCGATTAAGGCGTGATATCCACCGGATAGAAGATGTGCTTGCCGAACGGATCCACCTGGTAGCCGCTGACCGATTTACGCACCGGCTCGAAAATCGTTGAGTGCGCAATCATTACCGCCGGCATCTGGTCATGCATCATCTCCTGCGCCTCACGGTATAACGCCACGCGCTTGTCGTGATTTTGCTCGGCGCGCGCCTCGGTGATGATTTTCTCAAACGGCGCATAGCACCATTTGGACGAGTTGGAGCCGCCGTTCGCCGAGGTGCAGCTGTACAATGGCCCGAAGAAGTTATCCGGATCGCCGGTGGCGGTGGTCCAGCCCATCAGCGCCGCCTGATGCTCGCCGCCCTTAACGCGCTTGAGGTATTCGCCCCACTCATAGCTGACGATGTTGGCTTTGATGCCCACTTTTGCCCAGTCGGCCTGAATCATCTCAGCCATGCGGCGGGCGTTGGGATTATACGGCCGCTGGACCGGCATCGCCCACAGCGAAATTTCGGTGCCCGGCTGAATGCCGGCCTGCTGCAGCAGCGCTTTGGCCTGTTGCGGATCGTAGGCGTAATCCTGCAGATCTTTATCAGCACTCCACACATCCGGCGGCAGAATATTCTTCGCCACCGTGCCGGTACCTTTGAAGATGGCATCAATGATCGCCTGCTTATTGATGGCCATCGCCAGCGCCTGGCGCACTTTCACGTTGTCCAGCGGGGCTTTGGTGGTGTTGAACGACAGGAAACCGGTGTTGAGGCCAGATTTCTGTTCCAGCGTGATGTTCGGGTTGTGGCGCATGTTGTCGAGATCGGCCGGATTAGGGAACGGCATCACCTGGCACTCGTTTTTCTCCAGTTTGGCATAGCGCACCGAGGCGTCCGGGGTGATGGAAAACACCAGACGATCGATCTTTGCTTTGCCCTGCCAGTACTGCGGGAAGGCTTTGTAGAGAATGCGGGAATCTTTTTGATACTGCACCAGCTCAAACGGTCCGGTGCCAATCGGCTGCATGTCCACTTTTTCCGGCGTACCGGCTTTCAGCATCTGGTCGGCATATTCCGCCGAGTGAATCGAGGCGAAATACCACGCCAGATCGGCGAGAAACGGCGCTTCGGCATGGGCCAGCGTAATCCGCACTGTCAGATCATCCACCTTATCGATACGGGTGATCAGTTTTGCCAGCTCGAGGCTTTCAAAGTTGGCATAGTTACCGCCCGAAACGGTGTGATACGGGTTTTTCGTATCCAGCTGGCGCATAAACGAGAAGATCACGTCGTCGGCGTTGAGATCGCGCGACGGCGTAAAAAGTTTATTGCTCTGGAACTTAACCCCTTTGCGCAGATGGAAGGTATAGACCTTGCCGTCCGGGCTGATCTCCCAGCGCTCCGCCAGGCTGGGCACCAGCTCGGTGGTGCCCGGTTTGAAATCCACCAGGCGGTTAAAAATCGGCACGGCGCTGGCGTCCACGCTGGTACCGGAGGTATAGAGCTGCGGGTTGAAGTTCTCCGGCGAGCCTTCAGAACAGTAAACCAGCGTCTTCGCCGAGACGCCGCCTGCAACCGCTAACCCCAGTGCGCTAAGCGCCAGTTTTCCTATCATCTTTTTCATCGTCTTCTCGCTTTTTATTGACTTCCATGAGCCAGCATCGGTATTTATTTCATAAATAACATGATTTAGCCGTCTGGCGTATCTCCAGTGGCGCAAAGCTAATAAGGAATTGTGATGACAGACCAACTTGCCCGTCAGCTGACCCAGCGTTTTTACCGTTATCTGGCGGTCTCCAGCCAGAGCGATGCCAAATCCAGCACGCTGCCCAGTACGCCGTCGCAACACGCCATGGCGGAACTGCTGGCGCAGGAGTTGCGCGATCTCGGTCTGCAGGATGTGGTGATTGATCAGCATGCCACGGTGACCGCCGTGAAACCAGGCAACCGGCCTGGCGCGCCGCGCGTGGGCTTTATCACCCATATTGATACCGTCGATGTCGGGCTATCGCCGGATATCCATCCGCAAACCCTGCGCTTTGAGGGCGCGGATCTGTGTCTGAATGCGCAGCAGGACATCTGGTTGCGGGTGGCGGAGCATCCGGAAATCCTGCCGTATGTCGGTCAGGAGATTGTGTTCAGCGACGGCACCAGCGTGCTGGGGGCCGACAACAAAGCGGCAGTCAGCGTGGTGATGACGCTGGTGGAGAACCTGCGTGGCGAGCACGGTGATGTGGTGGTGGCGTTTGTGCCGGATGAAGAGATCGGCCTGCGCGGCGCCAAGGCGCTGGACCTGGAGACGCGCTTTAACGTCGATTTCGCCTGGACCATCGACTGCTGCGAGCTGGGCGAAGTGGTGTATGAATGCTTCAACGGCGCCTCCGCTGAAATTACCTTCACCGGCGTGCCGGCGCATCCCATGTCGGGCAAAGGCGTGCTGGTGAATCCGCTGCTGATGGCGCACGACTTCATCGCCCGCTTCGACCGGCTTGCCACGCCCGAACATACCGCCGGGCGCGAAGGCTATATCTGGTTCAATGATATGCAGGCCAATGCCAGCCAGGCGGTATTGAAAGCGTCGATTCGCGATTTCGATTTAAAGGGTTTTGATGCGAAGAAGCAGCAGCTGGTGGAAGTCGCCGATCAGATCGCCGCGCACTATCCGACTGGTCACGTCGCGCTGAAGATCAATGATATCTATAGCAACATCAGTAACGCGATAGGTGAGGACCGGCGGGCAATCGATCTGATTTTTGCTGCGCTGCAGCAGGTGGGCGTGGAACCTAAAGTGATTCCGATGCGCGGCGGCACCGATGGGTCTGCGCTGTCGGCCAAAGGGTTACTGACGCCGAATTTCTTCACCGGCGCGCACAATTTCCATTCGCGCTTTGAATTCCTGCCGATCCCGTCGTTTGTGAAGTCGTATCAGGTGGCGGAAGCGCTGTGTTATCTGGCGGCTAAATAAGCGCGGTTGCAGGGAATCGCCGAAGATGCCTGACCGGCGACTGCCGGTCAGGCTGACACCCGCTTACTTGCTGACGCTGACGTCAATGCCCGGGAAGAATTTCGCCGCCAGTTTAGTCACGGTGCCGTCGGCCTGGACTTTGGCGATGGCCGCATCCAGTTCACCTTTCAGCTTGCTATCGCCTTTGCGCAGACCGAAACCAATGCCGGAACCGAGAATGGTGTCGTCTTCCACCGGCTTACCGGCGAAGGCGAAACCTTTGCCCTGCGGCTTATCGAGGAAACCAGACTGACCGGCGGCGGACATCACCAGCGTACCGTCAAGACGGCCAGCGACCATGTCGTTGTATACCTGGTTCTGATCCTGATACGACGTCACCGTCACGCCCTGGGATTCCCAGTGCTTTTTAGCGTAGGTTTCCTGGATTGAGCCCTGCAGCACGCCGATATTTTTTCCTTTCAGCGACGCCGCCGTCGGCTCGAGTTTCTCGCCCTGCTTCACAATCAGCATGGTGGGAATGCGGTAGATCGGGTTGGTGAAGTCGATACTTTTCGCCCGCGCCTCGGTGATGTTCATCGCCGAGTTAATCGCATCGAATTTTTTCGCCTGCAGCGCCGGGATCAGCGCATCAAAGCTGCTCTCAACCCATTTGCAGTCAAAATGGCCGACCTGACAGATAGCTTTACCCAGCTCGATGTCGAAGCCTTCCAGTTCGCCCTGAGCATTGCGGCTTTCAAACGGCGGATATTGTGATTCCAGACCGTAGCGCAGGCTCTCCTGCGCCAGCGCCTGCACGGAGGTGATCATGCCCAGTGCGATAAACAGTGCGTTCAGTTTTTTCATTATTTTTCCCCTAATTACCCTTTAACCCGGCACAGCGCCTGCGCGCCGGCTTCGAGCGTTGCGTCGTCTTTAGCAAAAGAAAGGCGGATTAATTTATTGTCAGTGCCATCCATATAAAACGCCGACAGCGGAATGGTAGCCACACCGTGATCGACGATGAGACGTTTTACCATTTCACTGTCGCTTTCGTCACTGAAATGTCCGTAGCTGGCCAACATAAAGAACGAACCGGCGCTCGGTAACAGCCTGAACGGTGAATCCTGCAGCAGCGTCTGCAGCCGATCGCGCTTCGCCTGATAAAACGACGACAGCTGCAGATAGTTTTGCGGGTTCTGCAGATACTGCGCGAAGCCAACCTGCATTGGCGTATCGGCGGCGTACATCATGAACTGATGCACCTTGACGATCTCCGCCATCAGCGCAGCAGGCGCCAGCGCATAGCCGACGCGCCAGCCGGTGACGTGGAAGGTTTTACCGAAGGAGGACACCACCACGCTGCGCTGTGCGAGTTCCGCGTGCGTGGCCATGCCGCAGTGCGTCTGGCCGTCAAACACGATGTGTTCGTAGACTTCATCAGACAAGACCACGATGTCGGTATTACGCGTCAGGGCCGCCAGCTGGTCGAGATCGGCGGCATTCAGTACCTGTCCGCTCGGGTTATGTGGCGTATTGATGATAATCATGCGCGTACGCGGCGTGATCGCGGCACGCAGTGCGTCCCAGTCAATCGCAAAATCCGGCACCTGCAGCTTGAGGCCGATCGGCGTCGCGCCCTGTAACCGCACCACCGGCGCGTAGCTGTCAAAGGCTGGCTCAAAGAAGATCACTTCATCACCCGGATGCACCAGCGCCGAAATCGCCATGTAGATGCCCTGACTGGCACTGCCGGTGATAAGGACTTCGCTGGCGGCATCGTACTGCTGGCCATACAGGCGGTGCACCTTCTCCGCCAGCGCTTCACGCAGCGCCGGTAAACCGGTCATCGCGGCGTACTGGTTATGGCCGTCGCGCATCGCCTGGCTGACCAGCTCAACCAGCTGCGGGTCACACGGGAAATTGGGCGCGCCCTGAGAGAGATTAACGGCCTGGTGCTGTGCGGACAGCTGGCCGATCACGCTAAAAATGGTGGTGCCGACGTCCGGCTGTTTGGAGGAGAGCTTTACGCTGCTGTTCAGGGTCATCATTGCTCCACAGGTTGCATAACCACGTATCGGAAGTAGATTTCTATTCAACGGCGCGACGCTTGAGTCGACAAGCGAATTGTTGTCATAATAGCCATGATAAAAAATCATAGCTCGAGGCCGTTATGTCCCGCTCTGCTCTGCCACTCAACGCCATTCACGCCTTTCTGGTCACCGCGCGTCATCTCAACCTGACGCGCGCCGCCAGCGAACTGTGCATCACTCAGGGCGCGGTAAGCCGCAAAATTGCGGCGCTGGAGAGCTGGCTGGGATTTGCCCTGTTTGAACGCCACGCGCGCGGTCTGCATCTCACCGATCAGGGCGCGGCGCTGCTGCCGGAGCTGCAGCAGGGATTCAATCTGCTGGTCAATGCCACTGAGAAAGCCAGCCGCAGCAACGCCTCGATTCGGCTGAAAGCCCCGACCTGCGCCATGCGCTGGCTGGTGCCGCGTCTGGTGGCGCTGGAGCAGCAGCGGCCAGACATTCACGTGGCGCTGACCACCACGCTCGATCATGCGTCGCAGCTGGAGAACTTTGATGCGGCAATTGTATTCGGCACGCCGCCTGCCGGTGCCATTCCGCTGTTTGCCGAGCGCCTGACGCCGGTGCTGGCCAGCAGCGTGCCGGCACCGCGCCATGTCAGCGAACTGGCCAAATTCACCTTCCTGCACCCGACCGGCGATACGCGCGACTGGCAGCTGTGGCTGTCCGGCCAGGCGGAGCAGTTGCCGATGGCGCGCAATCAGCACTTCGCCACCATGGATTTGGCGATCAGCGCGGCGATTCAGGGGTTTGGCGTGACGGTGGCGGATATTACGCTGGTGGAGAATGATTTGGCGAATGGGCGGTTAATCGCCCCGTTTGCCGCGAGTGTGGCAACCGGGGCGAGCTACAGCCTGTTACAGCGGGCGGAAAAAGATGCGCCACCGTTTTTGCCGCAGCTGGTGGCGTGGTTGTGTCAGCCTCAGAAAGAAACCCACTCTTCACTGCTGGCGGGTTTACCCTGAGCGCCTGCAGCGGCAGATAACACCGGCCGGCGCAGCGCAGGCGCGGCAGCGGATGCTGCGGCCTGCGCGCGCGGCGCGCTGTCGGACAGACGGAACTTCGCCACCGACGCCTGCAACTCTTCGGTCTGACGCTCCAGCGCGCTGGCCGCCGCCGACACCTGCTCCACCAGCGACGCGTTCTGCTGGGTGACGCTGTCCATTTCGGTGACGGCGGTGCCGACCTGCGAAATCCCTTTGCTCTGCTCTTCCGACGCGGCAGCGATGTGCTTCATGATCTCATTCACATCCTGCACCGACTTCAGAATGTCATGCATGGTGCTGCCAGCGCTGCTGACCAGCTCCGAGCCCTTTTCAACGCGTGACACCGAATCTTCAATCAGCGTGGCGATCTCTTTTGCGGCGCCGGCGCTGCGTTGCGCCAGGTTGCGCACTTCGCTGGCCACCACGGCAAAGCCGCGCCCCTGCTCACCGGCACGCGCCGCTTCGACTGCCGCGTTGAGCGCCAGGATGTTGGTCTGGAAGGCGATGCCGTTGATCACGCTGGTGATTTCGGCAATCTTTTTCGAACTGCCGGAAATGCCCTGCATGGTGGTCACCACTTCGCCAACCAGACGGCCGCCCTGCTGCGCGGTGCCGGTGGCGGTCTCCGCCAGCGCGCTGGCCTGACGTGCGTTGTCGGCGTTGAATTTCACCGTGGCGGTCAGTTGCTCCATGCTGGCCGCGGTCTGTTCCAGCGCGGCCGCCTGCTCTTCGGTGCGCGATGAAAGATCGTTATTGCCGGCTGAAATTTCTGCCGCGCCGCGATAGATGTTCTCCGTGCCGCTGCGGATGGCGCTGACTGCTTCACGCAGGCTGTCCTGCATCGCCCGCAGCAGTGGCACCAGTTTGCCGACGCAGTTGCGGCCAAATTCTTCCACCGGCTGGCTGAGATCGCCCTGCGCAATCACCGTGAAATGGTTACGGATGCGATCCAGCGGTTTCACCAGCATCGTCACCAGGTAACGGTCAGTGAACAGCAGAATCAATAAGCCGAACACCACCGCCGACACAATAATCACTTTGGTCATGCTGGTAAGCGTATCCACGGTCACGCGGGTCTCATCCAGCTTGCTGCTGGCGGCCTGATTAAACGCTTCTGCGCTGGCACCAAACGCCCGGCTCAGCGGCGGCGTGACATTGTTGGCCTGCGCGCGCCATGCATCCAGTGAAGCCTGCTGCGCCAGCGCCACCTGTGGTGCGATACCCTCATCCAGCAGTTTCTGCCAGCTGCTGATCACATTGTTCACCGTCTCGCTGTCCATCGGACCCGGCGCCATGGCTTTGAACTGGCTTAACTGCTGTTTCATGTTATCCAGTGCCTGCTGCACCGGCGCGAACGCTTCCGCGGTCGGCGCGTTACCGGCGGTGCGGCCTTCCATTACCCGCGACAGACGCGTGACCACGCGGAAATATTGATCGTTGCCTTTGCTGAGCGCCGTCATCTGGTTTACCAGCTGACGATCAATCTCGTTACCCTCGCCGAGCGCATTCAGCGAGTGGACGCTGAACAGCCCTACGCCACACCATAACAGGCAGAAAAGCCCGAGAATGGTCAGCATAACGGCGCGAATCGTGAAGTTTTTTAACATACCCATACATAATCCCCTGGTGTGAACGCTGGCAGCCCGGATAAAACAGGGCTTAGGGTATTTATCGGCAGCGAACCGGGAAAAGATAAATGTTTTGTAAGCTAATTAATTGCAGGATGGGGTGCCGCGCGGGGCGGCTGAGCGGTCGTAAAATCAGGCAGATAGCGGCCAATTTGCCTTAAAAAAACATTGATGTTTTTACATGATTAGCAGGCTTATTAAAGTTTAACGTGGCTGCGCATCATCAGGCGAAACAGACGCAGACGGCCGCGCATAAATCGCGCCTTCAGCACCGATTCCGCTTTACCGTCGTGGCCAAAAGCGAGAGTCAAATCTTCACTTGGCCGCCATACCGGCCAGTCAGGCTCCCCGTCGAGCCGCAGCCGATGGCTGAACTCACTGGCATCCCGCGCAAAGGCCACCCACCAGGCGCTGACGCGGCCGGCAAAGGCGATATCGCTGGCGCTGTAATGCCAGTCACCCGGCGGCGGCAGCGTCGCGAGCGTATTAAAGACATAAGGAATTTCGTTGCCGTGCCAGGTGCCGTGCGGGTAGAGATGGCGCGCGTTTTCTGACACATAATCAAACCAGTAACGCCACGCAGGCATGCCGATGCTGTGCTGCGACTGCGCCACCAGCAGCGGCATGACGGTAAACGCCATGTCGCGCGCCACCGCGCGCCCCAGCAGGCTGTCATCATGGATATCGTACAGCCACTTCAGCAGGCGATAACTCAGGCGACTTTTGCTGCGCAGCTGCTGTAACACGCTGCGGGCATCCACGCCGAAGTAGTCCAGCACGCTGGCTTCATCGCTGTTGCTGCCAATCATCAACGGCACGCGATGCTGTTTACCCGCCATAAAGGTGTCGAGCATCGGTCTGGGTAGCACCGCATCGCCGCTGATGGCCACCGGCCCCAGCGCCAGCGGTCGCTCCAGCGGCCAGAAACTATCGGCCGGCAGTGCGCGCAACTGTTCCGCACTGGCATCCGCGGCCAGATTGAAATGCGCTGCCACCTGCAGGCCTGTTTGCTGCGCCTGCTTATGCGGCACGTCCGGCAGGCTGTAGGCACTTTGCACGATGCCCTTATGAAACAGCCCTTCGGCCAGCGGCGAGCAGCACAGCGACAATACGCTGCGCGCGCCGGACGATTCGCCAAACAGCGTGACGTTATGGCGATCGCCGCCAAACGCCGGGATGTTGCGCTGAATCCACTGCAGCGCGGCAATTTGATCCAGCAGCGCAAAATTATTGACCACCTTGCCCGGTGGATACTGGGCGTCGAGCGCCGGATGCGCGAAAAAGCCGAAATGGCCAAGGCGGTAATTGAGTGTCACCACCACCACGCCCTGCGCTGCCAGCGCTTTGCCGCGATAGGGATCAAGGCTGCCGGCGCCGATGCTGAAGCCGCCGCCGTGCAGCCATACCATCACCGGTAACGGCGTAACGGGTTCGACATCGGGCGTCCAGACATTCAGATAGAGGCAATCTTCGCTGAAGCGGCCCGGATCGCCACCGCCGGCCGCCACGCAGTAGTCACGATTTTGCCAGCTGGCATCGCCCCACGCGGTGGCATCGCGCAGTGTTTGCCACGGTACCACCGGCTGCGGCGGACGCCAGCGCAGTGCGCCAACCGGCGGCGCTGCATAAGGTATTCCTTTAAAGGTAAACAGTTCATCATCCATCAGGCCTCTGAGTTCACCTTCTGCCGTCATGATCCTCAGACGTCGTTCATTTTTCATTGCGGGTTCCTGGTAAAGCCTGATTCCATTATTTGCAGGCCTCAGTGGAATGTCTATGTTCTGCAAGCATTTGCAGATTAAGCCGAATAAGCGACCGATTCATTGAACAACTTCATCAAATTTTTTGGTTAACTGCAGCGGCGCATTCTGTTTTAAGGTTGCAAGTTAACCTGGCGTGACGGAGAGACGCGATGTTTGCTGGCATCAATCAGCTGTTCACCCGGATGAGCGATCACCCGGATTTCGGTAAATTGCTGTTACGCTTAACCTTCGGCGGGCTGTTGCTGTTTCATGGCGAGTTTAAGGCGATTCATGGCGTCGGCTGGATCGCCCATCTGCTCAGCGTCAAAGGCATGCCAGGTTTCATCGCTTACGGTGCTTACATCGGGGAAATTGTGGCACCCATCATGGTCATCGTTGGCCTGCTGACGCGCCCGGCGGCCTTTATCATTGCCGTTAACATGGTAGTCGCAACGCTGCTGGTGAAAATGGGCGCACTCTGGCATCGCACCGATGTCGGCGCCTGGTCGCTGGAAACGGAAGCGCTTTACCTGCTGGGCGCGCTGGCCATCCTGTTCCTGGGTGCCGGAAAATATACGCTGGTGCACGACGCACGCCTGCAATAATCATTTGAAAGAAAAACAGCCGGCCTGTAAAAGTGATCCTGTCACTTTTCAGGCCGCTTTTTTACGCCCTACTCCTGCACGCCGCAGCGCGCCAGACTGCGCTGTTGCGTCTGCTGATACAGCACCATCTCATCCTGCACGGCGGCACCGAGCGCGGCTTCAAAATCAGCACGACTGGCATTGCCGGCGCTGCGGGCCTGAGTCTGGTTGCCCAGATTAGACTGGAAGATGCCGGCCGCGCTCACCGGCAGAAAATCTTCGTAGACAATCGGTTCCGCCTGTAAACGTCCGGCGGCCAGCAGCTGTGCCACGGTTTCCCCGGCGCGCGGCGGCTGATGCTCGCCCTGCGGCGTCAGACGGTAGCGGAACCACGCCAGCTCCTGCTCGCGCAGCGTCTGTTCATCATCAGGAAAATCACGAAACACCGCGCTGAGGTGCTGCTGATGCTGCTGGTTATCGCTGCCGGTACCGGCCTGCGCCAGCAGCCGGTCGTACAGCGCGCGGCCTTTAGGCGTGAGCGCCGCGCCGCGCTGCTCAATTTCACCGAAGCGCGCGGTATGGGTGCCCGGCGTGCCATCATTAAAATGCACCGCCTCTTCCAGCGCTTTGAAGCTGGTCTGGCGCAGTAAAATCGGCACCGCGCGCGGCGGCGGCCCCTCAATCAGGATTTTCGGTTCGATGCCGCGCGAAGGCATCAGCGCCTGCACGCGATCGATGTCCAGCGTGCGTGGCGTCAGGTGATTTATGTGGCAGCCGCGGAAGCACACGACGTCGGCAATCAGGCGATGCTGCTGGCTCAGCGCGCGGTAGGTGGCGCTGTCCACCGTGGTGTGCGCATGCCAGCGAAAGGTTTCCAGCGCCTCCTGAACAAAGCGAGCCGCATCGGCAGCATTGAGACCGCCCTGCTGCTGATGCTGCGCGATCAGTGCCCGGCAGCCAGGCGTGAATATGTCGCGCGCCGCCAGAATAGCCGCGGCTTTGTCGCGCAGTGCGGCATCGTCGATCAGCTCCAGCCGCAGCAGCGAGGTGAAAACACGGAAGGGATTGCGCCGCAGCGCGCTGTCGCTGACCGGGCGAAAGGCAGTAGAGTGCACCGGCACGCCCGCCTGTGACAGATCGTAATAGCCCACCGGCTCCATCCCCATCACGGCAAACATCTGCCGCAGCGTGCTGAGCTCTGCGGCAGTGCCGACGCGAATGGCACCGTGACGCTCCACGCCGAGCCGGCTCAGCTCATCGGCGGCGGCCAGACGGTTTTTCAGCGCCGGCTGCGCTTCTAAGGTGCGTTCGTTAACGGCGGTAACCAGCTGCGTCAGGGTGCCATATTGCGGCACCTCCTGCTGGTACATGGCCGACATGGCCTGAGAGAACAGCGTGCGGATGGCATCGCGGGTGAGAAAGTTATCCATGGTCATCACCTTGGGCTAAAGGGTTGCTGCTACTGTAGATCAACCCTTTAGCGGCGGGTAACATTTTCGCGGAACTGTGATCGCCCTGTCACTCGGTGGCGCGCGGCTGGTCACCAAAGCGGCATTTCAGTACCAGCATCAGCGTGGTCAGCGCCGCCGGCAACGCCAGCAGCAGAAAGATCTGGCTAAACGCCCAGCCGAGAGACAGCAGCTCAGCGCCGACGAAGGCGCTGATGATTGCGCCGATGCGGCCAACGCCGTGCATCCAGCTGGAGCCGGTCGCGCGGGCATGAGTGGGATAGTAACTGGCCGAGAGTGCATTCATGCCGGTGTTGGCACCGTTAAAACAGAAGCCGCTGCAGAAGGCGATGGCGCTCATCAACCCGACCTGCGCCGGGGAAAACCCGAGCGCCACAATGGCGATGCCACCGCAAAAGTAAATAATGGCCAGCGCCAGATTGGCGTTGATGCGGTCCATCAGCCAGCCGGCAAACAGTGAGCCAACGGTGCCGCCCGCCTGATACATGGCGGTGACGATAGCCGCTTCGGTGACAGACATGCCCAGCGTGTTGATCAGCGATGGCAGCCAGCTGCCAATCAGGTAGACCAGAAACAGTCCCATGAAGTAGCCGCCCCACAGCATCAGGCTGCCAAATAGATAGCGGGGTGAGACGACGGTGGCCACTGCACCGTGGCGCGCGGCCAGCGGTTCACTGCTTTGAAAATGGCTGTCAGGCCGGACGCTGCCCGGCAGCATGCGCGCCAGAATAGCGTGAATGCGTGCAGCGGGCGCGCGCTGGCTGATGAGAAAGCGCACCGACTCCGGCAGGCCGCGCAGCAGAAACGGCAGCACCAGCAGCGGCAGCACGCCGCCCATCAGCATCACGGAATGCCAGTCATAGCGCGGCAGCAGCCACGAGGCGGCAAAACCGCCGGAGGCCGCGCCAAAGGTGAAGCCGCAGAACACCACGGTGATAATAAACGAGCGACGCCGCTCGGGCGCGTATTCGGCCACCAGCGTGCCGACGTTGGGCATCGCCGCTCCCAGCCCCAGACCGGTGAGGAAGCGGAACAGCATCATCTGTTCGATGTTTTGCGCCATGGCGGTCGCCAGCGTCCAGAGGCCAAAAAACAGCACGCTGAGCAGAATCATCACGCGGCGGCCGTAGCGATCGGCCAGCGGTCCAGCCACCATGGCACCCAGCGCCAGCCCAATTAGCGCCGCGCTGATCACCATCCCCAACTGATGATTGGTCACGCCCCAGCTGGCTTTCAGCGTCGGCGCGATAAAGCCCATCAGCGCGATATCCATGCCATCCAGCGCCACCACGACAAAACACAGCGCAATTAAACGCTTCTGCCAGCTGCTTAACGCGCTCTGGTTGATGAGCTGGCGGACGTCAATGGCTTCAGCGCTGGTCACGGTACCACTCCTGCAGGATTATCACGAATAGGTCATCAGTTTTGGTAAAAAAAACGGCGCTTATGATAGCTCATCGTTAACAATAACGGGCAGGATTTTTAAGTGAAATTGAGAATTATTCAACATTTTACCCGCTAAGCTACTGATAACGCTGAGTACAGAAACGCGCCTGGATACCCGGTTATTTATAAAGCCAACCAATACAGCCACTTACTAAAACTTCTCACGCTGACTGTTTTTGTTAATATAATTTTGCAGGTAAGTTAACAGAATCTCGATCAGCCACTTGCCGCTGACCACTCTGACTCATTACGCTGGCGTTTATGGACAAAAATCATCTCTTTAATCAGCGCATTCGTCTGCGCCATTTACACACCTTTGTGGCAGTCGCGCAACAGGGCACGCTGGGCCGCGCGGCGGAAACCCTCAATCTGAGTCAGCCGGCGCTGTCTAAGACGCTGAATGAGCTGGAGGAACTGGCGGGTGCACGTCTGTTTGAGCGCGGTCGCCTCGGTGCTCAGCTGACGACACTGGGAGAACAGTTCCTGACCCACGCGGTGAAAGTACTGGATGCGCTTAACCACGCCGGACAAAGTTTCAACTCGCCGGTTTCCGGACGCCCGATCGTGATCCGCCTTGGCGCCCTCACCACCGCCGCCATGGGGATGCTGCCGCAGATCCTGGATCGCTTCCACGAACAGCAACCGAACACCACGGTACAGGTAGCCACGCTGCACAATAATGTGCTGCTGGCTGGCCTGCGCGCCGGGGAGTTTGATATTGGCATTGGCCGTATGGCGGACAGCGAAATGATGACCGGCCTGACCTACGAATTGCTGTTTCTCGAATCGCTCAAGCTGGTGGTGCGACCGGAGCACCCGCTGTTAAGTGACAATGTCACACTTTCCCGCGCTATGCAGTGGCCGGTAGTGATTTCGCCTGAAGGCACCGCGCCGCGCCGCATTGCCCAGCACATGCTGGATGAACAAGGCTGCTCGCTGCCGGGCAACTGTGTCGAAACCTCTTCCACCTCGCTGGCCCGCCAGCTGGCGCTGCGTTATGACTATGTGTGGTTTGTGCCATCCGGCGCGGTGAAGGAAGATTTAAGTCACAATGCGCTCAGCGCGCTACCCATCGCATCGCCCGGCCCCGGCGAACCGGTGGGCATTATTACCCGCAGCGGCCACTCTCTCTCGTTAAGCGCGGAAGTGCTGATGGCCACCATCCGCAAATTTCACAGTTAACGGCTGCGTTTGGCGTGACGTTCGCGATTGTCGAGGCGCGCGCGATCGGTTTTGCGCAGCCCGACATAAACTGCGCCGCTGCCGCCGTGCTGCGGTTGCGCGCTGCAGAAGGTCTGAACGTCGTCAAATTGACGCAGCCAGCGTGCCACGTAGCTGCGGACAATATTGGCGTGCGCTTCATCATCCCGCCCTTTGCCATGAATAATCAGCAGATTGCGCAGGCCCTGTTTGCGCGCTTCCAGCATAAAGCTGAACAGCGATTGCCGGCAGGTCTCCACCGGCTGGCGTAACAGATTAAGACTGGCGTCCAGCGTATATTTGCCCAGCCGCAACTTATCGAGCACGCCCTGCTGAATGCCATCGGCTTTATATTCCAGCGGCGTGTCGCGCGGGATAATCTCAAGGAAGCCGCGCGTCAGGAAGTTTTCCGGTGCGTCGTCATGCGGCTGCTGGCGCGGCGCTTTGGTAGACGGCGCGCGCAGCCACTGGGTGTTGGCGCAATCTTTTAACGGGGTTACATCACCCATGGCATCGCGGAAAAGGTCTTCATCATCAAGGTTCATGGTGTTTTCCTCACGCCTGGTGGTGAATCGGGCGCAACATGCCACCCGAAAGCAAAATAGTAGCAAAGGTTATCGGCTATCACATCCGTCACTTTCTGCGCGGGATCAGGTTGTGTCCGGATGTAAATATGGAAAGAAAACGTTCCAGATCAAAAACCGGCTGGTCATTTGCAGACATCAAAGCCGCGAATACCCAGCATTTGTGCGGTTTTGATCATTATTACTGCTCGGATGAGTTCACATGACAAAGAAAAATGTTAAAATTGACGACAGTCAATAATCATCGAGCGTACCTATATGATCCCGGAAAAACGCAGCATTCGACGTATTCAGTCTGGCGGTTGTGCCATCCACTGTCAGGATTGCAGTATCAGCCAGTTGTGTATTCCCTTCACGCTGAACGAACATGAACTGGATCAGCTGGACAATATTATTGAACGCAAAAAGCCGATTCAGAAAGGCCAGACGCTGTTCAAAGCCGGTGATGAACTGAAATCCCTTTATGCTATCCGCTCCGGCACCATTAAAAGTTACACCATTACCGAACAGGGTGATGAACAGATCACCGGTTTCCATCTGGCGGGCGATCTGGTGGGCTTTGACGCTATCGTCAGCGCGCATCATCCGAGCTTCGCTCAGGCGCTGGAAACAGCCATGGTCTGTGAAATCCCGTTTGAAACCCTCGACGATCTGTCCGGTAAAATGCCGGCGCTGCGTCAGCAGATGATGCGTCTGATGAGCGGCGAGATCAAAGGCGATCAGGATATGATCCTGCTGCTGTCGAAAAAGAACGCGGAAGAGCGTCTGGCGGCGTTTATCTGGAACCTGTCGCGTCGCTTCGGCCAGCGCGGTTTCTCACAGCGTGAATTCCGCCTGACCATGACGCGCGGCGACATCGGTAACTATCTGGGACTCACCGTCGAAACCATCAGCCGTCTGCTGGGACGTTTCCAGAAAAGCGGCATGCTGGCGGTGAAAGGCAAATATATCACCATCGAAAACCATGCGCTGCTGGCTGAACTGGCCGGCCAGACCGATCAGGCAGCGTAACCGCCTGCCGGGTCGATAAATGTTATTTTATTGATCCGGCAACAACTTTTCCGCTTCTGCCCTGCGCCATCTTAGGCTATCTTTAATCCAACTTCGCTTTGGTTTGAGGAGAGTGCCTTATGTCCCGGTATCAGCATATTCTGGTGGCGATTGATGCTCAGCAGGACGACCAGCCGGCGCTGCGGCGTGCGGTGTATCTCAATCAACGTATCGGCGGAAAAATCAAAGCCTTCCTGCCTATCTACGACTTCTCCTACGAAATGACCACCCTGCTGTCGCCCGACGAGCGCGTCAACATGCGCAAAGGGGTGATTAGCCAGCGTACCGAATGGATCCGCGAACAGGCGCAGGCCTATCTGGAAGCCGGCGTGGATATCGAGATCAAAGTGGTGTGGCATAACCGGCCGTACGAAGCCATCATTCAGGAAGTGCTGGCGCATCAGCATGATTTGGTCCTGAAGATGGCGCACCAGCACGATCGTCTGGAAGCAGTGATTTTCACACCCACCGACTGGCACCTGCTGCGTAAGTGCCCGTGCCCGGTATGGATGGTAAAAGACCAGCCGTGGCCGGAAGGCGGCAAAGCGGTGGTGGCGGTAAACCTCGCCAGCGAGGAACCGCATCATGATGAGCTTAATCAAAAACTGATCCGCGAGACCACGCAGCTGGCTGAAATGGTGAATCACACCGAGGTGCATCTGGTGGGCGCCTATCCTGTCACGCCGATTAATATTGCCATCGAACTGCCGGATTTTGATCCCAGCGTCTATAACGATGCCATTCGCGGCCAGCATCTGGTGGCGATGAAAGCGCTGCGCCAGAAATTCTCCATCGGCGAGGAGTTTACCCACGTGGCGAAGGGCCTGCCGGAAGAAGTCATCCCGGATATCGCTTCGCATCTCGACGCCGGGATTGTGGTGCTGGGCACCATCGGTCGTACCGGTCTGTCAGCTGCGTTTCTCGGCAATACCGCTGAACAGGTGATCGATCACCTGCGTTGTGATTTGCTGGCGATTAAGCCGGATGATTTCAAATCGCCGATTGACCTCGACGATGAGGAAGATGACGAAGATTAAATTAAACGGGGCGGCCATGATGAGCCGCCCCGGTGGTTCAGGCTTGTCAGGGCGGTGATATCACCGCCCTTTTCTTTTATGACAGCGCGCGCAGAATGCCCTCAACGCTGGCTTTGGCATCGCCAAACAGCATCTGGGTGTTCTCTTTGAAGAACAGCGGGTTCTGCACCCCGGCGTAACCGGTGTTCATTGAGCGTTTGAACACGATAACGTTTTGCGCTTTCCACACTTCCAGCACCGGCATGCCGGCAATCGGGCTGCGCGGATCGTCCTGCGCCGCCGGGTTCACGGTGTCGTTGGCACCGATAACCAGCACGGTGTCGGTATCGCTGAAATCATCGTTGATCTCATCCATCTCCAGCACCACATCGTACGGCACTTTGGCTTCCGCCAGCAGCACGTTCATGTGCCCCGGCAAACGACCGGCTACCGGGTGAATACCGAAACGCACCTTAATACCGCGCGCGCGCAGCTTCTCGGTGATCTCTGCCACCGGATACTGCGCCTGGGCGACCGCCATACCGTAGCCCGGCGTGATGATCACTGAGGTCGAGTTTTTCAGCAGTTCTGCCGTCTCTTCCGCGCTGATTTCACGGTGTTCACCCGCTTCTTCTCCCGCGTCTGCACCGCTCACGTCAGTGCCGAACCCGCCGGCAATCACGCTGATAAAGGAACGGTTCATCGCTTTACACATAATGTACGACAGGATGGCACCGGAAGAGCCCACCAGCGCACCGGTGACGATCAGCAGGTCGTTGCTCAGCATAAAGCCTGCCGCCGCCGCCGCCCAGCCCGAGTAAGAGTTGAGCATCGAGACCACCACCGGCATATCCGCACCGCCAATCGACGCCACCAGATGCCAGCCGAACACTAGCGCAATCACCGTCATCAGCAGCAGCGCAACGCCCTGTGCGGCGGTGCTGTCGGTACGCACAAACCACAGCATCAGCAGGAATGAGACCACCAGCGCCGCCAGATTCATTTTATGGCGATGCGGCAGCATCAGCGCTTTTGAGGAGATCTTGCCGCGCAGTTTGCCAAACGCCACCACCGAACCGGTGAAGGTCACCGCGCCGATAAAGATGCCGAGGAACACTTCGGTCAGATGGATATTTTCCATCACCGCTGACAGTCCTGGCGCGTGGTCAAGGTAGCTGTTGAACCCGACCAGCACCGCCGCCAGACCGACAAAGCTGTGCAAAATCGCCACCAGCTCCGGCATTTCGGTCATTTCGACTTTCTTCGCCAGACGCACGCCAATCGCACCGCCGATCACCATCGCCAGCAGAATCCACGCCACGTTGCTGCTGTGCGGACCAAAAATGGTGGCGAGCAGCGCCAGCGCCATGCCGCTGATACCAAAGATATTGCCCTGCTTTGAAGTCTCATGCTTCGAGAGCCCGGCCAGGCTGAAAATAAACAGAATTGCGGCAACAATGTATGCTGCAGTCACTAATCCGCCAGACATGTTGTTACCCCTTAATTCTTACGAAACATTTTCAGCATGCGCTGGGTGACGGTGAAACCACCGAAGATATTGATGCTGGCAATCAGGACGGCGATAAACGCCAGGAAGGTGACCCAGCCGCCATGGCCCATCTGCAGCACCGCGCCCACCACAATAATGCCGGAGATGGCGTTGGTGACGGACATTAACGGCGTATGCAGCGCGTGACTGACGTTCCACACCACGTAATACCCGACGACGCAGGCAAGCGCGAACACGGTAAAGTGCGACAGGAATTCCGCCGGCGCGACGTTGGCCAGGCAGCCGAACAGCACTACCGCGAGCGCCAGCAGCAGATACTTGCGCCACGGCGCAGCGGGCTTCTCTGCCGCTTTCACCTGCGGCTGTGCGGCAGGTTTTGCGGCCTGTGGCGCAGCAGAAACCTGAATTGGTGGCGCAGGCCAGGTCACTTCTCCGTCACGAATCACTGTGACGCCGCGCACCACGACATCGTCAAAATCAACCACGATCTCGCCGTTTTTCTCTTTACACAGCAGCTTCAGCAGGTTCACCAGGTTGGTGCCGTACAGCTGCGAGGACTGCGTTGGCAGCCGGCTCGGCAGATCGGTGTAGCCGATGATTTTGACGCCGTTGCCGCTCAGCGTGACGCGGTCGGCGACAGTCAGATCGCAGTTACCGCCGGTGGCTGCCGCCAGATCAACAATCACGCTGCCCGGCTTCATGCTGGCCACCATCTCTGCGGTGATCAGCTTCGGTGCCGGTTTGCCCGGGATCAGCGCGGTAGTGACGATAATATCCACTTCCTGCGCCTGCGCCGCGAACAGCGCCATCTCCGCCTTGATAAAGGCCTCGGACATCACTTTGGCGTAACCGTCGCCGCTGCCCGCTTCCTCTTCAAAATCGAGTTCAAGGAACTCGGCGCCCATACTTTGCACCTGCTCCTTCACTTCCGGACGGGTATCGAAGGCGCGCACGATGGCACCGAGGCTGCCCGCCGCGCCAATCGCCGCCAGACCGGCCACGCCAGCCCCGATGACCATCACTTTTGCCGGTGGCACTTTACCGGCGGCGGTGATTTGCCCGGTGAAGAAGCGGCCAAACTCATGGGCTGCTTCGACGATGGCACGGTAACCGGCGATGTTCGCCATCGAGCTGAGCGCATCGAGCGACTGCGCGCGTGAAATACGCGGTACGGAATCCATCGCCATCACGGTGATGTTGCGTGCGGCTAATTTCTCCAGCAGCGCCGGGTTCTGCGCTGGCCAGATAAAGCTCACCAGCATGCTGCCCGCGCGCATCAGGGCGATCTCGCTGTCGTCTGGCGCGTTTACCTTCAGCACGATGTCGGACTGCCAGACATCCTGCGGATGACTGATGCTGGCACCGGCGGCGATAAAACTGTCATCATCAAAGCTGGCGCGCAACCCGGCGCCCTGCTCAACGGTGACGCTGAATCCCAGCTTGATGAGCTGCTCAACGGTCTTTGGCGTCGCTGCGACGCGGGACTCATTGGCTAACCGCTCTTTGGGTATCCCAATTAACATACTGTTTCCTTTCCATGATTAAAGGATGAGGTTCTGTAAGGGGCACATGCTTAAAAGCCGAAACGCTGTTTCAGCTTTTTATGAGCGAAATGCACTATGTAACAAAGTCTTTATAACCTACTGAAAATGCCCAGGACGATCTAGCGCCATAACGCACACTTATGACATTCACACAGATATTCAGATGCCAGCGATGAATACCGTGGGATGCGACCAGGTTTGCGGCATTATGGAAAATAATCTGCTGTGCCTAATCGTGTCATGACGAATTAACTGTTTTTAAAAACCTATATTTAACAATGCCTTAACTATTATGGTACTAAGCGATACCGGTTAAAGCGGTAAGCTGACCAAAAAAAAGCCATAACAGCGAAAGATGACAGGCCGATGAATAAAATGCTGGGATTGTCAATGTTATGCGCATAAATTGGCTGAGACAGGCCGATTATTACATGCAATAATCAGCGGCTAATCTGTTATACATCAAGAGTCCAGCACGTTTTCGTACTCAATTTGCGTAAGGCGAAGGATCATTTTTATGAAGCTGAAGAACACCATTCTGGCGTCGACCCTGTTATCACTGCTGGCAGCCAATGCGTTTGCTGCCAAAGAGTTAACGCCAGAACAAGCGGCCGCGTTAAAACCATTCGAACGCATCAATATTAGCGGCCGTTTTAATGCAATTGGCGATGCAACAGACGCCGTGTCTAAAGCCGCCGACGCCAAAGGCGCGGACTCTTTCTACGTGCAGGGCATCAACGACAGCAACGGTAACGGTGGCAACTGGCGCGTTACCGCCGATCTGTACAAAGCCAATGCAGCGAAAGTGGAACAAAGCACGCAATACCGGATGTTCAACGGCGTGAAAGAGCTGCCAAAAGCCGAAGCCTATCGTCTGGAACCGTTTGATACCGTGTCCGTCAGCGGCTTCTTCTCCAGCCAGCCGGACGTGAACGAAGCTATCGCCAAAGCGGCAAAAAACAAAGGCGCGGCCTCCTTCTTTATTGTGCGTCAGGTGGATGCTAACAACGGTGGCAACCAGTACGTGACCGCCTACGTGTATAAAGCCGATGCCAAAGCGCGCGTGGTACAGGATACGTCTGACTCCATTCCGGCTGATTCAGAAGCCGGTAAAGCAGCCCTGGCTGCGGGCGGCGCAGCGGCGAAGAAAGTGGCAATCCCTGGCGTTGCTTCCTCGGATACGCCGAGCACCAGCGTGGGTCGTTTCTTTGAAACCCAAAGCTCTACCGGTCAGCGTTATACTGTGACGCAGCCGGATGGCCGCAGCGTGCAGGAAGTCAATGCGATCACGGCCGCACAGATGCAACCGTTTGACACCATCTCCTTCTCCGATCACTTCGGCACGCCAACCGAGATTTCAGAAGCCGTGGGCAAACGCGCCATCGCCAAAGGCGCGAAGTACTATCACATTACGCGCCAGTGGCAGAACCAGAGCGGCGGCAACCTGACCGTCACCGCTGACCTGTTTAAATAATCCCCGCGCAGGGCGGCGCCCGTCGCCCTGCCGTTTGCATAATCCGTGTGCAAATCTGCATAGTCTTGCATTGCCTTCACCGTTCGCTCTCCGTAAAATCTGCCGCCTGTTTTCAGGGTATTCCGTTTTAAACGGGACTGATTGCCACGTTACACTCTGGCTGAACAACTACTACCCAGCACACTCTGCTGCTCAGGAATGGCGTTTTGGATAAAAAATTAGGTCTTAGCGCGCTCACTGCGCTGGTGCTCAGCTCGATGCTCGGCGCGGGCGTCTTTAGCCTGCCACAAAATATGGCGGCGGTTGCCGGTCCGGCGGCGCTGCTGATCGGCTGGCTGATCACCGGTGTCGGTATCCTCTTTCTGTCGCTGGCGATGTTGCTGCTGACGCGTCTGCGCCCGGAACTGGATGGCGGCATCTTCACCTACGCGCGCGCCGGCTTCGGCGAGCTGACCGGCTTCTGCTCGGCATGGGGGTACTGGCTGTGCGCGGTGATTGCCAACGTCTCGTATCTGGTGATTGTGTTTTCAGCGCTGAGCTTCTTTACCGATACGCCGGATCGCATCGTGTTTGGCGATGGCAACACCTGGCAGGCGATGCTTGGCGCTTCCGTGCTGCTGTGGCTGGTGCACTGGCTGGTGCTGCGCGGCGTACAGACCGCGGCCAGCATCAACCTGCTGGCGACGCTGGGCAAACTGGTGCCGCTGCTGCTGTTCGTGGTGCTGGCGCTGCTGGCGTTTAATTACGATCGCTTCCGTTTTGACTTTGATGGCGCGGCGCTCGGCCAGCCGCTGTGGCAGCAGGTTAAACAGACCATGCTGATCACCCTGTGGGTATTTATTGGCGTGGAAGGCGCGGTGGTGGTCTCTGCCCGCGCGCGCCACAAGAAAGATGTCGGGCGCGCCACGCTGCTGGCGGTGCTGGCCGCGCTGCTGGTCTACCTGCTGGTGACGTTGCTGTCGCTTGGCGTGGTGCCGCGTGCGGAACTGGCGCAGATGCGCAATCCGTCGATGGCCGGTCTGATGGAACGGCTGCTCGGTCACTGGGGCGATGCGGTGATTGCGGTTGGCCTGATTATCTCGGTGTGCGGGGCCTATCTCAGCTGGACCATTATGGCGGCGGAAGTCCCGTTCCTCGCCGCGCAGCAGGGTGCGTTTCCGCGCAGCATTGCCCGGCAGAACCGCCATAACGCGCCGGCGGCGTCACTGTGGCTGACTAACGGCAGCGTGCAGGTGTGCCTGATTCTGATTGCGGTTACCGGCGCGGATTACAACACGCTGCTGACTATCGCCTCAGAAATGATCCTCGTGCCCTATTTGCTGGTCGGTCTGTATCTGGTCAAAGTGGTACGTGGTCAGCACAAACCGCTGGCCCTGTTGACCGGTCTCGGTGCCAGCGCCTATGGACTGTGGCTGCTCTACGCCTCGGGGCCGCTGCATCTGCTGTTGTCAGTGGTGCTTTACGCGCCGGGTCTGCTGCTGTTCCTGTATGCACGACGCGGTGGCCGCGGCGATCAACCGCTGTTTGCGCTGGAGCGCATCGCCATCGTGCTGTTAATTGCCGCCTCACTGCCCGCGCTGTGGCAGCTGACGCGCTAATCAGTGTGGTTGTAAAGGAATGGAAACGCACAGCAGATCATTCTGCTGTGTCAGATTGAGCGGCTTGCGGTATTCCAGATGGATGGCGTCAAGCTGCTCAGCGGACAGCGGATAAGGCAGCTGGATATCGAAGCGGCTGATGTGCTGCTGTTCGGCCAGGGTAATCAGGCGGGCAATGTTAATTTCGTCGCTGACCTGGGTTGAAATGATTTGTAATGCTAATTCTTTCAGATGGTCGTCGCTGGCCTGTAAACTGTGCCCGGACTTGCGCGTCACCATGCCAAAAATTGGCATCACGCCGTAAATGGCATCGACAAAGCTCCAGCGTTTTTTGCAGGAAGCGGAAAGGAAGTCACTGTAGTTGAAGCAGATGCGGTCACTGTATCCGGCTGAAGCCAGCTCTTTATCAGACACCCTCGCACTCCTCCTGTTTTCAGTACGATTCCGAACCTTGCGCCAGAACGCGCCGGTAATAATGGCACATTTCACGGTGTACATACCAGTAAGACAAGGATAATTCGTGCGGTAGCGTAGAGCTCAGGACCAGGAAAAGCTATGCTGCTGACATTCTCAGCCATGACAGAGCATTATGAACAAAATTGTCTATGTGGAAGATGAGCCGGAAGTCGGCGAACTGATTGCGGCTTATCTTGGCCGCCACGATATTGAGGTGCTGGTTGAGACGCGCGGCGATCGCGCGGAAGCGACCATTCTCGCCGCCGATCCGGATCTGGTATTACTGGATATCATGCTGCCGGGCAAAGATGGCATGACGCTGTGCCGCGATTTGCGTGCCCACTGGCAGGGACCGATTGTGCTGCTGACCTCGCTCGACAGCGACATGAACCACATTCTGGCGCTGGAAATGGGCGCCAATGACTATATTCTGAAAACCACGCCGCCGGCGGTGCTGCTGGCGCGCCTGCGCCTGCATCTGCGCCAGGCGCACGTGGCCAAACCGGAAGCCGCACCCGCCGTGCAGAGCTCGCAAAAGGTGCTGCGGTTTGGTTCGCTCACCATTGATGCGCTCAACCGCCAGGTGATCCTGTTCGACGAACCCATCACCCTTTCGACCGCCGATTTTGACCTGCTGTGGGAGCTGGCGAGCCACGCCGGAGAAATTCTCGACCGTGACGCGTTGCTGAAAACCCTGCGCGGCGTGAGCTATGACGGCATGGATCGCAGCATCGACGTCGCCATTTCACGCCTGCGCAAGAAACTGTACGACAGCGCCACCGAGCCGTTCCGCATCAAAACCATCCGTAACAAAGGCTATCTGTTCGCGCCGCAGGCCTGGGATACCCGCTCCTGATGAGAAAGCTCTTCATTCAGTTCTATCTGCTGCTGTTCGTCTGCTTCCTGGTGATGACGCTGCTGGTGGGTCTGGTGTACAAATTCACCGCCGAGCGCGCCGGACGCCAGTCGATGAACGACCTGATGGCCAGCTCGCTGTTTCTGATGCGCAGCGAACTGCGTGAGATCCCGCCGCGCGACTGGAATAAAACCATCCGCAACCTCGATCTCGATTTATCCTTTGAGCTGCACATCGAACCGATGAGCAAATATCAGCTGGACGAAGCCGACATGAAGCGGCTGCGCGCAGGTGAGATCGTCGCCCTCGACGATCAGTACACCTTCCTGCAGCACATCCCGCGCAGCCACTATGTGCTGTCGGTCGGACCGATTCCTTACCTGTTTTATCTGCACCAGATGCGCATCCTTGATATCGCCCTGCTGGCGTTTATTGGCATGTCGCTGGCGCTGCCGGTGTTTATCTGGCTGCGGCCGCACTGGCAGGAGATGCAGCGGCTGGAGAAAGCGGCTCAGCGCTTTGGTCGCGGCGAGCTTGACGTGCGCACCCATTTTGAAAACACCTCCAGCCTGCACAGCCTTGGCGTGGCGTTCAACCAGATGGCGGACAACATCAATACCCTGGTGGCGAGTAAAAAACAGCTGATTGACGGTATCGCGCACGAGCTGCGCACGCCGCTGGTCCGGCTGCGTTACCGGCTGGAGATGAGTGAAAACCTCAGCGCGGCAGAATCCGCGGCGCTGAACCGTGACGTCGGCCAGCTGGAGAGCCTGATTGAGGAGCTGCTGACCTATGCGCGCCTCGACCGGCCGCGCGTTGACCTCAATCTGCAATCTTTCGATCTGGCCCAGTGGCTGCGCGTGCACATCGCTGACGTGCAGACCATGAATCCGCAAACGCACATTACGCTGGATATTCCGCAGCTGGAAAACATTGGCGCGGCAGATACGCGCCTGATGGAGCGGGTGCTGGATAACCTCGTTAATAACGCCCTGCGCTATGCGCAGCAGCGGCTGCGTGTCAGCCTGTGGTTTGACGGCGCCATCGGCAATCTGCAGGTTGAAGATGATGGTCCGGGCATTCCGCCGGATGAACGCCAGCGGGTATTCGAGCCTTTTGTACGGCTCGATCCCAGCCGCGATCGCGCCACCGGTGGCTGCGGCCTCGGTCTGGCGATTGTGCACTCTATTGCGCAGGCGCTGCAGGGCCAGGTCTCGATTGAGAGCAGTCCGCTGGGCGGCGCCTGCGTGCGCTTCTGCTGGCCAGTTGATCTCCCCTTGCGCGACGTGACGCCGCGCTTACCTTCATAAGGAGCTTGTTACATGACCGCAGCTTATCAGGAACTTAGCCGCACCTTTCAGCGCCTGGCGCGTTTTGGCCATCTGGGCGCGATTGCCGGCGTGGATATGCAAACCACCATGCCGCCGGGCGGCAGCCAGGCGCGTGGAGAAGCGATGGCGGAGCTGAGCGTATTTATGCACGAGCTGCTGACCGACAAGCGCCTCGGCGGGCTGTTTGACGCCGCCAAGCAGGAGTCGCTGAACGATGTGGAGCAGGCCAATCTGGGCGAAATGCAGCGCGCGTGGCGCCAGGCAACGCTGCTGCCGGCCTCGCTGGTGGAAGCCAAATCGCTGGCCGGCTCGCGCTGTGAACACGCGTGGCGCAGTCAGCGTCCGGCCAATGACTGGCAGGGCTTCAGCGCTAACCTGAAAGAAGTGGTGAAGCTGAGCCGCGAAGAGGCACAGCTGCGCGCCGATGCGCTCGGCGTATCACGCTACGATGCGCTGCTGGATGTGTTTGAGCCAGGCATGACCAGCGCGCAGCTCGACAGCACTTTTGGCGATCTGAAAAGCTGGCTGCCGGATCTGCTGCAAAAAGCGGTAGCCCGCCAGCAGGCAACGCCGATTGCCCAGCCGGTCGGCCCCTTCGCCATCGAATCACAAAAGCAGCTCGGCCTGAGCGTGATGGCGACGTTAGGGTTTGATTTTAATCACGGCCGGCTGGACGTGAGCGCGCACCCGTTCTGCGGCGGCGTACCGGAAGATGTGCGTATCACTACGCGCTACAACGAAAACGATTTTCTCAGCGCGCTGATGGGCGTGATCCACGAAACCGGCCATGCGCGCTATGAACAGAATCTGCCACAGCAGTGGCGCGGACAGCCAGTGGCGCTGGCGCGCTCGACCGCGATGCATGAATCGCAAAGCCTGTTTATGGAGATGCAGCTGGGGCGCAGCCACGCGTTCCTGCAGCATATTCATCCCCAGGTAGTGGCGCTGATGGGCGACCAGCCGGCGCTGGAGCGCAACAATTTTATTCGTCTGACCCAGCGCGTGCAGCCGGGCTTCATTCGCGTCGATGCCGACGAGCTGAGCTATCCGGCCCACGTGATTTTACGTTACGAAATCGAGCGGGCGCTGATTGAAGGCGAGATTGAAGTCGAGGATATTCCGGCGCTGTGGGATGAAAAAATGCAGCAGTCGCTGGGTATCGATACGCGTGGTAATTACCGCGACGGTTGTATGCAGGATATTCACTGGACCGACGGTGCTTTCGGCTACTTCCCGACCTACACGCTGGGTGCGATGTACGCCGCTCAGCTGTTCCAGGCGGTAAAACGCGCCATTCCGCAGGTGGACCAATTGATTCAGCAGGGTGAACTGCAACCGGTGTTTGACTGGCTGCAGCAGAACATCTGGCAGCACGGCAGCCGCTTCCCAACGCAGCAGCTGCTGGTCAACGCCACTGGCGAAGCGCTCAACCCACACTATTTCCGTCAGCATCTGGAACAGCGTTATCTCTCTGCATAACCGTGCGGCGGCCGGGCTGGCCGCCGTTTTTTACCCGTACAGTCGCCCGCGATTGCAGCGCCCTCGCCCGGTTTTCCTGCTTTGTACAATCCGTTACACGCCGATACCATTCCCTCACTGAAGGCACGAATTGTTTTACATATAGTGCATTCACCGGCCCCGCAGTGGGCTACACATGAAAAAATAGTTCGAGGGTTTTGCAATGAAAAAATTATTTGCGCTGGTGATCGCCGCTGCTATGGGTCTGTCTTCTGTAGCCTTCGCTGCTGAGACAACAACTGCTGCTCCTGCTGCTGCTGCAACTACCGCTGCACCGGCTAAGCACAAAGCTGTTCACCACAAAAAAGCCGCTGCTCAGAAAGCGCAGGCTGCCAAAAAGCACAAGAAAGTAGAGAAGAAAGCACCAGCGGCTCAGAAAGCGCAGGCGGCTAAAAAGCACCACAAGAAAGCCACCAAACCAGCTGCTCAGAAAGCCCAGGCCGCTAAAAAGCACCACAAGAAAGCCACCAAGCCAGCTGCTCAGAAAGCCCAGGCTGCTAAAAAACACCACAAAGCCACCAAGCCAGCTGCACAGAAAGCTCAGGCGGCTAAAAAGCACCACAAAAAAGTAACCAAACCTGCTGCTCAGAAAGCTCAGGCTGCTAAAAAGCACCACAAAGCGAAAAAAGCTGCTAAATAAGGTTGCCTTGCGCGCCAACACCGCATTAATGATTGAAAACACCCGGTTCTGCCGGGTGTTTATTTACTGGAGTAGCGAAAAATGGTGCGTCGCTATCGCTTCGAAATTATCCTGATTGTCATGATTCTGTGCGGCATTATTGCGGCCAGCTTTTTTATCTAGTCGTTGTAGCGTGCTGATTACTCCAATATTTCTCCCTTTTTTACCGCTCACCGACTATAGTTATCGCTCAAGCGTGATGACCATAACCTCTATTTATTCTCGCCATTGAGAGAACTATGCGCCTGGCTATCCTGTTATTTGTAGGTCTTTTTAGCTTTAACCTCACAGCCCATGCCGATGATGAAGACGGCCCCAGCCCGGAAGAGATTAAGACCCTGTTCTTCGGCAAAGATCATCGTAAAGCCATTACCGACGTCAGTGCGGCGCCGTGGGATGCCATTGGTCAGTTAGAGACGGAAAGCGGCAATCTGTGCAGTGCCACGTTGATTTCGGCCCATCTGGCGCTGACGGCCGGACACTGCTTACTGACGCCCCCGGGCAAATTCGACAAGCCGGTCGCGCTGCGCTTTATGGCGGGTGCCAAAGGCTGGCGCTACGAAATTCATGATATTGACGCGCGCGTAGAGCCTTCGCTGGCGCGGCGTCTGCAGGCGGATGGTGAAGGCTGGATCGTGCCGCCAGACGCGGCACCTTACGATTACGGCCTGGTGATTCTGCACAATCCGCCGTCCGGTATCGTGCCGATTCCGCTGTTTGACGGTTCACGCAGCGATTTAACCGCCGCGCTGAAAACCACCGACCGCAAAGTGACACAGGCCGGTTATCCCGCTGACCATCTGGATACGCTCTACTCGCACAGCGATTGCCTGATCACCGGCTGGGCGCAGCGTGCCGTGCTGTCGCACCAGTGCGACACCCTGCCCGGCGACAGCGGTTCACCGCTGCTGCTGAAGCGCGACGGCGAGTGGCAGCTGATTGCGGTACAGAGCTCGGCGCCGGCACCGGCCGATCGCTATCGCGCCGATAACCGCGCCATTGCCGTCACATCCTTTAAAGACAAGCTGGAAGCGCTGGCGCAATAAGTCAGCCCAGCTGCTCCATCGCCTGCAGGATACGTTTGTCGGAGATGGGATACGGCGTGCCCAGCTGCTGCGCAAAATAACTGATGCGCAGCTCCTCCAGCATCCAGCGAATCGCCTGTACCTCTTCATCGTCCTGACGCTGCGGCGGCAGCTTGTTACGCCAGCTTTGCCACGCCTGCTCCACCGCCTGCACTTTCAGCATCCGCGCCCGATCGCTGTGTGGATCGACCGGCAGCTTCTCCAG
Source organism: Pantoea sp. GM_Pan_4 (assembly GCF_026541005.1). Taxonomy (NCBI): domain Bacteria; kingdom Pseudomonadati; phylum Pseudomonadota; class Gammaproteobacteria; order Enterobacterales; family Erwiniaceae; genus Pantoea; species Pantoea sp. GM_Pan_4. The sequence goes on from NZ_JALNUZ010000001.1 coordinate 377,391, forward strand.
CCGGCGCTCAATACCGTGCAGATAGCGCAGTGTGTCGCCCAGCCGCTGATAGCCGTTGCCGGTGACAAAACCGCGATACACCAGGCCGCTCAGCTGCGTTTTGATATCCGCCAGCGCCAGTGCCAGCGTCATGTCCACCCGCCCCTTGAGGAACTTGTTGATGTTGAACACGCTGGTGAGAATCTGCTCGACCTGGCTGGCGATGGTCACCACCGTGTCGTTGAGTTCGGCGCGTACTTTATCGCGCAATTGCTCGTAGTTTTCCTGCTGCCACGCCGGCCCACCGGCGTCCGCCATCAGCTTATCCACGCCGCAGGCGATACAGTCATCAATCAGCTCCAGCACTTTGCCGTACGGATTGAAATAGAGCCCGAGCTTGGCTTTGTTCGGCAGCTTCTCGTGCAGATACTTGATTGGCGAAGGAATGTTCAGCAGCAGTAACCGCCGCTGGCCGCGCCACATCATCTTCTGCTGCTCGCGTTCACTGTCAAACAGACGAATCGCGACGCTGTCTTTTTCATCCACCAGCGCCGGCCAGGCTTTGACCTGATAGTTGCCGCGCTTCTGCTCATAGTTTTGCGGCAGATCGCCGAAGCTCCACAGGTGTAATCCGCTCTGCTCCAGTCCGTCATCCGCCACCTTGGACAGCGTCTCCTGCACCTTGCCTTTCAGCACCTGCTTCAGCTGATGCAGGTCTTTGCCTTCCTGCAGCTTCCGGTTGTGCTCATCCACCACGCGGAAGGTCATTTTCAGGTGATCGGGCACCTGATCCCACTGCCAGGCGTCGCGCTCAATGGTGACGCCAGACAAGCGGCGGAACTCACGCTCCAGCGCATCCAGCAGCGGCTGCTCCAGCGCCGTCACGCGGCCAAGAAAGGCTTCAGCGTAGTTGGGTGCCGGCACAAAGTTGCGTCGCACCGGCTTGGGCAGCGACTTAATTAGTGCGATGATCAGCTCGCGGCGCACGCCGGGGATCTGCCACTCGAAGCCGGCTTCGTCGACCTGGTTGAGCAGCGGCAGCGGGATGTGCACCGTCACACCATCCGCATCGGCCCCCGGTTCGAACTGGTAGCTGAGCTTCAGTTTCAGGTTGCCCTGATACCAGAAGTTCGGGTAATCCAGCTGGCTGACCTTCTCCGCGCCGTCTTTGATCAGCATTTGCTTATCAAAGCTCAGCAGATCCGGATTGTCCTTACTGGCCTGTTTCCACCAGCTGTCAAAATGCCGCGCTGAGACCACCTCGCTGCCAATGCGGCGATCGTAAAACGCAAACAGCGTCTCGTCATCGACTAAAATGTCGCGCCGCCGCGATTTGTGCTCCAGATCCTCGATTTCATTGCGCAGTTTCAGGTTGTTGCGGAAGAAGGCGTGACGCGTCTGCCAGTCGCCCTCCACCAGCGCATGACGAATAAACAGCTCCCGGCTGAGTTGCGGATCGATGCGGCTGTAATTGACCTTGCGCGCCTGCACAATCGGCAACCCGTACAGCGTGACCTTTTCCGTCGCCATGACTGCGCCCTGCGCTTTCTCCCAGTGCGGTTCACTGTAGCTACGCTTCAGCAGATGCTGGGCCAGCTGTTCGATCCACTCCGGATCGATGCGCGCCGCAACGCGGCCCCACAGGCGGCTGGTTTCCACCAGTTCCGCCACCACGGTCCATTTAGGCGGCTTCTTAAACAGGCCGGAACCGGGGAAAATAGCAAACCGCGCATTGCGTGCGCCGGTAAACTCCTGCTTTTCCGCATCTTTCTGACCGATGTGTGACAGCAAACCGGTGAGCAGCGCGCAGTGCACTTCGTGGTACGGTGCCGGCTCGCTGTTGAGCGGCATGCCCAGTTCCCGCACCACCTGACGCAGCTGGGTGTAGATGTCCTGCCATTCGCGCACGCGCAGGTAATTGAGATAATCGCTTTTACACTGGCGGCGGAACTGGTTGCCAGACAGCGCTTTCTGCTGTTCCTGCAGGTAGTTCCACAGATTAACAAAGGCGAGAAAATCCGACTCTTTGTCAGCAAAACGCCGGTGTTTCTCGTCAGATGCCTGCTGTTTCTCCACCGGACGCTCGCGCGGATCCTGAATCGACAGCGCAGCGGCAATAATCATCACTTCGCGCACGCAGCCAAATTTCTGCGCTTCCAGCACCATGCGCGCCAGGCGCGGATCGACCGGCAGCTGCGCCAGGCTGCGCCCGGACGGCGTCAGTTTGTACGCACCTTCCTCGCTCAGGGTGATCGCGCCGAGCTCCTCCAGCAGGCGCACGCCGTCCTGAATGTTGCGCTTATCCGGCGCTTCGACAAACGGGAATGCGGCGATGTCGCCCAGTCCAAGCGCCGTCATCTGCAAAATCACCGACGCCAGGTTGGTACGCAGAATTTCCGGGTCAGTAAACGCCGGGCGGCTGAGGAAATCATCCTCCGAATAGAGGCGAATACAGATCCCTTCCGACACGCGGCCGCAGCGCCCTTTGCGCTGGTTAGCCGACGCCTGCGAGATCGGCTCGATCGGCAGACGCTGCACTTTGGTGCGGTAGCTGTAACGGCTGATGCGCGCAGTGCCGGGATCGATGACATATTTAATGCCCGGCACGGTGAGCGAGGTCTCGGCGACGTTGGTCGCCAGCACAATGCGGCGGCCGCTGTGCGCCTGGAACACCCGGTTCTGTTCGGCGTTGGACAGGCGCGCATAGAGCGGCAGAATCTCGGTGTGCGGTAAATCGCGCTTCATCAGCGCATCGGCGGTATCGCGAATTTCGCGCTCGCCGCTCATGAAGATCAGGATATCGCCGCGCCCTTCGCTGCTCAGTTCGTCAACCGCATCGAAAATTGCCTGCAGCTGATCGCGTTCGGTGTCTTCGGCATCTTCTACCACCGGACGATAGCGTACATCGACCGGATACGTGCGGCCCGAAACCTCGATTACCGGGGCATTATTGAAGTGGCGCGAAAAGCGCTGCGGATCGATGGTCGCGGAGGTGATGATCACTTTCAGATCGGGACGACGCGGCAGCAGTTCGCGCAGGTAACCCAGCAGGAAATCGATGTTCAGGCTGCGTTCGTGCGCTTCATCGATGATGATGGTGTCATACTGCAGCAGCAGACGATCCTGCTGGATTTCCGCCAGCAGAATACCGTCGGTCATCAGTTTGACCTGCGTGGTTTCGCTCACCTGATCGTTAAACCGCACCTTGTAACCGACGGTGCCGCCGGGCGTGGTCTCCAGCTCTTCGGCAATGCGGTTCGCCACGGTGCGTGCCGCCAGACGACGCGGCTGGGTATGTCCAATCAGCCCTTTCACACCGCGCCCGAGCGCCAGACAAATCTTCGGCAGCTGGGTGGTTTTACCCGAGCCGGTCTCACCGGCGACAATCACCACCTGATGATCGCGAATCGCGGCAGCGATGTCCTGCTGCTTCTGGCTGACCGGCAGATTGTCCGGAAACGTAATGCGCGGCGTCGCGGCGGCGCGCTGCGCCACGCGCTGTTCTGCCGCGGCGAACACCGGCTCCAGCTCGGCCAGAATCGCCTGCTGCGCAGCCGGATTTTTCACCTTTGCCGCACCGTGCAGACGACGCTGCAGCGCTTTGCGGTCGCGCAGCATCAGGTTATCGAGCCGCGACCAGAGTGGGGCCAGAGGTGACGTAACGGATGATGACATAGTGATGAATTACCTGTTGTTGCAGTGAGCCGGCACTTGCGGCTCGGCGCCGGGCAGAATTTTCCGGCGGATTCAATCGATTAATGCCCGCCATCTTAGCACAGATTGGAACATCTCACCTGACCGGACGTGCCGCCTTATTCAATAATTTCGAACATAGGCCTCGAAATATTGCGCTTTTACCTGCCGGACGAACTCCGTAGAGTGTAACGCATTGAGCGGTAAGCCAACCGCGTAACGTACAGGAAAATACCATGAGCAAAGTTTTAGTTCTGAAATCAAGCATCCTTGCCGGTTATTCACAGTCTAACCAGCTGGCAGACTTCTACGCTGATGAAGCCCGCGCCAAAGGCGACGAAGTCACGGTACGCGATCTGGCTGCCCAGCCGATTCCGGTACTGGACGGTGAACTGGTTGGCGCCCTGCGTCCTTCAGACGCGCCGCTGTCGCCACGTCAGCAGGACGCGCTGGCCCTGTCCGATGAACTGATTGCTGAACTGCAGGCGCACGATACCGTGGTTATCGCCGCTCCGATGTACAACTTCAACATTCCTACTCAGCTGAAAAACTACTTTGACCTGATTGCCCGTGCCGGCGTCACCTTCCGCTACACCGAAGCAGGCCCGGAAGGTCTGGTGAAAGGCAAACGTGCGGTGATCCTCTCCAGCCGTGGCGGCATTCACAAAGACACCCCGACTGATCTGCTGACCCCGTACGTGAAACTGTTCCTTGGCTTCATCGGCATCACCGACGTTGACTTCGTGTTCGCCGAAGGCATTGCTTACGGTCCGGAAGTGGCAACCAAAGCCGCCAGCGATGCCAAAGACGCCATCAAACAGATTGTTGCTGCGTAATCATCATTAAAACAATGCTATCTGTCTTGCCGGGCCTGAGTGCCCGGCTTTTTTATGCCTGCGCTGTCGTGGAAGCAGCTATTTCTGCACCCACTGGCCATTAATCCCGCGCACATATTCGCCGCTGCGGGCACGGTTAACCAGCTTCTCGCCGGCGATGCGCGCCACCTCGGCGGTGGTGAGATTGTTCTGCTGCGCCACGCGCTGATACTGCTGGCTGCGGCCTTCATTGATGCGCTTAACCAGCGCCAGCGTCTCGTCATCCTGCTGACGAGCGGCGATATAACCGCTTAGCGTTTCGCCCACGCGCCCCTGCTGGCGCGCCTGATCCAGCGTCAGTGCCCAGGCCGACGGCACCAGCAAAAACGCCAGCAACAGCGCTATCCCCTTGCGTTTCATCGGGCCTCTCCTCAAAACAGTCCGCTCTGATTCTTCAGCAGCGCTTCGACGTCTTTATCCACCTTGATGTGGATTTCATGTTCGATTTTTACGTTCATGTTGATGGTGATTGGCTCTTTGGGTGCGGCGACTTCGATGCGCGGCACACAGCCCAGCAGCGGCAGTCCCGCTGTCAGCACCAGTAATGCCCTCAGGCTCATGGTTTCGGGTCCTTGTTGGATGGCAGGGTGGCGTTTTGCTCCACCCAGGATTGCAAATTATCGCCAAAGCGCAGGCTGCGCCACAGCTGGAACAGGTTTTCCTGATGACGGTAATTAAGATTGACGGACTGGCGGCGGTTACTGAACTGGCTGGTGCCTTTCACCTCGCTTTGCAGAATCAGGTTACCGAAGTTATCCAGATCCAGCGTCGCCCACGAACGGGCAATCTCCATGTAGCGCAGCCAGTCCATCGCCGCCCCGGCGGCCACGTTATTGCTGACAATCGCATCCGCCATGTCTTTGTCCATGCGGAATGTCAGCGGGCCACTGTTAGCGATCCAGCCCTTTTCAATCAGCCAGTGCGGATTGTTCACCCACAGCGGCAATTCGCCATTCACTTTACCGGACATGGCAAACTGCTTCGGCTTGAGCGCCGTCACCAGCCGGCTGAGATCAATGTCACGCAGCGAAATCCGCGCCGGCTGATGCTGCGGTAAACGCAATGCTGGCATGCTGACGTGCCCGCCGAGCAGATCGAGATTGACGTTGCTGAGCGTCAGCGGCTGGCGCTCCTGCCACGGATAGTGGCCCTGCAGATCCGCGGTAATGTTCTGCAGCGCAAACTGGTTTTTCACTTCGGCGATGCGCAGCGACACCGGCCCGCGGCGCCCCAACTGCCACTGATGATCTTTCAGGCGGAACGGCAGGATAAAATCGATGCCGTTGATTTCGCTGTCCGGCATCCATACGCTGCCCTGTTTCACCGCCCAGAAACCGCCCGCCTCAAACCCCTGGCCGCTGACGGCGGAAAAGGCCATCTGCGCGCGCAGCTCGCCAGACTGGATACGCATCTTCAGATCGCTGCTCAGCAGCGGCTGAAAGACACTGAGCGACTGCGCCGGCCACCAGGCTTCGCCGCGCAGCCGCTCGCCGTCCCAGCGGCCGTGCACGCGCAGCGGTCCGATGTCTTCAGCGGTCAGCTGACCGCGCCACAGAAAATGCCCCGGGTCGCGCCCTTTGGCATCGAAATGCAGTTCGGACGGCGGCAGCCAGCCACCGTAGCTAAAGCGGGTCTGGCCGGAACGCAGCGCAAACCCGCCGTTAAACGCCGGCTGTGCCACATCGCGCTGCCAGCGCACCGGCGCGGTCAGCGTCAGGCGCGGCTTATCCACCTGCACCATGCCGTACGCCAGCTGATCAAACCCGGTGTTCAGCGTATCGAGACTGATCAGGGTGTCGTGCCAGCTACCGGTGCCCTTCACATCCCATTTGGCGCTAAGCGGCGCCATCACGCCTTCGCCCCAGTAACGCCAGTTCCAGCGTCCGCTGTCTGGCCAGAAGTCGCTGGCGCGTCCGTCGAGATGCAGCCTGAAGCGGCCGAAACTGGGGTCGTGCGCGTTGAGAATCGCCTGTAACCGGCCGTTGATGCCGCGCGAGGCCACGCTGACGCCGGCCAGCGGCCAGCGCGCTTCATCCACTTCCAGCGTCGAGAGTAAGCGTCCGCGCAGGCGCAGCAGTGCGCCCGGCTGCAGGCTGAGCTGCGGATCGCTGAGCATGCCATGTAGTTGTCCGGGAATGGTGCCGTACAGCTGCAGGTCGGCAAACTTGCTTTCGCCGGTTAACTGGAACGGCAGTGCGCTGTCAGTCAGGCTCAGCTTGCCCGGCCCAACACTCAGTACCAGGTTGCCTTTCCCGCCGCGTCCGGCGGTCAGTAAATTGAAGCGGCCGCGGATCTGCGTCTGTTCCAGCCCCTGCTGCCAGTCATCCAGCGTCAGCGCCACGCCGCCCGACAGCGGCTGCGACCCGAATGGCCAGCGCCAGTGACCGGCAGTGATGCGGATTTGCTGCGCATCGACCTGCCACGGCAACTGCAACAACGGCTGTGGTTCCTGTTGCTGGCGCACCACCAGTTCGCCCTGCTGCTGCTGCCAGTTGAGCGTCAGCGCCAGCGGCTGCGGCCACTGCGTCAGGTTAAGCGCACCGCTGAGCTCACCCGCCACCGGCAGGCCATCGGCAAAAGTTGGCAGCGTCAGATTGCCATGCAGTTCGACCGGTTGCGGCAGAATGGGATGGCTGAGCTGCAGCTGATCAATGTGCAGCTGCTGCCCCTGCAGGCGCGCGGCGACGCGCAGGTTGTCGCCCTGATAACGCAGCTGCTGAAGGTCTTTGTCTAAAGTCAGATCGAAGCGGCCGGCATATTGCTGCCATGGCAAAATACTGAGCTGTTGCAGATGGATATCCGCGCCGGGCAGCATCTGCTGCCACTCTGCGAGGCTGCGCGGCGCATCGCGCGTGGCACTGTGCGGCAGCGCCTGCAGGCAATCGCTGTTTAGCGCCACCTCGCGCGCATCAAGCTGCCAGCGCTGTTGCGTCCGGCCAAGCCCCACGTCCGCGACCTGCGCCAGCAGGCAGTCACCGGCCAGATAGCGCACATCAGGAAATACCAGCCGGCCCTGCTGCCAGTGCGGCGCGCCGTGTAGCTCGACGCGGGTATTTTCCGGCAGCCAGATACCTGCCAGCCGCGGCAGCCAGTGCGTCAGCGTCAGCAGCAATCCCAGCAGCAGCAGTATCAGCGCCAGTAGCGCAGCAAGTAGTCGACGGAGGCCCCGCGTCATGGCTGTTAACGTTCCTGTTCTTTACCCAATCCTGACAGAGATGATGGCATGTTACGCCCGGCAAATGAAGGCGTTACCGCTTTAGTCTGGCTGAAGAACAGCAAAATGACGCGGAAAACGTTATCCTGATGTGATACCGACGTAACATTTTTCAGGAGCGAAACAATGAAAGTTGCGGTTTACAGCACCAAGCATTACGACCAGAAATACCTCGAGCACGTTAACGAAGGCTACGGATTTGAGCTGCAGTTTTTTGACTTCCTGCTGAGCGAAACCACGGCGAAAAACGCCGCTGGCTGTGATGCGGTCTGTATCTTCGTTAACGATGACGGGAGCAAAGCGGTGCTGGAGGAGCTGGCGGCGCTGGGCGTGAAATATATCGCGCTGCGCTGTGCCGGTTTCAATAACGTCGACCTCGACGCAGCCGCCGCGCTGGGACTGCAGGTGGTACGCGTGCCCGCCTATTCGCCGGAAGCGGTGGCGGAACACGCGGTAGGCCTGATGATGACGCTCAACCGCCGCATTCACCGCGCTTACCAGCGCACGCGCGATGCCAACTTCTCGCTGGACGGCCTGACCGGTTTCAACATGCATAACAAAACCGCTGGCGTGGTCGGCACCGGCAAGATTGGTGTGGCGACAATGCGCATCCTGAAAGGTTTTGGCATGCGTCTGCTGGCGTACGATCCGTACCCCAGTGACGCCGCGCTGGCGCTCGGGGCGGAATATGTTGATTTGAAAACGCTGCTGGCGGAGTCCGATGTCATCACCCTGCACTGTCCGCTGACGCCGGAAAACCATCATCTGCTCAACGCACAGGCGTTCAGCCAGATGAAAGATGGCGTGATGATTATCAATACCAGCCGCGGTGGGCTGATTGATTCACAGGCGGCGATTGAGGCGCTGAAACAGCAGAAAATCGGCTCGCTCGGCATGGACGTGTATGAGAACGAACGCGACCTGTTTTTTGAAGACAAGTCGAATGACGTGATTCAGGACGACGTGTTCCGCCGCCTGTCGGCCTGCCACAACGTGCTGTTTACCGGCCATCAGGCCTTTCTCACCGCCGAAGCGCTGACGGCGATTTCAGAAACCACGCTCAGTAATTTACAGCAGCTGTCACGCGGGGAAACCTGTTCGAATCAGGTTAAGGCGTAAGGTTCTGCGCCTGCGTTAGCGGGCGCAGGCACCGCCGATCAGCGCCTGTTCGTCGCAGCGACGACCGTTAGCCAGCTGACACATCCCGATGCGTGAACCGTCTAACTGACGCGAGAACGCCAGCGTGCCGCCTGCGCTGTTGCAGTTGGCTTCTGCCATGGACGACATCACGACGTGCGGCTGCACGTGCGCGGCGGTGGCCTGTTGCGGCGGTTCATTGTCGCTGTTGCTGCTGCAGGCAGAGAGTAACAGCGCTGCGCCGGCCAGCAGTAAAGTTGCGGCTTTCATCGGTCGGGCTCCGGGAGTGTGAGCGGAAAAGTCGCACCAGCATATGTCAGCAGCGGTGCGCGATCGATAGGCGACACAGCTTTTTACAAAATTTAATATCGTCGTTGGCAAGCAGAATTATCCTGATTGCAGCGTTTTGCCTCTTTTCTCTGCCTGTTCATAAAAAACATCAATCAATAAGGAGGAAGGATGTTAGCCGACATGCTCATCCGCATCGCATTAGCCGGAATACTGGGCGGACTGATTGGCCTGGAGCGCCAGATGCGCGCTAAAGAAGCGGGCCTGCGCACCCACATTCTGGTCGGCATTGGCAGCGCCATGTTCATGCTGGTGTCAAAATATGGCTTTGCCGATATGCTGACTAACGACCATGTGGCGCTGGATCCCAGCCGTATTGCGGCGCAGGTGGTCAGCGGCATGGGCTTTCTTGGCGCCGGCACCATCATCATTCAAAAGCAGATTGTGAAAGGCCTGACGACCGCCGCCGGCCTGTGGGTGACCGCCGCGATTGGCCTGGTGATCGGTAGCGGCATGTACGAAATCGGTATTTACGGCACGGTGCTGGCGCTGGTGGTGCTGGAAACGTTCCGCCGAATCAGCCACTGGCTGATTGGCCGCCATCACACTCTTATCGTCCATCTCAAAGCCAAAAGCGTACCGCTGGTGTTGCTGGTACTGCAGCGCGAAAATTTGCGCTATGGCCACATCGCTGTAGTCAATCGTAACGAAGAGAGCGGCCTGTGCGAGCTGAGCGTTGAGGTGACGTTGTCACGCAGATTTCCTATGCACAGCATTTATGACAAAGTGATGGAAATCAAAGGTGTGCAGTCGCTGGAAATGGTTTGACTGCGCTGGCGCTGGCGGGTTAACCGCTGCCGTGGAGGGAAGATAAAAAGCCCGGCACTGAAGGCCGGGCGGCTGGGTTAGCAGGGTTTGAGTTGTCCAATCGCCATTTCAACAGCGCGATTGGGCGCGCCGGTTAATTCCCGATAGCGCAGTTGCAGGTTCCGCAACTCGCTGGCCAGCACCTCTTTTTCGGTAGCGGCACCGCGCTGCGCCAGTTCCAGATAGCATTGCCCCACCAGCCGGCACGCCTCCTCAAACACCATATCGTACGTTTGCATTATTCCTCTCCTCACCTTTAAAAACTAAAAAAAGCGCTGAATCCATCCTGTCAGCGCAGTGAGAAGAAATCTTTACCCAGATCAATAAATATGCAGTTACCGCTGGCAAAATGTGCGCAATGGTAGCCGACTGCGGCGCTGCGTGATTAAGACGGATCCTTTTTGTCGTCATCGCTGGCGCTGCTCACACCGGTAATACCTTCCAGCGCCTGCTGGTTGATGACATCATCGGCGCTGTCAACCGCACGCGAAATCGTCAACAGATCCTGGAACTCGCTCAGCAGAATAGCGGCGTCCGACTTAAGCATATCGTCAGCCTCGGCTGACTCAATCACCATGTTGATGGCTTTGTTGGCGCTTTCAATAACTTCAGTGACACCGCCTTTCTTACTGACGGCCAGTACCAGCGCACCGATCAGCAGCGACTGAGCCTCAACGCGCGCGGTCAACTGCTTGGTGGTGGCATCAATTTGTGAAATCTTCGCCAGCATGCTTAACACAACATTTTTCATCGCTTATTCCTCCCTGGGGAAGCAGGCAGTGTACCGCTTGCAAAATCCGCGACAAACTAAAAATTGTGAATAGCGCAACAGGTCTCTGACCGCGATCGCGCGGCGCACAGAGCGCATCACCGGCAAACCCATAAATCGTGCTGGAATTTGGCGCTGTAATCCGTACCATACGCCACAGACTTTTCCTGCTGACTGCGGTCAGCCGGCACCCATAAAGGCCAGCGCAGCGACCCGCAGCGTGCGCGGACACAGTTAATGCAGGCCTGAGCAGGGCCGCATCAACGCGACATCCGCAGCTGACCAGCGATCACCGAGACCGAAATTCATGTCTGAACATCAAGAAGTTAATAAAAAAGAGCAGTACAACCTGAACAAACTGCAGAAGCGCCTGCGCCGTAACGTCGGTGAAGCGATTGCGGATTTCAACATGATTGAGGAAGGCGATCGCATCATGGTGTGCCTGTCCGGCGGTAAAGACAGCTACACCATGCTGGAAATTCTGCGTAACCTGCAGCAGAGCGCGCCGGTCAATTTTTCGCTGGTGGCGGTGAATCTTGACCAGAAACAGCCGGGATTCCCGGCACACGTGCTGCCGGCTTACCTCGACACGCTGGGCGTGGAGTATCAGATCGTCAACGAAGACACTTATTCCATCGTTAAAGAGAAGATACCGGAAGGCAAAACCACCTGCTCGCTCTGTTCGCGCCTGCGTCGCGGTATTCTTTACCGTACCGCCACTGAACTGGGCTGCACCAAGATTGCCTTAGGTCACCACCGCGATGACATCCTGCAGACGCTGTTCCTCAACATGTTTTACGGCGGCAAAATGAAAGGCATGCCGCCAAAACTGATGAGCGACGACGGTAAACATATCGTGATTCGCCCGCTGGCCTACTGCCGCGAAAAAGATATCGTACGGTTTGCCGAAGCGCGCCAGTACCCTATCATTCCGTGCAATCTGTGTGGTTCACAGCCGAACCTGCAGCGCCAGGTGGTTGCTGATATGCTGCGTGACTGGGACAAGCGCTATCCGGGCCGCATTGAAACCATGTTCAGCGCCATGCAGAACATCGTGCCCTCGCATATGGCTGATATTAATCTGTTTGATTTCAAAGGCATTAAGCATGGTGATGCGGTGGTTGACGGCGGGGACATTGGTTTCGATCGCGAATCGCTGCCAGCGCAGCCGGTCGGCTGGCAGGCTGACGAGGACGATCAGCCGGACCTGAGCGCTCGCCTCGACGTGCTGGAAATTAAATAACGCGGTGACTTTGCAGCATAAAGGCGCGTCGCTCCGGCAACGCGCCTTTTTTATTAGCGGTGCGGTGGAGGATCGCTAATCGGCGGAAATTCAGGATCGTGCGGCGGCTCAGGCTCGGGAATGGGCTGCGGTTGCGGCACGGGTTCGGGAATCGGTGGCGGATCGGTCGGGATAGGTTCGCTGGCGTGAATCATGCGCATGCCGTTCTCCTGTTCGCTGAATGTCTGTTAAGCATAGGAAAGGATGCGGCAGCAAGCCAAACGGCAAAAAAAAAGCCGGCGGATAAGCCGGCGTCGTACGAATCAAATGTGCTATGCAGTAATTCAAAAAAAGGAAGTAAGACAATATGGAGCGCAACGCCCATCGCTTGACGTTGCATTCACCTGCGGGAGAGAGTTTGCCCCGGTTGGGCTATGCGCTTATTGATGTCGATCAGGTTTTTTCCGCTTTTCTCCCCTGCACCGCCACAATTACCCGTTCATGACCTGCAGATAACTCCGTAGTAACATCACAGCCAGTTGCGGCGTTTCAGCCACAGCGCGACCCCCAGCACCATCACCAGTAACAACCCGCAGAACATGGTAAAGCCGTGCGGCCAGCTGCCACCGGGAATGCCACCGAGATTGACGCCAAACAGCCCGGTGAGAAACGTGGCGGGCAGGAAAATCATCGCCATCAGCGACATGGTGTAAGTGCGCCGGTTCATGGATTCCGCCAGCAGCGAGGCCACTTCATCCGCCAGAATGCCGGTACGCGCCACGCCCGCATTAAGGTCATCCAGTCCGCGCCCCAGCCGGTCCGCAACATCCTGCATGCGGCGGCGATCGTCATCGCTCATCCACGGCAGTTTCTCGCTTGCCAGCCGCGCATAGACATCACGCTGCGGCGCCATATAGCGGCGCATCACGATCAGCTGTTTGCGCAGCAGCGCCAGCTCTCCGCGCGCCGGGACCTGCTGATCCATTAGCGCATCTTCCAGCGCGATAATTTTATCGTGCATCTCTTCAATAAATTCGCTGGCGTGATCGGTGAGCGCATCGCAGACGTCCACCAGCCAGCTGCCGCCGTCCACCGGGCCGTTGCCGTTTTGCAGATCGGTCAGCACTTCATCGATGGCATACACTTTGCGACGGCGGGTAGAAACAATCAGCTTGTCATTGATAAATACCCGCATCGCCACCAGCTGGTCCGGGCGCGAATCGGCGTTATGATTCACGCTGCGCAGCACGATCATAAAGCCGTCACCGAGACGCGTCACGCGCGGTCGCATGCTGTCACCGGCCAGCGCATCCCGCACCGCATCAGGGATCAGCGGCGTGTGCTGCAACCAGTCGGCGCTTTGCCGCTGGGTGTAGTTCAGATGCAGCCAGCAGTGACGCTCGCAGTTGATGACATCTTTATCTTCAATGGCGATAACGCCACCCTTGCCGTCGAACTGGCAGGCGACAATCGCATCCGACACCTGCAGCGCTTTTCCTTCAATGACGTTCACGTACTCGCCTCACTAGCAAAAACAATACGATACAGTCTAGCGCGGCGCGGGACAGTTGCAATTACCAGGGTGTGAGTAAAAATGACAGCACAACCGGGTCGTTCACCACCCTCCGTGGCGGTTCAGCGTCAGTGCTTCTCAATCCACAATTCCCGGCTGTAGGCAACGTCTTCCGGATTAGTGATGGGATAGCCCTTAACCCATGGCTTGATCAGCCGCCCGTTGGTGTACTGGTAGATCGGCGCAATCGGCGCCTGGTCAGCGATGATCTGCTCGGCTTTGTTGTAATCGGCATTGCGCGCCGCCACGCTGGTTTCATTGCTGGCCTTACTGAGCACCGCATCATATTCCGCGTTACTGAAGCGGGAAATATTACCGCTGTGGCTGGCGGTCAGCAGGCTGAGGAAGGTCGACGGCTCATTGTAATCGCCCACCCACGAAGCGCGAATCACATCGAAATTACCGCTGTTGCGGCTGTCGATATAGGTTTTCCACTCCTGGTTCTGCAATGTCACGTCAACGCCGAGATTCTTTTTCCACATCGAGGCCACCGCAATCGCAATTTTCTGGTGACTTTCAGAGGTGTTATACAGCAGCGTCAGGTGCAGCGGTTTAGCCGGGCCGTAACCGGCGGCGGTCAGCAGGGCTTTGGCCTGCGCATTCAGTTCCTGCTGGCTGTGCTGCTGCAGATAGCTCTGCTGCGGCGTAAAGCCGGCGGTGACGTCCGGTGTGAAGTGCCAGGCCGGTTTCTCGCCGGTGCCCAGCACTTTTTCCGCGATAATGCGGCGGTCAATGCTCCATGACAGCGCCTTACGCACCCGCACATCCGCCGTCGGCCCTTTCTGCGTATTAAACGCGTAATAGTAGGTGCCAAGCTGATCCGGCGTATACACCTGCCCCGGCAGCTCTTTTTTCAGCAGCCCGTACATATTTTTTGGGAAGGATTCCGTGATATCGATATCCCCGGCGCGGTAACGCTTGGTGGCGCTGGATTCTTCATTGATGGGAATAAAGGTCACTTTCGTCAGTACCGAATGGGCGTTATCCCAGTAGTGCGGGTTGCGCACCAGCACAATCTTTTCGTTAACCACGCGCTCCTGCAATTGATAAGCGCCATTGCCCACCAGTTTACCCGGCGCAGTCCAGCCATCGCCGTTTTGCGCGATGACCTTTTGCGGCACCGGGAACATCGCCACGTTAGCCACCATGCTGGGGAACCACGGCAGCGGACGTGACAACGTCACCTTCAGGTGCGTTTCATCGGTCGCCACCACGCCCAGCTTGTCCGGGCTCATCTGCCCTTTGGTGATGGCTTCAGCATTCTCAATGCCGCTCAGCGCAGCAAACCAGGCGAAAGGCGAGCTATTTTTGGGATCCACCAGACGTTGCCAGCTATAGACAAAATCCTGTGCGGTCACCGGTTCACCGCTGGACCAGCGCGCATCTTTGCGCAGCGTGAACAGCCAGGTTTTGTTGTCATTGCTGCTCCAGCTCTGCGCAACGCCCGGCACGATTTTGCCCTGCGCGTCCTGGTTGGTCAGCCCTTCAAACAGATCGCGCAGCACCTGAATCTCCGGCAGACCGACCGCTTTGAGCGGATCAAGCGAGGCCGGTTCATCTTTGATATGGCGGACGATTTCCTGGCTGCTGGCCAATTGCGCCCCGGCTGGCACACTGGCGGCATAGGCGGATGAGAGAGCGCTGCTGATGATGAGCGCGGCCAGCGTGGTGCGGAAAGTTAGTTTCATCACGACTCCTTGACCCGAAAAAAGGGCGACGGCCAAACCAATGCGTCGCCAGCAACTTTTCGCACTTTATCGCAAATCGCTGATTGATAAATAGCTATTTCCCCGTCTGCTGTTTACCGTTATGTTGAGGCTGGATGGCAGCTCACAATTTTTGCGGCTGAACGCGATGCATGACAGAGAGGAAGGTTATGTCGACACACCACCCGCGCCCGCTGCGCGGTAAGCTTGACGCCGTCTGGCAACAATATGGACATTCGGTGCTGGGTGCGCCGCTGCTGTGGTTTCCGGCACCGGCGGCCGACGAGGACAGCGGACTGATTATCGCCGGCACCCACGGCGATGAAAACGCGGCGGTGGCCACGCTCTCCGCCGCCATGCGCACGCTGCCGGACACGCTGCGGCGTCACCATGTGATTCTGGCGGTCAATCCGGACGGCTGCCAGCTCGGGCTGCGCGCCAATGTCAACGGTGTCGATCTCAACCGCAACTTCCCTGCCGCCAACTGGCAAGCCGGCGATACCGTCTATCGCTGGAACAGCGTGGCCGACGCGCGCGATGTGCTGCTCTCAACCGGAAACGCGCCGGCGTCAGAGCCGGAAACCGCCGCACTGTGCCAGCTGATTCATCGTATCCGGCCGCGCTGGGTCGTCTCCTGGCACGAACCGCTGGCCTGTATTGATGATCCGCACCACAGCCCGCTGGCCAGCTGGCTGGCGGAACAAACCGGTCTGCCGGTGGTGAGCAGCGTCGGCTACGCCACGCCGGGCTCGTTTGGCAGCTGGTGCGCCGATCTCAGTCTGCCCTGCATCACCGCCGAAATGCCGGCCATCTCGGTGGACGAAGCCACCGAGGTGTATCTCGATGCGATGATCAACCTGCTGCGCTGGCAGCCGTCGTCTTAAGCACGCCGTGCGAGAAGTGCAGCGACGGTTCCACATCGGCCGCCAGCCACGTCGGACCGTCGAGATCAGCAAACGTGGCCTGCGGCGTTAACGGTAGCGCGGCACGAATGGCGCGCGAGGTACACAACATACAGCCCAGCATGATGGCAAATCCCTGCGCGCGCGCGGCCGTGGCCAGCGCCAGCGCTTCGGTCAGCCCACCGGTTTTATCCAGTTTGATATTCACCATGTCGTAGCGCCCGTGCAGGGCTGCCAGGCTGTCGCGCGTGTGGCAGCTCTCATCCGCACAGATCGGTAGCGGATGGATAAAATGGGCCAGCGCCGCATCCTGCGCGGCAGGCAGCGGCTGCTCCAGCATCGCCACCTGCAAATCCGCCAGCAGCTGGCAGCGCGCCGCCAGCCCTTCTGCCTGCCAGGACTCATTGGCATCGACGATCAGCGTGGCGTCCGGCACCGCACTGCGGATCGCCACCAGCCGTTCGCTGATCAGATGGTTATCCAGCTTAATTTTCAGCAGGCGCGCGCCGTGCTGCCACAGCGCCAGCGCGCTGCTGGCCATCGCTTCTGGCGTATCGATGCTGACGGTATGCGCCGTGACGATCTCCTGTGCCGGCACCGCCTCACACAGCGCCGCCAGGCTGGTGCGCTGCTGCTGGCGCTCCAGATCCCACAGCGCGCAATCAATCGCGTTGCGCGCGGCACCGGCCGGCAACGCCTGTTGCAGCGCCGCCCGCGTCATGCCGTTTTGTAACGCACCGAGCTGTGAAGCAATCTGCTGCAGCACCGAAGCCTCACTTTCGCCATAGCGCGCGTAGGGCGTGGCCTCGCCAATCCCTTTGAGGCCATCCTGCTCAATCTCCACCACCACCACGTGCGCCTCGGTGCGGCTGCCGCGCGAAATCACAAACGGCGAGTGCAGCGGCCAGGCTTCCGGATAACTTTTCACTGTTCTCATACTGACTCCTCAAATCCATGACGTCATAACGTGCTGGTGCAACTCCACGTTGAATTAGGCTCGTAAACCCTTAAAATTTATGTCATAAACAAACGCTATACCTGTTCTGGTGGGGTTAACGCCAGATTTTTCATCGTTAAAAGGAAATTGTATGTCGCAGAATGTTCACTTTCAGGGCAATCCGGTGCCGGTTGCCGGCCACTTCCCGCAGGCTGGCGAGCAGGCAAAACCGTTCAACCTGGTAGCGAAAGATCTCAGTGATGTGTCCCTTTCTCAGTATGCAGGCAAACGCAAAGTTCTGAACATTTTCCCAAGCATTGATACCGGCGTGTGCGCCGCGTCGGTGCGCAAATTCAACGAGCGTTCTGGCGAAGCTGACAACACCGTGGTGCTGTGCATCTCTGCCGATCTGCCGTTTGCGCAATCGCGCTTCTGCGGCGCCGAGAACGTCAACAACGTAGTGACCCTGTCTACGCTGCGCGGTGCAGAATTCATTGAAGGTTACGGCGTTGCCATCGCCGATGGCCCGCTGAAAGGCCTGACCGCTCGCGCCGTGGTGGTGCTGGATGAGAACGACAAGGTGCTGTACAGCGAGCTGGTGAATGAAATCACCGAAGAGCCGAACTATGAAGCGGCACTGGCAGCGCTGAAGTAAGGCTATTGCTGATAAAAAAGCCGTCTGTCACAGACGGCTTGTTGATACAGAACGCGGATTATTCGCCTTCGCTGCGTTTCTGACCGAGGCCATATTCGCGCAGCTTGTTGGCAATCGCGGTGTGTGACACCCCAAGGCGTTTCGCCAGTTTACGCGTGCTGGGATACGACAGATAGAGACGAGTCAGCACTGAACGCTCAAAACGGCTGGTAATTTCATCCAGCGACCCTTCCATTGCCTCTTCGCCCAGCGACACATCCAGCGCCTGCTCCGGCAGCACGATATCCTGCGGACGCAGTTCATAACCTTCCAGCTGCGTGAGCGCGCGATACAGCGCATTTTTCAACTGGCGCACGTTGCCCGGCCAGTTATAGCGCGTCAGGAACGGCGTCAGCTGCGGTGACAAACGCGGGCGCGGCAGCCCCTGCTCATCCGCAAAGCGCGCCACAAACATTTCGGTGAGCGGCAGAATATCCAGCGGACGTTCGCGCAGCGGTGGCAGATTCAGCGTCAGCACGTTCAAACGATAGAACAGGTCTTCGCGGAACTCGCCGCGCTGCACCAGCTCAATCAGATTCTTTTGCGTGGCGCAGATCACGCGCACATCCACATGCACTTCATGATCCTCGCCGACGCGGCGGAAGGTGCCATCGTTCAGGAAGCGCAGCAGTTTGGTCTGCATGCGCGGCGACATCTCGCCGATTTCATCCAGCAGCACCGAGCCGCCGTTCGCCTGCTCAAAGAAGCCCTTCTTGCCTTCCAGCGCGTTGGGATACGCGCCCGCCGCGTGACCAAACAGCTCGCTTTCAGCGACGTCATCCGGGATCGATCCGCAGTTGAGCGCCAGGAACGGTTTTTTGCCGCGTGCGCTGCGCAGATGGCAGGCGCGTGCCAGCATATCTTTACCGGTGCCGGTGTCGCCAACAATCAGCAGCGGCGCATCGTGCATCGCCAGCTTGCGCGCCTGGTCGATCACCTGACGCATTTTCGGCGTCACCGCCACGATGTGATCGAATTCGGAGTCATCGGTGACGCTGAGGTTCTGCAACTGCCGCCCCATGCGTGCAGTGGATTTCAGGGTGATCATCGCGCCTACCGGCTGGTCGTTCTGCTCATCTTCCTGCGCCAGATAGATCGGGCGCGCTTCCATGAGGAAATCACGCCCCTGGATGACCACATGCTGCGCCTGCGCGTCAACACGTTCACTCTCCAGCCAGCGCTGGAAATTAAAGCCGGCAATCAGCGTGCCGGCGTTCTGGTTACGAATCTTCTGTTCGTCAAGGTTAAACAGGTTCTGCGCCGCCGGATTCGCCAGTTCGACTTTACCTTTCAGGTCGAGGGAGAACACCGGCTCGGGCATCGCCACCAGCAGCGCGCTCAGCGCGCGATGTTCACGTTCAGACGGCATGAAAGACACGGTGCGAACGTCTGTCACGCCCGGTGTACGGCGAATCTCCGCCATCAGGTTGCTAAATGCGTCAAATTCCAGCGCAGAAAAGTTAAGGTAGATGCGGCCCAGCGAGGCAATTTCAATGCCGCGCAGGTCAATATTACGGGCAACCAGCAGGTCGAGTAGCTCGCGCGCCAGACCGATACGGTCCTGGCAGAAAACTTCCAAACGCATTGCGATGAGCCTTAGTCAGGTTTTGATTTTAGAGATAATACGCTAACTTGCAGCGCCTCAGAAGGGTTCTGTCATGAAAAGTTGACACTCTGAGGCAGGTGACGAAGAGAAGTGTAGCGGAACAACCAACAATAACCCCGCCAGAAATCACTCTGAGCACAGATAATTTCACCTTTCACGCCATCGGCAGCGTGAAAGGCAGACAAGGTGAGATTATTTAGCAGCCTGACCTGCTTTATCACCACTTTTGGCCAGCGATTCTTTAAGCTGTCCCACCAGTTCACGGCGGAAATCGCCGAGCCGCGGTTTGTCCTCCGCCAGCCACGGCAGCGGACGGCATAATTCCATGGCTTTGATCCCCAGCCGGGCGGTTAGCAGCCCGGCACCAATGCCCTGCGCCGCACGCGCCGAGAGACGGGCGGCGATGTCCTGCGACATCCAGTCCATACCGACTTCGCGCACCAGCTCTGACGCCCCGGCAAACGCCATATTCAGTAATACCAGCCGGAACAGCCGGATGCGACTGAAGTAGCCGAGTTCAATGCCGTAGATGGCCGCGATGCGGTTCACCAGCCGCAGGTTGCGCCAGGCGATAAACGCCATGTCCACCAGCGCCAGCGGGCTGACGGCAATCATCAGCGTCGATTCTGCCGCGTGGCGGCTGATTTCGCGCCGCGCCTGCCGGTCCAGCACCGGCTGCACCAGCTGGGCATACAGCGTGACAATTTCGCGGTCGTTATGGGTTTCGTGCAGCGCCGCGTGCCAGCGCTGCAGTGCCGGATGCGCCTGATCCAGCTGCGCCTGGCGCGCCAGCTTTTCACAGAACACCCGGCCTTTGCCGATGCCGTGGCTGGCCAGCAGTTCACGGCCCACGTCACGCTCTTCCGCCCGCTGACGCAGACGATACAGCCGACGCCATTCGCCAATCAGCGCGCCCGCGCCGGCGGCGACAATCAGCCCACCGGCCACGCCGCTGCCCAGTGCAAACCAGTCGCGCGTCAGCCAGGCATCGTGCAGCCACTGGGCGCCCTGCGCCACCACGCTAATGCCAAAGATACCCAGCCCGACGCCCACCATTTTGCGCCACAGGCTGCGCTTTGGCCGCAGCGCGGCTTCCACCACTTTCTCGCCGGCGCCCTCTTCCAGCGGCTCCGCGTCAGGCGTCACCAGAAACCCCTGTTGCGCGTCGCTGCTAAAGGTGTGTGCCGCGCGCAGGGCTGGCTCCGCAGGCTCCTGCAACGGACGGGCAAAATCTATCCGTGGTTTGAGTGGCGTTTCGTCGCTCATCGCAATTTATCTCCCAGTAAAAATTCCAGCGCAGCATCCATGCGGATATGCGGCAACGGCCGATCGACATCCAGCTGCTGCGGCCGGAACTGTTCAAACTGAAACCCCTGCTGCTGCCAGAAGCTATTGCCCGGCAGGCGCGGCGGTACTTCGCCCGGGTAAAAGGTCAGCGGTTCACCGTCGGCGAGGCGATGACCGCGCAGCGCCGGTAATTTTTCTCCGCGATGATCCACCAGCCCGCTCTCGGTCGCCTGCACCGACGCCAGCCCCAGACAATCCATGCTGATGCCTTCAAACGCGGCGTTCTGCCACGCGTCCTGCACCAGCTGCTGCAGCAGCGACACCATATTGGCGTGCTGATCGGCAGTGATGTGATCGGCCTTGGTGGCGGCAAACAGCAACTTATCGATGACCGGCGAGAACAGACGGCGGAACAGCGTGCGCTGGCCATAGTGAAAACTTTGCATCAGCTGGGTCAGCGCCAGCCGCATATCATTGAACGCCTGCGGTCCACTGTTGAGCGGCTGCAGGCAGTCGACCAGCACGATCTGGCGATCGAAGCGCAGGAAGTGATTTTTATAAAACCCTTTCACCACATGCTGACAGTAGTAGTGAAAACGCTGCTGCAGCATGGCGAAATTGCTGCCGGCCGGCGCCTGTAACAGCTTGCCGGCCTGCTGTTCATCAACGTTGGGCCACGGGAAAAACTGCAGTGCCGGCGCGCCAGCCATGTCACCCGGCAAAACAAAACGTCCCGGCTGGATGAAGTGCAATCCTTCGGTTTTGCACTGATGCAGGTAGTCGGTCCAGGCGGCGGCGATCTCCGCCAGGCGGTTTTCATCGGCGGGCGCGAACGGGTCGAGATCGGCGCTCAGGCTGTGCCAGCGCGCGGCCCACTGCTGACGATCGCCCTGCAGCAGGCCGACCATCTGGCGTGACCAGCTAAGATAATCCTGCGCCAGCATCGGCAGATCGAGCAGCCACTCGCCGGGATAATCGACAATTTCGAGGTAAAGGGTGGCGGTATCTTTGAAATGGCGCAGCAGAGACTGATCCGGCCGGTAGCGCAGCGCCAGGCGCATCTCGCTGACGCCACGCGTCGGGGTCGGCCACATCGGCGGCGTGCCGTACAGCTGGGCCAGCCCTTCATCATAGGTAAAGCGCGGCGTGCCCAGCTCACGCTGGGGTACGCGCTTCACGCCCAGCAGCCGCTCTTCGCGCACCACGGAAAACAGCGGCAGACGCGCGCCGCTGTGGACATTGAGCAGCTGGTTAACCAGCGAGGTGATAAACGCGGTTTTACCGCTGCTGCTCAGGCCGGTGACGGCGAGGCGCAGATGGCGATCCACGCCGCGGTTCATCAGCCCCATCAATTCATTTTGCAGTCTTTTCATCGCTCTCCCTGATGAAACGTGCCGACAGGCGGTTAAACGCCTTACTCAGCAACGGTTCCAGGGCGGCCGCCAGCAACAGGCGCAGCGGACGGCGCGCCACCGATTTCACTGCCCAGCCGGCCAGGCCGCCGGGCGCATAAGTTACTGCACTGATGATGATGAATTTTCCCGCCGACTTCAACGCAGGCGTTGCGCGGCGGCGCAGAGCAGTTAAACGTTGCGTATGCATAGCGCCTCTCTTAGAGCAGCGGACCCGCTGACGGGCCCGCGACAGGGATTAAATCTGGCGGAAACGGCTGCGTACGCTGAAGGTTTCTGAGGTCACGTAACGCTCAATATCGCGTACGTTACGCTCATCCGCGGTGAGCGTATTTTCCAGCTCATCCAGCAGTTCGCGCGCCGTTGGTGTGCGCTCAGAGGGTGCGTCCAGCGGTTTTTCATCCAGCACGTAGCCAAGGATAAAATAGGCGGTCACGGTGATCATAAACAGACCTAAAAACAGCGACAGCACCACAATCACACGCAGCAGCCGCACCGGAATGTCCAGGTACTCGGCCAGCCCGGCACACACGCCGCGCACTTTGCCCTGCTGCGGAATACGCCACAGTTTGCGTCCGTTCATCATGGCTGCCTCCAGTTCGGGTGTTCGGCATCGAGGATCGCTTCCAGCGCCTCGACCCGATCACGCATGCGGCGCGCTTCCTGCGTCAGCTGCTGCAGGCGCTGCAGGTCACCGGACGAAAGCGTCCCGCCGTTGCGTTTGTTGCTGTAGTGCAGCCATAACCAGATCGGTGCCACAAACAGCACGAAGATCGTTAACGGTATGGCCAGAAATAGTGCGCTCATTGACTCTCCTTTTTCAGTACACCCGGCAATCCGGGCCCGTTAGCAGGCCCGGGGCGATCACTCGCTGCGGTTCATTTTGGCTTTCAGCGCAGCCAACTGCTGGCTGATTTCGTCATCGGCTTTCAGATCGGCAAACTGCTGGTCCAGCGTTTTGCTTTTACCGAAGCGCTGGCTTTCCGCTTCTGCTTCCATGTGATCGATGCGACGTTCAAACGACTCGAAGCGTGCCATCGCCTCATCCAGCTTGCCGCTGTCGAGCTGACGACGCACATCGCGTGACGATGAAGCCGCCTGGTGACGCAGCGTCAGGGCCTGCTGACGGGCGCGGGTTTCGCTGAGTTTTTTCTCCAGCTCGCCAATCTCGCCTTTCATGCGATCCAGCGTCTCTTCAACGTGGCTGGCTTCCTGCTGCAGCGCAGCGATCAAATCGGTCAGCTTCTGTTTCTCAATCAGCGCCGAACGGGCTAAATCTTCTTTCTCTTTACTCAGCGCCAGCTCAGCTTTTTCCTGCCATTCGGCCTGCTGAGTTTCGGCCTGCTCAATACGGCGCAGCAGCTGTTTCTTTTCTGCCAGCGCGCGGGCCGAGGTGGAACGTACTTCCACCAGCGTGTCTTCCATTTCCTGAATCATCAGGCGTACCAGTTTCTGCGGATCTTCGGCACGCTCCAGCAGCGAGTTGATGTTAGCGTTCACGATATCGGCGAAACGAGAAAAAATACCCATAATGATGTTCCTCTGGTTGTCATGTCTTTACGCTCATGACTAATACAAGATGCGTGCCAGTTTTTAATGTGCTGATTTTACTGGGTTTGACTGTTTTACACGCGCCGCGCAATCCGTTAAGGTAGTGAAATTAATTAATCAGTGGTGAATTTCATCATGGCAAACGGTAAAGACAATCTGCTGGGCGAGTCGAATAACTTTTTAGAGGTGCTGGAACAGGTATCGAAACTGGCGCCGCTGGAGAAACCGGTGCTGGTGACTGGCGAACGCGGTACCGGTAAAGAGCTGATTGCCAGCCGCCTGCACTACCTCTCCGACCGCTGGCAGGGGCCGTTTATTTCGCTTAACTGCGCCGCGCTGAATGAAAACCTGCTGGATTCCGAGCTGTTCGGCCATGAAGCCGGTGCCTTTACCGGCGCCCAGAAGCGCCACCTTGGCCGCTTTGAGCGCGCCGATGGTGGCACGCTGTTTCTGGATGAGCTTGCCACTGCGCCGATGCTGGTGCAGGAGAAACTGCTGCGCGTGATTGAGTATGGCCAGCTGGAACGCGTTGGCGGCAATCAGTCGCTGCAGGTTAACGTGCGTCTGGTGTGCGCTACCAATGAGGATCTGCCCGCGCTGGCCGCCGCCGGCCGTTTTCGCGCCGACCTGCTTGATCGTCTGGCGTTCGATGTCGTCCAGCTGCCGCCGCTGCGCGAGCGCCGCAGCGATATCCTGGTGATGGCCGAGCATTTTGCCATTCAGATGTGCCGCGAGCTGGGCCTGGCGCTGTTTCCCGGCTTTAGCGAGCGCGCTCAGCTCACCCTGTTACAGCACAGCTGGCCGGGCAACGTGCGTGAACTGAAAAACGTGGTGGAGCGCTCGGTGTACCGTCATCACAGCACCGAACAGGCGCTCGACACCATCATCATCAATCCGTTTGCGCCACGCAGCGCTCCTGCGGTAACAGAGCCAGCAGCAGAACAGCGTGAAAACGCCCTGCCGGCGCTGCCGCTGGATTTACGCCAGTGGCAAAACCAGCAGGAGCGCGCACTGGTCGAAGCCAGTCTGCAACAGGCGCGATACAACCAGCGCCGCGCCGCTGAACTGTTGCGCGTTACTTATCATCAGCTGCGCGCGATGATGAAAAAACACGGGATCGAAGCACAGTAGGGTTTAACTGACGGGTATCGCTGCGGCAGCTGTCAGTTTTGCACGCCGGGTTGTCAGCTATGCGTGAGCCGCGTCCGGCAGGTTACTGCAGACTACAGGCAGACCTCAAGGAGACCCCCATGCTGACTCAACCTGCTGAAAAATATCGCCCGTGGCCTGTCATCAATCTGGCGGATCGCCAGTGGCCGTCACGCCAGATCACCCGCACGCCGCGCTGGCTCTCAACCGATTTGCGCGATGGCAATCAGGCGCTGGCTACGCCGATGGACAGCGCGCGCAAATTAG
The DNA here is from genome assembly GCF_026541005.1 of Pantoea sp. GM_Pan_4. Taxonomy (NCBI): domain Bacteria; kingdom Pseudomonadati; phylum Pseudomonadota; class Gammaproteobacteria; order Enterobacterales; family Erwiniaceae; genus Pantoea; species Pantoea sp. GM_Pan_4. The sequence goes on from NZ_JALNUZ010000001.1 coordinate 402,519, forward strand.
CATTCTGGCAACTGCTGCTGCGCTGCGGCTTTAAAGAGATTGAAGTAGCGTTTCCCGCCGCCTCGCAAACCGATTTTGATTTTGTGCGCCTGCTGATTGAACAGCAGCACATCCCTCACGACGTCACTATTCAGGTATTAACCCAGGCGCGCGGCGATTTAATCGATCGCACCTTTGCAGCGCTGCGTGACGCGCCGCAGGCGATTATCCATCTGTATAACGCCACCGCCCCGCTGTTCCGTGAGCGCGTATTTCGTCAAAGCAAAGCTGAAATTGTCGAGCTGGCCTGCGCCGCCGCGCGGCAAATCCGCGCACGCTGTGCGGCGCAGCCCGCCACACACTGGACCTTTCAGTACTCGCCGGAAACCTTCTGCTTTACCGAGCCGGAATTTGCGCTGGAAATCTGTGAAGCGGTCGCCGCCATCTGGCAGCCGGGACCGCAGCGGCCGATGATCATCAATCTGCCCGCCACGGTGGAAGTCAACACGCCCAACGTCTATGCCGACCAGATCGAGTATTTCTGTCGCCACTTCAGCCAGCGCTCGCAGGTGGCCATCAGCGTCCATCCACATAACGATCGCGGCACCGGCATCGCCTGCGCCGAGCTGGCGCTGCTGGCCGGCGCCGATCGCGTTGAAGGCTGTCTGTTTGGTAACGGCGAGCGCACCGGCAACGTCGATCTGGTGACGCTGGCTCTGAATCTCTATACCCAGGGCGTGACGCCTGAGCTGGACTTTAGCGATATGCGCGAGGTGCTGGAAGTGGTGACGCGCTGTAACCAACTGCCGGTCCATCCGCGCCATCCTTACGCCGGCGAACTGGTGTTTACCGCCTTCTCCGGCTCGCATCAGGATGCCATTCGCAAAGGCTTTGCCGAACGCAGCGCGCATAATGAAGTGGTATGGCAAATGCCCTACCTGCCGCTCGATCCGCTGGACATCGGCTGCAGCTATGAAGCGGTGATCCGCGTGAACAGCCAGTCCGGTAAAGGCGGTGCCGCCTGGCTGCTGGAACAAAATCACGGCCTGCAACTGCCGCGCGGCCTGCAGCAGGATTTCAGCCGCTGCGTGCAGCAGCAGACCGATGCTCACGGCCAGGAGATGACGCACCACGCGCTGTGGCAGCTGTTCTGTCAGCAGTACGGCCTGCAACAGCCACGGTGTCGCCTGCTGCAGGCAGAGAGCCATAGCGATGATCAGGGCGAGACGCGGATTAAAGCGCGCCTGCAGCAGGGTCCGCAGCAGCTGACCCTGGAAGGGCGCGGCAACGGTCTGCTGTCAGCGGCGGTGGCCGCGCTGCGTCAGCGCTACGATCTGACCGTAACCATTGAGGATTACCATGAACACACGCTGGGCAAACGCAGCGACAGCCGTTCGGTGTGCTATATCAGCTGCATCACGCCGCGTGGCGAGCGTGCGTGGGGCGTGGGTATTGATAATGACGTGACGCGCGCCTCGCTGCAGGCATTGCTTAACGCGGCGGGCGCTTTTCTGCCGCCGGAAAGTAGTTCGCTGGCGTAACGCCCAGCACGCGACGAAACATGGCGCTGAAGGCGCTCGGGCTGTCGTAGCCGAGATCGAGCGCCACGGCCAGCACCGTATCGCCCTGTGCCAGCCGGGTCAGCGCCACGCTCAGCCGGGCACGCCGCAGCCAGTCGCTAAACTGCAAACCGGTTTCGCGACTGAAATGGCGCGCCAGTGTCCGCTCCGCCACACACAGCTGCGCCGCCGCGCGCGCCAGCGTCCAGCTCTCGCCCGGCGCCTGCTGAATCTGCTGGCACAGCGCCAGCAACCGGTCGCTGTGCGGCAGTGGCAGGCCGAACGGCAGCACGTCCATCACGCGAATTTCATCGAGAATTAGCTCGTAAATGCGCTCGGCGCGACTGCCGGACGCGTAATGCTCCGGCAGCGTGAGCGCGCTGACAATCAGCTCCCGCAGCAGCGGCGATATCTGCACCACCTGACAGCTGGCGGGCAGATCGGCGCGCGCCAGCGGATCGACAAACAGCGTGCGCGCCGCCACGCTGCCAACGATGTGCAGCGCATGACGCGTGCCGGCCGGTAGCCACACGCCGCGGCTGGGCGGCACAATCCAGCTGCCGTGTTGCGTTTCCACTTTCACCACGCCGCTCAGGGTATGGATCAGCTGCGCGCAGTGGTGATAGTGCCACGGCTCCGCATCGCCGTGCGCGTAATCGTGCGCATACGGCACCAGCGGACGCTGCGAGAAGTCAAAGTCGAGCCGCTGACTCATTTAGCGTTTCAGGTACTGATAAACCGCCGCCAGATCCTGCTCGCCATAACCGGCATCGACCGCCTGCTGCCAGACATCGACGATGTTTTCCAGCGCCGGCAGAGAAGCGTCGCCGGCTGCGTCCAGCGCCAGCCGCGCATCCTTCAGCGCCCAGATCAAATGCATCTGCGGCGTAAAGTCGCCGCTTGCAATCATGCCGAGTTTCATTTTGGCGTACGGCGCTGCCAGCGGACCGCCTTCCAGCACCTGCCAGAGATCGTCGGTAGTGAAACCGAATTGCTCTGCCAGCCGGGTGCTTTCGGCAAGACTCTGCATCAGGCCAATCAGCCAGCTATTCACCACCAGCTTCATGCGCGAGCTGGCACCGGCGGCACCCAGCCACTGCGTCCCTTTACCAATCGCGGCGAACACCTGCTCCGCCGCCTGGGCGCGCTGCCGGTCGCCGCTGGCCATCACCAGAATCTGCGCGTTTTCAGCCGGCGCTTTGGTACCGGAGACCGGCGCATCAATAAACACCACGTCCGGCCGTGCGGCCGCCAGCTCGGCGATCAGCGCGTCGGTCGCTTCAACGCCGATGGTGCCCATCTGCGCCACGGTAGCCCCCTGCTGCATTGAGTTCTGCACCTGGCTTAGCGTGGCGCGCGTGGTAGCGCCGTCCGCCAGCATGGCAATCACCACGTCTGCGCCTTCCACAGCCTGCGCGGCGCTGTCGCTCAGCGTCAGGCCTGCGGCCACCAGATCTTCACCTTTGGCACGCGTGCGGTTCCAGCCGCGCACGATAAAGCCTTTCTTCAACAGATTGGCGGCAAATGCGTGTCCCATCGCGCCTAATCCCAGTACCGCCACTACAGGTTGCTGACTCATGTTTTCTCCTTCTTCTTACCGCAGGCAAAACGATCACACTGACAGAAATTGGGGCTGACAGCCAGGCCAGAGGTGCGGTGAAAGGACATTTTTCCCGCCACACTTAACAGGGTTCTGCCCTACTATTAACGCTTTTCAAACCCGCGCTAAAACGATTAACATACGCGCGATAAATGTCCCGATTGGTTCATTTCACGTCTTTTACGGTTATTAAAATGAAAATTGCTCTTTTGCGACAGGCGCCGTTGCTGATGCTGCCTGCACTCCTGCCGCTGCCGCTGCTGGCGGCGGACAATGCCAGCAATACCCTGGTGGTGAGCGCCGCGCCCGCGGCCAGTGGACTCTCTGAGCTGGATACCCCGGCGGCGGTCAGCGTCGTCAGCGGCGACGATATGCGCCACGCCGCACCGCGCGTTAACCTGTCTGAAAACCTCACCAGCGTACCGGGTCTGCAAATCCAGAACCGCCAGGATTATGCGCAGGACCTGCAGATTTCAGTGCGCGGCTTTGGTTCGCGTTCCACCTTCGGCCTGCGCGGCATTCGCCTGTACGTTGACGGCATTCCGGCCAGCATGCCGGATGGTCAGGGGCAAACCTCGAATATCGATATCGGTTCAATCGATCGCGTGGAAGTGCTGCGCGGCCCGTTCTCCGCGCTGTACGGCAACGCATCGGGCGGCGTGATCAATGTGGAAACCCAGCGCGGCCAGCAGCCGACCACGCTGGAAGCCAGTAGCTGGTACGGCAGCTACGGCAGCTGGCGCAACAGCGTGAAAGCGAGCGGTGCCACCGGTGATGGCAGCCATGCCGGCGATGTTGACTATACGGTGTCGGCTTCGCGCTTCACCACGCACGGCTATCGTGACCACAGCGCCGCGCAGAAAAACCTCGGCAATGCCAGGCTTGGCGTGCGCATTGACGATGTCAGCACCCTGACGCTGCTGTTCAACAGCGTTCACGTTGAGGCGCAGGATCCGGGCGGCCTGACGCCGGATCAGTGGCGTGATAATCCGCGCCAGGTGGCCAGCAACGTCACGCTGTACAACGCGCGTAAAACCGTCGACCAGACCCAGGCGGGCCTGCACTACCAGCGCCAGATGAGCGACAACGACGATCTCAGCGTGATGCTCTATGCCGGTGAGCGCGAAACCACCCAGTATCAGTCCATCCCGCTGGCGACCCAGCTGAAAGCCGGCTATCCCGGTGGTGTCATTTCACTGGCGCGCCACTACCAGGGCATTGATACCCGCTGGACGCACCGCGCTACGCTGTTGACGCTGCCGGTGACCCTGACCGGCGGCCTCGACTATGAGACCATGAGCGAGAAGCGCAAAGGCTATCAGAACTTTACCCGTAGTGATGGTGCCACCGACTACGGCGTGCGGGGTGATCTGCGCCGCAACGAGCGCAACCTGATGTGGAACCTCGATCCCTATCTGCAGACCGCGTGGCAGCTGAGCGATCGCTGGTCGCTGGACGCCGGCGTGCGCTTCAGCACGGTCAATTTCGATGCTAACGACTATTACGTGACCGCCAGCGATCCGGATGACAGCGGCAATCGCCGCTACCACCGCTGGCTGCCTGCGGCCTCGCTCAAATACGCGATTGATGATGGCTGGAACGCCTATGTTTCCGCCGGTCGCGGCTTTGAAACGCCGACGCTCAATGAACTCTCCTACCGAGCGGCGGATCAGGCCGGGCTCAATCTCAACCTGCAGCCAGCCACCAGCAATACCGTGGAGCTCGGCAGCAAAAAACGCCTCGGCAACGGCCTACTGACCGCCGCGCTGTTTCAGACCGATACCAAAAACGAGATCGTGTCAGACAGCAGTTACGAAGGCCGCACCAGCTACAAAAACGCCGGTGAGACGCGCCGCCGTGGCCTGGAACTCGGGCTCGATCAGCAGTTTGGCTATGACTGGCACCTGAAAGCTGCGTGGACGCTGCTCGACGCGCGCTACCGCAGTAACGCCTGCGGCAGCGACAGCTGTGACGGCAAGCGCATCCCCGGTATAGCACGCAATATGGCCTATGCCGGACTGGCCTACGCGCCGGAGCAAGGCTGGTATGCCGGCGGCGACCTGCGCTACCTGAGCGACATTGCGGCCAACGACCAGAATGATGTCAAAGCGCCGGCGTATACGGTGGTGGGACTGAACAGCGGCTATAAATGGCTGGTGCAGAACTGGACGCTGGATCTGTTTGGTCGCGTGGATAATCTGCTCGATCGCCACTATATTGGCTCGGTCATCGTTAATGAGAGCAATGGCCGGTATTACGAACCCGCACCGGGGCGTAATTACAGCGTCGGCCTGACGCTAAGTTACGCTTTCCAGTAATCTAAATCAGGCACCGGCGCACGTCGGTGCCTTATTCAGGTGCGATAACGCGCTGATCCGACAAATTTCGAAAATTGCTCACTCCAGATTTGCACGGCGCAATATTCCTGCGGATCGATGCCTTCCGGCAGTGATTTAATAAAATCACCAAAGTTATTTAAATCGCCAATTAACGCCGACTGATGCTTTATTTGCAGAAATGAGTGCTGATCAAACGCCTGAGTTTTGGTGAGGTAAATTTTATAGTGTGGCCCGGGGGCAATTTCCCCCTCAAAGGCGATGACGTTTTCATTGAGATAGACCTTGCCGCTGGCCCAGTACAGCGCATCACTGCCCGGCTGATGGCGATCAAACTCGCCGCTATATAGCGCCTGCTGTTTCGCCAGATCAACCTCCTTTTGCGTGGCATTCACTTCCGCGGTAATTAACGGTGACAACACCAGACCTAAGGTAATACCGGTGCCCAGAAAAAACAGGCTGGCGATGAGATAAAGCACGTTTAATTTTTTTAGCATCCCTACCTCCCTGCAGCAGAATAGCACTGTACTGCTCTACCCGATCCTGCTGCTCTCTGGTGTTAATAAAAACGTAAAGTCAGGCTAAATATTGGTTATCGTGTTGCTGTGCATACTGTGACAGTAACCAGCGCTGTTACAACCAACTCTCAACGGCGGCAGGGAAAGCGAGGCGCAGCAGAATAACCAGTGGCAGCGAGCGGCAAAGATAAGGGCCGGCAGTACCAGCCCTGGAGGGAAAAGATCAGTTCAGCAGCGCGAGGATTTCCTCAGTGGTGCCGGTTTCGCCGAGGCGCGGGAAGATGCGCTCAATGCTGTTGTGGTGGGTTTCGGCGTTCAGGCAGCTCATTGCATCAGTCGCCAGCGTAACGTTGTAGCCCAGCTCGTATGCCTGACGCGCCGTGGATTCCACGCCGATACTGGTGGCAATCCCGCACACCACCACCTGCGTTACGCCACGCTGCTGCAGCTGCTGGTGCAGATCGGTATTGTGGAACGCGCCCCAGGTTTTTTTCGTTACGCTGATATCGCCCGGCTGCGGTGTCATTTCCGGCACCAGCACCGCCCAGTCTGCCGGCAGAGCAGCATCGTGACGCGGCTGCTGATTGCGGCCCGGCGCGCCGCCCGCCACGTTCACCAGCACCACCGGCAGCTGTTTCGCGCGAAACGCCTGCGTCAGCTGCGTGGCGCGTGCAATCACTTCATCCGGATGGCGCGGCGTAACCGGCAGGCGGACGATGCCGTGCTGCAGGTCGATGACAATCAGGGCGGTTTGGGCATCTAACGTGGTGACAGCCATGGTGAGTCCTCTCAAATTAGTGGTCAGCGAGTCGTTGCAGTAAGGGAATGGCGGCCAGCAGCGTTTGCTGCTCCTGCGGGCTGAGCAGGCTGCTGATGCTGTGCAGCAGCCAGTCGTCACGCTGGGCGCGATTGCTGGCGATGAGCTGCAGGCAGGCAGCGGTAGGCTGATAACGGGTTTTGCGGCCATCCTGCGCATCGGCCACGCCCTGTACCAGGCCCAGCGTCTGCAGGCTGGCGACCGTGGCACTCATTGACTGGCTGCGCACCCCTTCGCGCGCGGCCAGCTCGGTCACCGTCATTGCGCCGTCGCGCACCAGATACCCCAGCACGGAAACCTGCGGCCAGGTGAGATCGCCCGGCGGGGCCGATTCACGCAGGCGGCGCATCAGTTTGCCATTGATGCTGCGTAACGCGGCAGCGGCGCTAATCAGCTCGCTCATCGCCCTTCTCCTTTACTGATGAGACCGCAGTATATAAATACGCAGGTAAACTGTGTAGTTTGCCTTCGTATCAATTTGTAATTGCACATCCCGCCGCTCAGCTGCGCTGCAAATAGTGAATCAGGCTATGAAAGCGCAACGGGCTGGCCAGCGGATTGCGGTAGCTGTGCGGCTGATCGGCGGCGAACTGGCTGGCCTCGCCGGCCTGCAGGCGACGCCAGCTGCCCGCCATGCCCAGCAACAACTCACCTTCCAGCACCACCACCTGCTCAATCACCCCGCTTTCGTGCGCTGACGAATCGCTTTGCGCGCCCGCCGCCAGCGTCACTTCCAGTAGATCGAAGCGCAAACGCGCGTCATACGGCAGCAGCGGCTTCACCTGCATTTGTGCATTGGGCTGGCTGAAGGTCGCCACATCGCCCGACGGCTGCGCCCCGCTCTGCACAAAAAAGGAGAACGGCACATTAAAGCCGGTGGCGATTTTCCATAGCGTGGCGATCGTTGGACTCGACTCGCCGCGCTCAATCTGACCGAGCATAGCTTTACTCACGCCGGTGCGCGCCGCCGCCAGCGTCAGGCTCCAGCCATTGGCCTGACGCAGCTGCTTCAGCGCCTGGCTGAGATGTTGATGCAGATTTTCCATGAATTCTCCTGAAAAGCGGGCGCGCAGTGTACCACTTGTGCGCGCCATACCGTGCGTGCCACAATGTGCGTTATAACGCACAACAGGATGTGATTCCATGACCACTGCAACTGTTCGTCCGGCTTTTTCCTTTCCGATGCTGATTTCCGGCCTGATCGCCGTGCTGGTCGGCTACAGCAGCACCGCGGCGCTGATCTTCCAGGCGGCGCAGGCTGCAGGCGCCTCACCGGCGCAGATTGGCGGCTGGCTGTCGATGCTGGGCGTGGGCATGGGGCTGGCGTCACTCGGCCTGTCGCTGTGGACGCGGATGCCGGTGCTCGCCGCCTGGTCGACGCCGGGTGCCGCGCTGCTGGCCACCAGCGTGCACGGCCTGACGCTGAATGAAGTGGTCGGGGTGTTTGTCGCGACCAATCTGCTAATTGTGCTGAGCGGCGTGACCGGCCTGTTTGCCCGGCTGATGAACCACATTCCCCAGTCGCTGGCGGCCGCGATGCTGGCGGGGATTCTGCTGCGTTTTGGCATCGGCACCTTCAGCGGCTTACAGGATCATTTTGCCCTGTGCGGCAGCATGTGTCTGGTGTGGCTGCTGGGCCGCCGCTGGCTGCCGCGTTATGCCATTCTACTGGCGCTGGTGACGGGCGTGCTGGTGGCGCTGGGTCAGCGCGCCATCCACTTTCCGCCTCATGCGCTAACGCTGAGCGTGCCGGAATTTATCATGCCGCACTTTAATCCTGCCGCGCTGATTGGCGTCGGCTTGCCCTACTTTTTGGTGACCATGGCGTCGCAGAATGCGCCCGGTATTGCCACGCTGCAGGCGCATGGTTACCGGCCGCCGGTCTCCGCGCTCACCGGCTGGACCGGCCTGATCGCGCTACTGCTGTCGCCGTTCGGCGGCTTTTCGGTGTGTATTGCCGCCATCACCGCCGCGATCTGCATGGGCGATGATGTCGATCCGGACCCGGCGCGCCGCTGGGTGGCTTCCGCGCTGGCGGGCGTGTTCTATTTGCTGACCGGCTTTACCGGCGCGCTGATCGCCGTGATGCTCAGCGCATTGCCGCCGGTGCTGATCGCTACGCTGGCCGGTCTGGCACTGCTGGCCACGCTGGCGGGCAGCCTGCAGCGCGCGCTGGCGGAACCCGCGCAGCGCGACAGCGCCATCGTGGCATTTCTAATCACCGCCAGCGGCATCTCCCTGCTCGGCGTCGGCTCGGCGTTCTGGGGCCTGATCGGGGGCGTCCTCACCCATTTGCTGCTCAGCCCGCGCCGGAACGGTTAACATTTCATCACCCCGCGTACCGTGGGGGGAATAACGCCCTGTTTTCCCCCCTTTTTCCCCCGTTTGATTGCGGCGCATTTGGCTTAAGATCACTACCATCGCCCATCACACCCGATGTTTGGCTTCAGATAACCACCGATAAGGGCCCAACGAGTGGCAAAAACTTTTCTGCGCAGCGGCAATCTTGACGCGTTACTGGCACTGGGGGAGAACGGCCAGCCGGTCTGGGCTTCTGCCCTGCAAATTCGCGAAACGTTACGTTTGCGCCGCCAGACGACACTGGCCAACTGCCTCGCGATCCCGCAGGCCAACGAGCGCGGTGACCGCCTTGACTGGTACGCGCCATTCAGCGGCAAAGTGAAATCCTGGCTGGCGGCCAGCGATCGCGAAAAGCGTCAGGCTCTGGATCAGCTCACCCTTAATCAGCAGGATTTGCAGGCGCTCAGCCTGCGCGCCCGGGATGCCGACAATCCGGCGATGCGCCTGTTTGGGGCGCTGCTGGCGAAGACGCTGCAGTTTCCCGATCAGCAATACGTCTATCTGGTGGATGGCAAGCCGGTGATCACCTTCTGGGGCTTTGTCGACCCGCAGGCGCGCACGCGTGATGATGCGCTGGCCTGCCTGCGCGACAGCCTTGATGAAGAACTGCCGCCGCTGGTGGTGCCCGCGCCGGAGCCAGAAAGGGCTGCCGCGCCTGAACCGGTTGCGGCCCCCGTTGTGGCGGAGCCCGAGCCGGAACGGCTGGCGGAACCCGAACCACAGCCCGAACCCGCACCGCTGAGCGTTGTCGCCGACACGCCCGCGCGGAAGAAATCCGCACTGCGCCCGCTGCTGCTGGTGCTGCCTCTGGCCGCTGTCGCCGCAGCGGGCGTGGCCTTCTGGTTACACGACGCGCCGGTCCAGCCGGCAGAAACCGAAACCGCGCCTGTGGTCAGCGCCGCGCCCACGCTGGCCCCGGCGATGCTGGCGAAAGCACAGACGCTGGCCACCACGCTGCCGCACAGCAGTGCGACGGTGACGCCTGCGCCGGCACCGGCTGCCCCACCGGCACCGCCGGAGGTCGTAGCGGAACATACCGAACCGGCCAAAGCGGACGATCTGGTGATGACCGCCGATGACGCGCGCCTCGGCTCGGTGAAATTTATCAATGGTACCTGGCGCGTGACGCTGCGTCAGACCAATCTGCCGACCGGCAAGCCGCCGAGCCTGCGCTATCAGATCCGCAACGGTAAAGGCAGCGCAGTGATTACCCAGGGCGACAATATTCGCTGTAAAGCCGATGTCACCGCCGCCATGACCAGCGCCGGCACCATGGTAGTGCGCAGCCGCTATACTGCCAGCTGCAGCGATAAATCACGCTATCGCATGCCGGAGCTGGTGTGCAAAGCCGGTGATGGCATTGCCAGCTGTACGGCGCAGTATGGCGCCGATCAGGTGTTCCCGTTGACGATTAAGCGTGAGAGTAAGTAACCATGTTGGCTCCCCTGATTGATGACAAACAGAAAATCACGCTGATCGAAGACAGCGGTGTGCAGTTTCTTGATTTTGGTCTGCGCCTGCCCGCGCTACAGGCGCGGCGGCAGTTTGTGCGCCAGACCGCCAACGGCCCGCTGCTGCGTCTCAACGTTGATGGCAACAGCGGCAAGTTTCTGCTCTATCCGCAGGATGGCGGTGCCGCTGAGGTGGTGCGTCCGGAAACCGATATCGCGCTGGCCGATTCCCTGACGCTGCTGGCCGGGCAGTGGCTGCCGCTGCCGGTGCTGCGCTGTTCCAGTGGCCGTCGTTTCATCGGTGGCCCGGATAACTGGGCGCGTCTGCGCCTTGCGCCGCTCAGCCAGCCCGACGCGGCGGGCAATACCCATCGCATCACCCTCGCCTTCGATACGCGCCTGGTGGCCGACACGGACGGCGGTGAGCAGCTGGGGTTGAGCAAAGCCGATGCGCAGAACGGCGTCAGCTTTGCGCTGGCGTGGCACAACTATGAACTGGGCGAGTTCCTCGACCTCACCTGGGTTGACGGCTGGCTGCGCGAGACGTTCAGCCAGCAGGTGTATGCGCTGGAATCACGCCGCGAGCAGGAAGTAAACCAGGCGCTGCGCGAATTTGAATATCAGGCGCACTATCTCAACGTGCTGGAACTGCTGGGCGAACAGCTCGATCTGGCAGAAATCACTATCCAGGCGGCCTCACCGCAAACGCCGGCGGTCAACGTGGATATCATTCTCGACGTCGGCAACTCGCATACCTGCGGCATTCTGGTGGAAGATCACCCCGAAGAGAGCAACGGCCTGCGCCAGACCTATGAGCTGCAGTTGCGCGATCTGTCGCAGCCGCACCAGGTCTACAACGAGCTGTTCGACAGCCGACTGGAGTTTGCCGAGACGCACTTTGGCAAAGCCAACTTCTCGCTGGAGAGCGGTCGTGAAAACGCGTTTATGTGGCCCTCACTGACCCGCGTCGGTCGCGAAGCCAGCCGCCTGGCGCTGCAGCGCGCCGGCACTGAGGGCAGCACCGGCCTCTCCAGCCCGCGCCGCTACTTATGGGACGAAGCGCGTTATCAGCCAGGCTGGCGCTTCAACGCCAGCGGCGGCAGCGACGAGCCGCAGGCCACCGCGCTGCCGTTTACCCTGTTGCTCAACGATGAGGGGCAGCCGCTGCATGCCCTGCCGGAAGATGACCGCCTGCCGGTGTTTTCTGCCAGCTACAGCCGCAGCTCGCTGATGACCTTTATGCTGTGTGAACTGCTGGCGCAGGCCATGATGCAGATGAACAGCGTGGCCCAGCGCCAGCGTATGCCGCAAAGCCAGGCGCCGCGCCAGCTGCGTCATGTGATCCTGACGCTGCCGTCGGCCATGCCGAAGCCGGAGCGGGAAATTTTCCGTCGCCGCATGCAGGAAGCCATCGCGCTGGTGTGGAAAGCCGAAGGCTGGCATCCGGCCGACGCCGCGTTTGACGCCGCCAGCCAGGCACACAGCCTGCGGCCGGTACCAGATGTGCAGATGGAGTGGGATGAAGCCACCTGCGGTCAGATGGTGTGGCTGTTCAACGAAACCCAGGTGAATTTTGCCGGTCGCGCGGAAGATTTCTTCAGTAGCATGGCGCGCCCGGATCGCCCGCGCGAAGCGGATGAGCTGCCGGGCAAAAGCCTGCGCATCGCCTCGATTGATATCGGCGGCGGCACTACCGACCTCGCCATCACCCAGTATCGTCTGGATGATGGTCAGGGCAACAACGTGAAAATCACCCCGCGCCTGCTGTTCCGGGAAGGGTTTAAAGTGGCCGGCGATGACATTCTGCTGGACGTGATTCAGCTGTGGATCCTGCCCGCGCTACAGCAGAGTCTGCAAAAAGCCGGCCTGGCGCTGGCGGAACCGCTGATGAACAAGCTGTTTGGACACGACAGCCGCATGGACGGTCAGGCCACGTTGCGCCAGCAGGTCACCCTGCAGCTGTTTATTCCGCTGGCGCAGGCGGTGCTGGAGCGCTATGAAAACTGGAATCCGCTCGACAGCCACAGCGAAATTAACGCGCTGTTTGGCGAGCTGGTGCCGCAGAAGCCAGCCAGCAGCGTGCTGGCGTTTGTCAACGGAGAGATTCAGCGCACGCTCGGCGGCGATAGCCGTTTCGATCTGCTTGACGTGCCGCTGGTGGTGAGCATGGCGCAGTTGCATGCTGAGTTCCTGCAGCACCGGATGGCGATCATCCCGGCGCTGCGCGCCATGTGCGAAGTGGTTTCTCTCTATCAGTGCGATGTGCTGCTGCTGACCGGTCGCCCGTCGCGCTTCCCGGGCATTCAGGCGCTGGTGCGTCATTTGCAGCCGCTGCCGGGCAGCCGCATTTTGTCGCTGGAGGGGTATCACACCAGCGACTGGTATCCGTTCAACAAACAGGGACGCATTGATAACCCGAAATCCACCGCGGCGGTCGGTGCCATGCTGTGTCTGCTGGCACTCGATCTGCGTCTCAGCAGCTTCTGGTTCCGCGCCGGCGATTTTGAACCCTACTCGACCATTCGCTATCTTGGCGTACTGGATGAAAACGCCACGCTGAGCGATGACAATCTGTGCTACAGCGAGATTGATCTCGACAGCCACAGCTTCGCGCTGGACCGTAAAAGCAGCTTCCGCATTCGCGGTAACGTCTGCCTCGGTTTCCGCCAGCTGGAGAACGACCGCTGGCCGGCGACACCGCTCTACAGCCTGAGCATTACCGATCCGCAACTGGCGCGCCAGGTAGCGGGCGAAAGCGTGCTGCGCATCAGGCTGGCGGTACAACCGGGACCGGATAACCTCGGCCCGGAGCGGCTGGTACTGAGCGAGGCGCGCATGGACGATGGCACGCGCGTGCCGCTGGAGCAACTGAGTCTGAAACTGAATACGCTGTCGGCCACCGGCAACGCCAATGCGCAATACTGGATCGACAGCGGGAGCGTGTGTAAACGATGAGAACTGCCAAAAAAGCCACGCCGGCGACGCCTGCTAAACGCCTGGGCCTGCTGCAGGAGACGGTTGACGGCGCGCTGAACTGGGTGGAGAGCCACCAGGCGCACTCGCCGCGTCTGGCGCTGGAAGCCGATACGCTGCGGCTCCAGCTGCGGCGCGCCCGCGTTGAGAGCCACGCGCTGGCGCGACAGCTGGCACGGCCGGTCACCCTGGCGCTGTTTGGTCAGTCGCAGGCGGGTAAAGCCTGGCTGCTGAGTGAAATGGTCGGCGACGCGCAGGGCCAGCTGATCGCCCGTCTCGGCGACAAAACCCTGAACTATTTTCAGCACATCAATCCCGGCAATCTCGATTTTGCCATCGCCACCCGTTTCAGCCATCAGCGTGAAGCGCAGTCAGGCGCGTGGCCGCTGGAGATGACGCTGCTGAGCGAAGCCGAGCTGATTCGTCTGATGCTGGCCGGTGCCAGCGCGGACACCCAGCCGGACAGCGCGGCGATTGATGCCGCACTGCAGCGCCTGCAGCGCCATCGCCAGAGCGAGATGCAGCCCGGCCTCGACAGCGACGCGCTGGTGACGCTGTGGGCGTGGCATCGCCGCCAGCCCGATCACGCCGAGGTGCTGGACCGTCATTTCTGGCCGCAGGCGATTGAGCTGGCACCGTGGCTCAACGTGGACGACCGCGTGCAACTGTTTGCGCTGCTGTGGCCGCAGCGTCCGGCGCTGAATGAAACCCTGCGCAGCCTGCTGCATCTGCGCCATCAGCTGCGGCACGCGCCGCGCGTGCTGGCGCCGCTCAGCCTGCTGGTGGATGACGCCTCGCTGCCCGCTGAAAAGCTCATCGGCCATGACGCCGACCTGAACGAATTGATTGAAGTGTGTCCGGTTGTCGCCAACCGCGTGGGCAAACCGCAGTCGGTACCGCTCGGCTGGCTGGCGCTGCTGACGCTGGAAATCACCCTGCCGCTCAGTTCGACGCCGCGTCAGGCGCTGTATGACGAAGCCGATATGCTGGAACTGCCCGCGCCGGGCACGCCCGCCGACCGCGATCAGCAGGATGAGCGCGCAAGGCTGCAGGCGCGTGATGCGCTGCGCGCCAGTCTGCTGGAGCAGAAACGTGCCCTGCTGCCGGGCTTCTATGCCGCCCGTCAGGGCATCGATTTAATGCTGATTTGTACCGCCGCCAGCCAGCGTCAGGATGCGGATCTCGCCGCCAGCGCGCTGCGCGAGTGGCAACTGCAACAGAGCGCGACGGCCAGCGCAGACAAGCCGCGCCTGATTTGGGCGATTACGCCGCACGATGCGCGCTATCAGCAGTCGCAAATCAACGTCGATGAAGCGGTACAGCGGCAGATTGGTCAGCCTGGCCAGAGCTGGGGTTCCATGCTGGCGCGCGATCGCGCCGGCGTCGACCGCATGAGCAGTTGGCTGCAGGATGAGATGCAGCCGGAGGCACGGCGCGACCGGCTGGCGCTACAGCTCAGCACGCTGCAGCAGAAACTGGTGGAGCGTCTGCAGCCGTGGACCGAAGCCAGCGCCACGCCGGAACAGGCCGCGCGGAAACAGGCCATCGCCGATACGCTGCTGAAGTGTTTACAGCATCGCACCGGCCTGCATGGCGAGCTGCTTGAGCGTCTGCAGCCGTCGCGCGAAGCGGTGCGCCAGCTGTGGCTGAGTCAGAGCCACGGCAGCACGCCGTCCACCGGCGGTCAGCCGGCCGCGGTGGAGCAGAGCTATTTTGGTATTGGTTTTGAGTTTGACCTGTTTAACGATGAGCCGGTAACCACCGCCGAACCGCGCAGCAGCAGCGGCCAGCGCGATCAGCAGTTTCCTCAGCAGGTGTTCGCGCTGTGGCTGGCGCACCTGCGTCAGCTGCCGGAGAGCCAGAGCCTGCTGGCGCTGCTCAACGTTGATAAGCCAACGCTGGAACTGCTGGTGGAGGAGCTGATTACCGCCAGCTTCCGTCTGCAGGTGCTGAGCAAACTGCAAAGCGCGCTCAACGAAACAGAGACGCAGGTCAGTGCCCATGAAGCGCGCACCGATCGCCAGGTGTCGCGTGCCATGACGGTGCTGGGTGACTTTGTCGCCTGGCTCGGCTTCCTGCAGCGGGATGAACGTGAACGGCCGCAGAGTCGCGTCAATCGCGGCAGCCCGATTTTCGCCCGCCCGCCGGCGCCCAGCGTCAGCTTTTCGTCAGGCCAGCGTCTGACGCGGCTGTCTGCCGCGCCGGCTAACCACACCGCCTATTACATTTATGACTGGCTGGTGGGGTTAAATTCGCTGATCGTCGAGAATAACGGCTACACCGGCGGCGGCGATTTGCCGGCCAGCGCACGCCAGACGCTGGCGATTATGCTGCTGCCGCTGCACGCGTAGTCAGTGAGTAATCAGGCGCAGCTCGCCCGCCAGCTGCTGCGCCGCCTCTTCCAGCAGCGCCAGCACCGGGGCAAACTCCGCACTGGCGCTGACCTCGGCGACATGCTGCAGATGCAGCGTTGCCGGCAGCGCCATGCCGCCGGTTAGCCAGTCCCACAGCGCATCCAGATTGTAGCCAAAGCATTCACCGCAGCCGCTCTGTTCGACCAGCGCCTGATAAAAGGCCTGGCGCGTGCCCAGCGTGCGAAAATCAAAATGGAGTGTCAGCATAGTCAGGGTACCGGCGTGAAGCTGCGATAGTGATCGGTAGTGAGAAAGATCAGCCCATCAGAAGAGTAAAGCAGACGATCGGCATCGCGGTGGCCGCAGTCGTAATTGACGTCCGCTTCATACCACTGCCGTCCCGCCTGCATCGGCAGCCGCCGTTCGCGGTTACTGAAGCGATCGCCGCCAATCGCCCGTCCTGGCAACACCTCACACAGGTTACCCTGCGCCGGGTTCCAGCCCTGACGACGTGCCGCGCTTTTGGTGAGATAAAAATCAGGCAAACGGTGGTGCTGCTGGAGCCAGCGCGCCACGCGATGTGCATCGGTCAGTTGCGCAATATCCGTCTGTTTTTCTGGTGCAGTACCGCTCAGATGGGGCTTCAGCCCGATCCAGCAAACCACCAGCGCAAACAGTAATCCAATCCAGAGTTTTTTCGACATAGTGACATCCTGAAAAGCAGGACGCCGATAATAGCAGGTTTCAGGCGGGGAAAAACGCGGGCCAGCATGGCTGGCCCTGGCGGAGGTTTACTGCTGCATCGCGCTCGGGGTGTGCGCGGCGTGACGACGCCATGCGCCCGGAGCCACGCCATACTGGCGCTTGAAGCTGCGGTTAAACGACTGCTGTGAATCGAACCCCAGCGAAATGGCCACGTTAAGGATCGGTTCGTTGGTGGTGGTCAGGCGGTCGGCCGATTTTTTCAGCTTCTTAGCCCGGATGTACTCACCCAGCGGATAGCCGGTGTGCTCTTTGAACATACGCTGCAGGTGCCACTTCGAATAGCCGGCGCGCCCCGCTACGGTGTCCAGATCCAGACGTGCTTCAATGTTGTTATCAATCCAGTCGATCAGATCGTGAATAAAAGCGTCGCTCATCATCCCATTCTCTCCCGTCGCCATGGCGAACAGTATCAGTATCAGTTGCAATTACACTTTAAGGGTGACTGACTATCGCACTTAATGCAAGTTTTATTATTGCATTAAATGCCGCACTCGCCGTAGGGGCTTTCGCTACCTGTTACGAATTGATCAAAACCGCACATAAAGTGTATCAGATATTCTTGCAGATGCAGTTCGCCCAAGCCTACACTCCTGTGGTTTTAATGCAATCTTAAAAGTTGCAGATTTTTCGTACGTCTCCTTTCTTTTTCACCAACGCGGAATAACAACAATGCATCTGCAAACATATGGGGTTCGTCGGGCCGTAAGCCTGTCAGGAGTGATGTTGCTGGGAAGCCTGCTGGCCGGTTGTGATCGCGGTGTGGCGCAAAATGCGCCGCCGCCTCCGCCCGAAGTGAGTGTCGCGCAGGTGGTGCAACAAAAAGTCAGCCAGTGGGATAGCTTCAATGGCCGCATTGAAGCGGTGCAGAGCGTGCAGCTGCGTCCGCGCGTCTCGGGCTACATCGATCAGGTTAACTATCGCGAAGGCGATGAGGTGAAGAAAGGTCAGGTGCTGTTTACCATTGATGACCGCACCTACCGCGCCACGCTGGAGCAGGCGCAGGCCGAACTGGCCAGCGCGCGTAGCCAGGCGGCGCTGGCCCGCAGCGAGTCGGCCCGTACCGACAAGCTGATCGGCACCCAGGTGGTGTCGCGCGAAGAGTGGGAACAGCGGCGTTCGACCGCCAGTCAGGCGCAGGCCAGCGTGCTGGCCGCCCAGGCGGCAGTCGATATGGCGCAGCTGAACCTCGACTTTACCCGCGTCACCGCGCCAATTGATGGTCGCGCCAGTCGGGCGATGATCACCACCGGTAACCTGGTGACCGCCGGCGACAGCGCCAGCGTTCTCACCACGCTGGTTTCGCAGGACCGCATGTACGTCTACTTTGACGTCGACGAAGCGATTTATCTGCAGTACCAGGCGATGGCGCGTCAGGGCCAGAACCGCGGTTCGCTGCCGGTAGAGATTGCGCTGACCGGCGAACAGGGCTATCCGCACCGCGGCACCGTTGATTTTCTCGATAACCAGCTGACCGCCAGCACCGGCACCATTCGCATGCGCGCCACGCTCGACAATCAGCAGCGTCAGTTTACCCCAGGCCTGTTTGCCCGCGTGCGGCTGCCGGGCAGCGCAGAATTTAACGCGCTGCTGGTCGACGACCGCGCGGTGCTGACCGACCAGGATCGTAAATACGTTTACGTGGTTGATGCGCAGGGCAAAGCCGAACGCCGCGATGTTCAGCTGGGCGATCTGGCTAACGGCCTGCGTATTGTGCAGCAGGGTCTGAAGCCAGGCGACAAGGTGATTGTCAACGGTCTGCAGAAAGTGTTCATGCCCGGTATGCCGGTAAAAGCGCAGCCGGTGGCCATGCGCTCCGCTCAATAATAATCGAGACTGCCCGTTATGGATTTCTCCCGCTTTTTTATCGACCGACCGATTTTCGCCGCGGTCCTGTCGATTTTGATATTTACCACCGGACTGATCGCCATTCCGCTGTTGCCGATCAGTGAATACCCCAACGTGGTACCACCCAGCGTGCAGGTGCGCGCAGAATATCCCGGTGCCAACCCCAAAGTGATTGCTGATTCGGTGGCAACGCCGCTGGAAGAAGCGATCAACGGGGTGGAAAACATGATGTACATGAAGTCGGTGGCCGGCTCAGATGGCGTGCTGGTTACCACCGTGACCTTCCGCCCGGGGACCGATCCCGATCAGGCGCAGGTCCAGGTGCAAAACCGCGTGGCACAGGCTGAAGCGCGTCTGCCGGAAGAGGTGCGTCAGCTCGGCCTGACCACCCAGAAGCAGTCACCTACCCTGACGCTGGTGGTGCATCTGTTCTCGCCCCACGGCAAGTACGATTCGCTCTATCTGCGTAACTACGCCACGCTGAAGGTGAAAGATGAGCTGGCGCGTCTGCCGGGCGTCGGCCAGATTCAGATCTTCGGTGCCGGTGACTACGCGATGCGCGTCTGGCTCGACCCGAATAAAGTGGCGGCGCGCGGCATGACCGCCGGCGACGTGGTCAGCGCCATGCAGGAGCAGAACGTGCAGGTTTCTGCCGGGCAGCTGGGCGCAGAGCCGACGAAGAAAGAGAGCGATTTCCTGCTGTCGATCAACACCCAGGGGCGGCTGGAAGATGAGGCGCAGTTTGGCAACATCATCCTGAAAACCGCCGATGACGGCACGCTGGTGCGCCTGCGTGACGTGGCGCGCATCGAGATGGGCTCCGGCAGCTATGCCCTGCGTTCGCAGCTGAACAACAAGGATGCGGTTGGTATCGGTATCTTCCAGTCGCCGGGTGCAAACGCCATCGACCTGTCGAATGCGGTACGCGCCAAGATGGCCGAGCTGGCAACGCGCTTCCCGGATGACGTGCAGTGGGCCGCGCCTTATGACCCGACGGTTTTCGTGCGTGATTCGATCCGCGCCGTGGTCCAGACGCTGTTCGAAGCCATCGTGCTGGTGGTGCTGGTGGTGATTCTGTTCCTGCAGACGTGGCGCGCCTCGATCATCCCGCTGCTGGCCGTGCCGGTGTCGGTGGTCGGTACCTTCAGCGTGCTCTATCTGCTGGGCTTTTCGCTCAATACCCTGAGTCTGTTCGGGCTGGTGCTGGCGATTGGGATCGTGGTCGATGACGCCATCGTGGTGGTGGAGAACGTCGAGCGTAACATTGAACAGGGCTTAACACCGGTGGCGGCGGCTCACCAGGCGATGCGCGAGGTCTCCGGGCCGATTATCGCCATCGCGCTGGTGCTGTGTGCAGTATTTGTGCCGATGGCCTTCCTCTCGGGCGTAACCGGTCAGTTCTATAAACAGTTTGCCGTGACCATTGCCATTTCGACGGTGATTTCGGCGATTAACTCGCTGACGCTCTCTCCGGCGCTGGCGGCGAAACTGCTGAAGGCGCACGGTGCGCCGAAGGACCTGCCGACGCGCCTGATCGATCGTCTGCTGGGCTGGGTGTTCCGGCCGTTTAACCGCTTCTTCCAGCGCAGCTCAGACGGCTATGAATCGATGGTCGGCAAAACCCTGCGCCGGCGCGGTGCGGTGTTTGGCGTATACGTGCTGCTGCTGGCCGGTGCCGGCTTCATGTTCCACACCGTGCCAGGCGGCTTTATTCCGACGCAGGATAAGCTGTACCTGATTGGTGGCGTGAAGATGCCGGAAGGCTCATCGCTGGCGCGTACCGATGAAGTGATTCGTAAGATGAGCGAAATCGGCATGGACACCGAAGGCGTGGCCTACTCCGTCGCCTTCCCCGGCCTGAATGCGCTGCAGTTCACCAATACGCCCAATACCGGCACGGTGTTCTTCGGTCTGAAACCATTCAGCGAGCGCAGCCGCACTGCGGCGGAAATCAATGCTGAGATCAACGCGAAAATTTCCAAAATCCAGCAGGGCTTCGGTTTCTCCATCATGCCACCGCCGATCCTCGGTCTGGGCCAGGGATCGGGCTATTCGCTGTATGTGCAGGACCGCGCGGGCCTCGGCTATGGCGCACTGCAAACCGCGATTAATACGCTGTCCGGTGCGGTGATGCAGACGCCAGGCATGATGTTCCCGATCTCCTCCTATCAGGCCAACGTGCCGCAGCTGGATGTGCAGGTCGATCGCGACAAAGCCAAAGCACAGGGCGTATCGCTGACCGATCTGTTCACGACGCTGCAGGTGTATCTGGGTTCGTCTTACGTCAACGACTTCAACAAGTTTGGTCGTACCTGGCGTGTGATGGCGCAGGCCGACGGGGATTTCCGCGACAGCGTGCAGGATATCGCGAACCTGCGCACCCGTAACGATCGCGGTGAGATGGTGCCGATTGGCAGCATGGTGAACATCACCACCACCTACGGTCCGGACCCGGTGATTCGCTATAACGGCTATCCGGCGGCCGACCTGATTGGCGATGCCGATCCGCGCGTGCTCTCTTCTGCGCAGGCGATGGAGAAACTCGAGGCGATGTCCAGCCAGGTGCTGCCGAACGGCATGAATATCGAATGGACCGACCTGAGCTATCAGCAGGCAACCCAGGGCAACACCGCGTTTATCGTGTTCCCGGTGGCGGTGCTGCTGGCGTTCCTGGTACTGGCGGCGCTGTATGAGAGCTGGACGCTGCCGCTGGCGGTGATCCTGATCGTACCGGTGACGATGCTGTCCGCACTGGTCGGCGTGTGGCTGACCGGCGGCGATAACAACGTGTTTGTCCAGGTCGGTCTGGTGGTGCTGATGGGGCTGGCATGTAAGAACGCCATCCTGATCGTCGAGTTCGCCCGCGAACTGGAGATGCAGGGCAAAGGGATTGTGGAGTCGGCGCTGGAAGCCTGTCGCCTGCGTCTGCGCCCTATCGTTATGACCTCCATCGCCTTTATCGCCGGCACCGTGCCGCTGATTCTGGGCGAAGGTGCGGGCGCCGAAGTGCGTGGCGTCACCGGCATCACCGTGTTCTCGGGCATGCTGGGGGTTACGCTGTTTGGCCTGTTCCTGACGCCGGTGTTCTACGTGACGCTGCGTAAGCTGGTGACGCGCAAACAGCAGCCGGCGGTGGAAACGCAGACGGTGTAAACGCTAAGGAGTAAAACCCATCCGGGCCATCGTGCCCGGATTTTTTTTGCCTGCCGCGGCATGACGATATTACACAGCAACAGTGCGCCTCTGCGCCAGAGCACAGCAGCGGGATTTCACAGGATTTACAGGGGTAGATTGCGCGTGCAGAAGCGGAATGGAAAGGTGCGCATCAGCAATGCGCACGCGAGGTTAGCGGTCTTTTTTGCAGAGTTCGGCGATTTCGAGGTCAGGCAGCGGTTCGCAGTTGCTGGTATCGTGCTTTTTCAGCTCGTTAAGGGCATCGGCGACGGTGCGGGTTTCCAGCACTTTAAGCGACGCCTCTTCCGCTTGTTCCGCGATCGATTTGAAGTACCAGCACAGGTTGGCGCTGACCAGGCAGCGCGGTGCGACATCGGGGCGCGACGCCCACAGTTTTTTGTCTTCAATCACTGAGGTGTAGATATCGCGCAGCGTGATCTCAGCGGCCGGACGACCCAGATGGATCGAGCCGGTACGGCCAAGCGTCGAGACAATGATGCCATCGCGCGTTAACGGAACCATGAGTTTCCGAATGAAACTGGGGTTCGCTTCAAGACCGTACGCCAGAATGGCACTGGTCGAGCGTTTACCCAATTGCTCCGCCATCGCTACGCTCAAAACCATCTGCAAAGCTGTCGGGAAGCGGTAATCTAGCATTTCTGTTTCCTGAGTTGCGGCCTATCTTCTTGTTTTCATACCGCGGCAGTGAATAATCAATGAGCAATAAATATAACAAACACTGTTGCTTTTTAGAATACCGAAAATGCTTTCCACCCGTGACTAACCTGCGCTAATACCCGCTTTGATATCGATTTAAGCTATTGAATTTATATGAAAATATTCCAGTATGACATGCCACTGGCCGCTTTAGCACTCTGAGCCTTGCGCAACAATATGAGCGATGTGTCACTTTTTTGCCCCCACCGCTGTAGCTGCGGGCTGGTGAAGGACGTTGTGACAAAGGGACGTTTATTTCTGCACGGGTGTCGCGCCGTGTGCGCAACCGACCTTCAGACAAGCCATTGTTTCTGTGTAAGAAACAAAAACACACCGGCGAAGGGGGCGGCGTCAGGGTCGATAAACCGTCTTCTGAAAGGAATAATATTGATCCGGGTCATGATTCCCTTGCTATTTTTTGCACAAAATGCGCGCCGTTACTATTTTCAAGGCGCGAAATAATGTCTGTATTATCCCCGGTCGTTGGCGCGTTATTGCTGACCGTTCTCCCGCTGACGGTGGGCATCATCACGGCGGCAACCAGCTGCCTGAACGCACCAACCTTATGGCAATGCGTACGGATGGCACCGCTGCCTTTCATTGTCTCGGCTGGCTGCACTCTGCTGTTAAGCGCGTTGTGTTGCCTGCTGCAATATCTGACGGATCGCCACTAAAGCGCAGCAGCGGCCATCTCTGCCCGTTAGCCGTCAGTGGTGATTTCAACCTGCGGATTCCGGAGCGCCTGCCGGCAATTTCCGCTTCAGCACCACCACCAAAAGCACGTTGATAAGCGCCAGCGCACATAACAGCCACAGCGTAGCCTGCGCACCGGAATGCTGGAAAATATAGCCGCCAATCAGCGGTGTGAGCGCCTGACCAATCAGCGCCGGTCGCGCCATGCGGCCAACCACAATGGCGTACTCTTCCGGTTTTACCATCGCCAGCGGCAGCGTACCGCGCACGATAGCCCGCAAGCCATTCCCTGCACCGTACAGCACCATACTCACCAGCGCCCACGCGGGATAACAGGCCAGCAGCAGTAATCCCAGTGCCACCAGCCCGACCGAGAAGAAAGTGGTCCAGATGGGATGGCCGCGTTTGAACGCCATATCGACAATGCGCGACGCCACCTGGCACGGCCCCAGCAGCGTGCTGATCGCCAGCGCGGCGCTCAGCGAATGCCCGCTCGCCTGCAGCAGGGTAATCAGCTGCACCGATATCGCCGTCATGATCACCGACGCGAGGGTAAATATGCTGCACAGCAGCCAGAACAGCGTGGGAGCCAGTGAATTCTGTGCGGTATGCTGTTGCCTGGTTTTTGGCATCGATGGCGTGCGCGGCGCCGGCAGCGCATACAGGTAAGCCGGCAGCACCGCCAGACACAGCAGCGCGGCAATAGCCAGACAGGCGCCGCGCCACTCCAGCCAGTGGATCAGCAGCGCGATGCCGGGCCACACCAGCGAGGTGCAGAATCCTGAAATCAGCGTAATACCGGTAATCGCGCCGCGCGCCTGGCCGCCATATAAGGTGCCCAGCGTGGCGAACAGCGCGTCATACAGGCCCATCGCCATGCCCGCGCCGATAATCAGCCAGGCGAACAGAAACAGCGGCAAATTGTGGCTCAGCGCCATGATCACCA
Organism: Pantoea sp. GM_Pan_4; assembly: GCF_026541005.1. Taxonomy (NCBI): domain Bacteria; kingdom Pseudomonadati; phylum Pseudomonadota; class Gammaproteobacteria; order Enterobacterales; family Erwiniaceae; genus Pantoea; species Pantoea sp. GM_Pan_4. The sequence continues at coordinate 426,607 of NZ_JALNUZ010000001.1, forward strand.
GCCCGAGCGCCATCACCGCCCCGCTCGCCGCCAGCAGCCGGCGACCCTGTGCGCGGGCAATCAGCCGGCCGCACAGCGGTGCCAGCAGGCCCGAGACCAGAATGCCGAGCGAAAGTGCGCCATACACCCACTGCTGCGACCAGCCGGTTTCCGCGATGATCGGGTTAGCCATCACGGCCATCAGATAAAACGATCCGCCCCATGACAGGATCTGCACGGCGCCGAGCGTGACGATAGCGGGCGCGCCCGGTTTTGGCTGATACTCCACAGCTAATATCCGTTAACAGGTAAATCACGGTTATAACATGTTCATCCGACAGGAAAAATGCCCGCGCGCCCTGTTGAGCCGAATTCCACGCCGGGGCTTCAGCGACTGGATGGATAAATTTTATTACAGTATGTTGTAACTAGTATGCCTGCTTGCTCGCCGCGTCATTCAGTGCCACCCTTTGGTATGTTGTAACTATGGAGAACCGCGATGGCTCGCTATGATTTAGTGGCTGATTTACACGAATGCGTGAATACGCTGGAGCGCGAACTCACTGCACTGCGCGCGTCGGTTGAACAGCAGCCGCTGTTGCTGGCGCGCGTCTTCAGCCTGCCGGAGATCGAGAAAGGCAAAGAGCATGATGAAATCAACCGCATCGCGGTGACCCAGCATCTCGGTAAACGCGCGCGCGAAATGGCCCTCGCCCACTATTGTCGCCTGTTTATGCAGCATCAGTCAGAAAAACTCAGCACCAAAGCGGCGGTGCGTCTGCCTGGCGCCCTCTGCATTGAGGCGGATGAGGCAGCCAGCCAGCGACTGGAGCAGCAGGTCACGACCATCAACACCCTCAAGCAGCGGCTGGAGCAATTGATTACCGTCGACTCCGGCCTGCCAAGCGAGGCGCGTTTTGAGTTTGTGCACCAGCATCTGCGTGGCCTGATCACGCTCAATGCCTACCGCAGCGTCACGCTACTGCAGGCGCCGGATACGCTGCGTTTTGGCTGGGCGAATAAAAACATCATCAAGAAGGTGACGCGCGAGGCCATCGTCGAGCAGCTGGAGCGCAGCCTGAAGGCGAACCGCGCGCAGGCGCCGTGGACGCGCGAACAGTGGGCTGAGAAAGTGCAGCAGGAGCTGGAGCGGGTGCGGTCATTGCCGGACGGCGCGCAGCTGAAGATCAAGCGGCCGGTCAAAGTGCAACCTATCGCGCGGCTGTGGCGCGCCAGCGAGAAAAAACAGCTGCAGCTGGCCTGCCCCTCGCCGCTGCTGGTGTTGTGCCGCGATCGTACGCAGGTGCCGACGCTGGGTGAACTGCTGGATTACGATGCTGAAAACATCGCGCACCGCTACAAGCCGCTGGCGCAGCCGCTGCATCTGATCATCCCGCGGCTGCATTTATGGAGTGACCGTCTGTAAGGCAAAAAAACAGCGCGACAGGTCGCGCTGTAGTGTCCGGCAGTAAAGCTATTGCTTCATGCTGCCAACCATCTCTTCCGGCCGCACCCATTCGTCAAACTGCGCTTCAGTCAGGTAGCCGAGCTGCAGCGCTGAGGCCTTCAGCGTCAGCCCCTGTTTGTGCGCCTGCTTGGCAATTTCCGCCGCTTTGTCATAGCCGATATGGGTATTCAGCGCGGTAACCAGCATCAGCGACTCGTTGAGCAGCTGATCGATGCGCTCGCGGTTGGGCTCAATGCCCACCGCGCAATGGTGATTGAAGCTGTCCATGCCGTCGGCCAGCAGCCGTACCGACTGCAGGAAGTTGTGGATCACCATTGGCCGGTAGACGTTGAGTTCGAAGTTACCGGATGCACCGCCCATGTTCACCGCCACGTCATTGCCCATCACCTGGCAGCACAGCATGGTCAGCGCTTCACACTGGGTAGGATTGACTTTGCCTGGCATGATCGAGCTGCCGGGCTCATTTTCCGGGATGCTGATTTCACCGATGCCGCAGCGCGGACCGGACGACAGCCAGCGCACGTCGTTAGCGATTTTCATCAGCGAGGCGGCCAGGCCTTTCAGCGCGCCGTGCGCATGCACCAGCGCATCGCAGGTCGCCAGCGCTTCAAACTTGTTGGGCGCAGTGACAAAGGGTTGCTGCGTCAGGTCGGCCAGCGCCTTCGCCACGCGCACCGCATATTCCGGATGGGTATTCAGGCCGGTACCGACCGCGGTGCCGCCCAGCGCCAGCTCGGCGACGTGCGGAATACTGTGTTCAATGTGCTTCAGATTGTGCTCCAGCATGGCAACCCAGCCGGAAATCTCCTGGCCGAGCGTCAGCGGTGTGGCGTCCTGCAGGTGGGTACGACCAATTTTAACGATGTCTTTAAACGCGGCGGACTTCTCGCTCAGGGTATTTTTCAGCACCTCAATTTGCGGAATCAGCTGTTCGCGCAGCGCAATCACCGCGGCAACGTGCATCGCCGTTGGGAACACATCGTTGGAGCTCTGGCTCTTGTTAACATCATCATTAGGATGCACTTTGCGCGACATGCCGCGCTCGCCGCCCAGCAGTTCGCTGGCGCGGTTCGCCAGCACTTCATTCATGTTCATGTTGGTCTGGGTGCCGGAGCCGGTCTGCCAGATGGCCAGCGGGAACTCGTCGCTGTGCTGGTCGGCCAGCACCTCGTCAGCGGCGTCGATAATCGCCCCGGCCCGTTCAGCCGGCAGCAGCCCCAGATCGCGGTTAACCTGGGCGGCGGCGCGCTTGGTCAGCGCCAGCGCGTGCACCAGCGCCACGGGCATCTTCTCGGTGGAGATACGGAAGTGCTCCAGCGAACGCTGCGTTTGTGCGCCCCACAACTTATCTGCCGGAACTTCGATCGGACCCATTGAATCTTTTTCAATGCGGTTGGCTGCCATGACTACGTCTCCTTAGCTCAGATTTTGAGGTTTCCGCCTAAGTCGTCTTCCCGCGACGCCTTAGAGCGAGCAAGATTGTCACATACAAGAAATTAACATTATGCGAGCCCATCGCGTTTATTGCACTTGTTCGTGTATTTTCTATGGCACTTTCTGCTTTAATACGCTTATTTACTTACCGTTATTAAGGGTAAACGATGCAAAAATTGAACAATTCGCTGCAAAATTACGCATGGGGCAGCAAAACCGCGCTGACCGAACTCTACGGCATCGAAAACCCGCAGGGATTGCCGATGGCGGAATTATGGATGGGCGCGCACCCGAAAAGCCCCTCTACCGTTGAAGTGAATGGCGTCACCCGTTCGCTGCGTGACGTGATCAATGACGATCCGCTCGCGACGCTGGGCGCCGCGGTAGCGCAGCGTTTCGGTGAGCTGCCGTTTCTGTTTAAAGTGCTGTGCGCCGATCAGCCGTTATCGATTCAGGTGCATCCCAGTAAAACTGCCGCAGAAGCCGGTTTCGCGCGTGAAAACGCGGCGGGCATTCCGCTCAGCGCCGCCGAGCGCAACTATAAAGATGCTAACCACAAGCCCGAGCTGGTCTATGCCCTGACGCCATTCCAGGCGATGAACGGCTTTCGCGAACTGCCTGAGATTGTCTCGCTGCTGGAGCCGGTCGCGGGCGCGCATCCGCAGATCGCCCATTTCCTCGAAAACGCCAGCGAAGCCGCGTTGGCTAAACTGTTCGCTACCCTGCTGTCGCTGAAAGACGAGAGCAAAACCCACGCGCTCGGCGTGCTGAAATCCGCGCTGAACGCGCGCGAAGGCGAACCGTGGCAGACCATCAAAACCATCGCCAGCGACTATCCGGACGATAATGGCCTGTTCTCACCGCTGCTGCTGAATGTCATCACCCTGCAACCGGGTGAGGCGATGTTCCTGTTCGCCGAAACGCCGCATGCCTATCTGAAAGGCGTGGCGCTGGAAGTGATGGCGAATTCGGATAACGTGCTGCGCGCCGGCCTGACGCCGAAATTCATTGATATCCCGGAACTGCTGGCCAACCTGAAGTTCGAGGCCAAACCGGCGGCGACGCTGCTCACGCAGCCGCAGACGCAGGGCGACAGCCTGATTTTCCCGATCCCGGTTGAAGATTTTGCCTTCGCCATCCATACGCTTTCAGCCACGCCGCAAACGCTGGCGCAGCACAGTGCCGCCCTGCTGTTCTGCATTGAAGGCCAGGCGGTGATTGAAAAGGCCGGGCAGCAGCTGGTACTGCAACCGGGCGAATCCTGCTTTATCGCAGCCAGCGAGTCGCCGGTGAGCGCGGCGGGGACCGGCCGTCTCGCCCGGGTGTTCAACGCGCTGACGTGAGGCGGCTGACGCCTGCAGCATTAACTGCTATTATTTCAAACTATTAATTAAAAAACGCCTGCGGGCGTTTTTCTTCACCCGTCGCGCGGCCCAACGGTATGCGCACGCAAGGATAAGGACGACTCAGCGATGAAAAAGACCAAGGTTGCCGTAGGTGTGATTGTGGCGCTCGGCGTAATCTGGACTGGCGCAGCGTGGTTTACCGGTAAACAGCTGGAAAGCCACATGGATGAGATGCTGCAAAATGCCAACAGCCAGATCAACGCGTACGCGCCGAATAGCCGTCTGACGCTCAGCTATCAGGATTACCAGCGTGGCGTATTCAGCAGCAAAACCAAACTGGTAATTCAGGCCAGTTCGCAGACCGAAGACAATCCGTTGCTGAAGCCGGGCCAAAGCATCGTGCTCAACGAAACCATCGACCACGGTCCTTTCCCGTTTGCTCAGCTGAAGCGCGGCAACCTGATCCCCAGCATGGCCTCGGTGCACACCGAACTGGAAAACACCGATGCGGTGAAGAAACTGTTTGAACTGACTCAGGGCAAATCGCTGGTTAATGCCGATACCCGCGTTGGTTACAGCGGCGCGACCGATACCGCGCTGCACCTGCTGCCGGTGGATTACAGCAATGCGCAGACCGGTGATCGTCTCGCCACCAACGGCGGCACGCTCAACGTCAGCGCGGACAGCAAAGGCGACAAAGTGAGTCTGCAGGGCGACTTCTCCAGCATCGCCGTCACCAGCAAAAACCAGCTGCAGCAGCCGGTGCTGTTTACCCTTAACGGTCTGAAGCTGGGCGGTGACACCCACCTGAGTCCGGAAGGCGTGCGCGTCGGCGACCAGACCATCACGCTGGATAAGCTCGACGCCAGCATCAACGGTCAGGAAGGCCTGACGCTGGAGAAGCTGGACGGGAAGTCCTCGTTCGACAACAAAGACGGCAAGATTGGCGGCCAGATTGATTATCAGGTCGACAACATCAGCCTGCAGAAACAGCCGTTCGGTGAAGCCAAACTGGCAATGAAATTTGCGCAGTTTGATGCTCAGGCGGTGAAAACCTTCTCTGACCAGTACAATGCGCAGATGCAGGATCTGCTGAACCAGCCTGGCGTGGTGGACGATCCTATCCGCTACCAGGCCAGCGTGCAGACCATCCTGAGAAATAACCTGCCGACCCTGCTGAAAGGTTCGCCGACCGTGAGCGTGGCGCCGCTGAGCTGGAAAAATGACAAGGGCGAGAGCACGTTTAACCTTAACGTCGGTTTTAACGATCCGGCGACCGTCACCGGTGAACCGCAGAGTCTGGGTGCCGCCGTGGATCGCGTGCTGAAAACGCTCGACGGCAAGCTGAGCATTAATATGCCGATGGCGACCGAAGTGATGCGTCACGTCGGGCTGGCGGAAGGTTATCAGGGTGATGATGCGCAGAAGCTGGCCGATCAGCAGGTGAAAGGTCTGGCGGCGATGGGCCAGATGTTCCGTCTGACGCAGCAGCAGGACGATAACATCACCACCAGCCTGCAATACGCTAACGGTCAGGTCACCATGAATGGCGACAAAATGACGCTGGAGCAGTTCCTGTCGCGCTACATGTTAGGCGCGCCAACCAGCGAAGGCATGCCAGAGTAATCCCCGCGGCAGCCCGCTCCGGGCTGCCGTTTTCCCCCGGCAAAAAAATTTCACCCTTTTCTGCATCCGTTCAGCCGCACCGTACGTATATCCCTTTGTGAGCACCCTTCTGCTCCTTCAATGAGGATATATGATGAAAAAGTTAATCAGTGATGCCGTCCTGTCTGCCGCCCTGCTTGGCGCGAACGCTGCGATGGCGGCCATGCACGCCGATTCGGTGATGGTAGGCGGCGCGGCAATGTATCCACAAAAAAACATTATTGAAAACGCCCTGAACTCGAAGGATCACACTACGCTGGTCGCCGCCGTTAAAGCCGCGGGTCTGGTCGATACCTTACAGGGCAAAGGCCCGTTTACGGTGTTTGCGCCGACTAACGCCGCCTTTGCCAAACTGCCTGCCGGCACCGTTGATGCACTACTCAAACCGGAAAACAAAGCCAAACTCACCAGCGTGCTGACCTACCATGTGGTCGCCGGTAAATATGATATGAAAGCGCTGGAGCAAAAAATTAAACAGGGTGGCGGTAAAGCCGAATTGAAAACGGTGAATGGTCAGCCGCTGTGGATTATGAGCAACGGGCCACATAATATTCAGCTGAAAGATGGTCAGGGTAATGTGGCGAATATCAGCACTTATGATGTAAATCAGAAAAATGGCGTCATTGACGTTATTGATACCGTTTTGATGCCTGAATAACTGTCTATACTCGGTAAGGTTAAACAAACCGGCCAGGAGTATTATGGACGCCTCTCAGGCTGAGCAACAAATAGCCTTAATACAGGCGGTCGCGAAGCGCGATCGCCTGGCTTTTGAACAGCTGTACCGGCTGACTTCCCCGCATCTGTTTGCGGTAGCGCTGCGCATGTTACGCCAGCGGGCGTGGGCGGAAGAGATTCTGCACGAATGCTACATCACGGTCTGGCACAACGCCGCGTCATTTAATAGCGCGCTCAGTTCTCCCCTGACCTGGATGACGCACATTGTACGCAACCGCTGTATTGACTGGCTGCGCAGCGGCTATGCCAGACAATTCCATGCCGACGAGGCCTGGCTCGACGATTTAAGCAGCACGCCGGGTGACGTCAGTCTGGATGAGCAGCACGATCGCGAGGTTGCCCGCCTGCACCACTGTCTGCAGCATTTGAGCAGTGAACAGCGCCAGTCGATTGCGCTGGCCTATTATCAGGGCTTATCACATAGCGACATTGCCGGGTGGCTGCAGCAGCCGGTCGGCTCGGTTAAAAGCTGGATTCGACGTGGCCTGGACCATCTGCGGGAGTGTGTTGGACGATGAGTGACAAGGTGCAGCGGGATGACGCCCTGGCGGCGGAGTACGCCCTCGGCACGCTGCGCGGCAGCGCGCGATTGCGCTTTCAGCGCAGACTGCAGGCCGAGCCGGTGCTGGCGGCGCAGGTCGCCCGCTGGCAGACGCTGCTGGCGGGTCTCGATCAGGCTCAGCCGCCCGTCACGCCGCCGGAAACGCTGTGGAAAAAAATTGCCCTTTCTCTGCCGCCCGACAAGCACGTCGCCCCCGCACGCCGGACGCTGCCGTGGCTGGCTGCCGCCTGCGTCGCGCTGGGCTTCGCGCTGTCGGCTTACTGGCTGCGCGAGCCGGTTATGACACCGCTGGCGGTGCTGACCGATGCGCAACACAGTCAGCAATGGGTGGTGAGCGCCAGCCGCCGGCAGGACGTGATCAGTCTGGCGCCGCTGCAGGTTAGCGCGGTCAGGGCGGATCAGAGTCTGGAACTGTGGCTGATTCCGCCCGGCCGGGCGCCCGTTTCACTCGGTCTGGTCACCGGAAGTGCGCCGCAGCAGTATCCGATTGAGAAACAGCAGTCGCTGGTTAAGGCGACGCTGGCGATCAGTCTCGAGCCGCACGGCGGTTCGCCAACCGGACGTCCAACGGGCCCGGTGCTTTACAGTGTGAATTTATAATCGGTGATGGTCACGGGTGAAATTAGCGTTAACACGGCAGCGTTTATTATTTGTTGACGCCCAGCGTGTTGCAGGCGGAGTGCTGTTAATCATTGCGGCGTGACTTAAGCTAAATTAACGGGCACTGAACGCTCAATTTCAGCAAACGGCAAAAACAATGAAAGTTTATTTATCCGCCGGCGAGCTTTACTGCCGCGGCCAGGCGAAATAACCCTCTTGTAAATTAATCTGGCATATCTTTGGGAAAGAAATATTTTATCGACGATTCATTTTCTTTTTCAGAATTCCCTGCCATGCTTAAAACGCTAAACCATAGTACGCGATATTATCGCGAACAATAAATAATAACGCTCGACACCATTGTGTCTTAAACGACACCGGGGAAACTCACCATGCAATTTCTTAAAAACTTCACCATTCGCCGGGTTGTGCAGTGCATCCTGGTCGCGGCGCTACTGATTGTGGCGCTGGCCGGGATCTATGGCAGCACGGTGCTGCGCGACATGCATCAGCGCGAACTGCATAACGCCACCCTGACCAGCCAGCTGCTGTTTCTCAATCGCGCAAGTTTAGTGATGGCATCGGGAACCACGGCGGCGAAAGCGGCTGTAGCGGCCGATGCCCCGGCCGATAGCGACTGGGCGCCGCTGCGTACCGCCCTCACCGCATCGCCGGCTGACTTTGCGGTGCCTGCGGCTGAGCGCCTGCATTTCCTGCAGCGCGACATCGCAGCGAATAACCATGCCGACCAGTCCGATCGCCAGCGTCTGCAAATGGCCTTTGGCATTGCTGCACTGCTGATGCTCGCGCTGCTGCTGTTCTGTGACCGTTTTCTGGTCACACATCTGGTACGGCCGCTGGGGGCGCTGCGGGAACATTTCCGCGGCATCGCCGCTGGCGATCTTACGCGGGAACCGCAGGATTTTGGCCGCAACTGTGTGGGTCAGCTGATTCCGCTGGTCAGGCTGATGCAGCAGAGCCTGCTGACCACGGTGCGTGCCGTGCATGACAACACCGACGTGCTACGCAAGGAGTCTGCGGATATCGCCAGCGGCAACGCCGATCTGTCCGACCGCACCACCCGCCAGGCGGCTGCGCTCGAGCAGACCTCGGCCAGCATGGAGCAGCTTAGCGCCACCGTAGAGAAAAATGCCCACAGCGCCGGCGAAGCGCGCGAGCTGGCTGAGGATGCGGCGCGCACCACACGCGACGGCGAAGCGCTGGTCAAAAGCGTGTCAGCGATGATGGCCGATATCGCCGCCGAAGCCGATAAAATCCGTCAGTTTACCGCCACGGTTAACAGCATCGCGTTTCAGACCAATATTCTGGCACTGAACGCGGCTGTTGAAGCCGCCCGCGCCGGCGAGCAGGGACGCGGCTTCGCCGTGGTGGCCGCTGAAGTGCGCACACTGGCACAACGCAGCGCCAGCGCCGCGAAGGAGATCGAAGGGCTGATTAATGGCACCGTGAAGCGCGTTGGCGAGGGCGCGCAGACCGCGCAGCGCGCCGGCGCCATCATGGACAGCGCCACGCAAAGCGTTTCCGCCGTCACGTCGCTGATTGGCCAGATTGCGCTGGCGTCAGACGAACAGAGCAAAGGCATTGCCCAGGTTACGCTGGCCGTGACCGATCTGGATCGCGTCACCCAGCAGAATGCCGCCCTGGTGAAAGAGATTGCCGCCTCGGCCGGCAGCCTGAATGGCCGTACCGGAACGCTGGCTGCGGTGATCAGTCATTTTAACTTTTCTGACAGCCCGCTGGACAGCGCTCAGCCCGCCGGCCAGCGCCCCGTTTCAGCCACCGGCAGCTTCGCGACAGAAAAGCTTGCCGTCTCTGACCCGGCATAGCTCGCAGCCGATAACCATACCGCCAGGGACAGGCCACAGAAAGAGAAGAACTTATGAGCCATCAATCATTGCAGCACATCGTTCCGGTTCAGACTGATGTGCGTGACTTACGCATCGCCACGGGCATGACCCAACTGCACGCGGCTGAACGCTTCGACCTCAGCCTGCGGGTCTGGCAGATGAAGGAGTCCGCAGCAAAACCGTCGCCGCTCAGTCAGGGAGAATATGAGTTTTTGCTGCTGCTGGCAGGAAAACATCCCTATTTTAGTCTGACGGCCAGAGCCCGCTAATGCCGTGCGCGCTGGCCGTTGCGTCAGCGCCACCGGCGATAACCGGGGATCCGCTTCATCCACCCGGCGTGATTCATGCGTCAAGTCTCTTTAGCGCTGACGCCCGGGGCACGATTCACCTGTGCTGTCTGCTGATAAAAGGCGTCGAGACGGGCGCGAAAGCGCGCCGGATCGTGCTGGTCTTTAATTCTTTGCAGCGCCCGCGCCGAGCGGGTGCTGATCGCCTCGCGCTGCGCCATTATCTGTGTGATGATCTGTTTGAGCTGCGCAATAATCCTGTCCCTGATCGCCTGTTTCTCCTGCGCTGAAGCGATGGTGATTTCAAACATATCATTTAGCAGACAGTCAATAAGCCAGCCGGCCGAAGCCGGGTTTATTTCCGGCAGTGCGCGCACATTAGTGGTAATGACCGGACAGCCGCACGCCTGCATTTCCAGCACTGAAAAGCCGTAGGTATCCTGCCAGGTCGGTAATAATCCCACATCGGTCTGTTCGAGCATTTTCATCAGCCGATCATTTTGCAAAAATGTTTCATGCCTGAAGATTGCCTGCTGATTAATCAGGTCTTCAATCCGCTGATGAAATTGCGCGTCATCCTGCTGCGCGCCGTGCGCGATATTATAGCGATGCTTCAGGTTGCCCGTTAAATTCACCTGCACGCTGTCGGGGTGAATGATGCCTTCTGCCAGCAACTCGCTAAAGGCCAGCACCACTTCCGCCCCACCTTTACGATAAAACTCATTGCCGACAAAGCTGAACGTCAGCTTCGCCTGATTCACCGGTCTGACCCGATCACAGATAATTGCCTGCGGCGGATGCAGGGTGTGTAGTTTGGGTAAAATGGCTGCAGCCTGCTGCGGAAACGCCTGTAACAGCTTGATTTGAATCTTTTTCGTCGCGTCGGAAATGGCCAGCAGCGCCGTACACTGCGGTGCCGCGATCAGTTTGAGTTGTTTCTGCAATTGTGGATTATGCAGTTTGGCCATGCCCGGCACCGGCAGCACGCGCGGAATTTCGGTTTCAAATGTCGCCATCCAGCGTTTTTTCGTGCAGGCCACTTCATTAAAAAGATGGATGATTTGCGCATCGTCCGGCACCGAGAACGGTAGCGGCGCGAAAATAAACAACTTATTGGCTTTGCGGATTTTCTGCCTGACGGCGTTACGATAAAACCAGATATTTTTATATTTCAGATTGAGATAATGGTGTGAATCGTTGACGATGATATTTCTCTTTTCCGGATAACCTTTCCCATTTACGATTATTTTCATACGTGCCCCGGCACAGGAAAAATAAGCATAGCTGGCAGTATATTCCTCGCCAGTCACAAATCCAGCGAGCAAGTAAACCCGCGCTAAACAATAAGAAAATACACATTTTGTGACAGGTAATAACATCAGCCAGCCTGAATAAAATACAGGCGCGTCCGGTAAAGAATATTAATCAATACAAAATTCGCGGAATTTATAAAAGTGGCTAACGCGTTGATTTTCATTTAACGCTGGCCATATTATGACAATTTCGTGTCAATATTTGATGTTGAAGCTTAATCTTTATTTTCTGCTGGCCCGCCATGCATAAGCAGAACGACGATCACAGGCCGGCTGAAAATCGGTAAGCAGCGGTAACAGAAACGTGGCGAGTAATGATCTGACGCCGGGCGGGCGACAGGCTTAGCGGCCCTGCACCAGCTGCGGCGGCACGATTAACGTCTGCACATCGGCCTGTGGCTGCGCCAGGCGCTGTAATATGCGTTCTGCCGCGCGCCGCCCGACGATGCGCGCTTCACTGCTGACAAACGTCAATGCCGGATCGTTCAGCTCAGGCTGCGGATCGTCGTTGAAGCCGACCAGCGCCAGCTGCTGGGTGTAGTAACTGTCCACGGCATCTTCCCCGAGGGTGCGGCCGCTGCGCAGCGCGCCGAAATAGCAGCCGAGCGTGGTGCTGGCATTGTGGGCCAGAATAGCGGTAATACGCGGATGCTGATGCAGCAGCGCCTGCGTCAGCGCGGAGACGCTCTGCTGGCGATCGTCACATTCGATAATCCAGTCCGGGCGAAACGGCAAACCGTACTGTAGCAGCGTGGCGCAATAGCCGCCGATACGTTCGGCGCGCGTCAGTGAGGACCCCAGACCGCCCACCCAGGCGATGCGCTGATGTCCCTGTTTGATCAGATACTCGGTGGCCATCCGCGCCGCCTGGTTGTTATCCGGACGCAGCGAATCGACTTTCTCCAGACTGCTGGCGCGCGCGGCGCAGATCAGCGCAATATTTTGCTCCTGCGCCTGCAGCCGCAGCGATTCCGCCTGCGCCACCGCGCCGCCCAGCACAATGCCATCGGCACCCTGCGCCGCCAGTGAATCAAAACAGCGCTGCAGATGCTGGCCGTGCTGACCACTCTGCGTCAGCACCAGCACTTTGCCCTGCTGCTCCAGCACCTCACTCAGTCCCGCCGTCATTGCTGCATAAAAGGGCTGGCTGAGATCGCGCACGATCAGGCCAATCACCCCGCTCTCACCGCCGCGCAGCATGGAGGCCGAGCGGTTACGCACATAGCCGAGTTGCTCAATCGCCTGATTCACCCGCGCGGCGGTGGCAGGTGAAATGCGCCCTTTGCCGGACAGCACCAGCGATACCGTGCTGACCGATACGCCAGCGGCCTGCGCGACATCATGGATGGTGATTTTCTGCTGGGACATAGTGTGACGCTTTTCGTTGCCGGAAAATTCAAAGAGGTAAAACGTTACACTGATTCGCATAAAAATAAAGCCTGAGGCTCGTCACGCTTTGTGATTATCACCACAAAAAGCCGTGATAAAACGTTTTATCATCCTCCACCACTTTACCCGCTTGTTACTTTTTAGCCAGGAGAGACTATGCCTCACAGCCAACCCAAAATGTCGCTCTGGGAATTTTTCCAGAGCCTGGGGAAAACCTTCATGCTACCCGTGGCGCTGCTATCGTTTTGCGGCATCATGCTAGGGATCGGCAGTTCACTCAGCAGCCATGATGTGCTGACGCTGATTCCGCTGCTTGACCAGCCGTTCCTGCAATACCTGTTTATCTGGATGGCGAAAATCGGCTCCTTTGCCTTTAGCTATTTGCCGGTGATGTTTGCCATCGCCATTCCGCTGGGCATGGCGCGGGAAAACAAAGGCGTGGCGGCGTTTGCCGGCTTCGTCGGCTTTGCGGTGCTCAATCTCAGCGTTAACTTCTGGCTGAACATCAACGGGATTCTGCCGACTACTGATGCGGCGGTGCTGAAAGCCAATAACGTGCAGAACATTCTCGGCATTCAGTCCATCGACACCGGTATTCTCGGCGCGGTGATTGTCGGCATTGTGGTGTTCTGGCTGCACGAGCGTTTTCACAATATTCGCCTGCCGGATGCGCTGGCATTCTTCGGCGGCACGCGCTTTGTGCCGATTATCACCACCGTGGTGATGGGCCTGCTGGGGCTGGTGGTACCGCTGATCTGGCCTTTCTTTGCGCGCGCGATCACCGGTCTTGGCTGGATGATCAACAGCGCGGGCGAATTCGGCCCGATGATCTTCGGCACCGGTGAACGTCTGCTGCTGCCGTTTGGCCTGCAGCATATTCTGGTGGCGATTATTCGCTTCACCGATGCCGGTGGCACCATGGAGGTGTGTGGTCACAGCGTCAGCGGCGCGCTGACCATCTTCCAGGCGCAGCTGGCGTGTCCGGAAACTCACGGTTTCGCGGAAAGCGCTACCCGCTTCCTGTCGCAGGGTAAAATGCCGGCATTCCTTGGCGGCCTGCCGGGGGCAGCGCTGGCGATTTATCACTGCGCGCGCCCGGAAAACCGACACAAAATTAAAGGCCTGCTGATTTCGGGCGTGGTTGCCTGCGTGGTCGGCGGCACCACCGAACCGATCGAGTTCCTGTTCCTGTTTGTCGCACCGGTACTGTATCTGATCCACGCGCTGCTGACCGGTCTCGGCTTCACCGTGATGGCGATGCTTGGCGTGACCATCGGTAATACCGACGGTAACGTGATCGACTTCTTCGTGTTTGGCGTGCTGCACGGCCTTTCTACCAAATGGTACTGGGTGCCGGTGATTGCCGCCGTGTGGTTTGTGGGTTACTACGCCATCTTCCGTTTCGCCATCACCCGCTTCAACATCAAAACACCTGGCCGCGAAGCAGAAACCAGCCGCGTTGAGCAGCAGGTCAGCCGCGCCGGCGTGGGCAAATCCGGCTACAACACGCCAGCGATTCTCGCGGCGCTGGGTGGCGTTGACAACATCACCTCGCTGGATAACTGCCTGACGCGCCTGCGCCTGTCGGTGGCCGACATGAGCAAGGTCGACGATGCCGCGCTAAAAGCCAACGGCGCCATCGGCGTGGTGCACCTCAATCAGACCAATCTGCAGGTAGTCATTGGCCCGCAGGTGCAGTCGGTCAAAGATGAAATGGCCCATCTGATGAGCGCGACGGTGTAAACATGCAGGCGTTTAATTTTGATCGGGTAGTGGATCGCCATGGCAGCTGGTGCACGCAGTGGGACTTTGTCGCCGACCGCTTTGGCGTGCCAGATCTGCTGCCCTTCACCATCTCGGACATGGATTTCGCCACCGCTCCCTGCATCATTGACGCGTTGCAGCAGCGGCTGAATCACGGCGTGCTGGGCTACAGCCGCTGGCAGCACGAGGATTTCCTCTCCGCCCTGCAGCACTGGATGCGCAGCCGCTTTGCCAGCGAGATCGCGGCAGAGTCACTGGTGTACGGCCCGTCGGTGATTTATATGGTGGCGCAGCTGCTGCGCCACTGGACGCAGGCGGAGGATGAAGTACTGATTCACACGCCCGCCTATGATGCGTTTTACCAGACAATCATCGGGAATCAGCGCAGGGTGCTGGAGTTACCGTTGCAGCGCGCTGGCGGCACATGGCGCTGTGATATGGCTCAGCTGGAAACCCTGCTGGCGCGGCCGCGCTGTAAGGTGATGTTACTGTGCAGCCCGCACAATCCCACCGGCAAAGTGTGGCAGCGCGCAGAGCTGCAGCAGATGGCGGCACTGTGCGAACGGCATGGCGTGAGCGTGATCAGCGATGAAATCCATATGGATATGGTGCTGAGCGCGGCGCGCCACACGCCATGGTGCGAGGTGGCACAAGGCCGCTGGACGCTGTTTACCTCGGCCTCGAAGAGCTTCAATATTCCGGCGCTGACCGGCGCCTGGGGCATTATCCCGGACGCGGACGACCGCCATGCGTGGTTTCATGCGCTGAAGCAGCAGGACGGGCTGTCGTCACCGGCGGTGATGGCGCTGGCTGCGACTATTGCCGCCTACCGTCACGGCGCACCCTGGCTCGACGCGCTGCGCGATTATCTGCGCGCCAATATGCAGCACATTGCGCAACGGCTCAACGCGGCGTTTGCCGGGCTCAACTGGCAACCGCCGCAGGCCACTTATCTGGCATGGATTGACACCGCGCCGCTGGCCATTGATGACGTCGCGCTGCAGCAGCGGCTGATCCAGCAGCATAAGGTGGCGATTATGCCAGGCAGCACCTACGGCAGCGCCAGCCGCAGCTATCTGCGTCTCAACGCTGGCTGCCCGCGCAGCAAGCTGGATGACGGGCTGGACCGGCTGATTGCCGCACTGCAATCGTTCTGAACCACAGCGGATGCTGATTAATTCAGCATCCGTTATCCGCTTTGCGCAAATCACTGGCGTGGTTGCGCAAGATGTTTTTATAATGGTCTGCACTTTACGTTAATTCAGCGAGTGCGACATGATTGATGCGAAACTTCCCCTCACCGACCTTCACCGCCACCTCGATGGCAATATCCGCGCCCAGACCATCCTTGATTTAGGTCGCCAGTTCAATATTGCGCTGCCCGCCGATACGCTGGATACGCTGCGTCCGCACGTGCAGGTGACCGCCAACCAGCCGGACCTGGTGAGCTTCCTGCAGAAGCTTGACTGGGGCGTCAAAGTGCTGGGCGATCTCGATGCCTGCCGCCGCATTGCGCTGGAAAACGTCGCTGACGCCGCGCAGGCCGGTATCCATTATGCTGAGCTGCGCTTCTCACCGGGCTATATGGCGATGAACCATCAGCTGCCGATTGCTGGCGTGGTGGAAGCGGTGATTGATGGCGTGCGCGCGGGCGTGCAGCAGTACGGCGTTGATGTGAAGCTGATTGGCATCATGAGCCGCACCTTCGGCGAAGAAGCCTGCCTGCGCGAGCTGGAAGGTCTGCTGGCGCACCGCGACGGCATCACCGCCGTCGATCTGGCCGGTGACGAACTGGGCTTCCCGGGCAGCGAATTCCTCAGCCACTTTAACCGCGCCCGCGATGCCGGATTCCGCATCACCGTGCATGCCGGTGAAGCCGCCGGACCGGAGAGCATCTGGCAGGCGATCCGCGAGCTGGGCGCTGAGCGCATCGGTCACGGTGTCAAAGCGATTGAAGACCGCGCGCTGATGGATTTCCTCGCCGAACAGCGCATTGGCGTTGAATCCTGCCTGACGTCGAACATTCAGACCAGCACCGTAGCCTCGCTGGCCAGCCATCCGCTGAAGACGTTCCTGCAGCACGGCATTCTGGCAACCATCAACACTGACGATCCGGCGGTACAGGGCATTGAGCTGGCACATGAATATGAGGTCGCTGCACCGCAGGCGGGCCTGAGCGCCGCCGAGATTCGCCAGGCGCAGGAGAACGGCATTGCCATCGCCTTTTTAACCGAGGCGGAGAAAGCCGCGCTGCGCCAGCGCGTGGCGGCATAAGCCATAAAAAAGGAGCGCAGATTGCGCTCCTTGTTGATCGGCTGGCGATAACGCCGTCCGGTTTACTTCAGGGACAGTGTCTGGCGTTTCTCCGCCGACTGCAAGCCAAGCTCAATCAGCTCCATCACCTGAATCGCCTCTTCCGCCGTAACCGGGTTGGCACCGTTACCGGCAATGGCGTCGCGGATCGCCGCATAATAGGCCGGATAGTTGCCCGGCAGCGTCAGCAGCTCTTTCTCCACCATCACGTCGCCCTCGGCCAGCGTCAGCGTGCCGTTGCGCATGTCGTAGCCCCACTCTTCACGCGGCGGACGTTCACCCGCTTTCAGACGGTCCTCCTGCGGATCGAGCCCGTACTTAACGTAGCTGCCACGCGTGCCGTGCACCACAAAACGCGCCGATTCCGCGGCCACCAGCATGCTGGCGTGCAGCACCACGCGCCGGGTGGGATAAGTCAGCACCGCGTGGAAGTAATCGGTGGTTTGCGCGCCGGGACGCAGTTCAGCCATGTCGACGTTGATCGCCACCGGCGGTCCAAACAGCTGCAACGCCTGGTCCAGCACGTGCGGTCCAAGATCGAACCAGATTCCGCTGCCCGGGCCTTTCATTTCGCGCCAGCGCTGACGCACTTCCGGACGGAAACGGTCAAAGTGCGACTCCAGATAGCGCACCTCGCCCAGCGTGCCGTCGTTCAGCAGCGTTTTCAGCGTCAGGAAATCGCTGTCCCAGCGGCGGTTGTGGAACACTGACAACAGCAGCCCTTTGGCTTTGGCCAGCTGATCAAGCTCGCGCGCCTGTGACAGCGTCACGGTAAACGGTTTATCGACCACCACATGCTTGCCGGCATTAAGTGCCGCTTTGGCGAGCGGGAAATGGGTGTCGTTCGGGGTAGGAATTACAATCAGGTGCAGCGTCGGGTCATCCAGCAGTGCCTGAGGATCGGCCACCACCTGCACCGACGGCCAGTCAGCGTGCACTTTACTGGCATCGCTGCTGGAGATCGCCGCCAGCTCAACGTCTGGCGTACCGGCGATCAGTGGCGCATGGAAGGTTTTGCTGGCAAATCCGTAGCCAATCAGGCCGACACGTAGTTTATCGCTCATTCTCATTCCTCTTGTTCGTGACCTGACTGATTTAAGACGAATCAGTCAGTAAGAACAAGGCGGAATCACCTGAAAGCTCAGGAGATCGCACTCCGTGCCGGTTGCCAGCTCTCCTGGGCCACCAGCGCGTCGTGCGCATCCTGACTGCGGCGGCGGAAATCGCTCGGACTGACGCCCACCCGCTTGCGGAACACGCGCGAGAAGTAGAGCTGGTCGTCGTAGCCGACCTCGCGCCCCACCGAGGCGATCGGTTCCTGAGTGGTTTGCAGCAGCAGCTTGGCGCGGATCACCCGCTGATCTTCGCGCCAGCGCAACAGGTTGATTCCCATCTGCTCGCGGAACAGGTGGGCCAGACGCGACGGCGACAGACAGACGTGGCGCGCCACTTCCTCGATTTTCACCTCGCTGGCCAGATGATTGGTGACGTACTGGCAGGCTTCAATCACGCGCGGGTCGCGAATTTGCTGATGGCTGCGCGGATCCTCTTCCACCGCACGCAGCAGCAGGCGCTCCAGCAGATTCATCGCCAGCTCTTCGGCAAAGCGACGTCCGGAGTTGTGCGTCTGTTCGATGCTGGCAAACAGGCGATCAAACTCGGCGCGCAGCGCATCCGGCAGCCGCAGCCGGCCAACGCCCTGGTTCTGATCCTGCCACTGCAGCCAGTCGGTCCAGTAGGCGCGCGGACGGAAATAGACCCAGCGATGATGCCAGCACGGACTGTCCGGCGCGCGGCCATAATAGTGCGGCGTTTTTGGCTGAAACAGCAGCAGGTCGCCCGGCTCGCAGTCAAACGCTGACGCCCCGTCAAATACCCGTCCCTGGCCTTTAATGGTCAGATTGAGGATGTAACCTTTCATGCCGTGCGGGCGATCGATAAAAAAATCGAGCTGATCGCCGGCGTTGATCGGCGTCAGCCCGGCCACCAGCCAGGCGTTAAACGGATAGCCCGGCAGTAAAGGATTTTGCTGTTCACTCGGCGCTTCGCGGTGGTACATAAGGATCTCCCGGTTCGCGTGACGTTGGGGCGCAGCGTTGCGGCTGCGCCCGCGGGATCAGGCGGTTCTGCTTTTCTGTTTGTAACGGTCAAAGATCACCGCCGCTAACAGTATCAAACCGCGCACCACATACTGTGAGAATGGCGAGATATTCAATAAATTCATCGCATTCTCGACGGTACCCAGAATCAACACCCCGGCGACCACGTAGGAAATCTTGCCGATACCGCCCTTCAGCGACACGCCGCCCAGCACGCAGGCGGAGATGACGATCAGCTCATAGCCGAGCGAGGTCATCGGCTGACCGCTGGTCATGCGCGAAGCCAGGATAATGCCGGCCGCCGCTGATACCAGCCCGGAAAGGATAAAGATGATGATGCGCGTGCGCACCACCGGCACCCCGGCCAGCCGCGCCGCTTCCTCGTTGCCACCAATCGCCAGCGTGTTGCGGCCAAAGGTGGTTTTGTTCAGCAGGAAACCGAACACGATCATGGTGGCGATGGTCAGCCAGATCGGTGCCGGCACGCCCAGCCAGTTGGCGTAGCCGAGGGTGAAAAAGCGCTCATCCTCAATCCCCACCGCTTTACCGTCGGAGAAGATATAGGCCAGGCCGCGCACAATCTGCATGGTCGCCAGCGTGGTGATCAGCGCGTTAATCTTCAGACGCGCAATCACGAAGCCGTTAACGAAGCCAGTGGCCATACCGAGCAGCAGGCCTGCGGCGACGCCGATCCACAGGCTTTCGGTCATGTTAATCACCACGGCGGTGACGACGCCAGCGCAGGCAATCACCGACGCCACCGACAGGTCGAAATCGCCGGAGGCGAGGCAAAACAGCATGCCGCACGCCACCATGCCGGACATCGACATCGCCAGGCCCAGCCCTTTCATGTTGATAAAGGTGCCAAAATTAGGCACGAAGATGGCGCAGACGATAAACAGCAGCGCAAACACCACCAGCATGCCGAAGTTGTCCCAGATGCGCCCGAGCTGCAGGCCACTGCGCTGCACCGGTGGCGTATTGGACGTGGTAGATGAAGCCATTTTTACTCTCCTTTACCTCAGGCCACGGCGGCCGCTTGAGTGGTTTTCGGCATGGCCAGGCTCAGCGTCAGCTGCTCCGTGGCGGCGTCGTGGGGCAGTTCACCGGCAATCTCACCTTCGCGCATCACTACGATGCGGTCGGCCAGTCCCATCACTTCGGGCAGATCGCTGGAGGCAAACAGCACCGCGATCCCTTTGTTCGCCAGCTGATAAATCAGGTTATAGATTTCATGTTTGGCGCCGACATCAATGCCGCGCGTCGGTTCGTCGAGCAGGATCACGTTCATCTCCTCCGACAGCCAGCGGCCCAGAATTGCCTTCTGCTGGTTGCCACCGGACAGATTCATGATCAGCTGATGCGCGCCCGGCGTTTTGATGTTCAGCGAGCGAATGTGGTGGTCCGCGTTTTTCGCTTCCCAGCCCGGCTTGATCAGACAGCCGGCACTCAGGTTGTGGCGGCGCGCGCTGATATTGATGTTCTCGCGCACCGAGTGCACCGGGATGATGCCTTCGGCTTTGCGATCTTCCGGGCACAGCATGATGCCGGCGCGGATGGCATCAATCGGTTCGCGAATGTTGAGCTGTTTACCGTCCAGCGTGACCGTGCCTGCGCGCAGCCGGGTGGCACCAAACAGCCCTTTCATCAGTTCGCTGCGGCCGGCACCGACTAGTCCAAACAGACCGACAATTTCTCCGGCGCGCACCGTCAGCGATATCGGCATCCGCACGCCTTTCGCTTCCACCTGGTCCAGCTGCAGACGCACGGGGCCCAGCTCACGTGGCGCGTAGCCATAGATATCTCCGAGGTTGCGTCCGACCATCGCCTCCACCAGATCGTCATGGTGGGTATTGGCCATATCCGTGAAGGTGCGCACGTAGCGCCCATCCTTAAACACGGTAATGGCATCGCTCAGCGCGAAAATTTCTTCCATGCGATGCGACACGTACAGCACCACCCGGCCCTGCTCGCGCAGCTGGCGAATCACGCGGAACAGATGCTCAATTTCGCGCGCCGACAGCGAACTGGTCGGCTCATCAAAGGCGATGATGCGCGCGTTGCGCGCCAGCGCTTTGGCGATTTCGACCATCTGCCACTGACCGAGCGACAGGTATTTCAGCGGCATGTCGGGGTCGATATCCATGCCAAGATTTTTCAGCTGCAGACCGGCTTCGTAGCGCAGCAGCTTGCGGTTAACCAGCCCGCGCTTGTGCGGCAGCTGGCCAAGATAGATGTTCTCCGCCACGCTCATTTCCGGTACCAGATGCAGCTCCTGGTAAATGATCGCCACGCCGGCATCCAGCGCATCAACGGTATTGCTGAAGCTTTTCGCTGTGCCTTTGATGCGGATTTCGCCGCCGCTGGGCTGATAGCTGCCGCTGAGGATTTTCAGCAGCGTGGATTTGCCCGCGCCGTTTTCTCCCATCAGCGCGTGCACTTCCCCGGCGCGGCACTGAAAAGAGATATCCTGCAGCGCTTTCACGCCAGGGAAGGTTTTGCTGATGCCATGAAATGACAGAAATGCTGGATCCGTGTTCATGGGAACTCCTGAGCCTCTATGTTTCGCACCGTAGCGGCGTTGGCTGCGCACATTTACCCCGGTCACTGACCTCAGTAAGCTCCCGGGGATAAACGTGTTTGCCGCCTTGCTACAGCACGAACTATGCCGGCTGCCTGTTAATTAACATCACATTGAGGACGGCTTAAAACCGACTTACATCAGCCCTTTCTTCGCCAGCTCGGTTTTGAAATTGTCGCGGGTGATCAGCACCACGTCGGTCACTTCGGTGAATTTCGCTGGCTCCTGCCCTTTGGTCACCCAGTTGTAGAGCATTTCGCTGCTCTTATAGCCGTGCACGTCCGGGCTCGGCAGCAGGGAACCGTAGAAGCCGGTTGGCGCGCCTTTCGACAGCTCGCTTACCGCATCCACGCCGTTGATGCCGATGCCGATCACGTCCGGGGCCTTGAAGCCCTGGCCTTCGGTGGCGCGCACGCCGCCCAGCACGGTGTTGTCGTTCATGCCGACAATCAGCCAGTGCTTCACTTCCGGATGCTGCACCAGCAGCGAGTTACCGGCGTCAAACGCGCCCGGGATATCGTTAGATTTGGTCGGCACCTGATAAATCTGCTTCTCCGGGAAGCCGGCGGCTTTCAGCGCGGCCATCGAGCCACCGGTGCGGCGGCGCGCGGTGTCCAGTTCGTTCGCGGTAATCGCCATGACGGCGGTTTGCTTCACATCCCAGCCGCGCTTCTGCATCTCTTTGTACAGCTCCTGGCCCTGACGCTCGCCGATTTTGGTCGCCGCCATCATCACCAGCGGTACGGTATCCATTGGCTTGCCTTTGGCGGTGACAAACTGGTCGTCCACGGCAATCACTTTCAGGTCATAGCTGCGTGCTTTGGCGACGATGGCCGAGCCCAGCTTGGGATCCGGGGTACAGATGACAAAGCCTTTGGCGCCGCTCGCCGCCAGGCTATCGATAGCGTTCAGGGTTTTTTCACCGTCCGGCACGGCAATTTTGATCACTTCAAAGCCGAGATCTTTGCCGGCCTTATCGGCGAATTTCCACTCGGTCTGGAACCAGGGTTCCTCCGGCTGTTTGACGAGAAAACCGAGCTTCATGGTCTCGGCGATAGCGGATTGTGACATAAGCGCGGCGAGGCCTGCGGCCGCCAGTGCTTTAGTGAATTTATGCATGATGCTCTCCGGCACAATGGTGTTTTATCGCTGTTATCAACGAATCGGTGTAAACGCTACCAATCAGATTTCACGTTCGGGTACAGCGCAAAATCAGCGCGTTAGCTCAAAGGTTGTACAAAGGCTGTGCAAACGCTGGGCTAGTTGTAGCGGGAAAAGCGCGGAAAAATGTAGAGCGGTATCACATCCCAAAACGATGACTAAATCCTCCATATATTCAGCAAAATTAACCGGACATTAACTTTTGCTGTCGATCACACAACCCCGCCGATGACAGAAAAGTGCATATTCTCAGCCGCTGATGACTAACCGCTGCCCGCGCCCCATTCCAGGATAGAGCGAGACAACTCACACAGGAGAATCCCGATGAGCGCGGGTGCCATAACAATTGGGCTGGATTTCGGCAGTGACTCGGTACGGGCGCTGGCCGTGGAGTGCCACAGCGGTAAAGAGCTGGAAAAGGCGGTGGTCAACTATCCGCGCTGGGCAAAGGGTGAATTCTGCGATGCACACGCCAACCGCTTTCGTCATCATCCTCAGGATTATATTGATGCGCTGGAACAGGCGATCGTCAGCGTGGTGCAGGCGTTAAGTCCGGCGCAGCGCGCCGCGGTGGTGGGTATTGGCGTCGATTCTACCGGCTCGACGCCGGCCCCCATCGATCGCGACGGCAACGTTCTGGCGCTGCGTCCGGAATTCGCCAGCAATCCCAACGCTATGTTTGTGCTGTGGAAAGATCACACCGCCATAGAAGAAGCCGAAGAGATCAACCGCCTGTGCCGCAGCGGCCAGTTCACCGACTATACCCGCTACATCGGCGGCGTTTACTCCTCCGAATGGTTCTGGGCCAAAATTTTGCACGTGTCGCGTGCCGATGCCGCGGTACGTGAGGCGGCGGTGTCGTGGGTAGAACTGTGCGACTGGGTGCCCGCGCTGCTGAGCGGCACCACCGCACCGGCCGATCTGCGGCGCGGACGCTGCGCCGCCGGGCACAAATCACTGTGGCATCCGGAATGGCAGGGTTTACCGCCGGCGGCGTTCTTTCGCGCGCTCGATCCCATGCTGGTGGAACAGCTCGATTCGCCGCTGTTCAGCGATACCTTTACCGCCGATGTGCCGGTCGGCACGCTGTCGGGCGAATGGGCGCAGCGTCTTGGCCTGTCAGAACAGGTGGTGCTGTCCGGTGGCGCCTTTGACTGCCACATGGGCGCGGTTGGCGCGGGCGCACAGCCGTACACGCTGGTGAAAGTCATCGGCACCTCGACCTGCGACATCCTGATCGCCGACAGCGAACAGGTTGGCGATCGCGCGATCAAAGGCATCTGCGGTCAGGTCGACGGCAGCGTGATGCCGGGCGCCATCGGCTGTGAAGCCGGACAATCGGCGTTCGGCGACATCTATGCCTGGTTCAGTCGCCTGCTCGGCTGGCCTTTACAGCAGGCGGCGCAGCGCCATCCTGAATTACAGCCACAGCTGGCCGCGCTGCAGCAGGATTTGATCCGCCAGCTGACCGACGCCTGGGCGGCAAATCCGCAACTCGATCACCTGCCGGTGGTGCTGGACTGGTTTAACGGTCGCCGCACGCCGGACGCCAACCAGCGCCTGAAAGGCGTGATTACCGACCTCAACCTCGGCACCGATGCGCCGGCGCTGTTCGGTGGCCTGATTGCCGCCACCGCCTTTGGCGCACGCGCCATCATGGAGTGCTTCGAGCAGCAGCAGATTCCGGTGCAGAACATCCTGACGCTCGGCGGCATTGCGCGCAAATCCCCTGCCATCATGCAGGCCTGCTGCGATGTGATGAACCGGCCGCTGGACATTGTCGCTTCCGATGAGTGCTGCGCGCTGGGCGCGGCGATTTTTGCCGCCGTTGCCGCCGGCGTTTACCCCGATGTGCCGGCGGCGCAGCAGGTGATGGCCAGTCCGATTGCCGTCACCCTGCAGCCGGACAGCGCGCGCGTGGCGACTTATCAGCAGCTTTATCAACGTTATCAACACTGGTGCCAGGCGGCTGAACCGCAGTACGCCGCGCGCGCCGCATCCGCTAAGTAAAGGAGCGATGAATGGAACAGAAAGTCTGGTTTGTGATTGGTACACAGCATCTCTACGGAGCGGAAACCCTGCGCCAGGTTGAGCAGCATGCGCGCCAGGTGATGGACGGCCTGAACCAGGCCGGTACGCTGCCGGTGCCGCTTGAGCTGAAGCCGCTGGTGAAATCACCGGATGAAGCGCTGGCGCTGTGCCGCGAGGCCAATCACGACAGCCAGTGCGTCGGTATCATTACCTGGCTGCACACCTTTTCGCCGGCAAAAATGTGGATTGGCGGACTGAGTATTTTGCATAAACCGCTGCTGCAGTTTCATACCCAGTTCAATGCGGAAATTCCGTGGGACAGCATGGACATGGACTTCATGAACCTGAACCAGACCGCGCACGGCGGCCGTGAGTTCGGCTTCATTGGCGCGCGCATGGGTCTGCAGCACAGCGTAGTGACCGGTCACTGGCAGGATAAAACCAGCCAGCAGCGGATTGCGCGCTGGATCAATGCCGCCCTGGCGAAGCAGGCCAGCCAGCAGCTGAAAGTGGCGCGCTTCGGTGACAATATGCGCGAAGTGGCGGTCACCGAAGGCGATAAAGTGGCAGCGCAGATTCAGTTTGGCTATGCGGTTAACGGCTGGGGCGTCGGCGATCTGGTTGAGGTGGTGAACAGCGTCAGCGACGGTGATGTCAACGCGCTGGTCGACGAATACGAGAGCCAGTATCTGTTCAGCGCAGCGGCGTCTGTAAACGGCGACAAGCGGCAGAATGTGCTGGATGCCGCACGCATTGAGCTGGGCCTGAAGCGCTTCCTCGATAGCGAAGGCTGTAAAGCCTTTACCACCAATTTCCAGACGCTGCACGGTATGACCCAGCTGCCCGGTCTGGCGGTTCAGCGCCTGATGGCTCAGGGCTACGGTTTCGCCGGTGAAGGCGACTGGAAAACCGCCGCGCTGCTGCACATCCTGAAAGTACAGGCCGGCACGCGCGCCGGCGGCACCTCGTTTATGGAGGATTACACCTACCACTTCGCGCCGGGCAATGAGCTGGTGCTGGGATCGCACATGCTGGAAGTGTGCCCGTCGATCGCCAAAGAGGAGAAGCCGCTGATTGATGTGCAGTTCCTCGGCATTGGCGGTAAAGCCGATCCGGCACGTCTGATTTTCTCGACGCCGGCGGGTCGCGCGGTGAACGCCAGCGTCATCGACATGGGCGACCGCTTCCGTCTGCTGGTCAACGTGGTCGATACCATTGAACAGCCGCAGGCGCTGCCGAAGTTGCCGGTGGCACGTGCGCTGTGGCGCGCACAGCCGTCGCTGGCGACCGCTTCTGAAGCGTGGATCCTGGCGGGCGGCGCGCACCATACGGTGTTCAGCCAGGCGCTGGACGTTGAGGATATGTACCTGTACGGTGAACTGCACGGCATCGAAGTGCTGGTGATTGATGACGAGACGCGCCTGCCGGCCTTCAAAGATGCGCTGCGCTGGAACGACGCGTACTACCGCCTGAAACGTTAATTGCCTGAAATGTTGAAGTAAGCCGCGAGTGTTTCGCGGCTTTTTTTATGGCGAAACTGCGGTCCAGTCAACAAAGGCAGGCGTTACGTAAAGCCGGCGTGAATACCTCCCTGTCGCCCCGGCCGCCTTGATCTCCTTAATGCTGGTTGGTTGCGCTTTTACCGGAGCCGAATTTGCATCAGCCATTAAGCGTCGTACTGACTACAGCAATGACAGTCCCACTTGCCCCATCAAGACCAGCCCGAATAGCAAAGCGTCCGCGCCAGGGATGGCGCGGCCGATCGGCATGGATGCGGGGTTTCTTTGCGATCGGGCTGGCCTTAATGGGGCCGGGCACCCAATTAACAGCAAACCCACCAAACTTTCACGACTCTGAGCGCTAAAACAGCAACCCCACCCAACATCCACGAATCTGTGCATAAAAAAAGGTGCGCCAGTTTGCGCACCTCTTAAAACACACTCATGCGATCACGACTAAGACGTTAAACGCTTAACCGGCGCGTTCTGCTGGCGGTCCCACATCACCGTCAGCAGACGCTGCAGCGCAATGAAGGCAAACAGCAGGATACCGATGGCGATTTTGGTCCACCACGAACTCAGCGTGCCGTCGAAGTTAATCCATGTCTGAATCAACCCCTGAATCAGCACCCCGAACAGCGTGCCCAGCACTGTACCGACGCCACCCGACAGCAGCGTGCCGCCAATCACCACCGAAGCGATGGCATCCAGCTCGACGCCCAGCCCGGCCAGCGCGTAGCCGGCCGAGGTGTAAATGGAAAATACGATGCCTGCCAGCGTCGCCAGCGTGGTCGACAGCATATAAATCTTAATCGTGGTGGCGCGCGTCGACACGCCCATCAGCTGAGCCGACGTCAGATTGCCGCCAATGGCGTACACCTGATTACCGAAGCGCGTACGGTGCGCCAGCAGAATGCCCCCCGCTACCACCACCAGCATAATCACCGCCAGCAGGCTGAGACGTCCGCCGCCGGGAATTTTCCACGCCAGGCTCGACAGCGTGGTATACAGCGGATGATCGATAGGAATCGAGTTCTCCGACACCAGATAGCTGCAGCCGCGCAGGAAAAACATCCCGGCAAGCGTGATGATAAAGGCCGGGATTTTTAACGCATCAATCAGCCAGCCCATCATGGCACCAAACAGTGCGCCTGCCGCCAGAATCAGGGCAAAGGCCAGCAGCGGATCGACATGGTAGTCGCCGATGATGCGCGCCAGAAACACGCCGGTGAAGGCGATCACCGCGCCAACGGACAGATCGATGCCGCCGGACAAAATTACAAACGTCATGCCGACGGCGATGATGCCGAGAAACGCATTATCAGTGAGAATGTTGCAAATCACCCGCGTTGAGGCAAAGCCGGGAAACTGGCTGAGGCAGAACAGGTAACCTGCGACAAACACCAGCAGGGTAATCATTAACGGTAAATGACGCTTGATCATGGTTTACGTCTCCCCTTCAGCATGGCGATAAAGCGCGGCGACTGCAGCAGCAGTACGCACATCACCACCACCGCTTTCACCACCTGGTTCAGCTCCGGCGGAAAACCTGACAGCAGTATTCCGGTATTCATTGACTGGATTATCAGCGCGCCAACCAGCGACAGCACCAGGTTAAAACGCCCGCCCATCAGCGAGGCGCCACCAATCACCACCGCCAGAATGGCGTCCAGCTCCAGCCACAACCCGGCATTATTGGCATCGGCACCGCGAATATCGGCGGCGACAATCAGCCCGGCTACCGCCGCACACACGCCGCTGATGGCGTAGCTGGACATCACCACCAGCCAGCCGGTCACCCCGGCATTGCGCGCCGCGCGCAGGTTGATGCCTACCGCTTCGATGAACAGGCCAAGCGCGGTTTTGCGCGTCAGCAGCCACACCGCCACGGCCACCAGCAGGGTAATCCACACCGGTACCGGCAGCAGCCACAGCGAACCGCTGCCAAACCACGCGAGGCTGTCACTGTTAAAGGTGACGATCTGTCCCTGGGTGATCAGCTGCGCGATGCCGCGCCCGGCCACCATCAGAATCAGCGTGGCGACAAACGGCTGAATCTTCAGCAGCGCTACCAGCACGCCGTTCCACAGGCCGCACAGCAGCCCGGTGCCGAGCGTGGCCAGAATAATAAAACTCAGGCTGTGCCCCGCCACCGTCAGCGTCGCCGCCGTCGCGCCGGCAATCGCCATCACCGCACCCACCGACAGATCGATCCCGCCGGTGGCGATCACCAGCGTCATACCAATCGCCAGCAGCGCCACCGGCGCGGCGCGGTTGAGAATGTCAATCGGGCTGCCGAATAACCGCCCGTCCTGAATGTGAATAGCAAAAAAGTTATTCGCCACCAGGCTGTCGATCAGCAGCACCAGAATCAGCGCGACGATCTGCGGCATGCCCGGCGGCAGCTTCGGCTTCCGCCGTTCCGGTTTTTCGTGTGTCATAGGCGATTCAAGCATGTTGTGCTCCTCCGTCCGCGATGGCGTTGACGATCGACGCCACCGACAGCTGTTCCAGCGGAATTTCGGCGACCTGCTTCAGATCGCGCATGATCAGCACGCGATCGGCATAGCCCACCAGCTCTTCCAGTTCAGAGGAGATGACCAGCAGCGCCAGTCCGTCGGCGCACAGGGACTCAATCAGCCGAATGATCTCGGCGTGGGCGCCCACGTCGATACCGCGCGTCGGCTCATCCAGAATCAGAAACTGTGGTTTAGTCACCAGCCAGCGTGACAGCAGCACCTTCTGCTGGTTGCCACCCGACAGCAGCTCCACCGGCTGGTCGGCGTGCGGCGTGCGAATACCCAGGCTCTTGATAAAACGCTCGGCTATCGCCTGCTGCTCACGGCGTTTGATCGGCCGCAGCCAGCCACGCTGCGCCTGCAGCGCCAGAATGATGTTTTCCCGCACCGAGGCCGCGCCGATGATGCCGTCAGTTTTACGATCTTCCGGGCAGAAGCCCATGCCGAGACGCGAGGCTTTGGCCGGCGTGCGGATGTGCTGCACTTTGCCTTTGATGGTGGCGGTACCGCGATCGGCGCGGCGGATGCCAAACAGCACCTCGGCGGTCTCGGTGCGCCCGGAGCCGAGCAGCCCGGCCAGCCCCACCACTTCGCCCGGCCGTACCTGCAGGCTGAACGGTTCAATGGTGCCTTTCTTGCCGTAATCCTCAAATGACACCACCGGCTGATTGCTGCGTAATGTGCTGCCCTGGCGCTGCAGTGCGGTTTCCAGCAGCTCTCGCCCCAGCATAAGCTTGATCAGCTCAATCTGCGGCAGCGAGGCGGTGTCCCGCGTGGCGATAAACTGACCGTTGCGCAGTACGGTAATGCGATCGGTGATGCGGTACACCTGGTCGAGAAAGTGGGTGACGAAAATCAGGCTCATACCTTTGGCTTTCAGCTGCGCCATCAGGGTAAACAGCATCTCCACTTCGCTGGCATCGAGGCTGGCAGTTGGTTCATCCAGAATCAGCACCTGCGCGGAGAGATCGACCGCGCGGCAGATCGCGATGATCTGCTGCATCGCCACCGAGTAGTGGCCGAGCGGACGCGTCACATCCAGCGCAAAACCGTAGTTGCGCATCAGCGCATCGGCGTCGCGCACCATGCGCTTGCGATCGATCATGCCGAAGCGGCGCGGCTCGCGGCCAATGTAGAGGTTATCCGCCACCGACATATTCGGCAGCAGATTCACTTCCTGATAAACGGTGCCAATACCCATCTGCTGCGCATCGGCGGTACTGTGCGGCGCAATCACCGCGCCGTTGAGGGTGATGGTGCCGGCATCCCGCGTGTAGACGCCGGTCAGCACTTTAATCAGGGTCGATTTCCCCGCGCCGTTCTCACCCAGCAGCGCCATAATTTCGCCCTTGCGGATGCTGAACGACACGTTATCCAGCGCTTTGACGCCGGGAAAGCCTTTGCTGATGCCGTTGAGGCTCAGCAGGGGTGTTTCATCGTAGCTGCTCATCAGATTCTGCCTCGCTTACGTCATAAAAACCGCCCCGAAGGGCGGTTGCGGGGATCAGTAACCCATGCCTTTTTTCTTATCCAGCTCCGCCTGAGCGTCAGCCGGTAAGAACAGTTTTGATTCGGTTTTGATGATCTTCGGCGGCAGCGTGCCGTCTTTTTTGAATTTCTCCAGCGCGTCAAAAGCCGGGCCAGCCATGTCCGGCGTCAGCTCAACGTTGGCGTTGGCCTCGCCGGCCAGCATCGCTTTGTAGATATCCGGTACACCATCAATCGAACCGGTGAGAATGTCTTTGCCCGGCTTCAGGCCGGCTTCTTTAATTGCCTGGATGGCGCCGATCGCCATGTCGTCGTTATGGGCATACACCATGCAGATGTTTTTGCCATTGTTCTCGGCTTTGATAAAGCTCTCCATCACCTCTTTACCCTTACTGCGGGTAAAGTCACCGGACTGCGAGCGAATCACTTTGATGTTGTTGTGGCCGGCGATGGCTTCGGCAAAGCCTTTCTTACGGTCGATCGCCACGCTGGCACCGACGGTACCCTGCAGTTCCACCACGTTACACTGCTTGTCACCGACGGTTTTCACCAGCCAGTCACCAATCAGTTTGCCTTCCAGCACGTTGTCGGCCGTCACCACCGCCATGTACAGCGATTTATCTTTCACCACGATGGCGCGGTCCAGCAGGAACACCGGGATTTTGGCGTCTTTGGCCTCTTCCAGCACCGGTTCCCAGCCAGTCTGAACCACTGGCGCGATAAAGATGGCGTCAACGCCCTGAGCGATAAACGAGCGCACCGCTTTGATCTGGTTCTCCTGCTTCTGCTGACCATCGGCAATTTTCAGGGTGATACCGCGCTTTTGCGCTTCACTTTTTGCCACGTTGGTTTCGGCCGAACGCCAGCCGGATTCAGAACCGACCTGCGAGAAGCCCACCGTCATGTCGGCAGCCAGAACCGATGTGCTGAGTGCGGCGCTGACCATGGTGGTCAAGAGTAAACGTTTCCACATAATTTTCATTCCTCTGAAGGGAGTGTGCTGTAGGGGTACAAACGCGCTTCAAGCCTGGCGCAATTGCGCTAAAACAAGCGCGACACACCTCACAAAACAGAATGAATTAAAGGGGTTACGCGTATCAGCGTGTCAGACAGCTGACTCAGCTTATGGACAAAACGCCTGAACTTTATGTCAGCGGAGGTTAAATAACTGTAATAAACAGAAGCGGTTATGACCGCAGGCACTGGAAACGATTACAACGGGCACGTAAAGAATGGTTATTCATGCGCGCGGCAGGCAATGTTCTGTTTTGTGATAGTTCGCACACTTGCGATTTGACGTTTCATCACAGCTGCACCCTTGTGCGTCACCCGTTACAGATAAATCGCTTTTTAGCGTCTGCTGCGTTTCAAAATAAGCGCAACAAAAGTGCGAAAACAGCGTCTGGAATACCGCTTAAGGCAGCTGTTAAATTTTCTCACCAGCCCCCGGTTAACGGGGCCAAAAACGCGCCTGACGCGCAGGAAAATGCGCGTTAAAAAAGATAAAAGCGTAAAAAAGTCCCTTTTGATGAGCGAATTAGCGCACGTTGTCTGAATTTTGAATTTTTTTAACCGCGGTGTCTGGACTCTGGCCGCGTGCTCCCTATACTTGAGCACTTCCCCGTTCTCTATCTTTTATGGCAATCATGACTGCGCTCGATTACCTGCTGAAATTTCGTAAAGTGAATAATCTTGAGAGTCTGGAAAAACTCTACGATCACCTCAATTATTCGCTCACTGATGATAACGAGATCATCAATATGTACCGCGCCGCCGATCACCGCCGTGCTGAACTCGCCTCAGGTGGCCGTCTGTATGACCTCGGCTGTGTGCCGAAATCCGTCTGGCGCTACGTGGTGTAAAGCGCGCTTATCTCTGTTTCTGCCCCTGGTGCGCTGTCCGAATCGGGCGTGACCCGTTTGGACATGGTACGCTCTGCCTCGTCTTATTTCTTACATCAGGATGAATAACATGTCCGAATCGGTAAACCCGCCGCGTATTGCCGGCTGGCTGCTGCTGCCGCTGGCCTGGCTGATTATGACGATGCTGACCAGCGCGCTGGTGGTGGCGCTCTATCTGCGGCCGCTGTTTGACACGGAACTGCGCACCACGCTGTTTTCTCACGCCAGTATTTTAATGACGCAGTGGCTGGTGTCTTTACTCACCGCCGCCGCGGTGTGGCTATACAGCATCTGGGTGTGCTGGATCTTTTGTCAGCGCTCGCGCCGTCTGCCGCGTCACTACATCATCTGGCTGCTGATGACGGTGCTGCTGGCGCTGAAAACCTTTGCCTTCACGCCGGTGGCCGATGGTAAAGCGATCCAGACGCTGCTGCTGGCGCTGTTGTCTGCCGCGGTCTTTGTCCCCTACTTTAAGCGCTCACAGCGGGTGAAACAGACCTTTACCCAGCCGTAATGGCGCGCTTTTCGTCAGGAATTTAATTCTGAGTGCTCTCAGCCAGCGCACGAATCGCGCAAAGGTTGAGATGCACCTCTCAATTCCGGATAATAATCGCCTTTAGGCTTCCCAGGTTAAAAAATGACCGACTACTTACTGCTCTTTATTGGCACCGTGCTGGTGAACAACTTCGTGTTGGTCAAATTCCTCGGCCTTTGCCCTTTTATGGGCGTGTCAAAAAAACTGGAAACGGCCATTGGCATGGGACTTGCCACCACATTCGTCATCACCCTGGCGTCGATTTGCGCCTGGCTGGTCAATCACCTGATTCTGCTGCCGCTCGATCTGGTCTACCTGCGTACCATGGCCTATATCCTGGTGATTGCCGTGGTAGTGCAGTTCACCGAAATGGTGGTGCGTAAAACCAGCCCGTCGCTGTATCGCCTGCTCGGCATCTTTTTGCCGCTGATCACCACCAACTGTGCGGTGCTGGGCGTGCCGCTGCTGAGCGTTAACCTCAATCACACCTTCCTGCAGGCGGCGCTGTACGGTTTCAGTGCATCACTCGGCTTTTCGCTGGTGATGGTGCTGTTCGCCGGCATGCGCGAACGTCTGGTGCTGGCCAACGTGCCGGCTCCGTTCAAAGGAAGTTCCATTGCCCTGATCACCGCTGGCCTGATGGCACTGGCGTTCATGGGCTTTACCGGTCTGGTGAAATTCTGATATGACCGCGATTTGGATTGCTATAGCTGTACTGGCGGCGCTGGCGCTGGTGTTTGGTGCCCTGCTGGGCTACGCCTCGCGCCGTTTTGAAGTAGAAGAAGACCCGATTGTTGAGCAGATCGATGCGATTCTGCCGCAGAGCCAGTGCGGCCAGTGTGGCTATCCTGGCTGCCGTCCGTACGCCGATGCGGTAGGCAATAACGGTGAGGCCATTAACAAATGTGCGCCGGGCGGCGAACAGACCATGCTGAAGCTGGCCGAACTGCTCAACGTTGAACCGCAGCCGCTGGACGGCGGCGCGGAGGTGCTGACGCCGGTTCGCACCGTGGCGTGGATTGACGAAGCCAACTGCATTGGCTGCACCAAATGTATTCAGGCCTGTCCGGTTGACGCCATCGTCGGTGCGACGCGCGCCATGCACACCGTGCTGAGCGATGTCTGCACCGGCTGCGACCTGTGCGTCGCGCCCTGTCCCACCGACTGTATTGAGATGCGCCCGGTTGCCACCACCACGGCCAACTGGAAGTGGGATCTCGACACCATACCTGTACGGGTAATCCCGGTAGAACATCATGCTTAATCTGTTATCGCTGCTGCGCAAAGAGAAGCTGTGGGATTTCGCAGGCGGCATTCACCCGCCGGAAATGAAAACCCAGTCCAGCGGCACGCCGCTCAGCCAGCTCCCGCTGCCTGAACAGTTCATTATTCCGTTGAAACAGCATATCGGCCACGAAGGCGAAATCTGTGTGGCGCCGGGCGATAAGGTGCTGCGCGGCCAGCCGCTGACCTTTGGCAGCGGCCGGATGCTGCCGGTGCACGCGCCCACTTCCGGCACCATTGAAGCTATCGCGCCACACATGACGGCGCACCCTTCCGGCCTGTCCGAGCTGTGCGTTTTCCTGCGCGCCGATGGCGAAGACCGCTGGATGCCACTCGATCCGCAGCCGGACTATCGCGCGCTGGGTCGGGACGCGGTGGTGAAACGCATCCACGATGCCGGTATTGCAGGCCTCGGCGGCGCGGGCTTCCCGACCGCCACCAAACTGCGCGGCGGACTGCGCGGCGTCAACACGCTGATCATCAACGCCGCCGAGTGCGAACCTTACATCACGGCGGACGATCGCCTGATGCAGGATTGTGCGGCGGAAGTGCTGGAAGGCTGCCGCATCCTCGCCTGGGTGCTGCAGGCGGAACGCGTGCTGATTGGCATTGAAGATAATAAGCCGGAGGCGATTGCCGCGCTGAAACAGGCGCTGGCCGGTGACCGCGAGCTGCAGCTGCGGGTGATCCCAACCAAGTACCCTTCCGGTGGCGCCAAACAGCTGACCAAAATTCTCACCGGGCGGGAAGTGCCGCACGGCGGACGCTCCACCGACATTGGCGTGCTGATGCAGAACGTCGGCACCGCCTGGGCAGTGAAGCGCGCCATTGTCGATGGCGAACCGATTACGGAGCGCGTGGTGACGCTGACCGGCGAGGCCATTGCCCGACCGCGTAATGTCTGGGGCCGTCTCGGTACCCCGGTAAGCCATCTGTTGCAACAGGTCGGTTTCACGCCGGGTGCGCGCCAGATGGTGATCATGGGCGGGCCGCTGATGGGCTTTACCCTGCCGTCCCTCAACGTGCCGGTGGTGAAGATCACCAACTGTATTCTGGCACCGTCGGCCAGCGAGATGGGGCAACCGCAGGAAGAACAGTCCTGCATCCGCTGCAGCGCCTGCGCTGACGCCTGCCCGGCAAAACTGCTGCCGCAGCAGCTGTACTGGTACAGCCAGGGTGGCGATCATGACAAAGCGCGCGCCCATCACATTGATGACTGCATTGAGTGCGGTGCCTGTGCGTATGTCTGTCCCAGCAATATTCCGCTGGTGCAGTATTACCGTCAGGAAAAAGCCGAACTGCGCGCCATCGATCTGGAGGCCAAACGCACCGCCGAAGCCAAAGCACGCTTTGAAGCGCGTCAGGCACGCCTTGAGCGGGAAAAACTGGCGCGGGAAGCGCGCCACGAGCAGGCCAAACAGCGGGTTGCGCGCAGCGATAAAGCCGAGCTGGAAGCGGCAACCGGGCGCGTGAAAGCGCGTCAGGCGAAGACGCCGGAACAGGAAGCCGCCGAACGCGAAGCGCGCCATGCGCAGGCGCTGGCGCAGCAGGCTGAGAAGCAGGCTGAAACCGAACCGCTAAGCCGCCAGGCCATTGACCCGCGCAAGGCCGCCGTGGAAGCCGCCATTGCGCGTGCTAAAGCGAAAAAAGTGGCCGCGCCGGCACAGCCAGCCGCTGACACCACGACCGCAGAAAGCGATCCGCGCAAAGCGGCGGTTGAAGCCGCTATTGCGCGCGCCAAAGCGAAGAAAGCTGCGGCGGCGCAGACGCCGGCCGACGCTGAACCGGTAACGGAAACGCCAGCAGCTGAGGTTGATCCGCGCAAAGCGGCGGTTGAAGCGGCTATTGCGCGTGCCAAAGCGAAGAAAGCCGCGGCCGCGCAGGTGTCGACGAACGCAGAGCCGGCAGCGGAAATGCCAGCGGCTGAGGTCGATCCGCGCAAAGCGGCGGTTGAAGCTGCTATTGCGCGCGCCAAAGCGAAGAAAGCTGCGGCCGCGCAGACGCCGGCCGACGCTGAGCCGGCAGCGGAAACGCCAGCGGCTGAGGTCGATCCGCGCAAAGCCGCAGTCGAAGCTGCTATCGCCCGTGCCAAAGCGAAGAAAGCCGCGGCCGCGCAGACGTCGGCCGACGCTGAGCCAGCAGCGGAAACACCCGCAGCTGAGGTCGATCCGCGCAAAGCCGCAGTCGAAGCCGCTATCGCCCGTGCCAAAGCGAAGAAAGCCGCGGCCGCAGCGCAGCAGACAGCCGACGCGCCCGCCGCATCCCCTGAAGTGGAGGCTGCTGCCTCTCCTGACTCCGCCGACCCACGCAAAGCGGCGATTGCCGCAGCGGTCGCCCGTGCCAAAGCGCGTAAAGCGCAGCAGCAGCCTTCGACGACTGAGGACTAAATGGCTTTTCGTATTGCAAGTTCGCCTTATACCCATAACCGCCGCAGCACCGGCAACATCATGCTGCTGGTGGTGCTGGCCGCGCTGCCCGGCATGGCGGCACAGTGGTATTTCTTCGGCATCGGCTTCCTGATTCAGGTGCTGCTGGCGGTCGCTACCGCATGGTTCACCGAAGGCGCGATTCTGCGCCTGCGTCACGCGCCGGTAGTGCCGACGCTGGCGGATAACTCTGCCCTGCTGACGGCGCTGCTGCTGGGCATCAGCCTGCCGCCGCTGGCACCGTGGTGGCTGGTGGTGCTCGGTACCGTATTTGCCGTGGTTATTGCCAAGCAACTGTACGGCGGCCTCGGCCAGAACCCGTTCAATCCGGCCATGGTCGGTTATGTGGTACTGCTGATCTCCTTCCCGGTGCAGATGACCAGCTGGCTGCCGCCGGATGTCCTGCAGGCGATCAAACCTGGCCTGATGGACTCACTCAGTATGATTTTTACCGGCCACACGCTGGCCGGTGACACCATGCAGCAGTTGCAGCTGGGTGTGGATGGCGTGAGCCAGGCCACGCCGCTGGATACCTTTAAAACCGGCCTGCGCGCCGGACACAGCGCCGAACAGCTGCTGGCCCAGCCGATTTACGGCGGCGTACTGGCCGGCCTCGGCTGGCAGTGGGTCAATCTCGGCTATCTGCTCGGCGGCATGCTGCTGCTGGCGAAGAACGCCATTCGCTGGCATATCCCGTTCAGCTTCCTGCTGTCGCTGGCGCTGTGCGCCACGCTCGGCTGGCTGTTCGCGCCGCAGTCGCTGAACTCGCCGCTGGTGCATCTGTTCTCCGGGGCGACCATGCTCGGTGCCTTCTTTATTGCCACCGATCCGGTCACCGCGTCCACCACCAACCGTGGCCGGCTGATTTACGGTGCGCTGATTGGCCTGCTGGTGTGGCTGATTCGCAGCTTCGGTGGCTATCCGGATGGCGTCGCCTTTGCGGTGCTGCTCGCTAACATCTGCGTGCCGCTGATTGACTACTACACGCAGCCGCGCGTGTATGGACATCGCAGGGATTGATGATGATCGAAACCATTCGTAAAAACGCCTTCACGCTGGGCATGTTTGCCGTGATCACCACCGGCGTGACGGCGGTGGTCAACTACGTCACCAAACCGACGGTCGATCACCAGACTGCGCTGCAGCAGAAAAACCTGCTCGACCAGGTGGTGCCCACCGATTTGTACGACAACAATATTCAGCAGGAGTGTCTGCTGGTGACCGATGCCCGCGCGCTCGGCAACGACAAACCGCATCATCTGTATGTGGCGCGCAAAGGAGATCAACCGGTGGCCGCCGCACTTGAGACCACCGCCCCTGACGGCTATTCTGGCGCGATACAGATGCTGGTCGGCGCCGATTTTCACGGCAAAGTGCTGGGCGTACGCGTAATTGAACATCATGAGACGCCGGGTCTGGGTGATAAAATCGAGCTGCGAATTTCCGACTGGATCAACAGTTTTAACGGCAAAGTGGTGCACGGTGCCGACGATAAAGCCTTTGCCGTGAAAAAAGACGGTGGCGAATTTGACCAGTTCACCGGCGCGACCATCACGCCGCGCGCGGTGGTCAACGCCACCAAACGCACGGCGCTGCTGATTGAAACGCTGCCAGCGAAGCTCGCTTCGCTGCCTGAATGTGGAGATGCACCATGAGTGAAGCGAAAAATTTACTGATTGGCGGACTGTGGAAGAACAACTCGGCGCTGGTGCAGCTACTGGGGCTCTGTCCGCTGCTGGCGGTGACCTCAACCGCCACTAACGCGCTGGGCCTTGGACTGGCAACCACGCTGGTACTGACCATCACCAACAGTGCGATTTCCGCTTCGCGCCGCTGGGTGCCGGGTGAAATTCGTATTCCGATCTACGTGATGATCATCGCCTCGGTGGTGAGCTGCGTGCAGATGCTGATCAACGCCTATGCCTATGGCCTGTATCAGTCGCTGGGCATCTTTATCCCGCTGATCGTTACCAACTGCATTGTGGTGGGACGTGCGGAAGCGGTGGCATCGAAAAGCAGCATTCCCCTTTCCGCGCTGGATGGCTTTGCCATCGGCATGGGCGCAACCTGCGCGATGGTGACACTGGGTTCGATTCGTGAACTGATCGGTAACGGCACGCTGTTCAATGGCGCTGACCAGCTGCTGGGGCCGTGGGCTAAAGCGCTGCGTATTGAAGTGGTGCATTTTGATTCACCGATGCTGCTGGCGATGCTGCCGCCGGGTGCGTTTATCGGCCTCGGTATGCTGCTGGCCGGCAAATACCTGATCGATCAGAAAATGAAGCAGCGCGCCGCACGTCAGCTGGACGCTGCTGCTGCCACGCCGCAGGGCGAAACCGGGAAGGCTGTGTGAATAAGGATAAACGCCTGCAGATCCTCACGCGGCTGCGTGACGCCAATCCCCATCCGACCACCGAACTGAATTTCAGCTCACCGTTTGAGCTGCTGATCGCTGTGCTGTTATCGGCACAGGCAACCGATGTCAGCGTCAACAAAGCCACCGCCCGACTCTATCCGGTGGCCAATACGCCAGCGGCAATGCTGGCGCTCGGCGTGGAAGGCGTTAAAGAGTACATCAAGACCATTGGCCTGTTTAACAGCAAAGCGGAAAACGTCATCAAAACCTGCCGCATTCTGCTGGAGCAGCACGGCGGTGTGGTGCCGGAAGACCGCGCGGCACTGGAAGCCCTGCCCGGCGTCGGGCGTAAAACCGCCAACGTGGTGCTCAATACCGCTTTTGGCTGGCCCACCATTGCCGTGGATACCCACATTTTCCGCGTCAGCAATCGCACCCGCTTTGCGCCGGGTAAAAACGTTGAGGAAGTAGAACAGAAGCTGCTCAAGGTGGTGCCGGCCGACTTTAAGGTCGACTGCCATCACTGGCTGATTCTGCACGGTCGCTACACCTGCGTGGCGCGTAAACCGCGCTGCGGCTCCTGCCTGATTGAAGATTTGTGTGAGTTCACGGAAAAGACCGACTGATCAATAACGGCGCGACCCTGCGCGCCGTAGATTGCTTATTAACCGTTATCGCGCCGCCTGCAGCCACGCCACGACCAGCGGCGACAGCCGGTTTTGTAACGCGGCGCGTTCAGACTGGAACAGCGTGGCGACAAAGAACGGATGATCGGTCAGCTCTACCCCGCGCACATCCCCCTCCAGATCCCATGAGGTAATACGCAGATTGCGCGTGGCCAGCGCCTCGCTGAACTCAGCGTTAACGCCAAAGTTGCAGTGATAGCCTTCGTTACTCTGCAGCGCGCCGTAGGCCAGAGCAATACGCGAACCCGGCTCAAACGTGACCTCACCGCGCTGCTCGACCAGCGAGCAGGCCAGTGGCGCAATCACCCAGCGCGCGTCAGGATCGGTCTCGGCATGGCCAGCATCCTCCCAGCCCAGCACGTTGCGCGCGTATTCCACCACCGCATATTGAAAGCCGGCGCACGAGCCTAAAAAGGGTTTACCGCTTTCGCGCGCCCAGCGAATGACGTCGAACACGCCGGCATCATTCAGGAAGGGACTGCCAGGCACCACCCAGACGGCATCATAGTCGTGCAGACGCGGCAGATCGATTTCCGGCGTCGCGATCCAGTCGGCGGTTACGTTAATTGAGAGAGAGGTTGCGGCAAGCTGAACAGCGGGAGGAATAGCCTGGTGCGCGACAGCACTGGCACGGTAATCGCCCACGAGAGCGACACGAACGGACTGCTTCATGATGAGTTCCTTGCAGGGAAAAAACGAGGTTACAGCAATTTCTTCAGGCTGTCTAAGGGCTGGCGATCGGCTATCCATCTTTCCCCTGCCTGGCGCAACAGGTCACTGCCGCCGGGGGCGTTGCAGAGCTTATACAATGAAAGCCGCGATTAAGTGGTGAAATTGTCGGCAAACGGGAGAGCAGCAATCGTTTTCTTTTTTTACATTTCTAATTAATTGATAATTTTGTGCGCAGGATCAACAAATTAGCCTGCGGCGAACTGTCAGCCGCTTATTGTGCTCAACAATCAGACAATTGCGCTTACTTCTTCGGCAAAAATCAGGGGATTCATCCAGCTGAATGGGCTGGGTAATATAATGTCCTGCCCGGAGCAGGAAAAGCAGTTTATCTCAGGAAAATCCATCAACCGATCTGCAACAAGAACAATTATCCTGCTATAATGTCACGCAGTGATATTTAACACTGATTTACAAGTTATTATCCTGGTTATAACCCTGCCTGTAACAAGTATTTCAGTGTGCAGAAAATGCTTGCCCTGTTGGCCTGATTCAGCCAAATTAGGCGCCGTTTTTCCTTTCTAATAACAATGTTGCGCGGGATTACCCAGCCCGACGCAGACTTAATTCCTGTTGTAAAACAGGCGATGTATAAACTGAGGTATACGTGTCAACTGCAAACAAACACACTGATGAGGCGGTAAGCCTTAACGCCTTCCGTCAGCCGAAAGCGTTCTATTTGATCTTCTCCATCGAACTGTGGGAGCGTTTTGGCTACTACGGTCTGCAAGCCATCATGGCGGTCTATCTGGTGAAACAGCTGGGGATGTCCGAAGCGGACTCCATCACCCTGTTCACTTCGTTCAGCGCACTGGTTTACGGCCTGGTTGCCATTGGCGGCTGGCTGGGCGACAAAGTGCTCGGCACCAAACGCGTGATTATTCTCGGCGTCATTGTGCTGGCGCTGGGCTATGCGATGATTGCCTTCTCCGGTCATGACACCACCATGGTGTATGTCGGCATGGCGACCATCGCCGTGGGTAGCGGGCTGTTCAAGGCTAACCCTTCTTCACTGCTGTCGACCTGCTACGAGAAAGACGATCCGCGCATCGACGGTGCCTTCACCATGTTCTACATGTCGATCAACATCGGTTCGCTGTTCTCGATGATGCTGACTCCGTGGCTGGCGGCCAAATATGGCTGGGGCGCGGCGTTTTCGCTGTCGGTGGTGGGCCTGGTGATCACCCTGCTGAACTTCCTGTTCTGCCAGCGCCTGGTGAAGAATTACGGCTCCAAACCAGACTTTGCGCCGCTGCAGGTCGGTAAGCTGCTGA
Organism: Pantoea sp. GM_Pan_4; assembly: GCF_026541005.1. Lineage (NCBI taxonomy): Bacteria > Pseudomonadati > Pseudomonadota > Gammaproteobacteria > Enterobacterales > Erwiniaceae > Pantoea > Pantoea sp. GM_Pan_4. Next base: position 467,902 of record NZ_JALNUZ010000001.1, read on the forward strand.
TGACCCTTGTCGGCGTGGTTGCGCTGATCGCACTGGCCACCTGGCTGCTGCATCATCAGAGCATTGCCCGCATGACGCTGGGCGTGATCGCGATCGGTATCGTGCTGGTGTTTGCCAAAGAAGCCTTTGCGCTGCACGGTGCGGCACGCCGCAAAATGATCGTTGCATTCCTGCTGATGGTCGAAGCCATTGTGTTCTTCGTGCTGTACATGCAGATGCCAACCTCGCTGAACTTCTTCGCCATCCGTAACGTCGAGCACGCGATTCTCGGTATCACCTTTGAGCCGGAACAGTTCCAGGCGCTCAATCCATTCTGGATCATGGTGGCCAGCCCGATCCTGGCGGCAGTCTATAACAAGCTTGGCGATAAGCTGCCGATGCCGCACAAGTTTGCCATTGGCATGGTGCTGTGCTCTGCAGCGTTTCTGGTGCTGCCGTTTGGCGCGAAATTCGCGAACCAGGCAGGTATCGTTTCGGTGAACTGGCTGATCCTGAGCTACGCGCTGCAGAGTATCGGTGAGCTGATGATCTCCGGTCTCGGACTGGCGATGGTGGCGCAGCTGGTGCCGCAACGTCTGATGGGCTTCATTATGGGCTCCTGGTTCCTCACCACCGCTGGCGCCGCGATGATTGCCGGTAAGGTAGCGAACCTGATGGCGGTGCCGGAAAACGTCACCGATCCACACGCCTCACTGGCCGTGTATAGCCAGGTGTTCCAGCAGATTGGTATCGCCACTGGCGTAATCGCCATGCTGATGCTGATTACCGCCCCGCTGCTCAACCGCATGACGCAGGATGATGCGCAGGCAGAACTGAAGCGCGCCAGCGCTAACCAGTAATCGTTTCTGAGCCGGGCTAAGCCCGGCTTTTTTTATCCCCCTTCACATCCCCCGCTTTCCGCTGTAGTTTAAGCAACACGCTTTTTATGCTCGCCTTGCACGGCTAAGATCGGGAATGGCTCATGGACAGATTTGACGAGCTGCAGGTGTTTGTTGCGGTGATTCAGCAGGGCAGCCTTGCTGGCGCGGCGCGCGTATTGCAGCGTTCGCCGCCGGTTATAACCCGCACGCTGAATGCGCTGGAAGCACGTTTCGGCACCACCCTGATTGAACGCACCACGCGCCAGCTGGCTCCCACCGAGAGCGGCTGGCAGCTGTTTGAGCAGGCGCAGCGCTTGCTTAACGATTACCAGAGCGCGCTCGACAGCGCCCACCACAGCGGACTGCACGGCCTGCTGCGCATTACCGCCCCGGTGATGTGTGGCCGTCGCCACGTGATGCCGCTGGTCAATGCCTTTCTGCAACAGCATCCGGAAATGCAAATCGAACTGATTCTCAGCGACAGCTATCAGGACCTGATTGAAAACGGGCTGGATATTGCGGTGCGCATTGGCGAGTTGCAGGATTCGTCGATGGTGGCGCGCAACGTCGGTAGCGTACGCTCGATGCTGGTCGCCAGCCCGGACTACCTTCGCCACGCCGGAATCCCGGCCCATCCGGCTGAGCTCAGCATGCATGCGCTGGTGGCAGGCGTACGCCATACCCGTGAGTGGCGCTTCGCGCACGACCTGCGTGTGCGCATCACCCCACGCCTGCGCGTCAATGATATCGCCAGCCAGCTGGATGCATTGCGCAGTGGCCAGGGCATTGGCCGTCTGTTGTCTTATCAGGTGATAGATGAACTGCAGGCAGGCACGCTGATCCGCCTGCTGAGCGAGTGGGAGCCGGCACCGCTGCCGGTGCATCTGGTGGCGCAGCGGGTGAAAAATATGGCGCCCAAAGTACGCTGTTTCTGGGATTTCGCGCTCACGGCACTGCCGCCGCGACTGCAGGCGGCCGCTGAATTTCCCGCGCCCACCCGCAATTCCTGATCGCTGTCACTGGTAAAAATTTCTGGCAGTTTTATGCTGCTGTCATCACAACAACTCATCAGGAGAGGCCATGATGAAACTCTATTGTAAGCCCGGTGCCTGTTCGCTCTCGCCGCATATCGTTGCGCGCGAATGCGGGCTGGATTTTACGCAGGTCAATGTCGATCTGCAGAAGAAAGTCACCGAGCGCGGAGAAGATTACTGGCAGATAAACCCCAAAGGACAGGTTCCCGCGCTGCAGTTTGATGACGGCAGCATACTGACGGAAGGCGTGGCGATTGTGCAGTATCTGGCGGATCTCAAGCCGGATCGCAATCTGCTGGCACCGACCGGCAGCCTGACGCGCTATCACACGCTGGAGTGGCTGAGCTACATCAGCAGCGAATTGCACAAAACCTTTTCCCCGCTGTTCCGTCCGGATACGCCGGAAGAGTACAAAGCCATAGTGCGTGCACAGCTGGAGCAGAAATTTCAGCGCGTTAACGACGCGCTGCAGGATAAACAGTGGCTGATGGGGTTACGCTTTACCGTCGCCGATGTCTATCTGTTTGTGGTTACACGCTGGGCAAAAGCCATCAAACTGAATCTGGAAGGTTTGAGCGCGCTGGAGGCATGGTTTGCGCGGGTGGCCGCGCGGCCGGCGGTTCAGGCCGCACTGAAGGCTGAAGGTCTGGTCTGACGCCACAGGCCGGCGTGCTGGCCGGCCTGTTAATTAGCAGCGATTACAGCTGTTCTGCCGCAAAGTGCTGCGTGGGTTGCGCAATCGCATCCTGCGCCGCCACCAGTTGCAGTTCATACTCGCCCATTTCGTGGGTTTTCAGCATCACTTCATATACTGCCGCCGTGACATGTTCCAGCGCACCCTGCAGCGATTTGCCGTGCAGCAGGTCAACCAGCAGCAGGCCACTGGTCAGATCGCCAACCCCCACCGGCTGACGCACACCAAAATCCACCAGCGGACGGCTGATGTGCCAGCACTGATCGGCGGTGACCAGCAGCATTTCAAAGCGATCGCTACGGCGTCCGGCGCGCGCCAGATGTTTCACCAGCACCACGCGCGGCCCCTGCGCAATCAATGCGCGAGCGGCAACCACCGCCTGCTCCACGTTAGCGACCGTCTGGTCACTGAGCATCTCCAGCTCCAGCAGGTTCGGCGCGATAAGATCGCTGGCCGGCATCGCCTGCTTGCAATGAAACTCCGCTACGCCGGGCGCGACGATGCAGCCTTTTTCCGGATGGCCCATCACCGGGTCACAGAAATACCAGGCGTCGGGATTCGCCGCCTTCACCATACGCACGATTTCCAGGATCTGTTCGCCCTGCTCCGCCGAGCCGAGATAGCCGCTCAGCACCGCATCGCAGGTTTTCAGACGATCGATGGCGGCGATCCCGCTGACGATATCGGTCAGATGGGTGGCGGGCATCACGGTGCCGGTCCAGTGACCATACTGGGTGTGATTGGAAAACTGCACGGTGTTTAACGGCCAGACGTTAGCGCCCATGCGTCGCATCGGGAATTCGGCCGCGCTGTTACCGGCGTGGCCATAAACCACGTGAGACTGGATTGCGAGGATATTTTTCATTATTGCCCTGTACTGCTTGCCATAAAAAAGGGCCGGAGACCGGCCCTTGCACCTTACTGCCAGCTAATCAGGCAGTAGTGTTTTTTGCCGCGACGCAGCAGCGTGTAACGACCAAACAGTTTGTCGCTGTCGCTGAAACGATACTCGGCATCAGACTGTTTCTCACCGTTGACAGACACCGCGTTGGAGCCAATCATGGTGCGCGCCTGGCCGCGTGACGGCACCAGTTCCGCCGCCACCAGCGCCTGTTGCAGATCGTCGTCTGCATTCAGGCTAATGGTCGGCATGCCATCCTGTGCCAGCTGCTCAAAGTCCGCTTCGGTCATGTCGCTCAGACTGCCGGAGAACAGACTGTCGGTGATGCGCTTCGCCGCGCTCAGACCGCTTTCGCCGTGCACCAGACGCGTCACCTGCTCTGCCAGCACATACTGCGCGCGCGGCGCTTTGCCACTGGTTTTGTCTTCTTCTTCCAGTGCATTGATCTCTTCAATGCTCATGAAGGTGAAGAACTTCAGGAAACGATAGACGTCGGCGTCGGCGGTGTTAATCCAGAACTGGTAGAACTTGTACGGACTGGTTTTCTTCGCATCCAGCCATACCGCGCCACCTTCGGTTTTACCAAATTTGGTGCCGTCCGACTTGGTGATCAGTGGCACCGTCAGTCCCCACGCCTGCTGCTGATGCAGACGACGCGTCAGATCGATACCGGAGGTGATGTTACCCCACTGGTCGGAGCCGCCAATCTGCAGCACCACGTCGTAGCGCTTGTTCAGTTCGGCAAAGTCGTAACCCTGCAGCAGGTTGTAGGAAAACTCGGTGTAGGAGATGCCCTGATCTTCACGGTTCAGGCGCATCTTCACCGCTTCACGGTTGATCATCTGGTTGACCGAGAAGTGCTTACCGATATCGCGCAGGAAGGTCAGCACGTTCATGCCGCCAAACCAGTCATAGTTGTTGGCCGCGATGGCGCTGTTGTCGCCGCAGTCAAAATCGAGGAAAGGCGCAACCTGTTTGCGGATCTTCTCTACCCACTCGTTGACGGTTTCCGTGGTATTGAGTTTACGTTCGGCCGCTTTAAAGCTGGGATCGCCGATCAGGCCGGTGGCACCGCCGACCAGGGCCACCGGCTTGTGGCCGGCATCCTGGAAACGTTTCAGGCACAGCAGCGGCACCAGATGGCCCAAGTGCAAGCTATCAGCGGTGGGATCAAAGCCGCAATAGAGTGCAATTGGCCCTTGCGCCAGCCGCTCTGCTAACGCTTCCTCGTCCGTTACCTGGGCTACTAAGCCTCTCTCTTGCAATTGTTGTATCAGGTTACTGCTGGTCATCACTGACTCCAAATTGATCAGACTGCACCTATGCTGGTACACAGCTGTCCGCTGACGTGCGGATACGAAAAAAATGAGGGCTATAGCATAAAGCGCTGACGAGCCGTGCGCCAGCGCTGAAAGGGGATAAAACGCAGTTTTACGGTGCTAAACGGTCGATTGTCCAGCCGCTGCCATCACGCTGATAAAGGAAGCGGTCATGCAGGCGATGTTCGCCGCCCTGCCAGAACTCCATGGTGTGGAATCTGACGCGGAATCCGCCCCAGAAACTCGGCAGCGGCACTTCCCCCTGCTGAAACTTCTGCTTCAGCTCAAGGAATTTGCCTTCGAGCACGCCGCGCGCGGAAATCCGGCTCGACTGTTTCGATACCCAGGCGCCAATCTGGCTGTCTCGCGGACGGCTGTGGAAGTACTTCAGCACTTCCAGCGGCGACAGTTTCTCCACTTCGCCCAGCACCATTACCTGACGCTCAAGGAAGTGCCAGGGGAAATGCAGGGAAATGCGCGGATTGTCCGCCAGCTGCAGCGCTTTACGGCTGCCGAGGTTGGTGTAAAACACCATGCCCTGCTCATCGTAGTGTTTAAGCAGGACGATGCGCTGATAGGGCTGGCCGCTGCTGTCCACCGTCGCCACCGTCATGGCGGTGGGATCGGGTAGCTGCGCGGCGCACGCCTGCTGCAGCCACTGCTCAAACAGCGCCAGAGGCGTATCTGGCAAATCTTTGCGCCGCAGCCCGCCGCGCGTGTACTCCCGACGCAGGTGGGCAATGTGTTGCAAGCTGTCACTGTCGCTCATGCTGGTATCCCGGTTCTCTCTTACTGTGCGGAGGCATCCGCGTTCTGCAGTTCACAATCATTAATCACGATTTTATCGTTGCGTTCAACAAAGGCGCCATTGCCTTTTGACCAGAAAACGTAGGTCCCATCGCTGTAACGCGCGCCGGAGGCAGACACCGTCTGGGTCAGCGTGAGCGGTTTGCCGTCCAGAATAAAGCTTACCTGCTGCTTCGCGTTGTCCAGAGTGACCGTCAGCGGCAGCGTGCCACACTGGTAATGTAACGTCTCTGGCGCGGGTGCGGGTTTATGCCAGATACCACAGCCGCTGAGTAAGGTCAGGGTGCCGGCCAGCACGATCATCTTCTTCATGTTTGCTCCTTAACGTATTGCGTGGGGATTGGCGGGATAGATGGCACCCAGCACGCTCAGTTCGCGCGCGCCGGTTACCGCCGGCAGATTGCCCGGCAGCCCGGACAGGGTGCGGAACGCCAGCCAGGCAAAGGCCAGCGCCTCCATATCATCACCGCTGATACCGGCCTGATCGGTGGTGCCCACCTCAGTGCCAGACAGATGCGCGGCCAGCCGCGCCATCAGCAGCGGATTGCGACTGCCGCCGCCGCACACCAGCAGACGATCGCAGCCATCGTTGAGCTGTACCTGATGGGCGATGGTCAGCGCGGTCAGCTCGCACAGCGTTGCCTGCACATCCTGCGGGGCCAGTGCCGGGAAGCGCTGCAGCTGCTGTTCCACCCAGCCCAGGTTGAAGTATTCCCGACCGGTGCTTTTGGGTGGCGGCAGCGCAAACCACGGATCGCCGAGCATCTGCTCCAGCAGCGCGGGCACGACCTGGCCACTGCGCGCCCAGCCGGCATCTTTATCAAACGGCAGGCCTTTGTGGCGCCAGATCCACGCATCCATCAGCATATTGCCCGGTCCGGTATCAAAGCCGCGCACCGGCTGACCGGGGATCAGCAGCGACAGATTGGCGATGCCGCCAATATTCAGCACCATGCGCCGTTCAACGCTGTCCATCAGCAGCGCCTGGTGAAAAGCCGGTACCAGCGGTGCGCCCTGGCCGCCCAGCGCCATGTCGCGGCGGCGAAAATCGCCCACCACCGTGACGCCGGTCGCGGCAGCGATCTGGTTATTGTCGCCAATTTGCAGCGTATTTGGTGCCGCCGACTGCGGCTCGTGCCACACCGTCTGGCCGTGGCAGCCAATCGCCATGATATCGCTGGCCTCCAGCGCCTGCTGCTGCATCAGCGTCAGCACGGCTTCAGCAAACAGCTGGCCGAGCCGGGTGTCAAGCTGACCGAGCTGCGACAGCGTCAGCGTCTGTCCCTGACAAATCGCCAGCACCTGCTGACGCAGCGCCAGCGGGATGGGATGGCAGTAGCTGGCCTGTTGCGCCACCATATGCTGGTCGATCGCGGCCAGCACGACGTCTACGCCGTCCAGGCTGGTGCCGGACATCACGCCGATATAGCGTCCTGATTTCATAGCGCTTCCTTACCCGTTTGCGGGCCTGCAATGCATCTGTGTTTAGCCTGGCAAATTACCGGGGCTAATTCTATGATAAATTTCCGCTTTTCAACTGCGCTGCGACACGCATTCCGGCAGCAAACTATTTTCATCCGGCAATTGAATTTTTGTTGATGGGCGGTGGTCTATGCTTCGGCCCAGCCGCATATTGTTCGGACATCGCGTCAATTGACCATTTTCTGACTTATACTGTTGCAGTACAGGACGAGAATATGGCGTTTTTTTGCATTAAGGAGCTTTCTCATGATTAAGCGTTTCGTAGCCGTAGCCCTGGCGGGTATCACGCTGGCTGGCTGTGTTAATAACGATACCCTTTCCGGCGATGTTTACAGCGCCAGCGAAGCCAAACAGGTTCAAAGCGTCTCATACGGTACGCTGGTCTCCGTGCGTCCGGTAAAAATTCAGGGCGGCGATGACAGTAATGTGATCGGTGCCATTGGCGGTGCGGTGCTGGGTGGTTTCCTCGGAAACACCATCGGGGGCGGCGCGGGGCGCAGTCTGGCAACAGCCGGCGGTGCGGTACTGGGCGGCGTAGCCGGTCAGGGCGTGCAGGGTGCGCTCAACAAATCTGACGGCGTAGAGCTGGAGATCCGTAAGGATGACGGCAATACCATTATGGTGGTGCAGAAGCAGTCCGCCAGCCGTTACTCAGTCGGCCAGCGCGTGGTGATGGCCTCCAACGGCAGCCAGGTCACCGTCTCTCCGCGCTAAGCGCACAGATAAAAAAAACCGACGCCAGTGCGTCGGTTTTTTTATTTCTCGCGGTTCTGCAACTCGAGAATGTTTTTTTCCAGCCGGGCAATCAGCGTCACCATCTGATTGATCTCTTCGAGGCTGATGCCGGAGAGGATGTCGTCACGCGTCGCGTCTATCACGTTTTCGACCTGCTCAATGATCGGCTCAGCTTGGCGGGTCAGCTTGATGCGCTTGGCGCGGCGATCGTTAGCGCAGGTGGCGCGGGTGATGAGCCCCTTCTCTTCCAGTTGATCCAGCGTACGCACCAGCGACGGCTGCTCAATACCGATGGCTTTCGCCAGCTGAATCTGCGACTGCTCTGGCGGGAGTTGATGAATATTGTGCAACGTCACCCAGTGGGTTTGTGTCAACTCAAGCGGCTTCAGACGCTGGTCGATCAACGCGCGCCAGATGCGCACCAGGCGAGACAGATCTGTTCCAAGCGGCGTATCCATTTCATCTCCTTATAATTAGCTTGCTAGCTATCAAGCCAGATTTTACACTATTCTGCGAGTTTACAGGACAAATTACAAATCCCGGGCCAGACGGCACGCCCGCTGTCTACACTTGATTTAACCGTGCCCGGGTAAAAAGGATGATGCCACGTGTCAATCTTCGCGCTCACCGCGACAGCGCCGCTGACCGATCTGGTATTCGGTGCCTCACTGTTCTTCCCGCCGCTGTTCAAAGCGGTGCTGCTGGGCTTCTTTTTCTGGCTGCTGATTCATCCGCTGCTGCGCGGCTGGATCTACTCCGGCGATGTCTGGCACCCCACCTTAATGGATCTCTCACTGTTTGTTCTGTGCGTGAGCGGCGCACTGTGGATACTGAGCCTCGGATAAATCACCATGAAATTCAACCCCTTTAAGTACTTTTCTACCCTTGTGGTGTTTACCCTGGCGCTGCTCGCAGGCTGGTGGATGTGGAACTACTACATGCAGGCCCCATGGACGCGCGATGGCAAAGTGCGCGCTGAACTGGTGGACGTGACGCCCGAGGTTTCCGGCCGTATCAGCACGCTGGCCGTGCGCGACAATCAGTTCGTGCATAAAGGCGAGGTGCTGCTGACGCTGGATCCGGTGCCGTGGCAGATTGCGCTGGCCAATGCGCAGGCCCAGCTGGCGAAGGCGCAGGCCGACCTCGCCAAAGCGCAGCATGAGGCGGATCGCCGTGCCAGCCTGCCGCGTAACGTGATCTCCGCTGAAGATATGGACGCGGCGCGCCTCAACGCGAATGCGGCCGCCGCCACAGCAAAAGCCGCACAGGCGATGCTCGATCAGGCGCGCTGGAACCTGCAGCAAACCACGGTGACGGCGCCGACCGACGGCTGGGTCAGTAACCTGACGCTGCGTGCCGGCAATTACGCGACCGCCGGTACGCCACTGTTCGCGCTGGTCGACAGCCACTCTTACTATGTGATGGGCTATTTCGAAGAGACCAAACTGCGCCACATCCAGCCCGGCGCGGCGGCGCAAATCGTGCTGTATAGCAACGGCGCACGACTGCAGGGCCAGGTGGAGAGCATCGGGCGTGCCATTTACGATCAAAGCATCGCCAGCGACGGCGGTCTGGTGCCCGATATCAAACCCAACGTGCCGTGGGTCAGGCTGGCGCAGCGCGTCCCGGTGCGTATCCGGCTAAACGCGGTACCGGAAAATGTGCCGCTGGTGGCCGGTACCACCTGCACCATCTCTGTCGCGCACTGAGGCCGGCATGAATCTGCAGTGGCTGGCCTGGCACAATCTGCCGTGGATAAAGGCAACCGGCGGCGAGTGGCGCTATGCGTTACGTAATGCAATCGCGATGTGTCTGGCGCTCACCCTGGCGTATGCGCTGCAGCTGGATCAGCCTTACTGGGCCATGACGTCCGCCGCGGTGGTGAGTTTTCCCACCGTTGGCGGCGCCATCAGCAAAAGCCTGGGCCGCATCGTCGGCAGCCTGCTCGGTGCCAGCGCCGCGCTGCTGATCGCCGGCCATACGCTCAACGAACCGTGGCTGTTTGCCTTTTTCATGGCCGGCTGGCTGGCGCTCTGCACCTGGGTCGCCAGCCATTTTCAAAACAATGTGGCCTACGCCTTTTCACTGGCCGGTTACACCGCCGCGATTATCGCCTTCAGCAGCGTCAACGTTAGCGACGTCAGCCAGCTGTGGGACATCACCCAGGCGCGCGTGTGCGAAGTGATCGTCGGGATTCTCTGCGCCGGGCTGATGATGATGATCCTGCCCAGCACCTCGGACGGCAGCGCACTGATGCTATCGCTGCGCCAGATGCACACCCGCCTGCTCGACCACGCGGTGCTGCTGTTGCAGCAGAGCAGCACGGAAAATGTGCGCACCGCCCACGAAATGGTGATCAGCCAGATCCTCACCATGAATCTGCTGCGCATTCAGGCCTTCTGGAGCCACTATCGCTTCCGCCGGCAAAATAACGTGCTTAACTACGTGCTGCATCAGCAGCTGCGCCTGACCAGCGTGCTCTCCAGCCTGCGGCGCATGCTGCTTAACTGGCCCGACGCGCCACCGGCGCTGTACAGCGCAATGCAACAGCTGCTGCACGAACTGGCGCAGCCGCAGTGTGATAAATACCGGCTGGCGCAGATTCTGCGCAGCATCACACCGGACGTGCACGGTGATTTCCGCCAGCGTGCTTTTGTCCAGCGGCTGCGCTACTTCTGCTGGGTGTGGCTGAATGTGGAGCGCTGGATTCGCCTGATTGAGCGCGCCGACGCTGACACCCGTTTCCAGCCGCCGTACGCGCCGGCACTGGCACGTGCCAGCGACAGTGCCGAAGCTGGCTGGAGTGCGCTGCGCACGTTTAGCGTGATCATGCTGGGCTGCGCGTTCTGGATCGGGACCCAGTGGGACGCTGGCGCCGCCGCACTGACGCTTACCGCTATTGCCTGCGTGCTCTACTCGTCATCGCCTTCGCCCGGCAGCAGCGTGTCGCTGCTGCTGAAAACGCTGCTGTGGCTGTCGCTGTTCAGCTTTGTGCTGCAGTTTGGTCTGATGGTGCAAATCAGCGCGCTGTGGGAGTTTTTGCTGCTGCTGTTCCCGCTGCTGCTGACGCTGCAACTGTTTAAGCTGCAACAGAAGCAACGCGCCGCGCTCTGGGGCCAGTTTATCGTGTTTATGGGATCGTTTATCGCGGTAAGTAATCCGCCAGACTGGGATTTCCAGAGCTTCCTTAACGATAACCTGGCAAAAGTGTGTGGCGTCCTGCTGGCGTGGCTGGCGTTTCAGGTGTTACAGCCGGGTTCTGATGCGCGCCGCAGCCGACGCCATATCCGGGCGCTGCGCCACGCTTTTCTCGATCAGCTACGTCGCCAGCCGCGCCTGAGTGAAAGCCGGTTTGAATCGCAGATTTATCATCACATCAGCCAGCTGAGCCACAGCCGTGATGAGCAGGCGCGCCTGTGGCTGCTGCGCTGGGGCGTGGTGCTGCTGAACTGTTCGCACATTGTCTGGCAGCTGCGCGCCTGGCAACCCCGCTCACCGGCGCTGGCGCAGCTGCGCGACAGCAGTCTGCAGGATTTGCAGCGCATTATGAGTTTGCGCGGTGTGCGTCACGACTCGCTGCAGACCGCGCTGGATACGCTGCAGCATGCCATTGATCAGCTTCAGGGGCAGCCGGAGAGCGACGCGAATACCCTGGCGGGTATTTTGTGGCGCCTGCGCTGTTCGCTGGCGCAGCTGCGTCAGGCGGTGCCGGATTGATCATTCACAGTACTGGGTAAACTGCCGATCAAAGTCATCGTGCAGCTGCTGCAGGGTCTTCTGCCCTTCAAAGCGGGTTTTATCCTGCTCGGACATCGGTTCTATCACCAGCGCTTTCTCGTCCGACGAGTAGATAAAGCGCCGCGCCAGCGTGCTGCCGGTAAAACTGGTGCCCTGAATGCCGCCGCACACCACGGTGATGCTGTGACGGCGGATTTCGGTATGGGTGAAATTGGTTTCGGTAGCGCTGCGCAGGACGTTCTGACAGCCTTTGGCTTGCAGCCGCTGCAGGGTATGCTGCGTCAGCCATTCGCGGCCGCGGGCAATATTTTCACAACTGGCGCGCAGCGGATTGGTATCTATATCTCGCTGCAGCTGACGGCTGGCCTCCAGTCGCAGCTGGGTATCATTCGGGCGATCGCAGCCCACCAGCGCTAAACACAACAGCAAAATCCCACGCGTTTTCATGCCTGCCCCTGAGCGGTTCCGTTCCTGAATCAACATCATAGGATGGAATGTTGCCGCTGAGTAGCAGGAAAATGGGTCAGAATTTTTCTGCGCGGCGGCGGCGGGTCAGGCCCGTCGCCGCCCGGTGGTCAGATCACGCCGCAGGCCAGACGTGCCCCGCCACCGCCAAGCGGTTGCGGATGGTCTGCATGGTTATCGCCGCCGACATGCACCATCAATGCTTTGCCTTTGATCTCGCTCAGCGATTTCAGACGGGGCGCCACCACGGGATAGCTGGCTTTGCCGTCGTCGGTGACATACAGCGCGGGCAAATCGCCGAGGTGACCGTCAGCGTAGGGACCGAGGTGCTTGCCGCTGTTGTGCGGATCGAGGTGACCGCCCGCCGCGCCTGCCGCCACGGTTTTGCCGGCGGATTCGCCGGGCTCACAGCTGCCTTTGGCGTGGACGTGGAAGCCATGAATGCCAGGTTTCAGCCCGCTCAGCGCCGGCGCGAACTGCAGACCATACGGGGTTTCGCTGATGGTCACCTTACCGATCGACTCACCGATACCCTGCGCCGTCACCTGATGCAGCGTCACGTCTTCTGACGCCGCGTGTGCACCGGCAGCACACACCAGCGTCAGCACGGCCATAATGGTTTTTTTCATAACGTCTCCTTACGGTTCAGATTCCCTCTAAGCCTGGACCGCTTTTGCCCAGGCTGCCGTAGTTTGACGCAGATTTACGCTTCAGGGCACATCGTAGCCGAGCGCCGCCTTGCGAATACGGAACCACTGCTGGCGATCCAGCGTCAGTTCACAGGCTTTCACCGCGTCGCTGACGCGCGCGGTTTTACCGGAACCGATAATCGGCAGCGGACGACTGGGCAGTTTCATTACCCAGGCATACACCACCTGCTCGATATTGCTGGCACCGATCTCCTGACGCACCTGTTCCAGCTCATCGCGCAGCGGCTGGTAGTGCGGATCGTTAAACAGGCGGCCGCCACCGAGGCACGACCACGCCATCGGGCGCATACGCGTCTGCTGGCACTGGTCGAGCGTGCCGTCGAGCAGCGCCGACTGCTCCAGCGGTGAGATTTCCAGCTGATTGGTGACCAGGCTAAACGGCAGACGGGATTGCAGCAGCGTGAACTGCGCAGCGGTAAAGTTGGACACGCCAAAATAACGCACCTTGCCACTCTGGTGCAGCTGCAGGAAGGCGTCGGCGATTTCATCCGCATCCATTAACGGATCCGGACGGTGAATCAACAGCAGATCGAGATAATCGGTGGCAAAGTGGCGCAGCGAATTTTCCGCACTGTGCAGGATGTGACTGGCTTCGGTGATGTAGTGACCGATTTTATGTTCCGGTTTCGCGCGGGTAGCAATGCCGCACTTGGTGACGATTTGCAGTTGCTGACGCAGCTGCGGTGCCAGGCGCAGCGCTTCGCCGAACGCGGCTTCACAGCGATAGTCGCCATAGATGTCGGCGTGGTCAACGGTGGTGATGCCCAATGCCAGATGATGCTCAATGAACTGCACCAGCTGCTGTGGCGTCATGCCCCACTCCATCAGCCGCCAGTAACCGGCGATCAGCGGCGAAAAAGCGGGTCCCTGTGGGGCAATAGCGTGCGGTTGTAACATGGTTAAACTCCCTTCTGCGCAATAGCAAAAGCGCGAGTATAACCAAATGCGCACGGCGCGTTTTCTTAAAACAGCTCCGGTTGCTGTGGATCAGGATTTTCATCCACTTTTTGCTGACGCTGCAGGCGCAACAGGCGCTGGCGACACAGGCGCAGCACCTCGCGTTTTTGCGCATCGCTGAATTTCATCCAGTTGAAGCGCTCCTCCCGGCTGCGCAGACAGCCACGGCAATAGCCGCGCGCATCGCTCTGGCAGATACCGCGACAGGGGCTCGGAACCGGAAAAAACTCTAATTGCTCAGCCACATCACCTCCGCAATGAACCTATCCACTCTTATTGATAACAGCTTAGTGACATAGTGCAAGGCATAAACCGTTATTACTGGTACTGTACACGGCGACAACCACGCCAGCTTCCGACACCGTGGCAATAGTCAGGGAATCAATCAGGTAAGGAGACGCGGTTAAGGTTTTCCTCATCTTCAATTCATACGATTGTCATATTCCGTTATTCCGATGAGTCTCCATGAAACTGATCTCTAAGTTACAGTGTCACGATAACAGTTTTAATTTACTGGCCGCGTTATTCTTTGCCTTTGTCCTCAATGCCCTTTTTTTACTGCGCGCGTGGGAAATTATTCCCTACACCCGCGTGCATGATTACCTGTTCGCTGCCAGCATGCCGGTGGTGCTGGTCGCGGCGTTTTATCTGCTCTTCTCGCTACTGGCCTGGCCGTGGATACGCAAACCGCTGCTGATTGTGCTGATTCTCGCCAGCGCCGCCGCCAACTACTTTATGCACAGCTTTGGTACGGTCATCGACACCAACATGATTGAAAACGTGTTTGAGTCGAATGCGCAGGAAACCGGCGCGCTGATGAGCCGCAACTATGTCATCTGGATGCTGCTGATGGGCATTCTTCCGGTGGCGCTGGTGTGCAGCGTCCGTATCAGCAATCGCCAGCGCTGGTGGTGGAACCTGCTGCAGCGCCTCGCCAGTGCGCTCGGTGCCGTACTGGTGATTCTGCTGATGGCTGTGCTGTTCTACAAAGACTACGCTTCGCTGATCCGCAATAACAAAGGCCTGGTGAAGATGATCACCCCAGCCAATATTGTCAGCGGCACCGGCCATTATGTCGATCAGCGCTATCTGCAGGGCAGCCAGGCGCTGGTGAAGATTGGCGAAGATGCGAAGAAAGGACCGCTAATCACCGCCGGGCCGAAGAAGACGCTGGTGGTGCTGGTGGTGGGCGAAACTGCGCGCGCGGAGAACTTCTCCCTCGGCGGCTATGCGCGCGACACCAACCCACAGCTGGAAAAGCAGCAGGTGATTTATTATCCCAACGCCAGCTCTTGCGGCACGGAAACCGCCATTTCGGTGCCGTGCATGTTCTCGAATATGCCACGCGAGCATTATGACGCGAACCTCGCCCATCATCAGGAAGGCGTACTGGATGTGCTGGCCCATGCCGGAGTCAGCGTGCTGTGGCGCGAAAACGACGGCGGCTGCAAGGGTGCCTGTGACCGCGTGCCGCATACCGATATGACGCAGTGGCAGCTGCCGCAGTACTGCCACGATGGCTTCTGCCTCGATGACGTCCTGCTGCATCGTTTTGATAACTATGTCGACAGCCTGCACAATGACGGCATCATCGTACTGCACCAGATGGGCAGCCACGGTCCGGCTTACTTTAAGCGCTATCCGGCCGCGTTCCAGCGCTTTACGCCCACCTGCGACAGCAATCAGATACAGGATTGCGATCACCAGGCGCTGGTCAACACCTACGATAACTCGCTGCTGTATACCGACGATATGCTGAGTCGCACCATCGATAAGCTGAAAGGCCTGAGCGATCGCTTTAACGTGGCGCTGGTGTACCTGTCCGACCATGGCGAATCGCTGGGCGAACACGGCATGTACCTGCATGGTGCGCCGTACCTGTTTGCGCCGTCGCAGCAGACACACATCCCGCTGCTGCTGTGGATGTCGCCGGGCTACGCCGCGGCATATCACATTGATCAGGCCTGTCTGCGCCAGCAGGCGGCAGAGACAGCGGTGTCGCAGGATAATCTGTTCCACACGGTGCTCGGCCTGTTCAACATCCAGACGCAGCAGTATCAGCCACAGCTGGATATGATCAAATCGTGCCAGAATCGCGCCTGAGGATTGCATTAGACCGACTGGTCTAATACTCTGCCTGCCATGAACAAGACAGTGCAACGCAACGAAACCCGTGAACATCTGCTCGCCACCGGCGAGCAGGTCTGCCTGCAGCGCGGTTTCACCGGCATGGGATTGAGCGAAATGCTGGCGCTGGCGGAAGTGCCGAAAGGCTCGTTTTATCACTACTTCCGCTCAAAAGAAGCGTTCGGTGTGGCGCTGCTGGAGCGCTATTTCGTCAACTATCAGCAGCAGGTTGAACAGCAGCTGACCCAGCCCGGCGTTACTGCACGCGAACGCTTATTGCAGCATTTTCGCTACGCGGAACGGCTGTTTATTGAGCAGGGTCATATCGTCGGCTGTCTGGGCGTTAAGCTTTCCGGCGAAGTGTGCGATCTGTCAGAGCCGATGCGCGATGCGCTGCAGCGCGGTGCTACGGCCATCACGGCGGCTTATGCACGCTGTCTGACGGAGGTTGCAGCCGAACAGCCGCTGCCCTATGGGCAAAGCCCGCAGCAGCTGGCGCAACGCTGTTATCTGCTGTGGCTGGGAGCCAGCCTGCAGAGCAAGATTTCACGTGAGCCCGGGCCGATTAGCCTGGCGCTCGACACCATCGAACAGTGGCTTAATCACCGCTGATTTTTAAAAACGGCAATTTCTAGACGACCGGTCTATTACAGGAGTCATCATGGCGAGTAAACAGCTGTTCACCCCGCTGAAAGTGGGCGCGATTACCGTACCTAACCGTGTATTTATGGCGCCGCTGACGCGTCTGCGCAGCATTGAACCGGGCGATATTCCTACCCCGCTGATGGCGGAGTATTATCAGCAGCGCGCCAGCGCGGGTCTGATCATTACCGAAGCCACCCAGGTTTCGTTCCAGGCGAAAGGCTACGCCGGTGCGCCGGGTTTACACACCGCAGAGCAAATTGCTGCGTGGAAAATGATTAACGAAGGCATTCACGCCGCGCACGGTCACAGCGCCGTTCAGCTGTGGCACACCGGCCGCATCTCGCATAATAGCGTGCAGCCGGATGGCAAAGCGCCGGTTGCACCGTCCGCGATCGCCGCTGGCACCCGCACCTCGCTGCGCGCCGCCGACGGCAGCGTATACCGTGAAGATACCTCCATGCCGCGTGAACTGAGCGTGGCAGAGATTCAGCAGATCGTTAAAGATTTCGGCCAGGCGGCAGCCAATGCGCGCGACGCCGATTTTGATCTGCTGGAACTGCACTCTGCGCACGGCTATCTGATGCATCAGTTCCTCGCACCGGGTTCTAACCAGCGTACCGATGAATACGGCGGTTCGATTGAGAAGCGCGGCCGTTTCGCGCTGGAAGTGGTCGATGCGGCAATTGCTAACTGGTCAGCCGATCGCATCGGTATCCGTATCTCGCCAATCGGTGCCTTCCAGAATCTGGAAAACGGTCCGGATGAAGAAGAAGCGGCACTGTGGTACATCAGGGAACTGGGCAAGCGCGGCCTCGCCTACCTGCACCTGTCTGAGCCTGACTGGGCGGGCGGTAAGCCTTACACCGATGAGTTCCGCCAGAAAGTGCGTGCCGCCTTCCCGGGCGTGATTATCGGTGCCGGTGCCTACACCGTGGAAAAAGCGGACGATCTGATTGCGCGTGGCCTGATTGACGCGGTGGCTTTTGGCCGTGACTTCATCGCCAACCCGGATCTGGTGGCGCGCCTGAAGCAGGATGCACCGCTTAACCCGCAGCGCCCGGAGAGCTTCTACGGCGGCGGCGCGGAAGGTTACACCGACTACCCGACACTGTAAGTCAAACGCGGCCGCAGCGGATGTGCGGCCGCGTGCTTTCTTCAGGGCATTCCCTCGCTATACTAAGCGGGTTCCCTGATGACTTTTGAAAAGAGGATGTTATGCGTTTACTTCACACTATGTTACGCGTTGGCGATCTGCAGCGCTCCATCGATTTTTACACCCGCGTGCTGGGCATGCGCGTGCTGCGTCAGAGCGAAAACACCGAATACAAATACACCCTGGCTTTCGTGGGTTACACCGAAGAGAGCGAAGGTGCGGTCATTGAGCTGACCTACAACTGGGGGGTGGATAAATACGACCTCGGCAATGCCTATGGCCACATCGCGCTGGGCGTGGATGATGTCGCGGCAACCTGCGACCGTATTCGTCAGGCGGGCGGTAACGTCACACGTGAAGCCGGCCCGGTAAAAGGCGGCAGCACCATCATCGCTTTCGTGGAAGATCCGGACGGCTACAAAATCGAGCTGATCGAAAACAAACACGCCGGTCACGGCCTCGGCAACTAATGCCGTTAGTCAGCCTGCTAATTTGCGGGCTGACTTCCCTCTCCTACTGCACCCTGCGCCGATTTTTGCCATAATGCGCGCTGCCCCATTTCCTGCAATGAGATCCTGATGTCTGAATCGAACGCCTTAAACGCTCTCCATCAACGCTTCCGTGGTTTTTATCCTGTGGTGATTGACGTTGAAACCGCCGGTTTCAATGCGCAAACCGATGCGCTGCTGGAAATCGCCGCCACTACGTTAAAAATGGATGAGGATGGCTGGCTGCACCGCGATGAAACCCTGCATTTCCACGTGGAGCCGTTCGAAGGGGCGATTCTCAATCCCGAAGCGCTGGCGTTTACCGGCATCGACCCCAGTAATCCGCTGCGCGGCGCGGTGAGTGAATATGAGGCGCTGCACGCCATTTTCAAAATGGTGCGTAAAGGCACCAAAGACAGCGGCTGTAACCGGGCGATTATCGTGGCGCACAATGCCACCTTTGATCATAATTTTCTGATGGCGGCAGCAGAGCGCACCGGCATGAAGCGTAACCCATTCCACCCGTTCGCCACCTTTGACACCGCCGCGCTGAGCGGGCTGGTGCTGGGACAAACGGTACTGGCGAAGGCCTGTAAAGCGGCGGGGATAGATTTTGACAGCACTCAGGCGCACTCGGCACTGTACGATACCGAACAGACCGCCACGCTATTTTGCGAACTGGTGAATCGCTGGAAACGCCTCGGCGGCTGGCCGCTGGCGGTGAGTGAAGAGCCGGCCGAAGACGATGCCTCGGCCTGAGGCCCATCAGACCGCAGTCAAAAAAAAAGGCCGACACTGCTGTCGGCCTTTTTCTTATTCTGCTTCTTTGTGCTTCTCAGCGGTCTCTTTGATCAGCGGTTGCAGTTCGCCGCGCTGGAACATCTCAACGATGATGTCACAGCCGCCGACCAGCTCGCCATCCACCCACAGCTGCGGGAAAGTTGGCCAGTTGGCGTATTTCGGTAACTCAGCGCGGATATCCGGATTTTGCAGAATGTCTACGTACGCAAAGCGCTCACCACAGGCAGACAGCGCCTGTACCGCCTGCGCAGAGAAACCGCAGCTTGGCAGTTTCGGCGAACCTTTCATGTACAGCAGGATCGGGTTTTCTGCGATCTGGCGCTGAATTTTTTCAACAGTACTCATTTTTGCCTTCCTTAATCCTTCACTTCGTGTTTGTTTATTGTAGCGACTTCGCCCCGCGACTGAAAACGGGATTTTGCCTTAGCCGGCGCATATCGCCATGTTTGTTAAGTTCGCGCGCCACGAATAACATTTTCATATCATTAATAAGCATTAATCAATTAATAATTAGCAATAATTCCGCTGGGTTAAACAGCTGAAATCGCTCATTTTTGCCCCACTTTCAGTACTGTGACAGATTAATGGAAAAAGACCTTACCTTTTGCAAAAAAAGTGGATTAGAATTGCCCTGGTGCTGATCGTCGATCAGATTTTTCTAACTTTACCGCGGTCTGGCTTCCTGCCGACGGCTTAACCTGTAACCGGACTATGCGTTTACTGATTACGCTTTTCATACTGGCTTTTGCCCAACTGTTCTTTAATGTGGCGGCGGCTTCTCCGCATGCGCCGGTTAATGCCAGTTTGCAGAAAGCGGAGAAAAAGAACGCGCGTGAAGATGAGCGTCGCAAACGACGCCCGGTGAAAACCACCAGCAAAAAGTCACGCCTGACGTCGGTGCAGAAGTTCAGGCTGAAAAAACAGCAGAAAAGCGAAACGGCTCTTCAGCACACCACGCAGCGCAAATCCTCACTCAAGCTCAGTGCGAAAAAATATGGTCATCAGCGGCTGGCGAAGAAATCGCGTGACGTTGCCGTTGATGATGAAGTGCAGCAGCTGAGCGGCATTAAAATGAGCAAGGCCCACCGCCTGCGCTATCAAAAAGCACGTGAAACCGCGATGACGAAACTGATGGGCCAGCTGGGTAAACCGTATCAGTGGGGAGGCACCTCACCGCACACCGGTTTCGACTGCAGTGGTTTAGTGTGGTACGCCTACAAAGATCTGGTGAAGTTTAAATTTCCCCGCACCGCCAATGAGATGTATCACCTGCGCGACGCCGCGCCGATCAAGCGTGAGATGCTGGAGAAAGGCGATCTGGTGTTCTTCCGCATCAACAACCGCGGCACCGCCGACCATGTCGGGGTTTATCTGGGCAATGGTAAATTCATTCAGTCTCCGCGCACCGGGAAGGATATTCAGATTAGCGCGCTGGGCGAGGATTACTGGCAGAAGCATTACGTTGGCGCGCGCCGTATGATGACGCCGAAAACCGTGCGCTAACCTCAGCGTTGCGCAACAAAAAAGCCGGTGGCTGTTCAGCAGCACCGGCTTTTTTATTAATGCAGAATGGCGGTAAAGCTAAAGGCAATAATCATCAGCAGAGCAGCGGCGGTGGTGGTCAATGCCAGTTTCAAATCGGTACTCATCACAACTCCTTAGTCACACAGTTTGCATGGTTAAATAATTTTCGCACAGTGATGGGCAAAAATCTCGTGTTATCCGCCCCGGCTTGCTAGAATCGCCGCCTTTCGTTGCGCAACAGATTTAGCGCATGCTGCATTGACAGCCTGCTGAAGGATGTTTCCCTGCCCGATTAAGCAGATTAGCCCTGATATTCAGGGCGCAAAACCATTAGCAGACGCAAACGTTTAACAATATACTTATCAGTAAGTTGCGATAAGCCCAGGAGTACCATTTTCATGGCAACCATTAAAGATGTGGCGAAACGCGCCGGGGTCTCAACCACCACGGTTTCGCATGTCATCAACAAAACGCGTTTTGTCGCGGAAGAGACGCGTAACGCCGTATGGGAAGCGATTAAAGCGCTGCACTATTCACCGAGCGCGGTGGCCCGCAGCCTGAAGGTGAATCACACCAAGACGCTGGGCCTGCTGGCGACCTCCAGCGAAGCGCCCTACTTCGCCGAAATTATTGAAGCCGTGGAGAATCACTGCTTTGAGCGTGGTTACACGCTGATTCTCGGCAACGCGCATAACGATCTGCAAAAACAGCGCGCCTATCTGTCGATGATGGCGCAAAAGCGCGTCGATGGCCTGCTGGTCATGTGCTCCGAATATCCCGACGATCTGCTGCAGATGCTGGAAGAGAACCGCAATATCCCGATGGTGGTCATGGACTGGGGCGAATCGCGCGGGGACTTTACCGATACCGTGCAGGACAATGCGTTCCACGGCGGTTACCTCGCCGGGCGATACCTGATTGAGCGCGGCCATCGCGATATCGGTGCTATCCCTGGCCAGATGGAGCGCAACACCGGTGGCGGCCGTCATGCGGGTTTTCTGCAGGCGATGCAGGAAGCGGGCATCAGCGTCCGTCCCGAGTGGATTGTGCAGGGTGACTTCGAACCGGAGTCAGGTTATCAGGCAATGCAGCAGATCCTGAACCAGAAACAGCGCCCGACGGCGGTGTTCTGCGGCGGCGATATCATGGCGATGGGCGCGATTTGCGCGGCCGACGAGATGGGACTGCGCGTGCCGCAGGATATTTCGGTAATTGGCTATGACAATGTGCGTAACGCGCGCTACTTCACCCCGGCGCTGACAACCGTGCACCAGCCGAAAGCGCAGCTGGGGGAAAAGGCACTGGAGATGCTGCTGGACCGCATCACCAGCAAACGCGAAGAGCCGCAGACCATTGAAGTGCAGCCCACGCTGATTGAGCGCCGCTCCGTGGCCGATGGCCCGTTCCGCGATTACCGCCGTTAAGCCACCTTCTCGCTGAGCCACTCGTGGTTCAGCGTCTCCGCATCGCCCAGATATTCCAGTAACCACGCCAGCGCCGGTGACGCGCGCTGCTCAGACCAGCTGACGCAACACGGGCTGTCCGGAAACGGCTGCGGCAACGCCAGCTCCACCAGCGCGCCGCTGTCCAGCAGCGGGCGCGCCAGGTGCCCCGGCACCATGCCCACGCACAATCCAGCCTGCAGGCAATCCAGCCCGGTTTCCCACTCCGGCACCACCAGCCGCCGCTGGTTATCCAGCGTCCACGTCATGCGGCGCGGCAGCGCGCGCGACGTATCTTCCAGCACCAGCGACGGCCAGGCGCGCAGGGTTTCGTCGTCCAGCTGCGGACTGTGGGCCAGCGCATGCTGCGGACTCACCACGCAGCGCCAGTTGAGCGCGCCCATATCCTGAAAGGCGAAGCGGCCGCCGACCGGAATGGCCTGGGTGGCGCCAATCGCCACATCGACACGACCATCAGCCAGCGCGTCCCACACGCCGTTAAATACTTCGTAGCTGATGATCAGCTCCATATCGGGGAAATGGCGGTAAAAATCCTTTACCAGCTGGCGGGTGCGCTGCGGTTTGACGATGCAATCTACCGCGATACTGAGCTGACCGCGCCAGCCATTAGCCAGCTGCTGACACTGGCGGCGCGTGGCCATCATTTTTTTGATAACAGAACGCCCTTCACGCACAAAATGCTCGCCTGCTGCCGTCAGCACCACTTCGCGATGCTGCCGCTCAAACAGCGGTACCGCCAGCCAGCCTTCCAGCTGGCGCACGGTATAGCTGATGGCAGAGGGCACGCGGTGCAGCTCCTGCGCCGCCGCGCTAAAACTGCCGGTGCGCGCTACCGCGTCCACCACCTCAAGTGCATATTCCGACCACATAGTTTTCCCATCAAAAATTTTAACAGCACCCTGCAAATATTAGCGTTTCACAAAGCCCGCTGCACCCTTTTACACTCCCCGCCGTTCAACCTGCCGAATGAGAAAAACCATGCTGTCATCCAAAGGATTTCTGCCTTACCTTGCCGTGCTGAGCATGCTCGGCTTTCTGGCCACCGATATGTATTTACCCGCCTTCGGCGCCATGCAGCGCGACTTTGCTTCCGCACCGGGCACCATCAGCGCCAGCCTGAGCCTGTTTCTGGGCGGCTTTGCCTGTGCGCAGGTGCTGTGGGGCGTGCTGTCGGACCGCTTCGGCCGTAAACCCATTCTGCTGGCGGGCCTGAGCCTGTTTGCGCTGAGCTGTCTTGCCATGCTGTGGGTGACTAACGTCTGGCTGATGCTGGCGCTGCGTTTTGTGCAGGCGGTAGGCGTGTGCGCCGCAGCGGTGAGCTGGCAGGCGCTGGTGGTTGATCGCTATCCGCAGGCCAAAGCCAACAAAGTATTTGCCACGATTATGCCGCTGGTGGCGCTGTCACCGGCGCTGGCACCGCTGCTGGGTGCCTGGCTGATGGCCCATTTTCACTGGCGCGCCATCTTCCTCGCGCTCACGCTGGTGACGCTGGTGCTGCTGTTCGGCACGCTGAAACTGGCCAGCGCGCCGCGTGCGCGCCACGAAAGCACGCCGCAGCCCAGCTGGCTGACGCTGCTGGCGACGCGTATTTACAGCGGTAACGTAGTGATTTATGCCGCCTGCTCCGCCAGTTTCTTCGCCTGGCTGACCGGCTCGCCGTTTATCCTCGCCGCCGCGGGTCTGAGCCCGGCGGACATTGGCCTGAGCTATATTCCGCAGACCATCGCCTTCCTGCTGGGCGGGTTTGGCTGTCGCGCCCTGCTGAACCGCTTTCAGGGTGCGCAGCTGCTGCCGTGGTTGTTGATGATTTACAGTCTGAGCATTCTGGGTCTGTTTGCGGTGGCGCTGATGACCACGCCGCCGCTGGTGGCTCTGCTGCTGCCGTTCTGCGGCATGGCGCTGGCCAATGGCGCGATTTACCCGATTGTGGTGTCCAGCGCCCTCGCCCCGTTCCCGCAGGCCACCGGCAAAGCGGCCGGCCTGCAGAATCTGCTGCAGCTGGGCTTATGCTTCCTCGCCAGCCTGATTGTTTCCGCCGGTCTGCAGCAGGCGCTGTTACATACCACGCTGGTCATGGTCGCCACGGTGATCCTCGCCTGGGCCGGTTTCCTGTGGCAGCGCAGCGCCAGCGCACAAAGTGATATTGCTCACGCTTCCCGTCCCTGCGAAGATAATTGCTAAGGCAACGATTATCGTTAGCAAACTAACGATAAGCCATTGAATACTGACCTGCGTGAGCATATACTCAGTGGGTCAGCATTTCTGCAACAAATCAATAACATAATGAGCGTATTTTTTAGCGACACTGTCGCTGGGATGGCGTCTGCACGATATTCACCTCCGGAGTTGTGGCAGACATTTCTATTCAGATTCATACCTCTGTAATACGTCGGCTATCTGGCGCACGGATTTTCCGTGAGTTCTCTCACAGGCCTGAGGAATTTGACTATTCTTTTTCTCAGGTTCAAATCGGAAAGGTGATGGAGAAGCTATGAGTTCATCGTGTATAGAAGAAGTGAGCCTTGAAGAAAACCAATGGTTTCGTATCGCCCATGAATTACTGGAGCGGGCGGACATTCACATCAACGGCACACGCCCCTGGGATATTCAGGTCAGACATGCGGATTTTTTCAAACGGGTCCTGCAGGAGGGATCGCTGGGCCTCGGTGAAAGCTACATGGACGGCTGGTGGGAGTGTGAACGTCTGGATATGTTCTTCCACCGCGTGCTGAAACATCATCTGGATAAGCAGTTACCGCACCATTTTAAAGATACGCTGCGCATTGCTGCGGCGCGCCTCACCAATCTGCAGTCAAAGAAACGCGCCTGGATTGTTGGTAAAGAGCACTACGATCTTGGCAACGACCTGTTTTCATTGATGCTCGATCCATTTATGCAGTACTCCTGCGGCTACTGGAAAAGCGCGGAAACGCTGGAGCAGGCACAGCAGGACAAGCTGGATATGATCTGCCGCAAGCTGCAGCTTGAGCCGGGCATGACGCTACTGGATATCGGCTGCGGCTGGGGCGGACTGGCGGAATTCGCCGCGCGTCATTACGGGGTGAAAGTGCATGGCGTGACTATCTCTGCCGAGCAGCAGAAAATGGCGCAGCAGCGCTGTGCCGGTCTGGATGTGACCATTCTGCTGCAGGATTACCGTGATTTGAACCAGCAGTTTGACCGCATCGTATCGGTGGGCATGTTCGAACACGTCGGGCCGAAAAACTATGCCACCTACTTCGATGTGGTTGATCGTAACCTGAAACCGGAAGGCCTGTTTTTGCTGCACACCATTGGGGCGATCAGAACCGACATGAACGTCGACCCGTGGATCGATAAATACATTTTCCCCAACGGCTGTTTACCGTCGGTACGGCAGATCGCCGATGCCAGCGAATCCCACTTCATCATGGAAGACTGGCACAACTTCGGCGCGGATTATGACACCACGCTGATGGCCTGGTACGAGCGATTTCAGGCGGCATGGCCGCAGCTGGCAGAGAAGTATGGCGAGCGTTTCGAACGGATGTTCAGCTATTACCTCAACGCCTGCGCCGGTGCGTTTCGCGCGCGGGATATTCAGCTGTGGCAGGTAGTTTTCAGCCGCGGCGCCGAAGGCGGTTTGCGCGTGGCGCGTTGATTTCCGAGTCAGGACAAAAGGCGCTTACCGCGCCTTTTTTATTCGCGATTACTCCGCGTCCGGCAGCGTTTGTGCCACCAGCGCGGCCGCGGCATCACGCTGCGCCAGCACACGTTCAACGGTGTCGACAATCGCCTGGGTATGCGGATCGATTTCGATATTGACCCGGTGCCCCAGCTTCTTCGCGCCCAGCGTGGTGCGCTCCAGCGTTTCCGGGATCAGGTGCACGCAGAACTTACTTTTGGTGACATCACCGACTGTCAGGCTGATACCATCGATGCCGACGAATCCTTTATGCAGAATATATTTGATCTGCTCAGCGTCCTGTAATTTAAACCACACTTCGCGGTTATTCTCTGACTGGATAATTTTACAGATTTCGGCGGTGGTCATAATATGGCCGGACATCAGGTGTCCGCCAATTTCATCGCTGAATTTCGCGGCGCGCTCAATATTCACGATGTCGCCAACCTGTAATTCACCGAGGTTGGTGATGCGCAGCGTCTCTTTG
Organism: Pantoea sp. GM_Pan_4; assembly: GCF_026541005.1. Classification (NCBI taxonomy): domain Bacteria; kingdom Pseudomonadati; phylum Pseudomonadota; class Gammaproteobacteria; order Enterobacterales; family Erwiniaceae; genus Pantoea; species Pantoea sp. GM_Pan_4. The sequence goes on from NZ_JALNUZ010000001.1 coordinate 493,956, forward strand.
ATGAGATCGAAGCTGACGCGATCGCCGTCAATGGCGGTCACCGTCAGGCAGCACCCGTTGTGCGCTACCGAGGCGCCCAGCGCCAGGCCGGGCAGCAGCTCAGCAGGCAAGCGCACGGTGTGGGTGCGGAACAACTCTTTTTCTTCAATGGCGACAATTTCTGCCGTGCCCTGCACAATTCCGGTAAACATAATTTCAGCCTCTGCGAAGTTTGTGGCAGTTTATCACAGCTTGCGCCGCAAGGTTTAATTTGCCGGCGCGCAAACTTTACACAAATGGCGCAACCAAATGCGATCAATGTTTGGCGGAAGTGCGGGCTACCGCTACACTAGGTCGCGCATTCTTTGGGGATTCCGCCCCGCTCTCTTCTTAAATTACGCAGGTGATACGTGCAGAAGTATTTAACAGAAGCGCGTCAATTGCTGGCCCTCGCGATCCCGGTCATCCTTGCTCAGGTGGCACAGACCGCGATGGGATTTGTGGATACCATAATGGCCGGTGCGGTGAGCGCCACGGATATGGCCGCCGTTGCTGTCGGCACCTCTATCTGGCTTCCCGCCATTTTGTTTGGTCATGGTCTGCTGCTGGCATTGACGCCAACCGTTGCGCAACTCAACGGATCCGGGCGACGCGAACGCATCGCAGAACAGGTGCGCCAGGGTTACTGGCTGGCGGCGGGCGTGGCGCTGCTGATTATGGTGGTGCTGTGGAACGCCGGCTACCTGATTCACACCATGCATGACATTGATCCTCAGCTGGCGGCCAAAGCAGAAGGTTATCTGCACGCGCTGCTGTGGGGCGCACCGGGCTACCTGTTTTTCCAGGTGGCACGTAATCAGTGTGAAGGGCTGTCGAAGACCAAGCCGGCGATGCTGCTGGGTTTCCTCGGCCTGCTGACCAACATTCCACTGAACTATGTGTTTATTTACGGCCATTTCGGTATGCCTGCGCTGGGCGGCGTGGGCTGTGGCGTCGCCACCGCGTCGGTTTACTGGGTGATGTATCTGGTGATGCGCTTCTGGCTGAAGCGCATGCCGGCCATGCGCGATATCCGCATGCATAGCCGCTGGTCGCCACCGTCGCGCGCCATTCTGACGCGCCTGTTCACGCTGGGATTACCGGTCGCGCTGGCGCTGTTCTTCGAGGTCACGCTGTTTGCCGTGGTGGCGCTGCTGGTATCGCCGCTCGGCATTGTGAAAGTCGCTGGTCATCAGATCGCGCTCAACTTTAGCTCGCTGATGTTTGTGCTGCCGCTGTCGCTCGGCGTCGCCACCACCATTCGCGTCGGCTACCGTCTGGGCCAGGGCTCGGCCGAACAGGCCCGCATCGCCGCGTGGACCGGTCAGGGCGTGGGTATCACCATGGCGGCGATCACCGCGCTGTTTACCGTGACCTTCCGCCACGATATTGCCGCGCTCTATACCGCTAACCCGGAAGTGATTACCCTGGCGGCACAGCTGATGCTGCTGGCGGCCATCTACCAGTTCTCGGATTCGATTCAGGTGATCGGCAGCGGTATCCTGCGCGGCTATAAGGACACGCGCTCGATCTTCTTTATTACCCTGATCGCCTACTGGGTGCTGGGACTGCCGGTGGGTTACGTGCTGGCGCTGACCGACTGGGTGGTGGCACCGCTGGGGCCGGCCGGTTTCTGGTGCGGATTTATCGTCGGTCTGACGTCGGCGGCGGTGATGATGATCTGGCGCATCCGTCGTCTGCAGCGTTTACCGGCGCAGGTGATTGTGGCACGCGCCGCGCGCTAAGTGGCTGAGCGGGCGTTTATTTGGCCCGCAATGGCGAAAAAAACGACGCATAGCACAGTTGCTGGTCAGTCGTCAGGAAAAATCACTTTTCCGCTTGCCAGCATCACGGCCTGCCGTTAATATTCGTCCCCGCTGTCGCCCTGACAGCGTGTTGCGCTCTTAGCTCAGTTGGTTAGAGCACCACCTTGACATGGTGGGGGTCGATGGTTCGAGTCCATTAGAGCGCACCAAGTGCGTCCGTAGCTCAGTTGGTTAGAGCACCACCTTGACATGGTGGGGGTCGGTGGTTCGAGTCCACTCGGACGCACCAGATTTCTGAAATGCGCTCTTAGCTCAGTTGGTTAGAGCACCACCTTGACATGGTGGGGGTCGATGGTTCGAGTCCATTAGAGCGCACCACTTTTGCTGTTATCTCCCTTGCGCAACTCGCCTTTCCTTGATCTGAGTCCGTTTTCTCCCTCTGCTTTTATATTGGTTTTCGCATACTTAGCGACTATACTATGCCGCGTTGTTCCACCTGAAAGGTTTCAGCGCTAACGTGCCTATGCCAGCCACTTACATCATTTGCGCAACGCCGTCGCTACGGTCTCTCCGCCCGGCGCATAACTTCTCTGCACGCTTAGCCGTCGTCACCTATTCTTACTTCTGTGTCAAACGTACCAACACCAAACAGATTTTTACTTCGGTGCCAGGCGCATCGAACCCCGACCTTTATCATCCATCACAACTTACAGAAATCTGACATGAAAAAGACCAAGATCGTTTGTACTATCGGTCCGAAAACCGAATCCGAAGAGATGCTGACTCAACTGCTGGAAGCGGGCATGAACGTCATGCGCCTGAACTTCTCTCACGGGGATTATGCCGAACATGGTCAGCGCATCACCAACATGCGTGCCGTCATGGAAAAAACCGGTCGCCAGGCCGCGATTCTGCTGGACACCAAAGGCCCGGAAATCCGTACCATGAAACTGGACGGTGGCAATGATGTGTCCCTGAAAGCTGGCCAGACCTTCACCTTCACCACCGATCAGTCAGTGATTGGTAACAGCGAGCGCGTTGCCGTTACTTACGCCGGTTTCACCGAAGACCTGAAAATTGGTAACACCGTGCTGGTCGACGATGGTCTGATCGGCATGGAAGTCACCGAAGTCACCGAAAACACCGTGGTGTGTAAAGTGCTGAACAATGGCGACCTTGGCGAAAACAAAGGCGTCAACCTGCCAGGCGTGTCCATTCAGCTGCCGGCACTGGCGGAAAAAGACAAGCGCGATCTGATCTTCGGCTGCGAGCAAGGCGTGGATTTTGTTGCGGCTTCCTTCATCCGTAAACGTTCTGACGTGCTGGAAATCCGTGAGCACCTGAAAGCCCACGGCGGTGAGCACATTCAGATCATCTCCAAGATCGAAAACCAGGAAGGCCTGAACAACTTCGATGAGATCCTGGAAGCCTCTGACGGCATCATGGTCGCGCGTGGTGACCTCGGTGTGGAAATCCCGGTTGAAGAAGTGATCTTCGCGCAGAAGATGATGATCAAGAAGTGTAATAAAGCGCGCAAAGTGGTGATCACCGCGACGCAGATGCTGGATTCGATGATCAAGAACCCGCGCCCTACCCGTGCTGAAGCCGGCGACGTGGCCAACGCCATCCTCGACGGTACCGACGCGGTGATGCTGTCCGGTGAGAGCGCTAAGGGTAAATACCCGCTGGAGTCGGTCACCATCATGGCGACTATCTGCGAGCGTACCGATCGCGTGATGAAATCGCGCATCGATTCCCTGCAGGATTCGCGCAAGCTGCGTATCACTGAAGCAGTGTGCCGTGGCGCCGTTGAGACCGCTGAGAAACTGGAAGCGCCGGTGATTGTGGTGGCGACCGAAGGCGGTAAGTCAGCTAAATCCGTGCGTAAATACTTCCCGGATGCCACCATTCTGGCCCTGACCACTAACCAGACCACCGCGCGTCAGCTGATCCTCAGCAAAGGGATTGAAACGCGTCTGGTGAGCGAAATCGCCTCGACCGATGATTTCTACCGCATCGGCAAAGAGATGGCGCTGCAGAGTGGCTACGCGCAGAAAGGCGATGTCGTGGTGATGGTTTCGGGTGCGCTGGTACCGAGCGGAACCACCAACACCGCGTCGGTGCACGTACTCTGATCGAGCCGGTGATGTTTATTTAAAAGAGCGCCTTTCGGGGCGCTTTTTTTTATTCCGCGCATGAGACAGAAAGCGGAAAATTCCAATCGATAATAACTATTCAATATCCCGCAGAATTAAGGTTAATCCGATTAAATCTCTCTGTTTTCGCTAAATATTTTCATCATGTTCTGCGAAACGCTGCTTCTTTGAGCGAACGATCAAATTTAAGCATGTTCTCATCAAAAATTTATTCTCAACTTAAAAAGCTTTGTGTAATACTTGTAACGCTACATGGAGATTAACTCAATCTAGAGGGTATAAATAATGAATCGTACTAAACTGGTACTGGGCGCGGTAATCCTGGGTTCAACTCTGCTGGCTGGTTGCTCAAGCAACGCTAAAATCGACCAGCTGTCTTCAGACGTTCAGACTCTGAACGCTAAAGTTGACCAGCTGAGCAACGACGTGAACGCAATCCGTTCTGACGTTCAGGCTGCTAAAGACGACGCAGCTCGCGCTAACCAGCGTCTGGACAACCAGGCTCACTCTTACCGTAAGTAAGAGTTCTGGTTTGAAAAATGGTGCCCTTGTGGCACCATTTTTTTTGTCCGGATTCTGCCGTCCGCTGGCCCTGAATCACGGTGTCGCAGCGGCTTCGCCCTGCGCCTGACTGATGGTGGCTTGCGCACCGCCTGTTGCCCCCTTCTGCGTCTGCAGCACTGCCGGCAGTGGCGTCGCCTCACTCACCGGTTCCCCACTGCTCACCAGCACCGGCATGCCTGAACGACGTTCAATCGCCGCCTTTATCAGCGCACTGTCGCTCTTCGCACTCTTTATAAAAGCTTTCAGCGGCGCGCTCAGCGCAATTGGCATGGTCTGCGGATCGTCCTGTTCATTACGTGACAGCGGCTGGTGTACCTCGATGTAGCGTTTGCCGTCGGGTTCGATGGCATATTTGATCGGCTGGTTAATCACCTGTACGCGCGTACCCTGCGGCACGCTGTTGAACAGCGCTTCGATATCGTCCGGACGCAAACGAATACAGCCGGAGCTGACGCGCATCCCGATGCCGAAGTCGGCGTTGGTGCCGTGAATCAGATACTGGCCGCTGCCGCGCGCCAGACGCAGCGCAAACAGCCCCATCGGGTTATCCGGCCCGGCAGGCACCATCGCGGGCAGCGTGATGCCCTCTTTGGCGTAGCGTTTGCGGATATTGACGGTGGGCGTCCAGGTGGGGTTAGGGATTTTCTGGCTGATACTCGTCACCATAGCCGGCGTGGCGGCACCCAACTGGCCGATGCCGATCGGATAAACCACGACGCGATTTTCCCCTTTGGGATAGTAGTAGAGGCGCAGTTCGGCCAGGTTGATCACGATGCCTTCGCGCGGCGCATCCGGCAACAGCATCTGCAGCGGCACGGTAAGCTGCGTTCCGGCTTTCGGCAGCCAGGGATCGACGCCCGGATTGGCTTCCAGCATGCCAAGCATGCCTATCTTATAACGCGCGGCAATGCTCTCCAGCGGCCGTTTGTCATCCGGGACGGTGGTCAGGGTGTTTTCGCCAATCAAACGGCTATCAGCGGCTGGCAGGGGGTATTCCGTAGCAAACGCAGGTGCAGACAGTCCGAAACAGGACAACAGCAATGCACCGGCTAAACGAAGCGCAGGTTTCATGCAATTTTCTCTTTGTCGGATGGAACAGACCCCGGTCATGGCCGGGGTCTGGAGAGTGTAACTTAGCTGAGAGACTGTGCGTTATGCCGGATCGCGCGAATCATCGCTTCCAGCCCCTGCGAACGCGAAGGGGTGAGGTGTTGCGTCAGGGCCAGTTCGCCAAACCAGTGGGCGACATCCAGTGCCAGAATCTCTGGCGCTTTCAGACCCTGATACAGGCTAAATACCACGGCAATCAAGCCCTTAACGATGGCGGCATCGCTGTCACCTTCAAAAGCAATGGTGCCATCTGCCTGTGGGGTCATGCGAATCCATACCTGACTCTGACAGCCGGAAATGACGTATTGCGGCTGATGCAAGCTTTCAGAGGATTCTGGTAATTTTGCCCCGAGTTCAATGATGTAGAGGTACTTCTCTTCCCAGTTGGCGCAACGATTGAAGTTGCGCACCAGTTTCTCTTTTTCTGGCAGGTTTGCCATGCATAACTCCTGAAATCTGCTCAACCGCCCAGCAGACGATGAATGCGCGTCAGGCCAGCCGCCAGGCGATCGGCTTCCTCTTCGCTGTTGTAGAGCGCGAAAGAGGCGCGACACATCGCGGGCACCGCATAATGACGCATCAGCGGCATGGCACAATGGTGGCCGGTGCGGATAGCAATGCCGTACTGGTCGAGGAAGCTGCCAACGTCAAACGCGTGGTGCTTACCGAGGTTAAACGCCACCACGCCGCTGCGCTCGGCCGGGCCGTAAATAACCAGGTCTGGCACCGACGCCAGCTTGTCCAGCGCGTAACGCATCAGCTGGCTCTCGCGCTGATGGATCGTCTCCAGACCGAGTTCGCTGATCCACGTCAGCGCCGCGCCGAGACCAATGATGCCGCCGGTGTTCGGCGTGCCGGCCTCAAAGCGCCATGGTGCGCCATTCCAGGTGGTGCCGGTGGGCAGCATGACCTGATCGATCATCGAACCGCCGCCTTCCCACGGCGGCATGATCTCCTGCAGCGCTTTACGCGCGTACAGCACGCCAATCCCGGTCGGCCCATAGATTTTATGGCCGGAGAACACGTAGAAATCGCAGCCGATATCCTGCACGTCAACGGGGTGGTGCATCACAGCCTGGGCACCGTCCACCAGCGTCACCACGCCCGCGGCTTTCGCCTGCGCCACGATGGCTTTCACCGGGTTAACCGTGCCGAGCACGTTGGAAACGTGCGTCACGGCCAGCAGGCGCGTACGGCTGTCGATCAGCCCCGCCAGCTGTTCCAGCGCCAGCTCGCCGTTGTCGTTAAGTGGCAGCACACGGATTTCCGCGCCGGTGCGCTGGGCCACCATCTGCCATGGCACGATGTTGGCGTGATGCTCCATCTCAGTGACAATCAGGTTATCGCCCGGCTGCAGCTGACTGCCGCCCCAGCTGTTAGCCACCAGATTGATGCCTTCGGTGGTGCCTTTCACGAAGATAATCTCTTCCGGCGCGGCGGCATGCAGAAAACGCGCCGCCTGGGCGCGCACGTTTTCCATGTCGCTGGTCGCCTGCGCGCTCAGCGAGTGAATGCCACGGTGCACGGCCGCATAGCCGTGCTGATAGAAGTGACTTTCCGCGTTGATCACCGCGAGCGGGCGCTGTGCGCTGGCCGCGCTGTCAAGGTAGGCCAGCGGATGTCCGTTGACCTCACGACTCAGAATCGGAAACTCCGCTCTGACTCGTTCGAGATCGAAACTCATGACTCAACTCCCGGGAAACGGTCGGTAATACGTTGCAGTACCACCTGACGCAGCGCGTCATCTTCCAGCGCTTCCGTCAGTTCAGCGGCGAAAGCATGGATGATCATCTGCTGCGCCGCGTCTTCGGCGATGCCGCGCGAGCGCAGATAGAACATCTGCTCGTCGTCGATGCGACCGATGGTCGCGCCATGGCTGCACTTGACGTCATCGGCGTAGATTTCCAGCTGCGGCTTGGTGTCCACTTCCGCCAGGCGACCGAGCAACAGGTTGTTGTTGGTCATCTGGCCGTCAGTTTTCAGCGCGTGCTGTGCCACTTTGATGTGGCCGTTAAACACCGAGCGCCCTTTGTCACGCGAAATGGTTTTGTGCAGCTGGCGACTCAGGCAGTGGCCTTTGTTGTGCTCCAGATAGCTGCGCGTATCCGCCACTTCGCTGCCTACCGGCAGCACCAGGCTGTTCAGCGACAGCTGGGTGTTTTCACCGTTCAGCTGCACGCTGGTGTTATGACGCGACAAACCGGCACCCAGCAGGAAGCTGGTGCTGCTCACCTGCGCGTCACGGCCAATCACGATGTCGTTGTGCGCAAAGTGGTAGCTGCTGCTCTCTTCAAACGCCAGCTTGGTATGCTTCAGCTGCGCATTGTCGCCCACCGCAAAGGTAAAGCGCGCGCCGGTGAAGTGGGCGCTGCCATTCAGCGTCACGTAATGCTCGATCACCTGCGCTTCCGCGCCGGACTCCAGCTCCAGATGGTGACGGTGATGCACCGTGTTGAGCGCATCCGCCTGGCCGCTGGTAATGTGCAGCAGATAGAGCGGCTGCGCTGCAGCTTTGCCGCGCGGCAGACGAATCGAGGTCACCTCTTCCGCCAGACTTTCCGTCAGGTGCAGGAACACCTCCGGCTGTACTGCGGCCGGTAACGGACGTCGCTCAGCGGCACGGCTGTGCTGCACGTCAAACAGACCGGTGTCACGCGCGCTCAGCTCAGGCTGGAAGCGGCCGTCGACGAACACCAGGCAAATCGCGTCCAGCGGCAGCGCCAGCGCAGCCACCTGCTCAGCGCTCACGCCTGGCGCGTCCGCCTGCACGAACTGCTGTGCCAGCAGGCTGTCCAGCGCGGTGTATTTCCAGTTTTCATGCTTGCGCGTCGGCAGGCCGACACGCATCAGTTGCTGCCAGTGCTGTTGTGCCTGCAGCGAACGCTGTTCGCCGCGTGACTCAAACAGGTGATGCCACTGCTGCAGCGCATTATCACTCCTGGTCGGTAAGCCAGCCATAGCCTTGCTCCTCCAGCTGTTTCACCAGCGTAAAGTCGCCAGACTTCACGATTTTGCCCTGATACAGCACGTGCACGTGATCTGGCTTGATGTAATCCAGGATGCGCTGGTAGTGCGTTACGATGATGAATGAGCGCTTGCCGTCGCGCAGGCTGTTTACGCCTTCTGCAACAATTTTCAGCGCATCGATATCCAGGCCGGAGTCGGTTTCATCGAGGATGCACAGCTCAGGCTCCAGCGCCGCCATCTGCAGGATGTCGTTACGCTTCTTCTCACCGCCGGAGAAGCCGACGTTGACGGAACGGGTCAGCAGATCTTCCGGCATCTTCAGCAGCTTGATCTTGTCTTCGATGAAGTCCTGGAAGTCGAAACGGTCCAGCTCTTCCTGCTCACGGTATTTACGCACCGCATTGACTGAGGTCTGCAGGAAAAACTGGTTGCTGACGCCCGGGATCTCGACCGGGTACTGAAACGCCATGAAGATGCCTTCACCGGCACGCTCTTCCGGCTCCAGCTCCAGCAGGTCTTTGCCTTTAAAGGTCACGGAACCGCCGGTGATTTCATAATCTTCACGACCGGCCAGCGTGGCAGACAGGGTGCTCTTGCCGGAGCCGTTCGGGCCCATGATGGCATGCACTTCGCCCGGCTTAACCTCAAGGTTCAGACCGCGCAAAATCTCTTTGTCTTCAACGCTAACCTGTAAATCTTTAATGCTTAACATACTCTTTCCTTCACATTGCTTCCGGCAACGCGTGTGGCATCAGCCGACACTGTGCTCAAGGCTGATCGCTAACAGTTTTTGCGCTTCCACGGCGAATTCCAGTGGCAGCTCGGAGAAAACGTCTTTACAGAAGCCGTTGACGATCATCGAGATCGCATCTTCTTCGCTAATGCCGCGCTGCAGGCAGTAGAACATCTGATCTTCACCGATGCGCGACGTCGTGGCTTCGTGCTCAAGCTGCGCGCTGTTGTTGCGCGTTTCCACGTACGGGAAGGTGTGCGCACCGCAGTCCGGTCCAATCAGCATCGAGTCACACTGGGTGAAGTTACGCGCGTTAGTCGCAGTCGGCATGATTTTCACCAGGCCGCGGTAGGTGTTTTGGCTCTTACCGGCTGAGATACCTTTCGAGATGATGGTCGATTTGGTGTTTTTACCAATGTGAATCATCTTGGTACCGGTATCGGCCTGCTGGCGACCGCTGGTCAGCGCGACGGAGTAGAATTCGCCCACTGAGTAATCACCGCGCAGGATGCAGCTCGGGTATTTCCAGGTAATGGCTGAGCCGGTCTCGGACTGCGTCCATGACATCTTGCTGTGCTCGCCTTCACACAGCGCACGCTTGGTCACGAAGTTGAGGATACCGCCCTCGCCTTCTCCGCCCGGGAACCAGTTCTGCACCGTGGAGTATTTCACTTCGGCGTTTTTGTGGATGATCACTTCAACCACCGCTGCGTGCAGCTGGTAGGTGTCGCGCACCGGCGCTGAACAGCCCTCGATGTAGCTGACGTAGCTGTCTTCATCAGCAATCAGAATGGTACGTTCGAACTGACCGGTTTTCGCGGCGTTGATGCGGAAATAGGTCGACAGCTCCATCGGGCAACGCACGCCTTTCGGGATGTAGACGAAGGTACCGTCGGACGCCACCGCCGAGTTGAGCGCAGCAAAGAAGTTATCGTTGTGCGGCACCACGGTGCCAAGATACTTCTGTACCAGCTCCGGATGATCGTGGATCGCTTCACCGAAGGAGCAGAAAATAATGCCCTGCTCAGCCAGCTTGTCACGATAAGTGGTCGACACGGACACCGAGTCGAAAATGGCGTCCACCGCCACTTCTCTGCCTTCACGCACCGGCACGCCCAGCTGGTTAAACGCGTCTTCCACTTCTTTGGTCAGGTAATCGCTGGAGGCGACGCTGCCGGACGTCTGGGTGGCACCCGGTTCAGAGGCACAGCTGTCATCGCAATTGCCGCAGGACGGCGCGGAATAGTAGCTGTAATCCTGATAATCGAGTTTGTCGTAGTGCGCTTTCAGCCAGTGTGGCTCTTCCATCTCCAGCCAGGCGCGAAACGCCTTGAGACGGAACTCCAGCATCCACTCGGGTTCGTTACGTTTGGCCGAAATGGCACGCACCACATCTTCATTGATGCCGTGTGCCAGTTCGTCGGTTTGCAGCTGGGTGAAGAAGCCTTCTTTATAGTTCAGGCTGCCTTCCCAGGTTTGTACATCGTCAGATGCTTCGCTGTGTCGTGACATATTTCACTTACTCGACGCCAAAGCTTTCACCGCACCCGCAGGCGTGCTGAGCTTTAGGGTTGTTGAATTTAAAAATCTGGTTCAGGCCTTCGCGGACATAATCCAGCTCGGTACCGTCAACAAACGGCATCGCCTGAAGCGGCACAAACAGTTTTGCGCCATATTGCTCGAACTGCAGGTCGTCATCGGCAGGCGCTTTCACCAGGTCCATAACGTACCCAAAACCGGCACAGCCGGACTGTTTCACACCCAGTTTCAGGCCCTTAACTTCCGGGTCCTGTTCCACCAGGCTGAGAATCTGTTTCGCTGCCGACTCGGTCAGCGTGAGCCCTTTCCAGACGAATTCGTCAGGTGAAAAAGACGCTGCATTTACTGATGACATAGTGCTACCTCGTAAGTCTGGGCCTTTTCAGGCTATCCCCCTATGGTAGTGATATCAGATATCACTTCAACCTCTTGTTTTGCAGGGATAATCATCTCGTGCTGTTTTTTACTGCTGCTTTATTAAGCATAGTCCCTTCCCACCAGCTTGTGCGCGCCATTCCCGCGCGCGCCGTCAGAACGTAACCTGTTCATAAGCCGTAAATTTTCCAGTTCGCTTTTTACGTTTATGCTCTGATTGATAGGTTACGCCTTTGCTGAATGTAAAGAGATTGTTATTGCCGATTTTTGTAACAGGCAAAGGAAATCAATAAAATTTCACGGCGGGAATTGCATTCCTGGCGCGGTTTAATATGATAATGATTATCATTAACCTACTTTGGGTGGCGACATGACGCTTTCCGTCTCAGCCTGGTTACAACACAAAATCGACGAATATAAGTTTTCGGTCCGTGATATCACCGTCGACTTCTATCTGGCTCAGGCAAAGCTCAACCGCACCGATTGTTCCATTGAACAACTGCGTCGTTTTAACGATACCTGTCTCGACATGGCCGAAATCTGCCAGCTGAACGGCGACGATCACAGCTACCTGCACGCGATGGGCAAGCTGCACCACCGCTTAGTGCAGGAGATGGGCAATGCCGATCGCGATCGCCTGTTCCGTATTCAGGCTTACCAGCTGGCGCGCCTGTCGCTGACCCGTTTGTGTCATCAACTGGCGCTCAGCGGCGACTGGGACCAGGCGACCCGCCTGCAAAGTGATTTCGTCCGCCACGCAGGCTGGATATTCTAATCCAGCTTTGTGACGGCTCCTACAATTTGTTTACATCAATTCCAGCAAAGCCTGTAGCGGATGGCGCATACCGTTGCCCTCGGCGCGTTTCACCTGGCTGCGGCAGGAGAAGCCGGTCGCCAGACAGCGCTGACGCGGCAGCTTCTGCAGTTGCGGATGCCACGACAGTTCATAAATGCCCAGCGAGTTGGCCAGATTTTTACTCTCGTGACCATAAGTGCCGGCCATGCCACAGCAGCCCACGTTGATGTTCTCCAGCTTCGCACCAAAACGGGCAAAAATAGCCTGCCACTGATTAGGCGTTGACGGCAGCGCCGTGACCTCGGTGCAGTGGGCAAACAGATACCAGGCTTCGCCGCTGGCGATCTGCACCTCGCGCCCGGCCAGCACGCCGTGCAGCCATTCATGCACCAGCTGCACACTGAACGTGCCGCGCTGCTCGCCAAGCACCTGCTGATATTCGTCGCGATAGCACAATACCGTGGCCGGATCGACACCGACCATCGGCACACCGAGCTGCGCCACCCGGTTGAGGAACTCAGCGGTTTTGCCGGCGGTGCGGGCAAAGCGCTGCAGAAAACCTTTCACGTGCTGCGCTTTCCCGTTAGGTGAGAACGGCAGTAGCACCGGCCGGTAGCCGAGTTTTTCAATCAGCCGGATGAAATCGGTCACCAGCTGCGCTTCGTAATAGCTGGTAAACGGATCCTGCACCACCAGCACGTGCTGTTCGCGCTGGGCCGCATCCATGGCTTCCAGCTGCTCAAGCGTGACCCGCATCGCCGGGTGGCCGCTCAGCTGCTGCTTCAGGCTCGGCGAGGAGAGCAGCGGCAGATCCACCATGCCGATGTGGCGCTGGCTGAGGTCGCGCATCCACGGCTGTTTCAGGAAGAAGTTGAACACCCGCGGTGCTTTCGCCATCAGCGGCGCATAGCTTTCGACCGACGCCACCAGATGGTCGCTGACCGGGCGCAGATAGCGGGTGTGATAAAGCTGCAGGAAGCGCGATCGGAAGTTTGGCACATCGATTTTAATCGGACACTGGGTCGAACAGGCTTTACACGCCAGGCAGCCGGACATCGCCTCTTTCACTTCATGCGAGAAGTCATATTCGCCCTGCTTCGCATGCCACGAATTGCGCGTGCGCTGAATCAGACTGCGCAGGCTGGCGCCCTGTGCTGGCAAGGCCTGCTCCAGCTTAAGCGGGTCGACGCCCTGCTCCGCCAGCAGGCGCAGCCACTCACGCGTTAGCGTGGCGCGTCCTTTTGGCGAATGGATACGATTGCGGGTGATTTTCATCGACGGGCACATCGGGCTGCGCACGTCAAAGTTAAAGCACAGTCCGTTGCCGTTACACTCCATCGCGCCGCGCCAGTCATTGCGTACCGTCAGCGGAATCTGGCGATCCCAGCTGCCGCGCGTGGCCGCATCGACCTGCATCATGGGCTCGTCGTTACCCAGCGGCGTACAGATTTTGCCGGGGTTAAGACGGTTATCCGGATCGAACGCCGCTTTGATGCGACGCAGCTCATTAAACAGCGTTTCGCCAAAGAACGCCGGACTGTACTGGGCACGGAAGCCTTTGCCGTGCTCGCCCCACAGCAGACCGCCGTAGCGCGCGGTAAGCGCCACCACTTCGTCCGAGATCTGCTTCATCAGCATCTCCTGCTGCGGATCGCACATGTCCAGCGCCGGACGCACGTGCAGCACGCCGGCATCCACGTGACCAAACATGCCATAGCTCAGGCCGTGGCTGTCGAGCAGCGCACGAAAATCCACAATGTAATCCGCCAGATGCTCCGGCGGCACGGCGGTGTCTTCCACGAACGGAATCGGTTTGGCGCGCCCTTTGGCGTTGCCAAGCAGACCTACCGCTTTTTTACGCATGTTATAGATGCGCTCAATGCCCGCCAGATCATCACACAGCTGATAGCCCATCACGCCACCCTGCTGCTGCGCCATCAGCTCATCCAGCCGCGCGCACAGCGTGGTCACCTGCTGCGCAATCAGCGCCGCATCGTCGCCGGCAAACTCGACAATATTCAGGCCGAGCATCTCTTTGCCTGGCACATCGGTGATCAGCTCGCTGACTGAATGCCAGACAATATCCTCGCGCGCCAGGTTCAGCACTTTCGAATCCACCGTCTCCACCGACAGGGCCTGCGCCTCAACCATAAAAGGCGCATTGCGTAGTGCGGAATCGAACGAATCGTACTTAATGTTCACCAGCCGGCGCACTTTGGGAATGGGTGTGATATCCAGCCGGGCTTCGGTGATAAAGGCCAGCGTGCCTTCGGCGCCGCACAACAGGCGCGTCAGGTCGAAAGTTTGCAAATCATCACTGAACACATGGCGCAGGTCATAACCGGTGAGGAAGCGGTTCAGTTTGGGGAATTTTGCCAGAATCAGTTCACGCTGGTCGCGGCAGCGGTTAAGCACTGCTTTATAGATGCGCCCTTCAGCGGTCGGCGTCGTGGCCAGCTGTTCCGCCAGCGCGGTGGGCATGGCGCGCGTATCAAGAATTTCGCCGCCCAGCAGCACGGCACGCAGGCCTTCGACGTGATCGGAGGTTTTGCCATACACCAGCGATCCCTGACCGGAGGCATCGGTATTGATCATGCCGCCCAGCGTAGCGCGGTTACTGGTCGACAGCTCCGGAGAGAAGAAAAATCCGTACGGCCTGAGCCAGGCGTTGAGCTGGTCCTTCACCACGCCGGCTTCTACCCGCACCCAGCCCTGCTCGGTGTTGATCTCGAGGATGCGGTTCATGTAGCGCGACATGTCGACCACAATGCCCTGATTGAGCGACTGCCCGTTAGTGCCGGTACCGCCGCCGCGTGGGGTAAACACCAGGCTGTTGAAACGCGGCTCACCAGCCAGTCGGGCGATCAGCGCCACGTCCGCCGTTGAACGCGGAAACAGCGCCGCATCGGGCAGGAGCTGATAGATACTGTTATCGGTGGAGAGCGTGAGGCGGTCGGCATAGCTGGTCGCGGTGTCGCCGGTAAAACCTTGTTCTTTCAGCGACTGCAGGAATGTCAGCACCAGTTGAACGAGGCCTGGCGCCTGAGAAATCTGTGGGATCATTATTTCGTGACCGGGATGTTGTAAACGTTTGCGTGGTTAATTTTTTTCAGCTCTTGGTTGTATCACATTTTTTTGCCGCCCGCTGTTTTTTCAGGAAAACGGCCGCGTCGCGCTGCTTTTTCTGTTTAATTTTCAGGAAATAGATCATCATTGTGAAGGCGCCGCGGAGCGCCCTCCTGAAGGATTACTGAGGTCTGTGTTGTGATGAAAAGCCTGCAACGCGGTGTGGATCTACCGCAAATGTTGTTCTCGCTGATGTTTATTTTGCTGATGATCATTGCCTGTCTTTGGGTGGTGCAGCCGTTCATTCTCGGCTTCGCCTGGGCCAGCATGGTGGTGATTGCCACCTGGCCGCTGATGATTCGTCTGCAGCAACTGCTGTGGGGTCGCCGTTCGCTGGCGGTGATTGCCATGACGATTCTGCTGTTGCTGCTGTTTATTATTCCTATCGCGCTGCTGGTCAGCAGCCTGATTGATAACAGCGCGCCGGTCATCGCCTGGGCGACCCAGCGCCATCTGGTGCTGCCGGATCTCGCCTGGCTGCGCGATATTCCCTATGCCGGACGCAAACTCTATTCCAGCTACCATAAACTGATCGACGGCGGCGGCGCAGCGATCATGAGCCAGGTCCAGCCTTATATTGGCCGCACCACCGGCTTCTTTGTCGCCCAGGCCGGACACTTTGGCCGTTTCATGCTGCACCTTGCTCTGATGCTGCTGTTCAGCGTGCTGCTGTACTGGCGCGGTGAGCAGGTTGGTCTCGGCATCCGTCACTTTGCCTACCGCATGGGCGGACGGCGCGGTGACGCCGCCGTGCTGCTGGCCGGTCAGGCGATCCGTGCCGTGGCGCTCGGCGTGGTGGTGACCGCGCTGGTGCAGGGCGTGCTGGGCGGCATCGGCCTGGCGATTTCCGGCATTCCGTATGCCACGCTGCTGACCGTATTAATGATTCTTACCTGCCTGGTGCAGCTTGGACCGTTGATTGTGCTGGTGCCGGCAATTATCTGGCTCTACTGGAGCGGCGACACCACCTGGGGCACGGTGCTGCTGGTGTGGAGCTGCGTGGTCGGTACGCTGGATAACGTGCTGCGTCCGATGCTGATTCGCATGGGCGCTGATTTACCGATGATTCTGATACTTTCCGGCGTCATCGGCGGGCTGATCGCCTTCGGTATGATTGGACTGTTTATCGGTCCGGTCGTGCTGGCGGTCTCTTACCGGCTGGTTTCGGTGTGGATGCATGAAGCGCCGGCGCCGGATGACGATCCGGAAACGGCCATCGAAGCACTGGCGGAACACGAAGAGCCGCAGCCGTAACGCGCTTCCGGCGCATAACCGGGCGTCCAGCCCGGTTTGCTTATCCGCTTTTCCCTCACATCACCCAACGCGATTTGAATTAGTCAGCCGTGGTAAACACTCATTAATCCGTACCACTTAATTTCGCGGCACAATAATTTTTTCCATTAGTGATTTTTAAGAAAAAACGCACTTTTCAGCGTTTAAGCCCGATCGCACCGATAAAATGATTATTTTTCGCACTGATTCCTGTGCCGGATGGGTCATAAAACGTAATGAAAGATTATCAGCTTTAAACTAATAAGAGGATTCTTAAAGACGCCAGCGGCGGCGGTGAATAACATGTTCATTATGTTTTAAATCAAGCCACTGATTTTTAAACAACCTTTTTCCCCTGAGTAAAGTGAAGAATTGCTGTGTGTAGTCTTTGCCCATCCCCTGTGATGGGCTTTTTTTTGTCTGCAATTCAGCGATAAACAGAGCGGCCCGGCGGTGAACGCCGTCAGCGCTGGGTTTATGGCAATCTTAAGTGATGAAAAGTGGGATGGCAGAACAGACAGGTGCCCGACGATTGCCGGGCACCAGGCAGGTATAACAGATTACGCTTTGGCCGCGTCCAGCTCAGCGAGGCTCAGCCAGGTTTCCACCACGGTATCCGGGTTGAGCGACAGGCTGTCGATGCCCTGCTCCATCAGCCAGGCAGCAAAGTCCTGATGATCGGAAGGCCCCTGGCCGCAGATACCGACGTATTTGCCCTGCTTCTTCGCTGCCTGAATCGACATCGACAGCAGCGCCTTCACCGCATCGTTACGCTCATCAAACAGCGCCGACACTACGCCGGAGTCGCGATCCAACCCCAGCGCCAGCTGCGTCATGTCGTTGGAGCCGATAGAGAAGCCGTCAAAGTGCTGCAGGAACTGCTCTGCCAGCAGCGCGTTGGACGGGATCTCGCACATCATGATCACCTTCAGTCCGTTCTCGCCGCGTTTCAGGCCCTGCTTCGCCAGCTCGGCCACTACGGCCTCGGCCTGATCGACGGTGCGTACAAACGGCACCATGATCTCAACGTTGGTCAGCCCCATCTCGTTGCGCACGCGCTTCACGGCTTCACACTCCAGCGCAAAGCAGTCGCGGAAGCTGTCCGCCACGTAACGTCCGGCGCCGCGGAAGCCCAGCATCGGGTTTTCCTCTTCCGGCTCGTAACGCTCGCCGCCGACCAGGTTGGCATACTCGTTGGTTTTGAAATCCGACAACCGCACAATCACCCGCTTCGGCGCAAATGCCGCACCCAGCGTGGCGATCCCTTCGGTCAGCCGCGCGATGTAGAACTCCACCGGATCGTCAAAGCCTTTCATCATCTGACCAATCTGCGCCTGCAGTTCCGGCGTCTGCTGATCAAACTCCAGCAGGGCTTTCGGGTGCACGCCAATCATGCGGTTGATGATGAACTCCAGCCGCGCCAGACCAACGCCCTCGTTGGGCAGGCAGGCAAAGTCAAACGCGCGATCCGGGTTACCGACGTTCATCATAATTTTCAGCGGCAGATCCGGCATGGTATCAACCTGCGAGCTGGTGACTTCAAAGTCCAGCAGATCGTTATACACATAGCCGGTATCGCCTTCAGCGCAGGACACCGTGACCTTATGACCGTCCTTCAGGTGCTCGGTGGCGTCACCACAGCCCACCACCGCCGGAATGCCCAGCTCGCGCGCAATGATTGCCGCGTGACAGGTCCGACCGCCACGGTTGGTGACGATCGCCGACGCCTTTTTCATGATCGGTTCCCAGTCCGGGTCGGTCATGTCGGTGACCAGCACATCGCCTTTTTCGATGCGGTGCATCTCGCTGATGTCGTGAATCACCTTCACTTCACCCGCACCGATGCGATGGCCGATGGCCCGGCCTTCCACCAGCACGCTGCCTTTGCCCTGCAGGCTGTAGCGTTCCATCACCTGTCCGTTGGAACGCACGGTTTCCGGCCGCGCCTGCACGATGAACAGTTTGCCGGTGTGGCCATCTTTGGCCCACTCAATATCCATCGGACGCTTATAGTGCTGCTCAATCAGCACCGCCTGGCGCGCCAGCGCCTGCACTTCGTCATCGGTCAGGCTAAAGCGGTCTCGCTGTTCCTGTTCCACGTCCTCAATGCGCACCTGTTCGCCGTGCTCCTGCGAATCGGCATACACCATGCGGATCTTCTTCGAGCCCAGGGTACGACGCACAATCGCCGGGCGATTAGCGGCCAGCGTCGGTTTGTGCACGTAAAACTCATCCGGGTTGACCGCGCCCTGCACCACCATTTCGCCAAGACCGAACGCCGAGGTGATAAACACCACCTGGTCGAAGCCGGATTCGGTATCAATGGTGAACATCACGCCGGAGGAGGCGAGATCGGAACGTACCATGCGCTGCACACCTGCCGAGAGCGCCACGCCACGGTGGTCGTAGCCCTGGTGCACGCGGTATGAAATAGCGCGATCGTTAAACAGCGAGGCGAATACGTGCTTCACGGCCACCAGTACCGCGTCGAAGCCCTGCACGTTAAGGAAAGTTTCCTGCTGGCCGGCAAACGAGGCATCGGGCATATCCTCGGCGGTGGCCGAAGAGCGCACCGCAAAGGAGGCTTCGGCGTCATCAGCAGAAAGTTGTTCATAGGCGCTGCGGATCGCCGCTTCCAGCTCTGGCTGGAAAGGCGTATCCACCACCCATTGACGAATCTGTTTGCCGGCCTGCGCCAGCGCTGCAACATCATCAATATCCGTGTTGTCCAGCAATGCATAAATACGCTGGTTCAGTCCGCTTTGGTCGAGAAACTGATTAAAAGCGTAAGATGTCGTCGCGTAGCCGTTTGGCACGGATACCCCGAGCGACGACAAATTGGTAATCATTTCTCCCAGGGAAGCATTCTTGCCCCCTACCCGATCAACATCATGCATGCCAAGCTGGTTGTACCAGAGCACTAGCGACTGTTGGTCTTGATTGGACATTGAGATTATCCTTTTAAATGATTGGAGCACATGGAACATTTTGCTATTCGCCAAATCAGCCTGGCACAATCAATTAATAAAGACTAAGTGTTGAATCGTTAAAGCAGAAAATCAGCGTTAAAATCGGATTACTCCCCGAAAAGCGCCTAGTTGCGCAACGCAGCTATTTTTTGCCAACCTATTGGCAATGCGATATTTTTCACTTTTTCATGAGGTTAGGCGCGTTTTTTGTTGCGCAACGCTTGCCGTTTTTATTTTGCGCCCGCGCGGGCAAAAGCGAGAAATTAGCTCTGAACAACCCGGTATTTCATCTATGATGGGTAATCAGCGCAGCGTAAAAATAGATTATTCGCCGGCCAGATATGGATATTTCATTTTACCCTTAGTGAAAATGAAATATTTTAGACGATAATGTTACGCAAAAGTAAACAAAAGCATGAGGTCAACCATGAGCACTGAACGCAGCGTATTCTATATCTCTGACGGCACCGCCATCACCGCGGAAGTGCTGGGCCACGCGGTGCTGTCACAGTTTCCGGTGAATACCAACAGCGTGACGCTGCCGTTCGTGGAGAATGTGCAGCGCGCCCAGGCGGTGAAAGCCCAGATCAATGCGCTCTACCAGCAGAGCGGCGTGCGCCCGCTGGTGTTTTTCTCGATTGTCACGCCGGAGGTGCGCGACATCATTCTGGAGAGCGAAGGCTTCTGCCAGGACATCGTGCAGGCGCTGGTGGCACCGCTGCAGAGTGAACTGGGCGTGGCCTCGATGCCGGTGGCGCACCGCACCCACGGCCTGACCGCCAGTAACTTAGGCAAGTACGATGCCCGCATCGCCGCGATTGATTACACCCTGGCGCACGATGACGGTATTTCGCTGCGCGGGCTGGAAGATGCGCAGGTGATTCTGCTGGGGGTATCGCGCTGCGGCAAAACACCGACCAGCCTGTATCTGGCGATGCAGTTTGGCGTCCGCGCGGCTAACTATCCGTTCATCGCTGATGACATGGATAACCTAAAGCTGCCGCCTGCGCTGCGCGCCCATCAGCACAAGCTGTTTGGCCTGACCATCGATCCGGAACGGCTGGCAGCGATTCGTCAGGAGCGCGCTGAAAATACCCGCTATGCGTCAATGCGTCAGTGCCGGCTGGAAGTCGGTGAAGTGGAAGCGCTGTTCCGCACCCATCAGATTCGCTATCTCAACAGCACCAATTACTCTGTCGAAGAGATCGCCACCAAAATCCTCGACATCATGGGCCTGCGCCGCAGCATGTACTGACCTCACCTGCCAGGTTGTAAAGCCTGGCTGCCGTCAGTAATGAATAGCCTTTTGATTTAGCTGGTTGAATTCACGGGCTAATGGTTTATTGTGATCATCATCACTTCCCGGTATTTCACCGCTGCGAAGAACAGATTTTTGAGAATCCCAATGAACAAAACTGATGAACTGCGCACCGCGCGCATCGGCACGCTGCTGACGCCGGCCGCGCTGGCGCAACAACACCCCATTTCGGCGGCGATTGCCGCTAACGTTACCGCCGCGCGTCAGCGTATCGCGCGCATCCTGACCGGTGAAGATCCACGCCTGCTGGTGATTATCGGCCCCTGCTCGCTGCACGATCCCAAGGCCGCGCTGGAGTACGCAGAGCGTCTCAATCTGCTGCGTGAACAGCACAAGGACCGGCTGGAAATTGTGATGCGCGCCTACTTTGAGAAGCCGCGCACCGTGGTGGGCTGGAAAGGCCTGATTTCCGATCCGGATCTCGATGGCAGCTTCGACGTCAACCGCGGCATCGCTATCGCGCGCCAGCTGCTGCTGGATATCAACGCCATCGGCATGCCAACCGCCACGGAATTCCTCGATATGGTGATCGGCCAGTTTATTGCCGACCTGATCAGCTGGGGCGCGATTGGCGCGCGCACCACCGAGAGCCAGATTCACCGTGAAATGGCCTCGGCGCTCTCCTGCCCGGTGGGCTTCAAGAATGGCACCGACGGCAATGTGCAGATCGCGGTTGATGCGATTCGCGCCGCGCGCGTCAGCCATATGTTCCTGTCACCCGACAAAACCGGGCAGATGACGATTTATCAGACCAGCGGCAACCCGCACGGTCACGTGATCCTGCGCGGCGGGCGTCAGCCAAACTACCACGCTGAAGATGTCGCCGCTGCGGCCGCCAACCTGCGCGACTTCAACCTGCCGGAACAGCTGGTGATCGACTTCAGCCACGGCAACTGCCTGAAGCAGCATCGCCGCCAGCGCGATGTGGCGCAGGACGTGGCGGCGCAGATCCGTGCCGGTTCGCGGGCAGTGGCGGGAGTGATGATTGAGAGTTTCCTGCAGGAGGGGAATCAGAAAGTGGTGAGCGGCCAGCCGCTGACCTACGGCCAGTCGATTACCGATCCGTGCCTCGGCTGGGATGACAGCGCGGAGGTGCTGGCGCTGCTGGCGGCTGCCGTGGACAGCCGCTTCTGATGCCTGCTAGCTGGAGCAGCTTACCTCCAGCGTTTTTCCCCACTCCGGCGGCCGCTGGCGCAGTTCCGGGCTGATGGCCGCCTCGTTAAACGGCTGCTGCAGCGCCAGATGTAATCTGGCCAGCGCCGCCGTTTCCCCCTGCTCAACCTCATCGATCACCTGCTGGGCCAGATAGTTGCGCAACACCAGCGCCGGGTTAGCCGCTTTCATGACTGCCTGACGCTGCGCATCGCTGACGCCATCCTGCAGCAGGCGCTGGCGATAGCCGTGATACCAGCGGTCAAAGGCGTCACGGTCGATAAACTCGTCGCGCAGCGGTGAACGCGTCTCTGCCTGCTGCGTCTCGCTCAGCAGGCGGAACGTCAGGGTGTAATCGCTGTGCTCTGCGGTCATCAGCGCCAGCAGGTCAGTGAGAATGGCGTTATCCCCCGCATCGGCGGTCAGCAGCCCGAGCTTCGCGCGCATTTTCTCGCCCCACACCCGCATCAGCTCGCTCTCGTAATGGCTGAGCGCTTGTTTCAACTGCTCAGTGCTCAGCAAACCGGACAGCGCGTGCGCCAGGCGGTTGAGATTCCACAAGCCGATCATCGGCTGGTTGCTGAAGGCGTAGCGCCCCTGATAATCGCTGTGATTACAGATGAAATCCGCATCGTAGTCATCAAGGAAACCGTAAGGCCCGTAATCGAGCGTCAGGCCGAGGATCGACATATTATCGGTGTTCATCACGCCATGCGCGAAGCCGACGCTCTGCCACTGGGCAATCAGGCTGGCGGTGCGTTTGACGATATCGGTAAACCACAACAGGTAGCGATCGGCCTCCTGCTCCAGCTGCGGCCAGTGATGATGAATCGCGTAGTCCGCCAGCTGGCGCACTTTCTCCGGCTCGCCGCCGTAATAGAAATGCTCGAAGTGACCAAAGCGCAGATGGCTGTCGGCGATGCGCATCAGCATCGCGCCGCGCTCGCGGGTTTCACGCTGGACCGGTTCGTCGCCAATGGCCAGCGCCAGCGCGCGCGTGGTCGGGATGCCAAGATGGTGCAGCGCTTCCGAGGCGAGAAACTCGCGCACGCTGGAGCGGATCACCGCGCGGCCATCGCCCATGCGTGAATAGGGGGTCAGGCCCGCGCCTTTCAGATGCCAGTCAAGTTTGCGGCCGTCGGCGAGTTGCTGTTCGCCAAGCAGCAGACCGCGTCCATCGCCCAACTGGCCGGCCCACACGCCAAACTGGTGCCCGCTGTAGACCTGCGCCAGCGGCGACATGCCAGGAAGTAACGCTGCGCCATACCACACGCCGTGGCCTTTGCCAGCAAACAGCGCGGCATCCAGGCCCATCTCCTGCGCCAGCGGGGCATTGTGATAACACAGCCGCCCGCCAGCAAGCGGCGTTGGGTCCAGCGCGGTGTAGAATCCCGGCAACGTCTGCTGCCAGCTATTAATAAATTGCATCGACACTCCGGAAGGTGCGCAACGGTGCGCCACCCGCATTGCGTTTAAAGATAAAGCGTAGTCTACCGTCGGGGTGACGGAGAAGACAGATGAAAGGTTACTGCTGTGAAGGCGTGGTGAGCGTGACGTGCGGATAGATGAGATCGCTTAACCGTTCCGCTTTAACCACCGGGAACAGACTGCCCTGCAGCTGTGCGCCGCTCAGGGAACTGACTTTCTCCAGCAGGGCATTATCGTCAACGCCACAAATAATTATTTGCGGGGCGTAAGCGGAAAAATTATCGATAACAGTCTGAATAAATGGCGTAAATGAGGCACGTTTCGCCAGCGCATGAATAAACGCTTTGTCCATTTTTAACACGCTAAACAGATTTTCGTATACTGCCGTAGCCGGGGCTTTTCCTGCCCCAAATTGAGAAAGCGATAAGCGAAATTCCTGTTGCAGGCGTGCTAACAGCGGCTGCTTTTTACCAGCTGATAATTGCGGAAACGTTTCACTGATATCCAAAACAATAAAGGGAAGTTGTTTAAATTTCCTTAAGAGAAACTCACTGGCCAATAGCGTCGTGGCCATAGATTCATCAATACGAACCAGCGCGATAATTTGATGTAACTCAAAAAAGTCACGGTACTTTTCCAGCAGCACTAACTGGCTCTGCAGCAAACGTAATTGCTGGGCATCGTCAAGCTGCGGCAACAGCAAGTCCTGCGGCAGCGTAATCGGCGCACTGTCGTGAACAAACTGGGTGACCAGCTCAACCGCAGTCAGCTGGCCCGCCAGAGAATAGGCAGGATAAAACCAGGTTTCCGACTGATAGTCGGCAGATAAATGGACTTTCATTTTTTACAGCCAGATGCAGTGGCAATTGGCGCATCGTATATCAATGAAAACGGTCAGGCAATAGGACCAAACGTTAGAAGAGACGCCGTTTTCTGTCTAATTACCGACTTTTCTGCATCAAATAATACTTAAGCCAAATGATCCAGGTTAATGTCCATACTGATTAAATTCACTGACGTCTATTTTTAGTCGCAAACCCGATTGCGGTAAAGTGCCATTTTAAATGAGAGTTATATCTGGCGGAAAAAAAACAAATAAATCGGATCAAAACCCACCTGTTTATTACGCCTTTTTTAACACTAATGGGTTAAGCGGATTAGATGCGACGCGCCTGCCAGAATACTTTGCGCCAGTAAACATTATCCAGCGAGGAGCGGATTACGCCCTGGCTGGTGGAGGCGTGAATGAAGGTATTGTCGGTGTCATAGATGCCGACGTGCAGGCCATTTTCGCCGCTGCCGGTTTTGAAAAATACCAGGTCGCCGGGCAGCAGATCGCTTTTATCGATGCGCGTGCCGATATCAGTCTGATCAATCGTTGAGCGCGGCAACTGCAGGTCAAAACGGTCACGAAAGGTCAGGTAGACAAAGCCAGAGCAATCCACGCCACCGCGGCTTAACCCGCCATAGCGATAAGGTGTACCGCGCCAGCGGCTGAGCTGATCGTTAAGTTGCGCAATCACGGTGATGGAGTCAGACAGACGGCCATTGGGCGGCGGCGCATGATGGCTACAGCCCGCCAGCAGCAACACGAGGAGAAACAGGGTCAGCCGCATCAGAATAGTCCTTAAAAACGTCGTCCGGCTGACACTGTAGCGACAAAGCGGCGCGGCGCGCAAGTCAGGGAAGATAAAGCAGCGGCCCCTGTGGCGTCTCCAGCTGCACGAATTCGGCCTGATAGAGCGGTGCCAGTCGCTCGGCGGTCAGCACCTCGCGCGCCCCGCCCTGACTGACTACGCGGCCCTGATGCATCAGCCAGACGCGATCGGCATGGCGCAGGCTGTGGTTGAGATCGTGTCCGCTGGCGACAATGGCGATGCCGGCCTCGCTGAGCTGCAACAGCAGCTTATCCACCGCGCGCTGCTGTGCGATGTCGAGCGCGGTGAGCGGCTCATCCAGAATCAGTAACGCACCACGCGGGTTAATTGCCGGATGGATCTGCAGCACCACCGCCGCCAGGCGCACCCGCTGCCACTCACCGCCGGAGAGCTGCGCCAGCGGACGCGTCAGTTTATCCTGCAAGCCAAGCTGCTGCAGCAGGTCAGTGAGCGTCTTCTGCGCGTTGTCGCCACCCGGCGGGCTGTGCAGCCGCAGATAGTGCCACACCGGCAGCGCCGCAGGTGCCGGCTGCTGCTGCGGGAGCCAGGCGCGCTGCTGCGCCAGTGCGGCCCCCGACCAGCTTCGCAGCGGCTGGCCGGCCAGCGTCAGCTGCCCTTCGGCGTCGAGCAGGCCAGCGAGCGCGGTCAGCAGCGTGCTCTTGCCGGCGCCGTTAGGGCCGACCACGTGCACGCGCTCACCGCGGCAGAGCTTCAGCTCCCCCGCGCTCAGCCGTCCGGGCACGCGCAGGTCGTGGCACTGCAGCAGCATTACGCCGCCAGCGCCTGCTCAATGCGCTTCAGAATGATCGGATCGTCCGGCGTCATGTCCGGCGAGAAGCGCGCGATCACCTCACCCTGTTTGTTGATGAGGAATTTTTCGAAATTCCACAGGATATCGCCCGGCGCTTTCGGCGCGCGGCCTTTGCTCTCCATGCGCTCAAGGAAACCGCTGCCTGCCGGGCGTTCGGCTTCCGGCTGCGCAGCGACCAGTTGACGGTACAGCGGATGACGCTGCTCGCCGTTGACGTCCGTTTTGTCGAACAGCGGGAAGGTTACGCCGTACGTGGTGCTGCAGAAGGTTTTGATCTCTTCATTGCTGCCCGGCTCCTGCTCGAGAAACTGATTGCAGGGGAAGCCCAGCACGCTGAAATCTTTGTCCTGCCAGGCCTTCTGCAGCGACTCCAGCTGTTCATACTGCGGCGTCAGGCCGCATTTTGATGCTACGTTAACCACCAGCAGCACCTTGCCCTGATACTGTGCCAGCGTGGTTTTTTCACCGTCCAGCGTAACCAGTTCTGTCTGATAAAGGCTCATCGTCGATTCCCGTTGTTGATTGCACTGTGCCAGCCGCAGCTAGCGCGAAGACTTCACTAATAACATGATAAACAGCGGCGCGCCGAGCGTGGCAGTGACCACCCCAATCGGCAGCTCGGCCGAGGTGAGCACCAGCCGTGCCAGAATGTCCGCCGCCAGCAGTACCGCCGCGCCCGCCAGCGCCGCGGCCGGCAGCAGGTAGCGATGATCGCTCAGGCCGCTGAGGCGCAGCAGATGGGGGATAACCAGTCCGACAAATCCAATCGCACCGGCCATCGCCACGCTGACGCCCACCAGCCAGCCCATCGCCAGCACCAGCAGATTGCGCCACAGCAGCAGTGGCAGGCCGAGCTGCCGCGCCGACACCTCCCCCAGCGCCAGCAGATTAAGCGTCCGGGCGCTGGCCAGCAGCGCCAGCGTCACCGGCAGCAGCGCCAGCATCATCCAGCCGTAGCGCCAGTCGATACCGCTAAATCCACCCATCATCCAGTACATCAGCTGGCGCAGATCGAGGCTGGTGCTAAAGTACACCGCCCACGTCATGATGGCGCTACAGATAATGCCGAGCGCCACGCCGGTCAGCAGCAGACGGCTGGCCGACAGCTGGCGATGGGCAAAATGCAGCAGGATCAGCGTGATCAGCAGCGCGCCCGCCATCGCTGCCAGCGCCAGGCTCCACAGTGCGCCGTTACCCAGCAGCACCGCCAGCACCAGCCCGATGCCGGCGCCGTTCGATACGCCCAGCAGCCCGGGCTCCGCCAGCGGGTTGTTGAACAGCGCCTGCATCACCACGCCGCAGACTGCCAGCGCCGCGCCCACCAGCAGCACCGCCAGGGTGCGCGGCAGGCGAAGCTGCCAGACGAACAGATCGCCGCTGGCAGAAAACCATTGCAGCGGAGAAATCCAGCTGTCGCCCGTGCACAGACTGAGCACCAGCAGCAGCAGCACTGCGGCAGTAAGCGCGCCGAGCCAGCGCCGGCTGCGACGGTCGGCCTGTTGGGCCAGCTGATCCAGCAGAGTCATAAGTAAGATTGGCTGAGAAAACAGAGATTTGATTGTAGAGAGATTACGCTAAAAAGAAAGCCGCGCCTGCAGCGTGCTGCCGGGATTGCGCGCATAAAAAAGGCCGCTGAGCGGCCTTTTTGTCATACTGAAATCAGTCAGCATCCTTGGGTGACGCGTTCTCCACGCGACTTTTCAACTTCTGCCCCGGACGGAATGTCACCACGCGGCGGGCGGTGATTGGAATATCTTCCCCCGTCTTCGGGTTACGGCCCGGACGCTGGTTTTTGTCACGCAGATCAAAATTACCAAATCCGGACAGTTTTACCTGTTCTCCGTTTTCCAACGCGCGGCGAACTTCTTCGAAAAAAAGCTCTACCAACTCTTTGGCATCGCGTTTGCTCAACCCGAGTTTTTCAAACAGGTACTCTGACATTTCAGCTTTTGTAAGCGCCATAGGTTCAATCCCTCAAGGTTGCCTGGAATCGCTCTTTTAATGCTGCAACGCATTTGGCAACGGTCGCAGCAATCTCCTCTTCTTCGAGTGTCCGGCTGGTATCCTGCAAAATCAGGCTAATCGCGAGGCTCTTTTCACCCTCGTTTACGCCCTTACCACGGTACACGTCAAACAAGTTTACGCCAACTACCTGATTTACGCCAACTTTCTTACACTCCGCGATGATATCTGCTGCGGGCACATTTTCAGCCACTACCACAGCGATGTCACGGCGGTTTGCCGGGAAGCGTGAGATCTCGCGCGCGTCAGGCAGGACGCGGTCTGCGACCTTATTCCAAAGCAGTTCAAACACTAAGGTGCGGCCGTTAAGATCCAGCTTACGTTCCAGCTCCGGATGAACCACCCCGATAAATCCGATTCGTTCGCCGGCTAAATAAATGCCAGCACTCTGTCCCGGATGCAGCGCCGGATTGGCTTCTGCACGGAACGAAATCGCGTCGAGTTTACCGGTCAAATCCAGCAGCGACTCTAAATCGCCTTTCAAATCATAGAAGTCAACCGTCTGGCGCGCCAGATCCCAGTGCTCTTCGTAGCGGTTACCGCTCAGCACGCCCGCCAGCATAAGATCCTGACGGATGCCGAGATCGGCCTGCGTATCAGGCACAAAGCGTAAACCGCTCTCAAACAGGCGCACACGGCTCTGCTGACGGTTCTGGTTATACACCACGGCGCCGAGCAGACCGGTCCACAGCGACAGGCGCATTGCCGACATATCGCTGGAAATCGGGCTGGGCAGAATCAGCGCTTCTTCGCCCGGATGCAACAGCTGCTGCACTTTCGGATCGACAAAGCTGTAGGTAATCGCTTCCTGATAGCCTTTATCCACCAGCAGGTTTTTGGCACGCTTCAGAGACAGATCGGCTTCACGGTGCTGGGTCATCAGCAGGCTGGCTTTCACCGGCACATCCGGAATGTTGTTGTAGCCGTATACGCGCGCCACTTCTTCGACCAGGTCTTCTTCGATGGCCATATCGAAGCGCCAGCTCGGGGCGACGGCCTGCCATTCGCCGTTGCCGACGGTGACGTCACAGCCGAGACGGGTCAGGATATCGGTCACCTGCTCATCCGCAATGACGTGGCCAATCAGGCGGTCCAGCTTCTCACGGCGCAGCGTAATGGTGGCGCGCGCCGGCAGTTTGCTGGCATCGGTCTGATCGATAACCGGGCCGGCTTCGCCGCCGCAAATCGCCAGCAGCAGCTGAGTGGCGCGCTCCAGCGCCTTATGCTGCAGCGCTGGATCGACACCGCGCTCGTAGCGGTGGGAAGCATCGGTATGCAGACCATGACGACGCGCACGACCGGTGATCGCCAGCGGATCGAAGAACGCGCACTCAAACAGTACGTTCTGCGTCGCTTCGTTGACGCCGGAGTGCTCACCGCCGAAGATGCCACCCATCGCCAGCGCTTTGTGGTGATCCGCAATCACCAGCGTATCGCTGTGGAGGGTCGCTTCGCTGCCGTCGAGCAGCGTCAGGGTTTCCCCCTCTTTCGCCATGCGCACCACGATACCGCCGTCAATGCGGTCGAGATCGAAGGCGTGCATCGGCTGGCCGAGCTCCAGCAGCACGTAGTTAGTGATATCCACTACCGGATCGATCGAGCGGATACCGCAGCGGCGCAGCTTTTCGCGCATCCACAGCGGCGTTTCTGCTTTCACGTTTACGCCTTTTACCACGCGGCCCAGGTAGCGCGGGCAGGCATCGGTGGCGTCAACACGAATCGGGAAGGTGTCGCTTATGGTGGCTTTAACCGGCTCGATGACCGGCGCCTGCAGCGGCAGGCCATTAATCACCGCCACGTCACGCGCGATACCGATGATGCCCAGACAGTCGGCACGGTTCGGCGTCACGCTGATTTCGATGGTGTTGTCATCCAGCTGCAGGTACTGGCGAATATCGGTGCCCACCGGCGCATCGGCTGGCAGCTCGATAATACCGTTGTGATCGTCAGAAATCCCCAGCTCGGAGAACGAGCACAGCATGCCTTCTGACGGCTCACCGCGCAGTTTTGCCGCTTTGATTTTGAAATCGCCTGGCAGCACGGCACCAACAGTCGCCACCGCCACTTTCAGGCCCTGACGGCAGTTTGGCGCGCCGCAGACGATATCCAGCAGGCGATCGCCACCGACGTTGATTTTGGTGACGCGCAGTTTGTCGGCGTTCGGGTGCTGGCCGCACTCCACCACTTCACCCACCACGACGCCATGAAACGCCCCTGCCACCGGGTCGACGCCGTCGACTTCCAGACCGGCCATAGTGATTTGCTCAGACAGCGCGGCGCTGTCCAGGGCTGGATTTACCCATTCGCGTAACCAGAGTTCACTGAATTTCATTGGATAACCTGCCCTTATTTAAATTGTTTGAGGAAACGTAAATCGTTTTCGAAGAAGGCGCGCAGATCGGTCACACCGTAGCGCAGCATGGTCAGACGCTCCATGCCCATACCGAAGGCGAAGCCGGAGTAGATTTCCGGATCGATGCCCACGTTGCGCAGTACGTTCGGATGCACCATGCCGCAACCCAGCACTTCCAGCCATTTGCCGTTTTTACCCATCACGTCCACTTCTGCTGACGGTTCGGTGAACGGGAAATAGGACGGGCGGAAGCGAATCTGCAGGTTCTCTTCGAAGAAGTTGTTCAGGAAGTCATGCAGCGTGCCTTTCAGATTGGTGAAGCTGATGTCTTTATCGACAATCAGACCTTCCATCTGATGGAACATCGGGGTGTGCGTCTGATCGTAATCGTTACGGTAAACGCGGCCCGGCGCGATGATACGAATCGGCGGCTGCTGATTTTTCATGGTGCGGATCTGCACGCCGGAGGTCTGGGTGCGCAGCAGGCGCGTGGCATCGAACCAGAAGGTGTCGTGATCGGCGCGCGCCGGGTGATGCCCCGGAATATTCAGCGCATCAAAGTTGTGATAATCGTCTTCAATTTCCGGACCGGTCGCCACCGCGAAACCCAACTCGCCGAAAAAGGTTTCGATACGATCGATGGTGCGGGTCACCGGATGCAGACCGCCGTTCTCGATACGGCGTCCCGGCAGCGATACGTCAATAGTCTCTGCCGCCAGGCGGGCATTCAGCGCCGCGCTTTCCAGCGTATCTTTACGCGCGTTGAGACGGTCCTGTACCTGCTGTTTGGCGTCGTTGATGACCGCACCGGCCGCCGGGCGCTCTTCCGCCGGCAGTTCACGCAGGGTGGTCATTTGCAGCGTCAGGTGCCCTTTTTTACCCAGAAATTCGACGCGCACGGCGTCCAGGGCGGCGATATCCGACGCCTCGTCGATGGCGGCCGTGGCACGGGCCACCAGGTCTGCGAGTTGGGACATGATTTCCTCTTCTTCCAGCCGGGCTGGTCAGTTCTCGTTGGGATCGTGCGATCCGATTAAGTGTCGCCGGAAACAAAAAAGCCTCCACGAGGGAGGCTTTCAGCGCGATTTTTCGTTTCTTTTCTTATGCGCAAAAGCCCCTGACGATCAGGCGCTAAAGTAAAAAAAGAAACGGAAAATAGCAGCGTGCATGCTTGCGTTACCTTGTCTTGATAGAAACCGCACTATTGAAATGCCCTGCGGCTAAAATGTCAATCATTTGCGTGGGTTGCAGGCAATAAAAAAGGGAGCAAGCTCCCTTTTTTACCTGACTTACGCCAGAGCTGATTTTGCTTTTTCAACCAGTGCAGTGAATGCCACTTTGTCGAATACAGCGATGTCAGCGAGGATTTTACGGTCGATTTCAATGGACGCTTTTTTCAGGCCATTGATGAAACGGCTGTAAGAGATACCGTTCTGACGCGCCGCAGCGTTGATACGTGCGATCCACAGCTGACGGAACTGACGCTTACGCTGACGACGGTCGCGGTAAGCATACTGACCAGCTTTGATAACAGCCTGGAAGGCAACGCGGTAAACACGTGAACGTGCACCGTAGTAGCCTTTAGCTTGTTTTAAGATTTTCTTGTGACGTGCGCGAGCAATTACACCACGTTTTACGCGAGCCATGTGAGCTCTCCTATATCATATTCTGTGATTTCCCCATCATCTTTCGTGCTGCAGTGGCGTTGGCTGCCTTCATTCATCCCGGTCACTTACTGATGTAAGCGCAGGGATTCATTCCGTTGCCGCCTGACTGCAACCCGAAATCTATCGGGGAATTAAAAAAAGGGTTTACTTATGCGTACGGCAGGCAGGCAACAACCAGACCCAGATCGCCTTTAGACACCATGCCTTTTGGACGCAGGTGACGTTTACGCTTGGTAGACTTTTTAGTCAGAATATGACGCAGGTTTGCGTGCTTACGCTTGAAGCCGCCAGAAGCGGTCTTCTTGAAGCGCTTTGCGGCGCCACGTACAGTTTTAATCTTTGGCATTTTTACAAATATCCACTTCGCATTGTTAATAAAATGAACCAGACAGGCGAATAAAAATCCGCGCAGCGCGAACGCTACGCGGCATTATTACTTGAAAGCCTACTGTTTCTTCTTAGGTGCGAGCACCATAATCATCTGGCGGCCTTCGATCTTCGTCGGGAAGGATTCGACCACTGCCAGTTCATTCAGATCTTCTTTCACGCGGTTAAGCACTTCCATACCGATCTGTTGGTGCGCCATCTCACGACCACGGAAACGCAGCGTGATTTTGGCTTTATCGCCCTCTTCCAGAAAACGAATCAGGCTGCGGAGTTTTACCTGATAGTCGCCTTCATCGGTACCAGGACGGAATTTGATTTCCTTAACCTGGATAACTTTTTGCTTCTTCTTCTGTTCCTTAGAAGATTTGCTCTTTTCATAAAGGAACTTGCCGTAATCCATAATGCGGCAAACCGGCGGTTCGGCGTTCGGGCTAATTTCAACTAAATCTACGCCAGCTTCTTCTGCTTTCTCAATCGCTTCGCGCAGTGAGACAATGCCAAGTTGCTCGCCGTCTACGCCAGTTAAGCGCACTTCGGTGGCACGGATTTCGCCGTTGATACGGTTCGGACGCGTCGGTTGTACTCGTTTTCCGCCTTTAATAACCTTATTCCTCTAATTGGTGAAGATGTCGGCTGCGAATCTCTTGTTGCAGCTTCTCAACAAACACATCTACGTCCATGCTCCCGAGGTCTTTACCACGGCGGGTGCGCACGGCAACCTTGCCTGCTTCCACCTCTTTCTCACCGCAGACCAGCATGTAAGGGACGCGACGTAATGTGTGCTCGCGGATTTTAAAGCCTATCTTCTCGTTTCTCAAGTCTGCTTTGACACGAATGCCAGCATTCTGCAATTTCTTCGTCAATTCACTGACATATTCTGCCTGGCCGTCGGTGATATTCATCACCACTGCCTGTACCGGCGCCAGCCAGCTCGGGAAGAAACCGGCGAACTCTTCGGTCAGAATCCCGATGAAGCGCTCCATCGACCCCAGAATCGCACGGTGAATCATCACTGGCGTCTGACGATCGTTGGTTTCGCCCACGTAGGTGGCGTCCAGACGTTTCGGCAGGGAGAAGTCTAGCTGAACGGTGCCGCACTGCCAGGCGCGGTCGAGACAATCGTGCAGCGTAAACTCAATTTTCGGGCCGTAGAAGGCGCCTTCACCCGGCTGATATTCGAACGGAATGTTGTTCTCTTTCAGCGCTTCGGCGAGGTCCACTTCGGCACGATCCCACATCTCATCGCTGCCAATGCGCTTCTCAGGGCGCGTCGACAGTTTCACCACGATTTTTTCAAAACCGAAGGTGCTGTACATGTCATAGACCATGCGGATGCAGCTGTTCACTTCATCACGCACCTGATCTTCAGTACAGAAGATGTGGGCGTCATCCTGGGTAAAGCCGCGCACGCGCATCAGACCGTGCAGCGCACCTGACGGTTCGTTACGGTGACAGCTACCGAACTCCGCCATACGCAGCGGCAGGTCGCGGTACGATTTCAGACCCTGGTTAAAGATCTGCACGTGACCCGGACAGTTCATCGGTTTGATGCAGTATTCACGGTTCTCGGAAGAGGTGGTGAACATCGCTTCTTTGTAGTTGTCCCAGTGCCCGGTTTTTTCCCACAGCACGCGGTCCATCATGAACGGACCTTTCACTTCCTGGTAGTCGTACTCTTTCAGCTTGGTGCGCACAAACACTTCCAGCTCGCGGAAGATGGTCCAGCCGTCATTGTGCCAGAATACCATACCCGGTGCTTCTTCCTGCATATGGTAGAGATCGAGCTGCTTACCGATTTTACGGTGATCGCGCTTCGCGGCCTCTTCCAGGCGCTGCAGATACGCCGCCAGCTGTTTCTTATCTGCCCAGGCCGTACCGTAAATACGCTGCAGCATTTTGTTGTCGCTGTTGCCGCGCCAGTAGGCTCCGGAGATTTTCTGCAGTTTAAAATGATGGCAGAAACGCATATTCGGCACGTGTGGACCGCGGCACATGTCGATGTATTCTTCATGGTGATACAGGCCAGGACGATCGTCATGGCTGATGTTTTCGTCAAGAATAGTGGTTTTGTAGCTTTCGCCCCGCGCGGCAAACACGTCACGCGCTTCCTGCCAGCTCACCTTCTTCTTCACAACGTCGTAATTGGTCTCAGCCAGCTGGTGCATGCGCTTTTCCAGCAGCTCAAGATCTTCCTGGGTCAGCGTATGGTCGAGATCGACATCATAATAGAAGCCGTTATCGATAACCGGACCGATGGCCATTTTGGTATTCGGCCACAGCTGTTTGATCGCATGCCCTAACAGGTGCGCACAGGAGTGACGAATAATTTCCAGACCGGCTTCATCTTTCGCGGTGATGATAGCGACCTGCGCATCGCTGGTGATCGGATCAACCGCATCCACCAGTTCGCCATTGACGCGACCGGCAATGCAGGCTTTCGCCAGACCCGGACCGATATCCAGCGCAATGTCCATCACGCTGACCGGACGGTCAAATACGCGCTGACTGCCATCAGGAAGAGTAATTACTGGCATTTCATATCCTTAATTGCAGTGGTAAGCCACACGAAAGCCTACATGCAACACTGAGTTTTGTTTGGTTTACCTGGCGCGATGTCAGACCCACACTGTCGGAATGACGCCAGGCGCGTAAAGCGGCAACGATGATAACAGCTTTCCGCAGTGAGCAAAACCCGCGAAGAAATGCGCTAAGCCAAAGAGAGATCAAAAAAAAACCGCCGCGCGGCACAGGCCGGGCGACGGTGTAACAATGCGCTCTGGTTTACATCGCGTAAGAGAGCTGGACCGTGGTTTTGGTGTCGGTACGGTCTGGCGCAGATTCTGGCGGATTGTTATTCCAGGTGACGTTGTAGCCCAGTTTCAGCGCGAAGTGGTCGTTGATCGCCACCTGCAGTGCGGTTTCGGAGTTCAGCGTGGTGTCTTCACCAAAGCTGCTCAGCACTGACACACCCTGGATGAATTTGGTGGTGTCAGTCAGCTGCCACTGATAGCTCAGCGCGCCGTAGCCCAGTGCTTTGGTTTCGTGGCCGCCATCGTGGAAGTCATCGTAACGTACACCCGGACCGAATTCAGCACGCAGCGAGTGCACCGGACCGTTGAGGATCTGACGACCGTAACCGGCGGTCAGAACATCGCGTGAATCATAACCGTTCAGGCGGTCGCTCAGCCAGCTCGCCTGACCGAACAGGTAGTCAGCGCTGTTGAGGTTGTAACGGCTACGGCCACCGATGTTATAGGTTTCCGACGAGCGCTCATCGTTGGATGAGGTATTCGCGGCGTTACCCCACAGGCTGTACGCCGTTGAGGTCTGATACCAGGTCATGCTGGTTGACGCGGTCAGCGATGAGCTGGTGGTGTTACCGGTCTGTGCCAGGTAACCGGCTGACGCGGTGCCTTCAAACGGTTTTTTTGCCGTAGAAGGGTCATCCATTGAGGTGAAGACAGCGTTATCTGCAAAGGCCTGGTGACAAAATGCTCCGGCGGAGAGCAACAAAACAGCGGACAGCTTATTGAAGGCTTTCATTAAAAGGTAACCCGTACGACAGTTGAAAAAGAGATGAGTCTGGAGAATTTTCCCGGGCAATCAATGCAATTTACGGTAAGTTTTGTAAAAAAGTATGAAAGCACCAGAATCGCCAGGTTTTGCGCTGGCACCGCTTGTGGATTGGGAATCTTCCCATTTCCGGCGCGCATTATAGGCGGCAAATAACCAAATAACAGCTTAAATGCTACAAGAATTTTCTGCCGCCCCTGACAGGACTTTACGCTGTGCGCCGCCGGGCGATTGTGCAGAATTCGCTCTATCGCAGGCGCTGGTCTACGCTGAAATCTGTTCGATAACAATGAGGTGAAAAGATGAGCGATCATGATCTCAAGCGTTACGTTGTCACCTTCCGTTATCAGGAAAGGGGTCTTGGCGATCTGCAGGCGCTGAATAGCGCGATGGTTAACGGTGGTTACAGCACCACGTTACACGATGCGGACGGTCATCCGCACGAGCTGGGCACCAACAGCTTTGGCATTGTCAGTGCGCTGGAGAAGCAGGCGCTGGCGGAACACGCCGCCGGGCTGGCGGCAGTGGCGCTCGATCAGCAGCCGGACGCTGATGTCACCACGCTGGAGGCGTTTC
This sequence comes from Pantoea sp. GM_Pan_4, assembly GCF_026541005.1. NCBI lineage: Bacteria > Pseudomonadati > Pseudomonadota > Gammaproteobacteria > Enterobacterales > Erwiniaceae > Pantoea > Pantoea sp. GM_Pan_4. The sequence continues at coordinate 530,292 of NZ_JALNUZ010000001.1, forward strand.
TCAAAGCGCAAGCCTGACGCAATCCGCAAATTGCGCATTGCCGCTGGAGTTGTGCAAGTTTTGCGCGTTACAATCGATCTTACGCAGCGAATAAAGAGGATTACCCGATGTGGTCAGCCATTAGTCGTCTGTTAAGCGAGTACGCCGGCGATGCCGAAATCACCGAACGTCATGAGTTGTCCGGTGGCGATATTCATCCGGCGTGGCGCCTGCGCTACGGTGAGCTGGAGGTGTTCGTTAAATGCAACACGCGCGACATGCTGACGCTGTTCAGCTGGGAAGCCGACCAGCTTGATCTGCTGGCGCGTACCCACACGGTGCGCGTGCCGAAGGTCTACGGCGTCGGTAACGATCGTGACACCAGCTTTCTGCTACTGGAATACATTCCCCCGCAGCCACTCAACGCCCAAAGCGCATTCCAGCTCGGCCAGCAGCTGGCCCATCTGCACCAGTGGAGCGAGCAACCGCAGTTTGGTCTCGACTTCGACAACAACATTACCACCACGCCGCAACCCAACAGTTGGTTACGCAAATGGTCGGTGTTTTTCGCCGAACAGCGCATTGGCTGGCAGCTGCAGCTGGCGGCGGAGAAAGGCGTGCACTACGGTGACATGGAGTTGATCGTGGATTGCGTGCAGCGCAGCCTCGCTAATCACCATCCGCAACCGTCGTTACTGCATGGTGATTTGTGGCCGGCCAACTGCGCCGGCAGCGCCAGTGGCCCGTGGCTGTTCGATCCCGCCTGCTACTGGGGCGATCGCGAATGCGACCTGGCGATGCTCAGCTATTACGCCGATCTGCCGCGCCAGATTTATGAAGGGTATCATGCGGTGTGGCCGCTGCCGGAAGGCTTCTCGCAGCGTCAGCCGGTATATCAACTCTACTATCTGCTCAACCGCGCCAACGTCTTTGGCGGCAACTGGGCCGGCGAAGCGCAGTTCGCTATCGGCCAGTTGCTGGAGGAGGATGCGCTGGGCCAGCGCCAGGTCAGACCGGCCTGACGCCTTACAGCATGCCGAGCAGTTTCAACACGAAGTAACCGGCCACGGCGATGATCACCGGCAGAATGTACAGCGGAAAAATCTGCAGCAAAATGGTGTGGCGCGGCACATGGATTTTCTCTTCCAGCTGCGCCCGCGTGCGCCCTTCGCTGCCCTTCGCCTGTTCCAGAATCATCTGGTCTTCAATGCCTTCTTTGATATGGCGCGCCTGACGCCACATGCGTGCGCCCGAGGCCTGCAAAGCGATGCCCACGAATATCAGGATATAGATCAGCCAGAAGCCAATATTGGCCCCGCCGTTGAATTCCGGCACCGGCGAATTGTTCCAGAACACATTGAGAAACGGCGTGTTGAACTTAATCATATCCACCATCACATGCACGAAGTCAAGCATCACGGCGTCAATGCCGGGCTGCTTTTCGCTGTGTTTAAACATGAAGCCTAAGATGGAGATAAGGGTGGATAACAGCGCCGGAATAAAAATCACCCAGCCAGCCACTCGCTTGAGGATGGCGATGCGGCCAGCCTGTTGATACGTCATGGTGTCTTCCCTTCACAAACAGTAGTTTTGCCCTAAGTCTACCTGCACTACAGCAAATTTTCCTGAAAAATGCGTAACCTGCCGTAAGTCGGTTTTCGTCGCCGCCCATGTTAAGGTAGGGCAAACTGTCAATGGAGCTGTTGTATGACCTATCGTCGCCCTGTGCTGGCCGCTATTTTTGATATGGATGGCTTACTGATTGATTCTGAACCGCTATGGGATCGCGCTGAGCTGGAGGTGTTTGCCAGCCTGAATGTGGATATTAGCCGCCGCCACGAGTTGCCGGATACGCTTGGCCTGCGCATCGATCAAACCGTACGCATGTGGTACGAAGCGCTGCCGTGGAACGGACCGGATCAGGCCGAAGTCACTCAGCGTATTATTGCCCGTGCGCTGGCGCTGGTCGAAGAGACCCGGCCGCTGTTGCCCGGCGTAGAGCAGGCGCTGCAGATGTGTCAGCAACAGGGCCTGGGGATTGCGCTGGCCTCGGCGTCCCCGCTGGCGATGCTGGAACGCGTGCTGGAGATGTTCAACCTGCGTCACTACTTTAGCGCCCTCGCCTCGGCTGAAGCGCTGCCTTACAGCAAACCGCATCCGCAGGTGTATCTGGATGCTGCGGCAAAGCTGGGGGTTGATCCGCTCAACTGCGTGGCGCTGGAAGACTCGTTCAACGGCATGATCGCCAGCAAAGCTGCGCGTATGCGTTCCATCGTGGTGCCTGCCGCCGAACATCGCCACGATGCGCGCTGGGCACTGGCCAATGTGCAACTGGAAAACCTGACGCAGCTGCAGGCGGGACATCTGTTTAACTGATCGCTGTGCATCGCGCGTTACGCCTGGCTGAGGTTTCGCCCGGTTGCCAGGCGCAAAAGTAAGCCAGACCGTTAATTTCCCGCGCTTTTTTCAGGCGCGGGTCAGCAAAAAATTCACTCTTCGTTACAGCGTCACCGTTCTCATTTACTGGATAAATCCCTATACTGGATGCATCGACAGTTTTTGCAGCCAGGTTCCATCATGACGGCCGAAGGCCATATCATTTTTGCCATCGCCAGTGCGATATTTGCCAAACGCGCCGAACTGACGCCGGTGATGGCCAGTGCCGACTGGTGGCATCTGGTGCCGGCTGCGCTGCTGACCTGCCTGCTGCCGGATATCGATCACCCTAAATCGGTGCTGGGCCAGCGGCTAAAGTGGCTGTCGCAGCCAATAGCCCGCGCTTTTGGCCATCGCGGCTTTACCCATAGCCTGCTGGCGGTGGCGGTCAGCCTGTGGCTGTTTCAGATTAACGTGCCGGCCGACTGGTTCCTGCCAGCGGATGTCCTGCAGGGCATGACGCTCGGCTATCTGAGCCACATTGTCGCCGATATGCTGACGCCCGCCGGCGTGCCGCTGCTGTGGCCGTGCCGCTGGCGCTTTCGCCTGCCTATCCTCAACAGCCAGCAAGGCAACCAGCTGGAGCGCGCGCTGTGCCTCGCCCTGGTGGGTTATGCGCTGTGGTTTCCGCCGGGTATGCCGTCGTTTGGCGCTAACGGCTGGCCGGAGCAGCTGTTCAACAATCTGCAGAACGGCATTGGCCGGCTGGTGAACGGCAGTACGCGCTGATGTATTTTTCCTTCTGCCAGCGATTGCTGAAATAATCGCCTTAAATTCCATTTAGTTATAACCCAGACGATTTAGATATATTGTTCCCGCAGGGCCAACTGGTACCATGCCGCGACAGTTACAGAGGATCCCTCTGCTATTTTCGGTTACGCGGCGCGATCGCGTGGCGACCTTCAGGAGTTAACAATGAATATTCCTCTGATCATCAATATCGTGGCATTTGTCGCGCTGCTGATTGCGTTAAACCGCGTCGGCAACCAGAGCTGGAGCCTGTCGAAGCGAGTGCTGACCGGCCTGGTGCTGGGGGTGATCTTTGGCCTGGCACTGCAGGCCATTTATGGCGAAAACAGCCCGGTGGTGAAAGAGTCGATTGGCTGGTTCAACATCGTCGGCAACGGCTATGTTCAGCTGCTGCAGATGATTGTCATGCCACTGGTGTTTGCCTCAATCCTCAGTGCCGTGGCGCGGCTGCATAACGCCTCGTCGCTGGGCAAAATCAGCGTGCTGACCATCGGCGTGCTGCTGTTTACCACCGCCATTTCCGCGCTGGTGGGCGTGCTGGTGACCGGCCTGTTCCACCTCAGCGCCGAGGGACTGGTACAGGGCGCGCAGGAAACCGCGCGTCTGAGCGCCATCCAGAGCAACTACGTTGGTAAAGTCGCGGATCTGAGTACGCCGCAGCTGCTGCTCTCCTTTATCCCGAAAAACCCGTTTGCCGATCTGGCCGGTGCCAATCCAACGTCGATCATCAGCGTAGTGATTTTCGCCGCTTTCCTCGGCGTGGCGGCGCTGCAGCTGCTGAAAGATGACAAAGCCAAAGGCGAGCGCGTGCTGGTGGCGATTGATACCCTGCAATCCTGGGTGATGAAGCTGGTCCGTCTGATCATGAAGCTGACGCCGTACGGCGTGCTGGCGCTGATGACCAAAGTGGTTGCCGGTTCCAACCTGCAGGACATCATCAAGCTGGGCGGCTTTGTGGTGGCCTCGTATCTCGGCCTCGCGATCATGTTTGGCGTTCACGCGCTGCTGCTGTCAATCAACGGTATCAACCCGCTGCGCTTCTTCCGTAAAGTCTGGCCGGTGATTACCTTTGCCTTCACCAGCCGTTCCAGTGCCGCCAGTATTCCGCTGAACGTGGAGACGCAGACGCGTCGTCTGGGCGTACCGGAATCCATCGCCAGCTTCTCGGCCTCGTTTGGCGCGACCATCGGCCAGAACGGCTGTGCCGGCCTCTATCCCACCATGCTGGCGGTGATGGTAGCGCCGACCGTGGGTATCAACCCGTTTGACCCGGTATGGATCGCCACGCTGGTCGGTATTGTCACGCTGAGCTCAGCCGGTGTGGCGGGCGTCGGTGGCGGCGCGACCTTTGCCGCGCTGATCGTCCTGCCGGCGATGGGACTGCCGGTCACGCTGGTGGCATTGCTGATCTCCATCGAACCGCTGATTGATATGGGCCGTACCGCGCTCAACGTTAACGGCTCGATGACCGCCGGTTCACTGACCAGCCGCTGGCTGGGTATGACCGACAAAAAAGTGCTGGAGAGCGACGAACACGCGGAACTGGCGCACCGCTAATTAACCCGTTTTCCCGTAACGGCAGGCCGCAAAGCCTGCCGTTTTTTTTGCCGTTTTCTGCACTTTTTCCGCAATCATGGCGCTAACGTCAGGAAAGCGTTAAGCGTGGTAAACGAAGGCAAAATCGACGGTTTTTTGCTTGAGTTTGCGCGCTGAAAGGCGAATGCTGCGGGGAGTTACCGCAGGAGAACCCTCATGAGAAACGTTATCGCCTCAATGCTGGCGTTAACCCTGATAGCGCCAACCGTAAGTTTTGCTCATCCGTATGGCTGGGGTCCGGGCCCTGGCCCGCACTGGGGTGGTCCGGGACCCCGCTGGGGCCATCCCGGACCGCTGCGTTTTCTGCCGGAGGCCGCGACCGCCGTGCTGATTGGCGGACTGACCTACTACCTGCTGAACGGTAGCTACTACCAGCGGCAGGGCGACACCTACGTGGTGGTCCAGCCACCGGATGGCCCACCGGCCAGCGCCATGCGTGTTCTGGATTACAATGGCAAACGCTATTACGTGCAGGATGGTCACTACTATCAGCGCGAGATCAGCGGCAGCTACATTGAGGTGCCGCGGCCGTATGGGCTGTAAGCGCACAAAGAAAAACGGCCCGTCTGAGACGGGCCGTTTGTTATTCTGCTGCCGTTACTGCGCGGCTTGCGGATCGGTATCGTAATCCTTACAGCTCTGGAAGCCGTAGTTCATGACGCGACCGGTGTCGTTATAGCTCACAAAGTAAGTTTGCTGTTTGCCATCACGCTCACCAATCACGTAGGTCTGGCAGGTACCCCGTGCGTGAACCATGGTGATCTCGGTTGACGCCGGTCCGGCAATCTGGCGCACCTGTTCACGCGTCATGCCTTTTTTCACATCCTTCACCACAGGCTTAGTCACGTAGCTTTCCGCACGATCGTAAGTTGTACAACCAGACAGGGCTGCCAGCGTCATAGCGGCAGCGATACATCCCAGCACTTTATTCATCTTGTTGTTCCTCATACTTTGTCCATGTCCCACTAAGCCTGGAACATAATTCCAGATTTATCAACTCAATGGCGGTGCTTTCGGTCAGTTCTGAAGCGTCAGGATTACGTAAAGATGCTGTGTTGCCGTCACCGGCTCCGTATAATCGCGGCGCAAGATACATCTTAAAGCCAAAAATAACACAGAGGATCAATGACACCTGCACACCCTAACCGGCTGGTTTATGCCATTACGCTCGGCCTGCTCGCCGCGCTCGGTCCGCTTTGTATCGATCTCTATCTGCCTGCCCTGCCTGAACTGGCGCGCGACCTCGGTAGCGAAACTGCCACCGCCCAGCTAAGTCTGACCGCCGGTCTGCTGGGGCTGGGCGCCGGACAGCTGCTGTTTGGTCCGATGAGCGATAAGTTTGGTCGTATTCGTCCGCTGCTGCTGTCGCTGGCGCTGCTGTTCATCGCCTCGATTGGCTGTGCGCTGGCCAAGGATATTCACGCTCTGCTGGTGGCGCGCCTGTTTGAAGGGCTGGCCGGTGCCGGCGGCGCGGTGCTGTCGCGTGCCATTGCCCGCGATATGTATAGCGGCCATGAGCTGACGCGCTTTTTTGCCCTGCTGATGCTGGTGAATGGCCTGGCGCCGATTGGTGCGCCGGTGCTGGGCGGTGCGCTGATGACAGTGCTGAACTGGCGCGGCATCTTTGTAGTGCTGGCCGCGATTGCCGTGCTGCTGATTCTGCTGGCGCGCTGGAAGCTGCGCGAAACCCTGCCGGCCGAACGCCGTAGCCAGGGATCGATCTTCTCCGCCTGGGCGGCGCTCGGCCAGGTCATCACCCACCGGCCGTTTATGGGCTTCTGCCTGACGCAGGGCTTCATGATGTCCGGCATGTTTGCTTATATCGGCGCCTCGCCGTTTGTACTGCAGCAGATTTACGGCCTGTCACCGCAGGCGTTCAGCTTGTGCTTTGCGGCGAACGGTATTGGCCTGGTGATTGCTTCCCAGACCAGCGCCCGGCTCTGTCCGCTGTGGGGCGAATATCGCGTGCTGAAGGGCGGCCTGACGCTGGCGTTTGTCGCCTCCAGCTGCCTGCTACTGGCCGGCGTGAGCGGCGCGCCGCTGCCGCTGGTGCTGGTGGCGCTGTTCTTCACCATCGCCAGTAACGGCGTGATCGCCACCACCGCGTCATCGTTGGCGATGCAGAGCCAGGGCCATCGCGCCGGCAGTGCCTCGGCGGTGATCGGTGTTGCGATGTTCTCGCTCGGCGCGCTCAGCGTACCGATCACCGGCCTCGGCGGCACCTCGGTCATCAGCATGACGGCCACCATCTTTGGCTGCTTTATGCTGGCCATCGTGATGTTCATGCTGCTGGCGCAGAAACCAAAAAGCGTCTGAATTGCCACAGAAACACCGGACAACAAGCCGTTCGGCTTGTTGTTTTTCTGCGGAGGCGTTAGCTTTAGCACATGATTCGCATTGTGCCGTCAGGCTACCGACTTGAGGAGAGGTTCATGTCACTGCAGCAGGAAATCATTCAGGCCCTGGGTGTTAAACCGGTTATCGACCCGCAGCAGGAGATCCGCGTCAGCGTCGATTTTCTGAAGTCCTATCTGAAAGCCCATCCGTTTATCAAAACCCTGGTGCTCGGCATCAGCGGTGGTCAGGACTCAACGCTGACCGGCAAGCTGGCGCAGACTGCCATTACTGAACTGCGTGAAGAGACCGGCGATCACGACTACAGCTTTATCGCCGTGCGCCTGCCGTATGGCGTGCAGGCTGACGAGCAGGATTGTCAGGATGCGCTGGCATTCATCCAGCCGGATCGCACGCTGGTGGTTAACATCAAAGAAGCGGTACTGGCCAGCGAGCGCGCGCTGCAGGAGGCGGGCATTGCCCTGTCGGATTTTGTGCGCGGTAACGAGAAAGCGCGCGAACGCATGAAAGCCCAGTACAGCATTGCCGGCATGACCAAAGGCGTCGTGGTCGGCACCGATCACGCCGCAGAAGCAGTGACCGGCTTCTTTACCAAGTACGGCGACGGCGGCAGCGACATCAACCCGATTTTCCGCCTCAACAAAGGCCAGGGCAAACAGCTGCTGAAAGCGCTCGGCTGCCCGGAACACCTCTATCTCAAACACCCCACCGCCGATCTGGAGGACGATCGTCCCGGTCTGCAGGATGAAGTGGCGCTGGGCGTGACCTATCAGCAGATTGATGATTTCCTCGAAGGCAAAACCATCGACGCCGACGCGGCGAAAATCATTGAAGGCTGGTACACCAAAACCGAGCATAAACGTCGTCCGCCGATCACCGTGTTCGACGACTTCTGGAAGAAGTAATCCCTGCGGCTTCCCGCTCTCCCGGCGGGAAGCCAGCCTCTTCACGTCCCCGCTGGCGAGAAAACGCGCACGCTGATATACTGTATGCACAACCAGTAAGCGGAGCGTTCTTTGGTCAGACGAGCAAACCGCCATCGCCTCGAATTTGATGCGGCGGCTATCTATCAATATCCCGAACATCTGCGTCAGTGGCTGGAAGGCTTGCCTAATCAGCCAGGCGTTTACACTTTCCACGGTGATAACGACAACCTGCCGCTGTACATCGGCAAGAGTATCAACCTGCGCAGCCGGGTGATGGCCCATTTTCGCACGGCGGATGAAGCCAGCATGCTGCGCCAGGCGCGCCGCGTCAGCTGGATCCCCACCGCCGGAGACGTGGGCGCACAGCTGCTCGAAGCGCAGATGATCAAAACACAGCAGCCGCTGTTCAATAAGCGCCTGCGCAAAAACCGCCAGCTGTGCTCGCTGCAGTTGGGCGATGGCGCACCACTGGTGGTGTACGCGCGCGATCTCGATTTCTCCTCCTCGCCTGACCTGTACGGGTTATTCCGCAGCCGCTTTGCCGCGTTAGAGAAGCTGAAAAGCCTCGCCGATGAGCTGCGCCTGTGTCACGGCCTGCTGGGATTAGAGCGCCTGCAACCGGGGCGCGGCTGTTTCCGCGCGGCGCTTAAACGCTGTGCCGGTGCCTGCTGCGGGGCGGAACCGCTGGCGGCGCATCAGCAGCGCCTGCTGGCAGGGCTGGAGCAGCTGCGCGTGGTGTGCTGGCCGTGGCAGGGCCCGGTGGGTATGGTGGAGCGCGGGACGGAGATGACGCAGATTCACGTCATCGATCACTGGTTCTGGCTGGGTTCGGTCAGCAGTGAGCAGGAAGCGCGTCAGCTGCAGCGTGCGCGTCACGGCTTCGACCATGACGGCTACAAAATTCTCTGCCGGCCGCTGCTGTCCGGCGTTTATCCGCTGATTGAGCTGTAACGCAAAACCGCCGACGCTGCCCAAAGCACAGTGTGCCATGGACAACGTCGGCGGTCTCAAACCGGTGAGCTAAACGGCTTATTCGCCATCAGCCGGCGGTGGCGGCATTTTACCGTCATGCGGGCCTTTTTCTGTCAGACGTTTCTCAAAGTTGGCGTTGTACTGCTTCTTCTGGTCTGGCGTCAGCACGTTATAGATCTTGTTCTGGGTTTCCAGCATCTTCAGCGCATGCTCTTTCGCATTGGCGCTCATTTTGTCTGCCTGCGCTTCTGCTTTGGCACGGTCAAAGGTGTCGGATGCGATGATGCTGTGGTTAGCACGACGCTCTTCCAGCGATGGACGCTTCATGTCTTTATGGCTGTCACGCAGGATGTCGCGAATCTGGGTTTTCTGCGCGTCGGTCAGGTTGAGGTCTTTGAACATCATGTCCATGCCGTGGTGGCGCATCGGCTTGTGCATCGGTTTTTCACTGCCCGCTGGCGGCGGCGTCAGGTTGTCAGCCGCAGCATGGACGATATTGGCGGCGCCGAAAGCCATTGCGGTAGCCAGAAACAGGGAGGTCAGTTTACGCATAATATTGTCCTTACTTTTCAGTTTAATGACGACAGCCTGTGTCGCGTCTTCGGAAACAAGCATACGACGCTGAACGTCAACTACTCAGAGGCTGAGTAAAGCCCTGCAAGCATAAAAGACAGATATCGGGCAATCATGGAGAGATTGCGAAGAAATGCGTGAGGAATTGCAAAAGAGTATGACGATCAAGGGGAAAGCGCAGGAATTAAGGAGGAGTGTAATGGCTTTGTCGGTTTTGCGGAAGGGAAAATGTCGTTAATTTGGGCACGTTCTCTGCTCACCCGTGACCTCTCCCGTCACAGGGAGAGGAGGGACTGCCGGGTAAAGCTTTCGATTACAACTCCAGCGCCTGGGTCTGCTCACTCTCCTCCACCAGCATCAGCCCGGCGCGCAGGCCCGGTGCCACGTTGGGATTGGGGAACAGCACATATTCACGCGCCTGCTGCACGTAATAGCGCCGCTCACCCTCTTCTGCCAGCAGCGTGCCCTGCGGAAAAGCCGTGAAGTTAAGGGTTTCCGGACCCATATGCAGAACAAACTGCTCGCCGTGCCGGGTGATTTGCTGCGCCACACGGTAATGGCGCGGCGTCTCGCGCACCGCCGGCAGCGCCTCACCGTACAGCAGCGCCGCCAGCGCACGCTGCACGCCGCTGAACTGAGTGAGATCGTTCTCGCCAAACGGCAGCGCCTTCCCCAGCTCCAGCGTACAGCTGGCTGCTGCGTAGTGTTCACAGCTGAAGTGGGTGAAGGTGCCGCCCGGCGCACGGTGGAACACCAGCGCTTCCAGTTCGGCCGCTGCCAGCCAGTGTAAAAAATCCGCTGGCCACGGCTGGCTGTTGAGCGGCATCACGCCAAAGCGCGTATGCCACGAACCGCGAATCGCGGTGTGCAAATCGAGATGCCAGCGAATTTCGTGATCGAGGCACTCGCACCAGAAGTTCTCCAGCGCCTGCTCCAGCTGGAGCGCGCGCTGCGCCTCCGGTACGTCGGCCACCTGTTGCCAGCGTCCACCGAACAGCCGGTTAATATCATAATGCTGGTAGCGTTTGCCGCTGCGCAGCGCTGCCGGGTTGCCGAGGATCACCAGCAGGCGCACGGCCAGTGGTTTTTCCCCCTGCAGCAGCGGCGTCAGCAACAGATTGAGGATCTCCACCGGGGCGGTCTCGTTGCCGTGAATCCCGGCGGAGAGAACCAGCGCCTGCTGCGTGGGCGTATGCGGTGTCAGGGATAGTATGCCCTCATCATGCCACTGCCAGTGCAGGTGGCCGTTACTGCCCTGCCGCTGCGCGGGCGGCCTGCCTGACAAGGTTTGCTGTAAAAAGTCCTGCATGTTCACTCCTTTCTGACACAGGGGGCAACACATTTGCCCCCGGCGTTAACGCTGAAACGCGTAGACACTGCCTAAGTCTAGCAGCTGTGTCAGCTCGTCCAGCGCGCTTCGCCCTTCGCTCAGCAGCTGCGGATCGGCCAGATCGGCCTGCGTCAGGCGGTCGCGATAGTGACGATCCACCCAGTCATTCAGACGCGTAAACAGGCGATCGTTCATCAGCACCGCCGGATTGACGGCCTGACGCTCCGCCTCGGTTAACACCACGCGCAGACGCAGGCAGGCCGGTCCGCCGCCGTTGCACATGCTCTCACGCAGATCAAACACCTGCAGCGCGCGAATCGGGCCGCCGCTCTCCACCAGCTCGCTCAGGTAGCGCCACACGCCGGGATGCTGGCGCGACTCTTCCGGCAGCACCAGCCGCATGCCGCCGTCCGGATGCTGCAGCAGCTGGCTGTTAAACAGATAGGTGTTCACCGCATCGGCCACTGACACGCGATCGCGCGGCACCACAACCGGCTGGAAGCCCGGCACCTGAGCCGCCAGCTGTTGCAGCAGCTGGGGCTGGTCGACAAACGCCTCTTCGTGGCAGAAAAACACCTGCTGATTGCTGACGGCGATTACGTCGTTGTGGAACACCCCCTGATCGATCACCGCCGGATTTTGCTGAGCAAACAGCGTGCGCGCGTCATCCAGCTGATGCAGTCTCGCCACCGCCGCGCTGGCTTCACGCGTCTGGCGCGCCGGATAGCGCGCCGGTGCGCTGCCCTGCTGCTGGCCGTCGCGGCCGTAGACAAACAGCTGAACGCCGGGCGCGCCATAGTCAGCGCCGAAGCGGTTATGGTTGGCTGCGCCTTCGTCACCAAACAGCGCCACCTGAGGCAGCGCGTCGTGTACGCTGAAGTGGCGGCCATCGCGGAAGATGGCGCGCAGCAGATCGGCGGTTTCCGGCGCTTCAATCGCCCGGTGGAACTTATTGTTGAGGTTGGCAACGGTCAAATGCACTTTGCCGTCGGCGCTGTCGGCCGATGGCGAAACCGTGGCCGCATTGGCCACCCACATCGCCGACGCCGAACTGGCCGCTGACAGCAGCTGCGGTGCCTGCCGGGCTGCTTTGGCCAGCACCTGCGCATCGCTGCCGCTGAATCCCAGCTGGCGCAGCAGCGGCAGGTTGGGCCGCTCGTGCGGAGGGATAACCCCCTGCACATAGCCCATGTCGGCCAGCGCTTTCATTTTCAGCAGCCCCTGTTTGGCCGCCAGCCGCGGATTGGAGGGCTGCAGCTGATTGCGCGTGGAGGCTTCGTTGCCAAACGACAGGCCAGCGTAGTGGTGCGTCAGGCCGACCAGACCATCAAAGTTTGCTTCAAACGCCTTCATGATGTCGCTCCTGAAGCAGCAAAATCGAGCCCTGGCGACAGGCTGCCCGGCAGCGCTAAGCTGCTGCTCTCCAGCGAGGCCATCGGCCAGGCGCAGTAATCTGCCGCGTACCAGGCGCTGGCACGGTGATTACCGGAAGCGCCTACGCCGCCAAACGGTGCCGAACTGGCGGCGCCGGTCAGCGGTTTATTCCAGTTCACGATGCCGGCGCGCGCTTCCAGCAACAGCTGATCAAACTGGTCACGCTGTGGTGACACCAGCCCGCACGACAATCCGTAGCGCGTGTCGTTGGCGAGGCCAATCGCCTGCGCGTAATGGTCGTAGCGGATGACCTGCAGCAGCGGTCCGAACACCTCTTCGTCAGGCAGTCCGGCGACGCCGGTCATGTCGATGATGCCGGGCGTAATAATCGCGCTGTCGCGATCCGGCCAGCGCATCGCCAGCAGCACCTTGCCACCCAGCTCAACCCGCTGCTGCCAGGCGGCGAAGATCTGCCCGGCGGCGGCGGGCGAAATCACGCTGCCCATAAACGGCTGCGGTTCGGCGTCCCACGCTGCCGGTTTGAGGCGCGCACTCACCTCGACCAGGCGCTGCAGGAAGGCATCGCCCGCCGCACCGCGTTTCACCAGCAAACGACGCGCGCAGGTGCAGCGCTGGCCGGCGGTAATGAACGCCGACTGAATAGCGATATGCACCGCGCCATCAATGTCGGCCGGATCTTCCACAATCAGCGCATTGTTGCCGCCCATCTCCAGCGCCAGCATTTTCTCCGGCTGTCCGGCGAACTGGCGATGCAGGTGATAGCCGGTGGCCGCGCTACCGGTAAACAGCAGGCCGTCAATCTGCTCCGCCTGCGCCAGCGCCTGGCCGGTATCACGTCCGCCCTGTAACAGCGCCAGCGTACCCGCCGGCAGGCCCGCTTCCTGCCACAGCTGCACGGTTTTCTCTGCGGTGGCGGGGGTCAGTTCGCTCGGTTTAAACAACACGCAGTTGCCCGCCAGCAGCGCCGGCACGATATGTCCGTTCGGCAGATGGCCGGGGAAGTTATACGGGCCGAACACCGCCAGCACGCCGTGCGGCCGGTGGCGCAGTGAACTCTCACCTTCGGCCTTTTCGCCGGTGCGGGTGTGATAAGCCTTAATCGAAATGGCCACTTTATTGATCATCGCCTGCACTTCGGTCAGCGCTTCCCAGCGCGGTTTGCCGGTCTCACGTGCGATGATTGCCGCAAGCTCGGTTTTATCCCGCTCCAGCAGACGGGCAAAATCCTCTACCCGCGCCTGGCGGGCAGCAAACGGCAGGCGTGCCCATGCCGGGAACGCCGCGCGTGCCGCCTCACAGGCCGCCGCCACCTGCGCCGCAGAGGCAGCGTTGCCCTGCCATAAGATCTCGCCGCTCACCGGATTGTGTTTACTCAGCGTCTCCGCGCTGCCCGGCTGCCATTCACCGTTGATAAAATGCGTCATGCGTTATTCTCCTCGCGACCCAGGGTAACCACCCGCAGCGAATCGCCATAGTCGCAGCGCAGCGCGGTGCGCTGCTGCTGATTAATCAGAACCTGACCGGATGCGACATCGACCGGCAGCAGCGCCACGCGGAACTGCTCATAGTCGCAGTTCGCCACCAGACACAGCGGCCAGTGCGCCTCAGCTTCGCCTTCGCTGGCGGTCAGCACTTTGCTCTTGCGGATGGCGCGGATGCGGTCGATCTCACACTCCAGCGTCGGGCCGCCGTCAAAGATGTCGATATAGTTGAGATAGCGGAAACCCTCGGCTTCCAGCACCGCGCGCGCCGGCGCGGTTTTCGGGTGGACTTCACCAATCACCTGCTGTGCCGCTTCCGACAGATAGTGGATATACAGCGGATGCTTGGGCATCAGTTCTGCGATAAAAGCTTTTTGCCCGGTGCCGCTGAGAAAATCGGCCTGGCGAAACTCCATGGAGAAGAAACGGCTGCCCACGCTGTCCCAGAACGGCGAATGTCCCTGCTCGTCGCTGACGCCGCGCATCTCCGCGACCACGTGCTTCATGAAGCGCTCGCGGAAATTCGCCATAAACAGAAAGCGCGACTTGGACAGCAGATGGCCATTTTTTCCGTCGCGGTAGTCAGGATCGAGGAACAGCGTGCACAGTTCGCTGCTGCCGGTGTGATCGTTACTCAGCGACAGCGTCGGCAAACTGGCGTAGACGTTCAGCTCTTTCGAGGCGTGCACCTGGGTACCGACGCGGAAGTTGTACCAGGGATCCTGCAAACCTACCGCCACTTCAATGGCGCAGATGCCGACGGCGCGATTGTCACTGCTATCCGCCAGTACAAACACGTAGCCCTGTTCAGCGCGCGGCAGCGCGTCCTGCCAGGTTTGCAGCGAGCGCTCAATGCGCGCCTTCAGCGTCTCGCTGTCGGCGGGCAGCGAGGTCAGACCGCCGCCGGTTTTCCCCGCCAGCGCCAGCAGCTGCGGCAGATCGTCACGTTCGACGGGGCGGATCACCATCATGATGTGGCTCCTTTGAGCACGCGTGCGCAGGCGCGTTCGAAGCGCGCCAGCCCTTCTTTTACTTCACGCTCGCTGATGTTCAGCGCCGGCGCAAAGCGCACCACGCTGGCACCGGCGATCAGTACCATCACGCCCTCTTCCGCCGCCGTCAGGTTGAACTGTTTGGCTTTACCGGCAAAATCGTCATTCAGTACCGCGCCAATCAGCAGCCCCAGGCCGCGAATCTCTTTAAACACCGGCAGCCGCTGGTTGATCTCCTGCAGCGCCGTGACAAACCACTGGTGCCGCTCGGCCACGCCAGCCATAAACTCAGGCTGATTGATCAGCTCAATCACTTTACCGGCCACCGCACCGGCCAGCGGGTTGCCGCCGTAGGTGGTGCCGTGCGTACCGACGCCCATCACCTGCGCCAGATCTTCACGCGTCAGCATCGCACCGATGGGGAAGCCGCCGCCCAGCGCCTTGGCGGTGCTCAGCACATCAGGTGTGACGCCGTAATGCATATAGGCATACAGCGAGCCGGTACGGCCGACGCCGCTCTGCACTTCATCAAAAATCAGCAGCGCCTGATGGCGGTCGCACAGTTCGCGCAGTCCGCGCAGGAACGCAGGATCGGCCGGTAATACACCGCCCTCGCCCTGAATCGGCTCGACGATGACCGCGCAGGTCTGGTCATTAATTAAGGCCGCCGCCGAGGCCAGATCGTTAAAGGTGGCATGCTGAATGGCTGGCGGTAATGGGGCGAAATCGCGCGAATAGGCGGGCTGGCCGCCGGCTGAAACGGTGAACAGGGTGCGGCCGTGGAAGGCATTGGTGAAGGCGACGATACCGTTTTTTTCGGCACCGAAACGGTCGTGCGCCACTTTACGCGCCAGCTTCAGCGCGGCCTCGTTGGCTTCCGCCCCGGAGTTACAGAAGAACACACGGTCGGCAAAGGTGGCATCAATCAGCTGCTTCGCCAGGCGCAGAATCGGTTCGTTGGTGTAGCCGTTGCCGGTGTGCCACAGTTTACCGGCCTGCTCGGTCAGTGCCTGCTGCAGCGCGGGATGGGCATGGCCAAGCGCGTTCACCGCGATGCCACCGGCAAAATCGATGTACTCTTTGCCCTGCTGATCCCACAGCGTAGAACCTTCGGCACGCACCGGCACAAAAGCCGCAGGGGCATAAACCGGCATCATCCATTGATCGAAATCGTGACGTGAAACCTGCAGTGACATAGCCATTTCTCCTGCCTCACTTCGGGTGAAGCTTTTGTTTTAAAATTGTTAAAAGTTGCTGAGTTGCAGCTCGACTATAGAGTGCAGTTAACGTGCCAGCCAGAGGAAAAAATGCATAAATCAGGTTAGACAACGAAATATCAATGATTTACACCCTTTCACTATGCACATTTAATGCATAAAAAGTGAATAACCATCCGATGACAGCGGCACCGTAGTAATTTGTTTAGCAGATTTATGCATTCGCAAAATGAAATATTGCTTTTGTGATCGCACAGCAGATATTTCGCCAAAATGAGGCGTCTGCTGCGCCATTTTGGGGCGCACTGCGCTTAGCGGGTGCAAGTGACAGCCCGGTTCAGGCATCGGCGTGGTGCAGATCGGCCGCTTATAAGTAACAACTGATTAACTTATTTTGGCTACCCTGTGCCAGACTGGCCGGTAATTAAACGTATTAAAGATCGGGATATAATTTAGCCTGAAATAAACCGACACAGTGCGTCAATGCGGATAATTTACGGGGTGACTATCAGCCTGCTTTGATTCATAAGCATTGAACTTTAAGGCATAGGCTTGTGCTATTTAAGGCAATAAAGCGCTATTTTTATTAAGTCATATCCTTCTTAGTTTAATCATTATTTATCAATAAGATAAATATTAATCGTCGATTAAACGCTCACTTAATCATGATAAGTAAAAGCGATTCCCATTTCCGAATAATGGAATTGGCGTATGAAAATCGCACAAATAGCCAATAAGAAATTATTTGTTACAACTATTGCACTACTGATCTTTATCCTTTTGTGTCATTTTCTTGTCACCCCACCAGGGGCTTAAAAAATTAAAAAATAACACAGGGTAAAAATATAAATGATGAAGCGCACTTTACTGGCAGCAGTCATGCCATTGCTGCTGGGATTTTCTGTGGCTCAGGCCGCTGAAATCTATAATAAGGATGGTAACAAGCTGGATCTGGTCGGCAAAATTAACGTGTCGCACCTGTTCTCCGATGACACCACCAATGATGGTGATACCTCATCGTATGTCCGTATCGGTTTTAAGGGCGAAACCAAAATTACCGATCAGCTGACCGGCTACGGTTTCTGGCAATCGCAGTTCAGTCTGCGTAACACGGAAGGTGCCGATGCGCAGGCCGGTAACAAAACCCGCCTCGGCTATGCAGGTCTGAAGTTTGCGCAGTTTGGTTCGATCGACTATGGCCGTAACTATGGTCTGATTTATGACGTGCTGGGCTATACCGATATGCTGCCTTTCTTCGGCGGTGATTCCGGGTATGTCGATGCTTTCCTGTCCGGTCGCTCCACCGGCGTGCTGACCTGGCGTAACAAAGATTTCTTCGGTCTGGTTAAAGGCTGGAACGTCGCAGCGCAGTACGAAGGGAAAAACGAGCGCAGCGACAGCGCGGCAACGCCAAACCTGGCGGTACGCCGCTCTAACGGTGATGGTTTCGCCCTTTCCACCTCGTATGACACCGACTTTGGCCTGAGTGCGGTTGCCGCCTATGCCAGCCTCAATCGCGTCAGCGCGCAAAACCTTGCCACTTACGGCAGAGGTGAGAAAGCCGAACACTGGGAAACCGGGGTGAAATATGATGCTAACCAGCTCTATCTGGCGACCATCTACGGCGAATCCCACAACGCTACGCCAATCGGTAACAGCGGGTTCGCCAACAAAGCGGTGAATTTTGAAGCCGTGGCGCAGTATCAGTTCCTGAACGGTTTCCGTCCGTCGCTGGGCTACGTGAGCTCAAAGGGCAAAAATATTGAAAACGTCGGCGACGCCTGGCTGTTCAAATACGCGTCCGTGGGTGCCACCTACTACTTCAACAAGAACATGTCGGTCTACAGCGAATACCGCATCAACCTGCTGAAAGATGACAACGCGCTGCGCCTGAAAACCGACGATATTACCGCGGTAGGTCTGGTGTACCAGTTCTGATGATGATTTACCCTCATGGCATCCCGGCAAGTGTCGGCTGAGGATGCAGCAAAGGGCAGCTCC
Source organism: Pantoea sp. GM_Pan_4 (assembly GCF_026541005.1). Classification (NCBI taxonomy): domain Bacteria; kingdom Pseudomonadati; phylum Pseudomonadota; class Gammaproteobacteria; order Enterobacterales; family Erwiniaceae; genus Pantoea; species Pantoea sp. GM_Pan_4. Next base: position 548,295 of record NZ_JALNUZ010000001.1, read on the forward strand.
GGCTGCCCTTTTTCTCTGGTGCCACGCTGATTATGGTGCCAGCAGGTCGAAGCGGTTTTCGCCCCCCTGCTCCAGCATCACCGGCGGCTGCACCTGCAGCGTAATCCAGTTGGAAGTCACGCGATTTTGCTTGCTGTCCTCCAGCGTCACCGACAGGCGATAACTGTTGTTCGCCTCAGGCGACGCATCCCACGCCGGCATAATGATGCTCCAGCCCTGTGGATCGTTGGGATCGGCTCCCGGCGTCAGGCTCAGCGCCTGCGTATCGCCCTGCCAGCTGACTTTACTGATTGGATGAGCACTGCGGATCTGCAGTTTCAGCGGCAAACTCTCGCCCGCATCGAGCTGCCACGGCGGCGTGGCGAGGAATACCGACAGGGTTTTACGCTGGCGAAACTCCAGCACCGGCGTATTGCTGCGCGTGACCAAATCATAGCGGCTGCCGCGCAGCGAACGCGCGGCGGCGACGTTATCCGGATTGAGCTGCTGACTGAGCGCCACGCCAAAGCGGTAGTTGAGACGTAAGCCGAGCTGATCCTGGCTCTCGCCTTCATTACTGGTTTTGTGGCTGGCCGATACGGTGACCAGCGGCACTGGCGTGTAGGAGACGCCCAGCGTCAGCGCTGAAGGATTGTGGTAGCTGTTGCCGGAATTAAACAGATCGACATTGTTGCCGAGATACTGCTGCCAGCTGACCGACACGCCCAGCTGGCGGTAAAACGGCAGATAGCCCTGGGTGGTGACATCATACCCGCGCGCCAGCCGCTGCTGCTGGAACGGGTTGCGATTGCGCCAGCCGGACAGCGGCGTGTAGTAGTTGGCGGATAAGCGCAGGTAATCGCTCCAGGCCTCGGTGCCCAGCGAAGCGCGCTGCAAGCCGCTGTCGAACAGCCGATCAACGAAGCCGTTATAGCCCAGCAGCCAGCTGCCGGCCACCCAGCGCTGTCCCAGCCCGGCATTGCCCACCAGCCCGTCATCGGTCTGGTGCACGCCCAGCTGGCTGAACGTGAGGTAATTGTAGCGATCGGCCCATGGCGTCAGCAGCGAAGCCCCGCTGCCGCTGAAGTTGCCCTCCATATCGACGTTGAGATCGATCTGTGCCTGGCCATAAGGCGACAGCAGCGACTGCCCTTCATCCGCCACCCGGGTGGCAACCTCATCACGAAAATGGTTAAACGCCCAGATACCGGCCTGCTGACCCAGCGTGGTATCGCTGTCGCTGTCGCTGTTCTGGCTGGCCTCGCCGATGCTTTTGGCAATGCCCGCCAGCTTTTTACTGAACGCCGATGTATCGTCCTGATAGCCCAGCGCCGGTAATCCATCAGCGATTTTCTGGAAACGTGCCGGATCGGCAAACGGTGTTGCGGAGACGTCGCTGTTGCCAGTGAAGGCCTGCGCAGGCGCAACGGCCACCAGTACAGGGGCCCCGAAGGTTACAGCAGCGAAAATTTTGCGGGTCAGAACCAATGGCAGCATAGCAAAAGAGTAGTCGTTTCAGTTTAGAATTTGAAGTAGCTCACAAAACTGTACGAGGTTACCTTAACATATCCTCGCGCCAACGTAGGACTTGTCTTGCTATGTTTCAGAATTTACGCCACCCAAGGGCATGCAGGGCGATCAGACGGGAAAACACGTCGTGCGGTCCCCTCTCCCGGGCGGGAGAGGGTTCGGATGCGGGTTGAACACCCGATCAGCATTAAAAACCTAAACTGTCCAGCAGGTCGTCAACCTGGTCCTGGCTGGAAACCACACCTGGCGCGTTAGCATGGATCTGCGGACCGTTCAGCAGGCTGTTGCCCTCTTTACGTGCCGCCGCATTGGCTTCCGGCATGTTCTCCAGCAGTACCATCAGCAGTTGGCGTTCGATCTCCTGGATCACATCCATCATGCGCTTGATTACCTGACCGGTCAGGTCCTGGAAATCCTGCGCCATCATGATTTCCAGCAGCTGCTTGTTGGTGCACGCCGTGTGAGACGGAACGTCGTCAAGGAACTGGCGCGTATCCGAAACCAACTCGCGTGCATCCGCCAGCTCGATCGGGTTTTCAAACCAGGCATCCCAGCGGCCTTTCAGCTGGGTGGCGCCGGCTTCCATCTGGTCCTGGTGTGGCTGCGCCGCTTCCACACAGTTCAGCGCACGTTCCGCTGCCTGTGCGGTCATCTGCACCACATAATCCAGACGGTCACGCGCGTCCGGAATCGCTTCTGCCGCTTCGGCAATGGCCTGATCCAACCCCAGTTCGCGCAGGCTGTCACGCAGCATACGTGTCAGAGAGCCAATCCGGGCAATAATCTCGTGTGCCGAAGCTTCTTCAGTTGGTTTCGGAAGGTCGCTCATCACATCTCCTTACATACCCAGTTTTTCGAAGATTTTGCCCAACTTCTCTTCCAGCGTGGCGGCGGTGAAAGGCTTCACCACGTAACCGCTGGCACCGGCCTGCGCGGCGGCGATGATGTTCTCTTTCTTGGCTTCGGCGGTCACCATCAGCACCGGCAGTTTGCCCAGCGTGGCGTCGGCACGAATGGTCTGCAGCAGTTCCAGACCGTCCATGTTCGGCATGTTCCAGTCAGAGATAACGAAATCGAAGCCGCCTGCACGCAGTTTGGTCAGGGCGTCGACGCCATCCTCGGCCTCTTCCACGTTATTGAATCCCAGCTCTTTCAGCAGGTTACGGACGATACGACGCATCGTGTTGAAGTCGTCCACTACCAAAAAGCGCATGTTTTTATCAGCCATATCTACTCCTGTGTTGTCTTGTCCGGCAGGACCGGCTCGTTAAATTCGCAATGCCTGTCCGGCGCTAATTTTGGCCAGCATATGCTGGCTGATGTGGCCCAGATCGACCACTTCACTGGTGCCGCCCATCGCTATCGCTTCGCGCGGCATACCAAATACCACACAGCTGGCTTCATCCTGGGCGATGGTCCACGCGCCGGCGCGGTGCATTTCCAGCATCCCGGCCGCGCCGTCGTTGCCCATGCCGGTCAGAATGACCCCCACTGCATTTCGCCCGGCGTTGACCGCAACCGAGCGGAACAGGACGTCCACCGACGGTTTATGGCGGTTCACCGGCGGTCCGTCGTTCAGTTTCACCACGTAGTTGGCACCGCTGCGCGCCAGCTCCATGTGCATCGCGCCCGGCGCGATATAGGCGTGACCGGGCAAAATACGCTCGCCGTCTTCCGCCTCTTTCACGGTGATCTGGCACAGCTTGTTCAGCCGCTCGGCAAACGAGCGGGTAAAACCGGGCGGCATATGCTGCGTAATCAGCAGCGCCGGGCTGGTGGCCGGCAGCGGCTGCAGCACATGGCGAATCGCCTCGGTGCCGCCGGTTGAAGAGCCGATAGCAATCAGCTTTTCACTGCTCAGCAGCGGCCCCGCTTTCAGCATCACCGGCTGCGGCGTGGCGGCACGCGCATGCAGTTTGGCGCGCGCGGCGGCGCGAATCTTGTCGGCGATCATCTGGCTGTAGGCCAGCATGCCTTCACGGATGCCGAGCTGCGGCTTGGTGACGAAATCCACAGCGCCTAACTCCAGCGCACGCAGCGTCACTTCCGATCCTTTACCGGTCAGCGACGAAACCATCACCACCGGCATCGGCCGCAGGCGCATCAGTTTTTCGAGGAAGTCGAGGCCATCCATACGCGGCATTTCGACATCCAGCGTCAGCACCTGCGGGTTGTACTGTTTGATCAAATCCCGCGCTACCAGCGGGTCCGGCGCCGTCGCGACCATCTCCATATCGGGATGGCTGTTGATGATCTCCGTCATCAACTGGCGCATCAGCGCGGAATCATCCACGCACATCACGGTGATTTTGCTCATCGTCTTTCCTTGGTCAGTCCATAGACAGTCTGTCCACGCAGCCAGAACTCTTTACTGATCTGACTGAAGTTTTCCGAATGCCCGGCAAACAGCAGACCGCCCGGCTTCAGCAGGGGAACAAAACGGCGCAGGATTTGTTCCTGCGTCTCTTTATCGAAATAGATCATCACGTTACGACAGAAAATCGCGTCGAACGGCCCCGGCAACGCCCAGTCGTGCGCCAGTAAATTGAGCTGCGCATAGTTCACCATGTTGGCCAGCTCGCTGCGCACGCGCACCATGCCGGCGTGCGGACCGGTGCCGCGCAGGAAGAAGCGCTGCAGCTGCGACTGCGATAAGGTGCGCAGCTCCTCCTGGCGATAAACGCCCGCTACCGCTTTCTCCAGCACCTGCGTATCAATATCACTGGCGTGGACAGAAAATTTCCCCGGTCCGGTGCCCAGCGTTTCCGCCAGCGTCATGGCAATCGAGTACGGCTCTTCACCGGTTGAAGCGGCGGTGCTCCACACGCTGTAGTTGCCGCTGCGTTTGCGCGCATGCTCTGCCAGAATCGGGAAGTGGTGCGCCTCACGGAAAAATGAGGTCAGGTTGGTGGTCAGTGCGTTAATAAACGCCTGCCACTCGGCACTGTTCGGGTCCTGCTCCAGCAGCGCCAGATAGCGACCAAAATCATCAATATTCAGCATGCGCAGCCGACGTACCAGACGGTTGTAAACCATCTCGCGTTTGTGGTCGGCCAGCACGATGCCCGCACGCTGATAGATCAGCTGGCTGATACGACGAAAATGTGTATCGGAAAGCGGCAGGCGCTGCACCATTTGTGAGAGCAGCGTCGTGGCTTCATTTTGATCCAATAACGTCGATTTCTTCATTTCGGGTCACCCGGCAACAAACTGATTAAATTGTGATACTGCGGTTGCTACTGTGCTGCCAGTGCACACCATTCACACGGGCCGCCCTGCGGCGGCCACAAGGGTTAAAAGGTTTCCCAGTTATCGTCAGCGCCACGAGCTCCTGCCGCTGGCGCCAGCGCCTGCGGTGCAGACTGACGCGCAATTTTTGGCGCTGTAGTTACGTTAACGGCCTGGGCGACAAATTCTTTACCAATATTGAACACCGCCACCGACTGTTTCAGTCGGCTGGCCTGATCTTCCAGCGCCGCCGCCGCCGTCGCGGACTCTTCCACCAGCGCGGCGTTCTGCTGGGTGACGCGGTCCATCTCGTTCACCGCCAGGCCAACCTGGTCGATACCGCGGCTCTGCTCATCGGAAGCCGAGGCGATTTCGCCCATGATGTCGGTCACGCGGGTCACCGCGTTGACGATCTCGCTCATGGTTTCGCCCGCGCTCTCTACCAGCACCGAGCCGGTATTGACGCGGCTGACCGAATCTTCAATCAGGCCTTTGATTTCCTTCGCCGCCTGCGCGCTGCGCTGGGCCAGACTGCGCACCTCGCCCGCGACCACGGCGAAACCACGCCCCTGCTCACCGGCGCGTGCCGCTTCCACCGCAGCGTTCAGCGCGAGGATATTGGTCTGGAAGGCGATACCGTCAATCACGCTGGTGATATCGGCAATCTTCTTCGAGCTGCCGGCGATGTCCTTCATGGTGCTGACCACGCCATCGACCACTTTACCGCCCTGCTGCGCCGTTTCGGACGCGTTCAGCGCCAGCTGCGACGCCTGACGGGCGTTTTCCGCGTTCTGCTTCACGGTAGCGGTCAACTGCTCCATGCTGGCCGCGGTCTGCTCCAGCGATGCGGCCTGCTGTTCGGTACGCGAAGAGAGATCGTTGTTGCCCATGGCGATTTCGCTGGCGCCGGTGTAGATGGCGTCCGAACCGTCGCGCACGATGCGTACGGTGCGCGCCAGCTCCTGCTGCATGTGCTGCAGCGAACTGAGCAGGTCGCCCATTTCGTTGCGTACACTGAGATCGACCGGCTGCGTCAGATCGCCGCGCGCAATATGGCGGATGTGCTCAATGCTCTGCTGCAGCGGACGGATCAGCGCCGTACGCATGCCGCTCCACACCAGCGCAATCACCAGCAGCGTCACCAGCAGCGTGCCGACTACCAGCATAATCGCGTGTTGGTAAGCGCTCTCGTTGGCGTCAATGCCCTGTTTTGCCAGCACAATGTTGTAGGCGAGCCAGGCGTTGTAATCCTTTTCAAATTTGTCCTGAAAACCCTGCGTTGGCTGATCGACAAAGCCTTTAAAGTTACCGGCACTGAGAAAATCAATCAGCTCGGCCAGCGCCCCGCGAAACGCGTTGTAGTTGGCCTGCAGCGTCAGCACGTTCTCTGCGCTTTTGCCCTTTTCCGACAGGTTAGCGTTGAACTCGGCAAAGCTCTGATCGGCGGTTTTCAGCTCCGTATTGGCCAGCGCCACCAGATCTTTTACCGTGGCACCGGAGCCGGCCTGCTGACTATCCAGCAGATAGCGGATACCGGCACGGTTCAGCGTGTTACGCGCCTGTACCAGCGAAACCCATGAGGTGCCCATCGCCCGCTGCAGGGTGCTAAGACGTTGGTTGTACGCAAAATTATCTTTATCGGCTTTCACCGTTGAAAAAAACATTCCTCCGGAAAACAGCTGCAGTAAGGCAAATAACGCCAGCACGCACAGCAGGCCGGATACCACTCGAACACGACTAAACATAAACACCTCATTAATTGGCGGATCGCTGGTGTTATCGGCGCGCAGGCGCGGATCTTTATGTGAGGTGAAAGGGGTAAGACCAGCAGCAAACCGGTGAAGGGCCAGCCACGCGACCCTCTCCCGCTGCGGGAGAGGGGACGATTCAGGCAGTGATTAAAACGTTTCCCAGTTTCCGTCACTCACCGGGGCCGCAGCGGCTTTGCGCGCCGCCGGCGGTGTCGTGGTCAGCGGGGGACGCACAGGGGCCGCTGCCGACGCGCGCGGAATGCGGAACACCGACACCGACTGGCTCAGGCGGCTGGCCTGCTCCTCCAGCGAGGCCGCGGCGGCGGCCGACTCTTCTACCAGCGAGGCGTTCTGCTGCGTGACGCGGTCCATCTCGGTCACCGCCTGGCCCACCTGGTCGATGCCACGGCTCTGCTCATCCGAGGCCGAAGCGATTTCGCCCATGATGTCAGTCACGCGCGTCACCGCTCCGACGATATCCTGCATGGTGTCACCTGCGGTGCCGACCAGCTGCGAACCGGCGTTAACCCGGCTGACCGAATCGTCAATCAATCCTTTGATCTCCTTCGCTGCCTGCGCGCTGCGCTGCGCCAGGTTACGCACCTCGCCCGCTACCACGGCAAAACCACGGCCCTGCTCGCCGGCGCGCGCCGCTTCGACCGCCGCGTTAAGCGCCAGGATATTGGTCTGGAAGGCAATGCCGTCGATCACGCTGGTGATATCCGCGATCTTCTTCGAACTGCCGGCGATGTCATGCATGGTGCGCACCACGCCTTCGACCACATCGCCACCTTTGCGTGCGGTCTCCGACGCGCTGAGCGCCAGCTGCGAGGCCTGCCGGGCGTTCTCGGCGTTCTGCTTCACCGTGGCGGTGAGCTGCTCCATGCTGGCTGCGGTCTGCTCCAGCGACGCCGCCTGCTGCTCGGTGCGCGCCGAGAGATCGTTGTTGCCGGCGGAGATTTCGCTGGCGCCGGTAAAGATGGCGTCCGAGCCGTCGCGTACGTTGCCGACGGTGTGCACCAGCGACTGCTGCATCTCATGCAGACTGCTGGCCAGCTGGCTCATTTCGTTACGCCCTTCAACGGTGATGGTCTGCGTCAGATCGCCTGCGGCGATATGGCGAATGTGACCGAGCAACTGATGCAGCGGCTGAATCAGCACCGTGCGCAGGCCAAACCAGCAGGCGACAATTACCGCGATCACCATCACTGCGACGATCGCCAGCAGCCACATCATGGTGTGGAAGGCACGCTGGTTCTGCGCCACGCCCTCAGCGGCTAAAGCACTCTGCGCGCTGCGCCACTCTTCATAGGTGGCTTTCATTTTGACCTGCTTGGCTTCGATGTTCTGATCAAACATGCCCTGCAGATCGTTGGCTTTCAGCCGGGCCAGCATCGCCTTCAGGCCGTTATTGAATGCGGCATAATCCGCTTCCAGCCGGTCGCGCAGCGCATCAGACAGTCCTGGCGTCGCTGGCAAATCGTGATAGCGCTGATAGTGACCGGCCGCGGTGTCGAGCTGTTTCTCCGTCTGCGCGATCAGTGCGTTAAGCTGGCCGCCGTTGGTCTGTGACGCCATGCTGCCCTGCATGCGCAGCATGGCGCGGTTGAGCACGGTACGGGTTTGATTGAGTTCAATCCAGGCATCGGACATGGCAGCGACGTTATTACTTGACGTTTGTGCCACAGCAAACGCCTCTTTATCTTTTTGTAATGCCGACCAGAACAGCCCACCGGACAGTAATTGCATAGCACCGAACACCAGCAGGACTGCGATCAGGCTGGTGACGACGTTGATTCGTTTTAACATGGTGTCTCCAAAAAGGGGGTTACGCCCTGTTTATCGACCGCTGCGCTGAATATTTGAGAGGGTTTACCGGACTTTACGAGGGATAATGCTGAATTAAAGCTTTTTTACAGCGTTTTATAAGTAAAGAAAGCAGGAGATAAGGGAGCGGCGCGTTGTCCGCTCCCGTTTCAGCTTAGAACGTTTCCCAGTTGGCGTCGCTGACCGGCGCGGTCAGCGCTTTGCGTGGCGCACTGGCCTGCGGGGGGGCGATCTGCGGATGGCGCACACCCGTGCTGCTGACAGGCTGAGCGCCACGTGGAATGCGGAACACCGCCACCGACTGGCTGAGACGGCTGGCCTGCTCCTCCAGCGAGGCCGCCGCCGCCGCCGACTCTTCCACCAGCGAGGCGTTCTGCTGCGTGACGCGGTCCATCTCGGTCACCGCCTGGCCGACCTGATCGATACCGCGACTCTGCTCGTCCGACGCCGAGGCGATCTCGCCCATGATGTCGGTAACGCGCGTCACCGCATTGACGATTTCGCCCATGGTATTGCCCGCCGTGCCGACCAGCTGTGAGCCGCTGTCAACGCGACGCACCGAGTCTTCAATCAGTCCTTTGATCTCCTTCGCCGCCTGCGCGCTGCGCTGGGCAAGGTTGCGCACTTCACCGGCCACCACCGCGAAGCCGCGGCCCTGTTCCCCGGCGCGCGCCGCTTCGACAGCGGCGTTGAGCGCGAGGATGTTGGTCTGGAAAGCGATACCGTCAATCACGCTGGTAATGTCGGCAATCTTCTTCGAACTGCCGGCGATATCGTGCATGGTGCGCACCACGCCTTCGACCACTTCTCCGCCTTTCTGCGCGGTTTCCGATGCGCTGAGCGCCAGCTGCGAGGCCTGCCGCGCGTTCTCGGCGTTCTGCTTCACCGTGGCGGTGAGCTGCTCCATGCTGGCCGCAGTCTGTTCCAGCGACGCCGCCTGCTGTTCGGTACGCGCCGAGAGATCGTTATTGCCGGCGGAGATTTCGCTGGCGCCGGTAAAAATAGCGTCCGAGCCGTCGCGCACGTTGCTGACGGTGCGCACCAGCGCCTGCTGCATCTCCTGCAGCTTGCTCGCCAGCTGGCTCATTTCATTACGTCCTTCGACGGTGATGGTCTGAGTTAAATCGCCCTGCGCAATGTGTTCAATGTGCTGGATGCTGTCGTTGAGCGGCTTAATCAGCACCTTACGCAGGCCGAACCAGCACAGCACGATCACGCCCACCACCAGCGCCAGTACCAGCCCCAGCAGCCACATCATGTGCTCGTAAGCGGCGCTGTTCGCCGCTACGCCTGCCGCCGTCAGACGATCCTGATCGGCGCGCCATTGGGTGTAGTTTTCCAGAAAGGCACTTTGCGTCGGAGCCACCGGTACTTTGCCGGCTGCGGCGGTATCGTTGTGCTGCAGTACCTGCTGCATCTCAGCCAGCGCGCTGGCGTAAGCTTTATAGGTCTGTTCCAGCTGCTGGTTGAGCTGCAGGTTCTGGCCCGGCGTGTCCGGCGTGTTTTTAAACAGGGTGAATTTGTCCTGCGCCGTCTGCTGGAACGTCCTGCTCTGCCCGAACAGCGTACTGATGTCAGCTTCGGTGCCGGTCAGTTTACTGGTGGCAATACGCAGCTGGATACGCGTCAGGATCACGCGGCTTTGGTTAAGGCTCATGTAAGCATCATTGATGGCGGCAATGTTTTTGCTCGCCAGCTGAGAGGTATTGAAACTTTTTTTGTCGTCACTCAGCGCTTTAAAAAACAGCGAGCCGGAAGCCAGCTGCAGTACGCCAAACACCAACAACACCAGCAACAGGCTGGTCACAACGCGGATTTTCGTAAACATAGTTTGCCCTGGGAAATGAAGAAAAATCGTGCAATACAGTTATCGACCTGACGGCGGGAATATTGAGCGAAGGCAGGAAATATTTGTGGGCTTTGCTATTGATTTATAAGGATTTAATAAAGGATGTGATAGTCACGGGCCGCATCAGCGACACGTGACTCTCTGCGAACGATTATGCGCTACGCAGCGTATCCACCAGCGCCATCTCTTCACTGCTCAGCAGTTTTTCGATGTCGACCAGAATCAGCATACGCTCGCCCAGCGCACCGAGACCGGTGAGGTACTCGGTCGACATGGTGACGGCAAATTCCGGTGCCGGACGGATCTGATCCTGCGTCAGCGACAGCACGTCAGACACGCCATCCACCACGATGCCGACCACGCGATGCTCAAGATTCAGCACGATCACTACGGTGTTTTCGTTGTACTCCACGTCCGGCTGCGAGAACTTCACGCGCAGATCGATAATCGGCACAATCACGCCACGCAGATTAGTCACGCCCTTGATGAACTCCGGCGTGTTAGCGATACGCGTTACCTGATCGTAACCACGAATCTCCTGCACTTTAAGGATATCGATGCCGTACTCTTCGTCACCGAGGGTGAAAACCAGGAACTCCTGGCCGACGGTTTCGCCGGCGATTTTCGTCACGGTTGCCATGTCAGTCATTTTTTTACCCTTTCGTTATCTGTTACGCTGCGGCACCGGCCACACGCTTCTCACGGTTCAATGATTGCAGTGCCGATACGTCGACAATCAGCGCAACGCTGCCATCGCCGAGGATGGTGGCGGCGGAAATGCCCGGCACTTTGCGGTAGTTGCTTTCCAGGTTCTTCACCACCACCTGATGCTGACCAATCAGCTGATCGACCAGCAGCGCATAGCGACGTCCTGCGCTCTGCAGGATCACCACGATGCCCTGCGTGGCGTCGGTTTTGGCGTTCTGCACGTCAAACACGTTCCACAGCTCAACCAGCGGCAGGTACTCGCCGCGCACTTCCAGTACGCGCTCGCCACCGGCCAGCGGTTTCAGCTCTTCAGCCGTGGGCTGCAGTGACTCCATCACCGCGTTCAGCGGCAGGATGAACACTTCGTCTGCCACGCGCACCGACATCCCGTCGAGGATCGCCAGCGTCAGCGGCAGCAGAATGCGAATGGTGGTGCCTTTGCCCTGCTTCGAGGAGATTTCGACGTGACCGCCCATCTCCTGGATATTACGTTTCACCACGTCCATGCCGACGCCGCGGCCTGATACGTCGGTCACCTGCTCGGCGGTCGAGAAGCCTGGCGCGAAGATCAGCATGCCGACTTCTTCGTCGCTCATGCTGTCGCTGACCGGCAGACCGGACGAGAGCGCTTTCGCCAGGATACGTTCACGGTTGAGGCCGGCACCGTCATCGATCACTTCGATGCAGATGTTGCCGCCCTGGTGTTCCGCGGACAGCGTCAGATTGCCGACCGCCGTTTTGCTGGCGGCCAGCCGTTTTTCCGGCGTTTCGATGCCGTGGTCGAGGCTGTTACGCACCAGGTGCGTTAACGGATCGATGATGCGTTCAATCAGGCTCTTATCCAGTTCAGTTGAGCTGCCGAGCAGCGTCAGTTCAACCTCTTTGCCCAGCTTGCTGGCCAGATCGCGCACCAGACGCGGGAAGCGGCTGAACACGTACTCCATCGGCATCATACGAATCGACATCACCGATTCCTGCAGGTCGCGGGCGTTACGCTCCAGCTGACCCATGCTGTTGAGCAGGTCACCATGTGCCACCGGATCCAGCGCACCGGAGCGCTGCGCCAGCATTGACTGGGTAATCACCAGCTCGCCGACCAGGTTGATCAGCTGGTCAACTTTTTCCACCGCCACGCGAATACTGCTGGATTCGCTGCTTTTGGCGGGCGCGGCAGCACGCTTGCTCTCACGCTTCACCGCCGGGGTAATGTCGGTGACGGTCGCCGTTTGCTGCACCGGCGCTTCGGCTTCGGCCTCTTCGACTGGCGCGGCGGCAACGGCAACGGTGGCGGGTGCGGCGTCCAGCGGGAACTGAATCTGCGCTTCATCAATCACGAAACAAAGCACCGCCACGATATCGTCTTTGCCGACACCGTCGATGGTGGCTTCCAGCGAGCTGGCGCCTTTCACCACATTGGTCAGGGTGCCGAGGTTGCCCAGCTCTTCCAGCAGCAGATCCGGCTCTTTCTCTTTCAGATTGATCAGCTGCAGGCGCAGGCCGCTGCTGGCGGGCGCGGCAGGTGCTGCCACGTCGGCGAGCGCCACCACCGGTGCGGCGGCTTGCGGGGCTATTCCTTTGGCTTCCAGCGCCAGCTGGCGCAGGGCTTCACAGATGTAGTTAAAGCTTTCTGCGTTTGGCTCCTGCGCGGTTTTATAGGCATCGAGCTGTTCCTGCATAATATCTTTGGTTTCCAAAAACAGGTTGATGATGTCGGTGCTGAGCTGCATTTCGCCACGGCGCGCACCATCCAGAATGTTTTCCAGGATGTGGGTGGTTTCCTGTAAAACCGTAAAGCCAAACGTACCGGCTCCGCCCTTAATGGAGTGGGCGGCGCGGAAGATGGCATTCAACTGCTCGGAATCGGGCTCCTGGGGATCCAGTCCCAACAGGTGTTGCTCCATATCCGCTAACAGCTCATCGGCTTCATCAAAAAACGTCTGGTAAAAATCGCTGATGTCCATGCTCACGGGATCACCTCGGCTGTGAGGGTTGGTCTGGTGTCACCGCGCTGGCGGCGGGCGGTGCCGCTGCCGGCGGATTCGCCGCGGCTGCCGGTGTGGCCGGTGCTGCGGTAGAACCCGTAGGGGCAGTTGGCGCCGCCGGACCAGCCGGTGCGGTAATGCTAGGTAAAATCTGCGCCGGGTCACTCACCTGAACGGCATCGCTCTCGGCATTCTCTTTTTCAATCGCCGCTTCGGTGTCATGGTTCAACACCAGCAGGCTGATACGACGGTTCACCGCGTCGTTGGCGCCGCGGTTTTTCAGTTTCATGGTGTCGGCCATGCCGACCACGCGCAGCATTTTGCCGCCGTCCAGCCCGCCCGCCACCAGCTCACGGCGTGAGGCATTGGCACGATCCGCCGACAGTTCCCAGTTGCTGTAGCCGCGATCGCCGCTGGCGTACTGGAAGTCATCGGTATGGCCGGACAAACTGATTTTGTTAGGAATATCATTCAGCAGCGGCGCAATGGCGCGCAGGATATCGCGCATGTACGGCTCCACTTCCGCGCTGCCGGTTTTAAACATCGGGCGGTTCTGGCTATCGATAATCTGAATGCGCAGCCCCTCTTCCACCATGTTGATGATCAGATGCGGACGCAGCGCTTTCAGGCGCGGATCGGCCTCAATCAGCTGGTCGAGTTTTTCACGCAGCCGGTTCAGGCGAATGTCATCCAGCTGGCGCTTTTGCGCATCCATATCGACCTGTTTTTGCACTTCACCTTTCTTCTGCGTCGGATCATCGCCGCCGCCGGGAATTGGACTTTCGCTGTCGCTGCTACGCTGACCGCCGGTCAGGGCGACCTTGAGCGGCGTTTTAAAATATTCGGCAATCTGCACCAGCTCCTGCGGATTGGCGATCGAGATCAGCCACATCACCATGAAGAACGCCATCATCGCCGTCATAAAGTCGGCATAGGCAATCTTCCATGAGCCATGGCTGCCTTCATGCTTTTTATGTTTGCGCCGTTTGACCAGCACAATCGGGCGATTACCGTGCTTCATGAAGGCGTATCCGAAGTCTGCTTAGCCGGGTTTTTCGCGTTGCGCACGTGCTCTTCCAGCTCGGTAAAGGACGGACGCTCAGTGGAATACAGGGTTTTACGACCAAACTCGACGGCGATCTGCGGCGCATAACCGTTCAGGCTGGAAAGCAGCGTGACTTTGACGCACTGCATCATCTTGGTGGTTTCCGCGCACTTCTGGCGCAGCACGGATGCCAGCGGCGAAATGAAGCCGTAAGCCAGCAGAATACCGAGGAAGGTTCCCACCATGGCGTGCGCAATCAGCGCGCCCAGTTCTGCCGCCGGGCGGTCCGCGGAGGCCAGCGCGTGCACCACGCCCATTACCGCGGCGACGATACCAAACGCCGGCAGGCCATCACCGACTGCCGCTAAGCTTTGTGCTGGTACTTCGCACTCGTGTTCATAGGTTTCGATCTCTTCATCCATCAGGGCTTCGATCTCGAAAGCATTCATATTTCCGCTCACCATCAGCCGTAAATAGTCGGTAATAAAATCCACTAAAGGTTTATCGGACAAAATACGCGGATAGTTAGCGAAAATTTCGCTCTGGCTGGGATCTTCAATATCGCGTTCCAGCGACAGCATGCCCTGCTGACGTGATTTCGCCATCAGGCGATACAGCAGTGCCATTAAATCCATGTATACGGCTTTGTTATATTTTGAGCCGCGCATTAACAAGGGCAGCGCTTTTAGCGTCTTTTTAATCGATTTGCCGTTGTTGCCCACCAGAAACGCACCAATGCCGGCGCCGCCAATAATCAGCAACTCCGACGGCTGGTAAAGCGCGCCCAGATGGCCGCCTACCATCATGTAACCGCCCAGCACGGAACCGAGGACTACGATATAACCCACAATAATCAGCACAAAAACATCCTTACGTCCGTAACGTGTTGGTGGAAGTTAAGCCAGAGAGCCGCAGGTGTTATTCACAGGGTGTGGGCAAAAAAAAAGCAGCGGTATTAACCGCTGCTGGATGCTTTCCACGATGCGAACAAACTTAAACGGCGCGTTTAACCTGTTCATCCAGCAGTTGTGGAAAGGTATCGGCAGAATCTGCAGAAAGTTTACGTCTTTTTACGGCACGTGATGGCGGCTGGCACAGGCTGCAAACAAAGCTGCCCGGCGGCTGATGCGCGTGGTTGATGAAGCTTCCGCCACAGCATTTACAGTCAGACAATTCCAGCATGCCACTTTCAACAAATCGCACCAGGGTCCAGGCGCGGGTCAGCGCCAACAGCGGGCCCTCGTCCGATTGCGGACACTGCTCAAGATACAGGCGATACGCTTTGATAACCGCCTCTACGCCACTGCTCAGCCGGGTTTTCAGCAGAAACTGCCAGGCGTTGCAGAACATCGACGCATGAATATTTTGTTCCCAGGTCATGAACCAGTCGGTAGAGAATGGCAGCATGCCTTTCGGTGGTGGGGCACCACGCAGCTCTTTGTACAGTTTAATCAGGCGACCGCGGCTCAGCTGGGTTTCACTTTCCAGCATCTGCAGTCGTGCGCCCAATGTAATCAGCTCCATTGCCAGCTGAATATCACGCGCTTCCTGAACGATACTTTTTTCGGTCATTACACCGCCCTCTTTTTAGCAGAGACATCGTCTTTCGATGCGCTGCGCAATAAACGGCTGGATAATAAAATACCGGTGTGGATTTGCTGCAAATCATCCACACGTGATTCCTGCGTTAAACGGTTAATAAGATTGTGATCGGTAAAGCGGAACTGGCAAACCAGTTGATTGGTTTCCGCTAATTTTACCATCTCAGGTAAAGTCAATTGCTGCAATGCATCCGCCATTGGCTCATCGATACCTAAACGAAACATTGCTGAAGCTTTTTCCTGGTTTATCAAACGCTGTGCAAGCAATAAATATGACAGATTGATGTCATATATGTGTTTTAGTAATTCTGATGTACCCATTTTTTTCCATCCTGATAGACGCGACATATATACGGCCACAGAATTAAGTGTTCTATGGTTCGGGTTGCTGGTTGGTAAATCTAAAGATGGCAAAAAATAATCAGGCATAAGCCAACGCGTACTGAACTGTTTCACTTCCCACCGGGATATTGATCAGTAGTAGTCAAAACTCCAGGCCAATCTTTTCTTGAGTTGTAACCATCTTCCGTGACGTCTGCTTACAGTTTTTTAAGACTAATCCGAAAACAAGGCAAATCTATATCGTCTGATTTCGACATACAACGTGATTGGTATGAAATTTTAGATAAAGTGTGATCTGCGTCACACTTTTAAGGCAAATTTTTCAAGTGAAGCTTCAGTAATGCTTTTCTGTTGTTCCTTTTTTGAGCGATTTTGAAACGTTTCGCTAATATTTCACAGGAAAAGTCTGAATTTTGAAGTGTGTCGCAGATCGCCGCCATGGGACGATCTTTTATCTGCTACGTTGGCTTTAGGCAAAGACAAGACCCCGAAATAAACCAAAAAGGCAGCATAAAACACCAAAAATGGCTGTAATTATTCGCTTTTAAATTAATCACTTACAGGGAATATTGCCACGCAGGACTAATGGCGCTGTGCTAGCGAAGCGTGAAGAGTGGATGCAGCGCGCTTGTGGTGTGTAAAGAGTTTGTAGGGAGGGTTTAGCGAGTCACAAGGGATGTAACAGCACGTTACATTAGCGATATGAATGAATTGACTAACTAACACACTGATGTATTAGAACTATCGGCCTGGCCAGCCAAATCTTTAGGGTTGGAAGAAAAAATTCAGCGTTTCAGTGATTAACTGGCTTAATTTTAACCAATTCGTGCGTTTTTTGGTGCCGGGTCAGCGGGTTAGCGCTTAACAAAATGAAATCGATTTCATTCGGTGAGGATATCGCGTGAAAACGCTACGCAGCACGGTCCTGCCTGCGTCGTCTGACGGATACCTCTCCCGCGTACGGGAGAGGCATTGCCTGAGGGGAAAATCGCGCCTTGCGGGGCTAATTACGCCAGCTTCTGAAACGTCGCGACCTTGTTATCGCTACCGTGGCTGGCGCTGCGTGCCGGCAGCGTGTTCAGATCGTTCAGGAAGCTTTCGCGCCAGTGCGAAATGTCCTGCTTACGCAGTACGGCCATCATGTCGTTATAGCGCGAGATACGCTCGGTGCGCGGCATGGTCAGCGCGCGGTCCAGCGCCGCCGCCACATCATCACGATCGTACGGGTTGACGATCAGTGCAGAAGTCAGCTCGTTGGCCGCTCCGGCAAAGCGCGACAGCACCAGCACGCCCGGATCGTCCGGATCCTGCGCCGCGACATACTCTTTCGCCACCAGGTTCATGCCGTCACGCAGCGGCGTAACCAGCCCCACGTCGGTCAGGCGGAAAATCTTCATCAGCAGACGGCGGTCAAAATGCTGGTTGAGATAATAGAGCGGCGTCCAGCCCAGCGTGCCGTATTTACCGTTAATGCGCCCCGCTTCTGTTTCCAGCTGATGACGAATATCCTGATAGGCCTGCACGTCGCCGCGCGAGGTCGGCGCAATCTGTGAGTAGCGGATTTTGCCGCGGTGCTGCGGGAAGTTTTCCAGCAGCGCTTCATAGGCAAGGAAACGCTCCGGCAAGCCTTTGGAATAGTCGAGACGCTCACAGGCGATAATGTTCTGCAAATCGCCCAGCTCACGCTTCATCGCGGCCATCTTCGGTGGCAGCGGCCCTTCCGCCATCTCTTTAATGCTGTCCGGCTCGATACCGATGGGGTAAACCTCGGTCATAAAGGTGTTGCCAAAGGCGCGATGCTTCTTCTCGCCTTTATTCTGCAGCTGCGTCAGCTGGCTCAGGCTGTCGAGAAACGCCACGCGATCGGATTCTGTCTGGAAACCCAGCAGATCGTATTCACACAGCATTTCCAGCAGTTCCTGATGCGGCGGCAGCGCATTGAAAATTTCCGGCGTCGGGAACGGGATATGCAGAAAGAATCCGATTCGGTTATTGATGCCCTGTTTACGCAGTTCAGCGGCAAACGGCAGCAGGTGGTAATCGTGGATCCACAGGATATCGTCCGGCTTGATCAGCGGTTTCAGCCGCTGCGCCAGCAGGGTATTCACGCGGCAGTAGCCTTCCCAGGCTTCACGCTGGTACTGCACCAGATCGAGGCGATAGTGGAACGCGGGCCAGATCACCGTGTTAGAAAACTGGCAGTAGTACTGATCGTAATCGTTTTGATTGAGGGGGAATGAGGCATAGGTAATGCCGTCTTGTTCGATCTGGGTAAGTTCCTCATCTTCTTCACCGGAAAACTCACTGATCTCTCCGTTCCAGCCAAACCACAATCCTCCGGTGGTCTGCAGCGCATCCAGAATGCCGACGGCGAGACCGCCTGCGTTGGTTTTGCTTCCATCAGGAATAGCGATACGGTTAGATACGACGACTAAACGACTCATAACCTAAACTCCTTACCGACGTTGTCATGTTCTAGTTGTAATAATAGTTGTTCCAGCCAGTGCCAGACTGCTGCCACATCGGGCAGACGATAGCGCGCCTGGCTTGGACCTTCACCGACCTTGACCGAGATGCCATGCATGGCATTGACTGCAAGAAAGCCTTTCTCATCGGTCAGATCGTCGCCCACAAATACCGGAATGCGACCGGTAAATGGCGCTTCCTGCATAAATTCGCGTACCGCAGCACCTTTATCGATGCCCTGCGGTTTCAGTTCCACCACGCATTTACCTGGCTGCAGCGCCAGCGCCGGAAAGCGGGTTACCGCCTCTTCGGCCAGCTGCATGATGGCGTTTTCATACTCTGGCGCGTTGCGGTAGTGCAGCGCAAAGGCCATGCCTTTCACTTCCAGCAGCGTACCGGGCCACTGGTCAAGGGTCTGCTGCAGTTCAACCTGCAGCGTTTGCGCCACCTCATCGGGCAGCGACTGACGATGCAGATGTCCGCTGGCATCGCGGCGCTCAGCGCCGTGCACGCCCGCTGCCGGGGCTTCCAGCGGCGCGACCAGCTCATCCAGCTGGCTGATCGGACGGCCGGAAACCAGCGCCAGCGCGCCGTGACTTAAATTAGAAATTTGTTGCAGATGCTGGCGCACCGATGCGGGGATGGAAACCGACTCGGGCTGCGACTGAAGCGCGGCCAGCGTGCCGTCAACATCAAAAAAGAAGGCGTAAAGTCCGCCACTTAGCGACGGCAGGGTGCTGTTCTCATTAACCGCAGGGGTCACGTCTCCTCCTGTATCTGAACGTAAACGGGCAGTCTGTTCGCAGGCAGGCAGGAAGTGAGGAGGTTTTTCCGTAAACACGGGAATCGAAAGGGTAACGCTCCAGAACTAAACGAAATTTTCATCAACACTGCAACCGCACTACGAACATCGGCAACATTAAGTGTAGACAACAATTGAAGTTTCGCCAGACGGGCGCACAGAGTGCTTAGCGGAGAGTGCACTTTTCAGCGGTTTGCGCGGCAAAAAACTGAATTCTGCTGTTTTTCATACGCTTCGCTTTTTTTACCGCGGGCAGACTTGATCATAGCAAAAACCGCCTGATACTGTATATAAAAACAGTATCTATGGAATATTCGCTATGACGCGTTTCTTTTTGCCACAGCTTTCACCGCCTTCGCGCTCCCGCCCGCTATTCCTTGACGCGGTGCACGGTGGTTTCCCCTCGCCCGCTCAGGACTACATTGAGCGCCAGATTGATCTCAATGAGCTGCTGGTGACCCGCCCCAGCGCCACCTATTTTGTGCGCGTCGAAGGCGACTCAATGCGCGATGCCAATATCCGCGAAGGTGATCTGCTGGTGGTCGACAGCTCACTCAATGCCCGGCACGACGACATCGTGATCGCCGCCATCAACGGCGAGTTCACCGTCAAGCGGCTGCAGACGCATCCCTGCGTACAGCTGATGCCGATGAATCCGCGCTATCAGCCCATCCGGCTGCGTGAAGAGGAGGAGCTGGAAATTTTTGGCGTGGTGACGTTTATTATTTACGCCGCACGCGTCCAGCGTTAGCGCATCGTTTCGGCGCGGATCATCTCAATCAGCCGGCGTAAACCCGGGTGCAGCTGGCGACGGTCGGGGTAATACATCACCAGCGGTTCATCTTCGCTGCACCAGTCCGTCAGCACGCGCACCAGCTGCCCGCTCGCCAGCTGCGCCTGTACGTAGCGCTCCGGGCAGTAGCCGAGACCGTAACCGCCGGCGACCGCATCAATAATCATGTCGCTCTCATTGAGCGTCAGCGTGCCCGGCACATCGACCTCATACGCCACCTTGCCCTGCGCCAGCGGCCACTTATACAGCGTGCCATTGCCAAGGCGCATGCGAATACAGCGATGGTTGCGCAGATCGTCCGGATGCTGCAGCGGCGGCGCGTCGCGCAGGTAATCGGGTGACGCCACCACGATCCAGCGCAGTTTGGGCGTCAGCGGCATGGCGATCATGTCTTTCGGTACGCTGGCGCCGTAGCGAATCCCGGCGTCATAGCCGCTGCCGATGATATCCACCAGATTGTTATCCACCGTAATTTCCAGGCTGAGCTCCGGATAGGTCGCCATAAAGCGCGTCAGGATCGGCCGAAACAGCAGCTGCCCGGCATCACGCGGGATGTTCAGCCGCAGGCGGCCGCTGGGTGATTCGCGATACAGGTGCAGATCGTTCAGCGCCAGCTCAATCTGCGCAAAGCCGGTTTCCAGATGGCGCAAAAAAGCGGCACCGGCGTCCGTCGGCACCACCGCCCGGCTGGTGCGGTTGAGCAGGCGCACGCCAAGACGCGCTTCAAGACTGCGCAACGTGTGGCTGATGGCCGACGTGGTGACCCCGAGTTCCAGCGCGGCGAGGCGGAAACTCTTGCGCCGGCAAATCAGCAGAAAAACATTCAGATCGGCCAGTTCATTACGTTGCAGGGCGGGCATTTTCGTGTCTCCTGACTCATTGCCTCGTTGAATCTGATTCAACTTCAGATGAGCTATCATAGCGAAGCTGCCGTACCGGATGCTATGCGTGCGTGGCATGGCAGGCAAAACGTCACTTTTAACCCCGAGCTCATCATGCTGCCCGAAGACCGAAAAGACGCTATTTATCGCTACCTGTTTGCGAAACGATCGGCCACCATTCACGAGCTAGCCACGCTGATGGCGGTGTCGGCGATGACCATCCGCCGCGATATTAAATTCCTGCAGGACGCCGGCCTGGTGGTTGGCATACACGGCGGTGTCAGGTTGCCTGCAGTGGTCCATCAGGCATTGCCGTATGTGGAGAAGGCACAGCTGAACGTGCACGCCAAACAAAGCCTTGGCCGTTATGCTGCGTCACTAGTAGAGGATGGCCAGGTTGTCTACCTCGATGCCGGTACCACCAGCTATGAAATTGCGCGTGCGTTAGGCGATCAGGCAAGTCTCACCGTGCTGACTAACGACTTTACGATTGCCGCCTGGCTGATGCGTCACAGCCACATCACGCTATTTCATACGGGTGGCAAAGTCGATAAACGGCATATTGCCAGCGTGGGTGCCATGGCGGCGACCGCCCTTGCCTCGTTCAATATTGATCTGGCTTTCCTCAGCGCCAGCGCGTGGGATGTCACGCACGGCCTCTCGACACCCGACGAAGACACCTTGCTGGTGAATCAGGCGGTGCTGGCCGCCTCAGCGCAGCGTTATCTGGTGGCTGACAGCAGCAAATATGGTCGTTACAGCGTGTATTCCGTGTGTAAGCTGCAGCAGCTGGACGGCGTGATCACCGATGACGATTGCCCCTGTGCTGCCGTTGAGGAGATGAAACAGCGTGATATTCGTCTGCACCGGGTAAATCGCCGCGGCTGAGCGGCTCTCTGCGCATCCCGATAAAGGTCATTAATTAAAAAGGAGGCGCGAACGCCTCCGGTGGCTACAGGGAAATCACATCGACTATTTATTATGGGGCACGGTTTACGGCGTAGGGGCGACTTTAGGATTGGAGCTGAACCAGCCGCGGCGATCCTGCCAGTTGCCATATTCATCCACAATCGCCCCTTTACTGTCGGCCATCAGGAAATGATAGCTCTCCAGTTTTTTCAGCGACAGCGTTTCGCCCTGATGCTGAATGACGACATTGTGGCTTTGCACCGGACCAAAACTTTTCGGCGTCGGCGGAATATCCGCTGATGCGGCGCCAATTTCTGAGAAGTTATATACCCAGCCATCAAGGACGCGCCACGATTCATGTTTTGCCGGACGTGCCGGCGGCGCGCTAATCGGCATGTGTCGATGCTCCGGAATCATCTGATTCGGCAGCAGATACATGGTCATGGCGTAATAACCGTAATCCAGATTATTGACCCAGGTGATGCTGGCCAGGCCAACATGCTGATAATCGCCCAGCCCGAAATCATTGACCCACAGCTGCTGGCGCATGGCCGGCGTCAGCGTATGACCGTAAGAAGCGAGCAGTTGCGCTATTGCATCTTTCGCCACCTCTTTCTGGAAGACGCCATTTTTATAGAAATCTTTATTGGTATAAACGTGATGCGGCTGAGCCGCAACGGATGCGGTGGCATTGAGCGCCAGTAAGGCCGCAGCGAACGCCAGAGCAGGTTTTGTCATAATTCACCTCCTGTTTATGACAGCCATGTTGATGCAAATAAAAATTTCACCGGCCGGTAAAACGCAAGGGTGGCCAGCGCGGAGAACAGAGTTGCAGATGGCGATGCAGAGAGGAAATTCATTTAGAGAATCGGATCTATCTAATTATCAGATACGGCTGTGCTTTTTTGTGATTATTAACAAATAATCACAGGCTATTCTGCCCGGTAAAGCATCCAGCTGCTGGCGGGCGCAATTTATCTGCTGCTAAAGAAATTCTTAAAATGTTGGTTGCGCTCGCAATTGTGACAGGCGCGCGGCCAATTATGTTTGACCTGCTTTTCACATCAATGCACACTGGCGGGCGTGAAAAACGGCAGATGAAGAGCCAAGAGATGTTGCAGAATTATAGTCAGCGCGTCCATTTCTATTACTGCATTCTGGTTGCGTTAAAACTCTATGTGAACAGCAAGAAGTCCGGCGGCGTACGCGGGAAAAATAACTTTTTGCTGAAGTGGTTACGCAACGCGCAAAACAACACCATCTTTCATCCTGATATCACCAGTGAAATTGAATGGCTGCGCGGCAAAATTATCAGCGCCGGACCGGATGCCGATTTAGAACCGATGCTGCAATACGTTTACGAGACAGCAAAACGCGCCGAAACGCTGCGTCTCGGGCCGTAATCGCACGGGCTGCGCATTGCATTACCCCTGTCTGCAGGCAAAAAAAAGGGGGCAACGCGCCCCCAACCACTACAAAAATTTCATCCCTGACGCCCTGGTGCGGGTTCCCTTCCGGCTGGCGCTAATTCTCTTCGCACTGGCTACGCGTTACAGGGTTAGCACCAGCACGCTGATCAATAACCAGCAGCCCGCGCAAAATGCGCCCGCCGCCACCCAGGTTAACGCCCGGGTATTTAAATGACAGACATCGCGTTGCCAACGTTTAACCGGCTGCATAACCACTCCTGAAAATACATTCTCATTATGTCTGGCAGAGGATTGCCGTGAACTGAGGATAAGCTTGTCACGTATTAATATCCCTGACCATCGGATGTGCTTACCGATTGTGTAGGCGCAGGACTACATCCCATTAATTACCGCTTATATCGCCGTCGAGACGAAAAATGCCGCAGGTGTGCAGATCGCAATAGCGTCTTTTTCGCGCCGTTTGTCATCCGGAAATACGGTTTCGCATCGTTTAGTTTTCCTAAAAAACAGGCGCAGATTAAATCGTTTTTATTTATCCCCGCTCAGGGTTATTAATAAGCACACCGGACGCGATAATTTGCAGATGATAAAGGGATGTGGCGTGACCAGTCTCTTGATGCACGGCCAGACCGCGTTCAGTGCCCTTTCTCAGGTTGTAAATTACGTTAGCATTTAACTTTGGATTCAATCATCAATGAAAACCCGTCTGGCCGTTATGACCTCTGTTGCTGCGATATTCTTTTCACAGCAGGCGTTCGCCAAAAACCTGTGTACCCTGATTGTTGACGCTGAATCAGGCAAAGTCCTGCTGGAGAGTGGCAACGACTGCAGTAGAGAAGTCACACCCGCATCCACCTTTAAAATAGCCATCAGCCTGATGGGATTTGATGCCGGCGTGCTGAAAAATGAAAAGGAACCCGCCTGGGATTACCAACAAGGATACCCGGACTGGGGCGGTAAAAACTGGATGAATAAAATCGATCCTACGGCGTGGCTAAAATATTCGGTCTTCTGGTATTCGCAGCAGGTTGTTAAAAAAATCGGGCAACATCGCTTTGAAGATTATGTAAAGGCGTTTGCTTACGGAAACGAAGATGTTTCCGCCGTTGACGTCAGCGCCCCCGGTCAGAATGGGGTGTGGGTTATGTCATCCCTGCAGATCTCACCGGTTCAGCAGATTGGCTTTTTAAGGAAAGTCGTTAACCGTGAGCTGCGCGTAAACAAGCATGCCTATGACATGACAGATAATATTACCCGCTACGACGTCAGCGTTAAGGGCTGGACGGTGCACGGCAAAACAGGAACCGGCTCACCGGGGAAAAATAATCAATACGATCCGCACCATGCCTATGGCTGGTATGTCGGCTGGGCGACCAAAGGCAGGAAAAAAATTGTTTTTGCCAAACTGATTCAGGATGAACAGGTGTTAACGCCGAATGCTGGCCTGAGAGCACGTGACGAAGTGTTGAAGCAGATGTCGGCGGTCATTGCGCCGTGATGGCATAACACACGGATGCCACGGATTTTCATTAACCTCCCGGTTTTCATGCGGCTGACAGATTGCGGCGAGGTCCTTCATTATAAAACTGACGGTTAGCCAGCCGATGAAGTGACCTCCGGACCGTGGCTTATCTTTCTTTACGCAGCGTCGTCAGCAGTGACTGCGCGGCAACAGAAGATTGACCGGATGGCGAACACACCAGACCAAACTGACGCTGAATCGCTGGCCTGCGCTACTGGCGTATATGGCACGGATCAATGCGCGCCCAGCTGTGCAGGCGGCGTTGCTGGCAGAGGCGTCTGAGTGAGACTGGCAGACAGAGTTTTGTGCCGGCGATCAGGCTCTGTCTGTAAGGTTAGATGTCAGTGTTATTGTGACAACGGCGCGCAGAAAGTTATGCTGTGCGCGCCAGGCTACGAAGCCCGCCATTGGGCCCGCGTGGCAACATCAACATCGAACCTGTGCTGTTTTGAGGACACTGACATGCCCCCTTTTTATCAGTTTTCGGCCACCAGCCTGACCGGTCAACCTATCTCTATGGCCGATTACGCTGGCAAGGTGGTTCTGGTGGTGAATACCGCCAGTCATTGCGGCTTCACGCCCCAGTACGCCGGCCTTGAAGCGCTCTATCAGAAATATGCCGCACAGGGTCTGGTGGTGCTTGGCTATCCCTGCAATCAATTCGGTAAGCAGGAACCGGGAAACGCTGATGACATCTCACAAACCTGTCATGTTAATTACGGGGTGAGCTTCCCGATGTTCGGCAAAGTCGAGGTTAACGGCAGCGCAGCGCACCCGATATTTCGCTATCTGAAAGCGGAACTACCCGGCGTGCTGGGCGGACGGATTAAGTGGAATTTCACCAAGTTTCTCATCGGACGCGACGGCCAGCCGCTGAAACGCTTTGCACCGATCACGCCCCCGGAAAAAATGGAAGCCGCGATAATCGCTGCACTTCAAGGTGGAGCGTTGCCGGATTCGCAGCATTAATTTTAGAGCACAGCGGAAATTGATGGTATCCGGCGGGAGACAGTGTGCCCCGCATATTTATTTGTTATTCCACTTGTCCTGAGTCAAGGTGAAAAGCAAGCTTGGGGGCGCACTTTTCACATCATGAATTTCTCGTAAGTACTGCAATCCTGCCCTCATTAGAACTTTTTGCGAGGCCAGATGATTTGCCCGTACTACAGCAGATATTTCAGCCAACTTTATTTCACCAAAACCATAGTCGACCGTATACTTAGCAAACTCTGTCGCCAGCCCTTTTCCCCATGCCTCTGTAGAGAAGCGATATCCAAGGTTATTGATTGATAAATCGGCATAGCTCCTGATGCTGAGTCCGCCAAAACCAATGACTCTCCCCGGATTGTCCGTCAGCGCGATAGCCCAATTACCGAAACCGTAAGTTTCCCAGTGCTGAAGCCAGCGAGCCAACACCTGACGTGCATAATCAATATCGGGATACGGACCTGCGGGATTGAAGGTATTTGTAGCAGGGTCGCCATAAATTCTGAAAAGATCATCAGCGTCAGATTCAATTACCGTTCGTAGATGAAGTCGTGTCGTATCTGCCTGCAAAGAAACCTCCTGAACTTACCGTTTATAAACCACGTTTTCTTACTATTTTATCGCGGGGCAATCCCGGGTTCATAACAGGGACGTTAAATTTAATTTTATGAAATTCTCAGTCACTACGAATAAAAGCACGCTTTATACCTTAAACACCAGCCTGAACAGGTTAAATTTGATCAGAATCAGCGTCCTGGCCGGTTAAGTCGGGCGTTTTTCCGCCCATTTCAGCATGGCATCAAGAGCAGGACAAAGTGCCTGTCCCCATTCAGTGAGTCGATATTCCACTTTCGGTGGCACCTGAGGATACACCATCCGCGACACTATACCGTCGGCTTCCAGCTGTCTCAGTTGTTGCGCCAGCATCTTCTGCGAAATACCGGGAATTAATTTTTCAAAATCTGAATAGCGCTGTACTTTGCCGTCGAACAGATGAAAAAGGATGATTAATTTCCAGCGCCCTTCCAGCAGTTGAATAACATGCTCCACTCCGCTTGCGGCTGATTCCGGACTGTATAACTTACTCATCATTCAGTAACTCACTTTTTTGTGCGTACTTGTCAATTTAACAGTCTATGTGGAATATGACCGTACTGTAAACAAAGGGAGTACAGGTCTATGCCATCCACATTACCGCTCGCTATTTATGACGACTTCGCGCTCAGCAAGGGTGGCGATATTGCCAGCATTACTGATTATTGTACTGCCACTTCAACAGACCGGAGATTCTCCAATGCCATGTGATCTCAATTTCCACGGTAAACGCATATTGGTCACTGCGGGTACCAAAGGTGTGGGTAAAGCGGTAGTTGGGCTATTCAAACAGCTGGGTGCAACAGTATTAACAACCGCACGCCACGCATCCGCAGAATGTAGGGCAGACGCGTTCGTAACGGCAGACCTGACCACGGTTGAAGGGTGTAACTCAGTCGCGGAAGCCGTTCAGACACATCTGGGAGGCGTCGACATCATTGTTCATGTGGCCGGCGGTTCTACCGCACCCGGTGGTGGCTTTGCAGCATTGGGTGAAGAGGAGTGGCAACAGGAGCTCAATCTTAATCTGTTGCCCGCGGTACGTTTAGATCGTGCGCTGTTGCCTGCCATGCTGCAGCAGGGGGGCGGAGTGATCATCCATGTCACTTCTATCCAGCGAGAACTGCCCTTACCAGAATCAACCACGGGTTATGCAGCAGCGAAAGCGGCGCTGTCAGCCTACAGTAAAAGCCTGTCGAAAGAGGTTGCGTCACAGGGGGTTCGGGTGGTTCGCGTGGCACCCGGCTGGATCGAGACCGAAGCTTCAGTGGCCATGGCGGAACGGCTGGCGCAGCAGGCAGGAACAGATTACGAAGGCGGTAAGCAGATCATCATGAAGGCACTTGGCGGTATTCCGCTGGGACGCCCTTCTCAACCCATTGAGGTAGCTAATCTCATTGTCTTCCTCGCATCATCTTATGCTGCCGCGATCACCGGTACTGAATTTGTCATTGATGGCGGTACTATTCCAACGGTGTAGTCAGATATCCTCATCGATCCATTCGGGTAGCGATCCGGATATTTTATATACCTTAATAAGGCGCCAGCGGCTATTAGATCAAGCCATGTGCGATATCGACCTGGCCGCTGTGTGATATTCCCCGACTCTTTGTCGCTAATATCCGCTCCTCGCTCATGGCGAATACGCAGTCCGCCTGGTGGCAGAAACGGACATGAATAGCGAAAACCAAGGATGATTATTTGCACACAAATCAGGGTTTCTTTGGCCGTCCATTGAAAAACGTTTATGACGCTTTTTCATTCACCGTCATGATAAAGTTCAGCGTGTTTTCTCCCTGGTTTGCGTAGAAGTGTGGAACATCAGTTTTGGCTGTAACGGAGAATCCCGCCGTTACCTGAAATACGCTCTCTTTCACGCCAAGCGTGAGGGTTCCGGATTTTACGTGCAGTAGCTCCAGCGTGCCTGAGGTATGCCCGGGTGATTCAAACTTTTCGCCTGGCCGCATTTCCCACAGCCACAGCTCAAGCATATCGGGTCCACCCGAGCCGGCCAGCAGCCTGGCGCTTCCCCCTTTGTCTCCTTTCCAGAGTTCGGGGATGTCCGTATCAGCGATGATGTGCACATCAGGCCTGGCGCTGACATCAACAAAATCCGCCACGGACACGCCCATGGCAGCAGCAAGCCGGCATAGCAGCGCAATGCTGGGGTTAGCCTTACACCCTTCAATTTCTACCAGCATCCCCTTACTGACACTGGCTTTGCGGGATAACTCATCGAGAGAAATTTTTCTTTGTTTACGAAACTGCTTAATCCGCAGGGATACGGCTTCATTAACCGTGTTGACATCTGCGCCGGCAAAGGTCACTAAATTGACTTTTTTGGTCATTGGTCGATATCATGAAATAAAATGGTCATTACAGGATTATCGCGTGTTAATCGTATCTGCGTCAATTTCCCCTGAAGTCTATCAAATCGCCCCCGGTTTTCGGGCGCTCAGCATCAGTGTACAGGCAGCGCCTGTGGTGAATCCGCACGTCGGGGTAACGGCACTC
Source organism: Pantoea sp. GM_Pan_4 (assembly GCF_026541005.1). Taxonomy (NCBI): domain Bacteria; kingdom Pseudomonadati; phylum Pseudomonadota; class Gammaproteobacteria; order Enterobacterales; family Erwiniaceae; genus Pantoea; species Pantoea sp. GM_Pan_4. Next base: position 577,035 of record NZ_JALNUZ010000001.1, read on the forward strand.
AAGGCGGCCTGTGAGGCGGTGCTGTCAGATTCCCCCGCCTGGGCTGAATCCCATCTGGCCGCATGGGCAGATGTGTTTCAGAAGTTTGGTGCCAAACCCAAACGCACGCCCTGTTCTGCTGATGCGCTACGCAAACGCGTGCTTCGCGATGGCACCCTGCCCGCGCTCGATCCGGTCGTTGATCTTTATAACGCTGTCAGTCTGCGTTATGCCGTGCCCGTAGGGGGAGAAAATATTGCCGCGTACCAGGGTGCACCTCGCCTGACGGTGGCAACAGGCACGGAACCCTTTGATACCATGAAAGAAGGAGTTCTGGCGGTGGAGTATCCTGCGCCTGGCGAAGTCGTCTGGTGTGATGATGCCGGCGTAACCTGCCGTCGCTGGAACTGGCGGCAGGGAATCAGGACTCGCTTAAGCGTTGAAGCGCAACACATGTGGTTTATTCTGGAAAGTCTGCCGCAGATGCCGCCCGATCAGCTGCATGAAGCTGGAAAGATGCTGACCGACGGCCTTGAAGAAATGATGCCCGGACGGCAGTGTAACGTCACCCTCATCGGCGAGTAACGCCTTTAAATCAGTTCTGGAGACTCTGCATGTTCACCGGCTTGTCTGCTTTCCCGTTAACGCCTGTCACCGCGCGTGGTGTCGATGAACAGGGATTCACGAAGATCCTGGCTCGCCTGACGGCAGCCCGTGTCGATTCTTTGGGTGTTCTGGGTTCAACCGGCAGCTATGCTTACCTGAGCAGGGAACAGCGCAAACGCAGCGCAACGCTGGCGTGTCAGGTTGCCGGGGAGATTCCCGTGATGGTTTGCGTGGGTGCTATCAGTACCGATGCCGTACTGCATCTGGCTGAAGATGCGCAGTCCGCAGGCGTTGATGCGCTGCTGCTGCCGGCGATGAGTTACCAGCCGCTGCGTGATGAAGAGGTGTATGCCCTCTTTGAGACGGTTACCCGCCATGCTTCAGTACCGGTTTGTGTTTATGACAACCCCCGCACCACGCATTTCCGCTTTACCGACGAACTGCTCGGGCAGCTGTCGTCACTGAAAGGGATTCGCTCAATTAAAATTCCGGGAGTACCGGATACCCCCATCGCTGCAGCTGAACGCGTTGCTGCATTACGACAACATCTTCGTCCTGGCGTGGCCCTGGGTATTAGTGGTGACGCCAGTGCCGGGCTGGGGCTGAATGCCGGTTGCGAAGTCTGGTATTCCGTTTGCGGCGGTATCTTCCCGGAAACCGCTAAACAAATTACGCAGGCCGCAGCCATTAACGACGCTGAACGCGTTACGGCCTTAACAAACCGCCTGCAACCTTTATGGGATTTGTTCCGTAAGCATGGCGGAAGTATCCGCGTGATCGCAGCGGCAGCAGGCATACTGCGGCTGACCGAAGCAGACTGTCTGCCTCGCCCCCTGTTACCCTTATCGGCCGCAGAGGTGGCAGAAGTAGCAGCAGTGATGGCCGCTCTGGACCTTAAGTAACGCGCCGGCGGAATCGGTCCTGCGCCAAACCTTGAGATATCTGGCAGGGTCATACCTTGATGATGGTCTTTGATCATTACCGCCGCTGGCCGGGTGGGTTTACTCACCCGTGCAACGCGTGAGGTTGTTATGACTGCTTCCCGCTCAAAGCGGAACCTTATCCTGCCAGCATATCTGCTTTGTGCCAGGCGCAGACGTTATTCGTATCCCATCATTTCAGACAGAGAAGTTTTTAGATAACGCTCCAGCAGATCTGCACAAATTCGCGTTTCATATGACATCATGCCAGCCGGTGGATGGAGCAACCAGGCATTAAAAGGCGGGATCGGATAATGACTTAAAATAAGGATAAACGAACCATGTGCAATTTCATTTCTGCAAACCGGAAATTGCAAAACACCAATGGCATATCCTGCTAATAAACAGGAGAATTCGTACGCGGTAATTTAGCCCAGTGCAGAATGGGGACACTCTGATTATAGTGTATGCGCCAGGCCTCGATTTTTCACCGGGAATCCTCCATGGACATAAACCCATTTTCGTTCAGACACTACTGACGCAGCCTGCCGTTGAATGATTCCACCGTGGCATTATCTGTGGGCGTACCCGGTCATGGGAAGTCAATCCGGATATCACGTTCGCACACCTATTTATCCAGCATTTCCCCTGCAAATTCAGAGCCATTTATGATGACTCAAGGAAAGGTGCCCATGAGCGGTAAGCTGTAGCAAAAGGCGTACGGACGCAGAAAAGGGGAAAACACAGCGAGCAAACGTGCAAAAGGCAGTAGCAGATTCAGGGCAATCTATCCGATTGTTGCTGCGATAATGATCTACCAACCTGCAATAAAAAATAGCTCACCCCGCCTTCATCTTAATATTAAAACTGAGAAGTTAGTAGCTAAAGACGAATTAAGGGTGAGTGTATTAACTGAATGTGAATTTATAAAAACAGCTTTATATTAAATTTTTAGCGTTTCAACCATTGCAACCTACGATTGGCACAATTTAACAATCCCTTCCTCTGTGATCCGTACTCTATAGAAACGCGACACATCTGATGCAACATCAGCAAATTCTATAAAACCCCTTCGCATCAGTGGAGCAAGACTTCGGCAGTTTTTCCCTGGTTTATTCCTGGTTGCTAAATCAAGATTAAGCTCCAGGCCGATTGATTTATCCCCGCGCAATTTATACAGTTTGCCTTTATTAATTTTCAATAATGTAGCCATCATATCTTTTGATATAGCCTTTTTCATGTTAACGACCTATTTAACAAAATTGTGAAAGCAACAACCAAACCATTCAAAGTTGAAGAGTGGTCTGATTACCCTTACGCTAACTCATTAACAATAAGAATTTTAACATTATCTTATAATATTGTTAACCCCGAATAATCAGAGTTGACAAATTAACTGGAATTATAATAACAACAAAGAGATTCATTGATTGAATAAACCTTCAAACAATTGGCTTGTGCCTCTAAACAACCTCAAAGAGACAAGATGTGCCATGAAAGATTGCTGAAAACAGGAAAACTCATAGCATCGATACTGATATTGCTTTTCATTAAGTTGGACTAATCACCGAGAACATCATTGAAAAAGGTTTGATCAATGTCTGGAGCATGCTTTCGTGAAAAAATGCAATCAGAGCCTCTGATTTTCTCCAAATCGCCCTCATCAAGAACCCTGGGATAATCAGGGCCACTTGTCCAGTCAATATAGCGTAAAGCATCGTTCAGCATAACACTATCATGATAAAGGTCATTTATATTCAGGTGTTTAATAACGGTATGGAAGAAGACCTCATCACCACAAAAGGAATAGCGATACAAATCACAATACCAGGGGTTAGCCTCAATAAAGTCCATGACGGCCTTAACTGTTAAGTAATTTAATGAGAACCAATTTGTGCCTTTATAGAAACCATTGATTTTATTCGAATGTCGTTTAAAACTATCTGAGATGTATAAAAATCTGAAAAATTTAAACGCCAGGATTTTCAATTTATCGAAAGGCGTTTTGTTTCTGATGTAGAAAAATTGAGGGTAGCGATACCTGACCCGTGCCGTTGGGTTAACATAGCCATTGCGCTCGTCTTGAAAATGAACCAAATTTTTATTATCAATACTAAATAATAGCTCATTCATCGACTGATTATTTTTACATGGAAGATCATCACCTGAAATCAGAAAAAGATACTCAAAATTGAATTGTAGAGCTTCCGATAAAGTATTCAGGGTTGATGCTATCTGACTGTAATCTCCCCAGGTTACCTGTACGCGATTCTGAACAAAATGAACATTACTGGCAGAAAATAGCTGGAAATTCTCAACAGGCGACTTTGCATCAACATGAATGAGAATGGTATTTTCTGCAAAAGAAGATAAATAGTTCACGGTGTAAATAAGAGGATTCGTCACTTTATGGCAAAGAATACAAAACATTTTTTTCATTCTACGACTACCCTGCCTTTCCAGGTTGATGAAAACTGAAAACCATCATGCCGCTATTGCGTCACACTGTATGAAATCGTTCAATGTCAGATAAAAGAGATTCCGCCTTTTCTCGAAGAATAAGCATGTCAGTTGAGATTTATACTCCTTTAGTTTTTTCATTGTAAGAAAAAGAGCATGACAGATCCGGTCATCATCCCAGCCGCGTAAAATCAACAAGAAAACCCGCATTCTGACGCTATCTTCTCTTTCTTTTAAGGGCTTTATTTTTTTGAACAGCTTCGCACCTTTAAAGAAATCAAAAATATCGTTGGTTCGCAGATCGAGGGCGTAAAATGAAACATTACAAACAGACTGCAGAATAAAAACCTCTAATTCATTGCTGTAAATAACGATCAGGTTACGGTGTTTTGGCAATGATTTATTACTGCTGAGTGCCAGCAGGAAATGGTGAACATCAAACACGAGCAGGTTGGCTCTAATAAACGGTATCTCTGACGAAAGATTTTCAATTGCACTTTCAATAAATTTATTTTGAACATGAGTGATAACTTTTCTCATATCATCACCTTTGAATTATTAATATAATTCTGACTTATCATCATTTTGAGCATCTAACCTTCAAAGATTAGCTAATAACTTGTGCCGTATTCTTTTTAATTAACCTCTTCGCTCCCCATTTTTTGGTCAACCGGCCAAGAGGCATTTCAATAAAACGATAGGTAAGCAAACCGGACATGACTGAACCTGTCAGTAACGCCACAGTGAATAATCCCGGGCTTAATAACCCCACTTTCTTTAAAACTAACGCAACAGGACTCAATATAAAGGGATGGATTAAATACAACGAGTAGGAGGAATTGCCTATATGTTCAAAAGCGCGCACAAGTTGCCCTTTACCCGCTGCAAACCACGGTTCCAGACTAAGTGAACCAAGAAAGATTAAAAACATGGGCAGGCCGGAATTGATCACCTTACCAAGCGGAAGATCTGGCGTACCGTAAAGATTATTATAAGTAACACACGCCAGACCCAGCAATATCATCAGGCATGCAGAAACCTGAGGCAGTTTGACTTTTCTGATAATCACAAATCCAAGCACACCTAGCATAAACTCAAGCAACATATCACTAAATAAAAAAACAGTCAGCGGCGTTGCTGGCTGAAGTATCAGCCCTGAAAGTGACAACACCAGAATGGTTAATGAAACACCTAAATATCTGATAGGCTTTGTATCAGTCAAAAAAATGAACGCGGCAAAGATCAGGTAATAATAGAATTCGTAGCTTAAGGTCCAGCCGTTTTGAATCAAAAACTTAACGCCATCCGGAATAAGAAAAAAAGATTGGAAAATGCCTGTCTTACCACCAGATGAATTGACCAGCTGGGGATGAACCAGGTAAATCAACAACGCAGCAAGACTCAGAACCCAATATAAAGGGATAATTCTGAGAGTGCGATTAATAAGAAAATTGAGCAAGGTTATATTGTTTTTGTGTGTGGTTACGCACATAATAAAACCGGAAATAATGAAAAACAGATCTACCCCATTCCCGCCTACATGAAACCAATGCAACGAACCAGTTCCGTACTGTTGCCCTTTATGTGCAATGTGTGTTAGCACCACCATCAACGCTGCAATTCCCCTTAAAAACTGAATCGAATAAAACATGAGAACACCTATAGATAGCAAATCCGGAGACATCATCAGACGGATAGAAGCCACGCCTGATGAGGATGATATTTTTAAATGCGATTAAATGAGGATAAAAGCACAGGGATTGCGTTGTATCAATAAGCTGATTTGTTAACAAAACCTTTGAATACGGTTAAGGATATTATCTTTAAATCACCCAAAATACTCCAGCTGCGAATATATTCCAGATCCAAATCAATACGCTTTTGCATTTTGTCTAACGTATCTGTTTCACCACGCCAGCCATTAATCTGAGCCAGACCAGTAATACCAGGCTTAACCTTATGACGCAGCATATAGCCATGAATCAGCATGCGATATTGTTCATTGTGGGCGACGGCATGAGGACGTGGTCCAACGATTGACATCTCGCCACGCAATACGTTGAAGAATTGCGGTAGCTCATCCAGCGAAGTTTTACGTAAAAATTGTCCAACCCGCGTCACTCGTCTATCACCTCGCGTTGCCTGCTTCACTTCGGCATCGTTTTCCATCACGCGCATAGAGCGGAACTTCCAGACAACGATAGGTTTTCCATCGACGCCATAGCGCGTCTGTCGGAAAAGCGCCGGTCCTGGTGAGGAGAGCTTTACTGCGATCGCTACAGCAAGTAAAACCGGAGAGATTAACAATAAAATCAGTGAGGATAATACGATATCTTCAAGTCGCTTCAGGACCCGGTTGATGCCATCAAATGGTGTATCTACTAATGGCACGACGGGAACGCCATTGATGTTCTCAGGATAAGATTGCAGAATGTTGAACGCTGAAACATCGGGTACTAGCAATACTGAACAGGTAGTATCAGCAAGTTGCTTCACTAACTCACTAATTTTCCATTCGTCTTTCATAGGCATCGCAATATAAATACGGTCAATCCCTCCGTCACGTGCTTCCCTGATTAATTGCGCAAAATTACCGGCATAGGGTAAACCGTTTAGATCATTAGAAATCACATCGTCATATACGCCCTTTACGGCAAAACCCAGCCAGGGAGAACGGGCAAAGCTTTTTAATAACGAAATGCCCGCAGGCATGCTGCCCGCGATGCAGACACGGCGATTGTTATAACCATACTTACGCAATGTGCCAGAAACGTAACGGATCACTATGCGGCTGGCGGTAAATCCAATGACAGCCAACAGAAACCATTGCACCATGGCCTCAAGTGACAGAGAGAAATGCGGAAAGCAACGAAGCACCAGCCAGCTTGATGCCGCAGTCACTATCCAGTTTCTGGTGACTGACAATAGCTCAGCATAAATATGTATACCTCGCCACGAGCGATAGAAATTCGTAAAGCCTGCAATCGTCACAAAAGCAATAAAGGCCGTCATCAGTAACAATAAATATTGATCATCAAAAGCAGTGTGATGCAGAACAGAAACCAGATATAGCCCGATAAAAATAACAACCATATCAGAGAGGCGCTGGACAATAGAAATCACTGAGATATTAGAGTGAATGTGGACGCGATGCTGCAATTTATTCATAATCGTCAACCTGCCTGGTTTAGCCGTCAAATGAACTGTTGAATGAAGTTATACTCACAGGTATTTATTCTACGAGGATGATGTTAATAATTTATATTTATAAGAGAAGAGATATCAGCGCTGCAGTTTTAAGCACTGGAAAATAAATAATCGGGTACTTCTGGAGATCAAAAATAATGAACCCATATAAGTGATAACACAGCAGCTACAGATCAGTGCCAACACAAAAAAGTTTTTTATCTCAGATAAAGGGTATTCATATTCAATCGAAAAAATAGTCATCATCATTACGCCAACGGCAATGAATATTTGATAGACTTTGAGGAATACATTGATTAAATTTCCCGATATTGTTTTCATCAGAAAATGCATTAATGGAAAAAACATAAATATGTTGGCGAACATGTAAAATTCTGCAAACGTGGTTATGTCAAATCTTACGCCACACAGGAAGGTTGAAACCATAACAACCGCGTTTAAGACCCCAAGCCTTAACATGATGTTAGTTCGGTTTTTCACCATAAAAACAGCACCAGTAGTACTGAGTACTGACTGAATGATAGCAGTGGGTGCCAGCCATTTCAGTATCTCTGCAGTTTTGAGCCACTGCTCACCAAAGAATATTTTTATTATAGGAAAACTGTAATACCCAATTAACGTCATGAGCGGCGCCGTCAGAGCCAAAACAACAAAGATGGTATTGAGATAGGTTGCCTGGATACGCTTATTATCATCCTGAAAACGACTCAAAACCGGATAAAGCGATCGCGTTGCCACATATGTCATACTTTGCAAAGGAAACAGCATAATGCGGTACGCCAGGTTATATTGCCCCAGTATCGTTGCTGACATATATCGACCGATAATGAAACTATCGGTGTTTCTGGAAAAATAGTTGATGAAGTTGTACAAAGAGAGTTGCGTACTAAATGTAAAGATCTCTTTGATATCGCAGATCCGAATAAAATAACTGAGTGACGGCCGCCATTTGGATAACTGCCAAAATTGTAGTGCTGAGACCAAATTCTGAATTAATGCCTGTGCCACCAGACTGTAAACACCAAAGCCACAATTAGCCAATATGATCGCAATAATAACTGAACAAACAGATGATGTAACTTCTACTCGTGAAATTGACTTGAACTGGTTGTCTCTTTCTAATAATGCCAGGTGAGTTGCGGCGCAACTGGAAAGCGGAAAGGTTAATCCCAGCAGTATGAGAACCTGTACCAGTTCCGGTTGTTGATAGAGTAATGATAGTGGATGCGCAAGGCAGCCAACTAAAGCACACAAGAACGCCCCCAGCAGAACATTAAGCCAAAAGATTGAGTTGATTAACGGGTTACTCAGCTCTTTTTTCTGAATGAGTGCCGCAGAAGTCCCGAGATCCCTTAATAAAACACCCAGATTGATGACGACCACTGCCATCGCCATGATGCCGTACTGCGCAGGGGGAATGATTTTAGCCAAATAGATCAGATTGACAACTTGCACCAGCATTTTTAAAAATTGCGATACTGCATTCCATTTGGCGTTTGACAACACACTCATCGATGCACCAACCTTTCAATTGAAATAACCACATCCGGTTTATTCCTGCCAGGCAAAGAAAAGTTAAACAATAAACACATGGTAATTCTTCCTGATCATCCTCAAAATATTATATCGACAAATCAACAACGTGGATGCTTTCCTTCAAAGTAAATTCTGAATATCAATTCTAAATTTGAGAATCTAAACCTGATAAGTTGCTGAAATGAAATCTTTAACAACCTTAAATAAATCACAAGCTTATTCTTTGAATAATATTTCCCTGATAGCACCCGGTCATAAAGTCTTTCCACTTCCTGAGAGAGTTCATTCTGCTTGTCTGTCACTGGCACTGAGGATTCAATGGTATTGACAACTTGCACACAAATTTTATATTTGGCCTTTTTCAAAATTTCCAGGCGGTTAAAAAAATTGTAATCAACACCATACAAAGCAAACCGATTATCGAACACCTCAATGTTGCACTCAGAAAATTTTTCGACCAAACTCCGGTAGATAACCAGTCCAGAATTCATGGACAGTAAATTATACTGCGAATCAATTTTCATCCCATCCGGGATTTTCCTTGTAACTTTATTTAAACGTGGATAAATGATCTGCTTTGAGATGCTGTCACGTATATTAGGTATTTGTAAATCGACCCCTTCGCTATAACAGTCGATTAAGTTACCAATGTAGTTGCCTTCTAAAAAAGAATCATAACTAAAAAAGATAAATCTATCGTATTGATAATACTCATTGAGCACGCCATTATAGATCCAGCTGAGTGGCCTGACATCAAAGAAATTTTTAACGTTGACTTTCTTAACCTGCAACCCCATATCCTGAATCTTGTCTTGATCAATCGTGCTTATTTCCCCACCGTTGTTCACAATTAGCAGTTCATCTAAACAACGCTCTGATGTCTTTAATGATTCAAGTGTATTTGATTCAAGGGCACTGCAGTCACTTAATACAACCACCATAATCGTACGCATAATAAATCCTGCATCATGAAAATTGACAATTCTTCTAGGAGAGCCGAATACTAAAAACGTAACCTACAATCATTTCTTTTCATAAAGCCAGGAAAGATATCCTCGCATAATGTCTTTCTCATTGCCTGACTCATCAAGCATACCAAAATTTGATTCATAGGCATTGTGTGGAATTTTTACGTCCTGTAACGAGTACCACCAAATGCCTTTTATGAAATCTTGTGATGCAGCCAGTTGATAATATCTTTTCGTATAAGATCTTTGCTGGAAAGGTAATAGCTTACCACGCAGTGAGTTTGAATATCCCATTTCGGAGATATACAAATCTACCTTTCGCCCCGCATTCATAGTCCGGAGATGCTGTTCGAAATCTTCAATTGCTTTAAAATCTGACTCTGGTGTATGCGTGGAATATGGGTGTATAGAAATACCATCCACGTCCTGTAATATCCCGTCCCTGAGCATCACATCTAACCAGTTAATATGGCGTTGTGACAGAGGGTTCATACTGCCTGCAATAATCACAGCATCGGGATTGTGCTGCCTGATGACTTTAGCTGCCATTTTGATCATGGTTGCATATTGATGAGCTGAAATATCATCATAACTTTCGGGATGATTTTTCATGTCGTCGTGCCACCACTCATTATAGATTTCGTAAACCACTTTTTTGCGTGGAAACTGGTCAACATTCCATGCGACAAATTTACTGAATGCCATAAGCTGATCGGCACGGACCGGCTTGTCATTTCCATACAAAGCATTGGTGTTGCCCAACACCAGGAGTGGGGTAATTCCTGCCTGCAAAGAATCGTTAACAAATTGTGACAGTTTCTCGTCAGGTATACGGTAAACCCCCTTCACCTGCTCTACCTGTCGCCATCTAAAACCGCTGCGGTAGGAATTAAAATGATATTTTTTTAGTATCTCAATGGTCTTATCGCCTTGTTCAATCATGCGTTCCGGCTGAAAGAACACCCCGGTATACATAGTGTCAGAGGCTCTGACGCAGCCACTAATAAACACGCCTAGCATTGCCAATAGACATAACTTTTTCATTATGTGACCCGGATAATGAGTTAAGAAAGTTGAATTTATTTGTTTGATTGATTTTTAAAAAGCAGGAAGGCATCAACAAGGTAAAAATAGGGTTTGCTATTAGCACGCAGTCTGGTTAAAAACAATGCGTTACTAACCTTAATACCGTAACTTACCAATTGAGCCTCCAATATATCCTGGTATTTTCCGGACACCCGATTACGTTCGCAAAACAAGGTAAAAGCACGGTTAATTTTATCCTTATTACTGAGTGTAATTCTGTTTAAATCGTGTGAGGTATCCTGAACATACAGAGATTGCCTTAACAGCTTTGCCTTCTTTTGATCGGTATTCATGAGCAGGCGATAGAAAAGGTCCATATCTTGCCATGCTGGCATGTCAGGGGTAAATTTCCCGGCATCCTTTATTCTTTTGGTATAAGTAAAACACTGATTACCTATAATATTCTTGAACAAGAGATCCTGTGGCGTTATTTCATCTGGCATTACCATATCGAGGTATCTCGTTTTTTTATACTGCCCACGTTTAGTCAATGTCAAAAAGTGAGTGTATAAAAAACTGTACTTATTTAATAAATGGCGATTTTCGACAAAGCAGGAAACCCTGCCCGGCAAAAAATAGTCATCATCATCAAGTCCGGTGATAAACTCACCCGTGGCGCTTTCAATAGCCAGATTTCTGCTGATACAGGCTCCGGAATTTACCTCTTTAAGGATGGATTTGACGCGCGGATCTTTTTTAACCAGCTCAGTTAAAAATGCCTGCGTGCCATCAGATGATTTATCATCAACGACTATCACTTCGATGTTTTGGTAGTTTTGACTAAGCACTGATTGCAAAGCACGTTTGAGCAATTCAATTCTGTTATAAGTGGGCACATAGATTGAAACCAGTGGCATATCATTCATTTCATTTTCCTTCAAAATTTCGCGAATATAGATCCAGTGTCATATTGTTCATCCTGTCTCTGGTGTAATTATCAACCAGCTTTTGCATTAATCTTTTCTTCGCGTTATCTAAATCATAAGTGTTGATTCCGGAAAGCAGACTCGCCAGCGAAGCACTGTTGCCGCAATTAAAGAAAAGCTTGCTCACTTTGTTCAACTCTTTAAACGCGACAATATCACTGGTTATGATGGGCAGGTTGAAGCTTATTGCCTCAAGCGGCACCATCGCGAAGCCTTCCCAGCGGGACGGAATAATCAGGCAATTAGCTTTTCTGTAATATTCACTGATCTGTTCTTTCTTGATCCATCCTGTATAGGTAATGGCAATTTTTTTGAACACATAGTGTGATTTGTCACTTGCCTGGTTTACCGAAGAACCCACCATGATAACGTTAAGTTTAAAATCCAGGTTTTTTTCGTCCAGGGTGCGCAGGGCCTCCATTAACGTATCGGTGCCCTTTTGATAATCAAAGCGTCCAACATACAACAGGGTATATTCATCCAGCTTATTATGTGTCAATGCATTCATTGTGCTGGGTAACTCTACCCCATTGCTGATCAAAAAAAGTTTATTGCTGGCGAACCCTTTTTCTAAAGCTTTTATGTATTCAAACTCACCAACACAGATGATGCCCTGCGTAAAGTGTGAAAACACCCGCTCGCAGAACGTGAACATCAGGCGTTTTAAAAAAAAGGTATCGACCAGGAATGAAAAGCCATGGGGACAATAGATAACCCGAATTTTTCTATTGCGGAAGAATATCATTATGATTAACCGACCAATAAAGCCAGCGAAAGTACTGTGCAAATGAACAACATTTGGTTCCTGACATTTAACCTGCCGATAAAAACAAGTGGCAAACGATAACAGTCCCGAAAGTCCCCTTTTACTGCGATTAAATGTGGTGATATCAGGCCGCAAACTGGCCGAAAGCTCGGACACATGTTGCTCAGGCACTACGATGCTTAACTTTGCTACCTGGTTATTCTCTTTTTGATAACTCGCCAAACTATCCAGTACCGTGGCAACGCCACCCTTGATGGTCTCAGCAGCATGAAGCACTTTCATCGCTCATTCCTTAAATTATCGCCATTAGAAAATAGTGAACGCATCATTTAATACGTAGGGGTAAATCCCACCAATGTTGCTCGAAATCAACATGATAAAATAAACCAACGCACACAGGGAAAACGCGGCAGTAATGAGTTTATTATTTATTTTATTAATAATGATTGGCAGGATAAGCATTAAATAATAAACAAAATATTGTGCTATTCGCTGCGGTCCTGCCGGGTCAGTTCCCAGCATAGTCACCGGCAACAGTGCTGCTATTCCACATAGATAGCTACATTCCATCACACGGTATTCAATATTTTCTCTTCGTAACGCTTTACCGAATATATAAATAGCTATCGCTATCAGTACATAGAGAACAACAGTCATAAGCCCATTCCTGCCGTTTGTCGCTCCCTCGGTATAGTGCTGATAACGCTCATTACCTGCTGCCATCATAGTGATGATGAGTGAGGTGCTGAACATACCGCATAAAAAAGTGCCTAAAACCTTGAACTCCAGTCTTACTTTCGCATGACAGAGAAAATAAAAAACAAGCATCAACGCAGCACTGATATGAAACTGGCACGCTATCGCAATACAAATGGAGTATTTTAATGGTTTTTTCTCCACTAAAAACTTCAGAGCCAGAAAGCAAATCCCCATTGCGATGGTTTGCCGAACCTGGTTATATAGCGCAAAGTACAGGCCAAACGTGATATAAATATAGAGTGACAATGTATAATCAGGCGAGCGTTTTTTTAAGACCCAAAGCACCGGAAATACACACACCAAAGCCATAATAAAGAAATAAAAAGAATAATCGTTATCTATACCTCTGACCCACATTGCCAAAATCTGATATCCCTTTTCCACATCCGGATTTAGCGTTAGCGGATAGTGATTAAAAGGGAAACGAAAGTCTCGCGTGTAGCTTTTAGCATCCGTGCCAATAGTATAATCCCGCAATGCAGCAATAAGTGTTAATACCAGCAATGGAAAAATAACCGAGCGACCACTTAATGCTTTATCCTGAATGTAAACAAAAGACACGCAAAAAATAGCAGCAAGTAAATATATCAACATAAAATTTCCCGGAGTTTCAGTTTTATTTTTCCACTGAACTTATCTTTGATTAGCTACCAGATGCTCTTTAATCCCTTTTTTAATGCCTGTGAAGTTACCTGGTCTCATCGTATGCGTAAGTATTATTCCCATAACCGTAGGTATAATAATTCCTGAAACTATTAGTGATCATATTGAGTACGCAAGCCTGTACAGTGATATTGCACTGAGTGAAACGTTTAATACTCAGTTCAATTTCGCGCACAGTGTTAGTTTGATAACGCGCCACCAGCAGTAACGTCCCAATGTGTTTTCCAATCAGCACTGCATCGGTAACAGCCAATACAGGTGGTGTATCGATAATCACAAGATCATAATTGTTTGACGCCCATTTTATGAGCTCCGGCAGAATCGGCCCCATCAATCTTTCTGCTGGATTAACCGGGGTTTTTCCTCGTGGTAAGAAATCAAAATCGTAATTATCTTTTTGGACGCGGGTTATCGCCGTTGGAAATGGTGCCTCTCCCGAAAGCACTTCAGCCAGTCCCGTTGCGTTGCTGACCCCGAACACCTTGTGTCCAGTACCCCGGCGCATATCGGCATCAATTAACAGTACTCTTTGCCGCGTCAGCGACATAATGGCAGCGAGGTTTGAGCTAATAAATGTTTTACCCGCCTCTGGTGTTGCGCCAGAGATCATCACCACATTATTATTCGCCTCCTGCATATTGAAATGTAGACTGGTGCGTAAGCTACGAATTGCCTCAATGGCGAGATCCGCTGGATTCTCGGCTGCTAAAAAGTTGAAACTATTTTTCCCCTGCTGGCGGAACGACTTTATACGACCGCCAGGTGTGCTTTTTAACCACTCAGATTTAGGGATACTGGCATAAACATGCAATCCCGCCTGTTCGAGTTGATCGGCTGAATCAATCCCGCGATGAAAGAAAATCCGCAGCAGTATCACGCTAACCGAAAGAATAAACCCGAGCACAGCGCCAGCCAGGGTCAACAGAATTTTCTGCGGCCGGACGGGTTTTGGGGCCGCGACAGCAGCATCAACAATTCGCACATTGCCAATCGCACTTGATTTCGCAATGCTCAACTCCTGCTGGCGATTCAGTAATTGCATATAGACTGCGCGACCTGACTCCACATCGCGGCTGAGACGCAGCACTTCCTGCTGAGTTGATGGCATTAACGATACTTGTTTAGTTAATTTCGCTTTCTGCTGCTCCAGGGTGCTTCTTTTTTCCAGCAACGCTTTATAGGTGGGGTGCTCTTTTGTATAGAGTTGCGAGACTTCAGCCTCACGGAAGGTCAATTCGTTTAGCTGATTATCGACATTGACCACCTGATCGAGAACTGACTTCGCTTCTAACGATAGATCCACCGAGTCTTTCTGCTGGCGGTAAGCATTTAACTTATCTTCAGCATGATCGAGTTCGCTACGCACCTGCGGTAACTGCTGATTTAAAAACTGGAGACTCTTCGCATCCTGAGCGGCTTCACGATCAATATTTTGCGCCAGATAGTGGTAGCTCAGGTTATCGAGAATCCTGCTAATCTTCTCTTTATCATCACCTGTCAGCTCAAGCTCGAGCATCCCGGTATCTTTACCCTGATCAGCCACCGTCAGAATTGACTGCAATCTATCCACCGCAGCCAGTCGGGTGTACTCCTTTACGATAAAGCGTTCCCCCGGCTGGGCATTAATCTGTTCAACTAACAGTGAGAGTCCTGCCTTGTTTAATGGCTGACCGACGCGGCCGGTTGCAGTTTGATCATCATAGTCAACGCTAAAATTCTGACTATCGATAACGGTTATCACCGCTTTACCGGGTTCGATGTCTGTAGTGGTGGATAGACGCAGTTTTGCGACAGTCAACGTGCCCGCCTCTTCCCCTGACAATCTTGCAATCCCTTTACCTACCAGCGGAAAGTATTTTTTATGTACCTGAATGCGTAGATTCAAATCGTCAACCGTTTGCCCTACCACCATTCTCGACTGGATCAGGGAGATTTCCGGTGCCGATATGGGTTGGCTGTCGGGTAACATCTGGCTAAGACTGTCAAGAATGGCATTTCCCTGTTTCTGCTCAACCTGTATTAACGCATCAGCCCGGTAAACCGGCGTCGCCAGCAATCCATACAGTACAGCCAGTAACGTGCAACAGCTGGTAATGGTAATGATGAGTTTCCTGTGGTCCAATAACTCAGCAATGTATCTCCCCAGTTCGCCTTCATCCGGGCTTCTGACACTTTGCTTATTGGTCATCATTGTGGTCATCTTTATTTCCTGATTTTTTATTGCCGAGTCTACTGACCCATTGATCGCAGGCCTGAACGATCAGATTGAGCACTGATTCGTATGCGGCATCACTTTTTTTGTAAGGGTCAGGGATGTCCCGATTGCCGTTCCAGCGCCCCAACAGCATGACTTTTCCCCTTAACTGAGGTGCCATAAGGCAAATCTTTTCCAGTTGCTTCTGTTCCATGACCAGCAATAAGCCATATTGATTGGCCTCAGTGATATCGAAACGTCGGGCGATGTGCCCTTCAAGGGAAATGCCCAGTCTGGCGGCAATGCGTGCAGCGGTGGCATCAGCCGGGTGACCGACCAGCGCCTTAAGACCGACAGAGGCAATTAATTTGTGTGGAAATGCCTGTGACAAAATACGTTCTGCCATCGGTGACCGGCAGATGTTCCCAGCGCAAATGAGCAAAATTGATTCAAACATGGTGATTACCACTGGCGTATATCGCGCACAGCATCGGCAAGGTCATAGACACCACCGATGGTGGGAACCAACTGTGAGATGACACGATTCCAGCGTACAACCGGTGCAGTCGTGACATATACGATGTCATAAGGCTGCAGTTGAAATGCTGTACTCAGAACCATTGCCGCAGCATCTTTGGCATTCAATTGATAAATATTCGCCAGTTTACGGCTGCCTGTATTTTTACGTAGTGGGCGAATAACAAAGATTCCCGATGCATCTGCCATTTCTTGTGACACACCTTGTGCATTACCCAGCGCTTCAGCGAGAGTCATGCCACTTCGGTCCATTTTGAGCGTCGATTGTTTGTTCACTTCCCCCATGACAAAGATCTTGAGATCATCATTACGCGGTACGAATAAAATATCGCCGGGAGACAATAACCGGTTTTGCCGTAAATCCCCCTGCTGCATTAATGCCTGGAGGGAAATCAAACTGTCTTTCCCGTTGTGTGTCAGCACCACATTGCGCCAGTCTGCATCGGGTGCTAAGCCACCTGCAGCATTGATAGCATCCATCACGGTTAACGGGATATTGCTGATCGCCTGCTGACCGGAACGAACCACCTCGCCAGTCACATAAGCTTTTTGGGAACGGAACGCGGCAACACTGACATCCACTTGCGGGCTTTCAATGAAGGTTTTCAGGCGCGACGTTATTTCGTCACGTACCTGTTCAATTGTCCGACCAGCCACCTTAACTTTACCGATGTAAGGGTAAAAAATGGTGCCATCGGTGTTGACCCAGTTGCCAGTATCGCTGGCACTACGATACTGCCCTGCCGGTGTAGTCAATTCAGGATGGTCCCACACTGTCACCATCAACACATCGCCAATACCTATACGGTATTGGTATTGCTTAATTGCATCATCGAGTTGTGTGTTTTCACTTGAAATAACGCTTTTAGGTTTGAGAGATTCAATTAATCCGGGAGTCATAGGTATAACGCTAACATATTCATCAATATTAGTATAAGAATCCATTTGCTCTACCACATCTTTGTTATTGGTAGATAAAGTCTGCCCGGGGATTAGCGTACAAGCGGAAAGTAATGAGACAGCCAGCGCGATTGCGCATAGACGTAAAGATGATTCAATCATGAGTTAAATTATTAGCCTATTAAATAAATTAAATACCCTACTTACCTTTAATAATAAATAAACAGGCATGACAAACATCATCATAAAACTGCATTTTTAATTCCAGAGTTCTCTGGCAACGTATACAAGAGGTTTTTAAAGGCCGACATATCCCGATGAAGCATCGGCAAGTTACTCACTTTTAACTTCCTTAGAGCTGAATTCTTTTGCGCACTAATGGTTTTAGGACTTAATCCTCTCACGCGAGAAATTTCCAAAATGTTTTCGCCCTTAAGTAATGCTCTCATAACATCGATCTCTCGCGGTGTCAGATACATAGTTTGTCTCTCTGCGATTAGTTTGTATATATTATGAAGCAGAGATGTAAGACCCTGACTAAGATTATGGCTCAATATGAAACCAGCAAGAAAACTTTGAATAAAATATATATCATCAGAGTAGACACTGATGTTTTTATACATCCTTATTGTTTTTAGATCTGAACTCATTGAAATGGTTACACCTTCCAGTCCCGCTTTATGAATTTTGAGCAACTCGCTTAGCCCCAGATTAAAATAATGGTCTTCGGATAAGATCCTCATGTCTTTTAACCTCAGTAAAATTCCGTCTGACCTTGAATCGTCGTTACTTCCCAGGGATGGTGCTTGTCGTCGTTGTTGTGCTCGTGTTACTCCCTCCTGCATTCAATGTTGCCAGGGCGACTCCCGTCAGCACTGATATTGCAGAAATCCCGATAGCAAGTGAGCTACCCACTGCGTAGGCTGTAGCAGCATCTCCGGCCGCTACACCATTATTCTGAATATAAGCGGCTCTATCTTTACTGTTAACGTCTTCCGCGATCGCGTTCGTGCTGACAACTACCGCCATCAGAAATACAACAATTAATGAATTCCTCATGATCTTCCCTTTTAAGGTGAGATAAAATTAAGTGAGCTGTAGTAATTTCGGATACGCTACCGCCCCTGGTTTACTGGCACCAATGACCTTTGAAACAAAGCTATTCTTTCCACTTATTTTTACTAACTTAAAATTTAAATACATGCTGCAGTATTTATGGGATACAGAACTTGCAAAGCTAATGGTTATTTGAAATGAATATCAAACCAGGTATCAAGCTGCTCTATCTCTTCCAGAGGCACACTTTTAAAACACTGTCCCTGCATGGCGCTGATCTCTTTTTCAAGAGAAACAATTTCACTTTGATCGCTTATATCGGCAACGATAATAAAGTTGCAGTAGCGCATGACATTTTTAGTGATCACCGGCCATATGACAGATTTAGAATAAGCATTAAAAAAATCGCTGCTTATTCTCACCCCGTCATACAACTTTTCCTGTAAAGCCTTTAGATTCGCGCTGCCCGATCCAAGATCTCCCAACCATAAAATATAATTATTGGATAGAATTTCCAGCAGACGATTATTTTTCCCATCAGAGAGATTCGGGAAATCTTCCGAAATTTCTAAACGTAAAAAAGGCTGTAGTTTTGCTAAGGATGCAATTTCAGCATCCTGTATTAAAAGGCACGCCCTCTCGAAATCAATTTCAATGGAGCATAAAATACCCTTACTCAGGAAATACTCTTTTTTTTTCTCGATCAGATTTAGTTGTTCCCTCAACAGCTCTGCTGTTGTCCTTCCATCTCCCCAATACCCGAAGAGTTTCCCTGGTAAGGCACGCTTCTTTCGAATCCTGACCGCTAGCACCATGCCGTCTCTTCCAACAATCGGCTCAGCAAACCATCCGCGACCTGCATTACAGATTAGTGATTCGGAATGATACATATGCAGCATATTCCATAATGAGCATCAGATTGTTCTCATTTTATGATCACTTTAACCAATCAATAAACCACTTATGATCGGAATAAACTATGTTTTTACCTATCAAATTTGAGATTTTGATCGAGAAATCCATTTTAAACTGCAATTATCAGATTAATAATCCACAAATAATTGAGAATATAGTTATATATATTATTAAATATATTAATAATGACTTATTATTCTGGCAAATAACCATTACCACAAATAATACAAGTACTTAATCAGGCGCTTCTGTGATGGCTTTTCACTTATATCCATACGAATAGTCAGTTATTTAATAAAAACAATCGACAGGAGAACCCTGACAGGATTCATTTAAGAATGGATGCCTGATTAAAAAGCATAAATAACCTTTACGTTTTTATAACGCCGGGTAAATATCATTTTTAAAACCCTTCCCTCATCTATCAATTCGAGTAGTCATTTAAGCTCAGCGTCATGCTAATACTTTGACATGTGAAAACTTTGAAAGATTCTGCACGATTACCATGGTACTCAACCGTTACTCATTAATTTTATCCAGGTAAGAAAGGGTGAACACAACCTGAGGTCCGATCCTTACGCACAGCAGATGACGCATCCTGTCGTCACGCAACTTTCCGACGTTGATGTTTGTGCCATTTGTACTTGTTTGATTGTTCCCGGCAGGTTGCATTTACAATTTCGCTACCTGGCTGCTTTTAAGAGATCCCCGCCCCTGCAGTCCACCCGCCATCCCAGACATTTCTCAGCCTTTTCCTACAACCTGACGCTGGCCGTCTGATATCGGCTCAGCGCGGTTTCCGTTCAAATGGGTTAACCGCGAGCACAGGAGGAAACAATGCTGAACATCTTCACTATGGATAGCGACCGCTGGATTACGGAAGGTCTGCGCCTCTACTTTTCCGGGCAGATGATAAGCTGCCTGACGCTCACCTCGCCGGATGACCCGATCCCCACCGGACGCGGGCGTAACGTGGTAATCAGCGAGCTGCATTTTGCCAATAAAAACCTGGAAGAGACGCTGCGCAGCCTGCTGCTGATGCAGCTTAAAACACCGGGCGTCGAGCTGGTGATTCTCACCGACATCAGCGATGAAGCCGTGCTGAATTACGTGGCCCGCCACCTGAAGAAAGCGCTGATCCTGAGTAAAAAATGCCCGCTGGCGACGCTGGTCAGTGCGGTGCTGACGCCGGAAAACGTTGCCGCCGCACCGCACGGCAACGCCGATGTGCTGACCGAGCGCGAGTTCACGTTGCTGCGCTGGCTGGCGGGTCCGCGCCGCATGACGGAGATCGGGCATGCGCTGCACCTCAGCAATAAGACCATCAGCCACTACAAGAACACCATCTCACGCAAGCTGGGGTGTAAAAACCACATGGATTTTTACCATCGCCTCACCAGCTACGGCTTTTAATTCGCGCCTCCCGCCTCAATTCAGGATGTTCAGCCCGCTGGACATCCTGCGCCTGCCTCCTTTCCTGTTAAAAAATCAAGACATTCAGCCAACTTCCTTACCGCAAAAGGGATGACACCCGGTTTGATTCGCGCATAATGACGGGTCACCTGTACGGGCAGGATGCCCGCTGACACCCCCACTCTGCCGTAACGCAGGATAAAACATAAAAACTGAAGGAAGACTGGCATGGAATTCACCATACGCAACGCGCAGCCTGATGATGCCGAACTGCTGCATCAGCTGGGGCGCATGACCTACAGCGCCCACTTCAAACATATGTGGGTCTCCGAAGCCGAGCTGGATGAATTCATCGACAAAGAGTACGGCCTGGCCGAACTGCGCAGCAGCCTGGTGGCCCCCAACGAAAGCTGGCTGATTGCCGAAACCAACAAACCCATCGGCTTTGCCAAAGTGACCTGGAATACGCCGGTACCGGACTCCGGCATGAGCGGTGCCCAGCTGAATAAGCTCTACCTCAATCCGCAGGAAACCGGTAAAAACTATGGCCGGCGCATGTTCGAAAGCATTATCCACGCCGCACGCGATAAGCAGGAAGGCTATCTGTGGCTGGAAGTGATGGGTGAGAACGTGCGCGCACGCAAATTTTATGAAGCCTTTGGCATGCAGCACATCAAAGACATTCCTTTTATTACTGCTTCGCAGCAGAGCATCCTGCAGATTTTAGGCATGGTTATTTAGCGTGGCTCACGGCGCCGGGTCAGCTGTCTGGCCCGGCCGGTTGGGTGCACTGGAGTGTTTCATTTTATTACTTCACCGCCGCAAAAATTTTAAATAAGCGCAGCGCCAGCGCAGAATTATTGTTATTTCAACAAACTAAGATAAAAAATAAAAATGCCCTTTTTATGCGCCGTCACGCTTGCAGAAATAGCACCAGCGATTAGTATTAAATACGCAACACGCACATGACAGCGCAACAACGTCATGTTATTTATTACTCATGAAGAGGATATATTATGACTCAGCATCGAGGCGGTTCAGGTAATTTCGCAGAAGATAAACAGAAAGCATCAGAAGCCGGTAAAAAAGGCGGACAGCACAGCGGCGGCAACTTTAAAAACGACCGTGAAAAAGCGTCCGAAGCCGGTAAAAAAGGCGGTCAGAGCAGCAATCGCGGCTCGTGATTAGCCGGCCAGCACAGGATGAGGCGGCCATGGCGCAGGGAGCGCGCCGTTACCCCCCGGATTATTGTCTTACCCTGCGCTGACTTTCCTCACGTTTAACAGATAACTCTGAAACCGCCTGAATCTGGCAGAAAACGTTATATGATCAATTAACTATTTATTGCCTTACAGGAACAGCCTGACGTGATATTGCGCTATTTTACCTCTCTTTTTTCCAGTCCGGAATCATTACTGCAGGTGATGAGCCGCCAGGATATTCGTGAATCCATTCAGGAAGGTGACCGGATTATTATTGACGAAGACGGTAACGCTTCGGTTAATCCCCTCAGTCCGCAGGTACAGCAAGACTTCGCCGATCATATTAAGCGCTTAAAGGATATCTGATGGGAACCGCGATATTTATGGTGCTGATGGTCTGCGGCTACTGGTACACCAGTCGCGATATGTCCAGCCGCCTGAAAATAAAACGCTCCTTTGGCTGGGACGTCTATTTTCTCATTGCGCTGTACGGCTGCATTTTTGTCGTTCAGGGCGTGGTCGCCACCGGCCTGGTCTGGCTGCTACTGCTGGCGGCCTCGGCCATCAATAACAGCCTGGCGCTGTCTGCCGATCTCCATGCGCGCTGGCACGTCGATTTCATGACATGGAGTTTTCTCGGCATTCAGGCACCGGTGGTGATCATGCTGGCGTTTGCCGTGCTGTTTTGTGTGTATCGTTCCAATGCCGGCAGCGCGCGGCTGACCGCCGGCAGTCGTAAAGAGCTGTATCAGCGCCTGTCCCGCTCTAACGGTATTGAACAACTGCTGCTGCACTGCATGGAAGAAGGTGAACTGGCCTGGGTCACGCTGAAATCGCGCCGTATCTACATCGGCATGATTCACGCCGCCACCTTTGAATATCCCAGCACCGCCAATATCGTGCTGATTCCGATGCTCAGCGGCTACCGCGATTCGCGCACGCTGAATCTGGCGATTGAGCATAACTACAGCCGCTGGTATCACCAGCACGAGATTAGCTTTGTCTCCAAACCCAAAAGCGCGCTGGAGTTCCGTAAGGTGCTGATGGTCGACCAGATTGAAAGCCTGTCGCTGTTCGATCCGGCCAGCGCCAGCGCACTGGCTATGGGGAAACATCAGCAAACTGAGAAGCGGCAGAATGTTCCGGGCTGAGCCGCGCAGCCGCCCTTTACATCCGCGCAACTGGCAACGGTGGCGCGGGTTCACATGGTAACCGTTAAGGAGTATACAATGACCGATCGTCCCGTTCACGGCGACCAGCCGGATTACGATCCGCGTAAAAACAGCCCCGAGCCGAAGCCGAAAGATGACGAAACCAGCGCGCCTGAATCCGGGGATAAACAGGCCGAATAAACCATAAACCGCCTTCTCAGGCGGTTTTTTTTCGCCCGGCCCGGATTAGCCCGGCCACAGCCAGTCACGCACTTCCGGCACGTCTTCACCGTGTTCGCGCACGTAGCGATGGTGCTCCGCGATGCGCTGCTGCAGGTCGTCGAGCAATTCAGGATGGCGATCGGCCAGGCCCGGCACATGCAAAATCGCCGCCTGCGCCAGATGATAGCGGTCCAGTTCGTTGAGCACCGTCATATCAAACGGCGTGGTGGTGGTGCCCTCTTCGTTAAATCCGTGCACGTGGAAATTGGCGTGATTGCTGCGCTGATAAGTCAGACGATGAATCAGGCTGGGATAGCCATGAAAGGCGAAAATCACCGGTTTGTCGCGGGTAAACAGCGCATCGAAATCCTCTTCCGACTTGCCGTGCGGGTGCTGCTGCTGCGTCTGCAGTGCCAGCAGATCCACCACGTTGACCACGCGAATGCGCAGCGCGGGCAGATAGTTTCGCAGCAGATCCACCGCCGCCAGCGTCTCCATGGTGGGCACATCGCCGGCGCAGGCCATCACCACGTCCGGCTCGCCGTCATCGCTCGCCCAGCGCCATTCGCCCATACCCGCCTCACAGTGGGCAATGGCGCTGTCGATGTCCAGCCACTGCGGTGACGGCTGCTTGCCGGCGACAATCACGTTGATGCGATCCCAGGTGCGCAGACAGTGATCGCCCACCCACAGCAGGGTGTTCGCGTCCGGCGGCAGATAGATGCGCACGATATCCGCCTTTTTATTCGCCACGTGATCGATAAAACCGGGATCCTGATGGCTGTATCCGTTGTGATCCTGGCGCCAGACGTGTGAAGACAACAGATAGTTGAGCGACGAAATCGGCTGACGCCAGCCCAGTTTGCGCGTCACCTTCAGCCATTTGGCGTGCTGGTTAAACATCGAGTCGACAATATGGATAAAGGCTTCATAACAGTTAAACAGCCCGTGTCGTCCGGTCAGCAGATAGCCCTCCAGCCAGCCCTGACACTGGTGCTCGCTGAGAATTTCCATCACCCGACCGTCACGCGCCAGCTGCTCATCATACGGTTCGATATCTGCCATCCAGCTGCGGCTGGTGACGTCAAAAACCGGCGTCAGGCGATTCGAGGCGGTCTCATCTGGCCCGAACAGCCGGAAGTTATCGGCGTTGCGCTGAAAAATCGCGCTGAGGTAGTGGCCGAACTGTTTAGTGGCTTCGCCGCGCTGGCTGCCCGGCGCGCCGGTGTCGAGCGCAAACTCGCGGATGTCCGGCGTGTTGAGCGTGCGTTGCAGCCGGCCACCGTTGGCATAGGGCGAGGCGCTCATGCGTTTATCCCCCTGCGGCGCCAGCGCACGCAGTTCCGGCCTGAGTTTACCCACCTCGTCAAACAGATCGTCCGGCTGATAGCTGCGCAGCCACTGCTCTAACACCTGCCGATGCGACGCGTCTTCGCGACATGCCGCCACCGGCACCTGATGCGCACGCCAGAAATCTTCCACTTTTTTACCGTCCACCTCTTTCGGGCCGGTCCAGCCCTTCGGGCTGCGCAGCACAATCATCGGCCAGCGCGGGATCGCCTGCTCTGTCTGGCCGCTGCGCGCCTGCTGCTGATAAGTGGCAATCTTATCAAACGCGTTATCCAGCGCTGCCGCCATCTGCTGGTGCATGTCGGCCGGCTCGTGCCCGCAGACAAACAGCGGCTCATAACCGTAACCGCTGAACAGCTGCTGCAGATCGTCATCACTGCTGCGCCCCAGCAGCGTCGGGTTGGCAATTTTGTAGCCGTTCAGATGCAGGATGGGTAGCACCGCACCATCACGCTGAGGATTGAGGAATTTGATGCCGTGCCAGCTGGCGGCAAGCGGCCCGGTTTCGGCTTCGCCGTCACCAATCACGCAGGGTACGATCAGCTGCGGATGATCGAAAACCGCGCCAAACGCGTGCGACAGCGAATAGCCCAGCTCGCCGCCTTCATTAATCGAGCCCGGCGTTTCCGGTGCCGCATGGCTGGGAATGCCGCCAGGAAACGAAAACTGCTTAAACAGGCGCTGCATGCCTGCAGCATCTTCACTGATGTGCGGATAGATCTCGCTGTAGCTGCCTTCAAGCCAGCTGTTCGCCACCATCCCCGGACCGCCGTGCCCCGGACCACAGACGTACAGCAGATCCACCTCGCGCTGGCGGATGATGCGGTTGAGGTGCGCATAGATAAAGTTCAGGCCGGGCGTCGTGCCCCAGTGGCCAAGCAGTCGCGGCTTAATATGCCCGGGCTGCAACGGTTCGCGTAACAGCGGATTCTCCATCAGGTAGATTTGCCCGACGGACAGATAATTGGCGGCGCGCCAGTAGCGATCGATCAGCGCCAGTTCATCGGCGGCACTCGGATTGGTCATGCCTCTTCTCCTTTGGTTAGCCATCAGTTAACCCTAATAGAGGATAGGCGATGCTGCGAGCCAGACGGTATTTCTGCACTGTTGCTATTAACCGCTGCGCTTATTCAATCTTTCACGAAAATATAAGCGCAGCGGTAAAAGCTGTACACGTAAATATTTTTTTCATTTTGTGCACTATTTAATGGGTCGTGACCCGCAAAACTGGCGCTTTTTCACTTTTGGTCTATTGTGCCTTTTACAGGTAATACCAGTAGAAAATAGAAAAATAAAAGGATCCTAAAATGGACTATAAAATGTTCGCTAACCGACTGCAGCAGTGGCCGCAGTTACATTTTACGGCGATTGAACTGCAGCAACGCGAGATGGCCTGCGAGATCTACGCCACGGCGGCTGAGCACCAGACCATGAGCCAGCTGTTTATTTGTCGCGTCAGTGATGAAAAAAATGCGCAGGAATTAATCAGGCAGTATCGCAGCTGGCTGCATAAATTTAATCTCGGTCGCAGCAGGCGCGATAATTCCCGCCCGCCGCGCAGCGTGTCGGTGAATGTTCCGGGCGCAATAAGCGCAGCGCTAAAATAGAGTTATCGGCATGCTTAACCATTTTTTAGTTGCATGAATCTGCTACAGCAGCGTATTACTATTCGCGCAGCGTGATAACACCTGGCAATCTGTCTGACGAATAACCTGTGCCATTTTCACTGACAGCAGAAAAAGGTGTTGGGTTGTTATCACCTGTGCAACACTGTACGGATATACAAGTCCCGGAGGTGACGTGAAACAAGTCAACCGTCCTGCACCGGATCTGTATGCGCTGATAGGCATCGCGGTGACGGAATTTATCAGGGAAGGTAGCGTGTTCAGGATACATGACGTGACGCAGGTGCTGCATACGATGAAAGCAGACGCGCGTGATGAGGATTTCCGGCATCGCTGCGATGCCGCAATAAGGCTACTGGCAGATCTTATGCACTGAACCGATCCCCGCCTGCGCGGGGACCTCTGCGTCAGGCGTCGTCTGGCGTATAACCCACCACAATTTCCAGCGTTCTGCGCAGCACACTTGCCTGCGCTTCATCCTGTGTCGCTTCCAGCGCCATAATCAGACAAAGAATGATGGATTTGTTACTGACGCGGCCTTCGCTGGCCAGCACGCTACGAATGACATCATTCAGTACCGCGGCTTCTTCACTCAATGCCACTCCGGCATCGCGAAAATGCGCCGCCAGTTCCGTGTCCGGCAGCGCAGAATAGAGAGAGTGATTCTCCGACATCGTTCTTTTCCCGTACTGTGAGCAATACAGTCAGATTATAATTTAACGGTCAGTTAATGCTTGCGGCTGCCGCCAGCCTGACCGTTGTGGCCAAACAGTGGATGCACGTTATCGCGATCCGGTTGTTCGCCACGCCGCTTTTGTCCAGCCGTCATGCTCGACCGGACTTCATCGATTGCCGTGCGAATCGCAGCCGCCTGCGCATCATCGCTGGCCTGCTGCTGCATAATGTGGAGCTCATCCAGCAACGCCTGGGTGGTGACTGGCCCGGAACGCTGCAGCAGCGTTAACGCCGCTTCGCCGATGATCTCATCAATAAGAGTCTGATGTTCGCTTCTGTTCATATCATAATAAATCTCTGCATGCTGCCTGCCCCAACCGGGAACGCGACAGAAAAACAGCGCCGCTATCCCGCGGCGCGATACAGCCCGTCACAAGTCATACATGCAGTGATACGTTATCAGAATGGCGTTTTCGTGTGTACAACCTGGACGCTTTCGCTTCGCTCTCAGCTTTCGCGCTCAAACAGCAGGCCAATCAGCTGGTGATAGTGGTGCTCTTCTTCCGTAGTAGAAGCAAGCTCCAGACGACGCAGCAGTTTAGTACACAGCGATTTACGGTTCAGATTACGGCCTTCACGCAGGATTTCGACCACGACCTGGCCCAGCGTCTCCTGCTGCGAAGGCAGCGTGGCTTTGCTAAAATAGTTGGCAATCGCCTCGACTGAGTTCGGAGTGTATCCGTTCTGGCGCATAAGTGACTCCCGTTAACATTAAGTTGTCAGAAAAATGTTCTGGCTAAGTTGTACAAGTTTTTCAAAATCTGTACAAGAGGATAAACAACTGAATGGGGGATTTTTGTTGCAAAAAGTGCTACCGAAAAGTTATTAACCCGCACTCAAAGTGAAATTTTTTAACATCGCCGCTGCCCGATCAGGTCCACCTTAATAATGAGTCGCTGGCGTATTACGTCATTATCAGTGCTACCGAATCTGCCTGTTACTTATTTCCTCTCGCGCTAATAACCGTTACTGCTGGTTGCAGCCGTTGCGCTTAATGTGCACTGCCGCATCTCATTCTTTAGTACCCTGCGGCGCAGCCGCTGATAATATAAAATGCGTGCGGCGCAATGGTTCACTTCCTGAATTGCGCCGCTGCGTTAGCGATTAAGACTGCCTGCATGGCAGCTTAAGGATTACGCTGACTGCATTTACCTTAAAGAAGGCGGTTTAAGCTTCCGCCGCTGCGGTTTTGCCGCGACGACTTACTTTTCCACCGCGTCTGCCCGCTTCTACTGCCCTTTCAGGACAGTTTTTAAAATTCCCGCTGCTGACGCTGCCGCCTTTTTTACCCGCTTCGCGAGCACGCTCGGTATTTTCTGCAAAATTACCTGCACCACCACGTCGTTGTGTCATATGTCACCCCATTGATAAAAATAATTAAGTAGTTAAACGACAGAATATCTCCACACAGGAACAATATGGATGGGATTGGAGATAAAACAACATTTAATATGCATATTTGCGCTGACAAAAAGCCATGCGCAAATGGTTATTTTCACCGCTGCGCTTATAGCGGGTTGCTTGTAAAGATTTTTTTCTCAAACTTGTACAAAATAATTTTAGTGGTATAAAATCAATTAATTAACAAAAGTGTGATCTACATCACAAACAAGTATTGAGAGATTGTTGCTATTTTTCAGTTTTATCTGAATTTTCCGGGATGATGGAAATATGACCGCTCACTTCCAGCACCGCGTATTTAATTTGATCGATGCGTTCCAGTCCCTGACCTGAACGTGCGGCCTCGAGGATATCTTCCCGACTGATGCCCGACATTTTTAGCCGCTGCGTTAATATCCGGCCATGCTCCACCAGAATCAGCGGTCCTCCCTCCGCCATTTGTTCGAATAGCGGAAAGCGCGCTTTGAGTTTGCCCAGCACAATATCAATAGTGATTAAGGTAATGATGGTGAGGCTGGCACCGGTAACGGAAAAGTCATCACCCAGCAATGCCTGCTGTGTGGCTTCGCTAATAATCAGCAGCAGAATCAAATCGAATGAGGTCATTTGCAGCAGTGTGCGTCGACCGGCAATTTTAAATACCACCATTAACAACAGATAAATGGCGGCTGCGCGTAATACCGTTTCCATAACGCTCTCCTTTTATGGGTAAATCCACTGCGATACCTTTACCGGTACCTGATGATTGACGTGCACGCTCAGCGCAACCCGTCCCGCCGCCTGCGGCTGAATCCCCAGCCAGATCACATGACCTTCTGCCGCCTCGCTGGCGTAAGTAAGCTGCAGCGTGTTATCCCGCGTGATGGCCTGCTGTGGCTGTGGCTGTAGCGTCTGGATCTGCAAATCGTCTAACGCGCCGCTGCCTAGCGTGACGGTGAAATGCTCGCCGCTCTGCGGTGCCACGCGAATCCGCAGGTTCATATTGCTGTCGATGCGACCAAAACGTTCATAGCGAATGCTGACGGAACCATCAGCCGACTGCGCCTGCCCGTCGCTTAATATGCCTTTGGAAAACAACCCGCAGGCACCCAGGATCACAATCACCATTAGCACGTATTCACCGATACGCTGTATAACGCTCTCCCTGCGTTGCCAGCGCATATCCTCCTGCACCGGATAATCACGGCTGGCTAACTCATCTTTCTTCATGGTGTTATTCCTCTTGCAGTTAATTAGCTGACATCATGTCGCTCCGGTTATTCCCTCTTCGTTCTGAATTTTAAGCTTAGCGGTAAACGCCGGGAGCTTCGGTAACAGTTTAATTCGGCTGAGCAGCGGTGCAGAAATTACGCCTATAATTCGGATGCACGCCGCTGGCAATGCATATGAGCAGCGGCAGAGACGGCGTTTATTAATTTCACTCTGACAAGGGATACAGAATATGGATGAAGAACTGGTTAATTTAGCGACCGAAGTGGGTAATAAATTACTGGCCGCCGGCCTGAGCGTCACCACCGCCGAATCCTGCACCTCTGGCTGGGTCGGTTCCGCGCTGGCGGCCGCCAGCGACAGTAGCCGCTTTTACAGCAGCGGCTTTATTACTTACACCAATCAGGCGAAGCAGCGCGTGCTGGGCGTCAGCGCAGAGACGCTGGCGCTTGATACTGCCGTCAGTGAAGCCGCGGTACGGGAGATGGCCTGCGGCGCGAAAAAACTCTCCAGGGATACGCTGGCTATTGCCGTCAGTGGCTATGCCGGCCCGGACGGCGGTGAGGACGGCACGCCAGCCGGCACCGTGTGGTTTGCATGGTGTCTGGCAGATGGCAGCGTGCACACCAGCCGGCAGTGGTTTTCAGGTGAAGGTGAAGAAGTGGTGCGCAAAGCAACCCTTTTTAGTCTGGCGGAATTGAACCGTCTGCTCGACGCTATTTAGCGCCGCTTCGCCGTTCAATGATTAAACGTAAATAAATAAGACGGGCGGATAAAATTCCCACCGGAGGAAAATGTGTTGAGCATAAATAATCATCAGGCAGGTTAAAAGCGAGACCGTAATATTGGCCGGCTCGCTAAAAATAGCGTGGTTATTTTACACCACAATCTCCAGTCTTCTCATCAATATAGCGTTAGCGAGGCGTGAAAAATATAGCCGTCGCGCTTGTCAGTGAGGCAGCCTGCATTAGTATTAAGTGTGCAAAACATGCATGGCGGCAGATGCGTCATGTTATTTATTACTCATCACGAGGTAATAGTATGACAGAGCATAGAGGCGGTTCAGGTAATTTCGCAGAAGACAAAGAGAAAGCATCTGAAGCGGGTAAAAAAGGCGGACAAAACAGCGGCGGTAATTTCAAAAACGACCGTGAGAAAGCGTCCGAAGCCGGCAAAAAAGGCGGACAGAATAGCCATCGCGATTCCTGATGCGCTGTAACGCAGAGTAAGGAATGTCTCGGAGCAGGGAATGCTCCGTCATCAACAGGATGACAGGGATTTATTGCTTCGTTTCATTCCCTCTCTTTAATCGCGTTATCACTTAATGGCTTCAGCCTCCCGTTAATCACCGATTCGGAGAATATTCCATGAAAGTTAAATCGCTACTTGATCTTTTTATTCACGATCTTTCGGACGTTTACAGCGCGGAGAAACAGATCACCCGTGCGTTACCCAAACTGGTCCGGGCAGCCTCCGATGAAAGTTTAAAAAACGCTTTTCAGCAACATCTGGAAGAGACCCAGGGACAAATTGAGCGCCTCGATCAGGTCGTAGAGAGCCACGATGAGCTGCGTATCATGCGTATGAAGTGCCATGCGCTGGAAGGCCTGGTAGAAGAAGCGCAGGAGCTGATTGAATCCACCGAAGCCGGCCCGGTGCGCGATGCTGGCCTGATCGGCGCGGCGCAGAAGGTTGAGCACTATGAAATCGCCACCTACGGCACGCTGGTGGCCATGGCGAAAAAGCTGGAGCTCAACCAGGCCGCAGAGCTGCTGGCCGCCACATTAGCCGAAGAAAAATCCACCGATGAAAAACTCACGGATATCGCGGAAAAGCAGTAACGCGACTGCCGTACAACGGAGGTATATATGACGACCACATCCGCACTTTCGCATTATCACGACTGGCTGCGCGACGCTCATGCCATGGAAAAACAGGCCGAAACCATGCTCGAACAGATGGCAAAACGCCTGGAAAACTACCCGCAGCTGCGTGCACGTATTGAGCAGCACATCGAAGAAACCCGCCAGCAGCAGTCTTTGCTGGAATCCATTCTCGACCGTCACGGCATTTCCCACTCCAGCGTGAAAGACGTCATGGGGAAAATGGCCGCCATGGGCCAGGCCTTTGGCGGTACCTTCGCGGAAGACGAAGTGGTGAAAGGCGCTATCAGCGGCTACGTGTTCGAGAATGCCGAGATTGGCAGCTACACCAGCCTGATTAGCGCCGCCACGCGTGCCGGGGATCAGGAGAGCGTGGCCATTCTCAAACAGATCTGTGAACAGGAGATCGCGATGGCGGACTGGATGTTAACGCACATGCCTGAACTGACCGATCAGTTCCTGCTGCGCAGCGAAGACCCGGACGCGAAAGCGAAACGCTGATTTTCTCTTTTCGTAAGAGACTTTTTGAGGTGAGCTATGTTTCGACACGTTAAGAAACTGCAGTACACGGTGCGCGTCAGTGCGCCGAACCCGGGCCTGGCCAATCTGCTGTTAGAGCAGTTTGGCGGTCCGCAGGGCGAACTGGCTGCGGCCATGCGCTATTTTACCCAGGGCCTCGGCGATGAGGATTTAGGACGCCGCGACCTGCTGATGGATATCGCTACCGAGGAGCTCAGCCATCTTGAGATTATCGGCTCGCTGGTTGGCATGCTTAATAAAGGTGCCAAAGGCAAGCTGGCCGAAGGCACTGAAGAGGAAGGCGAACTGTATCGCTCAATCACGGGTGCCGGTAACGATAGCCATCTGACTTCGATTCTTTATGGCGGTGGTCCGCCGCTGACCAACTCCGGCGGCGTGCCGTGGACCGCGGCTTACGTGGATACCATCGGCGAAGTGACGGCGGATTTGCGTTCTAATATCGCCGCCGAAGCGCGCGCCAAAATCATCTATGAACGCCTGATCAACGTCACTGACGATGTTGGCGTAAAGGATGCGTTAGGCTTCCTGATGACGCGTGAAGCCGCGCACCAGCTTTCATTTGAGAAAGCGCTGTACTCCATTCGCGACAACTTCCCACCGGGCAAGCTGCCGCCAATTGAGCAGTATGCGCACAACTACTACAACATGTCGGAAGGTGATGACGTGCGTGGTAGCTGGAACTCCGATGACAACTTCGATTATGTGGCCGATCCGCAACCAGCGGTGGATGGCGGCGATGGTCTGCCTTCTGTGACACTGTCGCCGGATGAGCAGCGCGACATTGACGCACTGGCCGCACGCACCGCATCCGATCCGCTGATCGATCCGATCACCGGCGCGGAAGCGGGCAGCAAGAAGTCGCCCTGACGTTCAGTCAGACCAGGCAGTGACACGTTTTTTCTCGCGCAGTAACTGGCCCCTGGCCCACGGCGTTTCCCTGACGGGAACGCCGTTTTTTTCGTCCTGCTGCCATAAATTCTTCCGAACAGCTTTCCGCCGGGATGTGTTTATACCTGTGTCCGGCCTGCTAAAAACTCAGGCATGTAAAGCAAAAAAGCTCCCGGGACAGGAGCTTTGATTCTGCTAACGATGCGATTGCATATTGTTAACTGGCGATTCGTGCCTTCG
This sequence comes from Pantoea sp. GM_Pan_4, assembly GCF_026541005.1. Taxonomy (NCBI): domain Bacteria; kingdom Pseudomonadati; phylum Pseudomonadota; class Gammaproteobacteria; order Enterobacterales; family Erwiniaceae; genus Pantoea; species Pantoea sp. GM_Pan_4. The sequence goes on from NZ_JALNUZ010000001.1 coordinate 610,372, forward strand.
CTGATGGCTTCTCCGGACCAATAACGTCCGCGTCTTTTTCTGCAAAACCTACTCTGGCAAGCTTCGCACCATCAATGGAAGACCAGAAAGCGACTGAACGTTTGGCAGCAGTCATCGCCCTGGATGTATCAATTTTTTTACTTTGCTTAATCATGATGCCTCCTGAAGTTCCTGCTGTGATCATAATTTACCCTACCCTTGTTTATTTATCAAACAGGATGCTGAACCCCTGCATTGATTCACTTTTCCTCAAAAAAACCGCCTCACTTTCTCGCGTATTTTATCTTGTATTTCTTCTACCGATGAGGACATTTTATCAGGAGCATCAAATACGAAAGCAAACCCATACGATCGGTATCGGGACTGAGCCTCGGGAACAGGATCGCAGATATGCACGTCATCCAAACCCACCATTGCACAAAAAGTCGTGGCATATACCAGCGCTATAATAAAGACTTTACCTGATAATGATGTCTCTTTATCAGCAATAAAATTTTCCAGCATACAAATAGCAAACTCGTCACGCAGCATGTCATACTTACAAATAATAACAGCATGCAGTGCCTCGGGGTCTGCATAGTCAACGACCTTGAGGCTTATATCTAATATCCCTTTGTCATTTGCTGTCCCCTGGTAGCGCTCCATTCCCCACGCCCAGTTGAGCTTACTCCCCGTAACGCCTGCGGCAAGGGATTGCTCATCCGCTTCGCTCAATACGTCTGTGATGATATTTTTCCAGTTAAAGCTTTTAATAATACGTTGCGTTAAGTTGAGACAGTAATCGTGAACTTCCTGTATTGATAAATCGCTCACACCTATAGCCTTGCAACCGAATAAATATAGAACTATTTTAAGATAAACACATCCCGATTTAGATGATCGGAATCAAATGAGACCTTGAAATTAAATTCAGCGAGAGGTAAGTAAAAACCTTATTTATTTATATTACTTATACTGCCAAAAACGTTGAGCAAAATAGCGTTACTTTACTTTTTAATCTCACGGTTAAGTGGGTTTATGGTTTACTACTGATTATCCTTCAGACTGTTAATTTTTTCACAGGAATGCATGCGACCAGGCAGGCTTGCTGGCGTTTCGACGCATTAGACTGGGATACGGAAATGTCATAAAAATTTTGTCTCTCAGAGACCGTTCAGTTAGTAACTTGCTCCAGCTCGCACATTCGGCAATGCACAATCCTGCCGCTTGATCTTTACTACACTTCCGGCGCATACTGTTTTTATATACAGTATTTTCAGGGTACCGATGATGTATGCATTGGTCGACGTAAACTCTTTCTACGCCAGCTGCGAAACCGTGTTTCGCCCGGATCTGCGCGGCAGGCCGATCGTGGTGCTGTCAAACAATGATGGCTGCATTATCTCGCTGAGCCGCGAAGCGAAGGCGCTCGGCATCAAAATGGGTGCGCCCTGGTTTAAACATCGCGACGAGCTGATGCGTCATCAGGTGGTGGTGTTTTCATCTAACTATGCGCTGTACGGCAACATGTCGGCGCGCGTGATGGAGACGCTCGACCGGCTGGCGCCGCGCGTAGACGTCTATTCGATTGATGAGGCCTTTCTTGATGTCAGCGGAATTGAAGGCTACACCTCGCTGACGCGCTTTGGACAGCAGGTACGTGACTGCCTGTGGAAAGAGACGCACCTGAAAGTGGGCGTCGGCATCGCGCCAACGAAAACCCTCGCCAAGCTGGCTAACTGGGCGGCCAAACGCTGGACCAAAGCCGAAAACGTCATGGACCTCTCTGATCCGGCGCGCCAGCGCGGCCTGATGCAGCGGGTGGGCGTAGAGGAAGTGTGGGGCGTCGGCCGCCGTTTATCGAACAAGCTGAACCTGATGGGCATTCAAACCGCTCTGCAGCTGGCGGAGACCCCCACAGCGCTGATCCGCAAGCATTTCGGCGTGGTGCTGGAGCGCACCGTGCGCGAGCTGCGCGGCGAACCCTGCCTGGCGTTTGAAGAGGTGATTCCGCACCGGCAAAATATCCTCTGCTCGCGCTCGTTTGGCGATCGCATTACCGACTATCAGGATATGCGCGAAGCCATCGCCAGCTATGCGGCACGCGCAGCGGAGAAACTGCGCAGCGAGCGCCAGTATTGCCGCTACATCGGCACCTTTATCCGCACCAGCCCGCACGATCCGCATCAGCCCTACTATGCCAATGCCGCCAGCCAGACGCTGATTACCCCTACCGCCGACAGCCGCGACATCATTCAGGCCACGCTCAACTGCCTGGATCGCATCTGGATCCCCGGCAAGCGCTACCTGAAAGGCGGCGTAATGCTGGGCGACTTTTTCAGCGACGGGGTGGCGCAGCTTGATCTGTTTGCTGACTATCAGCCGCGCCGTAACAGCGATCAGCTGATGGCGCTGATGGATAAGATCAACGCCCACCAGCGCGGTGCCTTGTGGTTTGCCGGTCAGGGCATTCAGAAACCCTGGGCGATGAAACGCGACATGCTGTCTCCGGCTTACACCACGCGTATTAGTGACGTGCCGCGCGTGAAGGCAAAGTGATGCTGCACGCCACCAGCCCAGGCCGTTTACGCGTGATGAGCGAGCAGCGGCGGGCTAAGCCGCGCCGGGTTGCGCCAGAAATGTTAACAGAAAGCGGCTTGAATTCAGCGTGCTGAACCCCCACTCTAACGCTTTCGCCCTGACAGGAGTAAAACAATGGCAACCGAATATGCGATTATCGCGGGTGGCTGTTTCTGGTGCACCGAAGCAGTATTTAAAGATGTGATTGGCGTCGAGTCAGTCGAAAGTGGTTACACCGGCGGTGAACGTCCTAATCCCACCTACGAGCAGGTGTGCAGCGGCGCGACCGGCCACGCCGAAGCGATTCGCGTAGGCTTCGATCCGGAGAAAGTGAGCTACGGCGATCTGCTGGACATCAGCTTTGCCACCCACGATCCCACTCAGCTGAACCGTCAGGGTAATGATGTCGGCACCCAGTACCGTTCGGCGATTTTCCCGGCTAACGCGGAACAGGAAGCCGAAGCGATTGCGGCAATTGCCCGCGCGCAGGAAGATCACAGCGTGCCGGTGGTGACCACCATCGAGCCGCTGAAAGCCTGGTACCCGGCAGAAGATTATCATCAGGATTACTGGGATGGTGCCGGCCAGCGCAACGGTTACTGCCTGGCGGTGATCCCGCCGAAGCTGCAGAAACTGCGTAAAAGCTTCGCTAACCGGGTGAAACAGGGTTAACCCGCCCGCTCTCCCCCACGGAAGGTCGTCATCGCTGACGGCCTTCCTGCATTTAGCGCGACCCGCTGCGGATTATCCGTCATAATAGCCCCCCGTTTTCCGCAGAGCACGATCATGACCTCTCCACAGCAAGCCACGCCGGCGCGCAGGCGACCGATGAAGCTCAACACCCTGGTGACGCTAATGCTCAGCGCGGTGATTGTGCTGGTGCTGCTGAGCGTACACATGTTTTATTTCTTCCAGATTGGGGCCGCGACGCGCAGCCAGCTGGAGGATAAAGCCATGGCGGTAGCGCGCACGCTGGCGAAATCCCCCGAAATTCAGCAGGCGCTGCGCCTGCCGCCCGATCGGGCCGCTATCCAGCCCATCGCCAAAGCGGTGGAAGAGAGCAACCATCTGCTGTTTATCAGCATCACCAACATGGATGGCATCCGCTACTCGCACCGTAATCCGGAGCTGGTGGGCAAACACTTTATCGGCCCGGACATCGAACCGGCGCTGCGCGGCAACGAGAATGTCTCCGTGAATCAGGGCTCGCTGGCCAAATCGCTGCGCGTGTTTACCCCGGTGTATGACGCCCAGCAGCGGCAGATTGGCGTGGTGGCTATCGGCATCTCGCTGGAGGCGGTCACCGACCAGATCAACCAGAGTCGCTGGAGCATTCTGTGGACCATTCTGATCGGCACTTTTGCCGGCGCGGTTGGCACCTTTATCCTGGTGCGCGTGCTGAAGCGCATCCTGTTCGGCCTTGAGCCTTACGAAATTTCCACCCTGTTTGAGCAACGCCAGGCGATCCTCAACTCCGTCAAGGAAGGCGTGGTGGCGATGGACGATCAGGGCGAGGTGACGCTGGTCAATCAGGCGGCGCGCCAGCTGCTGAGCGATAAAATGGGCAGCAGCATAGTGAGTACCGCGCGCATTTATGATGCCTCAGTGATTGATCAGCATCTGCAGGAAGTGCTCAACGGCGGTCGCGCACGGCGCGATGAGGAGCTCAACGTCAATGGCCGTCTGCTGCTGAGCAACACCGTGCCGGTGCGCAGTCAGGGACGCATTATCGGCGCGGTCTGCACCTTCAGGGACAAGACCGAAATCAGCCAGCTGATGCAGCGTCTGACCGGCATGGTAAACTATGTTGATGCCCTGCGTGAGCGCTCGCACGAGTTCATGAATAAGCTGCACGTGATCCTCGGCCTGCTGCACATGAAAAATTATGCGCAGGTAGAAGCCTATATTCTGAAGACCGCTAATAACTATCAGACGGAAATCGGCTTCCTGCTGGAGAAGATCAAATCACCGGTGATTGCCGGTTTTCTGCTCAGCAAAATTAACCGCGCCTCTGATTGCGGCCATCGCCTGACCATCAGCGATGCCAGTTACCTGCCGGACAGCGGCAACGAGCAGCAGATGGCGGCGCTGATCACCGTGGTCGGCAACCTGGTGGAGAATGCGCTGGATGCGATGAGCGAGCAGACCGAGGGCGAAATCCACGTCATGCTGCACTACCAGAACGGCTGGCTGACCTGTGAAGTGAGCGATGACGGACCGGGTATTGCGCCGCAGCATCTGGCAACCGTGTTCGACAAGGGCTTCTCCACCAAAGGCGAGGATCGCGGGGTCGGCCTGTTCCTGCTGAAACAGCAGACGGAGCATCTCGGCGGCAGCGTCAGCGTGGAGTCCGAGCCCGGCGTGTTCACCCAATTTTTAGTCCAACTTCCGTGGGATGGAGGAACCAAACCGCATGATTAACGTGTTAGTGGTCGACGATGACGCCATGGTGGCCGAGCTGAACCGCAGCTTTATCGGCCAGGTGCCGGGCTTTCACTGCGTGGGTACCGCCGCAACGCTGCAGCAGGCGCGCGAGTTCCTGTTTAATAGCGAAACGCCGATCGACCTGGTGCTGCTGGATATCTATATGCAGCAGGAGAACGGGCTCGATCTGCTGCCGGAGCTGCGCCAGGCGCAGAGTTCAGTAGAAGTGATCATCATTTCGTCAGCGGCCGACGCGGAGAACATTAAAACCTCGCTGCACTACGGCGTAGTCGACTACCTGATCAAACCGTTCCAGTTCCCGCGTTTTGAAGAGGCGCTGACCGGCTGGCGGCAGAAAAAATCGCTGATGGACAATCAGCACTACTATCAGCAGTCGGACCTCGATCTGCTGATGCACGGCAGCCCGGCCACCCAGCACGACAACAAACGGCTGCCGAAAGGCTTAACGCCGCAGACGCTGCGCACGCTGTGTCAGTGGATTGACGCCCATCCCGGCCATGAGTTTTCCACCGACGAGCTGGCGGCAGAGGTGAACATTTCGCGCGTTTCGTGTCGCAAATACCTGATCTGGCTGGCGCAGATTAATATTCTGTTCACCAGCATTCACTACGGTGCCACCGGGCGCCCGGTGTATCGCTATCGCCTGCAGCCGGAGTACCATTCGCTGCTGCAGCAGTACTGTCAGTGACGCAGCTGCCAGCTGAAATCCAGCTGGCTGAAGCGGAAATGGCGCGCCGGCGAGCAGATAATCTGCCGATCGCGGGTGACAAACACCGCGTCGATGTCAGGCTGGCCGGCGAGATACGCCAGCCCCTGCTCTACGCCCATGCCGTACAGCAGCGTGGTATAGATATCGCCATCCAGCGAGCGATCGGCAATCACCGTCACGCTCAATAACGCATTGTCCAGCGGATAGCCGGTGCGCGGATCAAAGATGTGATGCCAGCAGCGGCCGTCGCGTTCAAAGTAGCGCTCATAAATCCCGGACGTCACCACCGATTTGCCCTGCACCTGCAGCGTACCCAGCAGTTCATCGTCCCGGCCAAACGGTTTCTTGAGCCCGATGCCCCAGCCCTGCGGCTGATGCGGCGGGCTGCCGAGCGTCTGCACATTGCCACCGAGATTAATCAGCGCCTGCGCAACACCCTGCTGACGCAGAAATGCCTGCACCACATCGGCGATGTAGCCTTTCGCAATGGCGCCCAGATCGATCTCCATGCCCGGCAGCGGCAGAAACACCGAGTGCTGTTCAGCATCCAGCACCACCTGATGCGGATCGGTCAGGCGCAGCAGCGCCTCAATCTCCGCTGCAGGCGGCACTTCACGTCCCTGAAAACCAATCTTCCAGCGTTTCACCACCGGACCGATGGTTAAGTTAAACGCGCTGTCCGGCAGGATGCTCACCGCGTGCGCCACGCTAATCAGCGCAAAAACCGGCGCGCTCACCACCACCGGATGGCGTCCGGCGGCCTGATTAATGGCCATCACTTCGGATTCGGCGCGGTTGACGGTAAACAGGTTTTCCTGCTGTTTGATCAGGCGAAAGACCTGGCTGGCCAGCGTAGGATTGTCTTCGAACAGTTTGAGCAGAATGGGCGAACCCATGAGGACGGCAGAATAGGAATGGACGCCAGCGTCGCTTGTCATTGTGGCCCCGCAAGAGAACGATGCCCGCAGGGCGCGGGCATCGTGATAGCTTAGTTACCTAACGCCAGTTTAGCGGCATTACGGCCCGCTTTGATACCAAAGATAATGATATCGGCGACGGCGTTACCGCCGATGCGGTTCGCACCGTGGATGCCGCCGACCACTTCACCCGCCGCCCAGGCACCAGGAATCACCTGTTTCTGCGCGTCAAGCACTGCGGTCTCGGTGTTGATGGTCACGCCGCCCATGGTGTGGTGCACGCCCGGTGCGATACGAATCGCGAAGAACGGACCCTGATTGAGCGGATGACGCAGTGCGGTGGCACGGCCAAAGTCTTCGTCTTTCTGGTTAATCACAAACTCATTGTAACGGCCCAGCGTGCTTTGCAGCGTTTCCTGATCCATGTTGAGTTTCACCGCCAGCTCGTGTGGCGTTGGTGCGCTAATCACAAAGCCTTTGGCGATGTATTCGTCCGCCGCTTTGTTGTTGGCACGTACCTGCTCATCGAACACGATCCACGCGCTTTTTTCCGGCAGCGCGATAATCTCGGCAGAAACTTTGTCACGGGTTTCCATTTCATTGTAGAAACGCTTACCGGCCTGGCTGACCAGAATCGCCCCGCCGCCGCGCATCGCTTCGGAAATCAGGTACGAGGTGGTCTGCTCAACCGTTGGGTGAATCTGGATTTCGCCCATGTCGACGGTCTCAGCGCCAATTTTCTGCAGCATGGCGATACCGCTGCCGGTGGCGCCTTTGTGGTTGGTGGTGACGAAACCATCCAGCTCCGGACGGTATTTCACCACCATCTCGCGGTTGGCACTGAAGCCACCGGTGGCCACAATCACGCTTTTCGCATTCAGGATGCGGCTGTCGTTATATTCATCGACCACTTTCACGCCGGTCACCGCACCGTTTTCAAACAGGATCTCGGCCACTGAGGTTTCCAGCAGCACTTCGATGTTGCGCTGGTTAACGTTTTTCACCAGGCCGCTAATCAGGAAGCCGCCCACCGCCGAGCGATCTTCCGGACGGTGCGTACGGTCAATGCTCATGCCGCCGGTGATGGTGATATCGCTCAGCTCAATGTCTTTCGCCGCCAGCCACTCAATGGCTTCTGGCGCACGCTCAACGAATTCACGCAGCAGCACCGGGTTGTTTTTGAATTTGCCGCCTTTCAGCGTTTCCTCGTAGAACAGCTCTTTGCTGTCTTCGATGCCTTTCAGTTTCTGATAACGGGTTTCCGCCGCGTTCATCCCCACCGACGCTTTGATGGTGTTACCGCCAATGGTGGGCATCTTCTCAATGATCACCACGCGCGCGCCGTCATCGTGCGCCTGAATCGCCGCCGCCAGACCGGCCCCGCCGGTACCAACCACCACCACATCGTAATTGACCGGCGCATTCGGGTTACCGCCCTCTTCAATCACATACTCTTTGCTGGAGGTAGTGAGCGCGCGCGATACTGCTTTCTTCAGCGCCTCACTCTGCGTGGTAGCACCGGTGATGGCATCGACGTGCGGACTGTTCGCCACCAGAATACGTTCACGCAGGCTTTCAAAGGTGCTGGTGAAATCGACGTCGAGGTTAGGATCCGGCACCAGCGAAATGTCGGTGATACGGTCGGTGTCGAGCGTTACGTTGATTTTCAGCTTCAGCGCTTCGGCTTCCACTTTCGCCTGGTAAACGCCGGCTTTGTACTTACGATGGCCATCGCTGACGTCACGGATCATCGCATCCACCAGCGAGAAGCGCCACAGCGGTTCCGGAATGGTCAGCGCTTCGCGTTTGGTGCTGTCGATGTACAGATCCATGTGCTCGTTTTTGATGATGCGATCGGCCCAGTCCGGATAGGCAATACAGGCTTTACCAATCGCCACCAGATCGAAGCCCGAGGCCAGCGCCAGTTCGGCATCCTCTTTGTTCACCACGCCGCCAACGCCAATCACCGGCACTTTCGCCAGCGTTGCCGAGCGCTGTTCAATGTATTTGCTGATTAACGGCGTCGGATCCTGGGTGTCGACAATCGACGGACGCAGCAGCTGGCCGACAGAGAAGTGCACGTAATCCAGCCCGCGCGCCGCCAGTTTTTCCAGCAGGTACAGCGTGTCGTCCCAGCGGATACCGGGCACTTCCAGCTCTTCCGGCGAGAAGCGATAGCCGATGATGAAATCCGCTGCGGCGAAGCGCTCCGCCATTTTATGGGTGATTTCCAGCACTTCCAGCGGGAAGCGCGCGCGGTTGTCGCGGCTGCCGCCCCATTTGTCGTCGCGCTGGTTAGAGTTAGGCGAGTAGAACTGCTGAATCAGGTAGGTGTTAGCGCCGTGGATCTCCACGCCGTCGAAGCCGGCTTTGATGGCGCGGTTCACCGCATCACCAAACTTGGTGATCATCACCTCCACTTCTTCCGCCGTCAGCGCCTGCGGGGTGCTGGCACCTTCACGCGGCGCGGCGATAGCGCTGGGCGCGACCGGGGTTTTCCCGCCGATCAGCGCGGGCTCAACCATGCGGCCGCCGTGGTAAATCTGCAGAATGGCTTTAGAACCCTGGGACTTGATGGCGTGCGCGATTCTGGCCAGGCCAGGGATTTTGTTGTCGCTGTCGATGCCGATAGCGCCCGGGAACGCCGGACCGCGGTTATCGATAAAGGCGCACTCGACGATCACGGTGCCGATGCTGCCGGCACGCACGCGATAATACTCAACGAGATCGCTGGTCACGCCGCCGTCGTAATAGCCGGTACAGGTGGTCATCGGGGCCATCACCAGGCGGTTTTTCAGCACCGCCCCTTTCGGTAATGTCAGCGGATTAAGAATCGGGGTGAGCGTATTCATGATGAGCAACTCCAGAATTAAGAAATCGTGTATTCAATTCTTTGGCAGTTCGGAGGTCTTTATAATTAATTTAAGTGGTCCGACTTCATGGTGTAAATATACCATTTTATTTAGTTACATAACCCAGAATGTTAGTTATATAAGTTTTACGCGTGAAAATACTTTTTATTGCTCATTGCTGAAATCCGCGCTCCGCTAAGTTTTAACCAATACTTGACAAAAATCAACTTTTTCCTTACATTTAAAACAAATAACGTAATATCAAAGAGATAAAAAGCACCTTTCGCCTGATTCTGGCGCTATTTTTGCCGTTCCGTTCACTTTTAACACATATTTTACACCTGTTGGTTCATTTATTACGGCGCAAAACGTTAAAACAAAAAACCCGCTAATAAATTTATTGATCCAGATCAAAATAGATATTTTAATTAATCGCATCATAGCGTCATTCAATTGATAATTCGCGAAGCAAAATTGCAATAACGAAGATTCATGTAAAAGACACTTTAAAACGTCCCGGTTGATCTGCTACAAGCGTTTCGTAACTAAAAAAATCAACCCGACCGGGCCGTCAATCGCATTCCCATAACTTGCAGACCAAAACTATGAATACACAAACAACCCAGAGTGAACCCCTAAAGGCGCCACCTGCCGCACCGGGGAAAAAGAACCGGCTCGTCATGTTGTGCCTGCCGATCGTGGTTGCCGTGCTGTTGCTGCTGGTACCTACCCCTGCAGGGCTGGAGCCGTATGCATGGCACTTCTTCGCCATCTTCGTCGGGGTGATTGTCGGCCTGATCTTCGAACCGCTGCCGGGCGCGGTCATCGGCCTGACCGGTGTGGTGATCATCGCGCTGTTCAGCCAGTACGTGCTGTTCAGCCCGGCAGAACTGGCCGATCCGAAGTTCAAAACGGCCGGACAGGCGTTTAAATGGGCGGTGAGCGGCTTCGGCAACTCCACCGTGTGGCTGATTTTCGGCGCCTTCATGTTTGCCGCCGGCTACGATAAAACCCAGTTCGGTCGCCGCCTGGCGCTGATTCTGGTGAAATATCTCGGCCGTCGCAGCCTGACGCTCGGCTATGCCATCACCTTTGCCGACCTGCTGCTGGCACCGTTTACGCCATCCAACACCGCGCGCAGCGGCGGGACGATCTACCCCATCATTGCCAACCTGCCGCCGCTGTACGGTTCTAAACCTAACGACCCAAGCGCGCGCAAAATTGGTTCTTACCTGATGTGGGTTGCTATCACCGCCGCCTGTATCACCAGCTCAATGTTCCTCTCCGCGCTGGCCCCTAACCTGCTGGCGCTGGCGCTGGTAAAAAGCGTGGTTGGCTTTGATATCTCGTGGGGCATGTGGTTCCTCGCCTTCCTGCCGCTGGGTATCCTGCTGATTCTCACCATGCCGCTGCTGGCTTACTGGCTCTATCCACCAGAAGTAAAAGTGAATGACGAAGTGCCACGCTGGGCCAAAGCCGAGCTGGAGAAACTGGGTCCGCTGTCGCGCAATGAAATTCTGCTGCTGGTGTTCGTGGTCGCCGCGCTGATGATGTGGATCTTCGCCACTGCGTGGATTGAACCGGCGATGGCCGCCCTGCTGGTTATCGTGCTGATGCTGTGGACCGGCGTGCTGAACTGGAACGATATCACCAGCAACAAAGCCGCCTGGAACACCTTTGCCTGGTTTGCCACGCTGGTCGCGCTGGCTGATGGACTGGCGCGCGTGGGCTTCATCGCCTGGCTGGGTAAAGAGGGTGCGCTGCTGCTGCACGGCTACGACCCGCAGGTTTCTGCGGTGGTACTGCTGGTGGCCTTCTACCTGCTGCACTATCTGTTTGCCAGCACCACGGCGCACACCACCGCCCTGCTGCCTGCCATGCTGACCATTGCCGCCTCGATTCCGGGCATCAACATGCCGGTGTTCTGCCTGATGATGTGTACCTCACTGGGTGTGATGGGCATTATCACCCCGTACGGCACAGGCCCAAGCCCGATTTACTACGGTAGCGGCTACCTGCCAACCAAAGACTACTGGCGTCTCGGTACCATCTTTGGTGCCCTGTTCCTGGTGGCGCTGATGGTCATTGCCTACCCGTGGATGGTGATGATGTTCTGATGATGTTGCTTTGATGTTAAAAACGCAGCCGCGTAATAACGTTAAAGTGGTATGATACTCGCCAGTCAGCTCTTGCCGCGGACTGGCGAGAGAAAATCGAATAACAGATCGCCTAATTTGTCGCCCGTCATGCTGGCGGGCAACACGAAGCTAAGTGAGCCAACATGTCGAACAAACCCTTCTACTACCAGAATCCCTTTCCTCTCGCCAAAGATGATACCGAGTACTATCTGCTGAGCCGCGACCATGTTTCGGTGGCCAACTTTGACGGCGAAGAAGTCCTGAAAGTCGACCCGAAAGCGCTGACGCTGCTGGCGCAGCAGGCGTTCCACGATGCCTCTTTTATGCTGCGCGCCTCACATCAGCAGCAGGTGGCGTCGATTCTGGCGGACGATGAAGCCAGCCAGAACGACAAATATGTGGCGCTGCAATTCCTGCGCAACTCGGAAATCGCCGCCAAAGGTGTGCTGCCGACCTGCCAGGACACCGGTACCGCCATCATCATGGGTAAAAAAGGCCAGCGCGTCTGGACCGGCGGCGGCGATGAAGCCGCGCTATCTCAGGGCGTTTACAACACCTTTATCGAAGATAACCTGCGTTACTCGCAGAATGCGCCGCTCGATATGTACAAAGAGGTCAACACCGGCACCAACCTGCCGGCGCAGATCGATCTCTACAGCGTTGACGGCGACGAATACAAATTCCTGTGCATCGCCAAAGGTGGCGGTTCTGCTAACAAAACTTATCTGTATCAGGAAACCAAAGCGCTGATCACACCAGCGAAGCTGAAAAACTACCTGATTGATAAAATGATGTCGCTCGGCACGGCGGCCTGTCCGCCGTACCACATTGCGTTTGTGATTGGCGGCACTTCCGCTGAGAGCACGCTGAAAACCGTCAAGCTGGCGTCAACCCACTATTACGATTCGCTGCCGACCGAAGGCAACGAACACGGTCAGGCGTTCCGCGACGTGCAGCTGGAACAGGAACTGCTGGAAGCCTCGCAGAAACTCGGCCTCGGCGCGCAGTTTGGCGGTAAATATTTTGCTCACGATATCCGCGTGGTGCGTCTGCCGCGTCACGGCGCATCCTGCCCGGTAGGCATGGGCGTTTCCTGCTCGGCTGACCGCAACATCAAAGCCAAAATTAACCGCGAAGGCATCTGGATCGAGAAGCTGGAAGACAACCCAGGTCGCTATATCCCGGAAGCGCTGCGTCAGCAGGGCGAAGGCGAAGTGGTCAGCGTCGATCTCAATCGCCCGATGAGCGAGATCCTCGCCCAGCTCTCCGCTTACCCGGTGGCGACGCGTCTGTCGCTGAACGGCACCATCATCGTGGCGCGTGATATTGCGCACGCCAAACTGAAAGAGCGCATCGACAACGGCGAAGGTCTGCCGCAGTACATCAAAGATCACCCGGTGTACTATGCGGGCCCGGCGAAAACGCCGGAAGGTTACGCGTCCGGTTCACTCGGTCCGACCACCGCCGGCCGCATGGACTCCTACGTCGATCTGCTGCAGGCTAACGGCGGCAGCATGGTGATGCTGGCCAAAGGTAACCGCAGCCAGCAGGTCACCGATGCCTGCCATAAACACGGCGGCTTCTATCTGGGCAGTATTGGCGGCCCGGCGGCGGTGCTGGCGCAGCAAAGCATTAAGAGTCTGGAGTGCGTGGAGTATGCCGAACTGGGCATGGAAGCGATCTGGAAAATTGAAGTGGAGAACTTCCCGGCGTTCATCCTGGTGGATGACAAAGGCAACGACTTCTTCCAGCAGATCCACAACCAGTGTGCTGCCTGCGTGAAATAAGCCGGCCTGCAATAAAAAAATCCGCGGCGTAAAAGCTGCGGATTTTTTTTGTCTGCCAGCCCCTGCTGCGCTCACACACCGCGCAGCTGCACGTCCAGCAACAGATCGGCATCGTCGTCGTTCTGGCCAATCACGTAGATCGCCTGGCGGCCCGGCAGATTTACGGTAATGATATTCTCTTCGACCGCATCCAGCACTTCGTCGTGCTGCTCCTGAAAGTGGTACAGGGTGTTCATCTTCTCTCCTTAAAAACGGTGCGTTACTGTATAAACTCACGTCTCTTAATATCGACAAGACGCGTCTTAATAACAGGGGGAATAATCTGTTTTTTCTGTCAGCACTGTGACAGGGCTGTGTGACGTTGCCATGAAGGCGGCAGCGGCGCGCACCGCTGCCGGTTAAATCAGAAAAAGCCGAGAGGCTGCGTATTGTAGCTGACCAGCAGATTTTTGGTCTGCTGATAGTGATCGAGCATCATTTTGTGGGTTTCACGGCCAATACCGGATTTTTTATAGCCGCCAAACGCGGCGTGCGCCGGATAGAGGTGATAGCAGTTGGTCCAGACGCGACCGGCTTTGATCGCGCGACCTACGCGGTAAGCACGGTTGATATCGCGCGTCCACACGCCCGCACCGAGGCCGTAAATCGAATCGTTGGCGATGGCAATCGCTTCCGCTTCATCTTTAAAGGTCAGCACGCCGACCACCGGTCCGAAAATCTCCTCCTGGAAGACGCGCATGCTGTTATCGCCTTTCAGCAGCGTCGGCTGAATGTAGTAACCGCTGGCAAACGCCTCACCGATTTTCTCCACCCCGCCGCCGTGCAGCACCTGTGCGCCCTCCTGCTGCGCAATCTCCAGATAAGAGAGAATCTTGTCGAACTGCTGCTGCGAGGCCTGCGCGCCGATCATGGTCTCGGTATCGAGCGGATCGCCACGCTTAATGGTCTGGATGCGCTTCATCACCGCCGCCATAAACGGCTCAAAAATCGACTCCTGCACCAGCGCGCGTGACGGACAGGTACAGACTTCGCCCTGATTGAGGAAGCCCAGCACCACGCCTTCGGCCGCTTTTTCGATGAAGCTCTCCTCCGCCTGCATGATGTCTTCGAAGAAAATGTTGGGCGACTTGCCGCCCAGCTCGACGGTGGACGGGATCAGGCTTTTGGCCGCCAGCTCAAGAATGTGGCCGCCGGTGGCGGTCGATCCGGTAAAGGCGATTTTGGCGATACCCGGATGCGAAGCCAGCGCCTCGCCGGCCTCTTTGCCGTAGCCGTGCACCACGTTAATCACGCCCGGCGGCACCAGGTCTTTAATCAGCTCCATCAACAGGGTAATGGAGAGCGGCGTCTGTTCGGCGGGCTTCAGCACCACGCAGTTACCGGCACCCAGCGCCGGCGCCAGTTTCCACGCCGCCATCAGCAGCGGGAAGTTCCACGGAATAATTTGTCCGACAACCCCAAGCGGCTCATGAAAGTGGTAGGCGGCGGTGAATTCGTCGATCTCTGCCGCGGTGCCTTCCTGGGCGCGCACGCAGCCGGCAAAGTAGCGGAAGTGGTCAACCGCCAGCGGCAAATCAGCCGCCAGGGTTTCACGCACCGGCTTACCGTTATCCCAGGTTTCATTGACCGCGATGGCTTCCAGATTGGCTTCCAGCCGGTCGGCAATTTTCAGCAGCAGCAGCGAACGCGCCTGCGGCGAGGTTTTGCCCCATGCGTCCGCAGCGGCCTGCGCGGCGGCCACGGCGTTGTCGATATCCTGTTTATCCGAGCGCGGAAATTCGCCGATGGTCGAACCGTTGATCGGCGTGGTGTTAACAAAATAGTTACCGTTTACCGGCGGAACAAATTCGCCGTTGATGAAGTTGCCATAACGCGATTGCAGGTGGATGAGAGAACCGGTTTCTCCCGGAGCAGCGTAACGCATGGTGTTTCTCCTTGCGGGACAGAGTAGCGATTAACAACATTTAAACTTGCTATTAACATTGAGCGAACAATGCCAGCCTGTCAGATCGCTCAGCGGGAAACTGTGACCGCATCGAAGGAAAAGAGGGCATTAAGAAACGGCCCTGCCATCACGCCTTAACCTGCGCCTGTCGCAGACAGATAATTCCGAGTTTGGCCATAAGCGTGATGAAAAGCGGAACATGTGCGATTTGTGCGGTCAATATGAAGCAGACCCGTGAACAGGAGAACAAGATGCTGGCTTCAGCCCTGATGGTAATGCGCGCCAAAGCGAACTTCGTTCAGCAATTTATCCGCAATCCGCGCAAAATGGGCAGCATCACGCCCTCTTCAGCCGCCCTGTGTCGCGCCATGTGTGAAACGGTCAACTGGGAGCACAGCCTGCGCATTGCCGAGCTGGGCGCCGGCGACGGCGTGCTGACCCGTCATCTGCTGGCACATATGGCACCGCAGGCGCAGCTGGATGTGTTTGAAATCAGTCCCGAGCTGGTAAAAGGGTTACGCCGCTGGAACGATGCGCGCATGCAGGTGCGCGCCTGCTCCGCAGAGTATCTGTCCGGGGAGTACGACGTGATTTTTTCCGGCCTGCCGCTGCTGTCGCTGCCGCCCGCAACGCGCGACGCCATTCTCAGCGCGGTGCATGAAGGACTGGGACCACGCGGCGTGTTTGTCCAGTTTCAGTACACCTCGCTGACGCAGCCCAGCCTGTCACGCTACTTCACCTGGCAGCGCCAGCGGGTGCTGAAAAATATGCCCCCCGCCTGGGTTTATCGCTGCACGCGGCATTACGCGCCCTGAGCCTGCGCCTGCGGGCGCGTCTGCTGCCAGAAACGCCGCAGCAGCTCGCGCGCCCAGTCTTCGCCTGACATCTGCGCGCCATCATCGCTGACGCCGGAAGGCAGACAGGCGGTCATGATGTTATGGTCGAATTCCGGATGGAACTGCACCGACAGCGCCTGCGGCGAATAGCGCAGGATCTGACAACCATCCAGCGCTGAACGCGCCAGCACCTGTGCCTGCGGCGGCGGTACCAGCACCGACTGGCGGTGCGACAACCATGCCGGGAAGGCCTCTGGCAACTGTGCCAGCCACGGATCGCGATGCGGAGTGCGCGCCAGGGTTTTAAGCCCGCGCTCCCAGCCGTTGGGGTTATCGCCCACTTTACCGCCCAGCGCATAGGCCATCAGCTGATGACCATAGCAAACGCCGAGCAGCGGCAGTTGCGCGTCGATGGCCGCACGAATCCAGGCGGCGGTACGCTCGCTCCAGTCGGCGTGATCGGTCACCATCGCCCACGAACCGCTGAAAATCGCACCGCTGATGCCAGAGAAAGCCGGCAGCTCTTCCCCGAGATGCGGCCGCACAATGACATAATCATCCGGCTGTAGCGCCAGGGCTTCAATAAACCACTGCGGTTGTTCACCAATTTTTGCCACCACCTGCGGCGGCGGCGTTTCGAGTTGAATCAGAGCAAGGGGTAAGGTGCGGGTCTGTGTCATGCCGAATACGGTCCTCAAATGATCGTGTTTCGGACATCCACTCTGACAGTAAATTTGCCCCCTGTCCTGGATTTTTCGGCATAAGCTAATGCCATTACGAAAAAAAGCGTCGCCCGCGTGCGCTAACCGATCGCCTTCGTGCCATCATTAGACGGTGACAACCTTTCTCAAACCAAGGACAGCAGCGTGGCGGTGCGGCATTTTTTTCTGGTTCTGATGGTAGTTTGCATCTGGGCCTTCAATAACGTGGCGGTGAAATGGGGATTGCTGGAGCTTCCGCCACTGTTTCTGACCTGGATGCGCTTTGTGGTGGTGGCTATTGTGCTGGTGCCGTTTTGCCGCATCACGCGCGCCCAGCTGCCGTGGCTGCTGACGCTGGCGTTTACCTTTGGCTTCATGCACTTTTCGCTGCTGTTTGTCGGCATGGGCTATACCGATGCCGGCACCGGGGCCATTGTGGTCCAGCTGGGCACGCCGATTGCCATGCTGCTGGCGATGGTAGTGCTGAAGGAGAAACTGCGGCTGGTGCAGCTGTGCGGTATCGCCATCTCGCTGGCCGGGGTGGTAGTGCTCTCCGGCAGCCCGACAATTCCGGCGTGGTGGGTGCTGTGTATTCTGCTGTGCAGCGCCACTGGCTGGGCGGTGAGCAACATGATTGTGAAAAAGTCACCGCCGATTAAACCGCTGACGCTCACCGGCTGGATCTCTTTCCTTGCGGTGCCGATTGTCGGCGCGGCCTCGTGGCTGACCGAATCGCAGCAGTTTACCGCGCTGAGCCACGCCGGCTGGCGCGGCTGGTTTGGCATCCTGTACAGCGCCCTCGCCTCGTCAATTGTCGCCTACACGCTGTGGTACGCGCTGCTGAAAAAATATAACGTCAACCTGATCATGCCCTACTCGCTGCTGACGCCGGTGCTGGCGGTACTGATGGGCGTGCTGGTGCTGGGCGACAGCATGAACAGCTTCAAAATTCTGGGTGCGTCGCTGGTGGTGCTGGGGACGGCGATTGCGGTGATTAACCTGCGTAACCTGCGCATGCATGCCCGCTTTCCGCGTCTGCGCCGCCGCTAATCCACTCTGCTATGCTTGAAGCTCGCGTGTTTTCCGGAGGTTTAGCATGGATTCTCAACGCGCTGCCGCATTGTGGCAGCAACTGTGGCAGGGATTGCGGGGTGCGGAACACGCGCCGACGATCCACTTTCTTCAGACCGACAGCTTCCCCTCGGCTTTTGCCGTTAGCGAACTCGCCGCCACCAGCATCGGCCTCGCCAGCCAGGCGCTGAGCGATCTGCTGGGGCGTCCGGCCCCGGTCAGCGTCAACGTCCGGCTGGCCTCGCGCTGGTTTCAGCCCAGCCTGACGCCGCTAAACCGTCCGCCAGCCGACCAGTGGGACGCGCTGGCCGGTGACTATCCGTGCGAGGATGGCTGGATCCGCCTGCACACCAACGCACCGCATCATCGCGCCGCCATGGCAAGCGTGCTGGGCGAGCACGCCGATCGGTCATCGCTGGCGGCGGTGGTGGCACGCTGGCAGGGACACGCGCTGGAGCAGGCCGTGGTCGACGCCGGCGGCTGTGCCGCCTGGATGCGCAGCGCACAGCAGTGGCAGCAGCACGCGCACGGGCTGGCGGTAAGCGAAGAAGCGCTGATTGCCCAACGGGCAACCGGCGAAGCGCCCACGCCGGGCTGGGCGCTGCTGCCGGCGCGACCGCTGCTGGGCGTGCGGGTGCTGGATCTGACGCGCATCATTGCCGGACCGGTAGCGACCCGCTTTCTGGCCAGCCTCGGCGCGCAGGTGCTGCGCATCGATCCGCCCGGCTGGCGTGAACCGACGCTGGAAGAGGAGATCAACTGCGGCAAACGCTGCGCGCAGCTGGATATCACAACCCGCGCCGGGCGCGATCGGCTGATTACGCTGCTACAGCATGCGGACGTGCTGGTGCACGGCTACCGCGCGGACGCACTGGAAAAGCTGGGGCTGGATGCGGAGAGCCGTCAGCGGCTGGCGCCGGGGCTGGTGGATATCAGCCTCAACGCCTGGGGCTGGCACGGGCCGTGGCGCAACCGGCGCGGTTTTGACAGCCTGGTGCAGATGGCCTGCGGCATCGCCGAACAGGGTATGCGCTGGCAGGCAGGCGTTAAACCGACGCCGCTTCCGGTGCAGGCGCTGGATCACGCCACCGGCTATATGATGGCGGCCGCGGTGCTGGAAGGATTACGCCAGCGCCGAATTAACGGCACCGGCTGGCAGGCGCGTTTGTCGCTGGCGCGTACCGCGCTGTTGCTTCAGCAGCACGGTGCAGCGCCACAAGGCGAACAGCGCGGCATTACGCCGCAGCCGCACGATGCGCTGAGCGCGCTGGAGATCAATCGCTGGGGAATTGGCGAGCGCCTGCGCGCCGCGGCTTATCTGCCCGGTACGCCGATGCTGTGCGCGGCACCGGCGCAGCTGCCCGGCAGCAGCCATCCCTGCTGGTGACGACTCAGGCGTCGTCGCCCTCTTCACGCAGTTCGTCATACATCGCCTGAATCGCCTCACGGCTCAGCGCCGCCAGCGTGCGATAAAACGCGGTGGTGGCGTGGGCTTCCACTTTACCGAGGAAGGCGCCGCACCACGGCAGCAGGTAGTCATCGAACAGCGCCAACTGGGCCGCCGCCTCATCTTCCGCAGACTGATCTTCCAGCCAGGAGGCCGCCAGCAGCAGCACGCCAAAGTGATCGGCCGGCGACTCGCTCAGTGGCATACCGCGTGAGGTTAAAAACGCCCGCACCTCGGCTTCCTGCGGTCCGTTCGGCCACTGTGAGGCGTACGGCGGTACGCTGCAGTCGCTGCCGACGAACAGCGCGTTGTAATCCGCCGCCAGCGCCTGCGGATCGCTATTCTGCTGCAGCCGGGTCAGCAGTTCATCCTGCTCCAGCGGCCACTGATCTTTCAGTTTGCCTTCGCGCAGCAGGGTGAACAGCGGCACCAGCAGCGGGTCCTGCGGCTGGCGATTAAACAGCGAGCCGATGACGCGGCAGAGAATGGAAAACTCATTCATGCAACAGAATTCCTTGAGGCAAAAAAGTTAAAAGTCGGCAAATTCCGCAATGTGTTTGCCAGTGCGCTGTTCGAGAAAGTCGAGCAGGCGACGCGGCGTGACATTTAACACGCGATCCTGCGGAAAATCCACTTCGCGCGTAATACGCAGGCAGTGTTCGAAATCGCCGAGCGTAAAGGCGGTGTGCGAATCAGAGCCAAACGCCAACCGTCCACCGGCGTCACGCACCGCTTCCGCAATCGCGCGGCAGTTAGGTTCACTGCCCGGACGCGAATGGGTAAATGACGAGTTGTTGATCTCCAGCGCCACATCGTAGTGCGCGGCGGCTTCCGCGATGGCGCGAATATCCACCGGGAATTTCGGGTTACCCGGATGGCTGATGATGTGTACCAGTCCGCTGGCCATGGTGGCGATCATCGCTTCGGTGTGGTGAGCCTTGTCGCGCGGCGCATAGACCGGCTCATGGAAGCCGGCGACGATCAAATCCAGCGCATCCAGCATCGGCCCGCTGCAATCAATCTCACCCTGCTGATTTTTGATGTTGGCTTCAATGCCGCGCAGCACGCCGACGCCGTCAATCACGCGCGGCCAGATGCGCATATTGACAAAATGCCAGTAGTGCGGCGCATCGGCCATGTCCGGACCGTGATCGGTAATGGCGAACAGCTTCAGGCCGTTCTGTTTCGCCTGAGCGACGTAATCGTGCAGCGTGCTGTAAGCATGGGTGCTGGCCACGGTGTGCATATGTAAATCGACGGGATACATCCTCTTCTCCTCTGCTGAATTAATAGCCACGCTGGCGATCGACCAGACCGCGCGGCTGTTGGCCCTGCTCCAGTGCCGTGATGGCACCGGCGATATAGTCCATCGCCTCATGCGGCAAGGTGGTGGCGGCATTATGCGGGGTAATCATGACACGCGGATGAGACCACAGCGGACTCGCGGCCGGCAGCGGTTCCACCTAGAATACGTCCAGCGCGGCGGCGGCCAGTTGACCGCTCTCCAGCGCCACCAGCAGATCGGCCTCTACCACGTGCGCACCGCGCGCGAGGTTGAGGAAACAGGCGCCGCGCGGTAGCGCGCTAAGAAACGTGCCATCGATCAGGTTGCTGGTTTCCGGCGTGGCGGGCAGCAAATCAATTAATACCTGACTGTCAGCGAGAAAATCCGCCAGCTGGTCGCGGCCGTGAAAGGTGGTGACACCGGCAATCTGCTTCGGCGAGCGGCTCCAGCAGCGCAGCGGGAAGCCCCACTGGCGCAGGCTCTCCAGCACGCTACGGCCAAGTACGCCTGCCCCCAGCACGCCAATGGTAAAATTAGCACGTTCGCGGTCCGGCAGCGGCTGCCACAGCGCCTGTCGCTGCTGCTGGTGATAGTCGGCGAAGCGGCGAAACCAGCCCAGCACGCACCAGTTCGCATACTCCTGCATCTGGCGTGCCATGCCGGTGTCTTCCAGCCGGTAGAGCGGCACCGCAGCAGCCAGCATCTCAGGGTGCGTGCGCAGCTGCCGCAAAATTTCGTCCACGCCGGCCCCCATGGCGAATACGCCACGCAGCGCCCGTCCCGCCAGCATCTCCACCGGCGGCGATCGCACAATGGCGTAGTCGGCAGGCGCACTGTCGCCCGGCTGCCAGTGGCGGATGCGCACTTCCGGCAGTCGCTGGCGCATGCCGTCCAGCCACGGCTGCGGATTCAGTGACGGGTGATACCAGATGATCTCCATACTGCTCTCCTTTTTTTCTTTCAGCCTCAGTCAAATAGCGGCGCAGGGCAAGTAAAAACCCGCGCGGCACCGCAATTTTCCGGCGATTATTCGCGAAGGCTTCACATTTCCGCCGCTGCAAAAGGCTAAGCGGCGCGTTAACGTCTAAAGTTGTTCGGGTGGTCAATGCGTTAGCGCACCACCTTTTCGGACAAGGAGAAAAACCGATGATAAAAAATGTAGTGTTTACGCCTGCGCGTCTTACCCTGTTGCTCAGCGCGGCGCTGCTGAGCGCGTCTGCTGTGCACGCTGAGGATAATAGCCGCATGCTCAGCGCCCAGCCGCAGCCGCCGGATGTGCGACTCGGCCCACTATTCAGTGCCGTGCAGCAGGCCAGATTTTATCCGGACCAGAAAACCTTTGCCGATGCGGTCCCCAAATATGACCCGGCGTCGATTCTCGCCGACTGGCAGATGCAGAAAAATCAGCGTAATTTCGATCTCAGGCGCTTCGTGGACACCAACTTCATCCTGCCCAAAGCGCAGGATAAATACGTGCCGCCCGCCGGCCAGAGCCTGCGCGCGCACATTAATGGCCTGTGGCCGGTGCTGACGCGCAGCACGCCAACGGCCAGCCAGTACGATTCGCTGCTGCCACTGCCGAAACCGTACGTGGTGCCGGGCGGGCGTTTCCGCGAAGTCTATTACTGGGACAGCTACTTCACCATGCTCGGGCTGGCAGAGAGCGGCCACTGGGATCGGGTGCAGGATATGGTGGATAACTTCGCCAGCGAGCTGGACAAGTACGGCCACATCCCTAACGGTAACCGCAGCTACTATCTCAGCCGCTCGCAGCCGCCGTTCTTCAGCCTGATGGTGGATTTGCTGGCCAGCCACAAGGGAGATGATGTCTACCGCCAGTATCTGCCACAGCTGCAAAAAGAGTATGATTACTGGATGGCGGACAGCGATAAGGTGGCTGCCGGCCAGGCGAGCAAGCGCGTGGTGAAGCTGAGCGACGGCACCCTGCTCAATCGCTACTGGGATGACCGTGACGTGCCGCGCACCGAATCCTGGCTGGACGATGTCAACACCGCGAAAAAAGCGCCTGAGCGCAATAAACAGCAGGTGTATCGCGATCTGCGCGCGGGCGCCGCCTCGGGCTGGGACTTCAGCTCACGCTGGTTCACCGATGCGCACAATCTGGCCTCGATTCGCACCACCCAGCTGGCCCCGGTGGACCTCAACAGCCTGCTGTTCCACCTGGAGCAGACGCTGGCGAAAGCCGCGAAGCAGGCAAAGCAGAATGACAAAGCGCAGCAGTTTGCGGCGGATGCAGAGAAGCGCCAGGCGGCGATCAATCGTTACCTGTGGGATGACAAACAGGGCTGGTATGCCGACTACGATGTCCAGAAAAAGCAGGTGCACAATCAGCTCACCGCCGCCACGCTGTTCCCGCTGTATATGCAGCTGGCGGGCGACAAACAGGCGGAACGCACCGCTGCCGCAGTGGAAAAACAGCTGCTGAAACCAGGCGGGCTGGTCACCACGACGGTAAACAACGGCCAGCAGTGGGATGCGCCTAACGGCTGGGCCCCGCTGCAGTGGGTAGCGGTCGAAGGTCTGGAGCACTACAAGCAGAACCAGCTGGCACAGCAGATCGGTCAGCGCTTCCTGCAAAATGTGCAGCAAACTTACGATCGCGAGCACAAGCTGGTCGAGAAGTATGTGGTCGACGGTACCCAACTGGGCGGTGGTGGCGGCGGTGAGTATCCGCTGCAGGACGGCTTTGGCTGGACCAACGGCGTAACGCTGAAGCTGCTGGATAAGTATTGTCCGAAAGATAAAACCTGTAACAGCACGCGCGACATCCCATCAATGCCGACGCTAAACGCGGCGAAATAACCCTGACGTCAGGTGCGCCGCCGTGCGCACCTGCTTCTCAGGCCCGATGCCACAGCCAGGCGATGACCATGCCCGGCGCTGCGGCATCCCCTGCGCATCACACTTTTCCATTACTTATCTTTTACACCTTGAAACACCCCTTACTAAAAGATAATAATTCTCAATCTTAAAATGACTCTTTTTCTCATCGTTAGCCGCCGCGCTGGTGTGGTGCGGCTTTTGTTCTCTGCCAAAGGAATCATTATGACCGCGCTTTACCCCCTCAACCGTGGCCGGCTGCTGTGCGCGCTGGCGCTGGCGTTTCCGGCACTCGGCGTTGCCGAACCCTCTCTGGTGGTCACCGCACAGCCGCAGGAGAGCGCCACCTCGCCCACGACGGGCTATCTCGCCACCCGCAGCGGCGCCACGAAAAGCGATCGTCCACTCGTCACCACGCCGCAGTCCATTTCCGTGGTGACGCGTCAGCAGATTGACGATCAGGCCGCGCAGGATCTGAACCAGGCGCTGGGCTATACCCCGGGGGTTTTCACCAACTTTAGTGGCGCGGCCACGCGTTACGACACCATTTCGCTGCGCGGTTTCCACGGCGGTGACGTCGACAACACCTTCCTTGACGGTCTGCGCGTGATGAGCGACGGCGGCAGCTTCAACATCCTGCAGGTGGATAACTGGTTCCTTGACCGCATCGACGTAATTAAAGGCCCCTCTTCTGCCCTTTATGGTCAGACGGTGCCAGGCGGGCTGGTGAACATGGTCACGAAGCGGCCGCAGTTTGCTTCACAGGGCCATTTACGCTTCGCCACCGGCAGCAATGCCAGTAACAGCGCCGCCTTTGATTACACCGACGCGATTAACGATCAATGGGCGTACCGCCTGACCGGCATCACGCGCAACAGCGATACCCAGTACGACCACACGCGCGAAGAGAAATACGCGCTGTCACCCCAGCTGCTGTGGCAGCCGGATGAAGACACCAGCCTGCTGCTGCGTGCTTATCTGGAAAAGGATCCCTCAGGCGGCTATCATGGCTCGGTGCCGGCGGAAGGCACGCTGTACAGCCACAATGGCCGCTGGCTGAGCGACGGTTTTTATGAGGGCGACAGCGCGCTGGATCAGTTCAAACGTCATGAGCAGATTTACGGCTACGACTTCTCGCACCGTTTCGATGAGGTATGGTCGGTGCACAGCACCGGCAGCTACAGCCATTCCAACGTGGCGCTTGATCAGGTGTACCAGATTGGCTGGAACAGCGACAATCCGGACCTGCTCAACCGCTACTACTCCGGTGAGCGCTCTTCGCTCAGCGCATGGGCGACCGATAACCAGCTGCAGGCGGAGTTTGCCAGCGGTGCGCTGCAGCATCGCGTCACGCTCGGCGCGGAGTATCACCGCTATAAAAATGATTTGAGCGACGCCAGCGGCGCTGCCTCACCGCTGAATGCCTGGAACGGCGAGGCCATCGGCAGCCAGCCGGATTACCTCTGGACAGCGCAGACGCGCCGCTACTATCAGAGCGGCCTCTATCTGCAGGATGAGATGGCGTGGCAGCGCTGGCATCTGGATCTGTCTGGTCGCTATGACCGCATCGTGTCAGAGAATGGCAATAGTCGTCGTCAGGACGATCACGTCAGCGGCCGCGCCGCGCTGCTGTACGCCTTTGATAATGGCGTGTCGCCGTACGTCAGCTGGAGCCAGGCGATTACCCCGGCTTCGCTGACCGATCCCGACGGGAATCAGCTAAAACCGACCACCTCAGAACAGTATGAAGCCGGGGTGAAATACCAGCCGAACGGCACGCGCGATCTCTACAGCGTGGCCCTGTACGATCTGACGCAGAACGATGTGGCCAACCGTAACGTGCAGGACGGCACCTACACCCCGTCCGGCAAAGTGCATGCACAGGGCATTGAACTGGAGGCGCGCAGCCAGCTGAGCGAACGGTTCAGCACCGTCGCCGGTTATACGCTCAACCATCTGCGCTTTAAGGATTCCGTGGACGGCAACGATGGCCATACGCCGTACGTCACGCCAAATAGCATGGCGTCGCTGTGGGGGCATTATCAGTTTGATTACGGCCTGAGCGCGGGTGCCGGGGTGCGCTATATTGGCCGCCAGTGGGCCGATAACGAAAACACCACCCGTTTGCCGTCGGTGACCCTGTTTGACGCCTCACTGCGCGCCGATCTGGGCGCGTGGCAGTCGAGCCTGAAAGGTGCCTGGCTGCAGCTGAATGCCCGCAATCTGACGGATAAAAAGTATCTGGCAGCCTGCTACGGCACCGGTTACTGCTATCGCGGCGCGGAGCGGACGCTGACCGCCACAATCGGCTACGATTTCTGACGACATAAAAAAATCCGCAGCCCCGGACGGGACTGCGGATCTTGTTGAATCGTGATTTGGCGTCAGCTGCGGACTTTACGGTAGATCCACAGCACCACAATGGCACCGATCACCGCGACCACAAAGCTGCCAAAGTTGAAGCCGTCAACCCGGCCAAAGCCGAACAGGGTACTGATCCAGCCGCCCACCACCGCACCGACAATCCCGAGTACCACGGTCAAAATAAATCCGCCGCCATCTTTACCTGGCATGATCCATTTAGCGATAATCCCGGCAATCAGACCAAAAATAATCCATGAAAGAATACCCATTTGCTGCTCCTTACGTTATGAATCAAGGTGTTCATCGCGCTAAGTATAGCCGGGAATTTTTTCTCTGCTACATCAACATCATGATGAATTCGTTCACGCCGGCTAAAGCTTTTACCGCCCCGGTCGATAACCGACGAAGAGCAGTGGCACTCGTAAAATAGCAATCGGACAGGTGGAGCAGGACGTGAAAGACGCCGATAAAGAACAATATCTCAAGCGCGGTACGCTGGCGGTGTTGAACGTGATGAAGGATTTGTTGCGTTATCAAACCCTGCTGATGGTCAATTTCTCCCGTGGTCAGTTCATCAGCCGGTTGCTGGCCGCGGATGAAGATCGGGTGGTTTTTGATCTTGGCAGCAACGCGCTGGACAATGATTTGGCACTGCAGGGTGGCGAAGTGAATATTGCGGCCGAAACCCACGGTGCCAAAGTGGAGTTTGGGCTGCAGGGATTAACCCGCATCGATTATGACGGCCTGCCCGCCTTTGCCGCCGCGCTGCCCGACCTGGTGTGGCAGATTCAGCGCCGGGAATTCTTTCGCGTCAACGCGCCGCTCGAACCGGTATTTTATTGCCACAGCCAGTGGCCGGACGGCAGCACCGCGCGCTTTCGCCTGCAGGATCTGTCGCTCGGCGGCGTCGGCGTGCTGCTGGATGAGGCGCTGCCGGAAGGTCTTAACCGTGGCGATACCTTCAAAAAGCTGCGCGTTGAGCTGGGCGAGTATGGCCAGTTCGAAGTGACCGCACAGCTGCTGCACATCGGCGAGCGCAGCACCGTGACCAGCAAGAACGAAACCCGCATCACGCCGCGACTCAGCTTCCGTTTTACCGCCATCGAACCGGTGCAGGAGCGTCAGCTGCAGCAGGTGATTTTTGCGCTGGAACGGCTGGCGCGCGACAAGGCCAATCGCTTCCAGTAAACCGCCGGCGTCCCGCGCGACGCCAGCGTAGTCTATGCTTTCTCCTTGCACATTCTTTTCACCGGCTCCCAGCAAGGAGATTCTCCCCAATGGAAAACTGGCTTTCTGCCCATCGTTTACAACTTATCTTTCTCAATCAAAACTTCTGGATTAATAGCGCCATCATTGTGTTCGGCACGCTGATTGTTTACTGGCTGCTGCGCACCGTCATTCGTTTTGTCTCTAACCGTATCGCCCACTACAGCGAACAGCGCCACGTGCGCTTCACCGGCATTCTGGTGGAGATTCTGCGCAGCACCAGTCAGCTGCTGCTGCTGATCTTCTCGCTGCTGATCACGCTGAAATTTGTCGACCTGCCGGACAGCTGGAGCGTCGCCATCGCCCACGGCTGGTTCCTGGCGCTGATTCTGCAGCTCACGCTGTGGATTGACGGCGGCATTCGCCTGTGGCTGCACTCGTTGCTGCGCGATCCGCTGCACGTGCGCAATCCGGTCACCACGGTGATCCTCGGTATTCTGCTGCGCGTCGTGGTGTGGGTAATGATGCTGCTGGCGATCCTCTCCAATATGGGGATCAATATCACCGCGCTGGTGGCCAGCCTCGGCGTCGGCGGTATCGCCATCGCGCTGGCGATTCAGACGGTGCTGAGCGATGTGTTCGCTTCGCTGGCGATTGGCTTCGATAAGCCCTTTGAGCACGGCGACTTTATTGTGTTCGGCGACATCGCTGGCTCCATTGAGCACATTGGCCTGAAAACCACCCGGCTGCGCAGTCTCGGCGGCGAACAGATTGTCTGCTCCAACACTATTCTGCTGCAGCAAACCATCCACAACTACAAACGCATGCAGCAGCGACGCATCGTGTTTAAGTTCGGGATTAATTACGGCACGCCGGCGGAGAAAGTGCGGCAGATTGGCGGCATGGTGCAACGCATCATTGAAGGCGTGCCGGACACGCGTTTTGATCGCGCCCATTTCCTGTCGTTTGACGAATCGCAGCTGACGTTTGAGGTGGTCTATTTCGTGCTGAGCGCCGATTACAACAAATACATGGACATTCAGCAGGAGATTAACCTGCAACTGATGGCGCAGCTGGAGCAGAAACAGATTCGTTTCGCCTTCCCGATGCGCCGCGTGGAGTTCACCGGCGGCGTGCTGCCGCGCATTAACCTCAGCGATGCCTCAAATGAGGCTGCGGCAGAGCGCGCACAGCACTGAGTCCCGCCAGCGGCATTAGCCGATGGTGCGATAGGCGGTGGTGACTTTCCACAGGTAGCGCGGCGCCTGGGCGGCCGGATGCTTGTTCTGCACGTGCTGGTAGAACTCATCCGGCGTCATGGCGTTGATCATTGCAATGGCGCGATCGCGGTCGCGCGAGAAGGTACGTAGCAGCGCGCCGGCACCGTTGGCATAGGAAACAATGGTGGCATAGCGCAGCGTCAGCGGATCGCGAATGCCCGCCAGGGCGGAATCCTGCAGAATCCGGATATAGGCCGCGCCGATATCAATATTTTTCGCCGGGTCGCGCAGTTCGGAGTTACTCGGCTGGCCGTGGCGTCCCTGTGCGCGATACACCTCGCGTCCGGCGGTGGCGGCTTTGATCTGCATCAGCCCGACCGCGTTAGAACGGCTTACCACGGTTGGGTTGCCCCCGGATTCGACACTAATAATGGCGCTGATCAGCTTCTCATCAACGCCATAATGACTGGCGGCATCTTCGGTAAACAGTGACCATGCATCATTCACTTTCGACGGCGGCGCCTGGGTTAATGGCGTATTCTTCTCCGGCGTCACCGGTTTTTCCGGCTCGCTGGCACAGCCAGCCAGCAGCAAAGCAGACAGCATAAGTAGTCGAATTTTCAATGATTTTCGGTTCCGCTATAAGATTGGCGCAAGCTATCATAACCATGACGGTAAAAGGTAAAATTACCGTTTATCCTAAATACGTAAAAAACCTTGTGCTACCGTGACTTCGGTAACGCATTTCGTCATCATCGGCAGGCCAACAGACAGCAGGATGGAAGTTATGCTCGCCCCTCGTTCAATACGCCTCATCGCCCCTTCCGGTTATTGCCACAATCAGGACGCCGCCCGGCGCGCGGTGGAGCGCCTGCAGGCGGAGGGCCATCAACTGCAAAACCCGGAAGCCATTACGCGCCGCTGGCAGCGTTTTGCCGGTGATGACGCGCAGCGCCTGCAGGATGTGAATGCGCTGGCGTCGCTGGCGTCGCTGCCGGATATCGTACTGGCGGTGCGCGGCGGCTATGGTGCCTCTCGCCTGCTCGATCACCTCGACTATGTGGCGCTGCAGCGTCGCCTGCTTAATCAGCCTGTCGCGTTGTGCGGCCACAGTGATTTCACCGCTATTCAGCTGGCGCTGCTGGCGCAAACCGGGCTGATCACCTTCAGCGGACCGATGCTGGCCGGCAATTTTGGCGCGGAGGCTTTATCTGAATTTACCGTCAGCCACTTTTGGCAGGCGCTAACATCTCCTACAGTCAATCTGGCGTGGCACAGCGCCAGTCCGGATCGCGGCCGCTGGCAGGGCACGCTGTGGGGCGGCAATCTGGCGATGATCTGCTCCCTGATTGGCACGCCGTGGCTGCCGCAGATTGAAGACGGCATTCTGGTGATCGAGGATGTGAATGAGCATCCGTTCCGCATTGAGCGTATGCTGATTCAGCTGCAGCAGAGCGGTATTCTGGCGCGCCAGCGCGCCATTGTCACCGGCAGCTTCACCAGCACCGCCCTGTCCGATTACGACAACGGCTTTGATTTCGCCACGGTGTGGCAGCGGTTGCGTGATGAGTACCAGATTGCGGTGATCAGCGATCTGCCGTTTGGCCATGATGCCGATACCGTGACGCTGCCGCTCGGCGCCAGCGCCACGCTTGAGATTGACCAGGGCGCCGCGCGGTTAGCCTTTACCGGCCATCCGACGTTGCGCTGACGTGTTGCCGCAGGAGACCGCTATTGAAGCCGCTGTACGAAGACTTGTGGATCTCCACGCCGGAATTTCCCGCCGAAGAGACGGCAAATGATTTAATGATGCACGGGTTTATGCTGCGCCATCCGCGCGGCAACCTGTTGATTGGTCGCGTTGAGCAGCTGCTGGATCATGAAGTGCTCGCGGACGCGGGCGGCGTGATTCGCCACTATTTTACCCACTGGCACGAAGCCGCGCCGGGCGCGCGGGCCATTCAGCAGCGCTTCAATAGTGCGCTGTATTGCCACAGCCGATCGCTCGGCCCGGTGAGCCTGGTGATTGAGCCGGACGAAACCTTCATGCATCAGGACGTGCACTTTGGCGACTTTCACCTGCTGCCCACGCCGGGCCACACGCCGGGCAGCTGCAGCTACCTGTATCACTCACCGCTCGGCCAGACCTACCTGTTTGTCGGCGACACCCTGACGCGGGATTACCATCGCTGGATTAGCGTGCTGGTGCCGGACAGTAATCCTGCGGAGCTGCAGCAGTCGCTGGAGCTGTACCGCTCGCTGCGTCCGGATGTGGTGCTGATGAGCACCACGCGCGGGCATCTCTCCTGGGCGAAGGTCGATTTACAGAGCTGGCTGGCCGCGATTGATGAAGCGGAACAGTCGCCGCTGGACCTGCGCCAGCAGCCACTGCTGTGATTACAGAGTCTTGCTCAGATAGTGACGCTGATGTTCGCGCGGGTAGTGATCAAGGCTAAAACGTAGCGTATAGCCAAGCTTTTCATAAAACGGCCGCGCCTGAAAGCTGGCGGTATCCACCTGCGCGTAACGGCAGCCGCGTGCGCGGGCTTCCTGTTCGGCAGCCTGAATCAGCTGGCTGCCGGCGCCCTGCCCGCGTAACCCATCGCTGACCCACAGCATATCAATGCGTAACCAGTTGCCGTAGGTTGAGCCCGTCAGTCCCGCCAGCTTTTTCCCGGCGCCGTCTTTAATGAACACACCGATGGCTTTCATCTCATTGATATCAATAAAGCGGCTGTTGAAGGCGTTCAGGCCGAGGCGCATTTCATCCAGATCCTGATGCGTGACGCTATCCGTAACGCTTAATTGCATGGTCGGCTCCTTTTGGCGGCATTATGAAGAGGGGTGCTGGCGGTCGTCGTAGCGTTCCAGCGACAGAATATCAGCATCGCGTTTTTCCGTGCGGTTGCATGGCAACAGCTTATCGCTGTCGGCGTAGACGAAAAAGGTTTCGCCGCTGTTTTTATTCACGATCAACTGATCGCCATTGCGGAAACGGGTAATGGCGACCTTATCGCCGTCCTGCAGACGCGTGCGCTGCTGCCCGGCGGCAATCTGGAAATGCCGGGTTGGCCACATCAGCGTGCTGAGCCCGTAAGCGGCACGCGATACCGTCATGGTGGGGCGGCCCGGGCAGGTGATCTGGAATTCGCTTTCGCTCCACGCGGGGGCAATCTGGCAGGCCATCAGGAGCGCAGCAAGGGTTATCGCCTTCATGGGTGTTCTCCACTGAGGTTAGATCATGATTTTACAGGAATTTAATTGGCCAGAGGGTAACATACAACCGCCGCCGGTGCGGTAATCTGTGACCGCGGGTCAGCCAGTGCGAGCAGGAAGAACGCCTCCACATCACTGATTTTGTGAGGTTTTATGCGTTCGGGATATCTTTGTAACGAGTTAAGTTAAATGCGCTAAGATCGCGTCAGGAGGATGTTATGCGAGACGAACAGGCATTATTCGCGCGGCTGGCGCAATCGCCGTTTCGCCGCCGCTTCCATTTAGGCGCGAAAGAGCGACAGTACTGTATTGAGAAAGGCCCGGCGGTGATCGACCAACACGCGGCCGATTTTATCCAGCAAAGGCTGGCCGCAGCCGAACCAAAGAATGATGGCAAACAGACGCCAATGCGCGGCCATCCGGTATTTATCGCCCAGCACGCCACGGCAACCTGCTGCCGCGGCTGTCTGGCAAAATGGCATGGCATTGCTGCGCATCAGCCGTTAACGGCAGAGCAGCAGCAATATATGGTGCGGGTGATTCACCGCTGGCTGGTGGGTGAAATAAATGGTTAAGACCGGGATGGGATGGCGCTACTCTGCCGCGACCTGCGCGGCCACCAGCATCAGCGCCAGTCCGGCATCGTCTGGATCGAAACGCTGCATAACTTCATGGATCGCCGTCACGCAGTTCATCACCTGCTGTTTTTTGTCGGCGTCTAACTTATCAATCGCGTGCTGAAGAATCATTAAACTGGCTTCTTCTTCTCTCATGGATTTACCCTTGTTTTGCTTACCTGGTGCGCAACGCTGGCAAGAATAACGTTTATCTGCTAGCAAAGTCACCCCTTTACATGCTTACCGCTTAACGATTAAACAAATGGCAAATGGGCAGTGGCGTCAGACATGCTATGATCGGATCAGTGGCGCGCATCGTCAGGCCAGCATAAATCAGGGAATGCACCAGGAACAGGACCATGTTAAGACTCAGTTTTCTACTCACACTTATCCTGCTGGCTGGCTGCAGCTCCACGCCGAAAGGCATCGATTGCCCCGGCGAGGTCGCAACGCTCTATGGTCAGCCGCTGGGCCACACCGAAGGGCGCATTTTCGATTTAGTGAATTCGTTTTCGGTGGCGCGCGATGGCGTAACGCTGAGCAGCGGCGCACTGCACTCCACCGACCGTTTCCGCTATGTTCCATCTGCCGTGACGCCGGAAGGCTTTTATGCACAGCGGCTGAGCGACAAGCAGTTCCGCCTGATCAACCCGGCGCGTAACACCATGATTACCTGGACGTGTCCATAAGCCGTGCGTGGCGCGCGCAGATGGTTTATTGTCAGCGTTTGTCATGCTGCGGACCTGCATTATGGAAAAGAGTCTGGACAATAACGGTTATATCGATTTCCCCTTTCCGGCCACCCGAGACGCGGATGGCTCGGTCAACCCGTGCGGTTTTGACCTGACGCTGGAAACCGATCGCATTGATGAGATCGCCGCCGGTAAACATTCTGAAAATTTGCGTCGTCTGCTGGAAGAGGTCAATCTGCAGGATGGCCTGTTTATGACGCTGGCCTGTGACTGGCAGCAGCGCGCAGATGGCGTGTGCGGCTTTCTCGATGTGGCGTTCCGCCCCACGCTGGACTGTAGCAGCGAAGAAACACAGAGCCTCGATCAGTTCTTTGAGATGTATCTGCGCCGCCAGGAGCAGCAGCACAGCATGCCGCGTGACGCGCTGGTCAACTATGCGCGCGCGGTGCTGGACTGGAGCTGGTCGCCGCTGCAGCAGCGCCATCGCCGCTATGAGAAGGTCACCATTCGCTATTACTGCCAGCAGGCGGACGATGCCGAATGGTGTTTTGATCATCTGCGCCACTTCCTGGTGAGCTGGTACCCGGCGTATCGCGACCAGCAGTGAGGGCGTCCGCGTGACGCCCTGCTCTTACGGCCGTACCAGACGAATCGCGTGCTCCAGCATACGCTGTTCATCGCGTTCGTCGTGGGCGCGATCGTGGCGCGTACGCTGCAGCAAACGGGCAATCTCCTCCCGTCTGGTTTCATGACCGCACTCGGAAAGGACAATTACCGCATCGCCAATCACCCGGCAAACTTCATCGTAATCGTCTTCATTCAGGATATCGCGTTTCATTTCTCCTCCGTTCAGTGAGCGCTGCGTGAGGTTGGCGCAGCTTAACGTGGTCCTTACCAGGTATGGACAGCAATGCCGATTCCTGCAAACCACTGTTACATCCTGAAAAGCCACCAGGTTGCCGGTCTGCACTTCTCTGTCTACGCTGAAAGAGACATTCACCACTCTCAGGGAGTCAATATGACCGATAAAGCGGAAGCAAAATTGAATGAAGCGGCGGGTGCCGTACAGGAAAAATTTGGCGAGTTCACCGGTTCACGCCGCCATCAGGCACGCGGTGCCGCGCGACGCTATCCGGCGCAGGCCAGTTATGCGGTGCAGGATGCAGCAGACTGCGTGGTGAGATCGGTACGCGACAACCCGGCGACCGGGCTGGCCGTTGCCGCCAGCATCGGCGTGATTGTCGGTTTCCTGCTGGGCCGTAAATAATCCCCGGCGATCGGGGCCCGTGCGGCCCCGATACTCAATGCCGCTGCGGCACGCCGTCCCGTCGTTCCTGAATATGTTCATCCGGCGTCTCGGCGACATCTGCCGTACTGCTGTGCCCGGCAAGGTGGCGCCCATGCTGCCCCGCTATCACCACAGGCCCCACCGGTAATTGTGCACTGGCCGCCAGTGATAGCAGCAAAAAAAACCATCCCGTCAGTAACGTTCTTCCCATCCTGCCCGCCTTACACGCTGATTAGTGAGCGCTCAGCTTGCCGGATGGCATGCAAATTAGCGTCAGCGCGACGCAAAGCTATGTCGGCAGTTGTGAATAATCAGGCCTGTGCGCGCCGCGCTTTATAACGCGCCACCATGGTCATTAATGCCTGATAAATCAAACCGGCATACAGGCTCATGACAATCATCATGCCCGGCGTTTTGCCCTGTGCCTGCCAGGATACAAACCACATGAAAATGCCCCACAGCAGGGAAAAAATCAGCCAGCCTTTTACAAACTTGATCACACCTTGCATAGCACCTCCGGATTGATGAAGGCTGAAGATAGCGGTTCAGCCCGCAAATGGCACGCGCGCCGGTGCCGGGATGTTAACTATTTCAAAGTTTTACGCAAACCACTATCGCAGCGGGAAAAAGCCGTGGAAAACAGCACGCAGAACGCAGCATCAATGGGTGCCTGTCGCGGCCGTCCCGGTTAGTTTGGCCATGACCCGCCGATGTGATGGCAGAGACCGCCTTGCATCAGTGTGTATTGTGTGTATAATTTCACCTACAGGAAGTCCGATGAAGAGCGCGACGCTGATTAAACTGCTGCAAAAGAATGGCTGGAAGCTGGAGCGCATACGCGGCAGTCATCATCAGTTCTCGCACCCGGATTTTGCTCATCTGATCACCGTGCCGCATCCGCAGAAGGATATGAAGACAGGCACGCTGATGCAGATTCTGAAAGACGCCAGGCTGGATTGATCCATGCTGGTTTTATTCCGCTTGCTCAGAGGTGACATGATGCTGTTTCCCGCTTTGGTAGAGATTGACGCTGACGGCTCGGCCAGTGGTTATTTCCCGGATGTCACCGGCTGTTATTTTGCCGGTGATACGCCCGAGCAAACGCTGCAGGATGCGCAATCTGCGCTGCATGCCCACTTTGAACTGATGGCGGAGAAAGGCTTATTGATTCCGGAGCCGGCGCAGCACTGGCAGCGTGAATTTAGCCAGCCCGGCGTGTGGATCTACGTTGATATTGATGTCACCCGCTATCTGGGCAAATCCGAGCGCATCAATATCACTATGCCGCATCTGCTGATTGAGAAGATCGATAAGATGGTCAGTAATAATGCGCGCTACAGCAGCCGCAGCCATTTTCTTGCCGAGGCGGCGCGCAAAGCGCTGGTCTCGTAGCAACACTATTGCGCACGCGTCGCTTATCGTCCGTAGCCGCTTTATGTTTGAATTCCCGCCTCAACCGGCCGGCATGTGGTTAAAATGAATTACTTACGCGACATACAAACGTTTATTGAAGGCAACACCGTTCTCTCCGCCACCTTCAGCCTGCTGCTTTTGCTGGTTGTCGGCATGGTCACCCACCTGATCTGTAAGTTCTTTGTGGTGAAAGTGGTGCGTCGCGTGTTCTTCAGCACGCATAAAAACCAGGTGCCGCTGGATAAAGACGTCCGGCTCTCAGAAAAGCTGTCGAATTTTATTCCGGTGATCACCGTCTATTACCTGCTGCAGTTTATGCCGGACCTGCCCGAGCATCTGCTGATCGCGGTGAAAACCATCTGCGGCATTCTGTTTTTTGTTTATCTGTCGCTGTTCTTTAACGAAGTGCTGGAGATCGTTAATAACTCCTATTCGCGTAAGTCGAAGCGTAAGAACCACTCGATAAAAGGCTATATCCAGATCGGTAAGATCCTGGTGCACATCATCTCCGCCATCATGATTCTGGCTATCATGTCGAACAAATCGCCAGTGATCATTATCTCCAGTCTGGGTGCGGTCGCGGCGGTATTGATGTTAGTGTTTCAGCACACCCTGCTGTCGCTGGTGGCCAATATTCAGGTGTCATCGAACGATGTGCTGCAGCTTGGCGACTGGATTGAAATGCCGGATAACGGCATCAGCGGTGAAGTGATTGATATCGCTCTGCATACCATTACCATCCGCAACTGGGACAACACGCTGTCGCGCATCCCGACCAAAAATTTCCTGACTGAAACCTACACCAACTGGCAGGCGATGTTCTCCTCCGGCGCGCGGCGTATCATGCGCAGCTTTCATCTCGACCAGACCTCGATTCGCTTTCTCGATCAGCAAATGGTGCAGCAGATGAGCCAGATTCGCGGCGTCAGTGAGCAGCTTTCAATCCTGATGGATGGCCGCGATAGCAGCGTGGTCGGTGACCGCTGGTTTGCCGAAAACGGCATTACCAACCTCACGGTGTTCCGTCACTATCTCACCGCCTGGCTGGCGCAGCGCGACGATATTAAAAAAGATATGTATATCGTGGTGCGCGCGATGAAACCCTCACCGGAGGGATTGCCGGTAGAGGTTTATTGCTTTACCTCCTCGGTGCTGTGGGTCGATTACGAGAATTCCCAGTCGGCGATATTTGAATTCATCTACGCCATTGTCGGTCAGTTTTCGCTGCGGATTTACCAGCATCCGGCCGGCAATGATTTCTGGCGTTTATCGCAGGCGCGCGATAGCCAGATCGGTCAGTTACAGCCTCCGGCGGAATAAAGCCACGCATCGCACAGTCGTCATGCATGGCAAACCGGCGGTGACATGAAGTCCTTCCCGCTGCCAGCATAAAAAAGGGAGCCCTGCGGCTCCCTTTCATATTGCATTTGCTCAGGGCAAATTACATATTCGCGATGATCGCGTCACCAAACTCTGAACATTTCAGCAGCTTAGCGCCGTCCATCAGACGCTCAAAGTCGTAGGTCACGGTTTTGGCAGCGATTGCGCCTTCCATGCCTTTAACAATCAGGTCAGCCGCTTCGAACCACTCCAGGTGACGCAGCATCATTTCTGCAGACAGGATCACGGAACCTGGGTTCACTTTATCCTGGCCCGCATACTTCGGTGCCGTACCGTGGGTGGCTTCGAACAGTGCGCACTCGTCACCGATGTTGGCGCCCGGTGCGATACCAATACCGCCTACCTGTGCCGCCAGGGCATCAGAAATGTAGTCACCGTTCAGGTTCATACAGGCGATAACGTCATACTCGGCTGGACGCAGCAGGATCTGCTGCAGGAAGGCGTCGGCAATCACATCTTTAACGATGATCTCTTTACCGGTGTTCGGGTTTTTGAACTTCATCCACGGACCGCCATCGATCAGCTCGCCGCCGAACTCTTCTTTCACCAGCTGGTAGCCCCAGTCTTTGAAAGAGCCTTCGGTGAACTTCATGATGTTGCCTTTGTGCACCAGCGTCAGGGAATCACGGTCATTGGTGATGGTGTATTCAACCGCGGCACGCACCAGACGTTTCGTGCCCTCTTCTGAACACGGCTTCACGCCAATACCACACTGCTGCGGGAAGCGAATTTTCTTCACGCCCATCTCTTCACGCAGGAATTTGATCACTTTGTCCGCTTCCGGCGTACCGGCTTTCCACTCGATACCGGCATAGATATCTTCGGAGTTTTCGCGGAAGATCACCATGTCGGTATCTTCAGGACGTTTAACCGGGCTTGGCGTGCCTTTGTAGTAACGTACCGGACGCAGACACACGTACAGATCCAGTTCCTGGCGCAGTGCCACGTTCAGGGAACGAATACCGCCACCTACCGGGGTAGTCAGTGGGCCTTTAATGGCTACGCGGTACTCTTTGATTAAATCGAGGGTTTCCTGCGGCAGCCAGACATCCTGGCCATAGAGTTCGACGGATTTTTCGCCGGTGTAAATTTCCATCCAGGAAATTTTTCGCTCGCCGTTGTAGGCTTTCTTCACAGCGGCATCAACCACTTTCAGCATCACCGGGGAAACGTCAACCCCAATACCGTCACCTTCAATGTAGGGGATGATCGGGTTATTCGGGACATTCAGTTTGCCCTGATCCAGGGTGATTTTTTGACCTTCCGCCGGAACAACTACTTTGCTTTCCATTAACCTCTCCTTCGAGCGATTTTTTGTTAATGATTTGTAAGATGCGCGTCAATACTACTTGAATATTTCCGCCACGCCAATCACCGCAGTTTCGCGCTATAATGCGCCGATTGTTACCAACTGCAAAGCCCATGCGAAAAACTTCTCAACGAATTCACCAGCATAAGCGCCCTGCTGCCCCGGCGCGCCAGCCCGCGCGGCGTGACACGCGGCCAAAAGGTCCGCGTCGCGTCATACTCTTTAACAAACCTTTCGATGTTCTGCCGCAGTTCAGCGATGAGGCTGGCCGCCGCACGCTGAAAGATTTTGTGCCGGTGAGCGAGGTGTATGCCGCAGGCCGTCTCGACCGCGACAGCGAAGGGTTGATGATTCTGACCAACGATGGCGCATTGCAGGCGCAGCTGACGCAGCCGGGCAAGCGCACCGGCAAAATCTATTACGTTCAGGTGGAAGGCGTGCCGCAGGAATCAGATTTATCCCGCCTGCGCAGTGGCATCACCCTCAACGATGGCCCAACGTTGCCGGCGGGCGCAGAAGTGGTGCCTGAACCCGCGTGGCTGTGGCCGCGTACCCCGCCGATTCGCGAGCGTAAAGCCATCCCCACCTGCTGGCTGAAAATCACGCTGTATGAAGGGCGCAATCGCCAGGTCCGAAGGATGACGGCGCACATTGGCTTTCCGACATTACGCCTGATCCGTTTTGCCATGGGTGATTACCAGCTGCAGGATTTGGCACCGGGCGAATGGCGCGACATCAGCGACCGGACGTAATTTATACATTTCGATAACGTCAGGTTAACTATTTGGGAGGAACGATGTTTAAACCTCATGTAACCGTCGCCTGTATGGTGCACGCGCAGGGCAAATTACTGGTGGTGGAAGAGCGCGTTGACGGCCGCGTTACCTGGAATCAGCCAGCCGGTCATCTTGAGGCCGATGAAACGTTGCTGGAAGCCGCGCAACGTGAGCTGTACGAAGAGACCGGCATCAGCGCGCAGCCCGACTATTTTCTCGGCGTGCAGCAGTGGATCGCCCCGGACCATACACCTTTTGTGCGTTTTCTGTTTGGCCTCGATCTGCCTGCCACCGTTACCACCACGCCACACGACAACGATATTGACTGCTGCTGGTGGCTGTCGCCCGCGCAGATTCTCAGCGCAGAGACGCTGCGTTCGCCGCTGGTGGCCGAAAGCGTGCGGCTGTGGCAGCAGGGGGCCCGCTATCCGCTGCAGCTGATAGCCCCGTATCAGTGGCCGTTTCATGAGGGTGCGCACAACGCTTCCGCGTGATAGAATGCGCCGCCTGTTTTTATCGTAATCAAGAGTGCGTCATGTCTGACAACAGCCAGAAAAAAGTGATCGTCGGGATGTCCGGCGGCGTCGATTCTTCCGTTTCCGCCTGGTTACTGCAGCAGCAGGGCTATCAGGTTGAAGGCCTGTTCATGAAGAACTGGGAGGAAGACGATGGCGAGGAGTATTGCACCGCCGCTGACGATCTGGCTGACGCACAGGCCGTGTGTGACAAGCTCGGCATCAAACTGCACAAAATCAATTTTGCCGCTGAGTACTGGGACAACGTATTCGAGCACTTTCTGGAAGAGTACAAGGCCGGACGCACGCCAAACCCGGATATTCTTTGTAACAAAGAGATCAAGTTCAAAGCGTTTCTCGAATTCGCTGCAGACGATCTCGGCGCAGACTACATTGCCACCGGCCACTATGTGCGCCGTGCCGATGTCGATGGCACCAGCCAGCTGCTGCGCGGTCTCGACGGCAATAAAGATCAGAGCTATTTCCTCTACACGCTCAGCCACCAGCAGATTGCACAGAGCCTGTTCCCGGTCGGCGAACTGGAGAAGCCTGAGGTGCGCCGCATCGCCGAACAGCTCGATCTGATTACGGCGAAGAAAAAAGACTCCACCGGTATTTGCTTTATCGGCGAGCGTAAATTCCGCGACTTCCTCGGTCGTTACCTGCCGGCTCAGCCGGGCGTCATCGAAACCGTTGACGGTGAAGTGGTCGGTGAACACCAGGGGCTGATGTATCACACCCTGGGTCAGCGTAAAGGGCTGGGCATCGGCGGACGCAAAGAGAGCAATGACGATCCGTGGTATGTGGTCGACAAAGATGTCGCGCGCAATACGCTGATTGTGGCACAGGGCGGCGATCATCCACGCCTGATGTCGGTGGGCCTGATAGCACAGCAGTTGCACTGGGTCGATCGCCAGCCAGTGACCGCTGCGCTACGCTGCACGGTGAAAACCCGCTATCGTCAGAGCGACATTCCCTGCGAGATCATTCCGCACGGCGACGATCGCATTGAAGTGCGTTTCGATGAGCCGGTCGCGGCCGTCACTCCGGGCCAGTCCGCGGTATTTTACCTCGGTGACGTGTGCCTTGGTGGCGGTATTATTGAACAGCGCCTGCCGCTGACAGAGGCCTGAGTCGGCACTGCCGACGCGTCTACAGGAGTGAAGCGTGGCTAAAAACTATTATGAGATAACGCTGGCGCTGGCCGGCGTTTGCCAGGCAGCCCATCTGGTGCAACAGCTGGCACACCAGGGGCACTGCAACAACGCGGCGCTGCAGGTGTCGCTGCGCAGCCTGCTGGATTTAAATCCAGGCTCAACGCTGGCGGTGTTTGGCAACGATGAAGCCAACCTGCGCCCCGGGCTGGAAGCACTGATGGCGGTGCTGAACAGCGGCAGCCGGCAGGGTGCCAGCGCCGACCTGACGCGTTACACCCTGAGCCTGATGGTGCTGGAGCGTAAACTGCACGGTAACAAAACCGCGCTAAACACCCTGGCACAGCGCATCAGCCAGCTTGATCGTCAGCTGGCGCATTACGAACTGGAATCAGACACCATCACCAGCGCCATGGCCGGCATTTACGTCGATGTGATCAGCCCGCTCGGCCCGCGCATTCAGGTGACCGGCTCACCGCAGGTGCTGCAGAATTCGCAGGTGCAGAGCAAAGTTCGCGCTGCGCTGCTGGCCGGTATCCGCGCGGCGGTGCTGTGGCAGCAGGTCGGCGGCGGTCGTCTGCAGCTGATGTTTGCGCGCCAGCGTCTGCTGCGCGAAGCGAAAACCCTTTTATCCCGGCTGGGTCCGGCGTATTAAGCGCCGCCCTGCCCTATATTGTTAACGATTCAGGAGTTGCACTGATGGAATTATCCTCTCTGACCGCCGTCTCACCTGTCGATGGTCGTTACGGCGATAAAGTCAGCCCGCTGCGTGCGATTTTCAGCGAGTTCGGTTTGCTGAAATTCCGCGTTGAGGTTGAAGTTCGCTGGTTACAGAAACTGGCCGCGACCGCAGAGATCAAGGAAGTTCCTGCATTTGATGCCGACGCAAACGCTTTCCTTGATGCAATTGTCGCCGGTTTTAGCGAAGAAGATGCAGCGCGTATCAAAACCATTGAGCGCACCACCAACCATGACGTGAAAGCCGTCGAGTACTTTCTGAAAGAGAAAGTAGCCAACGTGCCGGCGCTGCACGCGGTGTCTGAGTTTATCCATTTCGCCTGCACCTCCGAAGATATCAATAACCTGTCACACGCGCTGATGCTGGAAACCGCACGCCGCGACGTGGTCGTGCCGTTCTGGAACCAGATCATTACCGCCGTGAAGGGCCTGGCGCAGGAGTATCGCGACATTCCACTGCTGTCGCGCACCCACGGTCAGCCGGCAACGCCGTCCACCATGGGCAAAGAGATGGCCAACGTGGCCTATCGCATGGAACGCCAGCTGCGTCAGCTGAGCAAGGTGGAAGTGCTGGGCAAAATCAACGGCGCGGTGGGCAATTACAATGCGCACATCGCCGCATATCCGGAAGTGGACTGGCATCAGCTGAGCGAGCAGTTTGTGACCTCACTGGGCATCAGCTGGAACCCGTACACCACGCAGATCGAGCCGCATGACTACATCGCCGAGCTGTTTGACTGCATCGCGCGCTTCAATACCATCCTGATTGATTTTGACCGCGACATCTGGGGTTACATCGCCCTGAACCATTTCAAACAGAAAACCATTGCTGGCGAAATTGGCTCTTCAACCATGCCGCACAAGGTTAACCCTATCGACTTCGAAAACTCCGAAGGGAATCTGGGGCTGGCCAATGCGGTGATGCAGCACCTGGCCAGCAAACTGCCGGTATCACGCTGGCAGCGCGATCTGACCGATTCTACCGTGCTGCGTAACCTCGGCGTCGGCGTCGGCTATGCATTGATCGCCTATCAGGCCACGCTCAAAGGTATCTCCAAGCTGGAAGTGAACCGCGATCGCCTGCTGGACGAGCTGGATCACAACTGGGAAGTCCTGGCAGAGCCGATCCAGACCGTGATGCGCCGCTACGGCATTGAAAAGCCGTACGAGAAGCTGAAAGAGCTGACGCGCGGCAAGCGCGTGGACGCAGCCGGTATGCAGGCGTTTATCGACAGCCTGGAGCTGCCGGAAGCAGAGAAAGTGCGCCTGAAGCAGATGACGCCAGCCAACTACCTCGGCCGCGCGATTCAGATGGTTGACGACCTGAAGTAATTCCTTGCTCTGAAAACTCAGGCTATGGCAAGTTGGTGTTACCTCAGTCACGCACGTCACGTGGCGGCTGAGGTTCCCCTGCCAGTGCATCACAGCGGAGTGTTAATCTGCGGTTTAGCTGGCGTGGCGTATACTTTTCGCCATCATCACTGAGTTGAAGGTAAGGAAATTCTATGCGTGTTCTGGTTGTGGAAGATAATGCCCTGCTGCGCCATCACCTCGCAGTCCAGTTACGTGACATGGGTCATCAGGTGGATGCCGCCGAAGACGCCAAAGAAGCCGACTATTTCCTGCAGGAACACATTCCCGATATCGCGCTGGTCGATCTCGGCCTGCCCGACGAAGACGGCATGTCGCTGATTCGCCGCTGGCGTGGCGATGCCATTCGTCAGCCGATTCTGGTGCTGACCGCGCGCGAAGGCTGGCAGGCGAAAGTTGAAGCGCTGGAAGCCGGTGCCGATGACTATGTGACCAAGCCGTTCCACATTGAAGAGGTCGCCGCCCGCTTACAGGCGCTGATGCGCCGCAACAGCGGACACGCCTCGCAAATTATCTCCATGCCGCCGTTCCAGGTTGACCTGTCGCGCCGCGAGCTTACGGTGAACGACGCGCCGGTCAAGCTAACCGCGTTTGAGTACACCATTGTTGAAACGCTGATCCGCAATGCCGGTAAAGTGGTCAGCAAAGACTCGCTGATGCTGCAGCTGTATCCCGATGCGGAACTGCGCGAAAGCCACACCATTGATGTACTGATGGGCCGGCTGCGCAAAAAAATTCTCGCGCTGCACCCGACCGAAGTGATCAACACCGTGCGTGGCCAGGGATACCGCTTTGATCTCTGATTTATGAAGCTGCTCCGCCGTCAGCGCCCTTTCTCCTTACGCGCGCGTTTCCTGCTGGCGACGGCGGCGATCGTGCTGTTTTTGTCGCTGTCGTATGGCATGGTGGCGGTTATTGGCTACGTCGTCAGCTTTGATAAAAATACCTATCGCGTGATGCGCGGCGAGAGCAATCTGTTCTTCACCCTCGCGCAGTGGAAAGACAACAAGCTCACCATCGCCCAGCCGGAACGCATGACGCTCAATTTCCCGACGCTGGTGTTCATCTATGACGAGCGCGGTAAGCTGCTGTGGCAGCAGCGCGACGTGCCGGAAATCCGC
The DNA here is from genome assembly GCF_026541005.1 of Pantoea sp. GM_Pan_4. Classification (NCBI taxonomy): domain Bacteria; kingdom Pseudomonadati; phylum Pseudomonadota; class Gammaproteobacteria; order Enterobacterales; family Erwiniaceae; genus Pantoea; species Pantoea sp. GM_Pan_4. The sequence continues at coordinate 654,306 of NZ_JALNUZ010000001.1, forward strand.
AAAAACATTCGCCGCGACTGGCTGATGAAGCCAGATTTTTACGAGATCGATACCAGCAATCGCACCAGTATGGCGGCGATGGGTAACAATCCGCAGGCACAGCAGCGGCTGCACGCGCTGGACAGTGACAGCAATGACACCTTCACCCACTCGGTGGCAGTGAACCGCTACGACGCGACTACCAATCTCCCGGCGCTGACCATTGTGGTGGTGGACTCGATCCCGCAGGAGCTGCAGCACTCAGACGTGGTGTGGTCGTGGTTTAGCTATGTGCTGGCGGCCAATCTGCTGCTGGTGATTCCGCTGCTGTGGCTGGCGGCACACTGGAGCCTGCGTCCGATTGGCCACCTGACTTCGCAGGTGCGCGAGCTGGAAACCGGCCACCGGGAAAATCTCGACGACAACCCGCCGCAGGAGCTGCGCAGCCTGGTGCGCAATCTCAATCTGTTGCTCACCAACGAACGGCAGCGCTACACGCGCTATCGCACCACGCTGTCGGATTTGACGCACAGCCTGAAAACGCCGCTGGCGGTGCTGCAAAGTACGCTGCGCTCGCTGCGCGGTGGCAAAGAGCTGACCATCGAACAGGCTGAGCCGGTCATGCTCGAGCAGATCAGCCGCATCTCGCAGCAGATTGGCTATTACCTGCATCGCGCCAGCATGCAGGCGGATCACAACCCGCTACAGCGCGATCTGCATTCGGTCTCGGCCCTGCTGGATAGCCTGTGTTCCGCGCTCAATAAGGTGTATCAGCGCAAGGGCGTTGAGATCACGCTGGATATTTCGCCGGAGCTGACCTTTATCGGCGATCAAAATGACTTTATGGAAGTGTTGGGCAACGTGCTGGATAACGCCTGCAAATACTGCCTCGAATTTATTGAGGTCAGCGCGCGCCAGACGGAAAACGCGCTGCATCTGTTCATTGACGACGACGGCCCCGGCATTCCCGAAAGCAAGCGCGATCTGATTTTTGTGCGCGGCCAGCGTGCCGATACGCTGCGTCCCGGTCAGGGACTGGGACTGGCGGTAGTGCGCGATATTCTCGAGCAGTATGCCGGTCAGGTAATCGCCACGACCAGCCCGCTCGGCGGCGCACGCATGGAGGTGATTTTTCAGCGGCAGGAAGTTGAACATCACCGCGAGTAGAACCGGACGCGGGCTGTTATACTTGGCAGCAATTATGGCCCTAACCGGAATCCTCGCATGGACTATCAGCTCGACATCAACTGGCCCGACTTTATTCAGCGCTACTGGCAAAAACGCCCGGTGGTGCTGAAACGGGGTTTCAAAAACTTCATTGATCCGATTTCTCCGGATGAGCTGGCCGGTCTGGCAATGGAAAACGAGGTGGACAGCCGCCTCGTCAGCCACAACAACGGCAAGTGGCAGGTCAGCCATGGTCCGTTTGAAAGCTACGATCACCTGGGTGAAAGCAACTGGTCGCTGCTGGTACAGGCGGTGAACCACTGGCATGAACCTTCTGCTGCGCTGATGCGTCCGTTCCGCTTTCTGCCCGACTGGCGTATCGACGACCTGATGATCTCGTTCGCAGTGCCGGGCGGCGGCGTAGGCCCGCACTTTGATCAATACGATGTGTTTATTATTCAGGGCACTGGCCGCCGTCGCTGGCGCGTAGGCGAAAAAGTGCCGATGAAACAGCACTGCCCACATCCGGATCTGCTGCAGGTTGAACCGTTCGACGCCATCATCGATGAAGAGCTGGAACCAGGCGACATTCTGTATATTCCACCGGGTTTCCCGCATGAAGGCTATTCGCTGGAGAACGCGCTCAACTATTCAGTCGGCTTCCGCGCACCTAACGGACGCGAGCTAATCAGCGGCTTTGCGGATTACATGCTGGCGCATGAGCTGGGCAGCTACCGCTTCAGCGATCCGGATGTGCCGGCGCGTGACTGCCCATCGCGGATTCTGCCGTCGGAAGTAGAAGGGATCCGCAAAGTGATGCTGGATGTGATTAATCAGCCGGAGCAGTTTAACCAGTGGTTTGGCGAATTTATTTCCCAGTCGCGTCACGAGCTGGATGTGGCTCCGCCGGAACCGCCGTATCAGCCGGATGAGATTTATGACGCGCTGCAGCAGGGTGATGCGCTGACGCGCCTCGGCGGCCTGCGCGTGCTGACGCTGGGCGACGCGGTGTACGTCAACGGTGAGCGCGTTGAGTGCGCGCATCCGTCGGTACTGGCTGCGCTGGCACACAAACACGTATTGACGCTGGAAGATTTCGGCGATGCGCTGGATGACCCTTCGCTGCTGGCTCAGCTGGCGGCACTGGTGAACAGCGGGTACTGGTTTTTTGCTGATTGAGTTGATCAGGTCCTCTGCGCCCGTTTCCCTCACCCCGGCCCTCTCCCGCCCGCGGGAGAGGGAGAAAACCGCGCGACGATTGCAGTAAAGTGCAGGCAAAAAGATGCGTAAGAAAACAGGGGCATAAACAGGAGTTAAGGCTATAAACAGAGCCTGATACCCGCTCGATCGGTCCCCACTCCCGCACGCGGGAGAGGGAGAAAACCGCGCGACGATTACAGTAAAGCGCCGGCCATAAGATGCGTAAGAAAACAGGGGCACAAACAGGGTTCAAGGCAATAAACAAAACCTGATACCCGCTTGATCGGTTCCCTCTCCCGCGAGCGGGAGAGGGTTAGGGTGAGGGCAAGCCCCGCTCAGCCCCTATCCGCCCTTACTTCTTCTCCGCCGCGAGCGCGGCCAGGCGCACAATCACCTCAACCGACTTCGCCATCACATTCAGCGACGCAAACTCATGTTTACCATGGTAATTGTAGCCGCCGGTAAACAGATTCGGACACGGCAGTCCTTTCCATGACAGCGCCGATCCGTCGGTGCCGCCGCGAATTGGCTTCACGTTCGGCTCAATACCGCAGTCGCGCATCGCCTGCAGCGCCAGCTCAATGATGTGCGGATGCGGTTCCACCTTCTCCCGCATATTGCGATAGCTGTCGCTGATCTCCACCTTGATGGAGCACTCAGCCTGCAGGCCTTTACTGACGCGGCGGCCAATCTCCTGCAGCAGCTGCTTACGCTGTTCGTAGCTGTCGGCATCAAAATCGCGAATCAGGTACATCAGCTCGGCGTGCTCTACCGATCCCTTAATAGTGTGCAGGTGGAAAAAGCCTTCATAGCCGTCGGTAAACTGCGGTTTCTCTTTGGCAGGTAGCTCGGCGTGGAAGCGCATCGCCAGGTCCAGCGCGTTCACCATCACGTTTTTCGCACTGCCGGGATGCACGTTGTTACCGGTGATTTTGACCAGCGCCGTCGCGGCATTAAAGTTCTCGAACTCAAACTCGCCGAGATCGCTGCCGTCAACGGTATAAGCCCAGTCAGCCGCAAACCCCTCAACGTCGAAGTGCGACGTGCCGCGACCGATCTCTTCATCCGGGGTAAAGGCCACGCGAATGGCGCCGTGCGGCACATCCCCTTTGGCCAGCTCGGCCATCGCCGTCATGATCTCAGCGATACCGGCTTTATCATCAGCGCCCAGCAGCGTTTTACCGTCGGTGGTGATCAGCGTATGCCCGGTCAGCTTGTGCAGCACCGGGAACATCACCGGCGAGAGCACTTCATCTCCGTTGCCCAGCGCGATGTCACCGCCACGATAGTTTTCAATGATCTGCGGATTGACATTTTTCGCGGTGAAATCCGGCGAGGTATCCATGTGGGAAATAAAACCGATCACCGGCGTCGGCCAGTCGACGTTTGCCGGCAGAGTGCCCATCACACAGCAATGATCGCTTAAGGTGACGTCCACAAAACCCAGCGCAATAAGCTCTTCCTGTAACTGACGCGCCAGCGTCCACTGCCCTTCGCTGCTCGGCACCTGCCGCGCCTGAGGTTTTGCCTGGGTTTCTACTGCCACATAACTGAGAAAACGCTCAAGTAATTGATCCATCTGTCATCCCTCTAAAGAACCTGCATTATTATCATGGGGCCTGATTATCGCCATGTTGCGTCAAATCATTATCCTTCAGGTTAGCCCTCTCAGCCCAATCGTGCGCTGAAATTCGCCCTGCCAGCCACCCGTCCGGCTGGCCCGATGAGCATACTCCAGCAATTTGCAGACTTTTCAAGGTTATTCCGTGTCTGAACATGGCAATGGCGCATTTTTCAGGTATTATCGCGCCCTTCATCACGGCAAGCTGTCGCCGGCGGCTATGCTGTAACCTGATTCTCATCAGACTGAGTGACTAAAATGACGCAAACACGCGCGCAGCAGGCGCTGGTTACGCTTTCTGGCATCAGTAAAGCTTTCGATGGCAAAACCATCATCCCGGATTTTGACCTGACCATCGGTCATGGCGAATTTATCACCCTGCTTGGCCCCTCCGGCTGCGGTAAGACCACAATTCTGCGCCTGATCGCCGGGCTGGAAAACGCCGACAGCGGACGTATCCATCTGGATGAGAGCGACATCACTGAAACGCCCGCCGAGCATCGCCATATCAATACCGTGTTTCAGAGCTACGCGCTGTTTCCGCACATGTCGGTGTTTGAAAACGTCGCGTTTGGCCTGCGCATGCAGAAAACCCCGGCGGCAGAGCTGACGCAGCGCGTCAACGAGGCGCTGGCGATGGTGCAGCTGGAAAGCTTTGCCGCGCGCCGGCCGCACCAGCTCTCCGGCGGCCAGCAGCAGCGCGTGGCGATTGCGCGGGCGGTGGTCAACCGGCCCAAAGTGCTGCTGCTTGATGAGTCGCTCTCCGCGCTGGATTACAAACTGCGCCGCCAGATGCAAAACGAGCTGAAAGCGCTGCAGCGCAAGCTGGGCATCACGTTTGTGTTTGTCACGCACGATCAGGAAGAAGCGCTGACCATGTCCGATCGCATCGTGGTGATGCGCGACGGGCGCATCGAGCAGGACGGCACGCCGCGCGAGATCTACGAAGAGCCCGCGAACCTGTTTGTGGCGCGCTTCATTGGCGAAATCAATGTGTTTGATGCGGAAGTGATCGGCAGCGCGCACGCGCCGCAGGTACGGGCTCGCCTCGAAGGCCGCGAGTGTGATATTCACTGCCCGTTCCCGGTCAAACCCGGCGATCGGCTGCATGTGCTGCTGCGACCGGAAGATTTGCGCGTCGAGGAGATCGATCACGACAGCCGCAGCGAAAACCTGATCGGCTATGTGCGCGAACGCAACTATAAAGGCATGACGCTGGAATCCACCGTCGAACTGGAGAACGGCAAGCTGCTCACCGTCAGCGAGTTCTTTAATGAGGACGATCCGGATTTTGACCACTCGCTGAACCAGAAAATGGCGGTCAGCTGGGTGCCAAACTGGGAGGTGGTGCTGCCGTATGAAACGGATGCGTAATCGTCTGCAGAAAGCCATTGTGGCGCTGATCGTCGGCTGGCTGACGCTGTTCGTGTTGCTGCCGAATCTGATGATCTTCGCCACCAGCTTTCTGACGCGCGACGACGCGCACTTTGTCAGCATGGTGTTCACCCTGAACAACTACGGCCGGCTCCTCGATCCGCTGTATGCCGACGTGCTGCTGCACTCGCTCAACATGGCCTGCATCGCCACGCTGTGCTGCCTGCTGCTCGGCTACCCTTTTGCCTGGTGCCTGACCAGACTGCCGGCGCGTCTGCGTCCGCTGATGCTGTTTCTGCTGATTGTGCCGTTCTGGACCAACTCTCTGATTCGCATTTATGGTCTGAAAATTTTTCTCAGCACGCGCGGCTGGCTCAATGAATTTCTGCTGTGGCTCGGCGTCATCGACAAGCCGTTTCGCATCATGTTTACCCCGGAAGCGGTGATCCTCGGACTGATCTATATTCTGCTGCCGTTTATGGTGCTGCCGCTCTACTCCAGCCTTGAGAAGCTGGATAAATCCTGCCTGGAAGCGGCGCGCGATCTTGGCGCCAGCAGGCTACAGACCTTCATCCGTATCATTTTGCCGCTGACCCTGCCCGGTATCGTTGCCGGCGCGCTACTGGTATTTATCCCGGCGATGGGGCTGTTCTACGTAGCGGATTTAATGGGCGGAGCAAAGAACCTGTTGATCGGTAACGTAATCAAAAGCCAGTTCCTCAATATTCGTGACTGGCCGTTTGGTGCCGCCACCAGCATTGTCATGACGCTGCTGATGGGGCTGATGCTGCTGGTTTACTGGCGCGCAGCGCGTCTGCTGAATCACAAGGCGGCGTTGCAATGATGGCGCGCGGATTACGCTACGGCTTCATGGCCGTGATTTATGCCTGGTTCTACATTCCGATCATCATCCTGATCGTCAACTCCTTCAATGCCTCGCGCTTCGGCATCAACTGGCAGGGCTTCAGCACCCAGTGGTATCGCCTGCTGGTCAATAACGACAGCCTGATTCAGGCGGCGCAGCATTCGCTGATCATGGGCGTGCTGTCGGCCAGCTGCGCGACGCTGATCGGCTCGCTCACCGCCGTGGCGCTGTACCGCTACCGTTTTCGCGGCAAGCCGTTTGTCAGCGGTATGCTATTTGTGGTGATGATGTCGCCGGATATTGTGATGGCGATTTCGCTGCTGGTGCTGTTTATGCTGCTGGGGGTTTCGCTCGGCTTCTGGTCGCTGCTGTTTTCACACATTACTTTCTGCCTGCCGTTTGTGGTGATTACCGTCTATTCGCGCCTGAAAGGCTTTGATGTGCGCATGCTGGAGGCGGCAAAAGATCTCGGCGCCAGCGAAGTGACTATTCTGCGTAAGATTTTGCTGCCGCTGGCGCTGCCGGCAGTGGCCGCGGGCTGGCTGCTGAGTTTCACCCTGTCGATGGATGATGTGGTGGTGTCGTCATTTGTCACCGGTCCCGGCTTCGAAATTTTGCCGCTGAAAATTTATTCCATGGTGAAAGTGGGCGTGTCGCCGGAGGTGAACGCGCTGGCTACCATTTTGATGCTGCTGTCGCTGCTGCTGGTGGCAGCCAGTCAGCTGTTGCTGCGTGATAAAACCAAATAGAGGATAACCGATGAAAAAGTGGTCTCACTGGCTGGCGGCTGGGGCGCTGGCACTGGGTATGCAAAGCGCTCAGGCGGATGACAACAACACGCTTTACTTCTATAACTGGACCGAATATGTGCCGCCCGGGCTGCTGGAGCAGTTCACCAAAGAGACCGGCATCAAGGTGATTTATTCCACCTATGAATCCAATGAAAGCATGTACGCCAAGCTGAAAACCTGGAAAACAGGCGCTTACGATCTGGTGGTGCCGTCGACCTACTTCATCGCCAAAATGCGCAACGAGGGCATGCTGCAGAAGATCGACAAGTCACAGCTGAGCAACTTCCGCAACCTCGATCCCGCCCTGCTGAACAAGCCGTTTGATCCGAACAACGACTATTCCATTCCCTATATCTGGGGCGCAACCGCCATTGGTGTAAACACCGACGAGGTGGATGCGAAAACCCTGACCCAATGGGCCGATCTGTGGAAACCACAGTATAAGCAGAGCCTGCTGCTGACCGATGACGCGCGTGAAGTGTTCCAGATGGCGCTGCGCAAGCTCGGCTACTCCGGTAATACGCAGGATCCAAAACAGATTGAAGCCGCCTATGAAGAGCTGAAAAAGCTGATGCCAAACGTACTGGCGTTCAACTCGGATAATCCCGGTAATCCGTTTATGGAAGGCGAAGTCAACGTCGGCATGATCTGGAATGGCTCCGCCTGGGTAGCGCGCCAGGCTGGCACGCCGCTGCAGATTATCTGGCCGAAAGAGGGCGGGATTTTCTGGATGGATAACCTGGCGATCCCGGCGAATGCGAAAAATAAAGCGGGCGCGCTGAAGCTGATTAACTTCCTGCTGCGCCCGGATGTGGCGGCTAAAGTGGCGGAAACCATCGGTTATCCGACGCCCAACCTGGCGGCAAGAAAGCTGCTATCGCCCGAGGTGGCCAGCGATCCGTCACTCTATCCGCCGGCTGAAGTGATCAAAAACGGCGAGTGGCAGAACGATGTCGGTGCCGCCAGCGTGCAGTACGAAACGCTGTTCCAGAAGCTGAAAGCGGGACGGTGAGGTTCTGAGGTGGAGATTGTGCGGCCTGGCCCTCACCCTGCCCTCTCCCAGAGGGAGAGGGTTCATTTGTGCCGGATTCGGCATTGGGAGAAGGTTCATGCGTGCCGGGTTCAGCCTGTGGGAAAGACCCTACTGGATTCAGCCTGAGTTTCAGTCCGGCGCGTTTTTCCCCTTCTCCCGCCGGGAGAAGGCCGGGATGAGGGGAAACGCGCAGCGCACTGACTATTTATACAAGCCGCGTAAAAAAGTATGCACGAATTCGGGCACCACTTCGCTGGCTAAGCCGTAATGCGCTTCAGCAAATTCGTTACCGACCTGACTGGGGGCCAGATTCAGCTCCACGGTGTGCGCACCCTGCAGTTTCGCCTCGTGCACAAATCCTGCCGCCGGATAGACGTGGCCTGAGGTGCCGATGGCGATAAACAGATCGGCCTGTTCCAGCGCCTGATAAATCTCCTCCATGCCGAGCGGCATTTCACCAAACCACACCACGTGCGGACGCAGCCGCGACGGGAACTGGCAGCAGGTACAGCGATCGTCCGGACCGACATCCTCCGTCCACGCCAGCACCTGACCGCTGTGCTCACAGCGCACCTTCAGCAATTCACCGTGCATATGCAGTACGCGCTGGCTGCCGGCGCGCTCGTGCAGGTTATCGATGTTCTGCGTAACCAGCAGGAAATTATCGCCCAGCACCTGCTCCAGTTCGGCCAGCGCTTTGTGCGCCGCGTTAGGCTGGATTTCTGGCTGCTGCAGCTGACGCCGGCGCGCGTTGTAGAACCCCTGCACCAGCGCCGGATCGCGGCGAAAGCCTTCGGGCGTCGCCACATCTTCCACGCGATGCTCTTCCCACAGGCCATCTTCCGCGCGGAACGTGCGAATGCCGGATTCTGCCGAAATTCCGGCACCGGTCAGCACCACCACGTGCGGCTGCGGATGGGCGGCAAGTTCGACCTGACGATCGCGCTCAAAGATGCGCTGGCGAAAGCGCTGATGCACTTTGCGGCGGTTCTTTTTGTAGCGGGCGAGTCGAAGGCGGCGGCGCGGTTGGCGCATAAAGGCTCCTTAATCTGCGGCGCTGAACGCCGCGCTGCGGGTGTTTTCCGGGTTACTCAGACCCGATAATAGCGGCTGGGTATGACGGCTGCATGCCGCAGACGCTGAAAATGTGCGCAGCCGCGAAGGCGGCTGCGTGTTTTGTCTTTACTGACCGCTCAGCACGCGGGCAGGATCGATGCGGCTGGCGCGCCGCGCCGGATACCAGCTGGCAATCAGGCTCAGGCCAATCGCCGTCGCCAGCACGATGGCCACATCCAGCCAGTGCAGCTCGGACGGCAGAAAGTCGATAAAATAGATATCGCCCGCCAGCAGCTGATGCCCGGTAAGGTGCTCCACTACGCGCATCACCGGCGTCAGATTGAGCGCCACCAGCACGCCGACCACCACACCGCTGACGCTGCCCAGCAGCCCGGCCAGCAGGCCATACCAGATAAAGATGGCACGGATCAGGCCGTCTTTCGCGCCCAGCGTGCGCAGCACGGCGATATCGCTGCTCTTGTCCTTCACCGCCATCACCAGCGTCGACACGATATTAAAGCAGGCCACGCCAATCACCAGCACCATCGCCAGATACATGATGGCGCGAATCATCTGGATATCGCGATACATATATCCGTAAGTGCCAATCCAGCTGCGGATGGTGACATAGGAGTGGGTGGCTTCGCCAGCATCGCGCACCAGCTTCTGTGCCTGGAACGGATCGCTCATCTTCAGCGCAATGCCGCTGACGCTGTCGCCCAGATCCAGATACTTTTGCGCATCGGCCAGCGGCACCAGCGCCAGACTGTGATCCAGCATGCCGCTCAGCTGCAGAATACCGCTCACCTGCAGACGAATGCGTTTTGGCTGCAGCAGTTTGTTCTCGCCATCATTATTCGGGATCATGATGGTGATCCAGTCGCCCTGCTTCACGTTGAGCGATTTGGCGATGCCGCCGCCCAGAATGATCTGCTGCCTGCCGGCGCTGAACTGCGACCAGGCATCGCCGCTGACAAAACGCGGCAGCGCGCTGAGCCGCGGCTCCTGCTGCGGATCAACGCCCTTCACCTGCAGCGCCTGCAGCTTCGCACCGCTCTCAATCAATCCGGTAAAGTTAACGTAAGGCGCCGCCGCGGCGATGCCCGGCACCTGTTCGATGGGCGCAATCATCGGCTGCCAGTTGCGAAAGGGCTGGTTAACCGCCTCAATTTCGCCGTGCGGCACCACGGCCAGAATACGGTTGTTGAGCTCCCGCTCGAAACCGTTCATCGCGCTCAGCCCGATGATCAGCACCGCCACGCCAAGCGCAATGCCGATGGTCGAGATAATGGAGATCAGCGACACCATGCCGCCGCGCCGCCGGCCGCGGCTGAAGCGCAGCCCGAGCAGCAGGGATAAAGAGGACGCCATCAGATCGCTCCCAGCGTCAGGTGATCGCTCAGCTGGCCGTCGCGCATTTCCATCTGCCGGCTCAGGCGCTTCGCCAGGTTGAGGTCGTGCGTCACCACCAGAAACGCGGTGCCCTGCTGCACGTTGAGCTCGCCGAGCAGTTCAAAAATGGCATCGGCGTTGCGCGCATCGAGGTTACCGGTGGGCTCATCGGCCATCACCAGCCGCGGCCGGTTCACCAGCGCCCTGGCGATCGCCACGCGCTGACGTTCACCGCCCGACAGCTCAGAAGGCCGGTGCGCCGCGCGCTTTTCCAGGCCAACCGCCGCCAGCATCTCGCGTGCGCGCGCTTCCGCTTCGGCTTTGCCGGTTTTGCCAATCAGCAGCGGCATGGCTACGTTCTCCAGCGCGCTGAAGTCCGGCAGCAAATGGTGAAACTGATAAATGAAGCCGAGTTCCCGGTTGCGCAGCTCTGCTTTGGCCGCCGATGACATGGCGTTGAGCGATTTCCCGTCAAACACCACGTCACCGGAGGTCGGTGCATCCAGCCCGCCCAGCAGGTGCAGTAAGGTACTTTTGCCGGAGCCGGAGCTGCCGACGATGGCCGTCAGTTCGCCCGGCTGCAGGCTAAAAGCCACATTGCGCAGCACATCGGTCTGCACGCTGCCTTCCTGATAGCGTTTGCACAGGTCACGACACTGCAACAAAGGGGTATTACTCATAACGTAAAGCCTCAGCGGGTTGAACGGCGGCAGCGCGCCATGACGGATAAAGGGTAGACAGCAGCGCCACGGCCATCGAGACCAGCGCAATGGTGATCACCTGCCAGACATTGATATCTACCGGCAGCGCCGCGCCATCAAGGAACAGGCCGATCACCGGCATTAAATTGTTGAGCTGGCTGGCCAGCAGCACGCCCAGCAGCGTACCGAGCAGCGCACCGATAATACCGGCGCTGGCGCCCTGCACCATAAATACCGCGACGATTTGCCGCCGCGTTAAGCCCTGGGTTTGCAGGATCGCCACTTCCGCCTGCTTCTCCATGATCAGCAGGCCCAGCGAGGTAATGATATTGAAGGCGGCCACGGCAATGATCAGGCTGAGCAGCAGCCCCATCATGTTTTTCTCCATGCGCACCGCCTGGAACAGGTCGCCCTTGCGTTCGCGCCAGTCTTTCCATGTCAGCCCCTGCGGCAGCGGCTGCTGGCTGAGCGCATCGACATTCAGCGGCTTATCCAGCCACAGGCGCCAGCCGGTAATGTTGCCGAGCGGATAGCGCATCACGCGCGAGGCATCCTGCTGGTTCACCAGAATCTGATAGCCGTCGACTTCGCTATTGGCCGCATAGGTACCGGCAACGGTAAAGATGCGCTGGCTCGGCACGCGCCCCACTGGGGTAAACTGACTGACCGATGGCACCATCAGGCGCAGCTGATCGCCGCGCTTCACGCCCAGCTGCGAGGCCAGCAGTTCACCGAGAATGACTTTATACTGGCCCGGCTGCAGCACGCTCTGCTGGGTGTTGACCAGATAAGGCGTCAGCGGATCCGGTTCGTCAGGGTTGATGCCCAGCATCACGCCCACCGACACGTTGCGCGCACTCTGCAACACCACATCGGCCGTGGTCAGCGGCGCGATCCGCGTCACGCCCTGCAGTTTGAGATCCTGTGCGCGCATCTGCTGCGGATTGATGCTGCCGGTGTCGCTGGTCACCAGCGCCTGCGGCATCAGGCCGAGAATGTTGCCTTCCAGCTCGCGCTCAAAGCCGTTCATCACCGACAGCACCGTCACCAGTGCCAGCACGCCGAGCGTGATACCAATAGTCGAGAGCCAGGAGACGAAACGACCGAAACGGTCTGAAGCACGTCCACGCATGTAGCGCAAACCGATGAATAACGCGACTGGTTGATACATGAGATCCGTCTTGGCCGTTGCCCAAAATTAAGTAGAGCGATGATAAAGGAGCCGTCTGCTTTATGAAACCTCTAACCCGCTGAGTCAGTTGCAAAGTTGCGTCAAAATGCGTCCTGCTGCGCGACAATGCACAAAATTACGACAAAATAGTGACGCTATTAGTACGATTATTCGTCAGCAGGTGGGTTAGACTTAGCTTGCAGTACCGGTTTTCGCATCACAGTAAGCGCAGTACGGAGGTTCTTACCATGAGCAGGTTTCCTAAAGGCAGTATCGTTAAACATAAATCTGGCGAGATTAAAGGCGAAGTGGTCAATGTCTTTGAGCAGGGAGACGCGCTAACCGGTTATTATGTGAAGTGGGACGATGGCAACAACAGCTACCATGTCGAGCGCGAGCTGTCATGGGCCAATGTGGATCGTCCACGCATGCACTACACACAGCAATCCAGTAAATAACGTGACGCGGCCAGGTCGCCATCAATGACGACCTGGCAACTGGCCATACTGGCGGCCCTTCAGGGTGCCGCTGATGTAAGGTGCGCATTCATGCACCCTGACATAAACTCAGAAAGGAGAGATGATCCTCACGGCGGAATGTGGAATGATGACGCCCTGGAAACTGAGGAGAGAATGTCGGACCTTATGTCGGAACAGCGTCGTTATACCCTGCCTGCTAAAGCAGGCGACCATCGTCAGCTCGGTCAGCTGGTCGGCGCCGCGCAGGCGGTTGAGTGTGCCAGCATCACCGAACGCCACAGCGGTCCGGTGTTAATGATCACCCCGGATATGCAATCGGCCCTGCGGCTGCAGGAGGAGATCAGGCAATTTACCGATCTGCCTGTCACCAATCTTGCTGACTGGGAAACACTGCCCTACGACAGCTTCTCGCCCCATCAGGACATTATTTCCGCCCGTCTTTCTACGCTGTACCAGCTGCCCACCCTGACGCGCGGCATGCTGATTCTGCCGGTCAATACGCTGATGCAGCGCGTTTGCCCGCACAGCTTCCTGCACGGCCATGCGCTGGTGATGCAGCAGGGCCAGAAGCTATCGCGCGATGCGCTGCGCGACCAGCTGGAGCAGGCCGGTTATCGCCATGTCGATCAGGTGATGGAGCATGGCGAGTACGCGACGCGCGGCGCGCTGCTCGACCTGTTCCCGATGGGCAGCGATCAGCCTTACCGCATCGATTTCTTTGATGATGAGATCGACAGCCTGCGCCTGTTTGACGTCGACTCGCAGCGCACGCTGGAGGCGGTGAGCGCCATCAACCTGCTGCCGGCGCATGAATTTCCCACCGACAAAGCGGCCATTGAGCTGTTCCGCAGCCGCTGGCGTGAAACCTTCGACGTGCGGCGCGAACCCGAGCACGTCTATCAGCAGGTGAGCAAAGGCACGCTGCCGGCCGGGATTGAGTACTGGCAGCCGCTGTTTTTCGAGCAGGAACTGCCTACCCTGTTTAGCTATCTGCCCGCCAGCACGCTGGTGCTGAACAGCGGCGATCTGCACGCCAGCGCTGAGCGTTTCTGGCAGGATGCTAACGCACGCTATGAAAATCGCCGCATCGATCCTATGCGCCCGCTGCTGGAGCCGGCCACGCTATGGCTGCGCCCGGATGCGCTGCTGAGCGAGCTGAAAAACTGGCCGCGCATGCAGCTCAGCGCTGAGACGCTGCCGGAGAAAGCCGCGAACAGTAATCTGGGCTATCAGCCATTGCCGGAGCTGACGGTGCAGGCGCAGGCCAAAGCGCCGCTCGATCTGCTGCGTCAGTTCCTCGAGCAGTTTACCGGTCAGGTGATTTTCTCAGTAGAAAGCGAAGGTCGCCGCGAAAGCCTGCAGGAGCTGCTGTCCCGCATCAAACTGCGCCCGCAGCCGATCGATCGCTTCGAGCAGGCCGATGAGCAGCCGTACAGCCTGATGATTGGCGCCAGCGAGCGCGGTTTTATCGACACCCAGCGCCAGCGCGCGTTGATTTGCGAAAGCGATCTGCTCGGCGAGCGCGTCAGCCGGCGGCGTCAGGACAATCGCCGCACCATCAATCCGGACGTCCTGATTCGTAACCTCGCCGAGCTGCACCCGGGCCAGCCGGTGGTGCATCTTGAACACGGTGTGGGGCGCTACATCGGCCTGACCACGCTGGAAGCCGGCGGTATCGTGGCCGAGTATCTGATGCTCTCCTATGCCGGCGATGCCAAACTTTACGTTCCGGTGTCATCGTTGCATCTGATCAGCCGTTACGCCGGCGGCGCCGATGAAAATGCGCCGCTGCACAAACTGGGCAGCGATGCCTGGTCACGCGCGCGCCAGAAAGCGGCGGAGAAAGTGCGTGACGTGGCCGCTGAACTGCTGGACATCTACGCCCAGCGCGCGGCCAAGGCCGGCTTTGCCTTTAAGCACGACCGCGAGCAGTATCAGCTGTTCTGCGAAGGTTTTCCGTTTGAAACCACGCCGGATCAGGCGCAGGCAATTAACGCCGTGCTCAGCGATATGTGCCAGCCGCTGGCCATGGACCGCCTGGTGTGCGGCGATGTTGGCTTTGGTAAAACCGAAGTGGCGATGCGGGCTGCCTTCCTTGCGGTGGAGAACGGCAAACAGGTGGCGGTGCTGGTGCCAACTACCCTGCTGGCGCAGCAGCATTACGATAACTTCCGCGACCGCTTCGCCAACTGGCCGGTGCGCATTGAGATGCTGTCGCGCTTCCGCAGCGCCAAAGAGCAGGCGCAGGTGCTGGAACAGGCCAGCGAGGGCAAAATTGATATTCTGATCGGCACCCACAAGCTGCTGATGAGCGATTTGAAGTGGCGCGATCTCGGTTTGCTGATCGTCGATGAAGAGCACCGTTTCGGCGTGCGTCACAAAGAGCGCATTAAAGCGATGCGCGCTGACGTCGATATTCTGACGCTCACCGCAACGCCGATTCCGCGTACTCTGAACATGGCGATGAGCGGCATGCGCGATCTGTCGATTATCGCCACGCCACCAGCGCGCCGTCTGGCGGTGAAAACCTTCGTGCGCGAGTATGACAGCCTGGTGGTGCGCGAAGCGATCCTGCGTGAAGTGCTGCGCGGCGGCCAGGTTTACTATCTCTACAACGACGTCGAGAACATCGAGAAAGCAGCGCAGCGGCTGGCCGAGCTGGTGCCGGAAGCGCGCATCGCCATCGGCCACGGTCAGATGCGCGAGCGCGATCTGGAACGGGTGATGAACGATTTCCACCACCAGCGTTTCAACGTGCTGGTGTGCACCACCATCATCGAAACCGGGATCGATGTGCCGAGCGCCAATACCATCATCATTGAGCGCGCCGACCATTTCGGTCTGGCGCAGCTGCATCAGCTGCGTGGCCGCGTCGGCCGTTCGCACCATCAGGCCTATGCCTGGCTGCTGACGCCGCACCCGAAAGCGATGACGACCGATGCCCAGAAGCGACTGGAAGCGATTGCCTCGCTGGAGGATCTGGGCGCTGGCTTTGCGCTGGCGACGCACGATCTGGAGATTCGCGGTGCCGGTGAACTGCTGGGTGAAGATCAGAGCGGTCAGATGGAGACCATTGGTTTCACGCTCTACATGGAGCTGCTGGAAAACGCGGTAGATGCACTCAAGGCCGGACGTGAGCCGTCGCTGGAAGATCTCACCAGCAATCAGACCGAGATTGAGCTGCGCATGCCTGCCCTGCTGCCGGATGATTTTATTCCGGACGTCAATACGCGCCTGTCGCTGTATAAACGCATCGCCAGTGCGGCCGATGAACAGGAGCTGGCCGAGCTGAAAATTGAGATGATCGACCGCTTCGGCAAGCTGCCCGACGCCGCGCGTAACCTGCTCGACATCGCCGCGCTGCGCCTGGTGGCGCGCCAGCTGGGGCTGCGCAAAATCGAAGCCAGCGAAAAAGGCGGCTTCTTTGAGTTCGCACCGCAGAATCAGGTCGATCCCGGCTGGCTGATCGGCCTGCTGCAGAAAGATGCGAAGCAGTGGAAGCTGGATGGCCCGACGCGACTGAAATTCACCCGCGATCTGAGCGAACGCAAAACGCGCATGGAATGGGTGCAGAATTTCGTCGCCGAGCTGGCGAAGAACCGGGTTTGATCGCCCAGCCGTTACGCAGCAGCGCTATGCGACGCGCTGCTGCGTACGGTGCGGGAGCCTGAGCATAAAAAAAGCGCCTTGCGGCGCTTTTTTTGTTACTGCTGCTGTGAAGTAGCTTTGCCCAATCAGGCCTGATTCGAATTCAGGATCAGCTGACCATTACGGTCGAGCGGGATGCGGGTGCCAGGGTCATTCTCCATGCGGATTTTGCCCTGCTGGTCGCCTATTTTATAGGTCACGTCATAACCCAGCATTTTTTCCTGTTTATCGTACACGGTTTTGCAGCGCTGCTCGCTGGTGGTGTAAGTGTCACGATCCTGCAGCGCACCCTGCACCTGGTTACCGCCGTAGCCGCCTGCCAGCGCACCGGCTACGGTCGCGATATCCCGGCCGCGGCCACCGCCGAACTGGTGACCAATCACCCCACCGGCCACGGCACCCAGTACGGAACCGGCGATGCGGTTCTCATCCTGCACCGGACGACGGTGCGTGAGGGTAACGTTGCGGCACTCCTGACGCGGTTGCTTGATGCTCTCTTTAATTGGGGTTGCCGAAAGCACCTGAGCATACTGCGGGCCACGATCAAACACATCCATGCTGGCGACGGCGGCCACGCCCAACGCTGCTGCTACGCCGATTCCAATACCCGCTAACATTGATTTATTCACAGGAATGTCCTCCTGAAGTTGTTACCGCGCATTCCTGCCGCAACCCGATCCCGGGTTACCGAGGCATAACCGGCGTGCGCGCCGCGCCGTGTTCGTTGGCATAAGTTTTACAGATGGTCCGAAAATGCAACATCAGATTAATGGAGGAAACGCAGCGGAAAGCCAGCAGGACCAGCTTTTAGGAGAGTTCTGAGCGGCAGTGTCATTGCACCGTAACCTGGCGCTGAATGAACGGCAATCAGCCGGTTACGGCAGCCGGGCACGCAGCGGGCGGGGGTGACCGCCCGCCAGCGATTAATGCAGTTTGAGACGCGGACGCAGCACGCGGTTGAGGCTGCCGACCAGCATCATCAGACCGGTCTTGAAGTATCCATGGAGCGCAATCTGGTGCATACGGTACAAGGAGATGTAGACAAAACGCGCAATACGCCCTTCCACCATCATCGAACCGCGCATCAGGTTCCCCATCAGGCTGCCGACGGTACTGAAGCGGGACAGCGACACCAGCGAGCCGTGATCTTTATACACGTAGGCTTTGAGCGGCTTGCCTTTGCGCTGGGCGAGGATGTTTTCCAGCGCACGCGACGCCATCTGATGCGCCGACTGCGCGCGCGGCGGCACGAATCCGCCGCCCGGCAGCGCGCAGGAGGCGCAGTCGCCGATGGCGTAAATATCGTCGTCCAGCGTGGTCTGCAGCGTCTCTTTGACCACCAGCTGATTAATGCGGTTGGTCTCCAGCCCGCCAATCTCTTTCATGAAGTCTGGCGCTTTAATACCCGCCGCCCACACCATCAGATCGGCTTCGATGAATTCGCCCCCTTTGGTATTCAGACCGTTGGCTGCTGCGCTGGTGACCATGGTTTGCGTCAGTACGCGCACGCCAAGCTTGCTCAGCTCCTGATGCGCCGCTGCGGAGATGCGCGGTGGCAACGCAGGCAGAATACGCTCGCCGGCTTCCACCAGCGTAACGTTGAGCGCGCTGCTATCGAGACCTTTATAGCCGTAGCTGTGCAGCTGTTTCACTGCGTTATACAGTTCTGCCGACAGCTCGACGCCGGTCGCGCCGCCGCCGACAATGGCGATATTGACTTTCTGCAGCTGCCCTTCGCTGGCAGAGAAGCGCAGGAACAGGTTGAGCATCTCATTATGGAACCGACGCGCCTGATGCGGGTTGTCGAGGAAGATGCAGTGATCTTTCACGCCTGGCGTGCCGAAATCGTTCGAGGTGCTGCCCAGCGCCATTACCAGACGGTCATACGCCAGTTCGCGCTGCGGTACCAGCAGCCCACCCTCCGCGTCGCGGATCTCAGCCAGTTCAATGGTTTTAGTGTCGCGATTAATTTGCGTCAGCGAACCCAGCTGGAACTGGAAACCGTGGTTGCGCGCATGCGCCAGATAGCTGAGCGCATCAATACCTTCATCCATCGAACCGGTCGCCACTTCATGCAGCAGCGGTTTCCACAGATGGCTGTGGTTACGATCGACCAGGATGATCTCCGCCTTTTTTTTGCGGCCGAGTTTATGGCCGAGCTGCGTTGCCAGCTCCAGCCCTCCGGCACCGCCACCGACGATGACGATTTTTTCCATGCTTGTAGTCAATGAAGACCCCCTCAAAGTTGTAAACCAAAAGTTAATTAATGGTTATATAAAACCTTAATAAACATAGGGTTGGCGACATTTAATCGCGAGCTGAGGGCAGAATAGCACGGCATAATCATCCGGACATAAGAAAATTGATGTACATCAATCTTTGCACTGCATTATCAGAATGTTACACGTTTTGTGCGCCGCATCACACGGCGCAGCAGCACTCAGGCAAGGGTTTTGAACGCTTTGATGCGTTGCAGATGCGGGGCAATATTTTTGAATTTGTGGCTGGCCTCCTCGTCCCACACGATCTCATAGTACGGGTGCAATGCGGCCGCGCTGCGCTGATTATCCAGCGCTTCATCGTGACGTGACAAAATGGTCAGGCAGCGGTCGCGGTTCTTTTCACGGAAGTTGCTGACGCATTTGGTGGCGATATCAAGATACTCTTCCGGCCGGTCGATCTTGCCTTCCATGTTTTCATCGGGAAACAGGTTGGGATTGAATATCGCCTGGCGCATGCCGCAAAGGAAGCCGATGCGTTCTGCCCAGTAGCCGCCCAGGCCGACGCCACAAATCAACGGATGCTCATCGCTGCCCTGCTGGAGCAGTTTGTCGCACTCTTTCAGCAGAAACTGCATGTCGTGTTTCGGATGGCGGGTGCTGTAGCTAATAAGTCTGACGTCCGGGTCAATAAACTGCAGCTGCAGCACCTTTTCATGGTTGCCCGGACTGTTGGAATCAAAACCGTGCAGATAGATGATCATGATTATCCTCAGCGTGGAGTGAGATCCGGGCAGCGGCGATTATCTGCCCGACGCTTTGTGCGCCAGCCAGCGATCCTGCAGGTCACTGAGCTGACGCTGATTTTGCCGCCAGCGCTCGCTGGCCTGCAAACTCTGACGGTCAAAACGTCCCTGATGGTATAACTGCGTGACGCGCGTCGCCTGGATCGGCGTCAAATTATCCAGCACGCTCACCGCGCCAGCACGCTGATTGCACACCAGGATCATATCGCAGCCGGCATTCAGCGACTGCTGAGCCCGTTCCGCGTAGCTGCCCATCACTGCCGCGCCCTCCATCGACAGATCGTCTGAGAAGATCACCCCGTTGAAGCCCAGCTCCTGCCGCAGCACCGTTTGCAGCCAGTAAGGCGAACCACTGGCCGGCAGCGGGTCCACTTCAGTATAGATAACATGCGCGGGCATCACCGCATCCAGCAGCTGCTCATCAATCAGCTGCTGGAAGATTGCCATGTCGTGCTGGCGCAGCGTGGCCACATCGCGCGTGTCGCGCGGCGTCTCTTTGTGCGAATCCGCGCTGACCGCGCCGTGGCCCGGGAAGTGCTTGCCGGTGGTTTTCATGCCGGCTTCGTGCATGCCGTGGATAAACTGGCGCGCCATCTGCAGCGCAATCGCCGGATCGGCATGGAAAGCGCGATCGCCGATGGCCGCGCTGATGTGGCCGATATCCAGCACCGGCGCAAAGCTGATATCGATATCCATGGCGATCATTTCCGCCGCCATTTGCCAGCCGGCCTGCTGCGCCAGCTCGCCGGCGCGTGCCATGTCATGCAGCGCGGCGAACGATTGCATCGCCGGCAGCTGAGTAAAACCGTCGCGGAAGCGCTGCACGCGTCCGCCTTCCTGATCGACCGCCACCAGCAGCCGGTTGCGCGACGCCGCGCGGATCTGGCGTACCAGCTCCGCCAGCTGCGCAACATCATGGAAGTTGCGGGCGAACAGGATCAGTCCGCCTGTCAGCGGATGTTGCAGAATTTCGCGCTCTTCGGCGTCCAGCTCGTAGCCTTCGACGTCCAGCATCAGCGGTCCGGGCGTTGTCATCGTCATGTTTCGGTTCCTGAATTAAAGATCCTGCCAGCTGGCCTGCGCCAGCCGTTGCAATGTTTGGTCATGGCTCTGCTCCGCGCGCAGCTGATACCAGCTGGCCATCAGCAGCTGCAGCCACGGCTGCCAGCGCCGGCTTTGACGCCGCAGCGCCGTTGCCGACAGCCGCGCCTCGGCGGCATAGTCGGTTATCCAGTGATCGTGTTCAGCGCCATCCACCGCGCCGACAGCGGCCAGCTCCAGCGCCACATCGCCATCCGCAGCATATTCCCAGTCAATTAAACGCAGGCCATCCGGTGTGGCAATCAGATTGCCAGGGTGGACGTCCATGTGCAGCGGTGCCAGCCGCAGCGGCGACGGTTCGCCGCGCTGCAGCAACTGGTTTAAGCGCCGCTGCCAGCGCCAGTGCCGCTGCTGACACAGCTGCCAGTAGCGCTGCAGCAACGGTGCCAGCCGTAAGCGATAACCGGTCAGCGGCTGGTGATGCAGGCGCAGCAGCAGCGTCAGCACCGCTGCGCGCTGCGCGCTGAACTGATCCGGCGACAGCACCTCGCCCGGCAGCCAGCGCTGCAGCAGCCACGGCGCCTGCCACGTCAGCGGCTGCGGCGCCAGCGCCGTAGTACGCAACTGACGCAGGATGCGGTATTCGCGCTGACGATCGACAAACGGGATGGGCTGCGACGGTGTCCGGCGCGCCAGCAGATCGCCCTGCTCGCTGCGTACCTGCACGCTGTTACCGCTCAGTCCTGGCAGCGCGAAAAAATGACCGGCAGCTTGCGCCGTCGGCCATTGTTGCTGAACCAGATGCTGCAGCCGGGGATCAGGGTTGTGCAACGCCGTTGCCCGACCAGATGATTTCGCCGGTCTGCACCAGCATCAGCTGCATTTGCAGCGTAGGAGCTTTCACATCGCCCTGCGCGTTGCTATACAGCACATACTGCGCGTTGACGATGCGCGCCAGGCCAATCGCTTTGCTGCGCGAGTTGAGGCTATCCTCTGGCGACAGGCCGAGCGTTTGCTTCGCCTGATTAAGCTGATCGTTTGAGACCAGGCTGAACTTACCGTTATTGGCCAGCGCGTTCTCAATCGCTGCCGTGGCTTTTTCCGTTTGCAGCGAGCCGTTGGTGCTGTTTTTGATGCGATCCACCAGCAGCACGCTGCCCGGATTGACGCCCGCCGACTGCACCATATTGGCGACTAACGGCTGGACGCTGGCGTTCCAGTTGATGGTTTTCAGCTTCGGCGGCTGCGGCACAGTTTGCGGCGGCGGCACCGGCTGCGCGGGCGGTTGTTCTGGCTGGGTTGGCGTGGTCGGCTGCGTCGGTTCAACCGGCGCCGGGGTTTGTTGTTTCACCACACAACCGGTGAGCATCAGCGCAAACAGTAGCGCGCCGGAACGTTGTACACTGCGAATCACAGGTTACTCCTCAAAGATAAAGATAGAGACGCACCTTGCTGGCGGTCGGGTTACCCATTTGCGAGGCCACTTCTACGCTGCCGTGCGCCGGTACGGTTTGAGTCTGCGCCGGCTCCTGCGGCTCAATCTCCAGCCCTTTGTCATCGTACCAGTAGAAACGATAGTGCACGGTGACCGGCGTTTCACGCAGATTTTGCAGCACGCTGGCGGCGCGCTGCTGGCCGTCGCGGCTGGTCAGCGCAGGCTCATCGGTGATGATGCCCGCCGACAGTACGGCAGACTCCATCACCAGCGACTGGGAGGTGTTGATCATCGGCTTATCGCTGCTGCAGCCCACCAGGGTCAGCAACAGCAAGCCGCTCAGCCATTGACGCATCACAAGGTCCGCCTGAGGTTAGATGGCCAGCATCGGGCCCAGCGGCTGTCCGCCGACCAGGTGCATATGAATGTGGTAAACCTCCTGCCCACCGTGACGGTTGCAGTTGATGATCAGGCGATAGCCATCTTCGGCGATGCCTTCATCGCGGGCAATTTTTGCGGCGGCGGTCACCATGCGGCCCAGCGCCTGCTCATGCGCCGCCTGTACATCGTTGGCGGTCGGAATCAGTACATTGGGGACAATCAGTATGTGGGTAGGCGCTTTGGGCGCGATATCGCGGAAGGCGGTGACCAGTTCGTCCTGATAAACCACGTCGGCGGGAATTTCGCGACGAATGATTTTACTGAAAATGGTTTCTTCAGCCATGGTGCAGTTCCTTAAGCCTGAGTTCAGTCAGGCAGTATGCGTGAGGAATTCCGTTTCTTTCAACCTCAGGACCACTTTTCTTCATTAAATGGCTGCCTTTGCATCACTTTTTCACGCTGGCGCGGCGCGGCCGGCGGTGTCTGGCGGCAGTAAAATAAAAAACCCCTCGGATGAGGGGTTTTGTCGCACCGAAGTTGCAGTGCGGTGAAGCGGCGGCAGAGGAGTAAAGCGTCCCGCGACAGGGATGTCGCGGGCCGAGCCCCAGGGATGGTGTTGGCGTCTTTACGATCTGACGCCGCTTCACCGCACCGGCCCGGCCTGCCGTCATGTCACTTACATACTGCGGATATAATCATCCATCTCGGTTTTCAGGTTATCGGACTTGGTGCCGAAAATCGCCTGCACACCGGAACCGGCCACCACCACACCACGCGCGCCGAGGTTTTTCAGTTCAGCCTGATCCACCTTCGCTACGTCCGCCACGCTAACGCGCAGACGGGTAATACAGGCATCAAGGTTAGTAATGTTCTCTTTGCCACCGAACGCCGTGACCAGCTTGCCCGCCATTTCACTGCCGGTCGCGCTGCTCTGCTCCATCGCCGTGTCTTCACGACCCGGGGTTTTCAGATTCAGTTTAGCGATCAGCACGCGGAATACGGTGTAGTACACCAGACCGTAGATGATACCGACAATCGGGAACAGCCAGATTTTGCTGCTGTTGCCGCTCAGCACGATGAAGTCGATCAGACCGTGTGAGAAGCTGGTGCCATCTCGCATGCCCAGCAGAATACAGATTGGGAACGCCAGGCCCGCCAGGATGGCATGGATCACATACAGGATCGGTGCCACGAACATGAACGAGAACTCGATCGGCTCGGTGATACCGGTCAGGAACGAGGTCAGCGCAGCGGAGATCATGATACCGCCCACTTTGGCGCGGTTTTCAGGTTTAGCAGAATGCCAGATGGCGATAGCCGCAGCCGGCAGACCGTACATCTTGAACAGGAAGCCGCCAGACAGTTTACCGGCAGTCGGGTCACCCGCCATGTAGCGCGGAATGTCACCGTGGAAGACCTGACCAGCCGCGTTGGTGAATTCACCAATCTGCATCTGGAAAGGAACGTTCCAGATGTGATGCAGACCAAACGGCACCAGCGCACGCTCAACTACACCGTAAATACCGAACGCCACCACCGGGTTCTGATAGGCCGCCCACTGCGAAAAGTCCTGAATAGCGGTACCAATAGGTGGCCAGATGAAGGACAGCACCACACCGGTGAAAATCGCGGTCAGACCGGAAATGATCGGCACAAAGCGCTTACCGGCAAAGAAGCCGAGGTATTCCGGCAGCTTGATACGGTAGAAGCGGTTGAACATATAGGCTGCAATCGAACCGGCAATAATGCCGCCCAGCACCCCGGTATCGGCGAGGTGTTTGGCTTCAATCTCGGCTGCCGGCAGATGCAGAACCAGCGGCGCGACCACAGCCAGGGTTTTCACCATAATGCCGTAGGCGACCACGGCGGCCAGCGCCGACACGCCGTCGTTATTGGTAAAGCCCAGTGCCACACCGATCGCAAAGATCAGCGGCATGTTAGCAAACACCGATCCACCCGCTTCGGCCATCACGTGGGAAACCACTTCCGGCAGCCAGCTGAAGTTAGCAGAACCAACACCTAACAAAATACCGGCAATCGGCAGAACCGATACCGGCAACATCAGCGATTTACCTACCTTTTGCAGGTTCGCAAATGCGTTCTTGAACATAGAAGCTCCTGAGTATGAGTGCATTTTTTAGCGCAGTGCGCATGGCAAAGGGGGAGGATCCTTAGCCGGGGTGACGCTGAGCGTCTTTTGATTTATTACGAAGGGTAAAATAAATGACGACACGTTACTTTGACGGCTATCACGTTTCACCAAACACAGTGCTGAAATTTCAGTCATTTCTTACTGACTTGCTGCTATAAACAGCAATAAATCACTGCCTGCGCCGCGAAACACGCAGCGCAGATGAGTGATTTCAGATTAATTACAGAGTTTGAAATAAAGCGCGTTAGCCGCCGAGTCGGCTCATCGGCACCTTAAACAGGCGGGAGAAGTTTTCCGTGGTGGCGGCCGCCAGGGTAGCAAGATCGACGCCCTTCACCACGGCCATATACTCAGCTACGTCGCGGGTGAAGGCCGGCTGGTTTTCTTTGCCGCGATGCGGTACTGGTGCCAGATAGGGTGAATCGGTTTCAACCAGAATGCGATCCAGCGGTACATAGCGCGCTGCTTCGCGGATCTGTTCAGCGTTGCGAAAGGTCACAATGCCGGAGAAGGAGATGTAGAACCCAAGATCCAGCAGCTGCGCCGCCGTCTCTTTGTCTTCCGTGAAACAGTGCAGCACGCCGCCGCACCGCTCTACCTGCTCTTCACGCAGAATGGCCAGCGTGTCTTCGCGCGCATCGCGGGTGTGCACAATAATCGGCTTATTCAGCGCAATGCCGGTGCGGATGTGCTCACGGAACGAGGCCTGCTGCTGCGCTTTGGTCTCCTGCTGGTAAAAATAATCCAGCCCGGTTTCGCCCAGTGCAATCACCTGCTCTTCCGCCGCCAGACGGCGAAACTCTTCCACGTCATACGGCGTTTCCTGATTGAGCGGATGCACGCCGCAGGCCAGCGCGATGTTGTCGCGATCGCCGACCAGCTGTTTGATTTTGTAGTAATCCGGCAGCGTGGTGGCAATCGCCAGCATGAATTTCACATCCCGCGCCGCCGCTTTGGCAATCACGTCATCCAGATCGCGGTGCTGGGTTTCATAATCAAGGCCATCAAGATGGCAGTGCGAATCAACAATAAACATAGATCTCTCTTTTACTCTTAGCCGACCGTCGCGGGAGACAGCAAACGTCCCCAGGCAAGCAGACAGTCGGTCAGAATCAGTTCACGATTAAGCGCCGCTACGTGCAGCAGCTGCTCGCGACACTGCAGCCACTGCTGCACGCTGGCATTCAGCGCGCTGCTGCTGAACTGCTGCGCCAGCTGCGTCACCACGTCCGGGCGATCGCCATTACTCAGCCAGTTGCTGGCGCCCTGCTGCACTTTCATCGCATCCACCAGCAGCGAAAGCAGCCAGCCGAGGCGAACCGCCACATCGTCGCTGTTGAGCGCCGGCAACAGCTGCAGAATATCGCCGCTCAGTGCGCTGTTCAGGCTGTCGCACAGCGTTTGCCGTGCCTGCCAGCGGTCCGGCTGTAACAAGGCCAGCGCCGCAGCAGGTGCACCGTTGCTCAGACGCAGCGCCGCGCGCAGAATCGCTTCCGGCTGCGGCTGCTGTTTCTGCAGCCATTGCAGGCTGTGCGTCTCTTCCGGCGGCGACAGATGCCACGTCATACAGCGGCTGCGCAGCGTGGCCAGCAGTCGCGACGGCTCGCGCACGCTGAGGAAAAACCAGCAGTTAGCGGGCGGCTCTTCCAGCGTTTTCAGTAGCGCGTTGGCGGCGGCTTCGGTCAGTTGCGTCGCATCCGGCAGCCAGACAATTTTCGCGCCACCCTGCTGGGCAAAATGGTACAGCTTCTCACTGACGTCGCGAACCGCATCAATGCCGAGCGAGGCTTTTCCCTTTTCCGCTTCCAGCCGATACCAGTCCGGATGGGTGTGCGCCTGCATCAGCTGGCAGCCGTGACACTGGCCGCAGCTTTTCAGTCCCTGCGGCTGCTGACACATCAGCCAGCGGCTGACGCCCCACACCAGCGCATCGTCGCCCATGCCGTCGATGGCCTGAATCAGCAGCGCATGATGTGCCTGTCCACTCTGATGGCGGGCAATGATCTGTCGGTACGGCTGGTTCAGCCACGGATACCAGTTCATGCCGCCTGACCTGCCAGCCACTGACGCAGCACGGCTTTAAGTGACGCTGTCACATTCTCAATCGGCTGCATCGCATCGATGCTTTTGATGGTTGGATCGGCAGCGGCCAGCGCCTGGTAGCGTTCGCGCGTGCGGGTAAAAAAGTTCAGCGACTCCTGCTCAATGCGATCCAGTTCGCCGCGCGCCCGGGCACGCTGCAGGCCAATCTCCGGCGTGACGTCGAGATAGAGCGTCAGGTCGGGACGAAAATCGCCCAGCACCGCATCGCGCAGCGTGGTCATCAGCTGAGTGTCGAGTCCGCGACCGCCGCCCTGATACGCCTGCGACGAAAGATCGTGACGATCGCCCACTACCCAGGCACCGCGTGCCAGCGCCGGTTTGATGACGTTTTCTACCAGCTGCACCCGCGCGGCATACAGCATCAGCAGCTCGGCTTTATCACTCACCTGTTCGCCATCAATGCCCTGCTTCACCAGCACGCGCAGCTGTTCGGCCAAGGGCGTGCCGCCCGGCTCACGGGTAAAGACCACGTCTTCAATGCCCTGCTCATGCAGGACCGCAACCACCGCCTCACGCGCGGTGGTTTTGCCCGCGCCTTCCAGCCCTTCGATGACGATAAACTTACTTTTCATTTTTTTCCTTCATCGCCAGCCGGTAAACCTGCACGGCTTTATTATGACTGGCCAGATTGGTGGTAAAGGTGTGACCGCCTTTGCCATCCGCGACGAAATAGAGGTAATTGGTCTTCTCCGGATGGGCCGCCGCTTCCAGCGAGGCGCGCCCCGGCATGGCAATCGGTCCCGGCGGCAGGCCGCTGATGGTATAGGTATTGTACGCGGTCGGGGTCTCAAGATCCTTGCGCGTCAGCGTACCGGTATAGCTGCCGCCCATTCCGTAGATCACCGTGGGATCGGTCTGCAGTTTCATACCGGTGCGCAGGCGATTGATGAATACCGAGGCAACGCGCGCGCGCTCTTCGCTGACGCCGGTCTCTTTTTCTATAATCGACGCCATGGTGACCATCTGCTGCGGCGTTTTATACGGCAGACTGGCCATCCGCCCCTGCCAGATCTCATCCACCAGCTTGTTCATGCGCACGTGCGCCCGCTCCAGCAGTGCCACATCGCTGGTGTTGGCAGTATACAGATAGGTATCCGGATAGAAACCGCCTTCCAGCTGGCTGACATCAAGCTTAAGCGCGGCCGCAACGCTGGCAAATTCATCATCCGGCAGCGTGTGTTTAAGGTATGGCGCTTTACGCAGCTCAGCCAGCCACTCTTTCAGCCGGGAACCCTCGACAAAGCGCAGCGGAAATTGCGCCTCTTTGCCGCTGGCCAGCAATTGCAGTAGCTGGCGCACCGTCATGCCGGTCTCAAGGCGATACGTCCCGGCTTTGAAGTTAGCCAGATCGGGCTCCAGCTTCAGCAACGGGCCAAACCAGATGCTTTGCGGAATGATGTGCTGGCTCTCCAGCTGCGCTTCCAGCACCACGCGACCGCTGCCGGCCGGCAGGGTATACAGGGTTTCCTGGTGAATGGTTAATGGCGTCGCGGCAAAGCGTTTAATCTGCCAGTAGCTCAATGCGGCAGCCAGGCCAGCGATGACTACGGCGCCGGCAACTATTTTTTTCATTCGGGTCATGATGCTTCCATCGTCTGGCAACTGGCGAGCAGTTGCTGGTACAGCGTGCGTGCGGAAAAGGTGACGTCGTCAATTTGCCGCACGGGTAATACTGGCATCAGCGCGTTACAGATCACCACTTCATCGGCGCTTAACACCGCCGATCGGCTGGCCTCCACCTGCTGGCAGTCGTGACCGGCCTGGGCCAGCCGCGCCAGCAGATAACGACGCATGATGCCATCAACGCCGGCCTGCGCGAGGCGCGGCGTGAAAATGGCCTCACCGCTGCGCCAGAATAAATTGGCCGCACAGCATTCCACTACCGTCCCGGCGGTGTCAAGCACCAGCGCTTCGTCAGCGTCGCACGCGTCCAGCTGCTGGCGAATCAGCACCTGCTCCAGCCGGTTAAGATGTTTGATGCCGGCCAGCAGCGGGTTCTGCGCCAGCCGCACCGGGCTGGTCACCAGCCGCGCGCCCTGCTGCTGCAGCGTGGCGTAGTGCTGTGGCCAGGGTGCGAGCGCGATGATACGCGTGGGTTGCGTGCAGCCGGCGCGACTGTAGCCGCGTCCGCCCGCGCCGGGCGTCAGGATCACTTTGAGCACCGCTTCGCGCTGGCCCGCCGCCGCGCGGCGCATCTCTTCCGCCAGTAAGGCGCGATCCGGCGCGGCCATCAGCAAACGCTGGCAGCCGTCCTGCAGACGCTGCAGATGCGCCTCCAGCAGCTGGATACGGCCCTCTCTGACTGCCGCCGTGGTGAAACAGCCGTCACCAAACTGCACCGCGCGGTCGCGGGCAGAAAGGGTGTCCTGTGCCACTCCGTTAATCCACATGCGCTTCTCCTCTGCCGCTGGCGTCAGCGTTGAATAGCACTGTGGCGCGTAACATTCCACGCCACTGCGTGACAAAATATAAAAAAGGCCCGCATTGCGGGCCTCTGTTCGGCTGGATAGCGCTTATACCTTGCGGAAGATCAGCGAGCCGTTGGTGCCGCCGAATCCAAAGGAGTTACACAGCGTGTACTCCAGTCCGCTGACCTGGCGCGCCGTGTGCGGCACAAAGTCCAGATCGCAACCTTCGTCAGGATTGTCGAGGTTGATGGTGGGCGGAACCGCCTGGTCGCGCAGCGCAAGAATCGAGTAAATCGCTTCTACCGCGCCCGCCGCACCCAGCAGGTGACCGGTCATCGACTTGGTCGAGCTGACCATCACGCTGTGCGCTGACGCACCAAATACCGACTTCACCGCCTGCGCTTCGGCTTTGTCACCGGCCGGCGTTGAGGTGCCGTGCGCGTTAACATAGCCAATCTGCGCCGGATCCAGCTGCGCGTCACGCAGCGCGTTGACCATCGCTGCGGCTGCACCTGAACCGTCTTCCGGTGGTGATGTCATGTGGTAAGCGTCGCTGCTCATGCCGAAACCAACAATTTCCGCATAAATCTTCGCACCGCGTTTTTTCGCGTGTTCGTACTCTTCCAGCACCACGATACCGGCACCGTCGCCCAGCACGAAACCGTCACGATCTTTATCCCACGGACGGCTCGCCGCCTGTGGATTGTCGTTACGGGTAGAGAGCGCACGCGCCGCGCCGAAACCGCCCACGCCCAGTGGCGTACTGGCTTTCTCAGCACCGCCGGCCAGCATCACATCCGCGTCGTTATACGCGATGATGCGCGCCGCATGACCAATATTGTGCACGCCAGACGTACAGGCGGTCGCAATCGAGATGCTCGGGCCTTTCAGGCCGTACATAATGGTCAGGTGGCCAGCGACCATGTTAACGATGGTTGAAGGCACAAAGAATGGGCTGATTTTGCGCGGACCGCCATTGACCAGCGAGGTATGGTTATCTTCGATCAAACCCAGACCGCCGATGCCGGAACCGATAGCCGCACCGATGCGTCCGGCATTCTCGTCGGTTACGACCAGACCGGAGTCCGCCATAGCCTGAATACCGGCCACAATGCCGTACTGGATGAAGTCATCCATCTTGCGTTGATCTTTGCGCGAGATGTATTCATCGCAGTTAAAATCTTTCACCAGACCCGCAAAACGCGTTGCGTAGGCACTGGTATCAAAATGGTCGATCAGGTTAATGCCGCTCTGACCGGCAAGGAGAGCACGCCAGGTAGACTCTACGGTATTGCCGACAGGAGACAACATGCCAAGACCGGTCACAACTACACGACGCTTAGACACGTTCGTCCTCCAGGGAGGGAAATAATGACGCTATGTGGGGCAAACATAAAACTCAGGCGGTCGAATGACCGCCTGAAGATATTCATTAACCTTTATGGTTATTGATATAGTCGATCGCTGCCTGAACGGTAGTGATTTTCTCAGCTTCTTCGTCTGGAATTTCAGTATCAAACTCTTCTTCCAGAGCCATTACCAGCTCAACGGTGTCAAGAGAATCTGCACCCAGGTCTTCAACGAAAGAAGCGCCGTTAACCACTTCGTCTTCTTTAACGCCCAGCTGCTCAGCTACGATTTTCTTAACGCGTTGTTCGATATCGCTCATACTATTTAATTTCCTATCAAAACTCGCTTTCGCGATGGTTTTCGTAGTGTATAAAATGTTGAAAAAGATGCAACAAAATCCCGGCTGGTCGAACCACGATTTTGCGTTATTCTGCGGTGTTTACCGCAGATAATGCAAATGATTTCGTGATTATCAGACCATGTACATGCCGCCATTGACGTGCAGCGTCTCACCCGTGATGTAGGCGGCTTCGTCAGAGGCTAAGAATGCAACAGCATTGGCAATCTCCTGCGGGTCGCCTAAACGACCTGCCGGCACTTCTGCCAGAATGCCCGAGCGCTGATCTTCGTTCAGTGCACGCGTCATGTCCGTCTCAATGAAGCCCGGAGCCACGACGTTTACGGTAATGCCACGTGACGCAACTTCTCGCGCCAGTGATTTGCTAAAGCCAATCAAACCTGCTTTTGCTGCCGCATAGTTTGCCTGACCCGCGTTACCCATGGTTCCAACTACCGAACCGATGGTAATGATACGGCCCACGCGCTTTTTCATCATGGCACGCATGACCGCCTTCGACAGGCGGAACACCGATGTCAGGTTGGTATCGAGGATATCCGCCCACTCATCGTCTTTCATGCGCATCAGCAGATTGTCACGCGTAATGCCTGCATTATTGACCAAAATGTCAACTTCGCCAAATTCGGCGCGAACTTTCTCGAGCACGCTCTCAATAGAGGCCGCATCGGTCACGTTCAGCAGCAGACCTTTGCCCTTGTCGCCGAGGTAAGCACTGATGGCTTCCGCGCCGCTTTCGCTGGTGGCAGTACCCACCACTTTTGCACCGCGTGCCGCCAGCGTTTCCGCGATGGCACGTCCGATACCGCGGCTGGCGCCGGTCACCAGCGCTACTTTACCTTCAAAGCTCATGATTTTCCTCTTATTCCTGGCCAAGCGCCGCAGCCAGTGACGACGGATCGTTCACCGCTGCAGCCGTCAGGCTGTCCACAATTCGTTTGGTCAGGCCGGTCAGCACTTTACCCGGACCGATTTCCAGCAGTTCAGTCACGCCCTGTGCAGCAATAAACTCAACCGCCTCAGTCCAGCGCACCGGGCTGTACAGCTGACGCACCAGCGCGCTGCGAATCGCCGCGGCGTCGCTTTCGCACTTAACGTCAACGTTATTGACCACCGGTACCGACGGTACATTGAAGGTCACGCTTTCCAGCGCCACCGCCAGCTTATCCGCCGCAGGTTTCATCAGCGCGCAGTGTGACGGCACGCTGACCGGCAGCGGCAGCGCGCGCTTGGCGCCGGCCGCTTTACAGGCGGCACCGGCACGTTCAACCGCTTCTTTATTGCCGGCGATAACCACCTGACCCGGCGAGTTGAAGTTGACCGGCGAAACTACCTGGCCCTGCGCGCTCTCTTCACAAGCTTTGCGAATTGCCGCGTCGTCGAGACCGATAATCGCCTGCATGGCGCCCGTACCTTCCGGCACCGCTTCCTGCATCAGTTTACCGCGCAGTTCAACCAGCTTGATGGCGTCAGCAAAATTCAGCACGCCCGCACACACCAGCGCAGAGTATTCACCGAGGCTGTGTCCGGCCATCAGCGCGGGCTGCGCGCCATTTTTGCTCTGCCAGACGCGATAAATCGCGACCGAGGCTGCCAGCAGCGCCGGCTGGGTCTGCCAGGTTTTATTCAGCTCTTCAGCCGGGCCCTGCTGGACCAGCTGCCATAAATCGTAACCCAGCGCGTCAGAAGCTTCACGGAAAGTGGCTTCAACCTGTGGATTTTCCGCTGCCAGATCGGCCAGCATGCCGACGGTCTGCGATCCCTGTCCCGGGAAAACAAAAGCAATTTGCGTCATCTTGCGTTCCTGTCAATCAAAAGCGAACCAGCGCCGAGCCCCAGGTGAAACCGCCACCAAAGGCCTCGAGCAAAATCAGGTGTCCGGGCTTGATGCGGCCATCACGTACCGCTTCGTCCAGCGCGCTTGGCACCGACGCTGCCGAGGTGTTGCCGTGTCGATCCAGCGTCACCACCACTTTATCCATGCCCATGCCGAGCTTTTTGGCGGTGGCGCTGATGATGCGCAGGTTCGCCTGATGCGGCACCAGCCAGTCAAGCTGTTCACGATCGAGATTATTCGCCTGCAGCGTTTCATCGACGATATGCGCCAGCTCAGTGACCGCGACTTTAAATACTTCGTTGCCGGCCATGGTAAGGTAAGCAGGCTCATCCTGATGCGCGCGATCCTGGTACGGCAGCGTCAGCAGCTTACCGTAGCGGCCATCGGCATGCAGATGCGTGGAGAGAATGCCCGCTTCTTCACTTGCGCCGAGCACCACGGCACCCGCGCCATCACCAAACAGGATGATGGTACCGCGATCGTCAGGATCGAGGGTGCGAGCCAGCACATCCGCGCCAATCACCAGCGCGTGCTTCACCGCACCGTTTTTGATGTATTGATCGGCCACGCTCAGTGCATAGGTAAAGCCGGCACAGGCGGCCGCGAGATCGAAGGCGGCGCAGTCGTTGATTTCCAGCATCTGCTGAATCATGCACGCTGAGCTCGGGAAGGCGTGGCTGGAAGAAGTAGTTGCCACGATGATCAGGCCAACGTCGCTGGCTGCCACGCCCGCCATCTCCAGCGCACGCTGGGCAGCGGTGAAGCCCATGCTGGCCACCGTTTCATCCGGTGCCGCAATGCGACGTTCACGAATACCGGTCCGGGTGACAATCCACTCGTCCGAAGTCTCCACCATTTTTTCCAGGTCCGCATTGCTGCGAACCTGCTCAGGCAAATAGCTGCCCGTACCGATAATTTTGGTAAACATCTACGCTTTGTCACTCCTGGCTAATACAGCGTCAAGGCGCGCGGCAATTCTCTCGGGAACTTGCTTGCGCACCGCCTGCTCTGCCTGTTCTATCGCCACGGCAAACGCGCGTTGATTCGCCGCGCCGTGGCTCTTGATCACTGTCCCGCGCAATCCTAACAGACAAGCGCCATTGTACTGGTCGGGGTTGAGATGACCGAAAAGTTTAGCCAGACGCTTTTGGATCCAGCGTCCCAGCCATTTCAGCCACCAGGCCCGTTTTTTTCCTTCACCTGACGATTTGAGCAGAGAAAGAAACATTCTTACCACGCCTTCCATGGTCTTCAACGTGACATTACCCACGAAGCCATCACAGACCAGCACATCCGTCTTGCCGGTGAGGAGATCGTTCCCCTCAAGGTAACCAATATAGTTGATCTGCGGCGAGGCCCGCAGCACCGCCGATGCGGCGCGAATCGTCTCCAGCCCCTTCGTCTCTTCCTGACCGATGTTGAGCAGCGCGACGCGCGGCTGGCTGATTTCCAGCACTTCTTCCGCCATCACCGCACCCATCACTGCAAACTGCACCAGCATTTCACTGTCGGAATCGACGTTAGCGCCCAGATCCAGCACCACCGTCTTGCCGTGCTGCTGATGTGGCAGCACGGTCATCAACGCCGGACGCTCAATGCCATCCAGCGGCTTCAGTAATAATTTTGCCAGGCCCATCAGCGCACCGGTATTGCCGGCACTGACGCACGCCTGCGCTTTCCCCTCTTTCACCAGCTCTAACGCCACGCGCATGGAGCTGCCGCGGCTGTTACGAATCGCCTGCGAGGGTTTGGCATCACTTGCAATAACCGATTCGGCAGGGATTACCTGCACACGCCCCAGTAACGAGGAATCCGCTTTGGCAAGAAATGACGAGATGATGTCGGGATCGCCGACCAGAAGAAGAACCAGCTGCGAATGAGAGGCCAGTGCCTGCAAGGCTGCAGGCACTGTCACGCAGGGACCGAAGTCCCCGCCCATGGCATCAACTGCCAGGGTCAAACGTGTCAAGGTATCGCCTTGCGTAACCGCAAAGAATTACTTGGTGATAACCTTGCGACCGCGGTAGTAACCATCCGCAGTGATATGGTGACGCAGATGAGTTTCACCAGAAACTTTATCTACTGACAGAGTGGTAGTGGTCAGCGCATCGTGCGAACGACGCATACCACGCTTAGAACGGGTTGGTTTATTCTGTTGTACGGCCATGGACCTTACTCCTATTACTTACGCTTTAAACTGGCTAATACGGCAAATGGGTTTGGTTTTTCCACCTCTTCAGGCAGCTGGCCAAAGACCATGTCCGCGTCGGACACTTCACAGTGTTCAGAATCATGCACCGGAACGACCGGCAGCGCGAGGATGAGTTCATCTTCGATCACCGCCAGCAGGTCGATTTCACCGAAATCGTTGACATCGACCGGCTCGTAGGCTTCCGGCAGTGCCTCGGCCTGCTCATCAGAAGAGACAGGACTGAAGCAATAGCTTACGTGCACAGCATGCGGGAACGGTTGGTTGCAGCGTTGACATAACAACGTTACCTGCACATCGGCTGTTCCTTGCAGAACCGCGAGGCGCTGGTTGTCAACCGCAAACGACATGGCACATTCCACATCACTGTCCACACTCACGACCGTTTCGGCCAGGCGCGCCACCAATTCAGGTGCGTAAACACCGTGATAATCCAGGCGTTTTTGCGCGGCGCGGACCGGATCGAGCGTCAGGGGTAATTTTACCTTTTGCATAGGGCGCGCATATTAACTTTGTAACGTCATAGAGTCAAAGAAAAAGGCCGGTTTACAGCATCTTTCACCCGTTAGTCGCATCCAGTGCGGCGCATAGTTTAAAATGCCTGTCATCTTTACGCTATCACTTCTGCAAAAAAATGATGACACCGCTGGTTTTAGCCTCAACCTCTCCGTTCCGTCAGGCGCTGCTGCGCAAGCTCGGCCTGCCGTTTATCACTGCCGCCCCTGAAAGCGATGAAACGCCGCTGCCGGGAGAAGCCGCGCCGCAGCTGGTGCAGCGTCTGGCCATCGCCAAAGCGCAGGCGCTGGCCGCGCGCTATCCTGCCCACTGGATCATTGGGTCCGATCAGGTCTGTGTACTGGATGGCCACATCGCCGGCAAGCCGCATACCGCAGAGAACGCCTGCCAGCAGCTGGCGCTGGCGAGCGGTAAAGCCATCACCTTTTATACCGGTCTGGCACTGATTCACCCTGCCAGCGCGCAGCAGCATGTGCTGTGTGAACCCTTTACCGTGCATTTTCGGCAACTGAGCGCGGCAGAGATTGCGCGCTACGTCGAGCTGGAGCAGCCGCTGCAGTGCGCCGGCAGTTTCAAAAGTGAGGGACTGGGGATTTGTCTGTTCGAACGGCTGGAGGGGCGCGATCCCAATAGCCTGATTGGCTTACCGCTGATCGCGCTGAATGGCCTGCTAAGGCAGGCGGGCATCAACCCGCTGAGCTGATGCCACGCTGTCAGGCTTTTTTCTGCTGGCGCAGCTGGGACAGGCAGTGCTTCAGTGCCTTATCCAGCGGCGCTTCCATACGCAGGCTTTCGCCGGTGTTGGGATGGGTAAACGTCAGTGCGGCAGCATGCAGGAACAGCCGCGCCAGACCGGTTGGTGCCAGCTGGCGATCGAATTCGCGATCGCCATAGCGATCGTCAAAGGCAATCGGGTGCCCGCCATGCAGGGTATGCACGCGAATCTGATGCGTACGTCCGGTCACCGGACTGGCTTTAACTAATGTCGCCAGGCCAAAACGTTCTTCAACTTTGAAGCGCGTTTCTGACGGCTTGCCCTCGGCGCTGACCCGCACCACGCGCTCGCCGCTTTGCAGAATGTTTTTCAGCAGCGGCGCCTGCACCACTTTCAGGTGCGATGGCCAGTCGCCGCGCACCAGCGCCAGATAATCCTTCTGCATGCCCTTCTCACGCAGCTGCTCGTGCAGTGAACGCAGCGCCGAGCGCTTCTTCGCCACCAGCAAAATGCCGGACGTGTCACGATCGAGACGGTGCACCAGTTCCAGGAAACGCGCCTCCGGGCGCAGCGCGCGCAGCCCTTCAATCACGCCGAAGCTCAGCCCGCTGCCGCCGTGCACCGCGGTGCCGGACGGTTTGTTCAGCACCAGCAGATAATCGTCTTCATACAGAATGCACGACTCCAGCGCCGCCACTTTATCCAGTTTGGGCGACACTGCCTGCTCTTCACGCTCGGCCACGCGCACCGGCGGCACGCGCACTTCGTCGCCGTCTTCCAGCTTATATTCAGGTTTTACGCGCTTCTTATTCACCCGCACCTCGCCTTTACGCAGAATGCGGTAAATCATGCTTTTCGGCACTCCTTTCAGCTGGGTGCGCAAAAAGTTATCAATGCGTTGACCGGCATTTTCAGCCGTGATGGCGACAAACTGTACGCCGGGATTCTCTGTTTTCATGGCGGCGATTCTAAATAGTGTCCCCGGATAGCGCCACCCCTTTTTCTGTGCTTAACTCTGACTTTATCGCCGCGTTACGCGGCCAGAATGCTGGCTTTTTCAACGATGCGATGATTACTCCTGCAAATGAACAGGTTAAGGATGAACAAACTTCACAGCTCGGTAAAAGTCGCCTTGCTATAAGTTGCTAAGCAATGGAATAATGCAGAGGTTTCTGTCCTGGAAAGAGTCAGGCAGGAAAAAGAGCGAAATTAAGGTATTTTGCCGGATGAAACGGACACGCAGCAATGGCGTAAGACGTGATGTTTAATCAGGCACTTAGCGGGCTGCGGGTTGCGGCCTGGACGACAGACTGGGATGTGTGGATTTTTGAATACTCTGTAGCACTTCCACCTTCAGGCGCTGGTTTTCCTTATGAAAAACAGGCCACCGACAAGATTTGCGCCCCTTTAGCCGCCGACAACCGTGAGGTTGACGTCAGTGCATGCAGACACGGGGCCATCGGTTGATTCTCGTCCAGGGTAACGATGCCCGCAGCTTTATCACTCATGTGAGAATAACGAGTAAGTCACGATGAAAAGAATGTTAATCAACGCAACTCAGCAGGAGGAGTTGCGCGTTGCCCTTGTTGACGGACAACGTCTGTACGATCTGGATATCGAAAGCCCCGGACACGAGCAGAAAAAAGCCAACATCTACAAAGGTAAAATCACCCGTATTGAACCCAGCCTCGAAGCTGCGTTTGTTGATTACGGTGCCGAGCGTCACGGTTTCCTCCCTCTGAAAGAAATTTCCCGCGAATACTTCCCTGCTAATTACAACGCGCATGGCCGTCCGAACATCAAAGATGTGCTGCGTGAAGGCCAGGAAGTGATCGTACAAATCGATAAAGAGGAGCGCGGTAATAAAGGGGCAGCACTGACCACCTTTATTTCGCTGGCCGGTAGCTATCTGGTGCTGATGCCCAACAACCCGCGCGCCGGCGGCATTTCCCGCCGTATCGAAGGTGACGACCGTACCGAGCTGAAAGAGGCGCTGTCAGCGCTGGAGCTGCCGGACGGCATGGGCCTGATCGTGCGTACCGCTGGCGTTGGCAAATCTGCCGAATCGCTGCAGTGGGACCTCAGCTTCCGTCTGAAGCACTGGGAAGCCATCAAAAAAGCCGCAGACAGCCGCCCGGCACCGTTCCTGATTCATCAGGAAAGTAACGTGATTGTGCGCGCCTTCCGCGACTACCTGCGTCAGGATATCGGTGAAATCCTTATCGATAACCCGAAAGTGCTGGAGCTGGCGCGTCAGCACATCGCCGCGCTCGGTCGTCCGGACTTCAGCAGCAAAATCAAACTGTACACCGGTGAAATTCCGCTGTTCAGCCACTACCAGATCGAATCGCAGATTGAATCGGCGTTCCAGCGCGAAGTGCGTCTGCCGTCCGGCGGTTCTATCGTTATCGACAGCACCGAAGCGCTGACTGCCATCGATATCAACTCCGCCCGCGCGACACGCGGTGGCGATATCGAAGAGACCGCCTTCAACACCAACCTGGAAGCCGCCGACGAGATTGCCCGTCAGCTGCGTCTGCGCGACCTCGGTGGTCTGATTGTTATCGACTTCATCGATATGACGCCTGTGCGCCATCAGCGCGCCGTGGAAAACCGTCTGCGTGAAGCGGTACGTCAGGACCGGGCGCGTATCCAGATCAGCCACATTTCACGATTTGGTCTGCTGGAGATGTCGCGTCAGCGCCTCAGCCCGTCACTGGGTGAGTCCAGCCATCACGTCTGCCCGCGCTGTAGCGGTACCGGCACCATTCGTGATAACGAATCGCTGTCGCTGTCGATCCTGCGTCTGATTGAAGAAGAAGCGCTGAAAGACAACACCAAAGAAGTGCACGCCATTGTGCCGGTTCAGGTGGCCTCTTACCTGCTGAACGAAAAACGTGAAGCGGTCAGTGCGATTGAGAAACGTCAGGGCGGCGTGCGTGCCATCATCGTGCCAAACGATCAGATGGAAACGCCGCACTACTCGGTGCTGCGCGTGCGCAAAGGTGAAGAGACGCAAACCCTCTCCTATCACCTGCCGAAACTGCATGAAGCTGAGATGGCGCTGCCTTCGGAAGAAGAGCACGCTGAGCGTCGTCGTCCGGAGCAGCCTGCACTGGCCGCCTTCGTGATGCCGGATGCACCACCGGCTCCGGTTGAAGTGAGCGAAGAGAGCCAGCCGGCAGCGGTTGACGTCAAAGCCAAACCGGCGGTCGCAGCACCCGCGACGGTCAGCACCGGTTTTGTTGCGCGCCTGCTGGGTGGCCTGAAAAAACTGTTTGCCGGTGATGCGCCCGCCGCAGCCCCTGCTGAAGAGAAGACCGAAGCGAAAACGGCTGACGGTGAGAATACGCAGCAGCGTGGTGAGCGTCGTAACAATCGCCGCAACAACAATCGCCGCGAGCGCACGCCGCGCAACGGTGAGCATGCGCAGAGCCGTGAAGGCCGTGAGCCACGTGAAGCGCGCGAGCCGCGTGAACCCCGTGAGCCTCGAGAAGCCCGCGAGCCACGCGATCAGGATAACCGCCGTAACAAGCGTCAGAATGACGCGCGCGGTGAGCGTCCGGCGCTGACTGAAGAGCAACTGCAGCAGCGTGATGAGCAGCAGCAACAGCGTCGCGAACAGCGTGCTGAGCGCCAGCGTCGTCGTCAGGAAGAGAAGCGTGCGCAGCAGGAACCACAAGTTGCTGAGCAGGTGCCTGTTGTAGATAGCGTTGATGACAGCGTTGCGCAGGAAGACGAACGCGTTCAGGTTATGCCGCGTCGCAAACAACGCCAGCTCAGTCAGCGCGTGCGCGTAGGTGACAACGCTGACGCGATGCCTGCTGAGCTGCCTGCCGCTGCCGTTACTGAAGCGGTGCAGGAAAACAGCCAGCGCGCCCAGCTGAAAGAGCAAGCCGAAACCGCTCAGGATGAGCAGGATGACAGCGAGAACCGTGACGGGGCCAACATGCCGCGCCGTTCACGTCGCTCACCGCGTCATCTGCGCGTCAGCGGTCAGCGTCGTCGTCGCTATCGTGACGAGCGTTACCCTACGCAGTCTGCGATGCCGCTGGAAACAGCAGCTGCCTCACCAGAGATGGCGTCAGGCAAAGTGTGGATCACCTATCCGGTCACGCAGACTCACGAGCACTTCACTTCTAACCAGGCGCTGAACGAAATGCCAGACTATGGCTATCAGGATGCCGCGCCGGCGGAAGAACTGCCTGTGGCTGTCGAAGCCGCTGCCGTGGCACAGCCCGAAACGCCAGCGCCAGAAGTGGTGCATCAGGCTGAACCGCAGGCGCACACTGAGGTGCCGGTGGTGAATACTGATGACCTGACGCCAGTGGCGGCACCGGTTGATCACCAGCCAGCAGTGATTTCCGCAGCCGATGAAGCAGTTGCACAGGAAACCGCAGCAGAAGCGCAACCGGCTGTTACGCCTGCCGAAGAGACGCCGCCAGTGGTTACCGAAGTGGTTACCGAAGCGGTTAGCGCAGCGGAACAGGCTCCGATCGAGGTGTCACCCGCGGTTGAAGCGCAGGTAGAAGAAGTGCTGTCCGCGCCGGTAGCGGCCGAAGCACCAGTCGCGCCGGTCACCGAACCGCACGCACCGGTTGCCGCCCGTGATACCGGGGTCAGCCATGCTGAGACCCGCTTTAAGCATCACGCTACGGCGCCGATGACCAAAGCACCGGCACCGGCATGGGAACCTGAGCCCGTGCGCCACAGTGACTGGGTCCGTCCGGCCTTCAACTTTGAAGGACGCGGTTCAGCCGGTGGTCACAGTGCCACGCATCAGGCTACCGCACCGGCTACCCGTCCGGAAAGCGCGTAAGTCTCTGCTGTAGAACATTACCGTATCCAAACCCCGGCTGGTCCGGGGTTTTTTATTGCCCGCATTCTCCCCTCCCACCTGACTGAACACTCTGAATAAAAGCCAAAAAAAAATCCCACGGCCCTCGCAGGCAGTGGGAAAAACTAAGCGTACCCGGTTTAAGTACGCTCAAACAGTCAGGTTTATTTATTCATCTGGAACAACGACATCTTCGACATATCGCTGAAGGTGGTGTACGACGCCTGCAGTAGCTGCTGCTGCATGGTGTAGGTAGAAATGGCTTCGGTGTAATCGACGTTAACCAGCGTGCTCATCTGATCTTTCAGCGTCACCTTGCGGTCGTCACCTTTTGCATCCAGCGTATCCAGTTCGTCCAGCTGGGTACCAATTTCAGAACGCACCGCCAGCACATTGTTCAGCGAGTTGCTGAAGCCACGGT
Source organism: Pantoea sp. GM_Pan_4 (assembly GCF_026541005.1). NCBI lineage: Bacteria > Pseudomonadati > Pseudomonadota > Gammaproteobacteria > Enterobacterales > Erwiniaceae > Pantoea > Pantoea sp. GM_Pan_4. The sequence goes on from NZ_JALNUZ010000001.1 coordinate 695,568, forward strand.
TGGCCTTGTCCATCGCCGCGCTGAAGGTCTGTTTAGTGGCATCGTCAGCGTCATTCTGCGGCACTTTCAGCGCCGCAATGGCGTCATCCAGCATATCGAACAGGTTAGTCTGGCTGGCGCTGCCATCCGGCTCCGGCTTGGCGTTGCTGGTCAGCTGGTCAAAAATTGAATTACCGGTATGGCCCACCGTCATGGTGCGTTCGCTGTCGACTTTCTGGGTGATCGCGTCGCTGCCACCGCTATAGATGATTTTACCGCTGGCATCTTCGGTGAACGGCGGCTTGTCGGACTCATAGCCGGCAAACAGGTAGCGGCCGTTCCCGTCTTTGCTGTTGGCCAGGTTGAGCAGCTGCGAGCGAATGCCCTCCAGCTGGGTAGCATAAGACGCACGGTCATCGTCACTCAGCGAGCCGTTACCGGCGCTGATCAGCGTGGATTGCGCCGACTGAATCGCCGTCGTGACATCACTCAGCGTGCTCTCTTCCACCGACAGTCCCTGATTTGCGAACGAACGCGCCAGCGCAAACTGGCTGTCGCGCGCCTGCGTCTGCGACAGCACCACAGCGCGCGAAGCGGCGATCGGATCGTCAGACGGATTGGTCACGCGGCGACCGGTTGACAGTTGTTCACCCGCTTTCAGCCAGGAGGATTGCGCGTCAGTGACGCCGCGCACCTGCTGGTCGAAAATCATATTGGTACTGAGTCTCATCGGTCAGGCCTCCCGTATTAACCGCGAATGCTCATCAGAGCATCGAAAATGGTATTGGCGGTTTGCAGTACCTGCGCGTTCGCCATGTAAAATTGCTGATATTTGCTCAGGTTGGCGTACTCTTCGTCGAGGTTTACGCCAGAAACCGACTGCTGACGTTCGGTCAGCTGCGTCACCACGCCCTTCTGGGTGGTAGCGGCGGTTTCGAGGTTTTTGGTTTTGTTGCCGACGGTGCTCACCAGGCTGGCATAACCCTGCGCCAGCGTGGCGTTACCGTTAATCAGTTTGGCATCCTGCAGGTCCAGCAGCTTTTGCGCGTTACGGTTATCGCTGGCGCCACCCGCAGCCGAAGCTGCCGCGATCTGCGATTCACTGGTGATAGCCACTGACATGCCGCTAATCACATCCTGCACCGGTTTGACCAGGAAGCTGTCTTTGGCGTTAGCCGTTCCATTTACCGTTAATGACAGTCCGTCAAAGCTCATGGTGGTATTGCCGGCACCGTCGCTGCCCATGGTCGGCGTCACTTTCACGTTGTCCGAAAGACGCGTCACCGACCAGTTGCTGCCGTCATAGCTCACGCTGTAGTTAGAGGCTTTCATCGCCCCGGTATCGGTCCAGCTGGCACTGACGGTAGCGGCAGAGGTGTTTTTGCTGTTGGTCACCACTGTCGGGCTACCAATATTGAAGAAGTTGATGCCGGTGTTGCCTTTGCTGTCATAGCCCTGGCTGTGCACCTGGTTGAAGCTGGTGGTGAATGCCGCTGCCAGCTGCCCGAGCTGGTTCTGCGCGTTATCCAGATCCTGGGTACGGAACGCCAGCAGGCCCCCGAGCGAACCGGTGGTCAGCGTTTTTTCCGGGATCTCAACGTTACCGGCCTGCTTATCGACATAGCCCACGGTAATGCGCGACGCATCGCTGCTGGAAGGCATGGCGATCAGCGAGGTGGTTTTGCTGCCGTTGACCAGCGTGGTGTTACCCATCGAGACGATATAGTTACCGTCCTGCTGCGACACGTTAACACCGACCAGGCCATTCAGGTTATTGACCAGCTGATCGCGCTGATCGAGCAGGTCGTTAGGCGCAGAGCCGCCGCCGGTGGTCAGCTTGGCGATCTGCGTGTTGAGATCGGCAATCTGGCTGGAGTAAGTGTTGATCTGCTCGACGCTGGCTTTGATGTCCGTATTGACGCTGTTTTGCATGCTGGTCAGATACTGTGCGGTGGTCTGGAACTGGTTTACCAGTCCCTGCGCATAGCTCAGCATAGACTGGCGCGCAGAAGGATCGTCTGCGTTACTCACCACGTTCTGCACGTTAGTGAAAAAGCTCTGAATCGAGTCAGACAGGCTGGTGGTCGACGTCGACAGCAGATCATCAATATTCGAAATCTGGTTGTACTGTGAATTGACTGCGCTGTAGTTGGCGCTGTTACCGCGCAGCTGGGCGGTAATAAACTCATCGTATTCACGCTGCACGCCGGTCACGTTGACGCCGTTGCCATAATAGTTGCTGCCCTGCAGCGTGCTGTTGGCCTGCGACAGCAAAATCGTCTGGCGCGAATAACCGGCCACGGTGTAATTACTGATGTTGTTACTGGTGGTGCTTAATGCGGCCTGTGCGGCGCTCAGCCCGCTCATCGCGGAGTTAATTATGCTGGACATCTCGGTTCCTTTTTCCCGTTAACCGGGCTGGCAGTCATCAGTGCGATTGCGCGGGCCACAACGCCCGCGGCATGTGAAGGTTATCGGCGTGCTTAAGCGAAACTTGAGCAGAAAAATCAGAACAGGTCGGTGAAATCCTGGCTGTAAGCCTTAACCACTTTTTCGCCCATGTTTTTGAATTGCTGGATCATTCCTACCAGTTTCTGCGCATATTTCGGGTCAGTCGCGTAGCCGGCCGCCTGCAGCGCGCGCGCACCCTGCTCGGCGCTCGGTGCGTTCGCCACCGCCGCATAACGTGGATTACTGGAAATCAACCGGACGTAGTCGCTGAGCGCTTCGAAATAGGAGCCATAAACGCGGAAGGTGGCGCGCACTTTCTTCGCTTCACCGCCCTCGTATTCCGTGGTCATGATGTCGGTGGTTTCGCCCTTCCAGTCGCCGCTGGCTTTGATCCCGAACACGTTGTAGCTCGGCTTGCCGTCGCGCGTCAGGATCTGCCGCTGGCCCCAGCCGGACTCCAGTGCCGCCTGCGCCAGAATCAGATGGTGAGGAATGCCGCTCTGCTGGCTGGCCACTTTCGCCGGCTGCGCCAGCTGGGCGATAAACTCATTGCTGTCACCCGGCAGGCTGGCCGGCGAGACCGGCAGACGCGGCACCGCTTTGCGCACCATCTGCTCCAGCTGCGTGGGCGCCATACTGCTATAGATGAAGCTGTTATCCAGTTTCATCGGCACGGTACCGGCGCTTTCGTCCGGTGCCTGCGCTGGCTGCATCTGTTTGACAATGGTGTCGGCCAGACCCAGCCCGCGCTTGCCGATTTCCTGCGCAATCTGCTGATCGTACAGCGAGGTGTAAAGCCGCGTCTGATCGTTGCTCAGCATGCCATCCTGCGGCAGCGCTTCACGCATGCTCTTCAGCATCATCTGCACGAACATCCCTTCGACCTGCTTCGCCACCTGCAGCGCTTTGCCTTTCGGATCCACGGCAGCCTGGCGTTTCAGTTCGTTCAGCGAGCGGCTGTCATACGCCGCGTTCATCAGCGATTGCGTATCGGTCATCAGATAATTTCCAGCTTCGCGCGCAGGCAGCCCGCGCTCTCCATCGATTGCAGAATCGACATCAGCTCAATCGGTGTCGCACCCAGCGCATTCAGCGCCCGCACTACGTTGTTCAGGTTGGCACTGGCGTTAACCCGCTGCAGCGCGCCACCGCTCTGACGCAGATCGATCTGCGTTTGCGTGGTGGCAACCGTCTGACCACCGGCAAACGGCGTATCCGGCTGGCTGACGTTCTGCTGCTGATTAACCGTGACCGACAGGTTGCCCTGCGCCACCGCACAGGTGTTGAGCGTCACTTCGCGATTCATCACCACTGAACCGGTGCGCGAGTTAATGATCACTTTGGCGTCTTCCAGCGGTACCGACACGTCGATGTTCTGGATCTCCGCCAGCAGACGTACCTGCGAGCTGTTGTTTGGCGACACGCGAATTTGCACGGTACGGGCGTCCAGCGGCAGCGCTGACCCTACGCCACGGCTGTTGATGGCATCGGCGATGCGCTGCGCCATAGTGAAATCTTCGTTGTTAAGCTGCAGGTTGATGGTGTTCTGGCTGCCGAAGTTGCTCTGCAGCTCGCGCTCCACGGTGGCGCCACCGGTAATGCGGCCGCCGTTGAGCTGGTTAACCTGTACGCTGCTGCCACCGGCCGAGGCGCCCGCCCCGCCGACCAGGATGTTACCCTGCGCCAGCGCGTAAACCTGGTTATCGACGCCCTTCAGCGGCGTCATCAGCAGCGTACCGCCGCGCAAGCTTTTGGCGTTACCCAGTGAGGACACCACCACATCAACCGTCTGTCCCTGACGGGCAAACGACGGCAGTTTGGCGGTGACCATCACCGCCGCCACGTTTTTCAGCTGCATGTTGGTGCCAGCAGGCACGGTGATGCCCAGCTGCGACAGCATGTTACTCACCGTTTGCGTGGTGAACGGCGTCTGGGTGGTCTGGTCACCGGTGCCATCAAGGCCAACCACCAGACCGTAACCAATCAGCTGGTTATCGCGTACGCCCTGCACGCTGGTGAGATCGCGGATGCGATCGGCCTGCGCCATCAGGCTGCTGATGCCGAGCAACAGGCCCAGGCCCAAACGCAGCAGTGTAGTGTTTTTCATCATGACCTCTTACATCGGCGAGACGTTCAGGAAGAAGCGCTGGAACCAGCCCATGGTCTGCGCCTCATTGATATAACCGTTACCGACGTACTCAATACGTGCATCGGCGACCTGCGTTGACAGCACCGCGTTGCTGGCGCTGATGGTGCGCGGGTTCACTACGCCAGAGAAGCGAATGAATTCGGTGCCCTGGTTGATTTCAATCTGTTTCTCGCCGACCACGCGCAGGTTGCCGTTCGACAGCACCTGGTTAACGGTGACGGTGATGGTGCCGGTAAAGGTGTTGTTGGCGGTCGCGCCACCTTTGCCAGCGAAATCGTTTTTGCCGTTGGCGTCGAGCGCGGCTTTTTCGCCGCCGGCACCCACCAGTCCGGCCAGGCCGGTTGGGATGGCGCTCAGGCCAAAACTGTTGCTGCCGTCGCGGCTGGCATTGGCTGAAGAGCTTTTGCTGGCGCTGACGTTTTCCTGCAGCGTAATGGTCAGGGTGTCACCAATGTTACGTGGACGACGATCCTCAAACAGCGGCTGATAGCCGTAGTTGAGCGGCGCCACGCCCTGAAAAATGGAACCGTTCACCACCGGCGGTGCGGATGGCGTCGGCTCAGCCGTCGTCGCACCCTGTACCAGTGGCGTGCGCGGCACCAGCGCACAACCGTTAAGGGTCAGTAGCAGCGTGGCTACTAACCAATGCCCAGGCTTGAGAATCACTTGCTTCGCCACGGAGTTCTGACCTTTTTCATGTTCTTAATCGGGCCAGACGCGCTGGCCCAACGATCCCGGCATTACAGCTGGGTTAACTTCTGCAGCATCTGATCGGAGGTGCTGATCGCTTTGCTGTTGATCTCATAAGCGCGCTGCGTCTGGATCATGGTCACCAGCTCTTCCGCCACGTTGACGTTGGAGGTTTCCACGTAACCCTGATACAGCAGACCGGCCCCGTTCTGGCCCGGCGTGCTTTCGGTCGGCGCACCGGAGGCCTGGGTTTCCTGATAGAGGTTTTCCCCGACGCTATCCAGTCCGGCATCGTTCATGAAGGTGCTGAGTGTCAGCTGGCCAACCTGCGCCGGCTGCGTCTGCCCCTGCTGTGTCACCGTCACCACGCCGTCACGCGCAATGGTGATGCTGGTGGCATTCGCCGGAATAGTAATGCCTGGCTGCACCGGGAAACCGGCGTTGGTCACCAGCTGGCCGTTCTGGTCCACCTGGAAAGAGCCGTCGCGGGTATACGCCGACGTACCGTCCGGCATCTGCACCTGAAAATAGCCCTGACCGTTGATCGCCACATCTTTTGAGTTGCTGGTCTGCGACAGGTTGCCCTGATTGTGCAGACGTTCGGTGGTCACCGGACGCACACCGGTACCGATCTGCAGGCCCGACGGCAGCGTGGTCTGTTCTGACGACTGCGCACCCGGCTGACGCAGGGTCTGGTACATCAGGTCTTCGAACACCGCGCGTGAACGCTTAAAGCCGTTGGTGCTGACGTTCGCCAGGTTGTTGGCGATGACGTCCATGTTGGTCTGCTGTGCGTCAAGACCGGTTTTCGCGATCCATAAAGAACGAATCATTGTGTTTTCCTTAAGCCTTAGCTGCTCATATTGAGCAGCTGATTAGCCCGCTGTTCGTTTTCATCGACGTTGGAGATCACTTTCATCTGCATCTCGAAACGTCGGGCGTTGGCGATCATGTCGACCATGGTTTCCACGGGCTTCACGTTGCTGCCCTCCAGCACGCCCGGCATCACCTGCACGGTCGCGTCATTCGGCAGCGCCGCGCCGCGCTGTGCCTGAGTGGCGGCGTTGGGACGGAACATGCCGTCATCACCGCGCGTCAGTTCCTGGCCTGTGGCACGTACCAGCTTCAGCCGTCCGAGCTGCACCGTGGCGTTCGGCGCGTCACCGGCGTTAAGCGCGGTGATGGAGCCGTCGGCGGCAATGGTCAGTTGCGCGCCCTGCGGCACGGCAATCGGACCGCCATCGCCCATCACGGGATTGCCCTGAATGGTCAGCTGGCCGGTCGGGCTGATCTGCATGTTACCGTTGCGGGTATAAGCTTCGCTGCCGTCAGCGGTACGCACCGCCAGCCAGCCATCCTGCTGCACCGCCACATCGAGCGGACGCTCGGTATAATCGAGCGAGCCCTGCGACATATCGGCCCCCGGTGTGGAAGCGGCGACCAGCGTACGTGTTGGCAGCGACCAGCCGTTGACCGGCACCGCGCGCAGCGCATTGAGCTGAGCGCGAAAGCCCGGCGTCGAGGCGTTGGCGAGGTTGCTGGCGGTGACAGACTGTTGCTCCATCGTCTGACTGGCCGCGCCCATCGCGGTATATATTGCGTGATCCATAAAGCAATCCCGTTAGCGTATTAACGAAGGTTGACCAGGGTGTTAAGAATCTGGTCCTGCGTTTTGATGGTCTGGCTGTTGGCCTGATAGTTACGCTGGGCAACGATCATATTCACCAGCTCTTTACTCAGGTCGACGTTGGACGCTTCCAGCGCGCCGGAGGTCAGGTTGCCGTAGGTACCGGTGCCTGCCAGACCGACTGCCGCCTGGCCCGAGGAGTTGGTTGCCGACCAGACGTTATCGCCCTCGGACTTCAGCCCTTCCGGGTTAGAGAAACTCGCCAGCACAATCTGACCCAGCAGCTGGGTTTTCTGGTTGGAGTAAGTCCCGGTGATGGTGCCGTCATCGTTGATGGTGTAGCTGGTCAGATCGCCCGGTGCATAGCCATCCTGGGTTGGGTTACCGAAGTTGGTTTTGCCGGTGTTCTGCTGCAGGCTGCCGAGCACGCTGAGGCTGACCGCCTGGTTGGCCGCGGCACCGTTCGCCCCCTGAATGGTCAGCGCCACTGTGCTGGCCGAGGTCAGGTTACCGCTGGTATCGAATACCATGTTGAAGTTACCGGCAGCCTGACCGGTGGTGGAATCAATCGCGTGCACCGTCCAGTTGTTGTCGGCCGTTTTGACGTAGTACAGATCCAGCGCGTGGTCGTTACCCTGCGAGTCGTACACGGTCACGGTGCTTTTCGCGTTGTAAGTATCCACGTTGGTTGCCGTGAACGCACCGCCGGTTGGCACCGCATCGGTTGAGTTCAGGTTGGATACCATGGTGGCGGTAGTGGTGGCGCGCGCCGACATCTGGGTGGTCGGAATGCTCAGCGCGACCGGGTTGGCACCGGCCTGAATGGTTGGCGGAGTGCCGTTAGCCGGATAGCCGGTTACGGTCAGGCCCTGGGTGTTCACCAGGTTACGGTTTTCGTCCAGCGTGAACTGGCCGTTGCGCGAATAGAACACGCCGCCGCTGGCGTCGGTCAGACGGAAGAAACCGTTGCCGCTCAGCGCCACGTCCAGCCCACGGCTGGTGGAAGTGGTGGTGCCGTCGTTAAAGTTCTGAATCACCGCTGCGACTTTGGTACCCATACCAACGTTCGAACCGGCGAACATATCGGCAAACGCGATGGTGCTGGATTTAAAGCCGGCCGTCGCCGAGTTGGCGATGTTGTTACCAATAACGTCGAGGTTGCTGGAGGCAGCGCCCAGGCCGCTCACCGCTTGTGAAAATGACATGCTATTTCTCCTGCTAAGAGGTTAGTCAGAGAATCTGACGAATTTCATCGAGGGTCGCGGAGCCCATGGTGCCGAGATCCAGTTTTGCGGTGTTATTCACGGTGCTGACGCCGTTGACATAGGCGTAGTTCAGCGGCTGTGCCACCAGTTGGGTGCTGCCATTGCTGGCGGCGAGTGAAACCGTATATTTGCCGTCCGGTGCGGCGCTGCCATCGTCCATCTTGCCGTCCCACGAGAAGGTGTGAACGCCGGCGCTGAGACCGCCGAGATCGATAGAGCGCACTACGCTGCCGTTGCCATCTTTGATGGTGACGCTGGTGGCGGTCGACGCGGTGCCCAGCTCCACGCCAAACGGCGTGCTGGTGCCGCTGCCGACCAGCACCTGGCTGCCCTTCACCATCACGCCATGGCCGATCAGCGTTGAGCTCTGCAGCGACTGGCTGGTGCTGATCTGACCGGAGATCGATCCCAGCGTGGTATTGAGTTTTTCAATGCCGCTCAGGGTGTTGATCTGCGTCAGCTGGGTTGTCAGCTGACTGTTGTCCATCGGGTTAGTCGGGTCCTGATTTTTCAGCTGCGTCACCAGCATGTTCAGGAACTGGTTTTGCAGATCCTGCGCGCTGTTGCCGCTGCCGGTGCTGCTGCTGGAGCTGAGGACCGTGGGGTCGAGGTTGTCTTTAATCCCTACTGCAAGGCTCATAATGCGTCTCCGTTACTGACCCATGGTGAGGGTTTTCATCATCATTGACTTCACCGTGTTCAGCACTTCGACGTTGGCCTGATAGCTGCGCGACGCGGACATGGTGTTAACGGTTTCGGCGACCACGTCGACGTTAGGCATTTTGACGTAGCCTTTCTGGTCAGCCAGCGGATTACCCGGGTCATACACCAGTTTGGCGGGCGTCGGGTCGTTCACGACACCGGCTACTTTGACGCCGCCGGTGGCCGCGCCCTGAGCGGCATCGGTCTGGAAAATCACCTGCTTCGCCACGTACGGCTGGCCGTCCGGCCCGGTGACGCTGTCGGCGTTGGCCAGGTTACTGGCGCTGACGTTGAGCCGCTGTGACTGTGCGGTCATCGCAGAACCGGCGATATCAAAGATATTCAGCAATGCCATGATTATTGCCCCTGCAGAACGCTCATCATGCCTTTGATCTGGCTACTGATGAGGGTGAGATCGGTTTGGTATTTCAGGCTGTTATCCGCAAACTGCGTACGCTCGCGATCCATATCCACGGTGTTACCATCCGCGGCAGGCTGATCGGGAATGCGGTACAGCAGATCCAGTGCGGGCTGTGAGTTGGTCTGCGCTTCAATGTGACGTGATGACGTGACATTGAGCGCCAGGCTGCTGCCTTCGGCACGGCCGTTCTGCATCACCTTGCTCAGCTGGCTGGCAAAGTCGATATCCCGCGCCTGGTAGCCCGGGGTATCGGCGTTGGCAATGTTAGACGCCAGAATCTCCTGGCGCTGCGCCCGCAGGTTTAATGCTTCTGTACCAAATCGCAGCGCGGCATCGAGTTTGTCGAGCATGCTTCCTCCGCGAATGAGAATTTCGAGCTGACAGCTTAATGGGACAAAAGCAAGGGCTATCGTCTGAATAGCAGCAAAAATCGTGGCTATTTTTCACCTTGAATTTTTGGTGCGCGGAGTAGACTCAGTGCCATCTTTTCGACAGGAGGCGTTGATGCGTACAACTTCTTCCCTGCTGGCCCTGCTGTGGCTGGCCTTCGCGACGCCCGGCTATGCCGCCGATCTCAGCGCGCAGCTGACTCAGTTCTTTCAGGCGCGCGATCCGCAGCACGCCGCTGGTATGACCGTGGTGGTCCGCACGCCGCAGACGCAGTGGCCTGCCTGCGACACACCGCAGCTGCTGCTGCCGGGTAACAGCCGTCAGTGGGGCAATCTGAGCATCGCCGCCAGCTGCGGCCAGAATCGTCGCTATCTGCAGGTGCAGGTGCAGGTCACCGGTGAGTATCTGGTGGCCAATCGTCAGCTGGCGCGTGGCAGCAACGTCAGCGCCAGTGATTTCCGCCTGGAGAGTGGCCGGCTGGATACGCTGCCGGCGCGCGCGCTGCTCAGCAGCAGCAATCTGGCGGACGCCATTGCCCTGCGTGACATTGCGCCAGGCCAGCCGGTGACGGCCACCATGCTGCGCCAGCCGTGGCGGGTAAAAGCCGGTCAGAATGTGATGGTGATCGCCAGCGGTAACGGCTTTAATGCCAGCAGTGAAGGACGCGCCTTAAACAACGCCAGCGCGGCGCAGACGGTGCGCGTGCGCATGAGCAATGGCCAGGTGGTGAGCGGTCGCGTCAGCGAGGATGGGAATATTCTGATATCGCTATAAAGCGTTAAAGAACGCTGTTGTTCTGCCGATAGAGATATCAACAATGATATTACCCTATGCTGACTCAGTTGGCTGATCCCCAACTGACCCTAACAGGAGCCACACCATGAGTATCGACAGAACGCAGCCTTTAAAACCGGTGAGCACTGTACAGACCCGTGACACCAGCGACAACCAGGCGAAAGTGCGTCAGAACAGCGCGCCCGCCACCAGCACCAGCCAGAACGGTGCGGAAGTGACGCTGAGTCCCGCTCAGGCGCAGCTGATGCAGCCGGGCAGCAAAGATATTAACACAGCGCGCGTTGAGCAGCTGAAGACCGCCATTCGTAATGGTGAACTGAAAATGGATACCGGTAAGATCGCCGACGCGCTGATCGCCGATACCAGGGCGTTTTTAGAGGGTAAATAGTCCCGATGGATAATCTGCTGACCACGTTAGATAAAATGCAGGATGTGCTGAGTTCGCTTAACGTCGTGATGGATGAAGAGCAACAGCAGCTGTCTGCCGGACGGATTAATGGCAACCTGCTGCAGCGCATTACAGAAGATAAAAGCGCGCTGCTGACCACGTTGAATTATCTGGACGAGATGCGCCGCAAAACCGAGCTGTCGCTGGGTACCAAAGCGCCTTATCGTGGTCACAGTGATATCGCACGCCGCTGGCACAGTATTCAGCAACACACCCAGCGTCTGCGCGACGCCAATCAGCACAACGGCATGCTGTTGCAGCATCAGATGACCTTTACCGAACAGGCACTTTCGGTGCTGAAACCGCACCAGACCCAGTCCTTCTACGGCCCGGACGGTCGCGGTTTAGGCCAGGCCACGCTGAGCCGCAAAGGCTGAGCCAAAACGTTATCTCTGTCTGCTGAACAGGGTCGCCGCACTGGCGACCCTTTTTGTTGCCAGTCACACCGCCGTACGGCGGGCAAAATCACGCGGACGGAAGCCCAGTAACACGAGCATTACGAAGTACGCGCCGCCACCAATGGCGCACACCGCCGCCAGCCGCAGCAATCGCCACCACATTTGTCCCTCTTCCCACGCCGGCATCACCTGCAGAATGCCCAGCAGCGCAGCAGCCATCACCGCGACGGCGATCAGCAGACGCAGCAGAAAACCGTGCCAGCCCGGCTGCGGCTGAAAGATCTGCTGCTTGCGCAGCTGCCAGTAGAGCAGCGCCGCATTCAGGCAGGCTGCCAGACCAATCGACAGCGACAGACCGGCATGCTTCAGCGGACCAATAAACGCCAGGTTCATCAGCTGGGTCATGATCAAGGTCGCAATGGCAATCTTAACCGGCGTTTTGATGTCCTGACGCGAATAGAAGCCCGGCGCCAGCACTTTCACCACGATCAGCCCCATCAGCCCGACCGAATAGGCGATCAGTGCGCGCTGGGTCATCGCCGCATCAAAAGCGGTAAATTTACCGTACTGGAACAACGCCACGGTGAGCGGACCGGACAGGATGCCCAGCGCCACCGCGCTCGGCAGCGCCAGCAGGAAGCACAGACGCAGCCCCCAGTCCATCAGGCGCGAGTATTCGTCGTGATTACCGCTGGCAAAACTCTTCGCCAGCGACGGCAGCAGGATGGTGCCGAGCGCCACGCCCAGCACACCAGACGGAAACTCCATCAGGCGGTCGGCGTAGTACATCCACGACACCGAACCCGAGACCAGAAACGAGGCGAAGATCGTATTGATGATCAGGGAAATCTGGCTTACCGACACGCCGAGAATCGCCGGCCCCATCTGGCGCATCACCCGCCACACGCCGGCATCGCGCAGGTTCACGCGCGGCAGCACCAGCATGCCAATCTTTTTCAGGTGCGGCAGCTGATAAAACAGCTGCAGCAGCCCGCCCACGACCACTGCCCACGCCAGCGCCATCACCGGCGGATGGAAGTGCGGCGCGGCAAACAGCGCAAAGCCGATCATGCTGATATTCAGCAGCGTGGGCGCGAACGCCGGGACGGAGAAGCGGTTCCAGGTATTAAGAATCGCCCCGGCCAGCGACGCCAGCGAGATCAGCAGAATATAAGGAAAGGTGACGCGCAGCAGCGAACTGGTTAAGGCGAACTTGTCGGCGGTATCGGCAAAACCCGGCGCCGTTACCACGATTACCCAGGGCGCAGCGACCATGCCCAGCACCGTCACCACCGCCAGCACCAGCGTCAGCAGGCCTGATACATAGGCAACAAACACCCGCGTGGCGTCTTCGCCCTGCTTGCTTTTATATTCGGCAAGAATTGGCACGAAGGCCTGTGAAAAGGCGCCTTCGGCGAAAATACGGCGCAGCAGATTGGGCAGCTTGAACGCCACGAAAAAGGCATCGGTGGCCATGCCAGCCCCGAAAACGCGCGCCACAATGGCGTCGCGGGCAAAGCCCAGCACGCGGGAAAACAGGGTCATCGAACTGACCGCAGCCAGCGATTTCAGCAAATTCATAATGAGTGGCGCATCCTGAAAAGTGTCGGATAAATGAGCAACTTAGCGCGGACATCCTGCGATGTCCGGCGATAGTCTACTGCTGCGGTGGGAAATGACCAGCATTGAGTGTTACAAGGGATTATTCCTGTACGGCATCGCGCCACAGTTTTTCCACCAGACGCTGCGCCGCCAGCGCCTGTTCACCGCTGGTTTCAGGCATCGTCTGATTTTCCACGCACTGGATAAAATGGTGTGCCGCACCGCTGAAGCCACGCTGGGTCAGATGACTTTGCCACGCAGGCGGGACATCACTGCGCAGGCCGCTAAGCGTCTCTTCACGCCAGTCGCGCATCTCATTAATTTCTATGTAACGCCCGTCGCAGATGGCGCTGACCACTTCACGCTGCGTGCCCGCGCGGCGATGCATACTGGTGGTAATTTGCAGCGATCCGGCTGAGAAATGGTGCTCACCGTAGAGCATTGCGCCGTCATCATGGGTGTCGATATGGCCGAGCTCCAGCCTGAGCTTGCCGCCGGCCAGCCACAGCGCGGTATCGACCACGTGCAGATAGTCATCCAGCAGGGTAAAGCGCAGGTCGTGCGGGCCGATGCTGTCTGCCCGGTGTTTCTCAATGCGCAGCGAGGACGCGCCCGGCAGCTGCGCTTTCAGCTGCTGGTAGCGCGGTGCAAAGCGCCGGTTGAAGGCCACCATCAGTTTGCGTTTGCGCTTTTCCGCCAGCGCCACCAGCGTCTCCGCCTGCTGCAGCGTTTCGGCCAGCGGCTTATCGACACAAACATCTTTACCGGCCAGCAGCAGCGCCTGCACCACTTCAAAATGGCTGGCGGTGCTGCTGTGTACAAACACCGCATCGCTGGCCGCCGCCAGCGCATCCAGCTGACTAAAATAAGGAATACGGTAACTATCGCAGATCGGCTGCGCCCGCGCCTGGCTGGGCGAGAACGCGCCCATCAGCTGCCAGCCGCTGGCCTGCGCCAGCACCGGCAGCCAGGCTTTCTGCGCGATACCGCCAAGCCCGACCACACCAATACGCAGCGTCATTTCACGCCTCCCGCTGCAGCAGTTGCTGCAGCTGAGCATCAAGGCGCGCCACCTGCGCTTCCAGCTGAGCAACGCGCGCGGCCAGATCTTCAGGTTCAGGCGACGCTGTGTGGCTGGCAGGTAGTTCGTCCGCCACCTCGCCGCCAAACAGGTGCATATAGCGGCTTTCTCGCTTGCCCGGCTCGCGTGCCAGACGCACGACCATGGGGCCGTCGTCGCGCGTTGCCAGCCCCTCCAGCGTGCGTTCCACTTCGGCCATGTCCTGAAACTCATGCAGACGACCACTGCGGGTACGCAGTTCGCCCGGCGTCTGCGCGCCGCGCAGGAACAGTAGCGTCAGCACCGCCACTTCGGCGGCATTCAGCTGCAGATTGCCAAACGCCGAGTTGCAGAAACGCTGTTCATATTTGCTGACACGCTGACCGAAACCGCTGTTAGCGGTGACCAGATGCTTTTTCACCAGCTCATCAAGCTGAGCCTGCACCTCGCTTTCGCTCAGGTTCATTACCGGCTCACGGTTAGATTTCTGATTACAGGCGGTGACCACGCCATTGAGGGATAACGGATATTGATCCGGCGTGGTGACCTGCTTCTCCAGCAGGCAGCCGATCACGCGCAATGCCTGCGCGGAGAGAGCCATCTTCATTACGTGTTCCTTTTATTATTGTCCGCGACGATCCGGGTTCCATTCGCGCCAGGTAAGCGCCGTCAGCACATGATCCTGCCAGCGGCCATCAATCAGTAAATAGTCTTTGGCGTAGCCCTCTTTTTCAAAGCCGAGGCGCGCCAGCAAATCACCACTGCGCTGATTGTGCGGCATATAGTTGGCCATGATGCGATGAATGCGCTGCTGGCGCTGCATATAGCGAATCGCCGCCTGCAGCGCCTCAAACATCATGCCCTGCCCCTGCCACTTCTCTCCCAGCGAGTAGCCGAGATAACAGGCATGAAACGATCCGCGCAGCACATTGCTGAAGTTAGCGACGCCGCGCACTTCATGCTCTTCCGGGTCCATCAGCACAAAATAGAACGCGGAGCCCTGTTTATGCATGTCGGCAATTAAACCCAGGCGCGCCTGCCAGCCAGAGGGATAACAGTGGCTTTCATCGCGCACCGGTTCCCAGGGTTTAAGAAAGGCGCGGTTTTCGGCGTAGTAATCCGCCAGACGCCAGGCATCGCGTTCATGTACTAGACGCACCACCAGACGATCGGTGGTAAGCCGCACGCGCGGGCCAGCAGAGCGATAGCCAAACATCATGACTCCTGAAATCCATAACGAAAGAAAGATGTACGCCAGCGGCGTTACTTCTCACTATAACCGTCACCCCGGCTGCGGTAAAACCCCGCGCATCGCTCACGGCAATTGATTCCGATTAAGGATTAATTTCTCTTCAGGCTGGATAAAAAAATATCATCCTGAAAACGCTATTTTTCCCGCCTGAGCAGGCAGAAAATAGACCAACTGGTCACTTTTCCCTCTCACTTGCTCAGGATTCAGCATGTCACGGGTTGCGCGGGCACGACGCCTTGGAAAAACGTTTCTGTTAGTCGATAACATGCTGGTGGTAATGGGATTCTTTGTGGTGTTTCCCCTGATCTCCATTCACTTTGTGGAACAGCTTGGCTGGGCCGCGCTGCTGGTGGGCATTGCGCTCGGCCTGCGTCAGCTGGTGCAGCAGGGCCTTGGCATCTTCGGTGGGGCCATTGCTGACCGTTTTGGCGCGCGGCCGCTGATTGTCACCGGCATGCTGATGCGCGCTGCCGGTTTCGCCTGTATGGCACTGGCGCATCAGCCGTGGCTGCTGTGGCTGGCCTGTCTGCTGTCCGGACTGGGCGGCACGCTGTTCGATCCGCCACGCAGCGCGCTGGTGGTGAAACTGGTGCGGGCACGCGAGCGCGGACGCTTCTTTTCGCTGCTGATGATGCAGGACAGCGCCGGCGCGGTGCTGGGCGCGCTGATTGGCAGCTGGCTGCTGGCGTGGGATTTCCGTCTGGTGTGCTGGGTCGGTGCGGCGGTGTTTGTCGTCGCCGCCATCTTTAACGCCGTGTGGCTGCCAGCATGGCGCATCTCTACGGAGCGTATCGCCATGCGCGAGGGAATGCAGCGTGTGTGGCGCGACCGCCGTTTCCGCCTGTATGTCTTTACCCTGACCGGCTATTACATCCTCGCCGTGCAGGTGATGCTGATGCTGCCGGTCATGGTCAATCAGGTGGCGGGCGCACCGGCGGCGGTGAAGTGGATGTACGCGATTGAAGCGCTGCTGTCACTCAGCCTGCTCTATCCGCTGGCGCGCTGGAGTGAAAAGCGCTTTCGCCTTGAGACACGCCTGATGGCCGGGCTGTTTCTGATGACCTTCAGCCTGCTGCCGGTTGGCATGACCGATTCGCTGCCGTCGCTGTTTTTGCTGATCGCCGTCTTCTATCTCGGATCGATCATCGCTGAACCGGCGCGTGAAACCCTGAGTGCCTCCCTGGCCAGCGCCCGGGCACGCGGCAGCTACATGGGGTTCAGCCGGCTCGGTCTGGCGATTGGCGGGCTGATTGGCTACTCCGGTGGCGGCTGGATGTTCGATATGGGCCAGCAGCTGGCCCTCCCGGAGCTGCCGTGGATGCTGCTCAGCACCGTCGGTATCATCACGCTGCTGGCGCTGTGGTGGCAGTTCCAGCCGCGCCAGGTGGCACCGGCGATCTTCAGCAGCTAGTTTGCCGGTTCAGGCGTTCTCTTCCATACTTCCCGCACGTCCGGAAAAAGGGTGACCTCTGTCACCCTGAGAACCACAGGAGAAACGGGATGAAACTTTACATCTACGATCACTGCCCTTTCTGCGTCAAAGCACGCATGATATTTGGCCTGAAAAACCTGCCGGTTGAGCTGATTGTGATGCTCAATGATGATGAAGCAACGCCGAAAAAGCTGATTGGCCAGAAAATGGCGCCGATTCTGCAAAAAGCCGATGGCAGTGCGATGCCGGAGAGCATGGATATCGTGCGCTTTGTCGATAATCAGGATCGCCAGCCGCTGCTGACCGGCAAGCAAAATCCCGCCATCGCCGACTGGCTGCGACGGGTCAATGGCTACATCAACAAGCTGCTGCTGCCGCGCATCGCCGAGGCCGCGTTTGCTGAATTCGCCACTCCCGAAGCACGTGATTACTTCCGCGAAAAGAAACAGGCCAGCCTCGGTGACTTTGCCGAACTGCGTAAGCATGCCCCGGGGTTCATCAAAAATATCAGCGATGATCTGCGCCAGCTGGATAAATTGATCGTCAAACCCAATGCGGTGAACGGCGAGTTGTCTGAGGATGACATTCATCTGTTTCCGCTGCTGCGCTCGCTGACGCTGGTTTCCGGTATCGAGTGGCCGAGCCGCGTTGCTGACTACCGCGATAATATGGCGAAACAGACGCAGGTGAATCTGCTGTCGTCGATTGCGGCCTGATGACGCTGTGATGAGAAGCGCGCGGCTGCGTTTCTCATCTCTCTCCTGGTGACACCTGGCCCTGAATCAGGCAGGCTTAAGGCTGTTTGGCCGTATCAACCAGGAAGAAGAAATCATGAAGAAGGCGTTTCCCGGGCTGTTTGCCCTGTTTTTTGCCGTGCTGCTCAGCGGCTGTAACCAATTGACGCAATACACCATCAGCGAGCAGGAAGTGAATCAGGCGCTGCAAAAGCGCAACAACTACGAGAAAGACATCGGCGTGTCCGGGCTGGTGAATGCCCATATTGTACTGACCGACCTGAGCAGCCAGATTGGCCGTGAAGAACCCGGCAAAGTGACGCTGTCTGGTAAAGCCAACATCAACGTCAGCTCGCTGTTTGGTCCGCAGCAGGCCGAAATGCAGCTGAAGATGAAAGCGCAACCGGTGTATAACGCGCAGCAGGGCGCCATTTATCTGCAGGACCTCGAAATCGTCGACGCACAGGTGCAACCTGAGAAGATGGCGTCGATCATGAAAACCCTTACGCCGTATCTGAACGAATCCCTCAAGCGCTATTTCAATGAAAAACCCGCCTACGTGCTAAGCGCCGACCGCAGCAAAGGCGAGGCGCTGGCGAAGAAACTGGCTAAAGGGCTGGAAGTGAAGCCTGGCCAGCTGGTGATTCCGTTTACCGATTAACGTTGCAAGCGGCCGTTCTCAGTGGCGGCCCTGCATAGCGTGGCAGGATGCCGGCATGATTCTGCCCGCGCCTGCCACGCAACTACGCAACCTGCCGCGCCTGCGGTTATTTCTCTCCCGCACTGCAAAATCCCGTGCAAACGGTTGCCCGCCCCCTTATGATTAGTCCCCGGCCTAAACGAGCCATTTCGTTTTCACCTCAGCCGGAGCCTTTTTGAATGACAGCCCAACCCCAGCAAATCACGATTCGCCGCCCTGACGACTGGCACATCCACCTGCGCGATGGCGCGATGCTCAATGCAGTGCTGCCCTATACCAGCGCGGTGAATGGTCGTGCGATTGTCATGCCAAATCTGGTTCCGCCGGTCACCAGCGTTGCGGCTGCCGAAGCGTATCGCGCACGCATCATGGCGGCGCTGCCTGCTGAGCATCACTTCACGCCGCTGATGACCTGTTACCTCACCGATTCGCTTGATGCGGACGAAATCGAACGCGGCTTCCGCAGCGGTATTTTTACGGCGGCAAAACTCTATCCGGCACACGCCACCACCAACTCCAGCCATGGCGTCACCAACATTGCCTCAATTGCCAGCGTGCTGGAGCGCATGCAGGAAATCGGTATGCCGATGCTGGTGCACGGCGAAGTCACCGATGCGCACATTGATATCTTTGATCGTGAAGCGCGCTTCATCGAAACCGTGCTGCAGCCGCTGCGCCAGCAGTTCCCGGGCCTGAAAGTGGTGATGGAACACATCACCACGAAGGAAGCTGCGGAGTATGTGGCCGCCGGCAATGAACTGCTTGGCGCGACCATTACGCCACAGCATCTGATGTTCAACCGCAACCACATGCTGGTGGGCGGCGTGCGCCCGCATCTCTACTGTCTGCCCATTCTGAAGCGCAACATTCATCAGGAAGCGCTGCGTAACCTGGTGGCAAGCGGCAACCGTCGTGTCTTCCTGGGCACCGACACGGCACCGCACCTGCGCCATCTGAAAGAAGCCAGCTGCGGCTGTGCCGGCGTATTTAATGCGCCGACGTCGCTGCCCGCTTATCTGACCGTGTTTGAAGAGCTTGGCGCACTGGAGCATTTTGAAGCCTTCTGCTCTGAGAACGGCCCCAGGTTCTACGGCCTGCCGCTCAACGACGGTACCCTGACGCTGGTGCGTGAGCCGTGGACGGTGCAGGAGAGCATCACGGTCGCTGACGATACGCTGGTTCCGTTCCTCGCCGGTGAAACCCTTAACTGGCGCATCAAAGAATAATCATCTGCCGCTTGCCTTCGGGAATTTTATACTGTACAAATAACCAGTATATTATCCCGGAGGCGTTTATGCGTGTTGAAATTACCGTAGCAAAGACTCAGCCCCTTCCCGCCGGTGCACTGGATGCACTGAGCGCTGAACTCACTCGCCGTATCTCCCGCGATTTTCCCGACGACAATCATCACGTCAAAGTGCGCTATGCCGGTGGTAACCAGCTCAGCGTGTTTGGCGGCTGTAAAGAATCACGCGACCGCATCAGCGATATTTTGCAGGAAACCTGGGAAAGCGCTGACGACTGGTTTATTACCGATTAACCGCCACTGTGCCGTTTTTGCCGGGCCCGCCGCCCGGCTTTTTTGTTTTTATTTCCCGCTCGCCAGAAAAACCCGCGCCAGCTAGACTCTGATTAAACGATGTCCTATTCTTGCCTCGTCGTGCTTACAGGAGGTGTGTTGCACATGACTACTGAAAAACCAGAAGAGGCGATGACGTTTGGGGAATTACTGGCCTTCATTGCTGAACAGCAACGCCGTTTGACCGTGCTGGAAAATGCCTTTGCTACGCTGACCTTCTGTCTGGACGATCGCGCCAGCCAGCTGCTGGCTCACAATCTGACGCTCGAAGCGCAAAACCAGAATCATGACGCTCAGTTACAGCAGCATTTTGCCCGGCTGGCCGACGAGATCCATCGACGCAAAGGGCAGTTGCCTGCCGAGTCGCAGGGATAATTTCAGATTTTTACCCTGGCGTTCAGCCCGTTAAAGTTTTAATGCTGAGATGCCGATAATCGGTATGACGACACGTTGCGCTGCGACAATAAATACCCAGCTGCGTAAGGCGTTTATTTATTCGTTGAAAACCGGCTTTTGGCTGCTTTTATTTTGCTGTGTTTTTAGTCACCACACTTTTTAACTACTGTACTGTTAATTCCATGTTATAATTATCTCGCTAGTGCAAGATACAGACGCATTGAACCTCGAAAGCACTTCGTTTAACGAGTAATAAGGAGGTTATAATGGACAGAAGTAAAGACGTCATCCAGACCCATCCGCTGGTGGGATGGGATATCAGCACCGTTGACAGCTATGACGCCATGATGATCCGCCTGCACTCGCTATCATCGCAGGACCAGAAAGAAGAAGAAGCTGACGTGGGCCCAACATACTGGCTGACAACTGACGTAGCCAGACAGTTTATCTCTATCCTCGAAGCTGGCATTGCAAAGATCGAGTCCACTGAGCAATACCTACGCGATAATCGCAAGCACTAATCATCACCATCGCGTGAAAAGGCACCCTACAGGGTGCCTTTTTCATGGGCGCACTCTTTTGATATGCTGTTGAAAAAAATCGCCGTTTTACAGGAGTGATGTCGTCATGGTTTATGATCTGATTGTGGTGGGAAGTGGTTCCGTCGGAGCTGCCGCGGGTTTCTACGCAACCCAGGCGGGCCTGTCGGTGCTGATGATCGACAGCGCGCACCCGCCCCACAGCCAGGGGACGCATCACGGCGAAACCCGCCTGATTCGTCATGCTTACGGCGAAGGTGAACGCTACGTGCCGCTGGTGCTGCGCGCCCAGACGCTGTGGGATGAGCTGGAGCGCCAGAGCGGCGAACGCATTATGCACCGCAGTGGCATTCTTAATCTGGCGCCGGCCAGCTCGGATTTCATTCACAACGTAATCGACAGTGCTAACCGCTGGCAGTTAGCGGTGCAGGTGTTACAGGCCGATGAGGTGCGTAAACGCTGGCCGCAGCTTAGCGTTCCGGACGGCTACGTAGGCGTATTTGAGCCCAACTCAGGCTTCCTGAAATGTGAACAGGCGGTGCGCAGCTGGGTGCAGCTGGCGGAACAGGCCGGCTGCGCGCAGCTGTTTAACTGCCCGGTCAGCGCGATTGGCCGCGAGGGCGATCTGCAGCAGGTCACCACCAGCGATGGCGTATTCCGCGCGCGCAAGCTGCTGATCAGCGCCGGCACCTGGGTCAGTCAGCTGGTGGACAATCTGCCCGTTACGCCGGTGCGCAAGGTGTTTGCCTGGTATCAGGCCGATGGGCGCTACAGCGAAAATAACCAGTTCCCCGGCTTTACGGTAGAGATGCCGGATGGCAGCCATTTCTACGGTTTCCCGGCAGACAATAATGCCCTGAAAGTGGGACGCCACGATGGCGGTCAGCCGATGCAGACGCCAGCGGACCGCAAACCGTTCGGCAGCATCGCCGCTGACGGTAACGAAGCCTTTAGCTTCCTGCGCCAGTTTCTGCCAGGCGTAGGCGTGTGCCTGCATGGTGAAGCCTGCAGCTATGACAACACGCCGGATGAAGATTTTATTATCGATACCCTGCCCGGTGAGCCTGACCGACTGATCATCACCGGCCTGAGCGGCCACGGGTTTAAATTCGCCAGCGTGCTGGGTGAACTGGCCAGCGAATTTGCGCAGAATAAACCGTTCTCCTTTGACCTCACGCCCTTCTCACTTTCGCGTTTTGCCTGATTTTGTTGCTGCCGGTGCGGAGCGCACTGGCAGTTGTTGACCTTTCCTGACACAGATTTACTTTACGCCCGCGTTTATGGCGCATTTGGTGTAGCAATACCCATTGCCGCCAGGATTAAAACTGCTATTTGCTTATCTATTCAGAATTATTGAATTACACCACCAACCTTTCGCCATATATATCGAACCCGTAAATTCAAAGTTATAGAAAAGTAAGGACGATTGATTTTCTATTTCAGGTTGTAGATTCTCATTACCACTTATTTCCTGATAACGGCTTAACTATGTGGCGTAATTCTCCACGGCATTACGGTGCGTTAACCATTGCGTTGCACTGGCTGATGGCGCTGACGATTTACGGTATGTTCGCGCTGGGTATATGGATGGTCGGACTTGGCTATTACGACGGCTGGTATCACAGCGCCCCTGAGATTCACAAAGGCATCGGCATCTTACTGTTTGCTGCTCTGCTGCTGCGCCTGTGCTGGCGCGTCATATCGCCGCCGCCGGCACCGCTCGACAGTTACTCGCCGCACGTACGCCGTGCCGCCCATGCTGCGCACTGGCTGCTGTATGGCCTGCTGCTGGTGTTGCTGATCAGCGGCTATCTGATCTCTACCGCAGACGGCAAGCCGGTCTCAGTGTTTGGCTGGTTTGAGGTACCGGCACTGTTTACCGGCGCGGGTGAGCAGGCCGATGTCGCCGGTGAGGTCCATTTATGGCTGGCGTGGGCTCTGGTGCTGTTGTCTGCCCTGCACGCCCTGGCCGCGCTGAAACACCATTTTGTCGATCGCGACATGACGCTGAAACGGATGCTCGGTTATCGCATCCCCTTAACCTCTGAAAAGGAAAAGTAATATGATCAGGAAAACCCTGCTGGCGCTCAGCGCCGCTGCCCTCTTTTCGACCAGCCTGAGTGCCAGCGCGGCTGAGTATAAGTTTGATAAAGAGGGTCAGCACGCGTTTGTCCAGTTCCGCATTCAGCATCTTGGCTACAGCTGGCTGTACGGCAGCTTTAAAGATTTTGATGGCAGCTTTACCTTTGATGAAGCCAATCCGGCCGCGGACAAGGTCAACGTGACCATCAATACCAACAGCCTCGATACCAACCATGCCGAGCGCGACAAGCATTTGCGCAGCGCGGATTTCCTCAATACCGGCAAATTCCCGCAGGCCAGCTTCAGCTCGACTGAGGTTAAAAAACAGGGCAAGGATTATAAGATCACCGGCAACCTGACGCTCAACGGCGTAACGAAGCCGATCACGCTGGATGCGCAGCTGATTGGGGAAGGCAAGGATCCGTGGGGCGGTTATCGCGCCGGCTTTGCTGCCAGCGGCGAAATCGTGCTGAAAGAGTTTAACATCAGCAAAGATCTCGGTCCGGCCTCACAAAAAGCCGAGCTGATCATTTCAGTCGAAGGTGTGCGTCAGTAATCAGCAGTACAGCCTGGCGGGCAATGCGCCAGGCTGTTAAGCCGTTACTTTTTGTCCGGCGCGGGGATCGCCATGGTCATGTTGAGTAAACCGCGCGATTTATTGAACACTTTGTTGCCATTTTCACGGCCAGCGCGGCGCGCGCGCTGCTCTTCCGGCGCCAGTTTCGACTCTTCCATGCACAGCGGGCTGCAGCAGTTCTGATATTTTTCCGCACAGCTCGGGCACTGAATAAACAGCAGATGGCAGCCGTCATTGACGCAGTTGGTGTGGCTGTCGCACGGCGCACCACACTGGTGGCAGCTGGAGAGAATATCGTCAGAGATACGCTCGCCCATACGCTCGTCAAACACGAAGTTTTTGCCTTTGAAGCGCACCGGTAAACCCTGCTCGCGCGCGCGACGGGTATATTCGATGATGCCCCCTTCAATGTGGTAAACATCATCAAAACCGTTGTGCTTCATCCACGCACTGGCTTTTTCACAGCGGATGCCGCCAGTACAGTACATGACGATTTTTTTGTCTTTCTGCGCCTGCAGCATATCCACCGCCATCGGCAGCTGATCGCGGAACGTATCGGCTGGCACTTCCAGCGCGTTGTCGAAGTGGCCCACTTCGTATTCGTAGTGGTTACGCATATCCACAAACACCGCATCCGGATCGTCGAGCATGGCGTTGACTTCGGCCGCTTTGAGATAGTTACCGACGTTACTGGCGTCGAAGCTACCGTCTTCAATACCGTCAGCCACGATGCGATCGCGCACTTTCAGGCGCAGCACCCAGAACGATTTGCCGTCGTCATCCAGCGCGATGTTCATGCGCAGATTGTCCAGCGCCGGGTCAAAGGCATAGAGCATCGCCTTCATCGCCTCATAGCGACTGGCCGGCACGCTGATTTGTGCATTAATCCCTTCCTGCGCCACGTAGACGCGGCCGAACACCTTCAGCTGGGTTAAGGCAACATAGAGACGGTCGCGGAATGCCTGTGGATCGGCAATCTGGAAGTATTTGTAAAAAGAGACTGTGGTACGCGGCTCGGTTTCGGCCAGCATACGTTCTTTCAGCTCTTTATTGGAAACGAGGTTGTGTAACACTGGCATGGTGAACACCTGTTAGCAATCAGAGAAATTTAGCGCGCATATGATACCTGAATTGAGCGTGATGCAAAGCCTCTGGTGCAATTCTCCTGCCATCAGCCACAATCGACGGGGTTCTGCGTTGTGCTCGCTAATATCTGCGCAGAAATGCTGTTCGCCGTGCGCTGACGCACGGATGGTTGATTTCAGTCAGAGAGAAAAAATGGCATAATCCCGGCCAATTACAGAAACCGGACTCTCTGGTACACGACGCAGGACATTGATATTTCCATGACGCAACTTCCGCAATTTACCCGCGAACTCCTTCATCCACGCTACTGGCTGACCTGGCTGGGCATCGGTTTCCTCTATGTACTGGTGCTGTTGCCCTACCCGCTGCTGTACGTGACTGGCTGCGGGCTGGGACGCCTTGCCATGCGTTTTATGAAGCGTCGTGTCCAGGTTGCGCAACGCAATCTGGCGCTGTGCTTCCCGGATATGCCGACCAGCGAACGTGAAGCCATGGTGAAGCACAATTTCGAATCGGTGGGAATGGGGCTGATTGAGACCGGCATGGCGTGGTTCTGGCCGGACTGGCGTATTCGTAAATGGGTCAGCACCAGCGGCCTGGAGCACGTTACCGAGGCGCTGGCCCAAAAGCGCGGCATCCTGCTGATTGGCATGCACTTCCTGACGCTGGAACTGGGTGCGCGCGTGTTTGGCATGTACAACCCGGGCATTGGCGTGTATCGCCCTAACGACAACAAGTTACTGGACTGGCTGCAAACCTGGGGACGCATGCGTTCCAATAAAAGCATGCTGGATCGCAAAGATCTGAAAGGCATGATCCGCGCCATGAAGAACAACGACATCATCTGGTATGCGCCCGATCACGACTACGGCCCGCGCAGCAGTGTATTCGCCCCGTTCTTTGCCGTTCAGGAAGCCGCGACCACCACCGGCACGCATATGCTGATTCGTCTGGCTAATCCGAGCGTGGTGCCGTTCCTAGCACGCCGCCTGCCGCACGGCCGCGGCTACGAACTGAAAATGATGCCGGATATCCGCCACAAATTCTCACTGGAGAGTGAACTGGATACCGCTATCGTAATGAATAAAGTGGTGGAAGAGACGGTGCTGCTGGCGCCTGAGCAGTATATGTGGCTGCATCGCCGCTTTAAAACCCGGCCTGAAGGGCAGCCTTCACGCTATTAATCGGTTGCGGGGTATTATCAATGCCCCGCGTTATTTACCGCACATTTGCCTTAATTCACGTGATTGTCTGCGCAGTGGCACGCAAAAAAAGGCCCAGCCTGAACTGCTATGCCTTCCACACGGCGACACTCAAGTCAACGACACCCTTTACGCTGACTGCTGCTATCTTACGAATTAATCACGGTTTTTCGCTGCTACGCCGACGCGTTCTCCCTCGCCCGCCGCTGCTTTTCATTGCCTGAGTTTGTACGGCAATATGCGTAAATATGACGGGTGCGGATCTGATTTTGATGACTTCCAGGCCTTTTCCTATTTAATTTTACTCAGGCTTGCCGTCTTGTTTACTTATCTAATAAATTTTACTGATTAAACAAGTATTTGTCTGAAAGTTAACTGCCATATTCTTTTTTGATTAAAAATTCATCTTTAATATATCTTTATGGAATTGGTTAGCCCGATCGAATCCAGTTAGTTTCGACCCTGACAGTTAGCTCGTTAACTGCGCGTTTAAAAATATAAAAAGATTACACACAGCAAATATATTCAGGACACATAATATGAATAAAGGTATCTACTACTACGTGACGATCAGTACCGATCAGGAGGGTTACCATCTGCTGCATCGGAAAGAGTGTAAACGTCTGCCGGTTAAGGAGGATATGGTGTTCATCGGTACGCTCTATAATTTAAATCAGGCTTTGGCCACCGCACGAATTAATTTTAAAAAGGTGAAGCCCTGTATTAAATGCTGCATCCGTTATTCTGCACCCGTGTTACGCGAGTCGGTACGACCGGTTCTGCACTTTCCGCAAAAAATGATGTAACCGGCGCGGGTGGATGACTTTTTACGCATCCACCCCGTCATTGTTCTCTCCCGCCCTGACAGCCGCCAATTTTCGTCTATTCTTCTGTGAAATCCCTTTTTGCACTGACAAGGAGTTGCAGATGAGCCTGTATAGTACGTTAGAAGAAGCCATTGAAGCCGCACGCGAAGAGTTCCTCGCCAGCCAGCCTGAGCTGGAGCAGGATGACGCCAGTGTCAGCCAGTTTGCGCTGCAGAAGTACGTGATGCAGGATGGCGACATTATGTGGCAGGCGGAGTTTTTCGCTGACGAAGACGGCCAGGGCGAATGCCTGCCAATCTGCAGCGGTGAAGCGGCGCAGGCGGTGTTCGACGGTAATTTCGATGAAATTGAGCTGCGCCAGGAGTGGCAGTCGGAAAATACCCTGCACGAATGGGATGAAGGCGAATTTCAGCTGGAGCCGCCGCGCGACCTGGAAGAAGGCGAAGCAGCGGCCGAAGAGTGGGAAGACGACGACAGTCCGTCAGACAACTGGGCGTAAGTTACTCGTACGGGCCGTGCTGTGCGTCAACCGGCAGTAGCAGCGTGTCCATCACCAGCGACAGCGGCAGATCGAGAATGGTCAGCACGCGCCACGGCCCGTCACGCACATCCCACTGCACGCCTGGATAGTACTGGTTGCCGTGCCCCTGTCCGGGTACGGTGCGGCTGATAATGCTGCCACAGCCCGTCAGCAGCAAAATGGCGGCGCACAGCGCGATTAACTTCAGGCAATATTTCACTGCATTTACTCACCCTGAACTGACACCCCTGATTCTGATGTGCGTCAGTGACTGTTTAAATGTGCTCAGGAACACTGGCACGTGTCATCGAGCCATTTTAGCTGCGGGTGCAGCTAAACCGCTATGTCTTTATGCGTAAAGATTGTGTGAGGCGCGTTAAGCACTTCGCTGAAGCGCAGGCATAAAAAAAGCGGCATCGCTGCCGCTTTTTCATCACCGTTAGCCTGTCAGGCGCGCTGAGGCAGCGCCTGCGGGTTAAGCGTGAGTTTCTGATAACTCTCTACCCACTGATGATATTTATCCGCACTTTCCCACAAACGCGTGTGCACGCGCGCCAGCACCACCGGATCGCTGATCAGCTGCAGACGCTGTTCGCGATTCAGTTTTTCCGGTGCATCGCTCAATGCCTGATCGACGCGGCGATCGCGTGCGTGATCCAGCAGTGCGCTCTGCTTATGGCGCGATGTCGCCATCGCCGTCGCCAGCGCGTTGAACGCCGGATTGAACAGCGCATGCATAAAGCCATGCTTCAGCGCACGTTCCCGGTTCAGCTGCAGATAGTGATCGGTGTCGACCAGCTCTTTCGGCGGCTCATACTCTTCCGGGATCAGGAACAGCCTGGCACGCTTACTCTTCAGCCCGACCGTGGCGCGACTCGACATCACCGAGACAAACGGCGACAGAATCAGCGAGAAGACGATTGGCGCCAGCCACCACAGGAAGTTGAGATCGAGCACGCCCATCCCGACGGCCCAGACAATGCCCAGCAGCATCTGTGAACCGTGGCGACGGAACGCTTCGCTCCACGGCGTGGCGTCATCGTCACGCTGCGGCGAGTTCCACACCACTTCCCAGCCGAGGAACGCGCTGACCACAAATACGGTGTGGAACAGCATGCGCACCGGTGCCAGCAGCACCGAGAACAGCATCTCCAGCAGCAGCGAGAGGAACAGGCGGAATGCGCCACCGTACGGTTTCGCCCCTTTAAACCAGATCAGCACCACGCTGAGCAGTTTTGGCAGGAACAGCAGCACCAGCGTGGTGGAGAACAGCGCAATCGCCAAATCCGGACGCCACTGCGGCCACACCGGGAACAGCTGACGCGGCTGCAGGAAGTAGGTCGGTTCCATCAGCGTATGCACCACCTGCAGGGCGGTCGACAACGCAAGGAACATAAACCACAGCGGCGCCGACAGGTAGGACATCACGCCGGTCAGGAACACCGCGCGGTGCACCGGGTGCATGCCTTTTACCAGGAACAGGCGGAAGTTCATCAGGTTGCCGTGGCACCAGCGACGGTCACGCTTCAGCTCATCCAGCAGGTTCGGCGGCAGCTCTTCATAAGAACCCGGCAGATCGTAGGCGATCCACACGCCCCAGCCGGCACGACGCATCAGCGCCGCTTCCACGAAGTCATGTGACAGGATCGAACCGGCGAAGGAGCCTTCACCCGGCAGCGGTGCCAGCGCACAGTGTTCAATAAACGGCTGCACGCGAATGATGGCGTTGTGCCCCCAGTAGTGCGATTCGCCCAGCTGCCAGAAGTGCAGACCGGCGGTAAACAGCGGCCCGTAAACGCGGGTGGCGAACTGCTGACAGCGCGCATACAGCGTATCCATGCCTGACGCTTTCGGCGACGACTGGATAATACCGGCGTTCGGGTTCGCTTCCATCATGCGCACCAGACCGGTGAGACACTCACCGCTCATCACGCTGTCAGCGTCCAGCACCACCATGTAGCTGTAGTTGCTGCCCCAGCGACGGCAGAAGTCATCGATGTTGCCGCTTTTACGCTTCACGCGGCGGCGACGACGGCGATAGAAGATCTTGCCTGCCCCACCGACATCCCGCACCAGCTCCATCCACGCTTTTTGCTCGGCGATGGCGATGTCGGCATCGTAGCTGTCGCTCAGGATGTAAACGTCGAAATGCTCCGCGTTACCGGTGCGTTTCACCGACTCCCAGGTGGCGCGCAGACCGGCGAACACGCGTTCCACGTCTTCGTTACAGATTGGCATGATCAGCGCGGTGCGATGTTCCGGATTGAGCGGCTCATCCCCGGTGGTCGAGTACGAGATGCTGTACTTATCGCGGCCGATCAGCAACTGCAGGAAGCCCATCAGCGCGGTCCAGAAACCAGCCGATACCCAGCAGAACAGGATGGCAAACAGGAACAGGATGCCGGTCTGCAGAATATACGGCAGGATCAGCTCCACCGACTGCAGCCAGTTCTGGTTAAACAGCTCGACCGGATCGAGCAGCGTCCAGCCCTGATACGGCAGAATGGTTTTCATGTACCAGGTGGCGACCACGGTCTGCAGAATGGTCAGAATCAGCAGCACGTAGCGACGCATGGAACCCACGTGGCGCCATTTGTCTTCCGCTTTCTGCTCTTCCACCGTGGCATAGCGTGGATTGCCTTTCTGCCCGCGCAGGGAATCCCAGGCGCGCGCAATCGGGTTAGTCCGCCAGGCTTCAGGGAACATCAGCGAACGCTTCACCGGCGGCATCGCCTTCAGCGTGGTGCGGTCGAGATAATCTTTACTGAGCTGCTGGCCATCGGCGAGCGAATCCGGCCACGCCATGGATACGCGCGACGAGACCGATTTCAGCGGCGCATCGTCCGGCCGTTCGCTGGCGGCGATATCCTGCCCCAGCGCGCTGTGAATGGCATGAAACGCCTGCGCATTCTGCAGCGTGGCGCTGAGCGTGGCGCGTGCTGCCGCATCAAGCGGCAGCGCCTCCACGTAAGATTGAGGTAAATAAGTCGATTTATTCATTGGCAGGTAACTGATAGCTCCAGGTTTCCGTCAATGTCTTGTCGCCGCTCACCAGCGCCGCACGCATTTCGGTCGGCTGCTTGTTGTCTTTCACGCGCAGACGCAGCACCAGACGCCAGCCTTTGGTGACCGGGTTGTAGCGTACGCTCTGCTCGACCACGTCGGCGTTGTTACCGACGCTGACCTGCGGCGCCACCTGGGTGTTTTCCGGCAGCTTGCTCATCGCTTTACCGACAAAGTCCACGGTAAAGGCGATGGAACCATCCGGCTGACGCACCAGGTTAGACTGCTTCACATCGCCCGCAGAACGCAGCGTGTCTTTCACCCAGGCCACATCGTCCTGATGCAGCTGGTTTTCATCACGCGTAAAGTGCAGACGATATTTGAAATTCATCTCTTTGCCTGGCTCTGGCAGGCTCTCCGGCGTCCAGAAGGCCACGATGTTATCGTTGGTTTCATCTGCCGTCGGGATTTCCACCAGCTCTACGCGGCCTTTGCCCCAGTCGCCCTGCGGCTCAACCCAGCCGCTTGGACGCAGATCATAGCGGTCGTCCAGGTCCTGGTAATGGCTGAAGTCACGGCCACGCTGCAGCAGACCGAAGCCTTTCGGGTTTTCGATGGTAAAGGTGCTGACCGCCAGGTGTTTCGGGTTATTGAGCGGACGCCAGATCCACTCGCCATTTCCGGCGTGAATCGACAGGCCGTTCGAATCATGCAGCTCCTGACGAAAGTTGCTGACCGGCGACGGCTGGTTAGCGCCAAACAGGAACATACTGGTGAGTGGGGCTACGCCGAGTTTGCCGACGTTGTCACGCAGATACACTTTAGACTGCACGTCCACGGTGGACTCTTTGCCCGGCTGGATCACAAAGCGATAGGCACCGGCGGCGCGCGGAGAATCCAGCAGCGCATAAATCACCAGCTGTTTATCCTGCGGCTTCGGCCGCTCAATCCAGAACTCTTTAAAGCGCGGGAACTCCTCACCGGAAGGCAGCGCGGTATCAATCGCCAGACCACGCGCCGACAGGCCATACACCTGGCCTTCGCCAATCACGCGGAAATAGCTGGCACCCAGGAAGCTGGTGATCTCATCGTCTTTACCCTTTTTATTTAAAGGATACAGCACTTTGAAACCGGCAAAACCAAGATTTTTCACCGCATCGGCATCGTGTTTCACGTTGCCGAAATTGAAGTAGTCAGGGTTATATTTGATTTCACGTACCGAAGACGCGGTGACTTCATTGATTTTCACCGGCGTGTCGAAATACATGCCCTGATGATAGAACTCGAGCTTAAACGGCGTGCGCAGTTTGCCCCAGTATGCTTTGTCGTGGTTAAACTGGATCTGCTGATAGTCAGCAAACTTCATTTCACGAAACTGAGAGGGTAAATTGCTTTTTGGCGCTTCAAAACCTTTCCCTGCCAGCGCCTTAGCTTGCTTTGCCACATCATCAATGTTGAACGCCCAGCTATTGTTGGCGTACAACGCCAGCAGAACTGCTGCGCCTACCCAGCGCATCTTCACCAGCCCGCCATTATTCTTCACTTTAGTCAGCACATCCCCCCCTTTCGTGTGCTTAGATCAAACCCATTTATCTTAAAGGATTATTCGGTTTTCCGACAGCTTATGTAAAAGATTGTTCCCCTGATTCGTAAGCCGAAAGTGTACTTTTCGGATAATTAAACCCGGAAGATTAAGAAACAGATTCACCTGATAGTATACGCTGTTTACAGCCGGTAGAATTTCGTCCGGCATAATCCGGTTTCAGGGTGAAACCGGCAAGTAAACTGACAAACCGGAAGCTTATGAGTTCAGCCAAACCCGAACGTGAATATTTCCTCGACTCGATTCGAGCGTATTTAATGCTGCTGGGCGTGCCTTTCCACGTCTCGCTGATTTACTCGACCCAACGCTGGTCGGTTAACAGCCAGGACGCCTCACTGTGGCTGACGGTGCTGAATGATTTTATT
The DNA here is from genome assembly GCF_026541005.1 of Pantoea sp. GM_Pan_4. Lineage (NCBI taxonomy): Bacteria > Pseudomonadati > Pseudomonadota > Gammaproteobacteria > Enterobacterales > Erwiniaceae > Pantoea > Pantoea sp. GM_Pan_4. The sequence continues at coordinate 727,442 of NZ_JALNUZ010000001.1, forward strand.
CACGCCTTCCGCATGCAGGTGTTCTTTGTTATTTCAGGTTATTTCTCGTATATGCTCTATCTGCGCTATCAGCCCAACCGCTGGCTGAAGGTGCGGCTGGAGCGCGTCGGCATTCCGCTGTTAACTGCGGTGCCGCTCATTACCCTGCCACAGTTTTTTATGCTGAAAAATCTCACCAGCAAAGTCGGCGACTGGGCAAACTTCTCGCTTTATGACAAGTACAACGCGCTGATGTGGGATCTGATTTCGCACCTGTGGTTTTTACTGGTACTGGTGATTCTCACCGCGTTTGGCATGCTGAGCTTCCGCTGGCTGCGCGATCAGCAGCGCCGCATCGATTATCAGCAGGTTGGCTGGGGCAAGCTGACGCTGGCCCTGCTGGCCTATGCGCTGGTGTGGTGCGCCTTCCGCCGGCTGATTTTCCACTTTGCTCCCGCGCTGTTAATGGATGGCCTGTTCAGCATTGCGGTTATGCAGTCGCTGTTCTTCCTGCCGTTCTTTATGCTGGGTGCGCTGAGCTGGAAACATCAGGCGCTGAAAGCGCTGTTTGTGCGTTTTAATCCGGTGATGTGCTTTGGTGCCATTGCGGTGTTTATCGCGTACAGCCTGAATCAGCGCTACAGCAGCGGTGAAGGCTGGCTGTACGAGCTTGATGCCATCATTTCTACGCTGATGGGCTTGTGTATGCTGAACGTCTGCTTTAGCTTCGGCCACAAGCTGCTGAACAGCCACTCGCCGCGCATCATGTATCTGGTGAACGCGTCGCTGTTTATTTATCTGGTGCACCATCCGCTGACCATCCTGTACGGCATCTACGTTACGCCACACATCAGCAGTAATACGCTGGGCTTCTTTGTCGGCCTGCTGATGGTGTTTGGCGTTGCCTTTGCCCTGTACGAGATTCATCTGCGTATCCCGCTGCTGCGCTTTTTGTTCTCCGGCAAGCCGCAGCGCAAACCAGAGACCTCCGCGCAGACGTAACGGCGTACTTACCCGCCGGGCTGCGCGCGTTGCAGCCCGGCTATAGCAGCCACTCCACCGGCAGACGCCATACCAGCCGCACCAGCAAACGCTGCAACAGCGTGCACTGCGGCTCGTGCTTATGCACCACTTCCCGCGCTTCGCCGCTGTACTCCACCCAGTTAACGCGGCCCCACTTATCCAGTCGCAGTGCCCAGGCGCGGTCGCGCATGCCGCTGCTGAAGCGCTGATGGGTCTGCTGCGCCAGCGCTTCGCTCTCAATCACCAGCCCCATCTCCGTATTCAGCACCGCCGAACGCGGATCGAAATTAAACGAGCCAATAAACACTTTGCGGTTATCGACGGTGAAAGTCTTGGCGTGCAGGCTGGAGCCGGAATTCCCGGTCAGGCCGCGATCGTGCGGGGCATCCGCGGCATTGGCCTGCGGCTTCAGTTCGTAGAGCGCAATGCCGTGACGCAGCAGCTTCTTGCGCCAGCGCGCATAGCCGGCGTGAACCACGGTGACATCATTGGCGGCCAGCGAGTTAGTTAAGATGGCGATCTTAACGCCCCGCCGCTTCAGCGCCAGCAGCTGCGCCACGCCGGCCCGGGTCGGGACAAAATAGGCCGAGATGATATCGAACTGCTGCTGCGGCGTGCCGATCACCTCCAGCATGCGCTGCGGCAGCAAAGAGGAGCGCTTCGCTTTGCCCAGCCCTTTGCGCGGATCGTCACTTAACAGCCGCGTGTGTGCCCAGGTCATGCTCAGCGAGCCCTGCTCCAGCTGGCTGACAAACGAGGATTTCTCCAGCCGCGCCAGATAGCGCTGCACCGCCTCGCTCTGCTGCCACTCCGGCGGTAAACGCACCGCTTCATGCGGCGGTGCGCCGGTGTCCACGACGCTGCGCAATGGCGATACCGCTTTGCTGTGCCAGTAGCGGGCGAAATCTTCCGCCACTTCATCTACCGCCGGCCCCAGCGCAAGCACGTCGAGATCGGTAAACAGCGGCTCATTGCCGGTGCCAAAATATTCGTCGCCGATGTTACGGCCACCCACCAGCGTTACCGCGCCGTCCACGGTCAGGCTTTTGTTGTGCATCCGGCGATTCAGGCGGGCGAAGTCGGTCAGATAGCCCAGCGCGCGCAGGGTTCGAAACGAAAAGGGATTAAACAGCCGCACGGCGATATTCGGATGCCGATCGAGTTCAGCCAGCGTTTCATCCAGCCCGGGCGTATTGTTGTCATCCAGCAGCAGGCGCACCTGCACGCCGCGCTCCGCCGCATCCAGCAGCGCGCTGAACAGCAGGCGTCCGGACATGTCGTTGTGCCAGATGTAATACTGAACGTCGATGGTGTGCTGCGCCATGCCCATCAGCAGATAGCGTGCCGCAAATGCATCCAGCCCATCGTTCAGCGGATGAATGCCGCTCAGTCCCGGATGACGGGCACATTGCTGTTGCGCATGTTCTCTCAGCCCGTCGCCCGGCCGTTCGCGTGAGGAACGCAGTGCCGCTTCGCTCATACTCAATCCCTGCTTACCCTGAAGCTGTTATTGTTGGTATCACCGCACGTAAAGGCAATCAGAGCCGTCTACTTCCGCGTCAGGTGCGGCGTTAATTTAGTCTAGACTTAGCCAGGCGTTCTGCATCCGGCGTTCTTCGTGAGGAGAAGATCATGACTCAGCTATCCCCGCGCCATCAGCCCCGGCTATTTCGCAGCTTTTTTCAGGGCAGCTTCCCCTGCTCTACCGCCTGCCGCAGCGGCGGGCGACGACTGGATATGGTCATCAGCAGCGGCCACGACATGCTGCTGGAGAAAGATTACGCCGCGCTGGCGCAGGAAGGATTGCGCACCGCGCGCGACGGCGCCCGCTGGCACCTGATTGAGGCCACGCCAGGTGAATACGACTGGCGCACCTTTCTGCCGATGATTCACGCGGCGGCGCGCCATGATTTACAAATCATCTGGGAGCTGGCGCACTTTGGCTACCCCGATCATCTCGATATCTGGAAGCCGGCGTTTGTGGAGCACTTTGGCCGCTTCGCGCGCGCCATGGCTGAGCTGATGCGGGATGAGGGCGTGGAGCAGCCGTTCTTTACGCCTATCAATCAGATATCCTTCTGGTCCTGGGCCGGCGCCGATGTCTCGTGGCTCGATCCCTACGCCAGCGCGCGAGGTCGCGAACTGAAACGTCAGCTGGTGCGCGCCTCGCTGACGGCCATGCACGCCATTCGCGACGTCTATCCGGACGCCCGCTTCGTGCTGACCGACCCGCTGGTGCAGATCGCCGCCGATCCGCATAACCCCGACAGCAAACCCTATGCCGACAGCCAGCATCAGGCGCAGTTTGAAGCCTGGGACTGGCTGGCGGGACGCGATGCGCCGGAGCTGGGTGGTCAGCCCGATTTTCTCGACATCCTGGGGCTGAACTATTATCCCGACAACCACTGGTTCTTCTCCGGCGACACCATTCCGCCCGACCACCCGCAGCGTCAGCCACTGCACCGGCTGCTGATGCAGTGCTGGCAGCGTTATCAGCGCCCGCTGCTGCTGGCGGAAACCGGCGCGGAAGGCGACGCGCGCGCGACCTGGCTGCGGCATGTCAGTGAGGAAGCGCGGCTGGCCTTAGCGCAGGGCGTGGCGCTGGAAGGCATTTCGCTCTATCCGGTGGTGGAGTATCCGGCGTGGGCTGACGATCGGCGCTCGCCTGGCGCGCTGTTTGGTCTGGGCGATCCCAATGGCAATCGCACCCTGCACGAAGCGCTGGCGCTGGAGTTACGCAGTCAGCAGATTAAATGGCGCACCCAGGATTAAGAGTGCTGCACCGGGCTGGCGGTTTTGGGCGGGCAGGTTTGTACATCCAGTGACGGATCGGCTGGATGGCGCACGTCCGTCAGCCAGGTCATGGTGAAAAGGAACACTACGCCGATCAGGCAGGCGGAAAGCAGTCCAATGATGGCGATCAGTTTGTCATCCCGGGATTCCATCGACATCTCCTTGCGGGCGTCCGTAGTCGGTTGCTGGCCTCAGCTCATCCATAATGTAAGCATCAGGACGAAGATTATAAGGGTAACCGAGGTCACTGCAAGTACCACAATGGCGAAGTGCGCATCATCCAGCGGTTGCCGTAAAGGTTCGTCGTGATCGTCAGGTGGCGCGGGTGAACTCATGATGACTCAACAGGAAAGAGGCGTTTTTCAGCGGGATTGCCGCACAGAGTGTAATGGAATAGCGGCCAACGTACAGCACTATTTCTGTCGGAAAAGACCACGGAGCGTCACTACGCCCCGTGGTGGCCGCTTAGAAATCGTAGCTCATGCTGATTTTCAGCGTGCGCGGGTCGCCCTGCGCGAGATAGGTGCCGGTGTCATCAACGTTTGACCAGTACTTCTCATTGGTGACGTTTTCGACCGCCACGCGCCACACCAGATCGTTCTGATTCACCTTCATGCGGTAACGCATACCAAGATCCAGCGTGGTATAGCTGTCCAGCTTGAGGGTGTTGGCCGAGTTGGCATACTGAGAGCCGCTGTGGTTGAGCAGCGCCGTGGCCGTCAGCCCCTCCACCGGCTTGATGTCATACTCCGCGCCCAGCACGTAGGTGTAGCGCGGCACGCCAATCGCCTGTTTGCCATCGTAAGTGCCGCCGGCGGTTTTCTTCATCACCGGATCGATCCAGGTGGCGCTGGCGTTGAGGCGCAGGCCCAGCACCGGCTCACCAAACACGTTGGCTTCCACGCCGCGATGGCGCTGCTCGCCATCCATGACGTAGACATTGTCACTGTTGATCAGGCCGGACGGTTTCTGGATTTCAAACAGCCCCAGCGAGCCGCCGATGCGGCCGAAATCCGTTTTCACACCGATCTCATTCTGCTTCGAGTGCGCCACGCCGGTCACGGTGCCATAGTTGACGGCGTCTTTGGGGGCCACTTCACCAGGCTGCAGCGCTTCCGTATGGTTCGCGTACAGCGCCACTTCTTTCCACGGCTTGTAAACCACGCCGTACGTTGGCATCCAGCGGTCGTTGGTGAAGCGTGAATCAACGCTTTCCGCGCCGGTGTTGTAGTTATAGCTGCGCACCACCACTTTCTGATGGCGAGCACCGACGGTCACCAGCAGCGTATCGTCCAGTAATCCGAGCGTATCGCTCAGCAGATAGCCCTGGGTGCGGGTGCGCGAAGTGGTAAGCGGATCGGAGAACTTGCCGCCGGCGAAGGTGGCCGCCGGTTCAGCCACGTCGCCGCTGTGGTAGATATTAAATGGCGTGCCCACCAGCGACATGTCGTAGGCATTTTTCGCATTGGTGGTCAGCGCCGAGTAACCTACGTTGACTTTATGACTGACGAAACCGGTGTGGAACTCACCGCGCAGCCCCACCATGCCGCTCATGTTGTCCTGAATACGGTTGGAGTAGAAGCTGCTGATGGTGCCGTCACCGTTGCTGTTGGTAATGGTCGGCGCGCCGTAGTTGCCGGTTTCATGAGCGTGCTGTGCGCCGAGACCGGCATAGGCCGTCCAGCTGTCGGTAATATCGTATTCTGCTTTGGCGATACCGAATTCAGATTCCATATCGCTGTACACCCATTTCTGGCTGTAGTTGTGCGAATTTGACGGCACCGCCGGGATCACGCCGGCGCTGGCGAATTTCACGCCCTGTAAGCCGTCATGGAAGGTTTTCTTCTGATAGCCAACGTCCAGCGAGGTGCGTAGCCGATCGCCGCGATAATCAAGACCGACCGAGGCCGCCGTGGTGCGTTTTTTCTCGCCGTCAACGCCGGTTTCGCCCTCGCGATGCACGGCGTTAACCCGCACGCCAAACTGATTGTTATCGCCAAAGCGACGCCCCACGTCCAGCGTTCCGCCAACCTGAGACGAGGAGGTGTAATCGAGGCCAACGCGATTGATCGGCGTATCTTCGGCATGTTTCGGCTCGAGGTTAATCATACCGCCGACGCCGGAACTGGCTGCGCCGTTAACCAGACTGTTCGCGCCTTTGAAGATCTCCACACGATCGATCAGCGAAGCGTCCATCACCTGGCGCGGCACCACACCGGGCAGACCGCCGAAGGTCATATCATCGCCGTCGAGAGTGAACCCCCGAATGCGGTAAGTTTCAGCGAAATTGCCGTAACCTTTGACGTTCTGCACGCCCGCATCGTTGCGCACCACATCGGCGATGGTTTGCGCTTGCTGGTCCTGAATCATTTTTGCCGTATAGCCGATGACGTTGAACGGCACGTCCATGGCGTTTTGCTCGCCCAGCATGCCGAGGCGACCGCCGTGGGCAATCTGGCCGTCAAGAAAGGCCGGTACTAAGTCGTTGCCGCCGGGTTTGAATTCACTCTGCGGCGTGGCGGTAACGGTCAGCGTCTGCTGTTCGTTAGCGCCCTGAGGAGCATTACTGGTGTTAGTGGTAGCAGCCATCACTGGCAAACAACCGGCGCTGACCAGCATGGCCAGCAGCGTCGGTTTCATTCCGGGATTGAAAGGCGTTCTGCGCATGGTTATCCCCTGATGCAAACTATACTGAGAATCATTATTATTGCGGTTTGCGATTATGCGCAGCGTACAGCTAAATGCAAGCGAAATCCGGCGGTGTGTTACCGCCAGAGGCATCATCGGGGAGGAAGATTCCCGCCGGACGACGGGAATAAAAGGTAAACAGAGAGACTCAGGCGTCGCGCCAGCGTTTAAACACCAGTGAGGTGTTGATACCGCCAAAAGCAAAGTTGTTTGACTGGACGTAATCGGTCTGTAGCTGCCGGGGCGCGCCAGTGATGTAATCCAGCTCACCGCATTCGGCGGCGGGCTGCGTCAGATTCAGCGTTGGCGCAAACCAGCCCTCACGCATCATCTCAATACTCATCCAGGCTTCCAGCGCCCCGCAGGCACCCAGCGTGTGACCGAAGTAGCTTTTCAGCGAAGAGATGGGCGTACGATTGCCAAAAATCGCTGCCGTCGCCTGGCTTTCAGCAATATCGCCGCGATCGGTGGCGGTACCGTGTGCGTTAATGTAACCAATCTGCGCTGCCGTCACCCCTGCGCTGTCCAGCGCGCGCTGAATACAAATCTGCATGGTTTCACGCTGCGGCTGAGTGATATGGGCCGCGTCACAGTTAGTGTGAAAACCGACCAGCTCCGCATAGATGGTCGCGCCGCGCGCCTGCGCATGTGCCAGCGATTCCAGAATCAGCGTGCCCGCCCCTTCGCCAATCACCAGACCGTCGCGCTGTTGATCGAACGGTGCCGGCGAGGTGTGCGGCGCGTCGTTACGCTGGCTGGTGGCAAACAGCGTATCGAACACGGCGGCTTCCGAGGGGCACAGCTCCTCTGCCCCGCCCGCGACCATCACGGTCTGATAGCCATGGCGAATGGCTTCCCACGCGTAGCCAATCGCCTGGCTGCCGGAAGTGCAGGCGCTGGACGTGGGGATCACGCGACCGCGCAGACCAAAAAACAGTCCGGCATTGACTGCCGTGGTGTGCGGCATCATCTGCACGTAGGTGGTGCCGGTGATGTTGTTGGTGTGCTTTTCCGTCAGCATGGTGGCAAACTCGCTCACCGGACCGGTGCTGCCGGTCGAAGACCCATAGGCGATACCGGTTTCACCACTGGTCAGCACCGGATGATCAATCAGGCCGGCCTGCTCCAGCGCCAGCTCGGTGGCACGCGTCGCCAGCAGTGAGACGCGGCCCATGGCGCGGATGCGTTTACGCGTATAGTGCGGCGGCAGCGTGAAGTCATCGACTGTCGCGCCCAGCAGCGTGTGCAGGCCATCATAGACTTGCCACTCCGGCATTTTACGTACCGCATTCTGGCCCTGTTTAATGCGCTGCGCCACCGCGCTCCAGCTCTCACCGAAAGCCGTGACGCCGCCCATACCGGTAACCACTACCCGCTGCATCACAACATCCCTCCGTTGATGGAAATCACCTGCCGCGTAACGTAGCCAGCGATATCCGACATCAGATAGCTGGCCAGGCCAGCGACTTCGTCTGCCGCGCCCATGCGTTTCATCGGAATGATTTTCAGCGCTTCGTCGATTACCTGCGGCTCAAGATCGGTCATGCCGGTATCGATCAAACCTGGCGCGATACAGTTAACGGTGATTTTGCGTTTCGCCAGTTCAATCGCCAGCGCTTTCGTGGCGCCGATGATACCGGCCTTGGCCGCGCTGTAGTTGACCTGCCCGCGGTTGCCCATCATACCGGATACCGAAGAGAGGGTAATGATGCGTCCGCCCTGGCGCAGGCCGATCATCGGCATGACGCAGGGATGAATCACGTTGTAGAAGCTGTCGAGGTTAGTGTGGATCACGCTGTCCCATTCGTCTTCGGTGAGCGCCGGAAAAGCACCGTCGCGGGTAATGCCCGCATTGCTGATCACACCATAATAAGCCCCGTGCGCGGCGATATCCTGCTCCAGCGCGTTACGCGTGGCTTCCCGCTGTGCCACGTCAAACTGCAGCGTGCGGCCGCGGCCGCCTGCGGCAACGATCTGCGCCAGCGTCTGCTGTGCACCGACTGCGTCGCGGTGGTAATGCACCACAATATCAAATCCGTCGGCGGCCAGACGTAAAGCCATGGCACGGCCAATACCTTTACTGGCCCCGGTTACTAATACGCTGCGGGTCATCACTCGGTTCCTTGTTGCGCTAATCGGGTTAATTCGTCGTCGTCGGGCTGGTAGGTGTTCAGTCGTCCGCTGGCCAGCAGGCTGGTGCCGCAGCGGATCTCGCCCTCAAAACTGCCCAGCTTGTCATCGCGCATCAGCAGGTGCATCTCAATCTGCAACGCACTGTGTGCCGCGAAGGTGGACGCACTGGCGCGATAGCCGCGCCCGCCCAGCAGCATGCCGGGGCGGATGTCACTGGCACCGCGCTGGCGGGCATGAAAGCCGGACCAGACGCCCACGGTCTGCGCCATAATCTCGACGCCAAACCACGCCGGCAGCTCGCCCTGCGGCGTGAGAAACGGTGCCAGCACGCCGTGCGGGCTCACCGTGACTGCACAGACAACACTGTCTGGCGTGACATCAAGCACGCGCTCAAGCAGCAGCAGCGGCGCACGGTGCGGCAGGTAATCGCCCACCGGCAAAAAATCATTCATGCGAAGATCCTACAATCAGGCAGGTATTGTTCCCGCCAAAGGCAAATGAGTTGGAGGCAATCACCGGGCGCGCCAGCGGCTGTGTCACCGTCAGCAGTCCACAGGCTGGCAGCGTACTATCCTGCGTCGCGTGCGAAAAATCCTGCGGCGGCAGCGACAACTGTTGCTGGATAATCAGGGCCGCCAGCGCGGCTTCGGTGGCGCCTGCTGCGCCCAGCGTGTGGCCGGTGAGGTGCTTGGTGGAACTGCACGGCACGGCATCGCCAAACAGGCGGTGAATCACCGCCGCTTCAACCTGATCGTTGAGCGGCGTGGCGGTACCATGCAGATTGATATAGCCCACCTCGTGCGGCTGCAAACCGGCCTGCTGCAGCGCCATGCGCATGGCGGCTTCCGCGCCCACGCCCTGCGGATGCGGCGCTGACATGTGCCAGGCATCTGACGATTCACCGCAACCCAGCAGCGCCAGCGGCTGCGGCTCGCGCGTCAGCAGCAGCAGCGCCGCCGCTTCGCCAATCGAAATTCCGTCGCGTCCGGCGCTGAACGGTGCGCAGTGATGTTCCGACAGCGAATCGAGGCTGGCAAAGCCGTTAATCGGCATGCGGCTGAGCGAGTCCGCACCGCCCACCAGCGCTACGTCGGCCAGACCGGCAGCAATCAGCCGCGCCCCGCTGATGATGGCGCGCGCGCTGGAGGAGCAGGCAGTAGAAATCGTGTACGCCGGGCCATCCAGCTGCAGATAGTGCGCCAGAAAGCGCGACGGATCGCCCAGTTCCTGCATCCGGTAGTCATAACCGGCATGGCCGCCGTCCGTCTGCCGATCGCCCTCATCCACGCCGGAAGTACTGGTGCCCAGCACGATGGCCACGCGGGCGCGACCATAGCGCGTAATCGCCTCATCCAGCGCCGGCTGACACTGCTGCAGCGCCGCCAGCAGTAAACGATTGTTGCGCGTATCATGCGCCGCCAGTTCAGCCGGTACCGGCGGCAGCGCGCCTGGCACTTCACCCAGCCAGCAGCGCTTGCCCTGCGCTAACCAGCCGTCACGCAGCTGCATGCCGGGCGCTGTGCCCTGCTGTAGCTGGGCGGCAATCTGCGCCAGGCTGCTGCCCAGCGCATTAACCATGCCAAAAGCCGAAAGGTAAATCATGAGGACGCGTCCAGATGCTGGATGTGAATCTGATAGCCAAAGGCGCGCTGATCGACGCTGATCGGCTCACGCTGCGCACCGCGCTGCAGATAATGAATCTGGCTGATCAGCTGGCCGGAGGCATCGCGCAATTCGCGCCGGTCGCCCACATCGCGCAGCGTCCAGCCGGACGGCAATTGCGGCTGCCACGCGCTGACCGGCCAGTAGCTCAGCATAATATCGGCCAGCACCTGGCTGGCTGGCGGCAGGTCGGGCAGCGCCATCATCTGCTGGGTATGAATCCCCTGTTGATCGTAAGTGACGCGGAATAGCCGGATGCCAAGCGACGACAGCCCGGCCAGCGAGATCTGCTGCGCATCCGCGCTGAGCAGCACCAGCAATGACTGGGTTTTACCCTTCACGCGCCCGGTCAGCAACTGCTGCTGCTGAAAGCCGGGCGAGATGCCCGGTGCCGGCAGCGTGACGCGCACGCCGGGTTTGAGCCAGGCCGTGGGCCGGCTGGACTCGTCATGGTGAGACGCACACCCGCTCAGCAGCAGGCTGAGCGCCAGCAGTAACGCACCCATTCTCATCGTGATTTCCTTTTTCCGCCCGCCAGCGCCAGCGGCGCCAGTAAAAATGCACAAAAAATTCCGCTGCACAGCACAGTACCAAAGCTGCTGATGGCGCTGGTGCTGCTGAATACCAGCATGCCCAGCGTCAGCAGCGTGGTCATCATCGCCAGCGTCACCGCCAGCATCGACGTCAGCGGCGTGCCGCGCGGATTACTGAAAAACAGCGTGTAATTGATGCCAATGCCCAGCACCAGAATCAGCGCCAGCAGCGCAAACAGATTCAGACTGGCACCCAGCCAGCCGAGCGTGGCCAGCGCGGCCGCCAGCGACAGCCATGACGGCAGCGCGCTGCGCAGCCCGGCTTTGAGGCCAAGGCGCAGGGTGTAACTGACGGTGATCAGCAGCAGCGCCAGCGCCAGCAGGCCGCTTAGCAGCGTGCGCCAGAAGCCAAACAGCTCATCGTAACGGGCCTTGCGATCGACCCAGCTCACGCCTGCTTGCCCTGTCGCCAGCTTTTGCAGCGCGGCACTGTTCTGCACGCCGCTCACCGGGACCAGCACGCTGCTGCGTCCGTCAGGCAGCGACAGCCACAGCAGCCGCCAGCCTTCACTCAGCGGACTCGCCAGCCACGCCTGCACGCAGACCGGCATCGGCTGCAGACTGGCCTGCGCCGGACGAATACCGGCCTGTTGCAGACGCGCCATGATGGTCGGGGCCGCCTGCTGTAACAGCGCGACATCCTGTTGCTGCTGTTCCAGCGTGCTGAGCGGCAGCAGGCGATAGCTTGCCAGCCAGCCCTGCTGCTGCGCGCGCTGCAGTTCGGGCGCCAGCGCATTAAGCCGCTGCAACACCTGCTGCTCGTTATCACCCCAAACCACAAACCAGGTTTGATCGGCCTGTTGCCCGGTGAGCTGCGCCAGCTGGCGATCCTGCGCCAGCAGCTGCGCCGGCGCGCTCTGCAGATGAGCAATATTATCGTCGACGCGCAGCTGTAAGATGCCGCTCAGCGCGTAAAGGGCTACCAGCAGCAGTAACCCGACGCGCAGCCCGCGCTGGCGGCGCCACGCGGCCAGCCAGCGCGCCAGCCACACCATCGCCGGCACCGGTCGCACCGGCAGGCCGCGCACCAGCCACGGATAGAAACAGATCACCGTCAGGCACGAGGCGCCCAGGCCGCTGGCGGCAAATACCGCCAGCTGGCGCAGCCCGGGAAACGGTGCCAGCAGCATCAGCAGCCAGGCGATCGCCGTGGTGCCCAGCGCCAGCAGCAGCGTACCGCGCACTTTATGCAGACTCTGCCACGGTGTGGCGTGCTCACCGTGCACCATGCGTTCCGTCAGGTAGTACAGCGTATAATCGGCCGAGATGCCGACAATACTGAGACTCATCACCAGCGTGGTGAGATGCAGCTCACCAAAAAACAGCAGCGTGAACACGGTGCCGGCCATCGCCCCGATGGCTACCGACAGCACGCTCAGTGCCAGCGGCCGCAGTGAGCGAAACACCAGCCACACCAGCAGCAGCAAACCGCCCAGCGTCACGCTGCCCAGCGTGGCAACATCATGCTGCGCGCGCTGGCTGGCATCGTCGCTGAACAGCGCCGTGCCGCGCGTCAGCAGCTGCGCCTGCGGCCAGCGCTGTTTCAACTGCTGCTCAAGCTGATGCAGCGCGCTGACCAGCTGATGGCTCTGCGCCATGCTGAAGGCGTTATGTACCAGTTCGCCGTGCAGAAAATACCAGCGGCGCTGCTGCGCATCGCTGACCGTCAGCCAGCCGTTGTGCAGCACCATTTTGCTGGCGTTCTGCTGCAGCGCCAGCTGCGCGCCACGTACCAGCAGCAGCGGGTCACCGGCAAGCTCTTTGCTGCTCACCCCGGCAAACGCCGAAAACAGCTGCGCCAGAATCCAGTCGGCCTGCGCGCCGCCGCCGTGCTGCAGTCGCGCACGCGTCAGCGGATCGATCAGCCCGTTGCGATGCTGATAAGCAAAGCTTCCCCAGCGCTGCAGCTGATCATCATCCAGCGCGCCGCTGACCTCACTGAGCATCGGCAGTGCCCGGAGCTGCGCCTGCCACCACGCGGCGGCGGCGTCACCGTCCGCACCGGGCGCACTCACCAGCCACACCAGCTGGCGGTCGAGCCGCTGCATAAACCCCTGCTGAATCTCTGCCGGCGCCTGGCCAAGATTCTGCTGCGGCAGCAGAGCCAGCACGCTGCTGTTAATGTGGCTGCGCGGCAGTAACCAGGCCAGCGCCAGCATCAGCAGCAGACAGACGGCCAGCCACGCGCGCGCGGCAAAAATCTCACTGCGCTGCGGCAAAACGGGCTCGCTCTTCATCAGTCAGTTGGCCGGGCTGCGTACGGGTATCGCTCAGAGTGATTTCCGTTTTATCGCCCTGGCGGTCATCCAGCGTAATGCGGTTGAGATACGCCGCGCCCTGCAGATCGATGCGGTTGAAGATCTTATTCAGCGGTGCCGCTTTCGGCGTCAGGCTCAGCTGCCAGCCGTCGCCACCGTTATCACGGAAATTGAGCTCAAAATTCTCGCGCAGTACCTGCTCATCCGCCTGGAACAGCGCGCGCAGCAGATGGTTAAACTGGAACATCTGCGGATTGCTGTCTGCGGTGATCACCTGCGGCGGCTGGCCGCTCAAGCTTTGCACCATGCGGTGATCATCCAGAATCAGCGTCATCGGGAACGGTGTCGCCTGGTGCCACCACAGCCCCTGCTGCTGAGCAATCAACAGCTGGCCGCGCGACACCAGCGGCTGTGCCATGCCAGCGATGCTGCGCACCTGAACAAAGCTGGCGCGAATCACCGGCTGGCTGGCAAAGCGCTGCTGTAGCTGTTCCAGCGTCACCGCGCTGGCGCTGGCGCTGAGCAGCGTCAGCAGCAGGCAGACCAGACGAATCATGATGAAACCCCCAAACGCTGCAGCAGAATATCTGGCGAGACAAAGCACATCTCCTGCGTGCTGGCGCTGACCGCCACCTGCAGCGTGTGCGCTTTGGTGGTCACCTGCCCGGCAGCGTTACGGATGACATAATCGATGCGCAGCCGGTTCTCATATTCGCTGATGCTGGCTTCAACACGAATGGCCTCTTCACAGCGCAGCGGCAGGCGGTATTTAACCCGGGTATCGACCACCGGCCAGACGTAGCCGCTGGCGCTCATCTCTGCATAGCTGTAGTTGATGCTGCGCAGCAGCGCTTCACGCGCCACTTCGAAGTAGCGGAAATAGTTGCCGTGCCACACCACGCCCATCGGATCGCAGTCATGAAACGAGACCACCCGTTCAATCTCCGCGCGCCAGCTTGCGTCACGCATCGCGTTGCTCCTCTTCGGGCAGAGCCCAGAAATCGTAAAAGTTAAACCAGTCCAGCGGTGCCAGCAGGGCATGATGCTGCAGGCGCGCAGCGTAGCGATCGACCGCCACCTGCAGCGCCTGCTGTCGCCCATTGCGCGGCAGCGGTAAAGGATCGGCAAAGGCCTCGCAGTGCACGCGCAGTTTGCCCTGCTGGCGCAGCGCGAACATCAGCAGCACCGGACAGCGCAGCGCCGCCGCCAGCACAAACGGTCCCTGCGGGAACGGTGCCGGTTGGCCCATGAATTCACTCCACACCACGCGCCGTTCGCCGCCGCGCTGACGCTGCACGGCGGTGCGGTCGCCAACAATGGCCACCCACTCACCGGCATCCAGCTTTTGCTGCAGTAAAATTGCGGTGTCCGGGCCGATATCACTGACCGGCAGCAGATTGACGCCCGCCTGCGGCGCAATGCTCTCCAGCACTGCGCGGAAGCGCTGGGCGTTGTCGGTGAACACCAGCGCGTTGATCACCAGACCGCTGACCTGCTTCGCCATCGCCCGGCAGGCTTCGATATCGCCCAGATGCGAGGCGAGAATCAGCTGACCTTTGCCTTCAGCGGCGCGAATCACCGTTTCCGCACCGGGCGCGAAGTCGATATCGCGTCCCCATTGCAGGTCACCGCGCCAGCTGGCGACTTTATCCAGCATGCTGTTGCCAAAACGCAGGAAGTGGCGATAGCTGCTGAGCGGCCGCGGCAGCGCAATCTGCTGTTGATGCGCCACGGCCTGTACGCGCGTCAGCCACTGCTGCGACGCCGCCCGCGCCGCGCGACCGCTGAGCCAGTACACCGCCACCACCGGCCACAGCAGCAGAATAAACGGCAGGCGGCCGGCACGCTGGTACAGCCACAGCATAAAGCGCAGCCCCCACTGGCCGCGGCGCTCTGGCGTCGCTGCCCAGTGCGCCTGCTGACGCCGGCGGGATAGCAGCTGCGGGATGCGTGGCAGCATGCCAAAGAACAGGCGGGTGTGCATCCACGAGATACGCAGGTTGTCATGCAGCGCGTCAAAGTGTGAGACGCCGCTCGGCGGATAGGTCACGCGCGTGCGGATAAACCGGCTCGGCGTGCCCTGCCAGTAGAGGCGCACCATGATCTCGGTGTCAAAATCCATGCGCTGGCCAATAGCGCGGCGATCGCACAGCTCAAGCGATGCTGCCAGCGGATAGACGCGGAAACCGCACATGCTGTCTTTCAGCGAGAACGACAGCGTTTCCACCCATACCCAGAAATGGGTGATGTAGCGTCCATAGAGCCGGGATTTCGGGATTGAGGCATCGTACTGCGGCTGGCCGGAGATCAGGCAGTGCGGATAGCGTTCAGCCTCTGCCAGCATGCGCGGTGTGTCCTCCACCTGATGCTGTCCGTCGGCGTCCAGCTGCAGCGCATGACTAAAGCCCGCGGCTGCGGCGGCGCGCAGTCCGGCAATCACCGCCGCTCCCTTACCCTGGTTGTGCGGCAGGGTCAGCACCCGGAGCTGCGGCGCATCCAGCGCAGCGATGTGCTGTTTGGTCCGGGCATCGCTGCCGTCGTCGACCACGATCACCGGCAGGTTGAACGGGGCCAGCCGCGCCAGCACCGACGCCAGCATGGCACCGTGGTTGTAGCAGGGAATCAGCACGCAGGGCGCAAAAGAGGCACTCAGCACAGGCGAATCTTCCCGCTGCTGGCGACCTCAGCCTGCGCACCGCGCAGCAGCGCGTAGCGAAAACTCAGCAGCGACTTTTCCGGCAGCCACTGCAACTGCAGCTCCAGCTGCGCATCCGGCGGCACCGGCTGCTGGAATTTGATGTTTTCAATTGAGGCAAAGCTCTTACCCGGCGCGAGGCGCGTCAGGCCGTAGTGCAGCACCCAGTCAAGCTGCGCCACTCCCGGCAGAATCGGCAGCGTCGGGAAGTGGCCGCGAAACCACAGCAGGTCGGCAGCCACCAGCAGGCGCAGGGTGAGCGTGCCATCCTGCTGTTGCGCGTCTAATTCAACCGGTAACATCAAACAGCTCCTCTATCTGCGGCCATGCGCGTTTGCTCTGCGCGGTGACCGGAATCGCCGTCACCACCCGCCAGTAGCGCGGCATGGCGACCGGCTCCAGCCAGGGTTGCAGCGCGCGTTTCCATTGTTGTTTACGCTGGTGCAGCGTGGCGGCGTCTGGCAGCTGCGGCAGCGCCAGCACCACCGCAATGGCATGGCGGCCGTGACGCTGAATCGCCAGCGCGGCGGCATCTTCCACTCCAGGCAGCGCCAGCAGGCGACGCTCTACTTCGCTCAGCGACACGCGCTTGTCTTCAATTTTCACCACCCGATCCTGGCGCCCTGCCAGCTGAAACCGGCCCGACGGCTGCTGCACGATACGGTCGTCCAGCGCACAGCCCGCGCGACTCTCCAGCAGATCGGAGAAGACCTGCCAGCGCTGCGGCGCGATCTCGCGCAGCGAGACGTGGGGGAAACACTGCCACAGCGCAGCGTCATCGCTGGCCCGGCGCCACGCGATCACCCCGGTTTCGGTACTGCCATAAATTTCATCCACTGCGCAGTCCAGCGTTTGCTGCGCGCGTTGCGCATCCGCGCCCGGCAGCGCGCCGCCCGCGGAGACAATCAGTGCACAGGGCGGCGCCACCAGCGCCGTGTCCAGCCGACGCAAAAACGCCGGGCTGCTGATAAAGGCGTAGCGGCGATCGGCACGCTGATCCGCCAGTTGCTCACCATAAAAAATTTGCTGCGCGGCGAACGGCAGGCCGAGCGCCATCGGCAGAATAATGCGAAAACTCAGGCCATACAGATGCTGATGGCTTACCGAGGCAATGACGTGACACGCCTGCAGACGCGTGCCCCACAGATCGGCCAGCCACTGAGCTTCCAGATCCATGGCGCGCAGTGATTTGACCACGCGACGCGGCGTTCCGGTTGAGCCGGAGGTGAACAGCACCAGACTCGCCTGCGCCGCCATCTCTGGCAGCGCGCCCTGCGCCAGCGCGCCGTCCCAGCGTAGCTGTGGCAGGGTGACCGCCAGCGGCATATCGCTGATCACGCCATCAAGACTGTCGTGCATCTCTCCCAGCTGCGCTGCGCGGCAGTGGCCAGGGATGACCGGCGTTTTACCGGCGTACCAGCTCGCCAGCAGCGCCACAGTAAAGTGGTAACTGTTGTCAAAGCACAGCGCCCAGCGTGCGCCAGGCTGCGCCTGTAGCTGATGGGTTAAGCCCAGCACCTGCTGCCGCATCTGCGCCAGCGTATGCTGCTGTTGTCCCTGCCAGGCGACGAGACGATCGGCGCCGTGCAGCCAGTCGCGAATCGCCAAGGCCTTCATGCATGTTTCCTCATGCGCTGACGCAGCAGCCATTCGCCGCCCATCAGCGCGCCCATCAGCACATAGCTGATGCACCCGTTCCAGAGTGTCCATAGCCGGATATGACTCAGCAGGCAGGTGGTCAGTGCCACGCTGCCGTTGAAAATAAAAAACCCGCACCACACCTGCGTCACGCGTCGGGTATAACGGACGGCACGCGGCGGCAGCTGAGGTTCACGCAGGCGCGCCAGGCGCTCTACCAGCGGCATCGGACTGAACAGCGACGCGGCGAACAGCAGAAGCAACAGGCCATTCACCACCACCGGATACCACAGCAGCAGATGCTGCGCCCGTAACACGATACTGGCGAGAGACAGCAGGCAGCCGATCAGCGCCAGCAGCAACAGCGTGCGGTTCAGCGCGCCCTGCGCCTGACGCAGGCTCCAGATGCGCGCCGCAAACACCAGCGCCAGCAGCACCAGCACGCCGCGCCACTGCGGGTGAGTCAGCGCCAGCCATACCAGCAATGGCCAGGCGATCAGCGCCAGCGCGTTCAGCAGCTGCAACAGCCTGTGCATGGCGTTTATCAGGCCTGGTCGCGCATCAGCTGGTCGACGGCGTCAACCACGTCCTGTACGGTGCGCACCGCGCGGAAGGCTTCTGGCTTGATCTTACGCCCGGTGCGTTTTTGCAGATGCACCACCATGTCAACCGCATCAATACTGTCGAGTTCGAGATCTTCATACAGGCGAGCGTCCGGGCGAATCTCGTCCGGATCAATTTCGAACAGCGTAGTCAGCAGCGTCGCCACTTCCTGGTAAATATCTTGTTTATTCATGTCGACGGTTCTCAGGCTTGCTGTTGTTCAACAAAAGCGGCCAGTGTGGCCACGGAAAAAAAGTGCGCCCGCAGCGTTTCGCTCTCGGCGGAGAGCTGCACGCCGAAGCGGTTTTTTACCGCCAGTCCCAGCTCCAGCGCATCGATCGAGTCGAGCCCCAGCCCTTCGCCAAACAGCGGTGCATCGCTATCGATATCATCCGGACTGATATCTTCCAGATTCAGCGTGTCGATAATCATGGTTTTAATGTCGTCAATCAGTGCTTGCATAACTTACTTTGTCTCTTCAGGCACCAGCGCCTGTTGCAGATAACGCGTCAAACGGCGCGCGGCCAGCGGCTGCGCATCCTCATCCGCTTCGTGAAAGGCGTGGCTGGCAATACGCGATTGTACGCGTACCGTAAAAACCGGTTTAACCAGCGGAATCTGATACCAGCGGCTTTGCTTGTCGAGCATACGCTGGGTACAGGTGATATGAATCACGCGCAGATCGCATCCGGCGCGCACCGCAATATTTGCCGCACCGCGCTGCAGTTGCAGCGGCTGGCCGTAGCGGGTGCGCGTCCCTTCGGGGAAAATCAGAATGGTATCGCCGCGTGCCAGCCGCTGCTGGCTATCCGGCAGTAGCGTCTCCGCCTCGCTGTTGATCAGGTAATCGGCTGATTTAATAACGCCGCGGAAGAAAATGTTGTGCTGCAGGTCGGCCTTCACCAGGCAATCCATCTCGGGTAACAGCGAGGCGATCATCACGTAATCGATCAGCGACGGATGGTTAGCGACAATCAGGCAGCCACGATCCTGACGCAGCGCTTCTGCGCCCAGCATCTGATAGTCATACACGCCGACAAAACGGCAGAAGCGCAGAAAGCAGCGAAAGCTCCATGCAATGCTGCGGCGCGCGATCTGCCGCCGGCGCAGACCGTCACGCTGAATCAGCAGCAGCAGGTTGAACCAGATCAGCGACAGCAACAGACCGCCAATGCTGAACAGGCTAAAGCAAAGCGCGGTCATCACCAGCCGCCAGTAATAGTTGCCACCGCGCCGCTGGCGCATCGGCATAGCGTTATCCGCCATGAGCACGCTCCCAGCGCCACTGATGACGCTCGCCGGTCAGGGTGAAATCCGCCGTCTCGCTCAGCATTGCATGCAGAAACTGCAGGCTCTGCGGCAGCGCATCGGGCTGAGAGCGGGCGGCGGTCGCCGTACAGCGCCACGCTTCGCCGGCGCGCAGCAGCAGCGCAACCGCGTAGGGTGCATTGAAGGTATCGATCTCCGGTAGCCACGGACGGTAGTAGTCGGGCACCAGCCCGTCAAAATCCACCAGCAGCACCTGCTGGTAACCGGCCTGATGCAGCGTGGTAACCTCAAGCAGGCCCTGCTGGAAGCTGTCGATGCCAGCAGAAACTGACGATGACACTAACGGCTGACGTGCGGCGATGGTCAGGCTGCCGACCGCCGAGTTGTGCACCGACATCGCGAAGTCGGTGGGGGATAGCGGCTGGCCGTCCGCGAGCGTACGCAGAATACGCAGATTGCGTTCCAGTTCGCCATGACGGCTGGTAAACACCACGGCGTCAACCGACTGTCGGGCCAGCAGCGCAAGGCCGCACTCAACGGCGGCACGGCTGCCGGGGCTGAGACGACGGGCAGTCATCATCGGTAAAAACTGAGGTTTGGCGATAGCCAGGCAGGCATCCAGTACCGGCGCGTGTTGCGCCCAGCGCTGCCAGTCGTCGGCGCTGCTGTGGCCCGGCGCGATGGCATGCCAGTCAACAAGGGAGTAAGCGAGTTTCATACCTGCATTCTTTCTTCAGCCTCAGGGATGGTCAGATTTTCGCTGCGCGGCATCCCTTCCCTGCTCTCTATTCCAGTCATCCGCCTCACGCGGATGTCGCCGAGTTCTCAGGCGAACATCGGGTCCGCCTGTTTCTATTTCGGCAGCGTGCCGGCTAACTTTACGATTAACTGTTAGCGGCGCGCGTGATGACTTATTTTACCGCCTGCACCGCCAGACGGGTCTGGATGCCCTGGTTCAGGTTCTGAATCCAGCGGTTGTAGTTACGGTGAATCTGGCCACTGCCTGCTTTCAGATTGGTGCTACTGACGTAATCAATGCGGTAGCTGTTAGCAGTATAGGTAATACGGATATTCGCCGTGTGACCGCGTTCTGCCAGCAGACCATTCATCACGCCCGGACCCGCCGGTGAGATCACCCAGTGATTGGCCGCGCCAGCTTCCACGATAGCGCGCTGCATCTGCTGATCGCTGTAGCTCTGTGCGACCGTCTGGCTGACGTTCTGGATCGGTGCCGTGCGCGATGCACAGCCGGTGATTAATACCGCTGCAACCAACAGTATCAGCGTGGCTTTTTTATTCATCATTTCCTTTTCTTCCCCTGTCATGGCAAGCCGCGCAACCACGCGGCCGTGCAGGCAATAACCCCTGCATAGTTCCGTTCAGACTGTGTAAAGCGCCGCGGATAATACCACTAATTGTAAAGACAAGTAAAAAAAAGCATGAACCACTTAAGTTCGGGCTGGTGCTGTTGTGAAAGCGGGGTGAACGGGCTTTAGACGTCATTTTTGACCGCAGCCAGGCGGCTGCGGCGTGATGATCAACCCTGCCAGCCGCCACCAAGTGCGCGGTAGAGATCGATTTGCGCCAGCAGCAGCGTGTTTTTCACCGCCACAATATTCAGCTGGGTGCTGAACAGCGTGCGCTGCGCATCAAGCTCATCGAGATAGGAAGCATAGCCATTCTGATAACGGTTGCGCGCAATCCGCCACGCCTCGGCAACGTAGCGTTCCTGCGCCTGCAGTTCCGTCAGCTGCTGCTGGCTGCGCGTGATGGCATCCAGTGCGTTATCCACCTCGGCAAAGGCGTTGCGCACCACCCTTTCGTAGCCGTACAGCGCCTGGTTGCGCGACGCCATCGCCACATCCACCTGCGCGGTCAGGGCTTCGCGGTTGAGCAGCGGTGCCAGCACGCTGCCGCCGATGCTCCACAGGCGGAACGGATTATCCAGCAGATCGTGTAGCTGGCTGCTCTGCAGCGTGCCGGACGCCGTCAGGTTGAGCGATGGCAGCAGCTGTGCCTGTGCCGCCGCCAGTGACGCGTCGCTCGCCAGCAGCAGGCGCTGCGCCTGGACTATGTCAGGCCGGCGATTCAGCAGCTGCGACGGCAGCAGCGCCGGCAGTGCGTGGGGTCGCAGCTGGTCGAACTGGCTGCTGCGCGCGATCTGGCGCGGATTCATGCCAACCAGAATGCTGAGCGCGTTCTCCTGCTGGGCGATCTGATGCTGCAGCTGCGGAATTTGCGCTTTCGCTGTCTGATACTCCGACGCCGCCTGCATCCATTCCAGCCGCGAGGTATAGCCGGTTTCGAACTGACGCTGCGCCAGGTTCAGCGAGTTCTGCCGCGTTTCCAGCGTGGCCTCGGTGACGCGCAGCTGCTCGTCGAGCGCGCACAGGCTGAGGTAACCGGACGCGACCGAACTGGCCACCGTCAGCTCGGCTGCCGAGGCCGCCGCACGCTGCGCCGCCAGCGTGGCTTCCGCCGCGCGGATGCTGTTGCTGCGGCTGCCCCATAAGTCGACCTCATAATTCGCCTGCAGCAGTCCCTGAAATACCGCACTTTCGTACGGCTGACCGGTCGCCGCTGACAGCGCACGCTGATGGGTTGCCGCCACGCCCGCCGACAGCGTGGGGAAGTTGTCGCCCTGCGCAGCGCGCAGCTCGGCGCGATACTGATCAACGCGCGACCGGGCAATGAGAATATCGCTGTTGTGCTGCAGCGCCTGGTTCACCAGCCAGTTGAGGCGATCATCACCAAAGCTGCGCCACCACTGCGCTTCCGGCGCGGCGGCGGGCCCGACCTGCTGACGCCAGTTGGGCGGAATCGGCAGCGACGACGGCGCCTGCTCCACTTCGCGGGCGCAGCCGGTCAGCAGCAGCGCGATGAGCACCGCGAGTAACGGCCGCTTCATAACGCATCCCGGTGTGGTTCGGCGGCGGTATCAATGTCGACTTCCACCGACATCCCCGGCCGCAGCTGCTGCAGTTCGTCACCAAGAATTTTGATGCGCACCGGAATGCGCTGGGCGATTTTCACGAAGTTACCGGTGGCGTTATCTGGCGAGATGGCGCTGAACTCAGATCCGGCGGCGGGCGAGATAAACTCAACGCGGCCGTCAAAGCGCTTGCCGTCCAGCGCATCAACGCGGATCGACACTGGCAGGCCGGGGCGCACGCGCGCCAGCTGGGTTTCCTTCAGGTTGGCAATCACCCATTTATTATCCGGCACCACCGAGGTCAGCCGCGTGCCGGCAGTAACATACGTGCCTTTGCGCACCGACAGCTGACCGAGCTGGCCGCTGTCCGGCGCGATAATGCGCGTGTTGTCCAGATCGATATTGGCCAGCTCCAGTGCCGCCTGCGCGCTGGCTACGTCACCGGCCAGCGCCGCGCGGTTGACGATGGTGGTTTGCAGATTCTGCTGCGAGACCGCCACCTGCGCCGCCGCCTGACGCAGTTGGGCCTGAGCCTGCGCATTGGCTGCGCGCGCGGCGTCACGCTCGCGTACCGACAGCGAGCCATCCGCCGCCAGATTTTCCACCCGCTTCAAATCCAGACTGCTTTTCAGCGCCTGCGCTTTGGCATTCTCCAGTGCGGCTTTATTGCTGGCGATAGTGGCCTCCGCACTCTTCTGCTGCTGCTGGTTGTTATTCTGCGCGGCGATCTTCATCGCCAGCTGTGCCTGCGCCTGATGCACGCGCTGGCGATAGATACGATCGTCAATGGTCATCAGCAGCTGTCCTTTGCGCACCGGCTGCAGATCCACCACCTCAACGTTCGTCAGGTAGCCGCTGACCTGCGGGCTGATAAAGGTCACCTGGCCGCGCACGTAGGCGTTTTCCGTTGACTGGATGGTGCTGGTAAAGGGCCACAGCTGCCAGGCGTATAAAATCACCAGCACGCCCACGATGGCGATGCCGCTCCCGGCGGCGATAGAGAGAATGCGTCGGCGGTTGGTGCGCTCGCGCTCCGCAGCCTGTAGATCGTCCTGTTGACTCATGGGGTCTCCGTTCGGTTTGCTGGCGCAGCCTGCTGCTGTTGCTCAGTCAGATTATGTCGCGCCTGGCGCCAGTTGAGATAACGCAGCCGCGTCAGGCGCCACAGCACCCACATCAGCGTTACCATTGCCAGCGCGGCAGTCAGTAAATAGGTATCGTTATAAGCCAGCACGTTGGCCTGCAGCGTGGCCACGGTTTGCAGCTGACTGCTGCTCTGCGCGCTGAGCAGGCCGCTGTCCGCCAGCTGGCTGCGAAACAGCGCGCTGTACTGGCTGAGGCGATCCACCACATTGGGATCGAGCAGCGACAACTGATCGCCCAGCAGGCTGGAGTGATATTTTTCACGCCACGTCTGGAAGGTGCCGAGAATGGCGGAGCCAATCAGCCCGCCAAGATTCTGGCTCATGCCAAACAGCACGACAAAACTCACCAGATTTTTCGGCTGAGTCACCACGCCGCCGATGCCAAGCAGCATCGCTGGCCCAAGGAAAAAAGCACTGCTGAAACCGAGCAGAAACTGGCTGAAGTAGAGATTGCTGGCGCGCGTCAGCGGGCTGGATTGCGCATCCATCAGCGAGGCGACAATCATTACGGCCAGCGAGACCACGATTGGCCAGCTCAGATGGTTGGGTTTAATGGTCAGCGCGCTGGCAATCATGCCGCAGATCACGCCCGCAATGATCGCCAGCGCCAGCCCGCGCATCTGATCGTTGAGCAGGCCCAGCTGCTGCAGAAAGCCCACCGCGCCGGTATTCTGCTCGGCCAGCACGATGCGCATCATGATCATCACGATGCCGAGCCGCACGATCATGCCATTGCTCAGCCAGCGGGTGTTAATCAGCGGGTTAGCGCGGTTATGCTCCAGCACCACCGCCGCGACAATCAGCACCAGCGCCAGCGCCAGACAGACACCAAGCCAGGGGGTGCTGAACCACCACTCAATGCGCCCGAGTGACAGCACGCCACACAATAACGCCATGCCCGGTGCCAGCAGCATAAAGGTGACGAAATCGAGCTTTTCGAACGCTTTGATACGGTCGCCCGGCGGCAGCTTGACCACCAGCACGCAGCCCAGCGCAATCATCGCCAGGCCCAGCTCAAACAGATAGAGGCCGCGCCACTCCTCCAGCTGCAGCAGCTCGCTGGAGAACAGCCGCGCCAGCGGAATCGCCAGCTGTGAGGCGGTGATACCAATCACCAGCGCTTTGAGACGGTGCTTCGCCGGCCAGGCCTGGATCTGATAATAGATGCCCAGCGAGCTGAGCGCCGCGCCCACCATGCCGTGTGCGGTACGCACGATAATCGCCGAGCTGAGATCGTTAGCGAGGATGTGAAAAAACGCCACGATGACGTACAGCACCAGAAAAGCTTCGGTAAACAGCCGCAGACCAAACTGCTGGCGGAACTTCACCAGCAACAGATTAATGGAGATATTGCCCATCACGTAGACCGCCGGCAGCCAGGCGATTTCGTTGCTGTACGCGGCGAAGGTGCCCTGCAGATTGGTGAGGTTGGCGGTCACCAGCGCATTACTCAGCGCACCGGTAATGGAGATCAGCAGGCCGATCAGGCCAAACGCGATGCGTTTCGATGGCACATGCAGCGGTGTCGAGGGCGATCCCGGCAGCATCGGCTTTTCGTGCGGCAGCCATTCGCGGGGGGCGTACGGGTTACGTTTCGCCACGGCTATACGTTTCCTAAGCGTTCAAGCAGCTGCTGCAACACGTTTTCGGTCACTGCCAGCGCGGCGGGATCGATATCGGCCAGCAACTGGGCGCGCAGCGCATCCGCCTGCGTTTTTACCGTAGCGAACGCCTCGTTGCCCTGCTCGGTTAACACCAGCAGGCGCTTGCGACGATCTTCCTTTGGCTGCACCCGTGCCAGCAGCTGCTGTTTCACCAGCCGATCGACTAGCGGCACCACACTGGCTTCCTCCAGCCCCAATAGCTGTGCCAGCGCCTTTTGCGTCGGCGGTTCACTGGCGGTCGCTACGCCGGCAATTGCCAGCCAGCTACTCATACTCAAACCGCTCTCTTTCAGGCGGCGATCAACCGCCAGCCGCCAAGCATGGGCAGTAAGATGCAACAGACGGGAGAACGGTTGTGGATGGTCAGTCAAAGCGTAGCGGCCTAATGGTTAGAGTTCTAACTAAATGGGAGGGTTATTATAAGCTAAGCGACGTGCGAATGAAAAGTTTGCTTACATCAGCAAATTTAGTCGTGCTGCGCGCAGATTACCAGTTTCACTTAAGTCGCAAAAAGGCCCGATCAGGTCGTGTGTACAGCTTGCCTGTATAACTTTTTCCGGCAAAATACCCTATAATATTGAGTAAATTAGCCTGATAAGCACGAAATGCACAAGCCACCGCTTGTACAGATTAGGGGTTACTGTATAACTTTAGCCGCCATGAATCGGTTAACGATTCGGTAACGAATGATGCAGTTGCGTCGCCTCTGAAGGTGTTGTGGATTTCCACCTTCAGAGGTGTCTTTTTGTGTTGGGTGGTGAGTCAGGTTTTTCGCGCCTGTCCGCGCGGAAATATTTCTTCCTGGTTGTGCTGGCCGCTGGGCCATCAGCCAATCTTAAGGGCTTACACATGCAAAATGCCGTCAATAGCAGCGATGCCATCGCTGACAATTTCAAACAGGCCGTTAACAGTGAAACCAATGAGATGGAAGTCTTAGGCCATCTGATTGCTGAAATCCTGCACAGCGGTATGCCGGTGACCAATAAGGCCATTATTGCCGCCCTGATTGGCCGGCTGGAGCAGGAAGCCGATGTCGTCCAGCTGGATGTCTACCGTCACCTGCTGGAACTGGTGGTTCATCAGACTCCGGATGATTTTTCGCTGTAGCCGCAGCGGATTCCAGGGATGGAATCAACCTTATCGCCCCGTTTTACTGGCGCCTCGCGTCATCCCCCGGTAACATCGCCCGCGTTAACTTTTCCACTAAATATTGCTATGCCGTGACGGCATGCGCATCCAATAAAAGAGCCTGCAACAGATGAGTCAAACTGCCGATCGCCCCGCTGCTACAGCGAGCGACATCACGGTCGCACGTGTGCTGCGTTCACCTTCTCTTTTCACCCGCGAGTGCCTGGCCGGGGTGATTACCGCCCTGGCGCTGATACCGGAAGTGATTTCGTTCTCCGTGATTGCCGGCGTCGACCCTAAAGTCAGCCTTGTCGCTTCGGTGGTGCTGTGCCTGACGCTGTCGATTCTGGGAGGACGGCCAGCGATGGTCACCGCGGCGGCCGGTTCCGTCGCGCTGGTGATCGGACCGATGGTGCACGCGCATGGCGTGGAGTACATTCTGCCGGCGGTAATCCTCGGCGGTATGATTCAAATCATTTTCGGCCTTGCCGGGCTGTCGCGCATGATGCGCTATATTCCGCGCTCGGTGATGATCGGCTTCGTTAACGCGCTGGGCATACTGATTTTCTTTGCGCAGGTGCCGCACGTCTGGGGCCAGTCGGGTCTGGTGTGGCTGCTGTTCGCCGCCACGCTGGCCATCGTGCTGCTGCTGCCCAAAGTGCTTAAAAGCGTGCCTTCGCCGCTGGTGGCTATCGTGGCTGTCACCGCTGTCGCGCTGCTGCTGGGCTATCGCGTGCCCAACGTCGGCGATGAAGGGCCAATGCGCGCCGGCCTGCCGGATTTCAATACCCTGCTGGTGCCGCTTAATCTGCAGACGCTACAGATTGTCTGGCCCACCGCGCTGTCGGTCGCCTTCGTCGGCCTGATGGAATCCCTGCTGACCGCCAAACTGGTGGATGACATGACCGATACGCCTTCCGGCAAGCGGCGTGAATCCTGGGCGCTGGGCGTCGGCAATATTCTGGCAGGCTTTTACGGCGGTATCGCCGGCTGCGCGATGATCGGCCAGACCATTGTCAACGTTGAGCTGGGCAAGGCGCGTACCCGGGTGTCCACCGTGGCCGCAGCGCTGGTGCTGCTGTTGCTGGTCACCGGTCTGAGCCAAATCATGGCGCAGATTCCGATGGTGGTGCTGGCGGGCATTATGATGGTGGTCGCGGTAAAAACCGTGAACTGGCACAGCCTGCAGCCGGCCACGCTGAAACGCATGCCGTGGTCGGAAACGCTGGTGATGGTGCTGACCGTCGCCGTCACGGTGTGGACCGGTAACCTCGCGCTTGGCGTGCTGGTGGGCGTGATGCTGGCCATGATGCTGTTTGCCCGCCGCATCGCTCACGTGATCCACGCCGAACGTCAGCTGAGTGACGATGGCCAGCAGGTGCACTACACGGTGCGCGGCCCGCTGTTTTTCGCCAGCAGCAACGATCTGTTTGAGCATTTTGACTACGGCCACGATCCGCAGCGCGTCACCATCGATTTGACCCACGCGCAGATTTGGGATGCCTCCAGCGTGGCGGCGCTCGACGCTATTGAGTACCGCTACCAGCGGCACGGCGCCAGCGTCACCTTCACCGGCCTGGATAACCGCAGCAGCGATTTCCGCGATCGCCTGAGCGGCAATCTCGGCTAAATCTGCAATCGGGACGCCCGGTGCGGGCGTCCTGTTCGGCATTATTTCACCAGGGCAAACAGATCATTGAGCGATTCGCTCATGGTTGGGTGGGTAAAAATCTGGTCACGCAGCACGCTATACGGCAGCCCGGCATCCATCACCGTTTTTACAATGTTAATGACTTCATGCGAGTCCGCTGCCAGCAGCGCCACGCCGAGAATCTGCTGGCTGCCATTATCAACCACGGCTTTCAGCATGCCACGGGTGTCGTCAACAACGCGCGCACGCGGAATCGCGGCGACCGGCAGTGTCACCACCTGAATATCCCGCCCCTGCGCGCGCGCCTGCGCTTCAGTCAAACCAATCCGTGATAACACAGGCGTCATAAACACGGAATACGGGATGTTAACGCGATCTTCGGTGGTGCGCGTGCCCTTACCCAGCAACTGATCGTAAACGATGCGGAAATCATCAAGCGAAATATAGGTAAACTGTGGTCCGCCGGTAACATCACCCAGCGCCCAGATATGATCCACAGAGGTTTTAAGCTGTTTATCGACGCGCACCGCGCCGCGCGCATCGATCACCACCCCCGCGTTTTCCAGTTTCAGTGCCTTCGTCGCCGGGCGACGGCCCGTGGCGACCAGCAGCACATCGACTTCACGATCGCCCTGTGCGGTATGCAGCGTCACGCTGTCGCGACCGCTGGTTACACGCTGTAATGCAGTGTTGAGCTCGAGCTTAACGCCCTGCTCCTGCAGGATCCTGGCTATCGACGCACTGATATCATCATCTTCCCGCGCCAGAAATTGCGGTGCACTTTCAAACAACGTCACTTCGCTACCAAAACCGGCAAACATGGAAGCAAACTCAACGCCAATATAACCGCCGCCGAGGATCCCCAGCCGCTGCGGCAGTTGCGTTAAATTCAGGATACCGCTGCTGTCAACCACGCGCGGTCCGGGAACTAAGCCTTCCAGCACAGGAAACACCGCTTCAGCACCGCTATTGATAAAAATTCGCTCAGCATGAATCTGGCTGACCTGCTGTGAGGAGGTGATTTTCAGCGTGTGGGCATCCACAAATTCCGCCTCACCATCAATGATATCGACCTGCGCAATGGCGGCCAGGTTGAGGTAATTCTTCTCACGCAATAATTCTACTACTGCCGCTTTGCGCTGCATGGCATCGCTGAAACTGGCATGATGTTGCACATCGTGTACCAGTGCTTTCGTTGGGATACAGCCAACATTAATGCAGGTGCCACCATACATTGCGCGGGATTTATCGATGATCGCGACGCGCCAGCCGGCGCGACCCAGAGCCGCCGCCAGCGTTTTACCTGCTTTACCAAATCCGATGATTGCTGCCTGATAATGGTTCATGATGTTCTCCATGAGCGTCAAAAGTAGTCATCACCCAAAGCTTACGGTTTGCTGCCGTGCCGTATTTCGCCGCAACGCTGGTATTTTTGTCTTTGCGTCTGAATCAAGCGGGCAGTTCAGGGAAAAGGGAAAAAACAAATGGATCCATTGAGTCAACTGCTGCTGCTGCATAACCCGCAGGGCAGCATAGATAAGAACTGCGTGCTGAGCGGTGAGTGGCAACTGCCGCACAGCGCCGGGCACCTGTGCGCAGTGCGCTGGCATACGGTCACAGGCGGCCCGGTCATGCTGGATATGCCCGTCACTGCGGGTGTCGAACTCACCGCTGGCAGCGTCATATTTCTGCCGCAAAACGCCGCGCATCGTATTTATCAGCGCCATATTCAGCCAACCCAACTGGTATGCGGCCTGCTGGAACTGCCCGCGTCGGCGCATGCTTTCCTCACCGCCCTGCCCGAAGTGCTAATGCTGGCCCCCGAACCCACAAGCAGCGATGGGCGCTGGCTGGCTGCGGTGCTGCCGTTCATCACCCAGAGTGCTGATGCACTGCCAGCTGCTGGTGATGCCGCACTTCGCAGCCAGCAGATTGGCAGCCTGTTCACACTGGCGGTGCGTCATGGGCTCTCAACTCACGCAGCGCACCCTGGCTTACTCTCCGTGGCTCTGCATCCACGTCTTGGCCCTTTAATCACCCAACTGTGCGCCGCGCCGGAAAGGCCGTGGACGGTAGAAGCCATGGCTCAGCAAGTGTTTATGTCCCGCGCCTCCTTCGCGCTGCTGTTCCGCCAGCTCAGCGCTACCACGCCGCTGGCCGTGCTCACCGCCCTTCGTCTGCAGCTGGCCGCTCAGCGACTGGCGCGCGAAACAGCCCCGTTAATCAACATCGCTCTGGCCGTCGGCTACGCCAGCGAATCATCCTTTCACAAAGCGTTTGTCCGTGAGTTTGGCTGCACACCGGGAGAATACCGACGTCGCGTTGAAACGCTGGCGGAGGACCGCTAAGAGTAAAGAAGAAAACTGTAAGCGCTTCGCTTGCGTAAAGGCGGATTCGTGGCTTTGCTTATTTCTCAGTGCGTTAACGATTACGCGGTTCGTAACAGGAGGAGAGCAGGATGAGTGGTTTGATGAAGGCAGCCTTAGCGGCAATGACATTGGTTACCCTGGCCGGCTGTATGCAACACAGCGATGCGGTGGGCAGTGACGGACGTCCACATGCGCCCAGCAAGCAATCAGTACCTGGCGCCAGTGAAGGCGAAGGCCCGGTCGGGCAGCCACAGGATTGAGATTAGCGGGACAGAAGTTATGTCCCGTTTTTATTTTTCAGGCACAAAAAAACCGCCCTTGGGCGGTCACGACATTGCTACTTATTGCTTTGATTTTATTCGGTATTAAATATGGTGCCCGGGGCGGGACTTGAACCCGCACGACCATAAGCCGAGGGATTTTAAATCCCTTGTGTCTACCGATTTCACCACCCGGGCAGGGTGTAAACTGGAGGCGCGTCCCGGAGTCGAACCGAGGTGGACGGATTTGCAATCCGCTGCATGGCCACTCTGCCAACGCGCCTTTTAATCTGAGGTGCAAGCCGTCTGCGACGTATTGCAATATCTGGAGCGGGAAACGAGACTCGAACTCGCGACCCCGACCTTGGCAAGGTCGTGCTCTACCAACTGAGCTATTCCCGCATTTGCTTATGCTTCACCGAACTTGCTGATTTTATTCAGCTTCTTGCAGCCTTGCTGCCGTTCGATGCGATGCATTCTACTTATCTGACGCAACGAGTCAATAGAATTATCCACACACTGCGTCCGTTTGCTGCTTTTTAAATCGCATCGATCAGCTATCGAGCAAATCGCCGCGTGCTGCGCTTAAATACTGGAACATTGACCAGAAAGTCAGCACCGCTGCTATGTACAACGCCACCACGCCAACGCCTACTACGGTCGCGTCCGGACGCCACAGCAGCGCCACCAGCGACAGCATCTGCGCCGTGGTCTTCACTTTGCCAATCCACGATACCGCCACGCTGCTGCGCTTGCCAATCTCCGCCATCCACTCACGTAAGGCCGAGATGATGATTTCACGCGCGATCATGGTGGCGGCCGGCAGCGTGATCCACCAGGCGTGGAAATACTCGGCGACCAGCACCAGCGCCATCGCCACCATCACTTTGTCAGCGACCGGATCGAGAAAGGCACCAAAACGCGTTGTCTGCTTCCAGCGACGCGCGAGGAAGCCATCAAACCAGTCAGTGACCGCAGCAATGACAAACAGCAGCGCCGTCGCGAAGGGAGCCCAGTGAAATGGCAGATAGAACGCCAGCACGAAGAACGGGATCAGAACAACTCGAAACAGGGTAAGACACGTCGGAATGTTAAATTGCATATGCCAGTAACTGTCTGGTGTGAGTAGGATTTAACGTATGTTCCTACATTGCCCACCCTGTTTCAATGTTAGTGTTTCAGCGAGTAGTAGATTTTTTCCGCCAGGGCGAAGGAGATACCCGGTACTTTAGCGATCTCATCGACGCTGGCATTCATCAGCGGTTGCAGGCCGCCCATGTACTTCAGCAGCTGCTGACGCCGTTTGGGTCCGACGCCTTCAATGCTCTCAAGCGCGCTGGTGTTCTTCACTTTAGCGCGTTTTTTCCGGTGGCCCGAAATTGCATGATTGTGAGCGTCGTCACGAATGTGCTGGATAACATGCAGCGCCGGCGAGTCCGGCGGCAGCGAAACGCCCTCGCCTTCCGCCGCAAAGAACAGCGTTTCCAGGCCGGCTTTACGGTCGCTGCCTTTTGCCACGCCGAGCAGAATCGGCCGGTTTTTATCCCATGGCACATCCAGTTCCGCAAACACCTGCTGCGCCTGTGCCAGCTGCCCTTTACCGCCATCGATCAGGATCACATCCGGGATCTTTTCCGGTTCCAGCGCCTTGCCGTAACGACGGCGCAGCACCTGATTCATCGCCGCATAGTCATCACCTGGGGTAATTCCTTCAATGTTGTAGCGGCGATAGTCAGCGCGCAGCGGGCCGTCACGGTTGAACACCACGCAGGACGCGATGGTCTGTTCGCCCATAGTGTGGCTGATGTCGAAACACTCCATGCGGTTAATCTGCTCCAGTTTGAGGAACGCCGCCAGCGCCGCCAGACGCTGCTGGATGGTCGAGTGCTGCGCCAGCCGCGTCGTCAGCGCCGTGGCGGCATTGGTGCGTGCCAGCTTCAGGTAGCGCGCGCGATCGCCGCGCGGTTTGCTCTGAATGCTGACCTTACGCCCGGCCAGTTCGCTCAGCGACGCCGCCAGCAGCTCCCGCTCAGGAAGATTGAAGTCCAGCAGGATGTCCGCCGGTAAGGTACGCGCTTCGCTGCCCTGCAGATAGAACTGCCCGACAAACGTCTGCACTACTTCGGTAAGTTCCGTGTCCGCCGGCACTTTCGGGAAATAGCTGCGGCTGCCCAGCACTTTGCCCTGCCGGATAAACAGCACGTGCAGACAGGCCATGCCGGCGTCATAGGCCACGCCCATCACGTCGAGATCATCGCCCTGATTGGAGACGAACTGTTTCTCTGTAATCCGCCGCACCGCCTGAATCTGGTCCCGCAGGCGCGCCGCCTCTTCGAAGCGCAGGCCCACGCTGGCCTGTTCCATACGCTGCACCAGCTGATTAATTACCTGATCGTCTTTACCGGCCAGAAACAGCCGCACATAGTCGGTTTGCTGCGCATATTCCTCTTCGCTCACCAGGCCGGCGACGCAGGGGCCGAGGCAACGGCCAATCTGATACTGCAGGCACGGACGCGAGCGGTTGCGGTAGACGCTGTTCTCGCACTGGCGAATCGGAAACACCTTTTGCAGCAGCGCCAGGGTTTCACGCACCGCATAGCCGTTGGGAAACGGACCAAAGTATTCGCCTTTGGCGTGTTTGGCACCGCGGTGCATCGCCAGGCGCGGATGCGGATCGCCGCTAAGGAAAATATAGGGGTACGACTTATCATCGCGCAGCAGCACGTTGTAGCGCGGCTGATACAACTTGATGTAGTTGTGCTCCAGCAGCAGCGCTTCGGTCTCCGTATGGGTGACCGTGACATCAATATTATGGATGTTGCTGACCAGCACTTCGGTCTTGCGGCTCCCCACCTGCGTGCGGAAATAGCTGCTCAGGCGTTTTTTAAGGTCTTTGGCTTTACCAACATAGATCACCGTGCCTGTCGCGTCATACATGCGGTAGACGCCGGGCTGACTGGTCACGGTGCTGAGAAAGGCTTTAGGATTGAAAACGTCACTCACTACTGATTAACGGCTCCGCATTGAACAGGCCATGGCGTATGGCCAGATGCGTTAACTCTACGTCACCACTGATGTTCAACTTGCTGAACATGCGATAGCGATAGCTATTAACGGTTTTCGGGCTCAGGTTAAGCTGCTCGGAAATCTCCGTCACCTTTTGCCCTCGGGTAATCATCAGCATAATCTGCAATTCCCTTTCCGACAAACAGCTGAACGGTGATTCGGCGCGCTGCGGCTCAATCTGGCTC
Source organism: Pantoea sp. GM_Pan_4 (assembly GCF_026541005.1). NCBI lineage: Bacteria > Pseudomonadati > Pseudomonadota > Gammaproteobacteria > Enterobacterales > Erwiniaceae > Pantoea > Pantoea sp. GM_Pan_4. Next base: position 761,176 of record NZ_JALNUZ010000001.1, read on the forward strand.
AGCGCCATCTGCTGAGCGATATCAGAGGCGATGTAACGCTGACCGGCGTGCACCGAGCGAATGGCGCTGACCACTTCCTGCGGCGCCGCCCCTTTGCTGAGATAACCTGCCGCACCGGCCTGCATGACTTTCGCTGGCAGGGGATTTTCGGTGTGGATAGTCAGCATGATGATGCGGATATCCGGATTGAAGCGCACGATTTTGCGCGTCGCCTCCAGTCCGCCAATACCGGGCATGTTCATGTCCATCAGCACCACATCCACAGGATGAGTGCGGCACCATTTTACCGCATCCTCACCACAGGCCACTTCCCCGGCAATCACCAGTCCCTTCATATCTTCCAGTATGCGACGAATACCGGCGCGTACCAGTTCATGGTCATCAACAAGAAGCAGGCTGATCAACGGGACGTACTCCGCAGGTTAGTGGGGGAAAATATATTTCAGGGGCGTTATCTTACCGGGTTTCGCGTGGAAAGAACATCAGGGGCGCCAGATAAATCTCAAAACCAATGACCCATGTCAAATAGCAGGCAGCGGTGATTGTTTTTTTTAGCTGATGCAATACCATACTGGAATAAAATTGTTAAAATGTGACTAATATCATTAAGTTATAATTTATAACCCGCCTTCGCTTCTTCCCGCCGGCAGCACCTAAAAATAATCTTTCCGTGGAAGTTTTTTGCGCACAAAAAATAACGAACGGCGCAATTAATTAACCGTCTGCGCGCGGGTCGATGATGTGGCCTAAATTCTTCCATCAAGCGTATGATATACTCTGTTTTTTATGCACGGGAAGAATGTGTGCGCACAAGGTCATTCCACAAAGGAGATAATGATGAGTGATGAAGATTTCGTAACATCGCGCGATACCCAGGCGCTGGCGGATGAAGTCGCCTGCCTGAAAATGATGGTGACGCTGATCCTGAAAGGTATGGGCCAGGCTGATGCCGGTAAGGTGATCATCAACATGGAGCGCTACGTTCAGTCCGCGCTGGCCGATAAACCGCAGGCCGAAGTGTTCAGCAACACCATCCGCCAGATTAAAACCGCCTACCGTCAGTAAGCGGCGTGCCCTGCGCATCCTGCGCGGGGCGTTAGCTGTGTGACTGCCAGTTGACCGACACGCCCAGCGAGGGCAGCACTTCTTCCGGACTGAAGCGACGCGTGCCGCGATACTTCTCCGCCAGCGCCGGCTGCTGCACCGGAATACGAATGGCAAACAGATTGTCTTCTGACTGAATCAGTCCCGGCGAGAGCGGCTCGTACACCACCTGATGCTGCTCAAACATTTTCTCCAGCATCGGCGTGGCCGAACTGATCAAATACTCCATCCCGCTCAGCTCAGCCAGCTGTACCGAATGCCATAAGATGTTCAGCGGCAGTTCGGCATCGACTTCAAGGCGGGCCGAATAGCGCGACATTTCCCACACTTTTTGCTGATCAAAAGGCAGCACCATGCCTTCCGGCACTTCCGGCTCGTGCCACGGTAACAGACGTGCGCAGCCACAAATGCCCTGACGCGCAGTCCAGGCAATCAGCCAGGTGACATCGGAACGATCGAAGCGATCGTACTCCTGTCCCGGCGTGCTGAGTCGCGGCGGAATTGACCAGCCCTCGCCACGCGCAAAGACGCTGTAACGATAGGTGCCCAACTCGGCCAGCAAAGAGGACGGCATATCCTTTAGCTGTGTTTGAATTATTTTCATCATGCGCCCCTGACATCCCCATGTTTGCAATGATTTATTAAGCGCCAGCCTGGCGGAGTTTCCGGCGCAGGGTAGACAACTGACTGCGGCTTAGGAACTACTAAAATTAGTAGTTGCCTTTTCGCTATATCAGGCCGATGGCTGCGGCATAACAGGCAATCTGCGTTTTATTGGAAACATTAAAACGCTTTTGCATATTCTTTTGGTGAAAATTTACCGTGTGTTCAGAAATAGCCAGAATAAGGGAAATTTCGGCTGAGGTTTTCCCCTCCGCTGTCCATTTCAATATTTCCAGCTCGCGCTGACTAAAATCATTCGATAGCACCACCATTGAGCCGTCATTCAGACGGTCCAGCACACGCAAACTCAGTTCCGCCAGGAAGTGCAGTTGCACCTCCAGCTCAACGCGTCTGTGCTGGGTCTGGCTGGGTTGTTGCGATGCTATAGATAATATACCAATGGCACGATTTAGTGCCATTGCCGAGCATGAAAAGCCACTTACCAGCCCTGCTGCATTGGCTTCTGCCCATAAATTGCCTGCGCCGGTAAATAAATCACGCGTCCACTCCACGCCGCGACCGGGCTGCTGGCAGAGCATTAACACCGGATCCACCGCATAGTAATTTTCACTTTCGTAGCGTTTCACCCAGCTCTGCGGATAGGTGCTAAAGAGAAAAATACGCGGTCGGGTAAAAGGCACCGGATGCTGTACCAAAAAGGCAAAAGCATCAAATCCAAGGGCCTCAACATGTTTTTGCAGCAGCGATTTCAATTGCAGCACTTCGGAAAGCGCCTGAAATTCTTTTTCAGTTTCGCCTCGCCAGACGAAATAATTATCGATGGTCATTATTGCCCTGGCGCTGTTTCACGCCTTATTCATAACAGGATATCTGTGCCGATTAATGTAAAAAATAAATTAACCAGAGAAAAAATATTGATTGAAACCAGAGCGGCATTGCGGGTAAAAAGTGATAACTACCTTGTTGTCAATATGTTACCCAAATGAGAAATTAAACTATGGTGCGTTTGCCAGCGGCACCATCAGGATGATAAGTCGTGCGAATCAGAATAAGATTTTTCTGAAGAATTTTCAATCGTCCTGTTGATTAAACGCCAGACTTCGCAGATAAAACATTCGCCTCATCATTAATCGCTATTATCTTTGCCATTCCCCTTTTTTATACCGCCCGTCATAATCTTCCTGCTGATTAAGTCCGCAGCGCGGCTTAATTCCAGTTATTTCTGCAGTGTTTCCCTGCAGTGCCCCTGTGGCAGACATTTCCGGCACCGTCTTTTCCAGCTACGCTTTAGCAGAGGCGCAAGGTGGCAGGCACCAGCATAGCTCCGCAGGCTGGCGCGATTTCAGCAAACTGAGTGGGACTGACTATGTTAAACCAGCTGGCATTACCCTTTCTGGTCGTGGGCGTGTGTACCGCCCTGATGATTGCTAAAGATCTGTTGCGTCACCCGCATCCGCTGGCGGTCATGAATATCATCTGGCCGCTCACCGGGCTGTACATGCCGTTTTTCGGCTGGCTGGCATGGTGGTATCTCGGGCGTAAACCGTCACGTCAGCGAAAACTGGCGCTGCTGCTGCCATCCGGATTAACCGGTTATGCCAGCTGGCAAACCATTTTTATTTCCACCTCGCTCTCTGCCGCCGCCTGTATATTCGGCGACATCATCACCCTGCCAATAGTCACTCTGCTCAAGCATTTTGCAATTAGCCCCGCGCTGTGGTTACAGGCGGTTATTTGCGTGATAATTTCGTTACTGGCGGGATTATTTTTTCAGTTTCTGGCCATTCGCCAGCGGGAACAACTTTCTATTGTCCGTACGTTATTATTAGCGCTGAAAACAGAAACCTTTCCGCTGCTGATTTATCAAACGGGAATCTTTATCTTTATGACGCTGGCCCTAAAATATGTGCTTAATCAACAGCTCAATCCCCTGCTCAGCGCCTTCTGGTTTATGTTACAGCTGGCGATGCTCACCGGATTTATTTTCTCCTGGCCGGCAAATCATTTCCTCATCAAACGCGGATTAAACCCGGCGGTGTAGTTTAGCGACAAAAGCCTGCGCCGCGCATGCCAAGGTGGAAATGGCTGGCATGCGCCGCATTGTAATCCGGCCCCAGCGCATTACCGAAGCTGGCACAGCCGTTGCGCCATAACGCGTGCAAACCGGCAGCGGCCTGCGGCGGTTGCTGCCAGTTTTTGCCTACCTGTAGCCAGCGCCCGTCCGCCAGCTGAAACCCCGTGATGTCCCACGCCTCCGCCGTCGCGTGTTCACTGCGGCGTCCTTCCTGGCGGTGATAAATATTGCGGCAGGCGTAACTGCCAACGTGCGCGATGCGGCGCAGCGGCGAGCTAATGCCGGCCTGCTGCAGCGCCGCATTGCTGCGCGTAACATACAGCGTGCTGGCCACCGCCATTGGACAGCTGGCAAGAAAACTGCTGCTCAGCGTGACCTCACCGAAGCGGCTGATGCGCAGCGGCTGATCAATCGGACAATCGCCCTGCAGCGGCGGCACCTCACGGAAACTGACTCTGCCCTGCGCACTGGCCGCGCGCATCACCGCCAGACACGCGGCCGGATCGCTGCTCAGCCGCTGCAGCTTATAGCGCGTCATCCAGCCCGGCGGATCGGTAACCTGGAGCGGTATAAACGGATTCCACTGTGGCGGCAGATGCGTTTTCAGCCAGGGTAAACTCCACCAGCCGCACAGGGCCAGCAGCACTATCGCGAGCAAAGCGCGCACGCTGCCTCACTTTTTCCGGGTTCATCGAAATGACAAGTGTAGAACCCTGCGCAGCGCTGCGTGGTGCAAGCGGCTCATTTGCAGAACATTTACGCAAAATGACGGCACGGCGCGCCATGTAAATATTTACTGACACGGTAAAGCACGCAAAAGGGCACAAAGGTTTAAAAACCATTACCGAGAGTGGCCGGCTTTCCTCTATCTTATGCCCTCTTGCCCTGTGCAACAGCACGTTATTCAACAGCCAGCAGAGCTGACACAACATCAAGACAGGAAAGATATTTTTATGGTTGATCAATCTAAAGCGGCGCCCATTGAGGCCGAACAGCCGGAAAAACTCCGGCGCAACCTGCATAACCGTCACATCCAGCTTATCGCTATCGGCGGTGCCATTGGCACCGGTCTGTTCATGGGCTCCGGTAAAACCATCAGCCTGGCGGGTCCGTCGATCATCTTCGTCTATATGATCATCGGTTTTATGCTGTTCTTTGTGATGCGCGCCATGGGTGAGCTGCTGCTCTCCAACCTTGAGTACAAATCCTTCAGCGACTTTGCCGCCGATCTGCTCGGTCCGTGGGCCGGTTATTTCACCGGCTGGACTTACTGGTTCTGCTGGGTGGTGACCGGCATCGCCGACGTGGTGGCGATCAGCGCCTATTTCCAGCTGTGGTTCCCGGACTTCTCGATCTGGATGAGCGCGCTGCTGTGCGTGTTTGTTTTCCTTGCCCTGAACATCGCCACGGTGAAACTGTTTGGCGAGATGGAGTTCTGGTTCGCCATTATCAAAATTGTCGCCATCGTGGCGTTAATCATCACCGGGATTGTGCTGGTCAGCCTGCACTACCCTTCGCCGAACGGGAGCCACGCGGCGCTGAGCAACATCTGGGATCATGGCGGCATGTTCCCGAAAGGGCTGAGCGGTTTCTTTGCCGGCTTCCAGATTGCGGTGTTTGCCTTTGTCGGCATTGAACTGGTGGGCACGGCGGCGGCGGAGACCAAAGATCCGCATAAAGTTCTGCCGCGTGCCATCAACGCGATCCCGCTGCGCATCATCATGTTTTACGTGCTGGCGCTGCTGGTGATCATGGCGGTGACGCCGTGGAACCAGGTCATGCCGGATCGCAGTCCGTTCGTTGAAATGTTTGTGCTGATTGGCCTGCCGGCCGCTGCCAGCATCGTTAACTTTGTGGTGCTGACCTCCGCGGCCTCCTCAGCCAACAGCGGCATCTTCTCCACCAGCCGCATGCTATATGGCCTGGCGGAACAGGGCGTAGCGCATAAAGCGTTTGGTCGCCTCTCGGCGCGCGCGGTGCCAACCACCGGCCTGTTCTTCTCCTGCCTGTGTCTGCTGGCGGGTGTGGCGTTGATCTACCTGATTCCGGATGTGATGACGGTCTTCACCATGGTGACCACGGTCTCGGCGATTCTGTTTATGTTTGTCTGGACCATTATCCTGTGCAGCTATCTGGCCTATCGCAAACAGCATCCGCAGCGTCATGCGGCGTCACGCTTCAAAATGCCACTCGGCAAGCTGATGTGCTGGGTGTGCATGGCTTTCTTTGCCTTTGTGCTGGTGCTGCTGACCCTGCAGGAAGATACCCGCCAGGCGCTGATGGTGACGCCACTGTGGTTTGTGGTGCTGACCATGGGCTGGCTGCTACGCCGGCGTAAAGCCTGATTCACGTAAACTAAAAGGCCCGGTTATCCGGGCCTTTTTCGTTATAAGCGTTCTGTGAATTTGTGCCACGCCTGCGCCAGCGACGGCCGCAGCGAATCTTCCCGCTGTGGTGCTGCTGCCGGCGCTGCGGCGGGACCGAGATTAAAGGTAAAGGTGTAATCCGGCTCTTCCCCCATGCGCAAATCCACGATCAGCGTGTCATTGCCCTGCTGGCGCATGGCATAAAATCCATGGCTGAACCACGCAACGCGTTCGGCGTGCCACTGGCCTTTAAACGGGGCAAAAAGCGCGGGATGGCGATCGTACCAGCGGATCTGTAAGGGACGATCGGGCGACAGCAGCGACCACCAGGCTTCCCCGTAACGCTGCGGCGTGATAATTACCGTGCGCCACACCAGCGTGTTGAACGCGGTGGGCGTCACCAGCAGTTGCTGCGGCTGCACGGCCTGCTGCGTCAGCTGGTGCTCAATATGCCGGGTAGCGACACTCTGCGCCACCATGCTCCAGCCCAGGTACAGCGTACTGATGAGCAATCCGGCCTGATTCCAGCGCAGCCCGCACGCATCCCGCCGCCACAGTGCGACGATCAGGGCGATCAGCAGCGGCAGCGTGTAGAGCGGATCGATGATGAACATGCTGCCGATGGCGAACGGGTAATCGGTCAGCGGCAGCCCGAGCTGCGTGCCGTACACCGTGGTCAGGTCCAGCAGCGGATGCGTGATCAATGCCAGCCAGATGGCGAGGCACCAGGCGCGCCAGTGCTGCCGGCTGCGCGTCGCGCCAGCCACCAGCCAGCCAATAAACGGCGTCACCAGCGTCAGCCACAGCAGCGCGTGGCTCTCGGTGCGGTGCAGCGTCATGTTGCGGATGGCATCGCCGTGGTCGATAAACACGTCGAGGTCCGGCAGCGTGCCCGCGACCGCCCCCGCCAGCGCCGCCTGCCACAGCGGCACGCGTTTGCCCATTACGGCCACGGTCACCGCCGCGCCCAGCGTTAGTTGTGATAGCGAATCCATGCACTCTCCTGGTCAGCCACGGGGATCAGCGCACGCGGATCCCTTCAATGATCATGCGCTGAACGTTATCCAGCGTCTGGGCAAAAAATTCCGCATCGTTTAGCGTCTGGCCGGTGATGGCTTCCACCTGGGACGCGAAATCAGCGTAGTGCTGCGTGGTCGCCCACAGCAGAAAGAACAGATGCTGCGGCTGCACGCCGGCAATACGCCCTTCGGCGATCCACTGTTCGATAATCGCCGCTTTGTCATCCACCAGCGCTTTTAAATCCCCCGCCAGCTCGCCCTTCAGCAGCGGCGCGCCCTGCAGCATCTCCAGACAGAACAGGCGCGATGCCTGCGGGTGGTCACGCGACACTTCCAGCTTGAGACGAATATAGTTGCGGATGGCCACCAGCGGATCCTGGTCATGACGCAGCGCACGCAGCGGCGCCAGCCACACATCAAGAATCTCTTTCAGTACCGCCACATACAGCACTTCTTTTGACGGATAGTAGTAAAGCAGGTTGGTTTTTGAGACGTCCGCGCGCTCAGCCACCTTATCCAGACTGGTGCCGTGAATGCCAAACTGTGAGAAGAAGGCCAATGCCGCTTCCAGAATAGCTGCCCGTTTCGCCGCAACGGCCCGCGATCGGCGTCCTGGCTTTTTTTCATCGCTTTTCACACTGTTACCTCTTCCATCCTGCGAAATCGCATCATAACAAACGCCCTGTTTCCTGCCTAATGCTGTGCCCTGCACCTTTTTCGCTCAGGTGACGCATGAAAAACGTGCAATTTGTTTTGACCAGATGGTCTGTTTTGGACCAGTCACTCAGGATTCATTACGTCGCCAATTTTAACTGATTGTTATGTATCACTTTTAAAATTGTGGCACAGGCTTTGCAATTTTGTGATCGAGCGCCGCCCGCAGGATGCGTGCAGGAAGCAACGCAGCGCGTGAAGCAATCCATGTTCAATGCAGAGAGGTTTCACATGAAAATTGGCGTTTTCGTTCCGATTGGCAACAATGGCTGGCTGATCTCCACGCATGCCCCGCAATACAAGCCGACCTTTGAGCTCAACAAAGCGATTGTGCTCAAGGCTGAGCACTATCACTTCGACTTTGCCCTGTCGATGATTAAGCTGCGCGGCTTCGGCGGCAAAACCGAATTCTGGGACCACAACCTGGAGTCCTTCACCCTGATGGCCGGGCTGGCCGCGGTGACCTCACGCATTGAAATCTACGCCACCGCCGCCACCCTGACGCTGCCGCCCGCCATCGTGGCGCGCATGGCCGCCACCATCGACTCCATCTCGGGCGGCCGCTTCGGCGTCAATCTGGTGACCGGCTGGCAGAAGCCGGAGTATGAGCAGATGGGGCTGTGGCCGGGCGATGAATATTTTGCCAGCCGCTACAACTACCTGACGGAGTACGTCACGGTGCTGCGCGACCTGTGGGGCACTGGCCAGAGCGACTTCAAAGGTGAGTTCTTCACCATGAACGACTGTCGCGTCAGTCCGCAGCCGCAGAAGCCGATGAAGGTGATTTGCGCCGGTCAAAGTGATGCCGGCATGGCCTTTTCGGCGCAATACGCTGATTACAACTTCTGCTTCGGCAAGGGCGTCAATACCCCGACCGCCTTTGCACCCACTGCCGCACGCATGAAACATGCCGCGGACAAAACCGGGCGCGACGTCGGTTCCTACGTGCTGTTTATGATTATCGCCGCCGAAAGCGACGAAGCCGCGCGCGCCAAATGGGAACACTACAAAGCCGGTGCTGACGAGGAAGCCCTCGCCTGGCTCACCACGCAGAGCCAGCAGGACACCAAATCCGGCAGCGACACCAATGTGCGCCAGATGGCCGATCCGACCTCTGCCGTCAACATCAATATGGGCACGCTGGTCGGTTCTTATGCCAGCGTGGCACGCATGCTGGATGAAGTGGCGCTGGTGGAAGGCACCGAAGGCGTGCTGCTGACCTTTGATGATTTCCTGCAGGGCATTGAAGATTTTGGTGAACGTATCCAGCCGCTGATGGCGTGCCGCCGCGCGCTGATTGACGCCCACAAGGAGGTTGCATAATGAACACCGTCGTTTGTGCCCACAGCACCAGCCAGCCTGCTGTCATTCTGCCGGCGCGCCCGGAAGCCATCGCCCTGCCACCGGCGCAAAGCGCGCTGATTGTGGTGGATATGCAGAACGCCTACGCCAGCAAGGGCGGCTATCTCGATCTGGCCGGGTTTGATGTCTCCGCCACGCAGCCGGTTATCGCCCGGATTCATCAGGCGGTCACCGCCGCCCGCGCGGCGGGAATGCAGATCATCTGGTTCCAGAACGGCTGGGATAATCAGTATGTCGAAGCCGGTGACGCCGGTTCGCCTAATTTCCATAAATCCAACGCGCTGAAAACCATGCGTCAGCGGCCGGAGCTGCAAGGCACGCTGCTGGCAAAAGGCGGCTGGGATTATGCGCTGGTGGATGAACTGGTGCCACAAGCCGGCGATATTGTGCTGCCCAAACCGCGCTACAGCGGCTTTTTCAACACGCCGCTCGACAGCATGCTGCGCAGCCGCGGTATTCGTCATCTGGTGTTTACCGGCATTGCCACCAACGTCTGCGTGGAATCGACGCTGCGCGACGGCTTTTTCCTCGAGTATTTCGGCGTGGTGCTGGCCGATGCCACCCATCAGGCCGGACCGTCGTTTGCTCAGCAGGCGGCGCTGTTCAACATTGAAACCTTTTTTGGCTGGGTCAGCGATACCGACACCTTCTGCGAGGCGCTGAAGTCATAACCGCCGTTTCACCTGCACGCTTAATAATAAGGACTCTGAGTCATGCCTAAAACAGTGATTATTCCTCCCGGCACCACGACGCCGATCGCTCCGTTTGTACCCGGCACCTTAGCCGATGGCGTGGTGTACGTTTCCGGTACGCTGCCGTTCGATGCCGACAACAACGTGGTGCACGTCGGGGATGCGGCGGCGCAAACCCGCCACGTGCTGGAAACCATCAAAAAAGTGATCGAGACCGCCGGTGGCAGCCTGCAGGACGTCACTTTCAACTCGATTTTCATCACCGACTGGAGCAACTACGCGGCGGTAAACCAGGTATATGCCGACTATTTCCCCGGCGACAAACCGGCGCGCTTCTGTATTCAGTGCGGTCTGGTGAAACCCGATGCGCTGATTGAAATCGCCAGCGTGGCACACATTGGCCGGCAGGAGGCGTAATGCATCTGGACATTCAGGGATTAAGCGCGCCCGACGCGCCGACGCTGGTACTGTCGTCCGGGCTGGGCGGCGTGGCCGCTTTCTGGCAACCGCAGCTGGCGGCACTGACGCCGCACTATCGCGTGGTGACCTACGATCAGCGCGGCACCGGTCGCAGCCCCGATACGCTGCCGGAAGGTTACAGCATGGCGATGATGGCAGCGGAACTGGCCGACGCGCTGGCGGAGCACGGCATCGAACAGTATGACATCGTGGGCCATGCGCTTGGCGGGCTGATTGGCCTGCAGCTGGCGCTTGATTATCCGCAGCGCGTCGGACGCGTAGTGGTGATCAACGGCTGGCTGGCGCTGGATGCCCACACCGAACGCTGCTTCCAGGTGCGTCAGGATCTGCTGCTCAACGTTGGTGTGGAAGCGTTTGTGCGCGCGCAGCCGCTGTTTCTTTACCCGGCCGAATGGCTGGCACGCCATCAGTCACGCATCAGCGCGGAGGATGTGCATCACGTGGCGCATTTCCAGGGCATGGAGAACCTGCTACGGCGTCTGCACGCGCTGAAATCGGCCGATTTCCGTCCGCACGCCTCGCGAATCACCCAGCCGGTGCTGGCGATATGCAGTCAGGATGACCTGCTGGTGCCGTGGAGCTGCTCGCCGCAGCTGGCGCAGGCGCTGCCCAACGGCAGCCTGATTGAGATGCCGTGGGGCGGCCATGCCATGAGCGTGACCGATGCCGACAACTTTAATGCGCTGCTGCTGCGCTGGCTGGCGGACACCGCCACGCCGGCTCGCCGCGCCAGCTAATCACGGAGCCGATGATGAGCGTACATGAACTGCCTCTGTTGTCTGAGGTGAGCCAGCAGGCTTTCCGCGATGCCATGTCTGGCCTGGGCGCGGCGGTCAATATCATCACCACCGACGGTCCCGCCGGACGCGCCGGTTTTACCGCCACCGCGGTGTGCAGCGTCAGTGATACGCCGCCGACGCTGCTGGTTTGCCTCAATCGCAACGCGTCGGTGTGGCCCCTCTTCCGCGATAATGGCGTGCTGTGCGTGAACACGCTGGCCGCCGGGCAGGAGTCATTGTCGACGCTGTTTGGCGGCAAAACCCCGATGACCGAACGTTTCGCCGCCGCCCGCTGGCACACGCAGCGCAGCGGCGCACCGCTGCTGCAGGGGGCGCTGATGGCGTTCGACTGCACAATCACGCAGGTCGTCAGCGTGGCGACACACGACATTCTGTTTTGCAACGTGATGGCGCTGGAGCGCCATGATGCCCAGCCCGGTCTGATGTGGTTTGACCGTCGCTACCATGCCCTTTCACGGCAGGACGCCCGCTAACGCCGCACCGTGCGGCCCGGTTCGACCACTACCCTGGAGAAGACGATGGCGAGTTCCTGGTTCCCCCGCTGGCAGAAAAAGTCAGCCATGAGCGATAACGGGCTGATTGCCCCCGACGAAACTCTGCCGCTTGGGCAGACGTTCGTGCTGGGCCTGCAGCATGCGGTAGCAATGTTTGGCGCAACGGTGCTGATGCCGCTGCTGATGGGGCTGGATCCCAACCTGGCGATTCTGGTTTCCGGTATCGGCACCCTGCTGTTCTTTGTCATTACCGGTGGTCGCGTGCCGAGTTATCTCGGATCGAGCGCCGCGTTTGTCGGCGTGGTGATCGCCATTACCGGCTTCAACGGTCAGGGGCTCAATCCCAACCTGGCGCTGGCGCTGGGCGGCGTTATTGCCTGCGGCGCGCTCTACACGCTGATTGGCCTGGTGGTGATGAAAGTCGGTACCGGCTGGATTGAACGGCTGATGCCACCGGTGGTAACCGGTGCGGTAGTGATGGCCATCGGCCTTAACCTGGCACCGATTGCGGTGCACAGCGTCTCCGCCTCGATGTTTGATAGCTGGATGGCGGTGATGACGGTGCTGTGCATCGGGCTGGTGGCGGTATTTACCCGCGGCATGGTGCAGCGGCTGCTGATTCTGGTCGGACTGATTGTCGCCTGGGCGCTGTACGCCCTGCTGACCAATGTGATGGGCTTCGGCAAGCCGGTAGATTTCAGCCGCGTGGCCAGCGCCGCATGGTTTGGTCTGCCGCACACCACCGCGCCGGTATTTGATATGCAGGCAATCGTGATGATCGCACCGGTGGCGATTATTCTGGTGGCGGAGAACCTCGGCCATATTAAAGCGGTGGCGGGCATGACCGGGCGCAATCTCGATCCGTGGATGGGACGCGCGTTCGTCGGCGACGGCCTGGCAACCATGCTGTCCGGCTCCATCGGCGGCAGCGGCGTCACCACCTATGCCGAAAACATTGGCGTGATGGCGGTGACCAAAGTCTACTCCACGCTGGCGTTTGTCGCCGCGGCGCTGATTGCGCTGGTGCTGGGCTTTTCGCCTAAGTTCGGCGCGCTCATCCACACCATTCCCGGCCCGGTAATTGGCGGCGCTTCAATTGTTGTGTTTGGCTTAATCGCTGTGGCCGGCGCACGTATCTGGGTGCAAAACCATGTCGATTTTAGCCAGAACAGCAATCTGATTATGGTGGCCACCACGCTGGTGCTCGGTGCCGGGGATTTTGCGCTGAAGATTGGCAGCTTTACCCTCGGCGGCATCGGCACGGCCACCTTCGGCGCCATCATCCTCAACGCAATTCTGCAGCGACGCGGTGCCGCGCTGACCCAGCCGGCGGCGCGCCCGCAGCCTTAAGGCTTCTGCGGTGCCTGCTCCGGCACCGCTTTTTTGCGCCGCAGGCGCAGTTCACTGACAATCACCCCGCAGACAATCAGTGCGCCGCCCAGCAGCGCCGCGGCCGGTAACCGTTCGCCGGCAATGCGTCCGACCACACCGGCCCACACCGGCTCGCCGGCATAAATCACCGTGGCGCGCGTCGGCGAGACGCTGCGCTGCGCCCAGTTCATGGTGACCTGAATCAGCGCGCTGGCCGCGCCTAGGCCCAGCGCGCTGAACAGCAGCGGCGCCGATAGCGTGGGTAAAGATTCGCCGTTGGGCAGCATCAGCACGAAGGCGCAGGCCGAGGCCACCAGCAGCTGTACCAGCGTTACGCGGCGCACATCGACCTGCCCGGCGTAGCGGCTGATAAGAATGATCTCGGCGGCAATGGCGAGGGTGCTGAGCAGCGTGGCGATCTCACCGGCATTCAGCGTCAGGCTGCCATCCTGCGGACCCGCCACCAGCACCAGACCAGTGAACGCCAGCAAAATGCCCAGCCACGCCATCAGGCCCGGCGGCCGGCGCAGAAACAGCCATTGCAACAGCGGCACCACCGGCACGTAAAGTGCCGTCAGAAACGCCGACTGGCTGCTGGAAATGGTTTGCATACCCCAGGTTTGCAATCCGTAACCGCCGGCAATCGCCACGCCAATCAGCGCACCCGCTTTGATTTCCAGCCAGGTAATGTGACGCAAATAGCGACGAAAGAAAAAGGCCAGCAGCAGCGAGGCGGTAGCAAAACGCAGCCCGACAAAAAAGAATGGCCCCGAGTGCGCCATGGCGCGATGCACCACCAGAAAGGTGCCACCCCAGACCATCGTGATAAAAATAAGTACCAGCTCCTGACGCGTAATACGCAGGCTGAGGCGGGAAGTGGAAGCAGACATAACGCACCAGAATAGAGGACTGGCGCACATTTTTGCTGATTAGCCGGGCAAATTGCAATCATTGTAACCGCCGGGCGTACCCGGCGGCCGGGGATACCGTCACAGACGCACTATTTTTTCGCGCGGCTGCGTCCCCCCTTTTCACCTGCTTCGGCAGCACGCTGCGGATCATTTCTGAAATTCCCGCCGCTGTTTTTACCGCCTTTTCGACCCGCTTCCGCGGCCCTTTCGCGATCTTCCGCGAAGTTGCCTGATCCTCCACGATGTTGAGCCATCATTTCCTCCAGGTATTGAGCATAGGTGGTGAAGACATTTCACTGCGCTAACAGTGTCAGGTCAGGTGCGCACTATCTCGCCACACCCGCTTAAAGCATAGCCAATGGATGCGCACAATCAGGCACATATTCATACTTTGCAACAGATAAACCGCTTAGTATCGTTTTTATGTCGAGATATTCAGCTGAAAAACAAGCGGTTATCGGCAGAAGTCGCAGCGCGATCTCCGTGACTGTTCAATGGCTGACCAGCATAGCGCGCAGCCTCTTCTATACTTCTTTCTGTTCCTTACACCACAGGATGAAAACACGATGGCAAAAATTCTGGTGCTTTATTACTCCATGTATGGACATATCGAAACCATGGCTAACGCGGTGGCGGACGGTGCGAAGAGCGTGAGCGGTGCCGAAGTCACCATTCTGCGCGTGCCGGAAAGTATGGATGCCGAACGGTTTGCTCAGGTCGGCGGGAAGGTTAATCAGCCGGCGGCGGAAGCCAAACCGGACGATCTGCCGCAGTACGATGCCATCATCGTTGGCACCCCGACGCGCTTCGGCAACATGTCCGGTCAGATGCGTAATTTCTGGGACCGCACCGGCGGCCTGTGGGCCTCTGGCGCGCTGTACGGCAAGATTGCCAGCGTGTTTGCGTCTACCGGCACTGGCGGCGGTCAGGAGCAGACTATCACCTCGGTGTGGACCACCCTGGCACATCACGGCATGGTGATTGTGCCCATCGGCTACGGCACCAAAGAGCTGTTTGATATTTCGCAGGTGCGTGGCGGTACGCCGTATGGCGCAACCACGCTGGCGGGCGGTGACGGATCGCGCCAGCCCTCGGCGGAAGAACTGGAAATTGCCCGTTATCAGGGCCAATACGTCGCCGGTCTGGCGGTAAAACTGAAAGGATAAATTCCCAACAGGAGAGAGTTATGGCAACAGAACAGTTTAAAGCTCACCACGTGGGCGAATGGGCGACCTTACGTCACACTTCACCGGAAATCGCTGAAGCAATTTTCGAAGTGGCGAATTATGACGAACGGCTTGCCGAAGAGATCTGGCGCCAGCAAGGCAGCGATGAGGTGTTGTTCCGCGCGTTTGAGAAAACCGACCAGGACGTCCTGACGTGGGACGATAAGCCGGTCGAACGTAAAAACATCTGAAGCACAGGCGGGCATGTCCCGCCTTCTCATTTTTTAGCCGTCAGGGAGCCTTTATGTCAGCCTATCAAAGCATTAATCCGGCCAATAATCAGCTGCTGAAAACCTGGCCATCACACGATGACAGCTACGCGCAGCAGGCGCTGCATACCGCCGATGCGCTCTACCATTCGCCGTGGAGCAAAGGCGATATTCAGCCGCGCCTGCAGGTGCTGCAGCGTCTGGCAGAGTTGATCGATCAGCGCAGCGAAGAGCTGGCCACCATTGCCAGCAAAGAGATGGGTAAGCTGATTGGCCAGAGCCGCGGCGAAGTGAAAATCTGCGCCAGCATCGCGCGCTATTATGCCGAACACGCGGCAAGGCTGTTACAGGCCCAGCCCTATCCCAGCGATGTCGGTGATGCCTGGCTCGAATACCATCCGATTGGCGTGGTGGTGGCCGTCGAGCCGTGGAATTTTCCCTATTATCAGCTGATGCGCGTGCTGGCACCGAACCTGGCACTGGGCAATCCGGTGCTGGCGAAACATGCCAATATTGTGCCGCACTGCGCCGACGTGTTTGAAAAGCTGGTGCTGGAAGCCGGTGCGCCGCAGGGCGCGTGGACCAATCTGTTTATCTCTAACCAGCAGGTGGCCGATCTGATTGCCGATCCGCGCGTGCAGGGTGTGGCGCTCACCGGTTCAGAGCGCGCTGGCAGCGCGGTGGCCGAGCAGGCCGGTAAGCACCTGAAAAAATCCACGCTCGAGCTGGGTGGTAACGATGTGTTTGTGGTGCTGGACGATGCCGACATTGATGAAGCGGTGCGCCAGGGGGCGCAGGCGCGGCTCAGCAACTGCGGTCAGGTATGTACCGCGGCCAAGCGCTTTATTCTGCATGAAAAGATTGCCGATCGCTTTATGGCTAAGTTTAGCGCGGCGCTGCAATCCGCTACGCCCGGCGATCCGTTAGATGAAAAAACCACGCTGGGGCCGCTGTCATCACAGGATGCACGTGACCGGCTGGTGAAACAGGTGGACGAGGCGGTGGCGCATGGCGCCCGCGTGGAGTGCGGCGGACGCGTAATCGACGGCGTCGGCTGCTACTACCAGCCAACAATCCTGACCGGCCTGACGCCGGATAACCCGGCTTATTATCAGGAGTTTTTCGGCCCGGTGGCGCAGGTGTATGTGGTGGCGGACGATCGTGCTGCCGTGGCGCTGGCTAACGATTCGCACTACGGTTTAGGCGGTTCCGTGTGGACGCGGGATATTGCGCGCGGACGCAACATGGCTTCGCAGATTGAGACCGGCATGGTGTTTATTAATTCGCAGAGCGATACCGCGGCTGAGCTGCCGTTCGGCGGCGTGAAGCGTTCCGGCTATGGCCGTGAACTGTCCGATCTCGGACTGAAGGAGTTTGCTAACCAGAAACTGGTCGTGGTAGCCGGTTAAGCGGCATGAAACCACCGTTGAACTGAACGGTGGTTTTTTCGATTGACTGCGGTGTGCGCGTCAATGCGCAGCCGGTAACACACAGCAGGGTCGCCGTGCATGGCGACCCTGCTGGCGTTTTAGTTGCTGGCCGCTGCCGGCTGTTGCGCGGGTTTAGCGTCCGCCTCCGGCTTCGCCGGCGCTGCCTCAGCCTGCGCTTTCTGCGCCGCTGCGGCATCGGCTTTCGCCTTCTCCTCTGCGGCCTTCTGAGCGCTGGCCTTCTCAGCTTTGGCTTTGTCGTCCGCCGCTTTTTGCGCCGCGGCCTTGTCCGCCTTCACTTTTTCCTCAGCGGCTTTGGCGTCAGCGGCTTTCTGCGCTGCAGCTTTATCAGCCGCGGCTTTGTCAGCCGCCGCTTTATCTGCGCTGGCCTGATCCGCTTTGGCCTGTGCGTCATCGCTGGCTGCCGGCGCGGCAGCAGGCTGTGCGGCCGGTGCCGGTGCGGCTGGCTGCAGCGGTGTACCCTGCAGCGCGTTGTTCAGCGCGCTGGTGAACTGATCCCAGCTGCAGTAGCCGTTGGCGTCAGTGTCACACCCCGCCAGCTGCAGCGTAACGCGCTTCGGTGGGTTCTTCAGGCTCAGCACATCGGCATTACGCAGCTGATCCGCCGTCTGATAGACATACTCCACTTTCAGCAGATCTTTATTGTTCTTCGCATCGTGCCAGCGTTCAAACACCACCTGGCCGCCAATCGGGGTTTTCTCGTCGTTACCCGGCAGCTCGTATGGCTTAACCTGCAGCGCGCTGAGCAATGACGCGATATTCGAATCGTGTCCGACCATCAGCGTGACTTTTGGCGCGGTGGCTTTGTCCTGATCGACCAGCTGACTGCGGATGTAATCCACCAGCGGGGCGGCAACGTCACGCGCCACTTCAGGCGCGGTAAACAGCGCATCCTGATAGCCATTCTTGATCGCCGCCAGCTCTTTCCACTGTTCAGGCGTTTTGATTTGTCCCCAGGCAACCTGATCCGCCGGGAAACCTTCGTAATATTGCAGCGTAAAGGCGTCGACCAGCGAGTTACCCACTTTCAGCGGGCCATTGACGCCGGGCTCTTTGCCGTTTTCCGCGCTAAAGGTGTTGTCGCCGCTGCTTAGGTCGCACTGTTTCTTGCCGTTACAGGCCGGAGCTGATTTGTAATCGACGATTTTTTCCAGCCGCTGGAAGGCCGGCTTCAGCGCCAGCTTCTCATTGGCTGCGGTCATCGCCGCCAGCGCTTTCTTGTTAAACGCTTCGCTGCCATCGGTGATTACCGGATTAAAGATTGGGTCCATAGTGCCCATCGCATCCTGATGGGTGACAGCGATATCGCAGCCCGGGAAAGCCCCGGTGACGAAATACTGCGCCGTTGCGACGGTGCGCTGCAGGCTGTTGGCATAGACAAAGATGTTGCTGCTGTCCGGACAGGTGCCGTTCTGTACCAGCCCCTGCTGGGCCAGCCACTGACGGGTGTAGTTACCCATGTAGACTTCCAGCACGCCGCCTTTGGTGGTCAGTTCACCGCCGGGCACATCCCACTGCGGCCAGCTTTTTTTCGTCGCCTGCTCCAGCACGCTGCCGTTGTTGGCCAGCGGGGCACGCAGGTTGTGACGACTCAGCATCAGGACCTGCTGCAGTTGCATGTCGCCATCCGCGGCGTAAGCGCTCATACCCATCGGCAGCGCCGCGATCACTGACAGCGCGCAAAGACTCAGTTTCTTGATCATTGTGCCTATTCCATAATTCATCAGGGAAACACTCTGGCATTCAAGCGATTAGCTCGCCAAAGAGCGAATTACCGCACAGTGTAACCCAGCTTGCCTGAGAAAATCGCCAGATGTTTGCAAAAACCGTGCATCGACTATAGCAGTAAACGCGCTGGCCGTCGGGTTACGGCAGCAGATTGAAAAGCTTCAGGATGTTTTTCAGAAGGATGGAAAGCAGAAAAGCGAAAAGCCCGCATCGCTGCGGGCTTCTCTTATATGGCGGAGGAACAGAGATTCGAACTCTGGGATGGTTTCCCATCGGCGGTTTTCAAGACCGCTGCCTTAAGCCACTCGGCCATCCCTCCTGAAATCTTTTTGTCACCTCACACTGCGAGAGTGTGAAGTGGCGGAGGAGGAGAGATTCGAACTCTCGGATGGTTTCCCATCGGCGGTTTTCAAGACCGCTGCCTTAAGCCGCTCGGCCACCCCTCCGCAATGAGGCGCACTATAAACATCCCCCCGAACGATGTAAAGCATCCAGTGATTCGTTCGCCTGAAAAACAGTCAAAAATGATTTTTTTGCCGTCTTAATCGTCATTCTGCTCAGTGAAACAGCAATTTATCGCGTAAAGATGGGTAAAACGCCTTTTCTGTCCTCTGACCGTTGCGTATTCTCAGGCCATATTTGGTGTTCTCTCTCTAACAGGAGCGCATGATGGACAGAATAATTAGCTCGTCACAGCAGCAGTCGCTACTCAGCACCCATAAAGTGCTGCGCAATACTTATTTCTTACTTGGCCTGACGCTGGCGTTTTCCGCCGTCACCGCCACGCTCAGCACCGTTTACGCCCTGCCCTCGCCGGGACTGATTCTGATGCTGGTGGGCTTTTACGGATTGATGTTCCTGACCTATCGCCTGGCGAACAGCCCGGCGGGTATTCTGGCCGCGTTTGCCTTCACCGGCTTCCTTGGTTACTGCCTCGGCCCGATTCTCAGCTCGTTCCTCACCGCCGGTATGGGTGATGTTATTGCCATGGCGCTGGGCGGCACCGCGCTGGTGTTCTTCTGCTGTTCCGCCTATGTCCTGACCACGCGTCGTGACATGTCTTTCCTTGGCGGCATGATGATGGCCGGCTTTGTAGTGCTGCTGGTGGCCGTGGTTGCCAATATCTTCCTGCAGCTGCCTGCGCTGCACCTGGCGATCAGCGCACTGTTTATTCTGTTCTCTGCCGGTGCCATTTTGTGGGAAACCAGCAACATCATTCAGGGCGGTGAAACCAACTACATTCGCGCCACCGTCAGCCTGTATGTCTCGCTGTACAACATCTTTGTCAGCCTGCTGAGCCTGCTGGGCTTCGCCAACCGCGACTAAGACGTAAAGCACGCACCGTTAAACCCCGCTCCGGCGGGGTTTTTGCTTTTTATCCGCCGCCGCCTTTACAATGGGCGCGCTGACGATATGAGGAAATAATGTGATTTTTGCCGGTAAAGAGATTGCCACTGACGCAGAAGGCTATCTGAAAAATAGCGCTGACTGGAGTGAAGCGCTGGCGCAGGCCATCGCCCAGCAGGAAGCGATTGAGATGAGTGAAGCGCACTGGGAAGTGGTGCACTTTGTACGTGATTTTTATCAGCAGTTTAATACCTCGCCGGCGGTGCGCATGCTGGTCAAAGCCATGGCGCAAAAATATGGCGAAGAGAAAGGCAACAGCCGCTATCTGTTTCGCCTGTTCCCGGAAGGTCCGGCCAAACAGGCCACTAAAATCGCTGGCCTGCCAAAACCAGCGAAGTGTCTGTGATCATCCGGTAGTAAACCGCGTCGGCCGCTCCGCCAGCTGATGCGGCTCCACCAGCACCTTATCGACCCGGGCTCTGGGCGGTCCGCCCGCCTTCAGCCACGCAATCAGAGACTCCACCTGCTGCGCTTCTCCCGCCGCCAGTACCTCCACGCTGCCATCGGCCAGATTATGCGCATAGCCGGTGACGCCCAGCGTGTTCGCCTGCGCCTGGGTGTAATAACGAAAGCCCACGCCCTGCACCCTGCCGTGAACCCAGATTTTATAACCTGTCGTCGCCATGGCGATCTCCCCTTTGTGCGTTGCATTTTGCCGCCATCCACCGGAAAATGGCGCCTCATTTTTTCAGGTAAGCATAGCAAACATGACCGTTCGATTGATTCTCGCTAAGGGACGTGAAAAATCCCTGCTCCGCCGCCATCCGTGGGTGTTCTCCGGCGCCGTTGCCCGTATGGAAGGTAAAGCCCAGTCGGGTGAAACCATTGATATCTGTGACAGCAACGGCAAATGGCTGGCCCGCGCCGCCTACTCTCCTCAGTCACAAATTCGCGCGCGCGTCTGGAGCTGGCAACAGGATGAGTCAATCGACATCGCCTTCTTTGTGCGCACGCTGCAAAAAGCCCAGCAGTGGCGCGACTGGCTGGCGCAGCGCGACGGGCTGGACAGCTATCGCCTGATTGCCGGCGAGTCCGATGGACTGCCGGGCGTCACAATTGATCGCTTCGGTAACTTCCTCGTGCTGCAACTGCTGTCGGCCGGGGCGGAGTATCAGCGCCCGGCTCTCGTCTCGGCGCTGCAGCAGTGCTATCCCGACTGTGCCATCTACGACCGCTCTGACGTGGCAGTGCGCAAGAAAGAGGGACTGGAGCTGGCGCAGGGTCCGGTAAGCGGTGAACTGCCGCCTGCGCTGCTGCCGATAACCGAGCATGGCATGCAGCTGCTGGTGGATATTCAGGGCGGTCACAAGACCGGTTATTACCTCGATCAGCGCGACAGCCGTTTTGCCACCCGTCGTTACGCAGAAAATGCCCGGGTGCTTAACTGCTTCTCCTACACCGGCGGTTTTGCGGTCTCTGCTCTGCTCGGCGGCTGCCGGGAAGTGATCAGCGTGGATACCTCGCAGGACGCCCTTGACGTAGCAAAACAGAACGTGGCGCTTAACGGGCTGGATGTCTCACGCGCGCAGTTCCTGCGTGACGATGTGTTCAAACTGCTGCGTCGCTACCGCGACAGCGGCGAGAAGTTCGACATGATCGTCATGGATCCGCCGAAATTCGTTGAGAATAAAAACCAGCTGATGGGCGCCTGCCGCGGCTATAAAGACATCAACATGCTGGCAATGCAGCTGCTGAATCCGGGCGGCATTCTGCTGACTTTCTCCTGTTCCGGGCTGATGGCCACCGAGCTGTTCCAGAAAATTATCGCCGATGCCGCTGTTGATGCCGGTCGTGATGTACAATTTATAGAGCAGTTCCGTCAGGCAGCCGACCATCCGGTGATCGCCAGCTATCCTGAAGGGCTTTATCTGAAAGGCTTTGCCTGTCGCGTGCTGTGACTTGAAAACGCTGTCCCTGCCCCCATATCGGTGGCAGGGCAAAGTTTTGGGAGGTCACAATGATTGCCAGTAAATTTGGAATTGGACAGCAGGTCCGGCACCGTCTCTCCGGGGTGCTCGGCGTGATTGTGGATGTCGACCCGGAGTATTCGCTGGACGATCCGCAGCTGGATGAGGTTGGCGCGACGGAATCGCTGCGTGCGGCCCCCTGGTATCACGTAGTGATGGAAGATGAGGAAGGCGAACAGGTGCATACCTATATCGCTGAGATTCAGCTGGCCGGCGAAACCTCGTTCGAACATCCGGAACAGCCATCCATGGATGAGCTGGCCGCCTCGATCCGCCAGCAGCTGCAGGCACCCAGCCTGCGGCATTAAGGGTACGGCGACGCCGCGTCGCCGTTTGTCTTTACCGCGTTACGCCCAGCCGCGGAATTTCTATCTTCGGGCAGCGATCCATAATCACCGTCAGCCCGGCATCACGCGCCAGCACCGCCGCCTGCTCATTAATCACGCCCAGCTGCAGCCACAGAGTTTTGGCGCCGATAGCAATCGCTTCCTGCGCCACGCCCCATGCCGCTTCGGAATTGCGGAACACATCCACCATGTCGATCTTGCCCGGGATCTCCGCCAGCGTGCCATACACGGTCTGGCCCAGCAGCTGCTGTCCCGCCAGCTTCGGGCTCACCGGCACCACGTCATAACCCTGATCGAGCAGGTATTTCATTACGCCATAGCTGGCACGCTCAGTGCGATCGCTGGCACCGACCAGCGCGATGCGTTGGGTTTGCGTCAGGACATCGCGAATCGTTTGATCGTTCATGTTTTTCTCCTTGTTCACTCGCCTGAGTGTAGATGCCATTGCGCGCTAAAGTGCAAGCGCAGCGCACGAAAAGTTTGCGCGGCGACACGAATAAATATGTTAAAATGTAAATTAACTGCCATAATGTAATAATTTGCTACACATCGCCCTTTTTCCCCTGTTCCGGGAGTTGAAATGAAGCTGTCTCTGGCTGTTACGGGTTTGCTGTTGCTGCTCGTATCGGCAACCTGCCATGCCATCACCCTGAAGCTCGATCCGCAGATCGACCTGCTGGTGCTGGATGGGCGCAAAATCTCAGGTTCGCTGCTGAAAGGCGCGGACAGCCTTGAGCTGGAGCGCGGTCAGCATCAGTTTCTGTTTCGCGTGGATAAACCCTGCGCCGATGCCACTCACTTCCGCTCAGAACTGATGATCGTCACCTTCACCGCCGACGCCCATTCCGTAGCGATTCGCCTGCCGGCGCTGAATAACCGCCGCGAACGCAGCCTGTTTGATAAATCGTTAAATTTTCAGCTGATTGATGAGCGTGGTAATGAAATAGCCAGCATTCGCGATCGGTTGCCGGGTGAGAGCAGCGGCAATGTTGAACAGGCGATGATCAATTACAACCGTACGGCGCAGGCGGCCAGCGTGCCGCGCTTTGCGCTGCAGGCGGCCAGCGTACCGGACGCCAGTCTCAGTCTGGATATGGTATGGCAGGACGCCAGTAATTTGCCCGCGCTGCAACGCTGGCTGCAACGTGTTGATGCCGCCACGCGGCAGCGTTTTATCAGTTGGGTGAAAACCCTACGCGCAAGTTGATAGCAGCTGAACGCCAGGGGTAAACTCGTGCCTTCACTACGTTTGCACGCGCCGAAACAGGAAGCCCCATGGAGCAGACCGTTCGTACCCTGAAAGTTCAGAAACACATCGCCCTCGTTGCCCACGACCACTGCAAAGCCTCGCTGCTGGACTGGGTGAAAATCAATCAAAATGCGCTGCAACCTCACGTGCTATACGCCACCGGCACCACCGGCAACCTGATCAATCGTCACACCGGACTGGATGTGAATGCCATGCTCAGCGGGCCGATGGGCGGCGATCAGCAGGTCGGCGCGCTGATTGCTGAAGGTAAAATTGATGTGCTGTTCTTCTTCTGGGATCCGCTCAATGCAGTACCGCACGATCCGGACGTCAAAGCGCTGCTGCGCCTGGCTACCGTATGGAATATCCCGGTAGCAACCAACCGCGCCACCGCTGATTTCATTATCCATTCGCCGATGTTTGCCAGCGAAGTGACCATCCAGATCCCCGATTATCAGCGCTACCTGACGGAACGCCTGAAAGCCTGATATCTCAGGCCTTCCGGCTCTGCGCAACGCCCAGTTCACGCAGGTGTTCAACAAACACGGAAGGCCGCTCTTTATCAAACATCAGCCACACCTGCTGACGTGCGCGCGTGATGGCCACGTAGGCCAGGCGCCGCTCTTCGGCATGCGGAAAATCCTCCGGCTGCGGTAGCAGTCCCTCTTCCATGATCGACTCGCGCGCCTGCGCCGGGAAACCGTCACGCCCTTCGTGCAGCCCCAGCACGATGACAAAATCCGCCTGCTGACCTTTACTGGCGTGGATGGTCATGAAGTCGATACGCAGTTTCGGCCAGCGGGTTTTGGCTTTATCCAGCATGGCCGGACGCAGATGATGGTAACGCGCCAGCAGCAGCACGCGCTCGTCCGGCTTCGCGTAACCGCTCAGCTTGTCGAGCAGCGCTTCCAGTTGATTCTGCGGCAGCAGCGTAATGGATTTCTTGTTCCCTTTGCTCAGGCTGTTGAGCGGCTTGCGCAGCTGATGCGGATTCTGCTGCACAAAGCGGTTGGCAATGTCACCGATGCGATCGTTGAAGCGGTAGGTGGTATCCAGCACGCAGCGGTCGCCTTCGCCAAAATAGTGATGAAACGCGGTGGTCAGGCTCATCTCCGCGCCGCTAAAGCGATAGATCGCCTGCCAGTCATCACCGACCGCAAACAAACTGGTGCGCTTATTTTGCTGCCGCAGCGCGCTGAGCAGCGCCGCCCGCTGCGGGGAAATATCCTGGAATTCATCCACCAGAATGTGCTTCCACGGGCTGATAAAGCGCCCCTTCTCCAGCACAGCGATCGCCTGATGGATCAGCCCGGAGAAATCCACCGCGCCCTCGGCTTTCAGTGCGCTTTTCCATGCTTTCAGCAGCGGTGCCATCAACCTGACGCGCTTCGTGAAATTGTCGCGCAGCGGTTCCGGCACATCGGCAATCATCGCCGCCTGCGCGCCGCCGTGCATGCGCATCAGGCCGAGCCAGCGCTCCAGCCGCACGGCAAGACGCTGCGCCAGTTTGTCATCCTGCCAGAACGGACCTTCCGGCACGTCCCACGCCAGCTCTTCCTGCAACCACTGTCGCCAGCCGCTGGCCTGCGCCTTTTTGCTGTTGCACTGCTCGCGCCAGTTTTCGATCAGCAACTGACGTCGCGCGCTGCTGTCACTTTCCAGCCGGCTGATGACCGGCTGCTTATTGCTGCCTTCACGAATGATGTGCAGCGCCAGCGCGTGGAACGTACGCGCCTGAATCGCGCTCTCACCCAGCCGCGTCTGGATCCGATCGTTCATCTCTTCCGCCGCCTGGCGACCAAAAGCCAGCAGCAGAATTTGCTCCGGCTGCGCCAGTTTGCGCTGTAACAGCCAGCCGGCGCGCGCCACCAGCACCGAGGTTTTACCGCTGCCCGCGCCAGCCAGCACCAGCAGCGCGTCTTCACCGTTGACCACCGCCTCACACTGCGATGGATTGAGCGGCGTGGTTTCAACGGTGGAGAAGAAGGCGTGATTATCGCTGATCACCCGCGCGCTCCACTCGCGGTTGCGCTGCCGGATCGCGCTCTCGCCCTGCTCAAGCCACTGCTGGCAAAAGCGCCACAGCGTACGGCAGTTATCAAACTCCTCAAGCCGTGCCAGCGGCAGCGGTAAGGCGGAAAACTGGCGCGTGATGGTCTCTTTTACCGCAGCCAGCTCGCTGCGCTTCAGCCAGCGATCCTGGCCGGTAAACGCGACGATCTCCTGCTGCAGCGCGCTCAGCACCTGCGCGCTGATTTCGCTCATCTCGAGGCTCCACTGCTGCCACGCCTGCTGCAGGTAATGATAAAAACGCTGGGTTTCCTGCCACTCGGTGCCGTGCAACCGCACCACTTTCTCTTCCGGTAACAAGAACTCCAGCTCGCCCCACACCAGGCCGCGTTTACAGGTGATACCAATTAGCTGATTAAACGGGATCAGGTACTCGTGGCGATCACCGCTGACTTCCACACCGGCAGCCAGCAGTCGCACCCGGTTATAGGGATGCTGTGCCAGCCGTTTGCCCATGGATGTTGCTTTTAGTTCCATCTCCGCACCGTCATGTGGAATTCAATTATCGCGCAGTTTACCTGTCAGACCCTTAGCGCTCCAGCCTTAAAACACGCTAAACTGGGCGACACATATTGCGGATTGCAAAAGGAAAATCGCGTTATGCGCACCGTGCTTAATATTCTGAATTTTGTTCTTGGCGGCTTTATCACCACCCTCGGCTGGCTGCTGGCCACGCTGATCAGCATCGTGCTGATCTTTACCCTGCCGCTGACCCGCTCCTGCTGGGAGATCACCAAACTGTCCCTGCTGCCGTTTGGCAACGAAGCGGTTCACGTTGACGTGCTGCGCCCGGAGAGCAAAAGCCACGTGCTGAACGCCGGTGGTACCTTCCTCAACCTGTTCTGGCTGATTTTCTTTGGCTGGTGGCTGTGCCTGATGCACATCTCAACCGGCATCCTGCAGTGTCTGAGCATCATCGGTATTCCGACCGGCATTGCCCACTTCAAAATCGCCGCTATCGCGCTGTGGCCGGTAGGTCGCCGCGTGGTGTCAGTGGAAGAAGCGCAGGCGGCGCGTGAAGCCAACGCGCGGCGCCGCTACTGAGGCTGAAGATGATGCCTGACGCTATGCCCGGCTGGCGCCGTTATCTGTTCAACAGCAGCCTGCGCTACCTGCTGCGCATCTTCTTCGCGCTGGCCGGCTGTGCCGCCGTTCCCTGGTGGCTGCAGCAGATTGAGTGGACCATCCCGCTGACGCTCGGCGTCGTGGCGGCGGCGCTGGCCGATCTTGACGATCGCTGGACCGGCCGCGTGCGCAACCTGCTCATCACGCTGGTGTGCTTCTGCATTGCCTCGGTCTCGGTCGAGCTGCTGTTTCCGCACCCGTGGCTATTTGCTATCGGTCTTGCGCTCTCCAGTTGGGGATTTATTCTGCTGGGCGCGCTGGGGCAGCGCTACGCCACCATTGCGTTTGGTGCCCTGCTGATCGCGGTGTACACCATGCTGGGCATTGGCCTGTTTCCGCAGTGGTGGATGCAGCCGGCGCTGCTGCTGATTGGCGCGCTGTGGTACAACCTGCTGACCTTTATCGGCCACCTGATGTTTCCGGTGCGCCCGGTGCAGGAGCAGCTGGCCGCCAGCTTTTCCCAGCTGGCGCGCTATCTGGAAGCCAAGGCCAATCTGTTTGATCCCGACGGCGGTGAGCAGGATGACGCGGCGCTGATCGCCACCGCAATGGTCAATAGTCAACTGGTGGCGCAGCTCAACCTGACGAAAACCACCATTCAGAGCCGTTTACGCGGCGACCGCGGCTCGCGCAGCACGCGGCGCAGCCTGCATTACTATTTTGTGGCGCAGGATATTCACGAGCGCGCCAGCTCGTCGCATCTGCAATATCACCTGCTGCGCGATGACTGGCGCTACAACGAGGTGCTGTTTCGCTTTCAGCGACTGCTGAACATGCAGGCGCAGGCCTGTCGCCAGCTGGCAGAGAATATCGTGCTGCGCCAGCCGTGGCACCACGATAGCCATTTTGCGCGCAGCTTTGAACGGCTGGAGACCGCCCTGCAGCGCCTGCAACATAACGATCCGCAGGCGACGCACATTCGTCCGCTGTTCTGGTTGCTGCGCAACTTACGCGCCATTGACGCGCAGCTGGCGTCGATCGAATCAGAGCAGCGGCTGGCAGAACCGCTGACGCAGAGCGATCACCATCTGTCGCGTGAAGGCTTGAGTGGCTGGGCGGATATCCGGCTGCGCCTCAGTCGCCATCTGAGTCCGACCTCGGCGTTGTTCCGCCACGCGGTGCGCATGTCGCTGGTGCTGTGCGTGGGGTACGCCTTCATTCAGCTTACCGGCCTGCATCGCGGCTACTGGATCCTGCTGACCAGCCTGTTTGTCTGCCAGCCCAACTATAACGCCACACGGCGGCGGCTGGCGCTGCGTATTGGCGGAACCCTGGCCGGTATTGCGATTGGCCTGCCGGTGCTGTGGCTGGTGCCCTCTATCGAGGGCCAGTTGGTTTTGATTGTGCTGAGCGGCGTGCTGTTTTTTGCCTTCCGCCAGATTCAGTACGCGCAGGCGACGCTGTTCATCACCCTGCTGGTGCTGCTGTGCTTCAATCTGCTGGGTGAAGGCTTTGATGTCGCCCTGCCGCGCGTGGTGGATACCTTGCTCGGCTGTGGCCTGGCCTGGCTGGCGGTGGCGTTTGTCTGGCCTGACTGGCGTTTCCGTCAGCTGACGACGGTTGCCGATCGCACGCTGAATGCCAACTGTCGTTATCTTGATGCCATCCTGGAACAGTATCATCAGGGTAAAGATAACCGTCTCGCCTACCGCGTGGCGCGTCGTGACGCGCACAACGCCGATGCAGAACTGGCGTCCGTGGTGTCCAATATCAGCGGCGAACTGAAGCAACAGCCGCCGCTGCGCGAGAATGCGTTCCGTCTGATGTGCCTCAACCACTCGTTTCTCAGCTACATCTCGGCGCTGGGCGCGCACCGGGAGCGGCTGACGCATGGCGAACTGCTGACGCTTTTAGATGACGCGGTATGCTTCGTCGAGGATGTGCTGCAGATCGATCGCGTCAGCGAAGCGCAGGCGGAAACGATGCAGCAGGCACTGATGCAGCGCCTGAGCGCGCTGAAAACCAGTGAGGAGGCGCAGGCACCGCTGGTGTTGCAGCAGCTGGGGCTGCTGGTTGCGCTGCTGCCGGAAATTGCCCGCCTGCGCCGCACCCTCGCTGCCGCTTAAGGCAACAGGCGCTCTGCCGCGGCGTGCTGGCGGAGCGTTTCCTGATACCAGGCGCTCAACTCTTCACGTACCGCCGCCGGCAAAGCGGCCTGGTGATGGCCGGAAATGGCGCCTTCCAGTGCCAGCAGCGTTTTCAGGCCGATATCTTTATTCACCGCCCGCAACTTCAGCCAGCTCTGACGCGAGCCCATTTCATACAGCAAGCGAACAGAATTGATCCCGACTTTGTGCAGCATCAGCTCCATGCGCAGGCTGAGATTGGGCAGATCTTTCAGCCTGAGCAAGACAAGTCTGTTCGCCGCCTCGGCGCGCGCCGCAGACAGCGAACTGGCCGATAAGCGCAGCAGCTGATCGGCGTCCTGCCAGAGCTGATTATCCACTTTGTAGTAGCTGAGCGTCACCGGCATGCCGCGCTTGCGATATATCAACGGTTCCAGCGGGCGCTGTGCGGCATAGTGCTGTAGCGCCTCACTGGCGCGCAGATAGAGCGCATCCTCATTGATGTAAGCAAACACCACCTTTTCGACCGCCAGCGCGTAACCACCAAACTGGGTGCGCGATTCAATTTTTCCCAATGCCGCTAACTGGGCTTTGGACTGCTCAACCACCGGATTATTTTTCTTCATAACGTCCCCTTTTCCTCATTCCTTGCGCGGGAAATTTCCTATAAAAAGCTCAGAGATTCATCTGGTTAGAAGATAGAAAAAACGATTTAGCTGTTCAATGAATAAAAGCGGCAACGCGCGGATCTTGTGCGGAATTTGCGAGGCATTTTCAGAAATTGAGGTTGATCTTTATCCAGGAACTCATTGCTGTATATTCATACAGTTCATTACTGAGTGATTAAAATATGCGTACTCAATACTCTGGCCCTGCTGATCGTGCTCACCGTTTCGCTGCGACTGGCTTAACGCAACCTTCTCTGGGTGGTATTACTGAACTGCGTTATAGCGAGCAGCCCGGCATCATGCCGCTGCTGTTACTGCCGGTCCTCAAGCAGTTGAGCACCCAGTCACGCTGGCAGCTGTGGCTGACGCCAGCGCACAAACTGAACCGCAGCTGGATGCAGCAGTCAGGATTACCGCTGGAAAAGAGTATGCATATTACGGAATCCGAGCGTTTAAGCACGGTTGAGAGCATGGTGAAAGCGTTGCGCACCGGCAACTACAGCGTGGTACTCGCCTGGATTCCTTATGAATTGAGCAATGAAGAGCGCCTGGAACTTGAGCAGGCAGCCGCCGAAGGCGAAGCGCTGGGATTGATTATGCGTCCTCAGGGGCGGGATCTTGCTCTGTCCAGACAGCCAAACAGCGCAAAAATTCCCTCTGATTTGTTTCATTAAGTAAAACTAAGATTTTTCTCACGCTATTTTTTCACAAAGTTGCGGCTAAGCCACTGATTCTTTTCCCGCCAGCTATGACAATGGCTTAGCCGCATTTTTCTTTTCTGGTAGCGAAAATTTTGCCATGTCATTTGTTAAAATGTGTGTATAAATCCCTGTTTTTTTATCCGCTGACGTCACATCATACTTGTAAGTTTCCAATCTCGTTGTAGACTTTACCTCGCCAGGGTGCTCAATAACCTCCGTTTTTTCGGTAGAGTCATAAGCGAGCGTTTAGACCCGGCGAAGGATTACAACCAAGAGCAACCTTTTTGCTCATTGCCTATTTGGATGATAACGAGGCGCAAAATGAAAAAGACAGCTATCGCAATTGCAGTGGCACTGGCTGGCTTCGCTACCGTAGCGCAGGCCGCTCCTAAAGATGACACCTGGTATACCGGTGCTAAACTGGGCTGGTCTCAGTATCACGATACTGGTTACTACGGTAACGGTTACGAAAACAACGACGGTCCAACTCACGAATCTCAGCTGGGCGCAGGTGCTTTCCTGGGCTACCAGGCTAACCCATATCTGGGCTTCGAGCTGGGCTACGACTGGCTGGGCCGTATGCCGAACAAAGGCAACCAAGTTAACGGCGCATTCAAAGCACAGGGCGTACAGCTGGCAGCTAAACTGAGCTACCCAATTGCTGACGATCTGGACGTGTACACCCGTCTGGGTGGCATGGTTTGGCGTGCAGACTCAACTCAGGCTAACCTGAACGACGGCACTCGTATCAGCAACCACGACACCGGCGTTTCTCCGCTGGCTGCTGTTGGTGTTGAATACGCACTGACTAAAAACTGGGCGACTCGCCTGGACTACCAGTGGGTTAACAACATCGGTGACGCAGGTACCGTTGGTGCGCGTCCAGACAACAGCATGCTGAGCGTCGGCGTTTCTTACCGTTTCGGTCAGGATGAAGCTGCTGCACCAGTTGTTGCTCCAGCGCCAGCTCCGGCTCCGGTTGTTGAAACCAAGCGTTTCACTCTGAAGTCTGACGTGCTGTTCACCTTCAACAAATCTACCCTGAAGCCAGAAGGCCAGCAGGCTCTGGATCAGCTGTACAGCCAGCTGAGCTCAATGGATCCGAAAGACGGTTCTGTTGTGGTTCTGGGCTTCACCGACCGCATCGGTTCAGACCAGTACAACCAGAAACTGTCTGAGAAACGTGCTCAGTCTGTTGTCGACTACCTGGTATCTAAAGGTATCCCGGCTAACAAGATCTCTGCACGTGGCATGGGTGAATCTAACCCAGTTACTGGCAACACCTGTGACAGCGTGAAAGGCCGCAATGCCCTGATCGACTGCCTGGCGCCAGACCGTCGCGTAGAAATCGACGTGAAAGGTATCAAAGACGTTGTAACTCAGCCACAGGCTTAAGTTATCGCGCAATAAAAAACCCCGCTTCGGCGGGGTTTTTTTTGGCTTTTTATCACACGCAATTTTTTGCTATTCGTTATCCGCGCCGCCTTTACCCAGAATCGCCTGCAGATCCTGCTTCAGCGTCGACATCTGACTGGCATACTTCTCTTTGCGTTCTGCATCTTCGATCAGCTGAACAATGGTCTCTGACAGGGTGCTGTTACGACGCTGCGCCAGACCGGCCAGACGCTGCCACACCAGATACTCCAGATCGATCGATTTTTTCCGCGTGTGCTGATGCTCTGCGTTGAAATGACGTTTGCGCCGCGCGCGTATGGTCTGTTTCAGACGGTTTTCCAGCTCCGGATGGATATGCTTTGCGATCCAGTCACCGACCTCAACCGGGTTATTCTCCATCGCCAGCAACGTCTCTACCGCCGCCTGCGCAGCGCTCAGCTCAATATGCCGGGTGATCAGCTCACCTTCCCGATGCTTTTTCACCAGGTATTTCCACTTCCATCCACTTTCAAGATTTTCGAGTTGCTGGTATTTCATCGGAATCTCATCGTGATCACGTAACAAACTAAGAATAACAGCTTTTTTCCCGGATGCAGCAAGGAAAAACATGTTGCGGCCATCACAGTTCAGGCCGGAAGTGCGCCGTGCTTAACCGGGTTGAATCCTGTATAATCGCGCTTTTCCTGAACCAGACTAATGCGAATATTTTGACCAGCACTCAACTTACGTGGCAAGCCCTGCAGCCGGATAGCTCACGCTACCAATCACTTTTCTCAACCGTCTCTCTGGAAGATAGCGATACGCTTGCCGCGGTTCAGCCGCGTCTGCTGAATGCGCTGGCGCATTTACATCATCAAACGCTGGGCTTTCCGCTGCTGCTGTTACGCAGCCAGGAAAACAGTGATTATCTGGCGTGGATTGCCGAAGCGGCGCAGCGCTTTCAGCCTGATGAGGACGCGCTGTACGGCGGTGATTACCATGTGATGGGCGACAACGTCAGCCTGCAACCGCCTGTCGATGCCAGCCGTCCCTTCACCAGCACCGGTGGCGTGCATTACGCCGACTGGATTGAGTCCGAGCAGCTGTTTGGCTGCGTGCGTCAGTATAAAGATCGCGTACAGCTGGAGCCCGGTCTGCTGCATCAGGCTAACGGTGGCACGCTGATTCTGTCGATCAATACCCTGCTGGCGCAGCCGCTGCTGTGGCTACGCCTGCGCAAAGTGATCGAGCTGGGTCGCTTCGACTGGTACTCACCGGACGAGCGTCGTCCCCTGCCGGTGACCATTCCCTCACTGCCGCTGCAGCTGCGTCTGATTTTATGTGGCGATCGCGAGGCGCTGGCCAGCTTCCAGGAGCTGGACGTTGAAGTGCACGAAATGGCGCTCTACAGCGAGTTCGAAGAGAATCTGCAGCTGGTCGATGAGGATGACATGGCCAACTGGTGCCGCTGGACGCTATGCCAGGCGGAACTGGCCGGTCTGACCCCACCCGAAGCTGATTTCTGGCCGCTGCTGATCCAGGAAGCGGTGCGTCTGACCGGCGATCAGGACACGCTGCCGCTGTGCCCGCGCTGGCTGCGCCGTCAGCTGCAGGAAGCCGCGCTGCACGGTGAGACACTGAATGGCGAGGCGCTGAAAGAGGCGCTGGAAGCACGCCAGTGGCGCGAGAGTTTCCTTGCCGACCGGATGCGCGATGAGATCCTGTTAAATCAGATCATGATCGAAACAGAAGGCGAAGTGGTCGGTCAGATCAACGGCCTGTCGGTGATTGAATTCCCTGGTCATCCACGTCCGTGGGGCGAGCCATCACGCATCACCTGTGTTGTGCATCCGGGCGATGGCGAGTTTACCGACGTGGAGCGCAAAGCGGAGCTTGGCGGCAACATCCACGCCAAAGGCATGATGATCATGCAGGCATATCTGATTTCGGAGCTGGAGCTGGAACAGCAGCTGCCCTTCTCGGCATCGCTGGTGTTTGAGCAGTCTTACTCCGAAGTCGACGGTGACAGCGCCTCGCTGGCCGAGCTGTGTGTGCTGATCAGCGCGCTGGCAAACCAGCCGCTGAACCAGCAGATTGCCGTTACCGGTTCGGTGGACCAGTTTGGTAACGTGCAGCCGGTGGGTGGTCTGAATGAGAAAATCGAAGGCTTCTTCCATATCTGCCAGTCGCGCGAGCTGACCGGCAAACAGGGCGTGATTCTGCCTGCCAGCAACGTCCGCCATCTCAGCCTCAGCGACGACGTGGTAGAAGCGGTGCAGCAGGGCCAGTTCCATATCTGGGCGATTGAGCGCGTTGACGAAGCGCTGCCGCTGTTAACCGGTATTGCCTGGCAGAGCGAAAGCGGCGACTCGCTGCTGAGCACCATTCAGGAGCGCATTACTCAGCTCAATCAGCAGGAAAACCGACCGCGGCCCTGGCCATTACGCTGGCTCAACTGGTTCAACCACAGCTGATTACATTGCCCAGCGTACAACTGTTCGCTAATATTCGGGCTTCACTAAAAGAAGGCATATTGAGAACATGGTAGATAAACGCGAATCCTATAGCAAAGAAGACCTGATTGCCTCTGGTCGCGGCGAACTGTTTGGCGAGAATGGCCCACCGCTTCCGTCTGACAACATGTTGATGATGGACCGCGTGGTCAAAATGACCGAAGACGGCGGCAAATTCGATAAAGGTTATGTGGAAGCCGAACTGGATATCCGCCCTGACCTGTGGTTCTTTGATTGTCACTTTAAAGGCGATCCGGTTATGCCAGGCTGTCTGGGTCTGGATGCTATGTGGCAGCTGGTTGGCTTCTATCTCGGCTGGCTGGGTGCGGAAGGTAAAGGCCGTGCGCTGGGTGTGGGTGAAGTGAAATTCACCGGCCAGGTTCTGCCGACGGCGAAGCTGGTTACTTACAAAATTCACTTCAAACGCGTCATCAACCGCAAGCTGGTGATGGGCGTGGCCGATGGCGAAGTGTTCGTCGAC
The DNA here is from genome assembly GCF_026541005.1 of Pantoea sp. GM_Pan_4. NCBI lineage: Bacteria > Pseudomonadati > Pseudomonadota > Gammaproteobacteria > Enterobacterales > Erwiniaceae > Pantoea > Pantoea sp. GM_Pan_4. Next base: position 795,766 of record NZ_JALNUZ010000001.1, read on the forward strand.
GGTAACCTGATTTACACCGCGACTGACCTGAAAGTGGGCCTGTTTAAAGACACTTCAGCGTTCTGACCCGCCAACAAAAACCTCCGCACGCAGCGGAGGTTTTTTTCCTGTTTACAGACATCCGACAGTGCCTAAGCCACCGCCGACCTGTCCTCCATGGCTTGTCGCCAACCTCCCAACCAGTGAGACCGGGCATCGATCATTTGATAAGGGCATATCTCTTTTGAGCGGCCAGTAATGCCTGCCTGATAGCCTCGTGAATGTGCTCGTTCCAGGCGGTCTCTCTTCTGTCTCTTCATACCTCGTTTCCCTCATTTCAGGTCTGGTGGAATCTGGTGGAAAGAAAGAGTGGTGAATTAATGTTCAACCACAGTAATGTTCTAACCTGTGGTGGGTGAAAGGTCAATGCGCAATATTCACGCCAATGTCATCAATTTGCCGTGAAATCGACACAAATCCCTCAGTGCCGCCGCCATATCTGGCTGATTCCGCAATAAAAAAGTCCCTGATTTGCGCGCCGTCACATAACGGCAAATCAGGGACTTAGCATAAGCATCGAACAAATCCTAATTTAGCGTCACCACGCTGTTAGCGATCTGCTGTGCCGTTTGCTGCCAGCCGAGCGCCAGCGTGCGCACCAGCGCATCGTAGCCATCTTCGGTCTGCGGCAGCGTCAGATTAAAGCCATGTTTGATAAGCCGGCCTTGATGTTGTAACAGCCATTCACCGCTTACTACCACCTTGCCGTCATAGCGACCATGGAAGCCGGTGACGTGCACGCTGAGCGTATCGTGCGTGTCACCCAGCGGCTGACTGGCCACCAGCCGGCCGGGCAACGCCTGGCCGAGGTTACTCACCAGTGTCTGCTGCAGCTGCTGGTCGAGCGGACTGGCCCACAGATTATTGGCGGCAATCACGTACTTCACGTCGCTGGTTTGATAAACCAGTCCGTTGCCGGCGAGATAATCCGGCACGCTCACCTGTTCAACCCAAATCATCGGCTGGCTGGCGGAGGCGTCACTGCTGACGCGCGCCATATTGCTGCCCGCAGGCAGCTGGTAATAAGTGGTGTCGATGGTGCTGCTGCAGCCCGCCAGCAGCAGCACAGCACCGATAATCAGCCCTTTTTTCACTGTTTCGCCCTCTTTGGCTGCGGATCCTGACCCGGTTTGGCTTCAAATACCAGCGCGTTGCTCTTGCTGTTGAGCGTTTTCAGCACCGGCTGCAATTCGCGCAGCACCTGGTCAAGGCGCTGCATATCGCCCACCAGTTTGTTATAGGCTGGCGATCCCGGCTGCAGCCCCTTCATGCTGCGATTAAGCTCGCGCAGGGTTTGCTGCATATCGGCCGGCAGCGTTTTCATCGCCGGGTTGGCGGTGATCTGATTGAGGTTATCCAGCGTTTTCTGCAGCTGCTGCAGGGTGCGCTGGCTCTCTTTCAGCGTGCCGGTGGCCTGGTTGATCATCGGGTTGAGCGGCAGCGCGTTGATCTTATCCAGCGCCGCCATCAGTTTCTGCTGAATCTGGCTCAGGCCGCCGCTCACGGTCGGAATCACTTCCAGCCCCGCCACTTCGTTCGGTCCTTTGTAAGCCGGTGCATTGTCATAGAAGTCGAGATCGACAAACAGCGCACCGGACAGCAGGTTGCCGGTTTTCAGCGTGGCGCGCAGGCCGCGTTTCTTACCATCCTGCAGATGCTGTTCAAGATTGAAGTCGCCCCCCAGACGGCTGATAAAGCGGTCCGGCTCGATGCGGATCAGTACCGGCACGCGGTAATCGGTGTTCAGCGCCTGATTCACGCCCGGGATCATGTAAGGCACCTGAGCCACAGTACCGAGACGAATGCCGCGGAACTCGACTGGCGCACCAACCTGCAGACCACGAATCGAGTCGCTGAAGAACATCAGGAAATCAGTGTGTTTGGTGTACAGCGAATCCTGAATGCTGCGCTGGTCATCATACAGATGGTAGTCGTCCTGGTTTTTGGCCAGCTCGCCGAGTTCCCAGCCGTCCGGCACGTCAAAGCTCACGCCACCGCTGAACAGTGTCGTCAGCGAGCCCATTTCGACGCGCATACCGGAAGCGGACATATCCACCGCAATGCCGCTGTCTTTCCAGAAGCGCACATTAGTGGTAATCAGCCGATCGTAAGGCGCGGCGATGAACAGCTGATAGGTCATCATGCGCTTGTCGGTATCAAAGGTGCTGGTTTCCACCGTGCCGACGCGATAGCCGCGGAACAGCACCGGATCGCCCGGATTAAGCTGGCCGGCTTTTTTGCTGTCGAGGATGACGCGAATACCTTTGGCATCCGGCGGTGCCAGCGGCGGCGCGTCGAGCAGCTGATAATGCTCTGGCTTATCCCCTTTGGCGCCCGGCTGCAGTTCAATGTAGGCGCCGGAGAGCAGCGTACCGAGGCCCGTCACCCCTTCCCGGCCAATCTGCGGCTTCACCACCCAAAACACGCTGTCTTTATGCAGCAGTTTTTCCATGCCGGCATTCAGGCGCGCGGTGATCTCCACATGGTGCAGATCGTCCGTCAGCACCGCGCTTTCGACGGTGCCCACGTCGACGCTGCGGCTTTTAATGGTGGTTTTACCGGCAACAATGCCTTCGGCGTTTTCGGTGATCAGCGTGACCTGCGGTCCCTGATGGCTGAAGTGATAAAACAGAATCCATCCGCCGATTAACAGCGTGACGATAGGTACGATCCACACCGGCGACCAGCGTTTAATCTGGTCGACGTTAGCAATGCCGTGTTGGTTGTCCGTCAAGACGCGGCTCCTTACGTTCAGTTTCCTGTAGGCGATCCCAAATCAGGCGCGGATCAAAGGTCATGGCGGCGAACATAGTCAGGATCACCACCAGCGCAAACAATAGCGCGCCTGGCGCAGGGTAAACACTCATCAGCTGGCCCATGCGCACCAGCGCAGAAAGCACAGCGATCACAAACACATCAATCATTGACCAGCGGCCAACAAACTCCACCACCTCATAAATCAGGTGCATCTTCTCGCTGTCGCGCCGGCCGCGGCCGCTGGCGTGCCAGCACAGCCAGCCAATCGCCACCATCTTCAGCGAAGGCACCATAATACTGGCGATAAAAATCACCAGCGCGACCGGCCAGGAGCCATCGCTCCACAGCAAAATCACGCCGGCCATAATGTTGGACGGATACTGCGAGCCGAGCGTTTCGGTCACCATGATCGGCATAATATTCGACGGGATATACAGCATCACCGAGGTGATCAGCAGCGCCAGCGTCCACTGCAGGCTGTGCTGCCTGCGCGGCGCAGCGCTCACGCCGCAGCGCGGACAGGTTTTCTCAGCAGCCGGCAGAATCGCGGTGCAGCACGGACAGCTGCGCAACCCCTGCTTCAGTCCGCTGATGCCCGCCTGCGGCGTTTGCGCCAGCGGCGGCAGCGGATCGATGCGCTGCCAGACCCAGCGGCGATCGACGCACTGAAACGCGCGCAGCTGCAGCAGACAAAACAGGCACCACGGCCAGAAACTGCTGCCAAGGCCAATTTCACCGTAGGCCATCAGTTTGACGAAGCTGACCAGCACACCGGCCATGAAAATTTCGGCCATACCCCAGCTGCGCAATTGAAACAGAATGCGTGCCAGCCCGAGTCGCAGGCTGTGCGGCAGGCGCACCGGATTCACCAGCAGCAGAATGGCGATCATGCAGAAAGCCGGAATGCCCTGCACAAACAGCAGGAACAGCGTGGCGAGGCTGCGATAATCCTCGCGATCCATCACCTGCGGGATAGCCATCAGCGAGATCTGGCTGCTGAGACCGGCCACATGCATGCTGATAAACGGAAACAGATTGGCCAGCAGCAGCATAAACAGCGCCGCCAGCGCATAGCCGGTGGGACGTTTACGCGGTTCGTGCCAGTTAGCCACCAGCGTGGTGTGACAGCGCGGACAGCGCGCACGGCTGCCCACCGGTACGGCGGGCAGTTTTACGGTTAAATCACACTGCGGACAGAGCATCCAGTGCTGCGTCTGATGCGTGGCACACATGCTGACTCCCTCTGCGTTATGCGCCGTTTTTCAGCGCTTCCAGCTCTTCCCACCGTTCAAAGGTGGTTTCCAGCTCCTGCTCCGCCTGCGCCAGCGCATCCAGCACCGGCTGCGTTTTGTCGTGCGGCTGGCTGAAGAAGTCCGGATGACTCATCTGCGCCTGCAGCTCACCGATACGGGTCTCCAGCTGCTCCAGCTTTTGCGGCAGCTGTTCCAGTTCACGCGTCAGGTTATAGCTTAGCTTGCCTGCGCTGCGTTTGGGGGCGTCGGCTTTTTCTGCCGGTTTAGCCGCTGCGCTTTTGACCGGTGCGGCTTTGGTCTGTTTGTAGGCGGCGCGCTGCTGCTGCGCATCATGGTAGCCACCGACGAAGGTACCGATCTCGCCGTTGCCTTCAAAGATCCAGCATTCGGTCACGGTGTTATCCACAAACTGACGATCGTGGCTCACCAGCAGCACGGTGCCCTGATAGCCATCCACCAGCTCTTCCAGCAGCTCGAGCGTTTCGACGTCGAGGTCGTTGGTCGGTTCGTCAAGGATCAGCAGGTTGCTGGGCTTGAGGAACAGACGCGCCAGCAGCAGACGGTTACGCTCGCCGCCGGACAGCGCACGCACCGGCGTCATGGCGCGTTTCGGGTGGAACAGGAAGTCCTGCAGATAGCCGAGCACGTGGCGCGGCTTGCCGTTGACCATCACTTCCTGTTTGCCTTCCGCCAGGTTGTCCATCACGGTTTTATCCGGATCGAGCTCCGCGCGGTGCTGATCGAAGTAGGCGATTTCCAGTTTGGTGCCGCAGTGCACGCGACCGGCATCCGCCTTCAGCTGGCCGAGCATCAGGCGCAGCAGCGTGGTTTTACCGCAGCCGTTCGGGCCAATCAGGGCGATTTTGTCGCCGCGCTGCACCTGGGTGGAGAAATCCTTCACCAGCGTTTTGCCGTCAACGCCGTAATCCACGTTTTCCAGCTCAAAGACGATTTTGCCGGAACGCGCCGCTTCACCGACCTGCATATTGGCTTTGCCCATCACGTCACGCCGTTCGGAGCGTTCACGACGCAGCGCTTTCAGCGCGCGCACGCGGCCTTCGTTACGGGTACGGCGCGCTTTAATGCCCTGGCGAATCCACACTTCTTCCTGCGCCAGCTTGCGGTCGAATTCGGCGTTTTGCATTTCCTCAACGCGCAGCGCTTCCTCTTTGCCGAGCAGGAACTGATCGTAATCGCCCGGCCATGACACCAGCTTGCCGCGATCGAGGTCGACAATGCGCGTCGCCATATTGCGGATAAACGAGCGGTCGTGCGAAATAAACACGATGCTGCCGTTGAAGGTTTTCAGGAAGCTTTCCAGCCAGTCGATGGTTTCAATATCGAGGTGGTTCGTCGGTTCGTCGAGCATCAGCACGCGCGGGTTGCTGACCAGCGCACGGCCCAGCGCGGCTTTACGCAGCCAGCCACCGGAGAGTGACGACAGCTCGGTGTCCGGCTGCAGCCCGATTTGCTGCAGCACATCGTTGATGCGGCTGTCGAGCTGCCACAGGTTGTGATGGTCGAGAATCGTCTGCAGTCGCCCCATTTCGTTGAGGTTTTTCTCGCTCGGATCTTCCATCACCAGGTGCGATATGGCGTGATACGCCTTAAGGTGCTCAGCCTGTTCGGCCACGCCTTCGGCAACGAAGTCGTACACCGAACCGGTGATATTGCGTGGCGGGTCCTGTTGCAGCCGCGCGACCACCAAATCCTGCTCATAAATAATGCGGCCGTCATCCAGCGGCTGTTCGCCATTGATGATTTTCATCAGCGTCGATTTACCGGCGCCGTTGCGCCCAACCAGACAGACGCGCTCGCCCTCTTCGATATGCAGTTCGGTGTTATCCAACAGCGGCGCATCGCTGAACGACAGGTAAGCGCCATGGATACTGATCAGTGACATAAAACTTATTCCTTACCGGCGTGGCTTACCAGCCAGCAGTTGTGAATTTGACGGTTGCGCGCAAAGTCCTGCGACAGCGTTTTTTGCGTAATTTCCTGCGCCTGCAGACCCAGACGCTGCAAGCCGTCCAGATCCATTTTGAAGCCGCGCTTGTTATTGGAGAACATAATGGTGCCGCCGCGACGCAGCATGCGCTTCAGGTTCTGCAGCAGCATCAGGTGGTCGCGCTGCACATCGAAGTCATCTTCCATGCGTTTGGAGTTGGAGAAGGTCGGCGGATCGATAAAGATCAGATCGAACTGCTCATCGCTTTCGCGCAGCCAGCTCAGGCAGTCCGCCTGCATCAGGCGATGCTGGCGCCCGGTTAATCCGTTCAGGCGCAGGTTACGTTCGGCCCACTCCAGATAGGTGCGCGACATATCGACCGTGGTGGTGGATTTGGCGCCGCCCAGCCCGGCATGCACGCTGGCGCTACCGGTATAGGAGAACAGGTTAAGGAAATCTTTCCCCTGGCTCATCTGGCCCAGCATCTGGCGCGCGATACGGTGGTCGAGGAACAGGCCGGTATCGAGATAATCCGTCAGGTTCACCAGCAGCCGCGCGTTAAACTCCTGCACTTCAAAGAATTCGCCCTTCTCGCTCAGCTTCTGGTACTGGTTTTTGCCCTTCTGCCGTTCGCGGGTTTTCAGCACCAGGCGATTGGCCGGTATCTCCAGTACGCTCAGCGTGGCACCGATCACGTCAAACAGGCGCTGACGCGCTTTGGTCGCATCCACGGTTTTCGGCGGCGCGTACTCCTGAACCACCACCCAGTCGGCGTAGCGATCGACCGCCACGTTATACTCCGGCAGATCGGCGTCATACAGGCGGTAGCAGTCAATATTCGACTGGCGCGCCCACTTGTCCAGTTTTTTGCTGTTCTTACGCAGGCGGTTAGCAAAGTCTTCGGCAATCTGTGCGCCGCCTTCGGCGCTGTTCTCCGCCAGCTGGTAGTTTTTCTGTACGCACTCCAGCGGACCGTTTTTCGCTTTAAACTGGCGATCGGCGCGCAGCTGCATGCAGCTGAGCAGCTCTGGTGAGGCGCTGAACAGCGACAAATTCCAGCCGCCAAACTGCTGTTTCATGATGCGGCCCAGCTGGCTGTGCAGCGCAATCAGCGCCGGCTCGCTCTCCAGACGCTCACCGTACGGCGGGTTACTCAGCACCGTACCGCGCATCGCTTCGCCCGCCAGCGGATTTTTCAGCTGCAGCACATCCTGCTGCGCGAAGGTGAACAGATCAAACACGCCGGCGCGGCGTGCGTTGGCACGTGCCCACTCCAGCACGCGACCATCATTATCATAGCCAAAGAAGCGAGACGTGGTGGCGGCCGTGCCGGCGCGCGCACGCTGCAGCGCGTCGCTGCGCACCTCCTGCCACAGTGCATTGTTGTGGCGTTTCCAGCGGCTGAAGCCCCAGTGCGAACGCAGCAGGCCCGGCGCGCGATCGCAGGCGATCAGCGCCGCTTCAATCAGCAGCGTACCGGAGCCGCACATCGGATCGACCAGCGGCGTGCCGCTCTGCCAGCCGGAGCGCATCACAATCGCCGCCGCCAGGTTCTCTTTCAGCGGTGCCTGGCCGGTTTGCTGACGATAGCCGCGCTGGTGCAGTGCAGTGCCGCTCAGATCCAGCGCGATGCTAACGCGATCTTTGTTCAGCCACGCGTTGATGCGGATGCCCGGCTGCTCGCGATCGACACTCGGACGCTCCAGATTCTGCCGGGTAAAGCTATCGACAATCGCATCTTTGATGCGCAGCGCACCAAACTGGCTGTTGCGAATCACCTCATTGGTGCCGCTGAAGTGGATGGCGAACGTGGTGTTGCTGTCAAACAGCTCGCTCCACGGGATGCTTTGCGCGCCGACGTAGAGATCGAGATCGCTCCAGACGCCGAATTCTCCCAGCGGCAGCAAAATACGTGAAGCCAGACGGCTCCACAGCAGGCTTTGGTACATTACGCGGTCGTCGGCTCGGAAGTGGACGCCGCCCTGCACCACCTGCAAATCCTGCGCACCCAGCGCGTCCAGCTCAGTTTTCAACAGCTCTTCGAGCCCACGCGCCGTACTGGCAAACAGAGAATTCATATCGTCACTTTTACTCTTGCTAAAATTGTTGCGCATTATAGCGAATCAGCGTCCTATGTCATAAAGTTAGCTTCTTTTTGTCTGTACGGAGTTGTGATGATTACCCTGTCTCGCCTGTATATTCACCCGGTTAAATCGATGCGTGGTTTGCAGCTGTCACACGCGCAGGTGCTGGAAAGCGGTCTGGCCTTCGATCGCATCTTTATGGTGACCGAAGCGGACGGGACCTTTATTACCGCCCGCCAGTTTCCGGAGATGGTGCGTTTCACGCCCGCCCTGCTGCCCGACGGGCTATTCATCACCGCGCCGGACGGCAGCCAGGCGCTGATCCGCTTCAGCGATTTCAGCGCCCAGCCGGCACCGACCGAAGTGTGGGGAAACCAGTTCACTGCGCGCATTGCGCCTGACACCATCAACCAATGGCTGAGCGGCTTTTTCCCGCGCCCGGTGCAGCTGCGCTGGGTTGGCACTGAGCCGTCACGCCGGGTAAAACGCTTCGATCAGGTCCCGCTGGGGTTCGCTGACGGTTTCCCTTACCTGCTGGTCAACATGGCGTCGCTGCAGGATCTGCAGCAGCGCTGTCCGGCCAGCGTGCGGCTGGAGCAGTTCCGCCCCAATCTGATCGTCAGCGGCGCCAGCGCCTGGGACGAGGACAGCTGGAAACGTATTAAGATCGGCGAGATCACCTTCGAGATGCCGAAGCCGTGCAGCCGCTGCGTGTTTACCACCATCGGCACCGAAAGCGGTCGCAAGCACCCGCAGGGCGAACCGCTCGCCACGCTGCAGCGCTTTCGCAGCGCGCAGGACGGCAGCGGTGATATCGATTTCGGTCTGAATCTGATTGCGCTTAACAGCGGTATCGTGCGCGTCGGCGATACGGTTGAAGTGCTGGAACGGCAAACGCCGCGCGCTTACGGTGCCGGTGAGGTGGTGGAAACGCTGCAGGCGGCCAGCAGCGCGCCGGCCGCCGTGACCATTGGCTATCAGGGTCAGCAGTTTGCCGGCGATAATCAGCAGGTATTACTGGAACAGCTGGAGATGCAGGGCTTTCGCATTCCCTATTCGTGTCGGGCCGGAATCTGCGGCAGCTGCAAAATGACGCTGGTGTCGGGTGACGTGAAGGCGCTGAAGCAGAGCGCGGTGCGCGGCGACGGCACCATTCTCAGCTGCAGCTGTATTCCGAACGGAGATATCGAACTGGCGTAAGCGCTACACCGCGCGGGCGAAGTGCGCGCTGCTCTCCTGCAACTGCGGCTGCAGGCGATCGTTCATGATCTTGATGGCATCGCCGAGCTGCATCCCTTTGCCCGCCACCGTCAGCGTACTCTGCGCCAGCAGACAGAGCGCGGCATTCTCGCCGCTTTCGACCACCAGCAGCTGTGCCTGTTCGCCGCTGTCGGCCAGCGTTACCGCCACCATATCGCCCGCGACGGGCTGCCAGCTGTGCGCATGGCTGGTGAAGTGCCAGCTTTTCGGCATCAGCGGCTTAAGGAAACGGCTGGCCACCAGCGCATTCAGCACCAGCTCGGCGCGCTGATCGCTTTTTAAACCGCTCTGGCGACAGCGCTCTTCAAAAGTAAAATAAAGCGCAGCGTCATCAACGCAAAAACCGCTGTCATTAAAGGCATCGGGCGTCAGCATTTTGCGCGAGAAGCGCGAGCGAAATAACATTCCATCGGCCAGATCCAGCATCATCCGGTCATGCTCTGCGTCAAAATACCAACGCCAGTTGTCATCGGGTTTGATTTTCATGGGGTGCCCTGTGGATTTACGCTGCGCTAAACGGCGCTGAAATTTAAAATATTGCTTTAAGGAAAAAGCTGAAAATTGTACGAACAGGACAAAATATAAACGAGCCGGAGGGAGAAATAAACCCCCCGGCCTGGGAAAGTGAGAAATGTCTTAGAGATGGGTCACGATATCTTTAATTAAACCCGGACCTTTATAAATAAAGCCAGAGTATATCTGCACCAGCGTTGCGCCAGCCGCCATTTTTTCCCGTGCCGCGACCAGCGAATCAATGCCGCCGACGCCAATAATAGGCAGACGTCCCTGCAGCTCCTGCGCCAGACGGCGAATAACCTCGGTGCTGCGCGACTGTACCGGACGGCCACTTAATCCCCCCGCTTCGTCGGCATATTTCAGCCCGCTCACCAGCGAACGATCGAGCGTGGTATTGGTGGCGATCACGCCGTCTATTTCGTGACGCACTAAACTGTCGGCAACCTGGATCAATTCTTCTTCAGAAAGATCCGGCGCGATCTTCACCGCCACCGGCACATATTTCAGATGGCTTTCCTGCAGCGCCCGCTGTTTTAATTTAATCGCCGACAGCAGATCGTCCAGCGCTTCGCCATATTGCAGCGAACGTAATCCGGGGGTATTCGGTGAGGAAATATTGATGGCAATATAACCGGCGTGCGCATACACCTTTTCCATGCAGGTGAGATAATCGTCTTTGCCCTGCTCTACCGGCGTGTCTTTATTTTTACCAATATTGATGCCGAGCACGCCTTTAAAGCGCGCCTTTTTCACATTCTCTACCAGGTGATCAACGCCGAGATTATTAAATCCCATACGGTTGATGATACCTTCCGCCGCCACCAGCCGGAACATGCGGGGTTTGTCATTGCCCGGCTGCGCGCGCGGCGTCACCGTGCCCACTTCGACAAAGCCAAAGCCCATGGCGCCAAAGGCATCAATGCACTCCGCGTTCTTATCCAGCCCCGCAGCCAGACCCAGCGCGTTCGGAAAGGTCAGCCCCATACAGGTCACCGGGCGTGACGGCAGCGACTGACGAATCAGCCCTTCCAGCGGCGTGCCGCTGATGAAGCGTAACTGTTGAAAGGTGAGTTCGTGCGCGCGCTCTGGATCGAGCTTAAACAGCGCCGGCCGGACGATAGGATATAGCATGCACTCTCCTGAATGGCGGAAGCTTCGTGAAAGTCGGGTGCACGGGAATTTGTGCGCCAGAATGGTAAGGTGCTCTGGCGCAAAAGTAAATTACTCTGGGATGCAACAATTTGATCGGTATCAGCGTCGGGCGGAATAGCGTCCCAGACGATCGCGGCAGGCCTGTAAGCCGCTGTAAATCGCCGGGCAATACCACAGCAGTTTCAGTCGCGCGTTGTGCTGTAACACTTTACGCACCAGCTGATTCACCTGCGGCTGCCACTCGGCGGGCACCGTCATCTGATTTTTGCGGATTTGCGTCAGGCAGCCGTGCATCACCGTCTGGTAATAATCGTCCAGCAGCGCCTCATCGTGCGGCAGTTGCTGCTGCTGCAGGAACTGCTCACTGCCGGCGCGGGCGATAAAGTAATTTTTCACCCATGAGAAGTCGCGCGTGCTCTGCGACAGTGAACTCAGCATAAAGCGTTTGTAGTAGTAGCTCTGGCTGGTGCAGTACAGCGCGCGCGCTTGCAGGTAGAGGGCGAACATAAAGGGCGCGTCTTCATGGTTCTGGATCGGCAGAAACTGCAGATCGAGCTGGTCAATCAGGCGACGCGAGATGATGCTGCTCCAGATCACCCGATGCGCCGACTGATGCTGAATCAGCGTGCGCAGCGTGGCACTGCCGCCCGGCAGCAGGCCGCTGACGTGGCGCTGATGGATGGTCTGATAATGGCGCTGCGGCGCTGGCAGGTCGAAAAACATCTTCGCGCCAAAACAGAACAGATCAATTTCCGGGTGACGGGCCTGCACGCGGCGGAAATCGGCGAACAGTTCTGTCGAGACGAAGTCGTCGGCATCCATAAAATAGACGAAATCGCCGCTGGCTGCGGCCAGCCCCTTCATGCGCGCGGCACTGACGCCGCCGCGTCCACCACTCAGCAGCGTCACCTGCGGATGCTGCGCAGCAAACGCCGTCAGCCAGGCCACGCTGTCATCGCTTGAGCCATCATCAATAATGATGATCTCTTCCGGCGGCGATGACTGGCGAAGTAGCGACCCCAGGGTTTCCGGCAGCCAGGGCGCGCAGTTCCAGTTAGGGATAATTACCGAAACCGTCGGCGTGCGGCGTGATGTCATGCTCATCCTCTTTCCTCTGCGTTAACAAGCGGCGCGCGCAGGCGTTTTAGCACCAGGCTGTGTAACAGACAGCACACGCCAAGGTTAAAGGCCCCGATCAGCCCCAGCCACAGCAGGTTGATCCAGCGATTCTGGTTCCACTCGATGGGCAGCAGCGTGCTGAGCCAGGCAATCAGCGCCGACACCGCCCAAATCAGCGCTACGTCGCGCGTCAGCCAGCTGAAATGGATGCCCGGCGCAAAGCGGCGATGCACCAGCCACGCCCAGCCAACTAAATAGAAGATATTCTGCCCCAGCCACAGCCAGCCGGTGCCCAGCGCCCCGTAATGGACGGCACACCAGATGTTGAGCGGCACCAGCACGACGGCAAAACAGGTGAATCCCTGCATGTGCAGTTTCAGATTGCCGTTAACGTATTGCAGGTGATACAGCAGGCCGCAGATCGCCTGGATGCCGCTGCCGAGCGCATACAGGCTAAGCACAAACGCCATCTCTTCGACAATTTGCGGTTTCTGCGTCCACGCCCACAGTAGCGGTCCGGCATAGCAGGCAATGGTGATGCTGAGCGGGGCCATAAAAATTGCCACCGCCTGGGTGGTATAGCGATAGAGCTTCAGCGATTCGGCATCGCCCTGCTGACGGGTTTTCATGCCGGTCATGCGCGGCACAATCGCCTGCATAATCGGACTGCTCAGCAGCAGGATACCGGTCGCGGCCGTGGCGACCACGGTGAACGAGCCGTATTCACTCAGTGGCAGGGTTTTTGACAGCACCAGCCGGTCAATCTGCGAAATAAAGGTCCACACGGCACTGGAGAAGGCGGCGCTCAGCGCAAAGCGGATAAAGGGTTTGAGCACGCCTTTCAGATCGTCGCGCTTCTCTTTGCGCGCTGCGCGGGGCACCAGCTGACAGGATTTCCAGATACAGCAGGCGGCTTCGGCAATCGACACCAGCAATTGCCAGATAAAGAAGGTCAGCAGCGGATTCGGGAACAGCTGGATCACCAGTACCGCGCCAAAAGTACGCAGCGTGGTAATGATCAGGTTCACGCCGTTGAGCCAGACCTGATGCTCAAAACCGACAATCACGCTGCGATACGGGCTGGTACGCCAGCGAATCGCGGCGGTGATCACCATGATCGCCACGGCCACCACCACATCGCTGGCGGGCAAGTGCTGCGCATCCAGCCAGTGCGTGGCGATCCATGGCGTCGCCAGCCAGCCGAGCACCACCAGCACCAGGGTGGAGAACAGAAAGAAGCGGGTCAGCGTGGCAAACAGCGCCGGAAACCAGACAAATTCTGCCTGATTCGCCCGGTAGCGTGCCGCCTCGCGCATCAGCGTGGTTGAAACGCCCGCGTCGAGCAGCTGCAGCCAGGTCAGCAATATAGAAAAGAAGCCCACAAGACCGTAAGCTTCCATACCTAAATGCTGAATATACAGGGGAACTACTAAAATACCTGACAGCGTCAGATAGATCTGGCCAACATAGTTGGCAATCGCGTTACGTTTGATAGACATAAAAACTCTGGCGTCTGGGTATTTTTCTCAGTGTTAACAGCGTGACATAAAAATACCTCAGCGCCCACGGGAGTAATTCTTAAAATTAACGCTGGCGCTATCTCAGCGGCTTTTTCTCATTTTCATCAGTGAGAAATAGAGGTCGGGCTGTTTCAGTAACAGTTTTTCCATTGTGCTCTGCGGTGAAAACTGATCGGCAAAGTAGCGCACCGCGTGCCGCACATTATTAGAGAACTGCGTTTCAGCGTTTAATTCCTGCTGTACCAGCTGTAATAACCCGCTGCGTAAATAACTCTGGCGATAACGGTTTCGCTCCGGAATAAAGTGTGACAAACGGGTGACCTTTTCATACTCCGTCATAAATTGCTGATAGCTGGGTGGCGGATTAACCGTGGTGACCTCATGCTCAGCGCGAGCATCCAGCAGCCATACCGTTTGCGTATTTAACAGGCCGGCCAGCATCACATCCTGAATGCGTACCAGCGGAGCGGCATTTTTCACCAGCGCGGCGCGCAGGATGACCGCATAGTTATTCTGCTGCCACAGGCGCTGCGCCTGCAGCTGCTGGAACAGCTGCAGCGACGACTGCAGGCCGCTGCTCAGTGCGCGTGGTGCCAGTGAAACCAGCATGCAGTTGAGCTCCGGGCGCTGATGGCTGAGCGTTGCCACTTCCTGCAACAGTGCAGCAGAGGGCGCAAAGCCGTCGGCGGCAAACAGTAAGAACGCGTCGTCGCTGACGCTCTCCGCCGCTGGCTGTGGCACAGCGGTAAACTGGCTGTGCGCGGCATCCGGCTGCAGCAGATAACACAATAGTGGATTAACGTTATCAGCCGCGACGCGCGCGGGCTGAGCGGCAACCGGCTCAGCCGGGTGCACTAACAGAGCAGACCTTCCCATATTCCTCTCCCTAAAAATAATACTGAATAATGGCCAGACAAAAATCCGCCCAATTAAGGCGCAAATAAGGCAGTGACTTTTTTTTAGCGTAAGAAAACTCAATCAATTATAAACAGCCCGCCGACGGCATGACTATTGGCCCTTGCCAGACTGGCTGATAATTTACCGTTTATTGTTAAGCGCAACTGAAGCAATCCCGGCCAGAGTGCTGAAGTAATACGTAATATCGGTAACAGGAAACGCGTTAAACGGTGCGATTTTAATAAAACGCCACGCTTTGACACACTTACTCGCTAATTTGAGACCAGCTTAAAATGGAACATTCTAAACAGCCACTACGAAAAATCCTGGTGCCCGCTTTAAACTTACGTCAGCGTTTGTTTGCTACTCCTTAAATTACCTCATCTATTTCTTCTTAAGCCTGACGACAATGGCGCGCCCGGCGATGTGTGTCGACGGTTACACCTCTGATTTAACCAGGCAACAGCGCTTTTAATCATTCTCACCTTGCCCGTGACGGAAGCCGCTAATGAAAACCCGGCAATCTGCGGGTGCAATTCAGATTAACCTTAGAGGCGCTTTTCCCTTCCTTTATATGAGCGAGCTATTCCCGCCTGACGGCTATCCATTGCCGGATAAATCATTTACGCCTCGCCGCCTGCTCTGTCAGGATTGAATGCATCAGTTCTCAATAATTGCTAATCAATAACTTTCAGTTATAAGGAGTGACCATGCGGGTTATTACGCTGGCGGGGAGTCCGCGTTTTCCTTCACGTTCTACGGCGCTGCTGAGTGTGTGCCAGCGGGCGCTGGAAGCGCGTGGCGTTGAGGTGATTCCGTGGAATATTCACAACTTTCAGCCGGAAGATTTGCTATATGCGCGCTTTGACTCACCGGCACTGACCGCGCTGAAAGCAGATTTAGCGCTCGCGGAGGGGCTGATCGTCGCCACACCGATTTATAAAGCCTCTTTCTCTGGCGCGCTGAAAACCCTGCTCGACCTGCTGCCAGAGCGGGCGCTGGAACATAAAGTGGTGTTGCCGCTGGCCAGCGGCGGCAGCGTGGCGCACATGCTGGCCGTTGACTACGCGCTGAAACCGGTGCTGAACGCGCTGAAAGCGCAGGAAGTTCTGCACGGCGTGTTCGCCAGTGATACGCAAATCACTCATTACGACCGCCAGCCTGAGCTGGATGCGCTGCTGAGCGAGCGCATTGATGAGGCGCTGGAAACCTTCTGGCAGGCGCTGCACCGTCGTCATCAACCCTATGCTCAGGCTGTATAAAGGAACCGCGATGAAAAGGATGTTAACCCGCTGGCTGCTGCCAACCGTTACCGCGCTGTTTGCCCTGACCCTCGCGGCTCAGGCTGCCGAAGCGCCAGCACAATTCCGTATCGGCTATCAGAAAGGATCGGTCAGCATGGTGCTGGCCAAATCGCATCGGCTGCTGGAGCAGCGCTTCCCGGCCACCAACATTCAGTGGATCGAGTTTCCGGCCGGTCCGCAAATGCTTGAGGCACTGAACGTGGGCAGCATTGACCTGGGCAGCACCGGTGATATCCCGCCGCTGTTTGCTCAGGCCGCCGGGGCGGATTTGCTGTATGTCGGCTCGGAGCCACCTAAGCCGCAGGCTGAAGTGATTCTGGTGCCGAAGGACAGTCCCATCCACAGCGTGGCGCAACTGAAAGGCCATAAAGTGGCGTTCCAGAAAGGCTCCAGTTCGCACAATCTGCTGCTGCGCGCGCTGGAACAGGCCGGGCTGAGCTTTAACGATATTCAGCCGACTTATCTGACGCCAGCCGATGCGCGCGCCGCGTTTCAGCAGGGCGATGTTGACGCCTGGGCGATCTGGGATCCCTACTATTCCGCTGCGCTGCTGCAGGGCAACGTCCGTGTGCTGGTGGACGGTAGCAAGCTGAATCAGACCGGTTCGTTCTATCTCGCCACGCGCAGCTTTGCTACCGATCACGGTGACTTCGTGCAGCAGGTGCTGCACACCTTTAGCGAAGCCGACGCGCTGACGCGTAGCCAGCGCCAGCAAAGTATCGATCTGCTGGCACAGGCGATGGGCCTGCCGAAGCCGGTGATCGCCAGCTACCTTGACCATCGTCCTCCGACCACCATTACGCCGGTCAGCGCCCACACGGCGCAGGCCCAACAGCAAACTGCCGATCTGTTTTATGCCAACCATTTAATGCCGGTCAAAGTCACCATTGCCGATCGCATCTGGCAGCCACAGCCGGCCCGGCCATAAGGAAATTTATCATGAGCGTATCCGTATTCTGGTTTCTTCCCACCCACGGCGACGGCCACTACCTCGGTACCGCCGAAGGCGCGCGCCCGGTGGACCACGGTTATCTGCAACAGGTGGCGCAGGCCGCCGATCGCCTCGGTTTTGGTGGCGTGCTGATCCCCACCGGCCGGTCGTGTGAAGATGCATGGCTGGTGGCCGCATCCCTGATTCCGGTGACGCAGCGCCTGCGTTTTCTGGTGGCGCTGCGCCCGGGAGTGATTTCCCCGACGCAGGCCGCACGGCAGGCCGCCACGCTCGATCGTCTCTCCAACGGACGCGCGCTGTTTAACCTCGTCACCGGCGGCGATCCGGAAGAGCTGGCGGGCGACGGCGTTTTCCTCGATCACCGCGAGCGTTATGCCGAATCTGCGGAGTTTACCCGCGTCTGGCGCCGGGTGAGTGAAGGCGAAACGGTCGATTACGAAGGCAAGTACGTCAAAGTGCGCGGTGCACGATTGATGTTTAAAGCGGTGCAGCAGCCACGTCCACCGCTGTGGTTTGGTGGCTCATCGGATGCCGCGCAGGATTTGGCCGCGGAGCAGGTGGATGTCTATCTGACCTGGGGCGAACCGCCCGCGCTGGTCAAAGAGAAGATTGAACAGGTGCGCGCCAAAGCGGCGGCGCAGGGGCGCACGGTGCGCTTCGGCATCCGTCTGCACGTGATTGTGCGTGAAACCAATGAGGAAGCATGGCAGGCGGCAGACCGGCTCATCGCCCATCTTGACGATGCCACCATTGCTAAAGCGCAGGCGGCCTTTGCCCGCACCGATTCAGTCGGTCAGCAGCGCATGGCCGCGCTGCACGGCGGACGGCGCGATCGGCTGGAGATCAGCCCGAACCTGTGGGCCGGCGTCGGTCTGGTACGCGGCGGTGCCGGGACTGCACTGGTGGGCGACGGTCCGACGGTCGCGGCGCGTATGCAGGAGTATCAGGATCTCGGCATCGAGACCTTCATTCTGTCTGGCTATCCGCATCTGGAAGAGGCCTATCGCGTGGGCGAGCTGCTGTTCCCGCATCTCGACCTGGCCGTGCCGGAAATCCCGCAACCCCGCGTAGTGCAGGCGCACGGTGAAGCGGTCGCCAATGATTTCACCCCGCAAAAAGTCGCGCAGAGTTAAGGAGTCGCATATGGCAAAGGTCAAGAAACAGCTGAGCAATGCCCTGCTGCCGTGGGCGCTGCCGGTGCTGCTGGTGGTGGTGTGGCAGATTGCCTCACAGGCCGGCTGGCTGTCGACGCGCATCCTGCCCTCGCCGGAGAATATTGTCATCACCTTCTGGCATCTCGCGGCCAGCGGTGAGTTGTGGCAACACCTCGCCATCAGCGGCTGGCGAGCGGCAATCGGCTTTGCCATTGGCGGTTCGATTGGCCTGATTCTCGGGCTGATTACCGGCACGTCGCGCACCGGCGAACGGTTGCTGGATACTTCGGTACAGATGCTGCGTAACGTGCCGCACCTGGCGCTGATCCCGCTGGTGATTCTGTGGTTCGGCATCGACGAGTCAGCCAAAATTTTTCTTGTGGCGCTCGGCACGCTGTTCCCTATCTACCTCAATACCTATCACGGCATACGGAATATTGACCGCGGCCTGGTGGAGATGGCGCGCAGCTATGGTCTCTCCGGCTGGAGCCTGTTTATTCAGGTGATTTTGCCGGGCGCGCTGCCGTCAATCATGGTTGGCGTGCGCTTTGCCCTCGGTCTGATGTGGCTGACGCTGATCGTGGCCGAAACCATCTCGGCCAACTCCGGTATTGGCTATCTGGCAATGAACGCCCGTGAGTTTCTGCAAACCGATGTGGTGGTGGTCGCCATCATTCTCTATGCCCTGCTGGGCAAACTGGCCGACGTGACGGCACAGCTGCTGGAGCGTGTCTGGCTGCGCTGGCATCCGGCTTACCAATTGAAGGAGGAGAACGCATGAGCAACGCAACGCTAAGTCCGGCGCGCCTGAACCGCGGTACCCCGGTGGGCGTCAATGGCGTCACCAAGCAGTATGGCAATCGCACCATCCTGAATCATATCGATTTACATATTCCGGCCGGCCAGTTTGTCGCGGTGGTCGGCCGCAGCGGCTGCGGTAAAAGTACCCTGCTGCGCCTGCTGGCCGGGCTGGAATCCACCACGCACGGTGAACTGCTGGCGGGCAACGCGCCGCTGGCCGAGGCGCGCGAAGATACCCGCCTGATGTTTCAGGATGCGCGTCTGTTGCCATGGAAGAAAGTGATCGACAACGTTGGCCTCGGTCTGAAAGGCCGCGAGTGGCGCAGCGCCGCGCTTGAGGCGCTGGCGGCGGTCGGTCTGGCCGATCGCGCACATGAGTGGCCGGCAGCGCTCTCCGGCGGACAGAAACAGCGGGTGGCCCTGGCGCGGGCGCTGATTCATCGTCCCGGCCTGCTGCTGCTCGATGAACCGCTCGGCGCACTTGATGCGCTGACGCGCATTGAAATGCAGGGCCTGATTGAGTCGCTGTGGCAGCAGCATAATTTTACCGTGTTGCTGGTGACGCACGATGTCAGCGAAGCGGTGGCGATGGCCGATCGCGTATTGCTGATTGAAGAGGGTCAGATCGGGCTGGATTTGGCGGTGGATTTACCGCGTCCGCGCCGCAAAGGATCGGCGCGCCTCGCCGAGCTGGAGGCCGAGGTGCTGGATCGGGTGATGAAGCGGGGAACCTCAGAGCAGCCCCTGCAGTTCGCGCAGCAGCGTTAATTCAGGACGCGCGATAAATCGCGCCGCTACAGAGGATTGCAACTCTTTGTAGCGGCGCAATTTATTGCGCATTGTTTTCTTACGCGTTCAGCGCTTTGGTGATCTTCTCGTACAGATCGCCGGACAGATTCTCCAGCCCTTTCAGCGTCTCCAGCGCCTTACGCATCAGCGCCTGACGTTCGGCATCATAACGCTTCAGACGAATCAGCGGCTCAATCATGCGCGCTGCCACCTGCGGGTTGCGGCGGTTGAGATCGGTCAGCATTTCCACCAGGAACTGGTAGCCGCTGCCATCTTTGGCGTGGAAGGCTGCCGGGTTGGCCGAGGCAAACGCGCCAATCAGTGAACGGATGCGGTTCGGGTTACCCATGGTGAACGAGCGATGTGTCAGCAAGCTACGAACCTTGCTCAGCACGTCAGCCGCCGGGCTGGTGGCCTGCAGCATAAACCACTTATCCATCACCAGACCGTCCTGATGCCAGCGCTCGTCGTACGCGGCCAGCAGCGCATCGCGGCACGGCAGCTGCGCCGCCACGGCGGCAGACAGCGCGGCCAGCGCGTCGGTCATGTTGCTGGCTTTGTCGTACTGCGCCTGCACCAGTTTGCTGGCCTGCTCCGCGTCCGCAAACGCCAGATAGCTCAGGCAGACATTTTTCAGCGCGCGCTTGCCAATTTCGGCATGCTCCACTTTGTAGTCGCTGCTCTGGTTAGCAAGATACACCGCGTAAAACTCATCGCTCAGCTCATTCGCCAGCGTACGCACCAGCGCCGCGCGCACGGCGGCAATCGCCAGCGGATCGATCACCTCGAACAGCTCGGCGATCTCATTCTCTGACGGCAGCGACAGGATCAGCGCCATCAGCGCCGGATCGCCCTGCTCATCCAGCAGCACCGCGCGGAAAGCGTCCGCGACGTGCAGCGGCAGTGACAGCGGCTGGCCCTGCTGGTGGCGCGCGACGTTGAGGCGGATATAGGTCGCCAGCAGACTTTGCGCCGCATCCCAGCGCGAGAAGTCGTTGCGCGCATGCCGCATCAGGAAAGTCAGCTGCGCATCGCTCCATTTATAGTCGAGCTTCACCGGTGCGGAGAATTCCCGCAGCAGCGACGGCACCGGCTGGAAATAGACCTTGTCGAAAATAAAGGTCTGGAACTCGTCGGTGACGTTCAGCACGTGATGAACCGGATGGCCATTGTGCTGCAGCGGAATCACCTTGCCTTCGCCGTCATATAGCTCGATATCCAGCGGAATGTGCAGCGGCAGCTTCTCTTTCTGATCGGCGGTCGGCGGCGTGTGCTGCGTAACGTGCAGCGTGTACTGCTCCAGTTCCGGATTGTAGTCATCGCGCACCGTCAGCACCGGCGTGCCCGACTGACTGTACCAGCGGCGGAACTGTGACAAATCGACATTGGAGGCATCTTCCATCGCCTGCACGAAATCATCACAGGTGGCGGCGCTGCCATCGTGACGCTCGAAATAGAGCTGCATCCCCTGCTGGAACTGCTCTTCACCCAGCAGCGTGTGCAGCATGCGAATCACTTCAGAACCCTTCTCATACACCGTCAGGGTGTAGAAGTTGTTCATTTCAATCACCTGATCCGGACGGATCGGATGGGCCATCGGGCTGGCATCCTCGGCAAACTGCGCGCCGCGCATCACGCGCACATTATCAATACGGTTGACCGCGCGCGAGCCGAGATCGGAGCTGAACTCCTGATCGCGGAAGACCGTCAGCCCTTCTTTCAGGCTGAGCTGGAACCAGTCGCGGCAGGTCACGCGGTTGCCGGTCCAGTTGTGGAAATATTCGTGACCAATCACGGCTTCAATGCCGAGATAGTCTTTGTCCGTAGCGGTTTCCGCTTTAGCCAGCACATATTTGGAGTTGAAGACGTTGAGGCCTTTATTCTCCATCGCGCCCATGTTGAAGAAGTCCACCGCGACGATCATAAAGATATCGAGGTCATATTCGAGGCCGAACCGCTCTTCGTCCCACTTCATGCTGGCTTTGAGCGAGGTCATCGCCCAGTCCGCGCGGTCCAGGTTGCCGCGATCGACAAAAATTTCCAGCGCCACGTTACGGCCGGAACGGGTGGTAAAGCTGTCACGCAGCACATCGAAATCGCCGGCGACCAGCGCAAACAGGTAGCAGGGTTTCGGGAACGGATCCTGCCATTTCACCCAGTGACGCCCATCCTCGTGCTGACCGCTCTCCAGTTTGTTGCCGTTGGACAGCAGGTACGGATAGCTAGCCGCGTCGGCGATCAGGGTGGTGGTGAAGCGCGCCAGCACGTCCGGGCGATCGAGATACCAGGTGATATGCCGGAAGCCTTCGGCTTCACACTGGGTGCAGAGCGCCTCGCCGGATTTATACAGCCCTTCCAGCGCGGTGTTTTTATCCGGATGGATTTCATTAATGATGGTCAGGGTAAAGTTGTCCGGCAGCTGGCTGATGATCAGCGCACCCTGCTCTTCGCGGTAGTGCGGCCACGGATTGCCATCCACCGCCAGCGACAGCAGCGTCAGCGCCTCACCGTCCAGACGCAGTTCAGCCTGCTGCGCGCCAAGGCGTTTTACCTGACTGACGGCGGTGACGCGCGTGGTCGCCGCATCAAGATCAAACGTCAGGTCGATATCGGTGATGGTGTAGTCCGGCGCCCGGTAGTCATGGCGATATTTAATTTGCGGCTGTTGCGTCATAAATCCTTCTCGCATCGTTAATATAGTCAACCCTCAGAGTCTAAGCGGGTTGCGCCCGGGTTGCCACGCACAATGCGTGCGTTGCGCCAAAAGTCTACAATTCATTAACAATGGCACAAATGACCCTCGACCTGTCACCTGCAATTATGGTGTGATCGCGGTGATTACTGTTTTATACTCCTGCGTCTTTATGACTTTGTTGAATACCGGGCTCTGCTCCGCGGAAGAGGATGCTGAAACGCACCATGACTGGACACGCTTCCCCGATTTTGACCACGCTGCTTGATACCGATGCCTATAAGCTTCACATGCAGCAGGCCGTTTATCATCGTTACTACGATGTCCCGGTAACGGCAGAATTTCGCTGCCGCAGCGATGAGCAGCTCGGCCAGTATGCCGAGGCCATCCGCACGCACATTACTGCCATGCAATCTCTGGCGCTGAGCGATGACGAATATCGTTACCTCAGCAGCTTACCGTTTTTCCAGCAGGATTATCTCGACTGGCTGCGCCAGTTCCGCTTCGATGCCTCGCAGGTTGAGGTGCGCGACGATCACGGGCATCTGCGCATTCAGATTCGCGGCCCGTGGCGTGAAGTGATTCTGTGGGAAGTGCCGCTGCTGGCGCTGATCAGCGAAGTGGTACACCGTCACCGGACGCCGGAAAGCGGCGCGGAACAGGCGGTGGCGCATCTGCAGCAGAAGCTGGTGCACTTCCGTGAGCAGGTAGGCGATCTCGATATGTCGCGCTTCCAGCTAATGGACTTTGGCACACGCCGTCGTTATTCGCGCGCGGTGCAGGAAGCGATTGTCAGCACGCTGAAAAACGAATTCCCGTGGCTGCTGGGCACCAGTAACTACGATCTGGCGCGCCGGTTGCAGCTTAACCCGGTCGGAACCCAGGCACACGAATGGTTCCAGGCACATCAGCAGATCAGCCCGGTACTGGCCAACAGCCAGCGCGCGGCGCTGCAGTCGTGGCTGGATGAGTACGATAACCAGCTCGGCATTGCCCTGACCGACTGCATCACGATGGACGCCTTCCTGCGTGATTTCGGCCCCGGTTTTGCCCATCGCTATCAGGGCCTTCGCCATGATTCGGGCGATCCGGTGGAGTGGGGAGAAAAAGCCATTGCGCATTATCAGCGGCTGAATATCGATCCGCTCAGCAAAACGCTGGTGTTCTCCGACAATCTCAACCTCGATAAAGCGCTGGCGCTGTATCGGCATTTCGGTCAGCGCGCGAACGTGGTATTTGGCATCGGCACCCGCCTCACCTGCGATATTCCCGGCGTCACGCCTTTGAATATCGTGATCAAACTGGTGAGCTGCAACGGCAAACCGGTGGCCAAACTCTCCGACAGTCCCGGTAAAACCATCTGCCAGGATAAAGCCTTCGTGCGCGCCCTGCGCAAAGCCTTCGACCTGCCGCTGGTCAAACGCGCCAGCTAATCGGCCTGAGCAGGGTGCCTGCGGCCTGAGCAGGGTGCCTGCGCCCTGCTCTGCGCCAGAAAATCTCTTTATTCTCCGGCAATTTTGCTTGTTTCCTGGTGGCTCGCAAGTAACATAGCTAAACCCCGGAATGGGGCTTATTTCACTCCATCTTCATTTATATAGAGAGATTTTTATGAGCGTAGTGCCTGTAGCGGATGTACTGCACGGCCGTGTCGCGGTTGACAGTGAAGTCACCGTACGTGGTTGGGTACGTACCCGAAGAGATTCCAAAGCCGGTCTTTCCTTCATCGCCGTTTATGACGGTTCCTGCTTTAATCCCGTTCAGGCCGTCGTCAATAATTCTCTGAATAATTATCAGGATGAAGTGCTGCGTCTGACCACCGGCTGTTCGGTGATCGTCACCGGTAAAGTGGTGGAGTCGCCGGGTGAAGGCCAGGCATTCGAACTGCAGGCGACCCAGGTTGAAGTCACCGGCTGGGTGGACGATCCGGATACCTATCCGATGGCGGCTAAACGTCACAGCATCGAATACCTGCGTGAAGTGGCGCACCTGCGTCCGCGCACCAATATTGTCGGTGCCGTGGCGCGC
The DNA here is from genome assembly GCF_026541005.1 of Pantoea sp. GM_Pan_4. NCBI lineage: Bacteria > Pseudomonadati > Pseudomonadota > Gammaproteobacteria > Enterobacterales > Erwiniaceae > Pantoea > Pantoea sp. GM_Pan_4. Next base: position 820,028 of record NZ_JALNUZ010000001.1, read on the forward strand.
GTACGTCATACGCTGGCGCAGGCGCTGCATCGCTTCTTCCATGAAAACGGCTATTTCTGGGTCTCCACGCCGCTGATCACCGCCTCTGACACCGAAGGTGCCGGCGAGATGTTCCGCGTCTCAACGCTGGATCTGGAAAACCTGCCGCGCGACCCGCAGGGCAAAGTCGATTTCGATAAAGACTTCTTTGGTAAAGAGGCTTTCCTGACCGTTTCCGGCCAGCTGAACGCCGAGACCTACGCCTGTGCGCTGTCCAAAGTTTATACCTTTGGCCCGACGTTCCGTGCCGAAAACTCGAATACCAGCCGTCACTTAGCGGAATTCTGGATGCTGGAACCGGAAGTGGCGTTCGCCACGCTGGACGATGCAGCTGCCCTGGCGGAAGCGATGCTGAAGTACGTGTTTAAAGCGGTGCTGGAAGAGCGCGCTGATGATATGGCGTTCTTCGCCGAGCGCGTGGATAAAGAGGCCATCGCCCGTCTGGAGCGCTTCATCACCACGGATTTCGCCCAGGTAGACTATACCGACGCCGTCGACATCCTGCTGAAAAGCGGCCAGAGCTTCGAGAACCCGGTGTCATGGGGCGTCGATCTCTCTTCCGAACACGAGCGTTATCTGGCGGAGAAACACTTTAAAGCGCCGGTGGTAGTGAAGAACTACCCGAAAGATATCAAAGCGTTCTACATGCGTATGAACGACGACGGTAAAACCGTGGCGGCGATGGACGTGCTGGCACCGGGCATCGGTGAAATCATCGGCGGTTCCCAGCGTGAAGAGCGTCTTGATGTACTGGATGCGCGCCTCGCTGAAATGGGCCTGAATAAAGAAGATTACTGGTGGTATCGTGACCTGCGTCGCTATGGCACCGTGCCACATGCCGGCTTCGGTTTAGGTTTCGAACGTTTGATCGCCTATGTCACCGGCGTACAAAATGTAAGAGACGTTATCCCGTTCCCACGCACGCCACGTAACGCGAATTTCTAGGATTTAAGATTAAATATAAGAAATTCATATATATATTGAGGTCGGCCCTGCCGGCCTTTTTTTATTTTTGTAAATTTTGAGTTCTCTCACAAAGTTCCCGATATTTTACAAATTGTAATACAATTTTGCTTTTTGATACGTAATTACGAGAATTGAATCATTTTCGGGCTAGAATTAGCAACCCCGTGATGGAAAGATGCGTGCAGACACAGGAGACATCAAACTTCTTTCAAGGTTCCCGTAAAGGTTTCTTGACGGCAGTGGCAGATGTCCAAATAACTCCAATGAGGGTAATAAATAATGATGAAGCGCAACATTCTTGCAGTGGTTATCCCTGCTCTGTTAGCTGCCGGCGCAGCAAACGCAGCAGAAATCTATAACAAAGATGGCAACAAACTGGACCTCTACGGTAAAGTTGATGCGCGTCACCAGTTCTCTGACAACACTGATGATGACGGCGACAAATCTTATGTTCGTTTTGGCTTCAAGGGTGAAACTCAGATTACCGACCAGCTGACCGGTTACGGTCAGTGGGAATACAACGTACAGGCTAACGTAGCTGAATCTCAGGGTACCAGCGGTTCTAAAACCCGTCTGGGCTTCGCCGGTCTGAAATTTGCTGATGCAGGCTCCTTCGATTACGGCCGTAACTACGGCGTACTGTACGACGCAATGTCTTACACTGACCAGCTGCCAGTGTTTGGTGATGATACCCTGTATCAGGACAATGACAACTTCATGACCGGTCGCTCAAACGGCCTGGCAACTTACCGCAACAGCAACTTCTTCGGTCTGGTTGACGGTCTGGGCTTTGCTGTTCAGTATCAGGGCAAAAACGAAGGCCGCGGTCCACGTTACGACAACGGTGATGGCTGGGGTACCTCTCTGTCCTATGACACTGGCATGGGCATCAGCGCAGTGGGTGCATACTTCTCTTCAGATCGTACCAATCAGCAGCAGCTGGATGGCAACGGTGAGAAAGCAGATGCATACGGTTTCGGTCTGAAATACGACGCCAACAACGTTTACCTGGCAGCATTCTACGGCGAATCTCGTAACCTGACTCAGTACGGCAACAACGGTTCCAATATTGTTGATGGTGTAAGCACTCCATATAACTTTGCTGCTAACAAAGCTCAGGCTTTCGAAGTGGTTGCTCAGTACCAGTTCGACTTCGGTCTGCGTCCATCCATCGCTTACCTGCAGTCTAAAGGCAAGGACCTGAACTCTGTAGGTACCTTCGGCGGCGGCGATGCTGACCTGGTTAAATACATCGAAGTGGGTACCTACTACTACTTCAACAAAAACATGTCCACCTACGTTGACTACAAAATCAACCTGCTGGACGACAACGACTTCACCCGTTCTACCGGTACTTCTACCGACGACGTGGTTGGCGTTGGCCTGGTTTACCAGTTCTAATCTGCCGATTCGAACTGCGTAACACCTCAGAAACGGAGCCTTCGGGCTCCGTTTTGCATTTCAGTGATCGGGCTCCCGATTAGCGCCATTACTTTATACGCCACAGTTATTTCTTTTTTATGTCAGCGGTTGGCAAGCGTTGCGTCTGACGTTAACCTGATAGCTCATTTTGCTAAAGTTCACCCTAACGGAACTGACTCATGTTTGAATCAATCTCTGCCGCACCAGCCGATCCTATTCTGGGACTGGCTGACCTGTTTCGCGCCGACGACCGCCCGAATAAAATCAATCTTGGCATTGGTGTTTATAAAGATGAAACCGGCAAAACGCCGGTGCTGACCAGTGTGAAAAAAGCTGAGCAGTATCTGCTGGAGAACGAGACCACCAAAAACTACCTCAGCATTGATGGTCTGGCTGATTTCGCGCGCTGCACGCAGGAACTGCTGTTTGGCAAAGAGAACGCGCTGATTAGCGCTGGCCGCGCCTGCACCGCGCAGACGCCGGGCGGTACCGGTGCGCTGCGCGTCGCCGCGGATTTCCTCGCTACGCAAACCAACGTCAAACGCGTCTGGGTGAGCAATCCCAGCTGGCCGAACCACAAAAACGTGTTCAACGCCGCTGGTCTGGAAGTGTGTGATTACCAGTATTACGATGCGGCGACCCACAGCCTCGACTTCGACGGCATGCTGGCCTCGCTGCAGGAAGCGCAGGCGGGCGACGTGGTGCTGTTCCACGGCTGCTGCCATAACCCGACCGGTATCGATCCTACCGCTGACCAGTGGCAACAGCTGGCGCAGCTGTCGCTGGAGAAAGGCTGGCTGCCACTGTTCGATTTCGCCTACCAGGGCTTCGCACGCGGTCTGGATGAAGATGCTGAAGGCCTGCGCATTTTCGCAGCGTCCCATCAGGAACTGATCGTTGCCAGCTCCTACTCGAAAAACTTTGGTCTGTACAACGAGCGTGTCGGTGCGCTGACGCTGGTAGCGGCAACGGCCGACGTGGCGAAGACAGCATTCAGCCAGGTGAAATACAGCATCCGCGCCAACTACTCTAACCCGCCGTCGCACGGTGCTGCCGTGGTCGCCACCATTCTCGGTAACGACGCGCTGCGTACCATCTGGGTGCAGGAACTGACCGACATGCGTCAGCGCATTCAGCGCATGCGTCAGCTGTTTGTGAATACCCTGGCGGAGAAAGGCGCACAGCGCGATTTCAGCTTCATCATCAAACAGAACGGCATGTTCTCGTTCAGCGGTCTGACCAAAGATCAGGTGGTGCGTCTGCGTGAGGAGTTTGGCGTGTATGCGGTGAATTCCGGTCGCGTTAACGTGGCAGGCATGACGCCGGATAATATGTCGGCGCTGTGCGAAGCGATAGTCGCCGTGCTGTGACCAACGAAAAATGGGCCTGATGGCCCATTTTTTTTATTGCAGGAAAGGATTACTGACGCGCTCGTGGCCGAGGGTGGAAATCGGGCCATGGCCGGGGACAAACGTCACATCATCACCCAGCGGCAGAAGTTTATCCCGGATGGCCGCGATCAGATCGCTGTGGCTGCCCTGCGGAAAATCGGTGCGTCCGACGCCACCGTTAAAAATCACATCACCTGAGATCAACAGACGGCCAGCACGGTCAAAGAACACGATATGGCCAGGCGTATGCCCTGGACAGTGCAGCACTTCCAGCGTCACGTTGCCCAGCTGTACCGTTTCGCCCTCTTCCAGCCAGCGATCTGGCGTCAGCGGCGCACACTCCGGCAAACCAAACATCCGGCTTTGAGTGGGCAGGTTATCCAGCCAGAAGGCATCGGCTGGCTGCGGCCCGACGATCGGCACCTGATAGTGCTGCGCCAGTTCGGCAGCAGCACCGACGTGATCGAGATGGCCGTGGGTCAGCAGGATTTGCGACGGCGTTAAGCCTCGCTCCGCCAGCACGGCAATAATGGTTTCGGCATCGCCGCCGGGATCAACCAGCGCAGCCTGCTGCGTCTCATCATCCCAGATAACGGAACAGTTCTGTGAAAAGGCGGTGACCGGAATAATCAGGTAATTCATAGCGCTCCATGACCGACACACGCAGCGCTGCCGGTATCAGGACCAGTGCCTTGCAGGCCCGGTATCAATGTGTACGAAGTTGCTGCGCGGGTAATATCCTACACCACCGGCGCGCATAGATAACGCCGCTTTGCGAACATTGCTGAGAGAAATGCCCTCAATGTGGAAATCCATCGCCTGCCCTTTGGTGTGATAGCTGTGTTTAGCCACGCCAGGGCCCGATTCACGCAGCATATTATTGGTCGCCAGCGTACGGTAGCCGGAGATCAGCTGCACCGGTTTGCGCGTGTTGAGCAGCGTCTGCAAACGATACAGCTGGTCAAACAGATGCGGATCGATGTGTTTAACCTGATTGGCGCGGTAATCACGGAAGAAGTGGTTTAAGCGAGCTAACTCATCCTTGTCATAACTCTTACCGTTAAAAAACTCAGTTTTGAGGGTTTCACCGGTATGCATGTTACTGAGCGTTAATACCCGGGGGCGGGAGGTAGAAACTGACGCCAGCGCTGCACCTGGCAGCAGTGACAATCCAGCCGCTGCGCCACCCAGCAGCAATAAACGACGACGTTGAGAATCAAAATTAGCCATGAAGCGGGGTTACCTAATCTAAAACGATAAAAATATGTGCAAAAAGTACACAAGGCCGAACAGTAACCGCAGCCTGGTGAGCAGTCAACCCGCAATCTGTCACAGAATGCGCAAAACCGGTCTGAAATCAATTTTCCAGACCGGTCTTGCCATTTTCTTTGAGGGAGGGATAACAGGGAAATCAACGCTTAGAGCAGCAGCTGCCCCGCTTTGGTCAGCACCTGGCTGCCGGAGCGCGCCGGGTTATCATAATTGTAAATATCTGTACGATACTGCGGCTGGCCGTCGTCCGCCACCCAGGCCGTAAGGTAGTAGAGATTGACCGGAATACGATGGCGAATCGGCACGTAGCGCGTATCGCCCTGCTTCAGCGTGTCGGAGATACGGCTGTCGTTCCAGCCCGCGTCCTGCAACAGCAGATCGGCCAGTTCAGAAGCTTTGTTAACGCGCACGCAGCCGGAGCTGAGCGCGCGGATATCACGCTGGAACAGGCCATGGTTCGGCGTGTCATGCAGATAAATTGCGTCTGAACTCGGCATGTTGAATTTATAGCGGCCCAGCGAGTTGCTGGCACCCGGCGCCTGACGAATGCGATACGGGAAACTGGCGGCGGACACCATGTGCCAGTCAATCATCGACGGATCGATCACTTCCGCATCAGCGCTCCAGCCCGACAGCAGCGTGTAGCCGTGCTTATACAGATAGCTCGGATCCTGCTTCACCTTCGGCACGATATCCTGGCGCACCAGCGTGGTGGGCACGTTCCACGGTGGATTGAGCACCACATTGTTGAGCGCGCTGCGCATCAGCGGCGTTTTGCGGTCCGGACGACCTACAATCACCCGCGAGGACAGAATGGTATTGCCGTTGTTGTAGTAGGTCAGGGAATAGTTGGGAATATTCACCATGATGCCGTTGTGCATGTCATCCGGCAGCAGACGCAGACGCTGAATATTCAGCGCCAGCAGCGCCGCACGCATCTGCGGGGAAACATTCAGCCACTCGCGGGTACGCGGGCCGATGGCACCGTCGTCTGCCAGTCCCTGCCAGTGCTGGAAGCGTTTTACCCCCTCCACCAGCGTGTTGTCGTAAACATTATTGCTGGCAGCCGGGGTGACCGTGCTGATGTTGCCGCTGGCCTGCGGAACCTGCGCCGGCAGATCGCTGACGCTGGTGGCCGACGGACTGACGGCCACGGGCTGATCGCTCTGACTCACCGGCTGCGGCGCCGTCGGGACGGCATCGTCGGCTGGCGTGGGCGTCGCGCTGTGCGTGCCGGTCAGCATCCCGGTGCGCTGCAAAATCTCACGCAGCGCCGGCACATCATCGCTGATCTGCCCCGGGCGCAGCGTGCCCTTATCGCGCAGCTGCGGCCACGGCCGGTTATCGGTCAGCAACGCTTTTAACGCACTGTGCATCGGTGCGTACTGCGGATGCTGCGGCTGCAGCGACACCACAAAGGCGCGGCTGCCGCCGCCGTTCACCGCGTTCTGCCACTGATTAATGGCGGAGAGTGACGGCATGGTCAGCTTGTACGGTACATTGCTGTACAGCCAGGTTTCGCCCTGGGTCGGTACGTTAGCGACAAACTGCAGATAGCCAAGCATGGCGTCGCTCAGCACCACGTCCCGCGCGAAGCCTTTGATATCCGGATTGGTGAGCAACTCTACCCAGCGGGTAAACTGCGGCTGTACGCCGGAGAGCGCCACTTCTGCCAGCTGCTGCTGGAAAGCCTGCACGGCGTCGCGATCCTGCCACAGCGGTGCCATATTGCGTGCCGCATAGATGCCGGCGAGGCCGGGCAGATAAAAGGGTCGTTCGCTGGGGCTAAATGCCTGCTGAATTTGCTGCTGGCTGGCAGCCACTGACTGCGTGCTGTGCGGCAGCGCGCTGACGTCTGCCGCCTGGCTGATAGCCAGCGGTGCCGCCATCAGTGACAAACTGAGTGCTATTGCAGCACGATTAACTCTGCTCTTCTTGTTCAGCAACATCCCTGCCCCCTTCTTACCAAAGACACAGCATCCTGAAAACGCCGTGTACCGCCTGTACTCTTATGGTTGAGTATAAAATAAAAAACGGCATCCGCCTCGCAGGGCCGATGCCGTTTACAGATTAACCGCAGCCTGAATTTTTAACCAGATTTGCTGCTAGCTATTTTCAGTGGCCACGCCTGCGCCGGGATTTTCCTGTTTCACCGGCGTCGGATCGGCGGAGAAACCGCGCAGTCCGACCACGTGCACATGCTCCGTATTGTTAAAGACTTTACGTACCAGCTTATAAGTGGTGCCTTTTTCCGGACTGATATTCTCCGGCGCGGCAATCACCAGCTGCATTTCCAGACGCTCGCACAGTTCGAACAGCGTGGCGATGGAGCGCGCATCAAGACGCGCGGCTTCATCGAGGAACAGCAGGCGGCACGGTGAAATATCTTTACCACGCAGACGCCGTGACTCCTCTTCCCAGCTCTGCACCACCATCACCAGAATCGACATACCGGTACCGATCGCTTCACCGGTCGACAGCGCCCCGCTTTCGGCGCGCAGCCAGCCGTCTGAGCCGCGGTTCACTTCCACTTCCATCTCAAGGTAGTTGCGGTAGTCGAGCAGCTCTTCACCGATGGTCTGCGCCGTGCGCTGGCCCATATCAATCTGCGGATTGAGACGCTGATACAGCTTCGCCAGCGCTTCCGAGAACGTGAGGCGATTGCTGGTAAACAGATCCTGATGCTGTTCATGCTCTTCCGACAGCGTATCCAGCAGCATGGCGTGCGTTTCGCGTACGTTGACGTTCAGCCGCACGCTGCGCACCTGGCCAAAGCTCACCGCCTGCAGGCCCTGGTTCAACTGACGGATGCGGTTCTGCTCGCGCTGAATGGTTTTGCGGATGATATTGGCCGCACTGCGCGAGCTGATCGCCAGCGTCTGCTCACGCGCCGTCAGCTCTTCGGTCAGGCGGTTCAGCTCAATCTCCATCTGCTCGATGGCTTCAACCGGATCGTCGGTACGAATAATGTCCTGACGGATACGTTCACGCAGATGCTGATAGACGGCGATAAAGAACTGAATCTTGCGCTCCGGCCGTTTTGGATCTTCCGACATGCGCAGCACATCGCGCAGGTGTTCATTATCCGCAACCGCCAGGCGCAGTGCACCGAGGGCTTTATCCGACATCGAGCGCAGCTCATCGCCGCTCAGGTAAGCCAGTTCGCGGCGATGCAGACGGCGCTCGACGCCGTTCTCTTTCACCAGACGCAGTACGGTGCACCAGCCCGCTTTGGCGCTGACAACCTGCTCACGCATCAGATGATAATCGCGCTCCAGCTTGCGCAGTTTCTTCTGCAGGCTATCCATTTCGGCTTCGCAGAAGGTGAGCTGTTTCTCCAGCTGATTGCGACGCGCACGGTTGTGGCTGAGCGCCGTGTAGAGTTCGTCACGCCGGCTGCGCGCGCGCTCCTCGGCGCTGGCATCGGCGTGCACGCCAATATCCTGCATCTCCTGCTGCAACTCTTTCAGCATGTCGCGCTTGGCGTCGTACGAACTCTTCAGCGATGCCAGCACCTGGGAATACTGCGTCAGCTGCGCCTGATGTTCACGCAGTCGTTCGCGCGCGCGGCTGCGTTCGCCTTCTGCCTGCTCCAGACGCTGGCGCAGTTTTTCGTTGAGATCGCTGTTACCGGTCAGCATGCCAGCCGAATCTTCATAGCTGAAGTGCGCGCGGCGCTGCACCACTTCGGTCAGGGCAAATGCCTGCTGACGCGCTTCGCGCTGCTGCTGCTGCGCCTGCTGATAATCACGCGTTAGCTGTTCGTGCTGCTGCGGATCGCTCTGCAGCACCGCCACCAGCGGCTCCAGTTTGCTGAGTTTCGCGCCGTGCTGATGCAGGAAGCGCGCGGCTTCCTGGGCTTCTTCCACCCGCTCACGAATCTCTTCGCAGCGGTCGGCCAGCGAGTCGTCAAGCAACAGGTTAACGCGCGGCAGCAGGCGGTTGAGCTGCGCCACACCCTCTTTTGCCTGCTCGAACTGGGCACGCTGCTGCTGATTGTCATTCTCGTGCTGCGCCAGCGCACGCTCCAGCTCGCCACGACGGCTGTTGAGCTGACGCATCTGCGCTTCCGGATCTTCGTCGAAGGCCACCGCCAGGTGGCTGCCGATAAAGCGGCTAAACGATTGATGCAGACGCTGGGTTTTCTGCACGTCAAATGACAGCGTGGCAAAACGTTCGGCCAGCTGGTCGCGCTCATTGTTCAACAGCTCCAGCTGATTTTCCCGCGCCGCGCGACCAAACAGCGGCACTTTCGGGAAGCGCGAATAACGCCACTGGCGCTCCGCCACTTTGACAACGACCGCATTTTCCAGCTCGTCGACGCTAAAGACGCTGTCATCAAACGACTGCGGATCGCCTTCGATCAGATAGAGATCTTCCGGACACTCTTCAAGGCCGTCGAGCATCTCGCGCACCAGCGACAGGTCCGGTACCACAATGGCGTGACGCGATGGGCCATACAGCGCGGAGAAGTACGGCGCATCATCCAGCGTCACGTCATCGTAAATTTCTGACAGCAGCACGCCGCCAAACCGCTCCGCCAGCTGGGTCAGGCGCGCATCTTCCGCCCCGCCCGGCTGGCTGAGCCGCGCAATCTGCTGCTCCACCTCACGCTTGCGCGCCGCCACTTCATCACGCTCGACGGTGGTTTCACGCTCGCGCTCCAGAAGCTGCTGCATATATTCGGTGATCTGCTGGCTGCTGCTCAGCGTCTGGCCGGTCTGCTCGCTCAGTTGGGTGAGAATCTCCTGCGCCGCCAGCCAGTGCGGTGCCCGCGCGGTCAGCGCAGTGATGCGCTCGCGCAGCTGCTCCAGCTCCTGGCGCATCAGCATGCGGCGTTCACCGGCGTCGGCCACGCTTTCGTTCAGCTGCTCTATCTGCGCTTCCAGTTCACGCTGCAGGCCTTCCAGCGCGTCAGCGTCATAATGCTGGCCCTGACGTTTACAGAAGTCGGCCAGCAGACGTTCGGCGTCATGCTGCTCGCGCAGGCGGGTTTCCAGTTCGTTGAGACGCAGACGCAGCGAAGAGAGCTGTTCGGCATGATGGCGCTGGTTAGCGGCATCGCGCAGCAATTCGCGCCCGACCTGCCACGCATCCTGCCGGCTTACCTCGCCGGCAATGCTGGTGACCAGCGCCAGCGCCTGTTCAAACTGGCTGTGCGCCGCTTCCGCCACGCTCAGCTTCTGCTCCAGGCGCAGCAGCCGTTCGGTGGCCTCTTCTTCGCGCGCCTGGAAGGTTTCCTGCCACTCTGCGGCGTTGTCGATGGTGAGGTCCGGCAGCTGGCACTGCGCCCGCGCTTTTTCCAGCGCCTGCAACGCCTGCTGATACTGGATGGCGCGGGTTTGCTGCACATCAAGCGCCTGCTGAAAATCGGCCAGCTGGCTTTTCAGCTCGTCGACTTCAATTTCCGCCGCTTCAGCGCGCGCTTCGTTCTCTTCCTGCACCTCACGCGCTTCGGCCACCACTTCATTCTGCTCTTCGAGACGATAAGTCAGCTCTTCCAGATCGGCGTCGTAACGCGCGATCTTCTCCTGCTGACGCATCGCCGTCTGGACCAGATTAAGGTGATCGCTCGCCGCCTGATAATCGGTTTCCAGATCGCTCTCTGCGCCGTTGTGCTCAGAGAGTTCGCGCGCCATTTCGATGTGACGATACTGTTCCGATGCCAGCTGATTGCGGCTGGTGAACAGCTCGTTACGCAGCTGCAGCGCACCGTCGAGATGGATGCGACGCTCGTTGGCGTGGCGCATGTAGTCGGCAGAAACGTAGCTGGTGGCTTCAGAGATGAGATGCTTAAACAGATCGCGATCCGACTGCGTGACGCGAATCGCTTCCAGCGTCATGCGGTTTTCGCGCAGCGCCGCTTCCATATCCTGGAACGCTTTACGCACGCCACCGTTTTCCGGCAGCAGGTAATCACGCAGCGAGCGGGTAATGGCGCTGGAGATACCGCCATACAGCGAGGCTTCGATCAGACGGTAGAATTTGCTGCGATCGCCGGCGGTGCGCAGACGACGCGGCACCACGCCGAGCTCAAACATCATGGCGTGGTAGTCCGTGACCGAGCTGAACTGGCGGAACTGCACGCCCTCCTGCGCTTCCACCCGCTCCTTCACTTCTGCCAGCGGCAGCACGCGCGCCTGACGGCTGCCAAGAATTTCGGTCAGCATATCGGTTGGCAGCGTATCGGTCGGCAGCCCGTGGATACTGAACGGCTTGATGTCGACTTTCTTATCGCGTCCGGCCACCTGCTGCAGGCGCACGCCAGCCACCACGCGCTGATGGCGCGAGTTGACCACGTCCAGCACCGCATAGCAGACGCCCGCGCGCAGTTTGCCGTGCAGGCCCTTATCGCGCGAGCCGGACGTGGCACCGGCTTCGGTGGTGTTACGGAAATGCAGCAGGGTTAAGTCCGGAATCAGTGCCGTAACAAACGCCGCCATGGTGGTCGATTTACCGGCACCGTTACCGCCGGACAGCGTGGTGACCAGCTCATCCAGATCAAAGGTGCGGGCAAAGAAACCGTTCCAGTTGATCAGCGTGAGCGATCGAAATTTACCGCGTTCAATCATGCCTGTTCATCCTCCGCGCGCTCGCTCGCGTCGTGTTCGCTGTCATTTTCTGCCTCGTCGCTCTCACTGGCGACCGGTGCGTTCTCCAGCGTCATCGCTTCACCGTCACGAATCAGGCGCAGCTGCGCTTCACGTGCGTCGTCACCGCTGCGCACATCCGCACCAAAGCGGAAAACGGACTCCATGATGCGGAATTTGCTGCTGTCGTTGCCCATAAACCACACCATGCCGAGACGGCGCAGACGGCTGAGCGACGCACGCATCTTCTCCTGCAGTTTGGCGCGATCCAGGTCCGACCCGGTGGAGCGCTGGTTAACCAACTTCAGCAACCTGCTTTCATCCGCCAGCGACAGCAGCTCGTCGTACAGCTCCTGCTGGGTGAAAATGCCCTCGTTGGCCAGCCGCTCCGGGCTCAGGTAGAGATAGCAGAGAATTTTACCCACCATCATGTCGAGCTCGGACAGCACCGAGCGCGGGATCAGCGTGGTTGAGCGCGGACGCAGATAGAAAAACCCTTCCGGTGCGCGGATCAGCTCAACGTTGTAGCGCGCATAAAACTCTTCTAAGAACGGCTGGTAATCCATCAGAAAAGCGTGATTATCCAGCTCTTCAATACCAATGTGGCGGCCGGCGCGTAACTGGCTATCAAGCGCGGGAAAAATCGGGTTTGCCAGTGCCAGCGCCAGTTTGACCGGCATCACTTGTTCAATATTTGTCGATGACATGTGCCTGCACCTTGGCTCCGTAATCATTGATGGTCTGCCATTCCGCAGGCAGACCGGCTAAATCGGCTTCGGCCACGCCGAGTCGCACCGCCTGATCGATGACGATGCGTGCGAGGTCGAAGTGGCGCGCGCGGGGATACTGCGCCAGATAGTCACGCATCACCGTGGCGAGATGCAGCGGCTTCTGCTGCTGCTTATAAATCTGCAGCGCTTCTTCAATCATCGCCGCCAGCTGCTCGCGGATTTCGTTAAACTCTTCGTACTCCATCTCCGGCGGCAGCTCGCCCATCACCTCGTCGTTACGCAGCGTCATCTCTTCATCGCGCATGTCATACAGACGGTCGGCATTGGCGTAGGTCAGCGCCCACGGCTGATCGAAATAGTTCTGCACCGACTGGCGTAAACGCTGCGCGAACACGCGGTTTTTATCCATGTCGATGGCGGTACGAATAAATTTGTGCACGTGGCGGTCGTAACCGATCCACAGATCGATAGCCTGCTGGCCCCAGCTGATGATGCGATCGAGCTTGTTTTGCAGGTCAAACACCAGCTTGTCGACGAAGCCCAGATCCGGGCTGCTCAGCGTGGCGTCCTGAATCCGCAGCAGATTAGCCTGCAGCTTGTCGCCTGCCGCTTCCAGCGTATCCTGCAGTTCACGCAGCGTGCCGGAGGTCTCCGACAGCAGCAGCTCACAGCTGGAGATGGCCGCGCGCCAGTCTTTATTCAGCAGATCGGCGATATCGCTTTTTACCGCCTGCTGCTGTTCGTCCATCAGGCGCTGCGTCATGTCGATGCTGTCGAAGATTTCCGCGACCGAATATTTCAGCGGCGCAAAGACGTTGCGATGCCAGTGAAATTCGTCGCCATCTTCCTCGGCGGCGTCGGCGGCGCGCTTCAGCTCCTGCGCAACAATCGACAGCTGCATCGACAGGCGCAGCGTGGAAAATTCGCGCTGGCGGATGTAATAGTCGGTGATGCCGATCGCCAGTGGCGTCAGACGATAGATGGCGTGACCTTCGGTCAGCTCGCTGGTAAAGCGGTTAAGCAGGCGCTGACGCACCATGTCGTTGATGGCGTTGTTGGCACGGACCTGAATGGTTTCGTGGGTTTGTTCAAATGCTTTGCTGACGTGACGAAAGGCGTCAATCAGCTCACCTTCACTCATCTCGCCGTCCATGCGCTCCCCATTGAGGGTGGCGATGGCCAGCAAAAACGCCAGACGTTCTACCGGCAGCGCAAGGGAAAAGTCATTCTTGCGCGCCCATGCCACCAGTTCGGGGACCGTCTGGGAAAATTCGCTCATAGTTGATCCTTCTACCTGGGTTTGCGCGCAGTCACGTGGATATAGCGCCCTAAGCTCAAAAAGGGCTCCTGACGACAGTAGCGCCGTTCCATCTCAATAATTTCCTCAACGCTCTTCCCGGCGCCGGGCTGCGGCTTCATGTAGTCACTGAACACGCGGATACCGGCACGCTGCTCGGTGATAAATCCGCACTGCGTCAGCCAGCGCTGTACATCGTCAGGATCGCGGGGGAAATCCGGCGACAGCGTGCGTTTTTTGCGCTTGTTCATGTTGGCGCGCAGATAGCCGAAATTGCCGAGCGTCAGGGTGCGGAACGTCAGGCCGTGCGCGTTATAAAACATCAGCGACAGCACACCACCGGGTTTCAGCGTATGCCACAGCGCCTGCAGCACCGCCAGCGGATCCGCCACCCACTCAAGCACAGCGTGAAACAATACCAGATCCACCGGCTTATCCAAATGTTCGCCAACCTGCTGCGCGCTAATTTGTTTGAATTGCATGTTGTGGCTCACACCTGCGCTGTGCGCATGGGCGGCGGCCAGCTTAAGCATCTCGCCCGACAGGTCGCACAGCAGTACCTGGTGCCCCTGCGCAGCAAGACCGCTGGAGATCTGACCGACGCCACCACCGGCATCCAGCACCCTCAGCGGGCCGGCGGGCAGCGTCGGCAGAATGGCGTTCAACTCATCCCAGATGATCGCCTGACGCACCTGGCCTTTACGGGTGCCATAAATATTTTGCGAGAATTTATCCGCCAGATCGTCAAAGTTACGATCCTGCATGGTGATGGCTCCGCTTTGCTGCATTCAACTTGTGCTATTTTGTCACAGGCTCGACAAGAATGAACCTTTCATGCCGCAGTAACTGTCTGGCTGCTGTTTTTTCGGACAAAAGGAGACGTTTTCGATGTTTTTTGCCTTAAAAAAATGGATTGGCGCGATGCTACTGCCTTTGCCATTGCTGTTAACGCTTATGGCGGCAGGACTTTTACTGCTCTGGTTCAGCCGCTGGCAAAAAAGCGGCAAAATCCTTATCTCATTGAGCTGGCTGATGCTGTTACTGCTGAGCCTGCAACCGGTGGCCGATCGGCTGCTGGCCCCGCTGGAAAACCAGTATGCCACGTGGAATGGCAGCGAGCCGGTGGACTATATCGTGGTGCTGGGCGGGGGTTACACCTATAACCGGCAGTGGGCACCAAGCTCCAACCTGCTGAACAACAGCCTGCCGCGCGTGACCGAAGGCGTTCGCCAGTGGCGACGCTATCCTCAGGCCAAAATGATCTTCACCGGTGCCGCTGCGGGCTACAATCCGCGCAGCAACGCCAGCGTTGCCGCTGACGTGGCGCGCAGCCTTGGCGTGCCCGACGATGCCATTATCGTGCTGGATCAGCCGCATGACACCGGCGAAGAAGCGCTGGCGGTGAAGCAGACCATCGGGCAGCATCCGTTTCTGCTGGTGACGTCTGCCAACCATCTGCCACGCGCCATGCACTTTTTCCAGAGCGCCGGCCTGAATCCGCTACCGGCACCGGCTAACCAGCTGGCGATCACCTCACCGATCAGCGTCTGGGATCGCACGCTGCCCTCGCCGCTGTGGCTCAGCCATAGCCAGCGCGCGGTGTACGAAACGCTGGGGCTGATCTGGCAGCGGCTGCGCGGCAGTGGCGAACCTTCAGCCGAGCCAGGGGAGTAGCTGCGCGCGGGCATGGTCAAAGCGCGGCCGGTCAAACTGGCCGCTGCTGACCAGCGTGTCAACGCAATCCCACAGCTGATAGAGCCAGCGGCGCCAGACGAAACCGTCATCCACCGGCGCACGCTGTAAATAGTGCTGCAGCAGCGATGCTTCAGCACCGTTTTCCGCCAGGCGCATCAGCTCATACTCACGCGGTGCCCACAAAATGGTGCCCGGCTGGGTCATCGCCACCAGCTGATCGCTGTGCGGGTCTTTCAGCATACTGGCGAGACGCAGATTGCCGTGCATTAGCACGCACGGATCGTCAAAGCCGTGAACAGCTGTGCCAGCTGTTCACGGCTGCGAAACAGAATCTGACGATCGGCGTGGGTAAATCCGGGGGGCGACAGGTAGCCCAGCGTGGACCACAGCACTTCCACCCGCTGGCGATACCATGCCGGCCAGCGATTTTCCTGCACGCTGTCAACGCTGCCGACCAGGCCATGGCTGTCAATGCGGTGCCACGCCAGCAGCCCTTCGACAATCTGTTCACACAGCTGCTCCCAGCGCGCTGCCGTGCGCGCCGGCGCTTCGGCCGATACGCCATTTAAGCGTGCCAGCAGCAGCATTTCATGCGCCGGCGGTTGCTGACTCAAAACCAGGCCGTACACCGTGGGCAGCGTAATCAGCCCTTCATGCGCCAGCATGGTGAGTTTTTTCGCTTCGAGCGCGGCGCGTCCCTGATGACGAAAATATTTGGCCACCAGCGGCATCGGCTTGCCGTGGTCATCATAGAGGGCGTAAAGCCGCGATTGTGCCTGTTCGCTGATGGTTTCCAGCCGGCTGACGCCTTCGCCCAGCACCAGCGCCAGTTCTGCACGGAGTTGTTCCATGGAAGAGTCCTCCGGAGTTAACTCATTGCACCATCCTGGAGGTCATGACGGCGCAAAACTTAGCGCCAGATCAAACTTTGCGGCCAGCCGGGGCGCTGGCCGCTGACGATTATGCCTGCATCGCTTCACGCACGCGCAACAGATCGTCCGGCGTATCCACACCGACGCTCGGAACGGTAGCCGCTACCGCCACGTGGATCTTTTCGCCGTACCACAGTACGCGCAGCTGCTCCAGCAACTCGATCTGCTCCAGCGCACAGGGTTGCCATGCCACATAGCGACGGATGAAACCGGCGCGATAGGCGTAGATACCGATGTGGCGCAGCAGCGTATCGCCAATCTGCTCACGCGACTGCGCGTAACGTTCGCGATCCCACGGAATGGTCGCACGTGAAAAATAGAGCGCATAACCGCTGGCATCGGTGACCACTTTTACCGCGTTGGGATTGAACGCCTCTTCTGCCTCGTGAATCGGTACCGCCAGCGTGGCCATGCCGGCATCCGCCTGGGCCAGATTGTCCGCGACCTGACGCACAATCTCGGCCGGAATCATCGGCTCGTCGCCCTGCACGTTCACGATGATGGTATCGTCAGCAAACTGATACTTTTCAATCACCTCGGCCAGACGCTCGGTACCAGATTGGTGGTCGGCACGCGTAATGCAGACTTCCCCGCCGGCAGCGGTCACCGCCGCCGCCACGTCAGGATGATCGGTGGCCACAATCACCCGCTCAGCACCGGACTCGCGTGCACGCTCCATCACGTGCACCACCATCGGTTTACCGTGAATATCCAGCAGCGGTTTGCCCGGCAGGCGCGTGGAGGCGTAGCGTGCCGGAATAATCGCCACGAAACTCATGGATGAATCTCTTCAACGGACAGGGTGCGCGCTTCTACTTCCAGCAATACCGGAATACCGTCTCGCACCGGAAACGCCAGGCCGTCGGGTTTGCAGATCAACTCCTGCTGCTCTTTGTTGTAATACAGTTTTCCGTTGCAGACCGGACAGGCCACAATCTCAAGTAAACGGTGATCCATACTTTTCTCCTTTCAGGACCGATACGTCAGAGGATTAGCATACCATAGCGCAATCAGGGACGGCGCGCCGCCATCGGCTTATATGCTGACGTGCCAGCGCGTGGACCAGGCGGCCCGCAGCGCATCAGGCGCGTTTTCCAGCACCACTTCGCTGGCGCCCTGCCAGGCGGCGAAGCGGTTAATGGCTTTATGCACATCGGCGAGAAACTGCTGGCTCATCCGCACGCCGGGCTCCAGCCAGAAGGCTCGCAGAATCAGGCGCTGCGCCTGGCGATCCATTTTGGCATCGACGCGCCCTTTCAGTACGCCGCGGTGCAGCAGCGGCAGGACAAAGTAGCCGTATTTACGTTTGTGCTCCGGCGTATAGCACTCGATGCGGTAATCAAAATTAAACAACTCAAGCGCGCGGCGGCGATCCCATACCACCGGATCAAACGGTGACAGCAGCGCGCTGTGCGTGGCGGCCTGCGGCTGCGCAAGTTGCGGCAGCAGTGTATGGTGCAGCCACATCTCACCCAGTTGCTCAACCTCGACGCGCTGAATCACTCCCTGCTCAGCGGCCTGCGCCAGCCAGAGTGCGATGGGCGCACGTTTCAGCCGGTAGTAATCGGCCAGCCAGCTGGCGCGGAAAATGCCGAGGCTGCGCGCGCTGTGCTCCAGCATCTGCATCACCGCCTCGTTCTCGCTCAGCGCATGCTGCTCGTCGCGCCAGTGCGGCATCACCCGGCTACGCAGATCGTAGACGCGCTGGAAGTTACGGCGCCCGACAACCATCAGTTCACCGGCGCTAAACAGGTTCTCCAGATGTCGCTTGTGCGGCTTCCACGCCCACCAGCCGGGTTTGGTGTGCTTGTCGCTGGCAAAATCAGCGGCGCGAACCGGACCGGTGGCGGCGATATGTTGCAGCAGATCGGCGATCTCCTGCTGATGCTGATCCACCCATTGCTGATTGTATTTCCAGCCCAGGCGCTGCGGTGCCAGCATGCGGTGACGCAGCAGCGGATAATCTTCAAAAGGGATAAAACAGGCTTCATGCGCCCAGTATTCAAACAGTGCGCCCGCCGCCAGCGTTTGCTCCAGCCACTCAGCAGGAAAAGCGCCCAGCCGGCTGAACAGCACCAGATACGGACTGCGCGCGACCACATTAATCGTATCGATTTGCAGCAGCGACATCTGCCGCACACAGGCGTGAATATCGGCAAAACGCGCCTGACGGCGCGGCGGGCGTAGCAGGCCCTGGGCAGAGAGGTGCAGGTTGCGGGCGGTTTGCAGAGAGAGGGAATGCGTGCTGGTCATTACGTCGTCCCTTTGGATGGTTAGCGCGACCGGGCGTCGCGCGCAGCTGTACAGAGTTGCGTCAGATCGGCCAGTAATGCGGCCAGCGGCGCGCCCGCCAGATGCGCATCCACCGGCAGATACCACCAGTTAGCGCGGGCAAAATGGCGGCACTTGACCGCGTCTTTTTCCGTCATCAGCAGGCACTGTGCATCCTGAGTCAGGCTGCGTAACTCTTCTTCGCTGTAAGCGTGGTGATCGGCAAAGGCGATCTCTGCCACCGGCTGCACGCCCTGCTGCTGCAGCGTAGTGAAGAAACGCGGCGGATGACCGATGCCGGCCATCGCGACAATTGGCGGCAGCTGCATCAGCGCAGCCTGTTCACCGGTCAGCAAATTGACCGCCAGACCCGGCTGCAGCGTCATGGCGATCTCGCCAGCCTGTGCGCTGCCCCCGTTGACCACCACGGCATCAACCTGCTCCAGCCGCGATGCGCCTTCACGCATCGGTCCGGCCGGTAACCACCAGCCGTTGCCAAAGCGACGCACGCCATCCACCACCACGATTTCGCGATCGCGCTCTAGCGCATAGTGCTGCAGGCCATCATCCGTCACAATCACATCCAGCGGATGCGCCGCCAGCAGGGCCTCAATTGCCTGCCGGCGCTGCGGTGCCACTGCCACCGGCACCTGAGTGCGCTGGGCGATCAGCACCGGTTCATCACCAGCCTGTTCCGTCGCGCTATCCTGATTGACCAGCAGCGGATAGCGTTCCGCTTTACCACCGTAACCGCGCGACACCACACCCGGACGCAGCCCCTGCTGTTGCAGCGCCTGCACCAGCCAAATCACCAGCGGTGTTTTACCGTTGCCGCCCGCGGTCAGGTTGCCAACGACAATGACCGGACAGGGCGCGCGCCAGCGGGTACGCCAGCCGCGCTGATAGCTTAGGCGAATCAGCCAGGTGATAGCGCCATACAGCAGACTCAGCGGCCACAACAGCAGCCACAGCGGCGAGCGTCCGCTCCAGATACGTTCAATCATTGACCGAACTGCAGTTTGTGCAGCTGCGCGTAAGCGCCTTTCTGCGCCAGCAGCACCTCATGGGTACCGCGTTCCACGATTCGCCCATCCTCGACCACCACGATTTCGTCGGCCTTTTCAATGGTGGAGAGACGGTGCGCAATCACCAGCGACGTGCGGTTCTTCTGCAGCTCGTCCAGCGCCGACTGGATGGCACGCTCGGATTCGGTATCCAGCGCCGAAGTGGCTTCGTCGAGAATCAAAATCGGGCAGTCACGCAGCAGCGCACGAGCAATGGCGATAC
This sequence comes from Pantoea sp. GM_Pan_4, assembly GCF_026541005.1. Classification (NCBI taxonomy): domain Bacteria; kingdom Pseudomonadati; phylum Pseudomonadota; class Gammaproteobacteria; order Enterobacterales; family Erwiniaceae; genus Pantoea; species Pantoea sp. GM_Pan_4. The sequence goes on from NZ_JALNUZ010000001.1 coordinate 839,921, forward strand.
GCTGACGCTGGCCGCCAGACAGCAGCACGCCATTTTCACCAATGACCGTATCAAGACCGTTATCCATCTTGTTGATGAAGTCCATAGCGTGCGCCATGGTCGCCGCCTGCTCGATTTGCTCGCGGGTATATTCACCGTTGCGCGCATAAGCGATGTTATTGGCGATGGTGTCGTTGAACAGATGGACATTTTGCGAGACCAGCGCCACCTGATTACGCAGCGAGCGCAGGGTATATTCCCGCAGGTCGTGACCATCCAGCAGAATCTCGCCCTCGTTGATATCGTAAAAACGCGTCAGCAGGCTGGCCATGGTGGATTTACCCGAGCCGGAACGGCCCACCAGCGCCACGGTTTTACCCGCGGGCAGCGTGAGATTAATATCACGCAGCGCCGGAATGTCGCGGCCCGGATAGGTAAAGGTCACGTTGCGGAATTCAACATCCCCTTTTGCACGCGTGATTTCGCGCTTGCCGTTGTCGATCTCCTGCTCGCTATCCAGAATAGTGAACAGCGTTTGACAGGCCGCCATGCCGCGCTGGAACTGGGCGTTGACGTTGGTCAGCGATTTCAGCGGACGCATCAGGGCGATCATCGACGAGAACACCACGGTGATGGTACCGGCAGTCAGGGTATCCATCACGCTCGGGAAGCTGGCGGCATACAGCACAAAAGCCAGCGCCAACGATGCGATCAGCTGGATCACCGGATCGGAAATCGAAGAGGCCGAAACCAGTTTCATCCCCTGCTGGCGCATTTTATTGCTCACCTGCGAGAAACGCTCGGCTTCCACTTCCTGTCCGCCAAAAATCAGCACTTCTTTGTGCCCTTTCAGCATCTGCTCAGCACTGGTGGTTACCTGCCCCATGGTGTTCTGCATATTTTTACTGATGCTGCGGAAGCGCTTGGATACGGTGCGGATGGCAAAAGAGACCAGCGGCGCCAGCAGGATCAAAATCAGTGACAGCTGCCAGCTGTAGTAGAACATCATGATGAACAGGCCAATGATCGATGCGCCTTCGCGTACCACCGTCACCAGCGCGCTGGAGGAGGAAGAGGCCACCTGTTCAGAATCGTAGGTAATCCGCGACAGCAGCGTACCGGTAGACTGCTGATCGAAGAATGCAACCGGCATGCCCATCATGTGGCCGAACAGGCGACGGCGCATGTTCATCACCACATTGCCGGAGACCCATGAGATGCAGTAACTGGAGATATAACTGGTTACGCCGCGGATCAGCATCAGGCCGATGACCGCCAGCGGCATCCACAGCAGAACGGATTTGTCGGCTTTGCCGAAACCATCATCCAGTAAAGGTTTCAACAGGGAGAGCATTAGGGTGTCGCCTGCCGCATTGAGTATCAGCGCCACGGCGGACACAATCAGGCCAGCCTTGTGCGGTGCAATCATCGGCCAGAGTCGGCGAAATGTCTGCCACGTTGAGAGGTCTTTGTCTTGATGCATTATTTATTCACGCTGTTTGAAATAGCCGCTCATTCTACCTGGAATCGTGTTTGACGCCAAACCACTGATGATACCAGCGGGGGATTATTTGCTCTCTTAACCCCTTAATCTGCCAGCGACCCTGCCGTATCGCGATGTGAATCTGGCCTGATTGCGCAGTGTCATACCAGCGATAGCCCTGCTCGCGGTAACGCTGGACCACGGCGACGGCGGGCATACGCCAGGCGTTATAGCGCGCCAGCGAAGCCAGCGCCGCCTGCCCGGCAACACTCCGTAACAGTAAAGGGCCGGAGGAGCTCCGACTGCCATGATGGGGCACCTGGATAACAGTGGACTGCAAGCCGCCCTTTTCCAGGGCGACCAGCTTGCGCTCCGCCTCCAGCTCGATGTCCCCGGTCAGTAACAGGCTGAACTGACCATCATCCACACGCACCACGCAGGAGTCGTTATTTTGCCCGGCAGTCTGCGCGCGCGGCGGCCATAGCGCGTGAAAGTGCAAACGCCCCCACTGCCACTGCTGGCCGCGATAGCACGGCAGATGCCCGGGCTCGCCGAGCGCGCTGCGTACCCGCAGACCAGGCTGCGCCTGTTGCAGCGCGGCTAATCCACCACGGTGATCGAGATGCTTGTGGCTCAGGATCACCCCTTGCAGTTGGCGCCCGGTGTAGTGCAGCCAGGGTAACAAAACTCGCCCGCCTGCATTGTCCTCTGCCCAGCCGGGTCCGCTGTCATACAGCATCACCTGATTTCCCTGACTGATCGCCACCGCCAGACCATGTCCGACATCGATCATGTCAATCTGCCAGTCATCCTGCTGGGCATTGCTGCGCCAGAACCACAGCGATAGCAACAGCGCGCAGCAGGGCATCAGCGCCTTCGCGAGCAAGCCGCTGCGCCACAGCGCCAGCCCGGCCCAGAGCAGCAGCACCGCCGGCAGCGTATCGCTCCAGCGCCACCAGCCGGCGGGCAGCCACGCCAGCCCCTGCATCACCAGGCTGACCGACAGATCGGCCAGCTGCCATAGCGGAACGGTGATTGCAGGCAGCTGCAACAGCATCGCCAGCAGAATCAAAGGCACGGTAATCAGCGACACTACCGGCACCGCCAGCAGGTTGGCCACTAGCGCGCTCAGGCTGAGCCCGTGGAACAGAAAGATCTGCAGCGGCGCCATCAGAATCATCATGCCCAATTGCAGGTGCAGCAGTCGCAGCATTAGCCAGCGACGCGGCTGACGGAAACGTGGCGGCAGAGGAAACCACTGAAACCACAGTATCAGCATCGCCACGGCCAGCGCCGACAGCCAGAAGCTCTCTGACAGCACCGTCAGCGGATCAAGCCATAACAAACTCCCCACGCAGAGCGCCCACACCTGCCAGTTGCTCAGCTGCCAGCCAGATATACGCGTCGCCAGCCACAGTGTTAACGCCAGCATCGCGCGCTGTGCCGGCGGATGACTGCCGGAGATCCAGCAATAGGCTGCCGCTGTTAACCCGCTGATCAGCAGCGGCATCAGATAGCCGATTTGCCTGGCAGGTAACACTAACTGAATGACGCGCGCCAGTAGCCAGCCTACGCTGGCCGCCAGCGCGATATGCATGCCGGAGATGGCCATCAGGTGTGCGGTACCGGTTTCGCGCAGCAAGGCTCGCTGGGCCGGGGTCATCGCATCACGCACGCCAAAGGCCAGTGCCTGTATTATTGCGGGCTGCGTTAACCCGGTGAAACGCGCCAGGTGATGATCGATAAAACGCGTCCGCCAGCTGCAGCGCAGAGACTCAGCCTGCTGGCTGACAATACGCCCCTGCAGCGCGCTGTGGTTAGCAATGGCAAAACGTTGCAGATCAAATTCGCCCTCGTTGAGCCGGGCGTGCACCGCGCGTAGCCGCAGCTGCATCTGCCAGCGCTGTCCGGCACACCAGGCGACCTCATCGCTGACATTACGCAGCGTGACAAACAACGGTGGAAAGACGTAGCGGTCACCTGTCCGGATTATCTGCGCCGTGAGCTGGTTCTTCGCGGGATTCACTGCAGTTATCTGAAGCGTGGCCGCCACCGGTGCCATGGTCAGTTGCTCGAGGGTATCGACCGTCTGACGCGCCTCGATCAGTGCCCAGCTCAACAGCAGCAAGCCCAGTCCGGCGTAGCGCAAAAGCATTACTGATGTACACGCCAGCAACAGTGCGCTTATTAACAGCAGCACAATGGTGCTGTAAGCAGGGATGTGCGGCAGCATACCCAGCGGCAGCGCCGCGAGGAGCATCATTCTGGCTACCACTGTTATTGTCACGCGCACGCCCTCTTCTGTCATTGCCGCGGATTGTGCGCGCTGGCAGAGGGAAAAGCATGTGGCTAAATGTCGATTTCAGAGAGGGATTACGCGCAGTTTATAGTGGTTGCAGGAAATGAACAGCAACATGGAAGCAGGATCGCAAACCTGAATGCGAGGCAAAAAAAAACGACACCTGCAGGTGTCGTTTTTATCGTTCGGTAACGGCTTAGCCGTAGATATTTGCACGGTCACGCAATTCTTTGCCTGGCTTGAAGTGGGGAACGTATTTACCTTCCAGTTCCACTTTGTCACCCGTTTTCGGGTTACGACCAGTGCGCGGTGCGCGGTAGTGCAAAGAAAAGCTGCCGAATCCCCGGATTTCAATGCGCTCGCCCTGGGCCAGCGTAGTGGCCATGTGCTCGAGCATCTCTTTGACCGCATCCTCAACGACTTTCGCCGGGATATGAGTATGCTGGCCAGCAAGTCTTTCAATCAGTTCTGACTTGGTCATGTAACCTCCGGTTAATCCCTGTTTGGAAAGGTATGACAGCTTTTACCGAAACCGGACGATTTTCACCGTCCGGTGCTTCGGGTCGATTACTCGCCTTTAGCCGCTTTGAACGCTTCAGCCATTGCGTTAGAGAAGTTGCCATCTTCCTGTTTGGTGTTAACAGTGTTGATAGCTTCTTTCTCGTCAGCCTGGTCTTTAGCACGAACAGACAGGCTCACAACGCGGTTCTTACGGTCAACGCCGGTGAATTTCGCTTCAACGTCGTCGCCTACGCTCAGAACCTGAGTGGCGTCTTCGATGCGGTCCAGAGAAGCTTCAGAAGCGCGCAGGTAACCTTCTACGCCGTCAGCTAATTCTACTGTAGCACCTTTAGCGTCAACTGCAGTGACTTTACCAGTCACGATTGCGCCTTTCTTGTTCAGGGTGATGTAGTTGTTGAATGGATCTTCAGCCAGCTGCTTCACGCCCAGAGAAATACGCTCACGCTCTGCGTCAACCTGCAGTACAACGGCAGCGATTTCGTCGCCTTTCTTGTACTCACGAACGGCTTCTTCGCCAGTCGCGTTCCAGGAGATGTCAGACAGGTGAACCAGACCGTCGATGCCACCGTCCAGGCCGATGAAGATACCGAAGTCAGTGATTGACTTGATTTTACCTTCAACGCGATCGCCTTTGTTGTGGGTCTCTGCGAACTGCTGCCATGGGTTAGATTTGCACTGCTTCAGACCCAGGGAGATACGACGACGCTCTTCGTCGATGTCAAGAACCATAACTTCAACCACATCACCTACGTTGACAACTTTAGATGGGTGGATGTTTTTGTTGGTCCAGTCCATTTCAGACACGTGTACCAGGCCTTCAACGCCTTCTTCGATTTCAACGAAGCAGCCGTAGTCAGTCAGGTTGGTCACGCGACCGGTCAGTTTGGTACCTTCCGGATAACGCTTAGCGATAGCAACCCATGGATCTTCACCCAGCTGTTTCAGGCCCAGTGATACACGAGTACGCTCGCGGTCGAACTTCAGCACTTTAACAGTGATTTCGTCGCCCACGTTGACGATTTCGCTTGGATGCTTAACGCGCTTCCACGCCATATCGGTGATGTGCAGCAGGCCGTCAACGCCACCCAGGTCAACGAATGCGCCGTAGTCAGTGAGGTTCTTAACGATACCTTTGACTTCCATGCCTTCCTGCAGGTTTTCCAGCAGCTGATCGCGCTCAGCGCTGTTTTCAGATTCGATAACCGCGCGGCGAGAAACCACGACGTTGTTACGCTTCTGATCAAGCTTGATTACTTTGAATTCAAGCTCTTTGCCTTCCAGGTGCAGGGTGTCGCGGACCGGACGAACGTCAACCAGTGAACCTGGCAGGAACGCACGAATACCGTTCAGCTCAACTGTGAAGCCACCTTTAACTTTGCCGTTGATAACACCGGTAACAGTTTCAGCGTCTTCGTAAGCTTTTTCCAGCGTGATCCAAGCTTCGTGACGTTTAGCTTTCTCACGGGACAGCAGGGTTTCACCGAAGCCGTCTTCTACTGCATCCAGAGCAACGTCAACTTCGTCGCCCACCTGGATTTCCAGTTCGCCGGCTGCGTTCTTGAACTGTTCTGCAGGGATAGCAGATTCAGATTTCAGACCCGCATCAACCAGCACGACGTCTTTGTCGATAGCAACAACGACGCCACGAACGATGGAACCCGGACGGGTTTCGATTTCTTTCAGGGACTCTTCAAAGAGTTGAGCAAAAGATTCAGTCATATTGATAATCTTAGGATTCTTCAATTTAACGTCCACCTGACGTCATTGTCGGATGGGGTTGTTTCACATGCCCTGCACCGCTTCCCTGGCACAGGGTTACTACAATTCGGTCGCCGAAAAGATTAAATGCCCAGCTTCTGGCGGGCATAATCTAGTGCCTTTTCAATCACTTGCTCAATGGTCATGCTGGTTGAATCCAGCACCAGAGCATCAGCGGCTGGCACTAAAGGCGCGATGGCGCGGTTACGATCGCGGTCGTCGCGTTCCTTTATCTCGGATAAAAGGCGATCAAAGTTAACACTAAAGCCCTTTTCCTGCAACTGTAGCATACGGCGATGCGCACGCTCTTCGGAGCTGGCATCGAGGAAAATTTTAACGGGCGCGTCCGGGAAAACTACGGTGCCCATATCACGTCCATCGGCGATTAAACCCGGCTCCTCGCGGAAAGCACGCTGTCGGCGCAGCAAGGCTTCACGCACGCGCGGAAATGCCGCCACGCGCGACGCCGTATTGCTCACTTCCTGGGTGCGGATTTCGCCGGTGACATCCTCACCTTCCAGCACTACCTGCATTTCACCGTCTACCGACAGAAAACGCACGTCAAGGTGCGCCGCCATAGGCACCAGCGCTTCTTCCGACTCGATATCCACCTGATGATGCAGCGCGGCCAGAGCCAGTACGCGATAAATAGCCCCTGAATCCAGCAGGTGCCACTGCAACGACTCCGCCATCGCTTTACATAAAGTCCCTTTACCCGCGCCGCTTGGGCCATCAATGGTAATTACCGGGGCGATTGCCGTCATTGTTCTCTCCTGTTGCTGCGTGCTGATGATCAGCCTTCTTGGCTGTCTGGATTGCGCGGCATTATACGCTGCCCGCGTCCGCTTGGTTACCCTTTAGCGTAGACAGCGCCAGAAATTTCGACAGTTTCAGAACAATTTCCCGCCAGTGAGGCCAGCAGAGGGTTCAGAAGCCCGGCACAGCGGTACCGGGCTGGCGGATTAGGATGCGTGGCTGATTTTTGCCAGCTGCTGGAAGTAATCCGGGAAGGTTTTCGCCGTACAGCCGGGATCGAGAATGGTTACCGGCGTGTCGGACAGCGCAACCAGCGAGAAACACATCGCCATACGATGATCGTTGTACGTGCCGATATCGGCGTGCTGTAACTGCGCAGGCGGTGTGACGCGAATAAAATCGTGCCCCTCTTCCACTTCCGCACCGACTTTACGCAACTCGGTTGCCATGGCCGCCAGGCGATCGGTCTCCTTTACGCGCCAGTTATAGATGTTGCGCATCAGCGTGGTGCCTTCGGCAAACAGCGCGGTGGTAGCGATTGTCATTGCCGCATCCGGAATATGGTTCATGTCCATATCAATGGCGTTCAACGCACCGCGCGTGCAGGCAATATAATCGTCGCCCCACTCAATCACCGCTCCCATTTTCTCCAGCACATCGGCAAAACGGATGTCGCCCTGCACACTGTTGCGGCCAATGCCGGTAACCCGCACCGTACCGCCTCTGATTGCCGCAGCGGCAAGGAAATAGGACGCTGACGACGCATCGCCTTCCACCAGATAATCACCTGGCGACTGATACTGCTGCTGACCTTTCACCACAAAGCGCTGGTAGTGCTGATTCTCAACGTCCACGCCAAAGCAACGCATCAGGTGCAGAGTGATATCAATGTAGGGTTTGGAAACCAGCTCGCCTTTAATAGTGATCGTGGTGTCGTTTTGTGCCAGCGGCGCGGTCATCAGCAGCGCCGTCAGGAACTGGCTGGAAACGCTGCCATCGACACTGACTTCGCCGCCGGTAAATCCGCCGTTCAGACGCAGCGGCGGATAGTCGGTTTGTTCGAGGTAATCAATGCGCGCGCCGCCCTGCCGTAACGCATCGACCAGATGGCCGATAGGACGCTCTTTCATGCGCGGTTCGCCGGTCAGTACTACCGACTGCTCACCGAGGCACAGTGCGGCCGCCAGCGGACGCATCGCGGTTCCGGCATTGCCCAGGAACAATTCCAGCGGCTGTTCGGCACGCAGCGGTCCACCATTGCCGACCACTTCACACACGGTGCGATCGGCTGACAGGGTATAGCTGACACCCAGCGCCTGCAGCGCATTAAGCATGTGTTTAACATCATCGCTGTCGAGCAGGTTGGTCAGGCGCGTGGTGCCGTTCGCCAGTGCAGCCAGTAACAGGGCGCGGTTTGATACGCTTTTTGAGCCCGGTAAGTTTACCGTGCCGTCAACGCGGGCAATCGGCTGTAAAGTCAGGGAGTCCTGCATGTGAAACCAAATCTCCAGAAATACGAGACCCTGTCCAGTGACAGGGTCTGATGCCAGCCGGGCAGGCTGGCACTAAAGTAGATAATTAACCGTGACGACGTTCGAAGTCGACCATGAATTCGGTCAGCGCCTTAACGCCTTCCAGCGGCATCGCATTGTAGATCGAGGCACGCATACCGCCAACTACACGGTGCCCCTTCAGCGCATGCAGGCCCGCCTTCAGTGATTCTTCAAGAAACACCTTATCCAGCGCAGCATCGGCCAGCTGGAAAGGCACGTTCATCCGGGAACGGTTTTCACTGGCGACGTCGTTACGGTAGAAGCTGCTGCTATCAATCACGCCGTACAGCAGATCGGCTTTCGCCTGATTAACCTTGTCCATCTCCGCTACACCGCCCTTCTCTTTCAGCCATTTGAACACCAGGCCTGAGAGATACCAGGCAAACGTCGGCGGCGTGTTAAACATCGAATCGTTTTCGGCCAGCACTTTGTAGTCGAGAATGGAGGGCACCCAGCGCTGCGCTTTGCCCAGCAGGTCATCACGCACCACCACCAGCGTCAGGCCAGCGGGACCGATGTTCTTCTGCGCGCCGGCATAAATCACGCCGTAGCGGCTGATGTCGAGCGGCCGGGACAGGATGGTCGAAGAGAGATCGGCCACCACCACTTTATCGCCGAAGTCTGGCTCTTCATCGATGGCAATACCATCAATGGTTTCATTCGGGCAGAAATGCACATAAGCCGCATCATCGCTGAGCTGCCATTCACGCATCGGTAACAGTGCGCGTTTACCCTCACGGGTGGTTTTGATGTCAATGGCGTTCGGCGAGCAGAATTTTTCTGCTTCTTTAATAGCACTGTGCGCCCAGTAGCCGCCGTCGATGTAATCCGCGCGGCTGGCATCGCCCAGCAGATTGCCCGGGATTGCCGCGAACTGCGCACGCGCGCCGCCATGGCAGAATAATACTTTGTAGTTGGCCGGGATTTTCAGCAGATCGCGAAAATCCTGCTCCGCCGCTTCCGCGACTTCAATAAACTCTTTGCTGCGGTGACTGATTTCCATCACCGAGGTGCCTAATCCATGCCAGTTTGTCAGTTCTTGTTCTGCACGACGAAGCACTTCCACCGGCAGCATTGCCGGTCCGGAGCTAAAATTATAAACCTGCGCCATTTCCCCTCACCATTGTCATATCGAACGGTTATGAATACCCCATCGGTTTTATCATTGCCTCCGGATGGCTGCAATCATTTATCCGGCAGCGATCACATTTCCAGAGCCCGCTCCACCGCAGCTTATGTCACAAATGTAATAAGCCACGGAATTTTGTGAGGCAGCCCGGTGAAGTAAAATCAGACAGCTGCCAGAGTGCGAAAAAGCCGTAACAATGCGTTGAGAAATTTGGCGGAGCAATAGCGAAGCAGGCGCAAAACCCGTATTATTGCGCGCTTTACGCCCAACCATCGACTTGAGAGAGCGCCACCATGACGCAAACGTTTATTCCAGGTAAAGACGCCGCACTGGAAGACTCCATCGCACGCTTCCAGCAGAAACTGCAGGATCTGGGTTTCAACATTGAAGAAGCTTCCTGGCTGAACCCGGTGCCGCACGTCTGGTCTGTGCACATTCGCGACCGCGACTGCCCGCTCTGTTTTACTAACGGTAAAGGCGCCAGTAAAAAAGCGGCGCTGGCCTCAGCGCTGGGCGAATATTTTGAGCGCCTCTCAACCAATTACTTCTTTGCCGATTTCTGGCTGGGCGAAACCATCGCTAACGGCGACTTCGTGCACTACCCGAACGAGAAATGGTTCCCGCTGACCGACGATGACAGCCTGCCGGAAGGCATTCTGGATGCACGCCTGCGTAAGTTTTACGATCCGGAACAGAGCCTGAGCGCGTCTGACCTGGTGGATCTGCAGTCTGGTAATGCCGATCGCGGTATTTGCGGCCTGCCATTTACCCGCCAGTCCGATCAGCAAACTGTTTACATTCCGATGAACATCATCGGCAACCTGTATGTGTCTAACGGCATGTCCGCTGGCAACACCGCCAATGAAGCGCGCGTACAGGGCTTATCCGAAGTGTTTGAGCGCCATATTAAAAACCGCATTATTGCGGAATCCATCAGCCTGCCGGAAATTCCTGAAGCGGTGATGCAGCGCTATCCTGGCGTGGTGGAGGCTATCAATCGTCTTGAAGCGGAAGGTTTCCCGATTTTCTCCTATGACGCTTCGCTGGGCGGCAACTATCCGGTGATCTGTGTGGTGCTGTTCAACCCGGCTAACGGCACCTGTTTTGCCTCTTTTGGCGCCCATCCGGACTTTGGTGTCGCGCTGGAACGTACCGTCACCGAACTGCTGCAGGGCCGCGGCCTGAAAGATCTCGACGTGTTTACCCCGCCCACCTTCGATGATGAAGAAGTGGCTGAACACGCTAACCTTGAAACCCACTTCATTGATTCCAGCGGTCTGATCTCCTGGGATATGTTCAAAGACGATGCCGACTATCCCTTTGTCGACTGGAGCTTTGCCGGCACCACCCATGAAGAGTTCGATACGCTGATGGCGATCTTCCGCGCGGAAGATAAAGAAGTGTATATCGCCGACTACGAACACCTCGGCGTTTACGCCTGCCGCATTATCGTACCAGGCATGTCTGATATTTACCCTGCCGAAGACCTGCTGCTGGCTAACAACAACATGGGTGCATCACTGCGTGAAACGCTGTTGTCCCTGCCGGCAACCCAGTGGCAACCCGAGGAGTATCTGGCTCTGATCGAACAGCTGGATGAAGAAGGTCATGATGACTTCACCCGCGTGCGTGAACTGCTGGGGCTGGCGACCGGCAAAGACAACGGCTGGTTCACGCTGCGTATTGGCGAGCTGAAAGCGATGCTGGCGCTGGCCGGTGGCGATCTGGATCAGGCGCTGATCTGGACGGAATGGACCATGGAGTTCAACCAGTCGATCTTCAGCCCTGAGCGTGCCAACTACTATCGCTGCCTGCAGACTCTGCTGCTGCTGGCGATGGAAGAAGATCGCGATCCGCTGCAGTATCATCGCGCCTTTGTGCGCATGTATGGCGAAGCCGCCGTTGACGCCGCTTCGGCTGCCATCAGCGGTGAGGCACCATTCTACGGTCTGCAGGTGGTTGACCGCGATATGCACGCGTTTCCGGCGCATCAGGCACTGCTGGCCGCGTATGAAAAATTACAGGCGGCAAAACGTCGTTACTGGTCTGCGAAATAAATCGGCGCATTTTGTCTGTGACCAATTAGCCTGAAAATTAACGGGCACTGGCAGTATCCAGTGCCCTTTTTTTATGCCGCTGAAAATTCATCGGGCGCAGAAAATAATAAATAACAATTCACTATCATTGATAAACAGCATTTAACAAAATAGCCCTTAAGCCAGCCGCGCCTTCAACTTATTTTGCATAAATTAAAAATTATTTATTTAATAATTTTCAAGGCTTTAATTGATTTTTTGCTCGTTTTGCGGCTTTGCTTAACCCTGCCGTTTCGGCAAATATGATCCACATCAACTCCTGACCTATACTCCTTTGTTAGTATCTTTACAGACAATTTCTGGAGAGCGTTAGTGTGAAAGCTGACAACCCTTTTAATTCATTATTACCGGCGGCGATGGCAAAAGTTGCAGAAGATGCCGGTGTCTATAAAGCGACGAAACATCCCTTAACCACCTTCTTTCTGGCTATCACTGCTGGCGTCTTTATTTCCATTGCCTTTGTGTTTTATATCACCGCCACCACCGGCAGCGGCACTATGCCGTACGGCATGGCCAAATTGATCGGTGGCATCTGCTTCTCACTGGGTTTGATGCTGGTTGTGGTCTGCGGCGCTGATTTGTTTACTTCAACGGTGCTGATCGTGGTGGCAAAAGCCAGCGGACGCATTACCTGGCTGCAACTGGGTCGTCACTGGCTCAATGTCTACGTTGGCAACCTGTGCGGCGCGCTGTTTTTTGTGGCGCTGATTTGGCTGGCCGGTGAGCATATGGTCGCAAATGGTGCCTGGGGATTAAATGTCTTACAGACCGCCGACCACAAAATGCATCATACGTTTATCGAAGCGGTAAGCCTCGGTACACTGGCTAACCTGATGGTGTGTCTGGCGGTGTGGATGAGCTACTCCGGCCGTAGCCTGCTCGACAAAATGGTAGCGATGATTTTACCGGTTGCGATGTTTGTAGCCAGCGGCTTTGAGCACAGCATCGCCAATATGTTCCTGATCCCGATGGCCATCATGATTCGCGATTTTGCCAGCCCGGAATTCTGGCAAATGACCGGTGCCAGCGCGGCGCAATTTCCTGCACTGGGCATTGGCGATTTTATTGTTAATAACCTGATTCCCGTAACCATCGGCAACATCATTGGCGGCGGTCTGTTAGTCGGGTTGACCTATTGGGTTATCTATCTGCGCGACGGTGAGTCCGCGCACTGAGTCATTAAGTACGGGCGTGCTGAGCAGCGCGCCATACGTTACAGTCTCCCTAAATAAGGCAGGTATATCATGTCCGAACTGAATGAAAAAATGGCGTCAGCCTGGGAAGGATTTAGCGCCGGTGAATGGCAGGACAGCGTCAACGTCCGTGACTTCATCCAAAAAAACTACACGCCGTATGAAGGTGACGAAGCATTCCTCGCCGGCGCGACGCCAGCCACCACCAAACTGTGGGACAGCGTGCTGGAAGGCATCAAAATTGAAAACCGTACCCATGCACCGGTTGATTTCGACACTGATTTAGCGTCTACCATCACCTCACACGATGCGGGCTATATTAACAAATCGCTGGAAACCATCGTTGGTCTGCAGACTGAAGCCCCGCTGAAACGCGCCATTATCCCGTTTGGCGGCATCAAAATGGTGGAAGGCTCCTGTAAAGTTTACGGCCGCGAGCTGGACCCAGCGCTGAAGAAAGTTTTCACCGATTACCGCAAAACCCACAACCAGGGCGTGTTTGACGTTTACACCCCGGATATCCTGCGCTGCCGTAAATCCGGCGTGCTGACCGGTCTGCCAGATGCGTATGGCCGCGGTCGTATTATCGGTGACTACCGTCGCGTCGCGCTGTACGGCATCGACTTCCTGATGAAAGACAAAGTGGCTCAGTTCAACTCACTGCAGAGTGACATGGAAAATGGCGTTGATCTCGAAGCCACCATTCGCCTGCGTGAAGAGATTTCTGAGCAGCACCGCGCACTGGGCCAGATCAAAGAGATGGCAGCCAAATATGGCTTTGATATCTCTCTGCCAGCCACCACCGCGCAGGAAGCAGTACAGTGGACCTACTTCGGTTACCTCGCAGCAGTGAAATCACAGAACGGTGCCGCGATGTCGTTTGGTCGCGTGTCCACCTTCCTCGACGTTTACATCGAGCGCGATATCAAAGCCGGTAAACTGAGCGAAGAGCAGGCACAGGAACTGATTGACCATCTGGTGATGAAACTGCGCATGGTGCGCTTCCTGCGTACGCCGGAATACGATGAGCTGTTCTCTGGCGACCCAATCTGGGCCACTGAATCACTGGCTGGTATGGGCGTTGACGGTCGTACGCTGGTGACGAAAAGCACCTTCCGCTTCCTGAACACGCTGTACACCATGGGTCCATCACCGGAACCAAACATGACCATCCTGTGGTCTGAGAAGCTGCCGGTTAACTTCAAAAAATATGCGGCAAAAGTCTCCATCGACACCTCATCGCTGCAGTATGAGAACGATGACCTGATGCGTCCGGACTTTGACAATGATGACTACGCCATCGCCTGCTGCGTAAGCCCGATGATTGTCGGTAAACAAATGCAGTTCTTCGGCGCACGTGCCAACCTGGCTAAAACACTGCTGTACGCAATCAACGGCGGTGTGGACGAGAAGCTGAAAATGCAGGTCGGCCCGAAAGAAGCGCCAATCACTGACGATGTGCTGGATTATGACACCGTGATGGCGCGTCTGGACCACTTCATGGACTGGCTGGCAAAACAGTACGTCACGTCACTCAACATCATCCACTACATGCATGATAAGTACAGTTATGAAGCCGCGCTGATGGCACTGCACGACCGTGACGTTTATCGTACCATGGCGTGTGGTATCGCAGGCCTGTCTGTCGCCGCGGACTCACTTTCAGCGATTAAATATGCCAAAGTGAAACCGGTCCGTGACGCCGATGGTCTGGCAGTGGACTTCGAGATTGAAGGTGAATATCCGCAGTTTGGTAACAACGACCCGCGCGTGGATGATCTGGCCTGTGACCTGGTTGAACGTTTCATGAAGAAAATTCAGAAACTGCAGACCTACCGTAATGCGGTGCCAACGCAGTCGGTACTGACCATCACCTCCAACGTGGTATACGGTAAGAAAACCGGTAACACCCCGGATGGTCGTCGCTCCGGTGCGCCATTTGGACCAGGTGCCAACCCAATGCATGGCCGTGACCAGAAAGGTGCTGTCGCTTCACTGACTTCCGTGGCCAAACTGCCATTTGCCTACGCCAAAGACGGTATCTCTTATACCTTCTCTATCGTACCGAATGCGCTGGGCAAAGATGATAACGTGCGTAAAACCAACCTTGCTGGCCTGATGGATGGTTACTTCCACCACGAAGCCAGTATCGAGGGCGGCCAGCACCTGAACGTTAACGTCATGAACCGTGAAATGCTGCTGGATGCCATGGAGCACCCTGAGAAATATCCACAGCTGACCATTCGCGTTTCCGGTTATGCCGTACGTTTCAACTCGCTGACGAAAGAGCAGCAGCAGGATGTGATTACCCGTACCTTTACTCAGTCGCTGTAATCCTCCTCACTGTAATCGAAAGGCTCCTGCGGGAGCCTTTTCTCCACAAGCCAGTTTTGCCAGTCTGCTTTTGCAGGCAGTCTGGCAAAACCGACTTACATCCTCAGAGCACAACACAGATTGTGCCGCCTGCGCGCCAGGCTGAACCGGAGAATACATCGCAATGTCAACCATCGGTCGTATCCACTCGTTTGAATCCTGCGGCACCGTTGACGGTCCCGGCATCCGTTTTATCACCTTCTTCCAGGGCTGCCTGATGCGCTGCCTGTACTGCCACAACCGCGATACCTGGGACACTCATGGCGGTAAGGAAATCACCGTCGATGAGCTGATGAGGGATGTGCTGTCGTATCGCCACTTTATGAATGCGTCTGGTGGCGGCGTGACGGCATCCGGCGGTGAAGCCATTCTGCAGGCTGAATTTGTGCGCGACTGGTTCCGCGCCTGCCAGGCCGAGGGCATCCATACCTGCCTCGACACCAACGGCTTTGTGCGCCGTTACGATCCGGTGATCGATGAACTGCTTGATGCAACTGACCTGGTGATGCTCGACCTCAAGCAGATCAACGATGATATCCATGAGATTCTGGTCGGCGTGTCAAACCACCGCACGCTGGATTTCGCCCGCTATCTGCAAAAGCGCGGTAAAAGGACCTGGATTCGCTATGTGGTGGTGCCGGGTTATTCGGACGATGACGATTCGGTGCATCGCCTCGGTGAATTTACTAAAGGCATGAGTAACATTGAGAAGATCGAGCTGCTGCCTTATCACGAACTCGGCAAGCATAAATGGATTGCGATGGGTGAAGAGTACAAGCTGGAAGGCGTGAAGCCGCCAACGAAAGAGACCATGGAGCGGGTGAAAAATATTCTTGCCGGTTACGGCCATAACGTCATGTATTAAGACGGTTGGCCTGTAGTTGAAGTTTCGCCGGCAAGAAACAGAGGGGTTACCGCCGGGACATTTGCGACAGGTTGCGAATGTCCCGTTTAATCACTGCCATCAGGCATGCGCCACCGGTGTTGCATGCTGATCGGCTTTACGCAGCAGCATCACCAGATAGACCAGCGCCACCACCGCAATCATCACAAACAGCAGGCGATCGGAATAGTTCTGCATCAGCATCGCGGTCATCCCCGGCCCGACCAGACTGCCAACGGTATAACTGAACAGCAGCGCCTGATTCATCGCCACCAGTTCATGATGCGCCACCGTTTCACACGCCCAGGACATGGCCACCGGATAAAGCGTAAAGCCAGCCAGCCCCAGCACAAACAGTGCCGGTGCCATTGCCGTTCCGCTCAGCATAGCAATCGCACCCAGAATCACCACGAACACCTGCACGCGCAGCACCATCAGGCGACCAAAGCGGTCGGCAAGACGTCCTACCGGCCACTGACCGACAATCCCGGCACTGACCAGCAGCGCCATCCAGTAACCCACAGTGGCATCGCTCATACCCTGATGCGAAAGATAAAGCGGCATCAGGCCGTAGAGCGAACCGAGCACGATACCGGAGATAATGCAGCCGTTGATACCCAAACGCGAACTGCGGCGGCGCAGCATGCTCCAGATACGCCCGGTTGAGGCTTCTTCAGTAGCCGCACCGGCGTTGACCTGCACAAACACCACGGGCAGCACGGCACAGACGATCAGCGCGCTCACCCAGGGAATGACGTGCAGCAGTTCTGTCGAGACACGGCTCACCAGCAGCTGACCGGCAACGGTGCCAAGATAGTAGATGATCATGTAAGCGGCCAGCAGCTGACCGCGATTGCGCACGGTACCGCTGCACAATAGTGCACTCTCAACCACCACCCAAATCAGTGCACAGCCTACGCCCGCGGTGAAGCGCAGCAGCGTCCAGCTGTAAAAGCCGTCCAGCAGCACCATGCCCATGGTTGCCAGCGCAAACAGTACGCTGGCAAGGTAAAAGCAGCGATTAAAGCCATAGCGATTAATCAACCAGCCCGCCAGCAAGGTGCCCACTAAGTTGCCGGTGTAATAAGCAGAGCTCGCCATGCCCACCTGCCAGGTCGGCAGTTGATCATGGGTGAGCCACAGCGGCACCAGCGTATTAAGCACAGCAATAGACACCGTCATCAGCATTAAGCCACAAAGCAGCAGCAGGACGGGGCGCGACCAGGTTGACATAGGGAATAAAACCAAAAGAAATGAACAGATTTGCGCGCAGTTTGCCATTGGCGATGGCAAAGTCAATGTGCAAAAAAACAGCGCCGCACATTTTGCTGCTGAACAATTTATTATTTTTATCTTCAGCGGGTTACAGGACTACAGAAAGGTCTTATGTCTGAATCTATCTACATGAATTTATACATTTTTGATGGTTTGACGCGCAGCGATGACGATAACGTTTATTTCTGATTAATTCCGGTTAAAAAATAATGACTGACGCGCTTAAGAAATAAAAAACCCGGCCTGAGCCGGGTTAGTGCATGAATGCCTGTTAGCCGATATATTCCAGCCCGCCCATGTACGGGCGCAGCACGTCCGGCACCGCAATGCGACCATCCGCCTGCTGATAGTTTTCCAGCACGGCTACCAGCGTACGCCCCACCGCCAGGCCTGAACCATTCAGCGTGTGCACCAGACGCGGTTTTTTGTCCGTTTTGCTGCGGCAGCGAGCCTGCATGCGGCGCGCCTGGAAATCCCACATATTCGAGCAGGAGGAGATTTCACGGTAGGTGTCCTGCGCCGGCAGCCAGACTTCCAGGTCATAGGTTTTGGCTGAGCCGAAGCCCATGTCGCCGGTGCACAGCAGCACTTTACGGTACGGCAGGTTCAGCAGCTGCAGCACTTTCTCCGCATGGCCGACCAGCTCTTCCAGCGCGTCCATGGAGGTTTCCGGTGCGACGATCTGCACCATCTCCACTTTGTCGAACTGGTGCATACGGATCAAACCGCGCGTATCGCGTCCGTAAGAACCGGCTTCGGAACGGAAGCAAGGCGTGTGGGCAGTGAGTTTGATCGGCAGAGATTCCTCTTCAACGATCTCATCGCGCACCAGGTTAGTCAGCGGCACTTCGGCGGTCGGGATCAGCGCATAGTTGCTGCTGCCTGCTTCTTCGCCCAGCGGTTTGGTATGGAACAGATCCTCACCAAATTTTGGTAACTGACCGGTACCGTACAGCGTCTCGTGGTTCACCAGATATGGCACGTAAGTTTCCAGATAACCGTGCTGCTGGCTGTGCAGATCGATCATGAACTGGCTCAGCGCGCGATGCAGACGGGCAATCTGGCCCTGCATCACGATAAAGCGCGAACCGGTCAGTTTCACCGCCGAGGCGAAATCCAGCCCTTTGACCGCTTCACCCAGCTCTACATGGTCTTTCACCGGGAAATCGAATTGGCGCGGCTGGCCCCAGCGGCTCACTTCCTGGTTTTCGCTGTCATCTTTACCCAGCGGCACTTCGTCGGCCGGCAGGTTAGGCAGCGCAAGCGCAAAGTCACGAATTTCGTTCTGCAGGGTATCCAGCTCTGCTTTCGCCGCATCCAGGCGTTCGCCCAGCGCGTTCACTTCCTGACGCAGCGGCTCGATATCTTCCCCACGTGCTTTGGCCTGACCGATGGATTTGGAGCGGGAGTTACGCTCAGCCTGCAGGTTTTCAGTTTCTACCTGCAAAACCTTACGACGCTCTTCGAGGGAGCGCAGCGTATCCACATCCAGTTTAAATCCCCGGCGTGCCAGTTTTTCTGCGACTGCGTCTGGCTCATTACGCAGCAGATTGGGATCGAGCATGCTTATCCTGTGTAATAAAAGGTTGATTGAACGAATGGAGGGATGCATTCCACCGGAATGCATTGAAATCCTTGCTCACCTTACCGTAACGCGTTTATCAGCGGTAGCGTTTTATCGGGCTATTTTGATCCTGTTCAGCAAGCCAGGCGAGTTTTTCACCGATCTTGCTTTCAAGGCCACGATTGGTGGGTTGATAGTAGCGCGTCTGCGCCATTTCCGGCGGGAAAAACACCTCGCCGGCCGCATAGGCATTGGGTTCGTCATGCGCGTAACGGTACTCTTTGCCGAGGCCCATCTCTTTCATCAGCTTCGTCGGTGCATTACGCAGATGTTCCGGCACATCGTAATCCGGGAACTCACGCGCATCACGCATCGCCGCTTTGAAGGCGGTATAAACAGCATTGCTTTTTGGCGCACAGGCCAGATAAACAATTGCCTGGGCAATTGCACGTTCCCCTTCCGCAGGCCCGACGCGGGTAAAACAGTCCCACGCGGCAATTGCTACCTGCATGGCGCGCGGATCAGCATTACCGACATCTTCCGAAGCAATCGCCAGCAGCCGCCGCGCCACGTACAGCGGATCGCCACCGGCAGTGATGATGCGCGCGTACCAGTAAAGCGCCGCATCCGGGGCTGAACCACGAACCGATTTGTGCAGTGCCGAGATGAGATCGTAAAAGCGGTCGCCTTTGTTATCGAAACGCGCCGCGCGTTCACCCGATACTTCATTCAGCAGCTGTGGCGTTAGCTCCCGCTGTCCCTGCGCATTGAGCTCAGCCATATCGGCCATCATTTCCAGCGTATTCAGTGCGCGTCGTGCATCACCGTTGACCAGTTCAGCGATCATGCGCCGGGTATTGTCCGGTAACAGAATATCGCTGTCGCCGTAACCGCGTGTTTTATCCTGCATCGCCTGATCCAGCACCTGTTCGATATCCGCGCTGGTCAGCGATTTAAGCAGATAAACGCGGGCGCGCGACAGCAGTGCCGAGTTCAGTTCAAAGGAGGGATTTTCCGTGGTTGCGCCAATGAAGGTGATGGTGCCATCTTCAATGTGTGGCAGAAACGCATCCTGCTGGCTCTTGTTGAAGCGATGCACCTCATCAACAAACAGAATAGTGCGACGCCCCACCTGGCGGTTCTGCCGCGCGCGCTCAATGGCCTCGCGGATCTCTTTAACGCCGGAAGTCACCGCTGAAATGCGTTCGACGTCGGCTTTGCCGTAATGCGCAATAATCTCCGCCAGCGTGGTTTTACCGGTACCCGGCGGTCCCCATAAGATCATGGAGTGCAGCTGACCCGCCTCAATAGCGCGCGGCAACGGTTTACCGGCCGCGAGCAGATGCTGCTGACCAATATATTGCTGCAGCGTCGCTGGCCGCATACGCGCAGCCAGCGGTCTGAACTCATTTGACGGTGCAAAATCCAGCGACAGGTTACTCACCCTCACCTCACTGACGTTGATCGTCCACCGTTACCCCTTTTGGCGGCGTAAAGGTGAATTTATCCGGGCTGATAGCGCCGTTTTTCTGGCTCTTCAGCTGATAGCTGCTGCGCTGTCCATCCTGCTCGATCGCGCTGAACTGATTGATGGTGCCTGCGGAAGTGACATTGATGGTGAACTGTTTCAGGTTGCCATCGCTGCTTTTAGGCGTCAGCTCAAAATTATCACCCTGCTGCTTAATGTTGTACTGCTGCCAGTCAGAGGGCTGGTTACGCGCAATCAGCATAAACGGCGTGTTGCTGGTGGCATTCTGCAGCAGGCTTACGCTCGCCTGTTCCACAAAAGGATTATAGAACCACAGATTTTTACCGTCGGAGATAATCACGCTTTCGTCCGGTGCAGTCATGTGCCAGTTAAACAGGCTCGGACGTTTTACCCACAGTTCGCCTTCGCCGTCCTGCACATTTGCGCCGCTACCGTCAGTCACCTTCTGACTGAAGCTGGCATGGAAGCTGTTCACTTTATTAAGGCGCTGCTGCAGATCGCTGGAAGCATCCGCCAGGGCAGAAGAAGCAACAAAACCGGCCAGCAGGCCACAGGCAATAACGCGAAATTTCATCTGATACGATTCCTTATTCATGGTTTCCTGACACTTACTGCATTAACCGTAGTCGCCGCTCCGTCAGTTCGACAGGAGAAAAAGCCGAAAGCTCCCAATGATATGGGGATCGGACCACAGATAAACAACGGGCCAGTTTACACTGGCCCGGCATAACACTGCGGAGAAAAGTCTTACATTTCGTGAGGTGGCGGTGACAGCACTTCACGGTTACCGTTATGGCCCGGCTCCGAGACAATGCCCTGCGCCTCCATCTGTTCGATAATCCGCGCCGCACGGTTGTAGCCGATACGGAACTGGCGCTGCACGCCGGAGATCGACGCGCGGCGTTTCTCCACCACGAACGCCACCGCCTGGTCAAACAGCGGATCCAGCTCTTCATCGCCGTCCAGTCCGCCAGCACCGCTTTCACTCTCTTCACCGGCGGTAATGCTGTCGATGTACTGCGGTCGCCCACGCGCTTTCCAGTCCTGCACGACTGCATGCACTTCCTGGTCACGCACAAAGGCGCCGTGAACACGTACCGGCATGGACGAGTTAGGTGGCATGTAGAGCATGTCACCCATACCCAGCAGGGATTCCGCACCGCCCTGATCGAGAATGGTACGCGAGTCAATTTTACTGGACACGGTAAAGGCGATGCGCGTCGGAATGTTGGCTTTAATCAGGCCGGTAATCACATCCACCGATGGACGCTGGGTAGCCAGCACCAGGTGAATACCTGCCGCACGGGCTTTCTGTGCCAGGCGGGCAATCAGCTCTTCGACCTTTTTGCCCACCGCCATCATCAGGTCAGCGAACTCATCAACCAGCACCACAATGTACGGCAGTTTTTCCAGCACCGGCGGCGTGGTGTCCATGCTGTCGCCCGGTTTCCAGAACGGATCCGGAATTGGCCGGCCCATTGCGGCCGCCTGCTCGATCTTCTCGTTATAGCCGGCCAGATTACGCACGCCCAGCGCAGACATCAGCTTATAGCGGCGCTCCATTTCGACCACACTCCAGCGCAGCGCGTTAGCCGCGTCTTTCATGTCGGTGACCACTTCCGTCAGCAGATGGGGAATGCCCTCATACACTGACAGCTCGAGCATTTTCGGGTCGATCATGATAAAGCGCACTTCTTCCGGCGTGGCTTTATACAGCATGCTGATGATCATGGTGTTGACGCCAACCGACTTACCTGAACCGGTGGTACCGGCCACCAGCAGGTGCGGCATCTTCGCCAGATCGGCCACCACGGGTTGACCAGAAATATCTTTACCCAGCACCACCGACAGCGGCGAAGGGTTATCGCGGAACTTATCGCAGTCCAGCACCTCACGCAGGTAGACGGTCTGACGATGTTTATTGGGGAGCTCCAGGCCGACATAAGGCTTGCCCGGAATCACCTCAACCACACGCACCGCAACGGCAGAGAGCGAACGTGCCAGGTCGCGCGACAGGTTAGAAATACGTGCCGCCTTGACGCCCGGTGCCAGATCCAGTTCAAAGCGGGTGATTACCGGCCCCGGAGAGATGCCCACCACTTCGGCTTTTACGCGGTAATCCGCCAGACGCGCTTCAACCAGACGCGCGGTCTGTTCCAGTGCGAACATATCCACCGGCTCCTCTTCGGCCGGCGGCGACGTCAGCAGATCCAGCGTCGGCAGCGGCGTGGAAGGTTTCTCCAGCGGCTGTTCGTGACGCACCAGGAAGGGGTGGAACAGGCTGTCCTGCGTAGGGGCGACAGGCTTCAGCGTTTCAGCCGGCGCGGCGTAAACCTCGTCGTCTGGCGTTGACCACGGGCTGGTTTCCTCACTCAGCGATGCGGGTACCGCCGGCTCAGGTGCCGCTGGCTGCTGCCACTGGGCCGGAACGTCCGGCTCTGGCGTGGCGGCAATGGTAAACAGCGGTTCGCTCGGCGTGTCATCAACCAGATCTTTCATCGGAGAGAAATCAAACGCGGCTGAGGTATCCAGATTAAATACCGGCGCGCTCTCCTGCTCAGGCTGGCTGTAACGCTGTTGCTGCTGCTGAGCAAACTGCTGCGCCAGCTGGGCCTGCTGCAGCGCCTCTTCATCTTCTTCCTCTGCCGGCTGCTGCTGCCAGCTGTCGCCGTACCGCTGCTGCTGCTGCGAATGGAACGCTTCGCGCAACTGGGCTTCCTGCAGCGCAGCATTATCATCATCGTGCGGCTGTGGCACTTGCCAGCTGGCGCTGATTTCCGGCTGCTGCTGGTCGGCCTCTTCACGTGCCTTCTCTTCTGCCATGCGTTGCGATGGCAGTTTGATACCGTATGAGGCCAGCTCACGCCGGGTTGGCAGCTTAACCTTGTTAGGACGCGGCAGTTCCGGGCCGATGCCCTGTTTCACCTGCGGGTTGTAATCGCGCTCCGGCACCACATCAAAGGCTGGCGTGTAAGCCGCAGAGCGGGCAGCAGCGGCGGCCGTCGCTGAACCGAGTGCGGCAGCGGCTGCCGTATTCAGCGGTGTGGCGGCCTGATCGGCACTCTGCCAGTTACCCATGCGCGGGCCATCGTCTTCTTCAGCGAGCGAGAAGGCGTCGGCGGCCGGTGAAGCAGGCACTTCGAAGCGGTATAACGGGGGAGCCGCTGGCGCAGGTTCTGCTGGCGGAATAGCTGGCGCCGCAGGCGCACTGGCAACGGATGCCGATGCCGGAGCAGCCGCAGCCAGCTGTGACGGCGCAGGTTGTGGAGCCACGTTTACCGCCGGTGCGGATGGCTCAGGTGCAGCGACGGCCGGCACCTGACGTGCGGCGTCACTGGTGGCGGCCAGCGCAGCCGCGGTAGCCGCACTGGCTTTCGCCAGCAGGGGATCGTCGCTGGCGACTTCAGCCACAGGTTCCGCTACCTGTCGGGGCTTAGCCAGCAGTACGTCATCTTCGTCGTCCTGAGCCGGCGCAGCGCGCAGTGGCGGAACCGCTTCGTCGGAGTGCGCCTCGTCGTAGTCGTCCTCTTCCTGCCAGGGTTCATCATGGCGCGAGCGGTTGCTGGCAAAGGTCAGCACGCCCATCACCACGCTGCCGATCTTTTCGGCAATCGCCAGCCAGGACCAGCCGGTATAAAGCGTGATACCCGCCGCCCAGACGCACAGCAGCGTCAGTGTGCCGCCGGCACCGCTGAACCACGGCGCCATCGCATTGCTCACCAAGCTGCCAATTACGCCGCCAGAGGCAAAATACCAGATATCGTCCACGTTCAGCGCAGCCAGTCCGCAGGTAGTCACCACCAGCGCCAGCACGCCAATCAGCCGCAGGCCCACCGCAAAATAGTCGATGTAATCCTGGCGATCGCGCTGACGGAAGGTGATCCAGCACAGACCAATAATTACTGGCGGAATGGCGTAGGCCATCACACCAAAAATAAACAGCAGGGTATCGGCCAGCCATGCGCCCACGCTGCCGCCCAGATTGTGGATCGGCTCGTGCCAGGCGGTTTGTGACCAGCTGGGATCGGAGGGATTAAAGCTAACCAGCGACACCATCAGATAGATGGCAAACAAGGCCACCAGGATGAGCAACGCTTCCAGCAGCCGACGTCCGCTGCTCAGTGGTTGTAATGAAACGTCTTTGTCTTCTGTATATTCCTGGCTCAAGAGAACTCTCCAGGTGCCTGTAAATTAAGAAGGCAACAGCGCCAGGCTTGCCTGACGCTGGTCCTGTATGAATTCACAGGAGTGTACCGAAATCCTGCAAGCTTTGCACCTGCCCTGCGTTACCGGGTCTTAATCACCAGACGATTGCTCTGTTTGACCTCTTCCATCACCACGTAGGTACGGGTGTCGTTGACGCCCGGCAGGCGCAGCAAGGTCTCACCCAGCAGTTTACGGTAGGCGGACATATCCGGCACGCGGGTTTTCAACAGGTAGTCAAAGTCACCGGAAACGAGGTGACATTCTTGAGTTTCCTCAAGTTTTTGTACAGCGGCGTTAAATTGTTCAAACACATCCGGCGCACCGCGATTCAGAGTAATCTCAACGAATACCAGCAGTGAAGCATCGAGATAGTGCGGGTTCAGCTGCGCGGTGTAGCCCAGAATGAAACCCTGGCGTTCCAGGCGACGTACGCGTTCAAGACAAGGTGTTGGCGAGAGGCCGACACGTTTTGAAAGCTCAACGTTGGAAATACGACCGTCTTTCTGCAGTTCATTCAGAATATTTCTGTCGATCCGATCCAGATCTTTTCCGGGGCGTTTCTTGTTGTCTACCATTATTATTGTCTCTCTTAATTCCTTCCCTTTACCTGCCAAACCCTGAAAACGTTCAATGTTCAGGGCCTTACTGAAGTGAAGTCTTTAAGCCTGTGCAGTAACGCGACCATCCGTATGACGCATGCTGTCTGTCCACATCATGCGTCATTACCAATGTCAGGCTGAGTTTATTTGGCGAAATTGCGCAAAACAGAGCTGAAATTCTGTTTCGAACCGCTAAATTTTCTCTGCTTCTGACAATGTTTTCGCAAAAGCGCAGGCGATTGTCAAAGTAAAACATCCAAATTCAGTACAAGATGCCAGACAGCGTACTGGGTTGCTGTTTTTAAATGAGAATTTTTATACAGCTGCACCACAAATTGCCGAGCAATGCCCCCTTTTGGCGCAGCGCGCGTGCAGAAATGCCATTCATCGTCTACGCCGCTTGCAGTGATTGTTAACAAAATTGCTGAAACCTTTTTTTGCGACAGTAATTTCCCTACAATCGAAAACTATGTTGTCAGACACACACTGAGGAACGCATGAGTACGGCCAAACACAGTAAGCTGCTCATTCTGGGCTCCGGCCCTGCCGGTTACACCGCAGCGGTTTATGCCGCCCGCGCTAACCTGAACCCGGTTTTGATTACCGGACTGGAAAAAGGCGGCCAGCTCACCACCACGACTGAAGTCGAAAACTGGCCGGGCGACCCGCACGATCTGACCGGCCCTGCGCTGATGGAACGCATGCAGGAGCATGCTGAGAAGTTCAACACCGAAATCATCTTTGACCATATTCACACGGTTGATTTACAGAACCGTCCGTTCCGCCTGACCGGCGACAGCGGCGAATACACGGCGGATGCGCTGATCATCGCGACCGGTGCTTCAGCGCGCTACCTTGGCCTGCCGTCAGAAGAGGCATTCAAAGGCAAAGGGGTTTCGGCCTGCGCCACCTGTGATGGTTTCTTCTATCGCAACCAAAAAGTCGCGGTTATTGGCGGCGGTAACACGGCCGTTGAAGAGGCGCTCTATCTGGCGAACATCGCTTCCGAAGTGCACCTGATTCACCGTCGTGACAGCTTTCGCGCTGAGAAAATCCTGATTGACCGCCTGATGGAGAAAGTGCGTAACGGCAACATCGTGCTGCACACTGACCGCGCGCTGGATGAGGTGGTAGGCGATCAGATGGGTGTCACCGGGTTGAAACTCTCGTCAACCAAAGGTGAAGCCCCGGTCTCGCTGGAAGTGGCGGGCCTGTTTGTCGCCATCGGTCATAGTCCGAACACGGCGATTTTCGATGGCCAGTTGGATCTGGAAAACGGCTATATCAAAGTGCAGTCCGGCCTGCAGGGCAACGCCACGCAGACCAGCGTGCCGGGCGTGTTCGCAGCCGGTGACGTGATGGACCACATCTATCGTCAGGCCATTACCTCTGCCGGTACCGGCTGTATGGCCGCGCTGGATGCGGAACGTTATCTGGATGGTCTGGTTAAAAACGATAAGTAAGTTGTTAATTATCTGATCATAATTGCACTGAGGCGGCCACTTTTGGTCGCCTTTTTTATCGCCTGCGTGCTACAGTTCTGCCACCCGTCTGTCCGGCATTTAGCGTCGGATTTTGCCTCTCGTCACGGTGATCAAACGGCTTCGCATGAACAAATCACGGCAACACGAACTGCTGCGCTGGTTACGCCAGCAACGTCATCATGGCGCACGCAGCCTGCGACTGGCTTCGCTGGCAGGTTTTGCTGCGGCGTTAATTCTCATCGCCCAGGCCTGGCTACTGGCTTCCCTGCTGCAAAAACTGCTGGTGGAACAGCAACCCCGCGCTGAACTGGTGAGTGATTTCCTGTTACTACTGCTGTGCTTCGCACTGCGCGCCGCGCTGCACTATGGTCGTGAGATGGCCGGTTTCAGGGCTGGCGTGGCGATTCGCCGTGCACTGCGGCAACAGGTGCTGGACCGGCTGAACGCGCTCGGTCCGGCCTGGATTCAGGGCAAACCGGCCGGGAGCTGGGCAACGCTGCTGCTGGAACAGATTGAAGAGATGCAGGAGTATTACGCGCGCTATCTGCCGCAGATGTCGCTGGCGGTTTTTGTGCCCTGCGCCATCCTGATCGCCATATTCCCGATTAACTGGGCCGCCGGACTGATTCTGCTGGCGACCGCGCCGCTGATTCCGCTGTTTATGGCGCTGGTCGGCATGGGAGCGGCCGATGCCAATCGGCGTAATTTTCTTGCGCTGGCGCGTCTGAGCGGCGATTTCTATGACCGGCTGCGCGGACGCGAAACGCTGCGCCTGTTTCACCGCGCGGACGCTGAGCAGCAGGCGATTGCCGCCAGTACCCAGGATTTTCGTCAGCGCACTATGGAAGTGCTGCGCCTCGCCTTTCTCTCCTCTGCGGTGCTGGAGTTTTTCGCCTCGCTGGCGATTGCCGTGGTCGCGGTCTATTTCGGCTTCTCGTACCTGGGTGAACTCAATTTTGGCCACTACGGCACCGGCGTGACGCTGTTTGCCGGTTTCCTCGCGCTGATTCTTGCCCCCGAATTTTTCCAGCCGCTGCGCGATCTTGGCACCTTTTACCATGCCAAAGCGCAGGCGGTGGGCGGCGCAGACGCGCTGGATACCTTCCTGCGCGAAACGCCTCACCGGGCGCCGCAGGCGGCCTCGCAAACGCAGGATGCTGACGCACCATTCTCCCTCCGGGCGCAGGATCTGGTGATCATGACCGCTACCGGCGAGGCGCTGTCACAGCCGCTGAATTTCAGCCTTACTCCCGGTCAGCGCGTGGCGCTGGTCGGACAAAGCGGGGCCGGAAAAAGTGCGCTGATGAATGTCCTGCTCGGTTTTCTGCCCTACCAGGGTTCACTGTGCATTAACGGCCAGGAACTGCGCGACATCAGCCGCAGCAGCTGGCAGCAGCAGCTGGCCTGGGTAGGACAAAATCCGCAGCTGCCGGCGGCGACGCTGCGTGACAATCTCCAGCTCACTGACACGCCGGTGGACGAGGCCACGCTGACCGCCGTGCTGCAGCGCGCTGGCGTCAGTGAATTTTTGTCGCGTCTGCCGCAGGGGCTGGATACACCAGTTGGCGATGGCGGCATCGGCCTGTCCGTTGGGCAGGCACAGCGCATCGCCGTTGCGCGGGCGCTGCTGAAACCGGCCCGCCTGCTGCTGCTCGACGAACCGGGATCCGGGCTCGACAGCCAGAGCGAGCAGCATGTGATGGGCGCGCTACAGCAGGCCGCACAGCTGCAAACCACGTTAATGATTACCCATCAGCTGCACGCTCTCGACCAGTGGGATGAAGTATGGGTGATGCAGGCCGGACAACTGGTGCAGCAGGGCCACTGGCAACAGCTGATCGCAGAAGCCGGCCCGCTGCGCGAGCTGGCGCAGCATCGTCAGAAGGAGATTGCCTGATGCGCACGTTACTGCCTTTCCTGCGCCTGTATCGCCGCCATCCGTGGCGTTTAGGTCTTGGCGTGGTGCTGGCGATTGTCACGCTGCTCGCCAGCATCGGCTTGCTGACGCTGTCCGGCTGGTTTCTTGCTGCCTCCTCGCTGGCTGGCGTCGCCGGCCTGTACAGCTTCAATTACATGCTGCCCGCAGCCGGCGTGCGTGGCGCGGCAATCACCCGCACCGCCGCGCGCTATTTTGAACGGCTGGTCAGCCATGACGCCACTTTCCGCGTGCTGCAACATCTGCGCGTCTTTACCTTCAGCCGGCTGATGGCGCTGGCACCGGCGCAGCTGGCGCGCTTTCGTCACGGCGAACTGCTGAACCGCTTTGTCAGCGATGTCGATACTCTCGACCATCTCTATTTACGCGTTATTTCTCCACTGCTGGGTGCGGCGGTGGTGATTGTGGTGGTGACCTGTGGCCTGGCGCTACTCGATATGCGACTGGCGCTGCTGCTTGGGGCGATCATGTTGCTGACGCTGCTGCTGATGCCGCCGCTATTCTGGCGGCTCGGCGCGCGCACCGGCGCGCAGATTGCCCGTTACCAGGCTCGCTGGCGCCTGCAACTGACGCACTGGCTCAGCGGACTGGCCGAGCTGCAGATTTACGGCGCGGCGGCGCTGTGGCGACAGCGGCTGGATCAGGAAGAACGTGCGTGGCAACAGGCGCAGCAGCAGCAACACCGGCTGCAGGCGGTGGCGCAGAGCCTGCTTACGTTGATCGCCGGCAGTACCGTTACGCTGCTGCTGTGGCTGGCCGCCAGCGGCGTCGGCACCAATAGCACACCGGGTGCACTGATTGCCCTGTTTGTGTTTTGCGCGCTGGCCGCGTTTGAAGCGCTGGCACCGGTGGCCGGCGCATTTCTGCCACTGGCGCAGGTGACGCACGCGGCGCAGCGCGTGCAGGAGATCATCGATCAACCGCCAGCCATTCACTTCCCGACACAACCGGTTGCGACGCAGCGCGGCCTCAGCCTGACGCTGGAACAGATCGATTTCAGCTATCCGCAGCGGCCAGAAGCGGTGCTGCACAATTTCTCCCTGACGTTAGCAGCCGGTGAACATCTGGCGCTGCTGGGCCCGACCGGCTGCGGGAAATCCAGCCTGCTGGCGCTGATCACGCGCGGCTGGGAAGCGCAGCGCGGCACGATTCGCCTGAACGGGATTGATCTGACGGCGTGGGACGAAGCCAGCCTGCGTCAGCGCATCAGCGTTGTCACGCAGCGCGTCCATCTGTTCAGCCAGACGCTGCGCGCTAATCTGCTACTGGCAGCACCACACGCCAGCGATGCACAGCTGATTGACGTATTGCAGCGGGTTGGGCTGGCGCATCTGACGCAGCACAGCGAAGGGCTGAATGCGTGGATGGGAGAAGGCGGCCGACCGCTGTCCGGCGGTGAACTGCGCCGGCTGGCGATTGCCCGTGCGCTGCTGCACGATGGCGATCTGTGGCTGCTGGATGAGCCGACCGAGGGTCTGGATGCCGCGACCGAGCAGCAGATTCTCACCTTGCTACAGCAGGTTAGCCAGGGAAAAACGCTGATCATGGTGACGCATCGCCTGAGCGGACTGGAAAAAATGGATCGCATCTGTGTGCTTGACGGTGGGCAGATTATCGAATCCGGCAGCCATGACGAATTAATCTCAAAAGCGGGACGCTACTGGCGTTTCCAGCAGCGCTTTGCGCTATAGTCTATGCGTTTAGCCTGAGGGTGACCGACGCCATGAGACTGGTACAACTTTCCCGGGATTCGCTCAATTTCCCGCCGCCGGAGATGGCGCTGCGTGAGCCAAACGGCCTGCTGGCCATGGGTGGCGATCTCTCCCCTGCCCGCCTGATGAATGCCTATCAGCGCGGTATTTTTCCGTGGTTTTCGCCCGGCGATCCGATTTTATGGTGGTCGCCAGATCCACGTGCGGTCCTGCTGCCGGAGTCGTTTCATCTCAGCCGCAGCATGGCGCGCTTCCATCGCCGTTCGCCCTATCGCGTCACCATGAATCACGCTTTTGCTCAGGTGGTGGAAGGTTGCGCCAGCGGGCGTCAGGAAGGCACCTGGATCACCTTTGAAGTGAAACGCGCCTGGCTGCGCCTGTATGAGCTGGGCCATGCGCATTCAATCGAAGTCTGGCAGGATCAACGCCTGGTTGGCGGCATGTATGGCCTGGCGCTCGGACAGATTTTTTGCGGCGAGTCGATGTTCAGCCGGGCGGAAAACGCCTCCAAAACCGCGCTGTGGGTTTTCTCACAGCATTTTATTGCGCATCAGGGACGGCTGATTGATTGTCAGGTGCTGAATCCGCATACCGCCTCGCTGGGCGCAGTTGAAATTCCGCGCGTCGATTATCTGCAATACGTGCAAACGCTGGCGTGGCAACCGGTGCAGGCCGGCTGCTGGCAAACACAAACCCTTTTTTGACTGTCCCCGCAGATGTTTTGCACACAATTCCCGACAAAAGTGATACAATAAGCGAGTTTGGTATGTCGTCCGCGCTTCGCTGTGGCGAGCCGGAATTGCCAGGCTGGGAATCTCACCCTGTTCCCGAAGCTGTTTCAGTTGCGCACCCGATGCCGATTGCTGCAGATTCTTAGCCCGCTAATCCCCCGCAGACGTCAAAAACACCCGAATTTATCCGTAATGCACGCGCAGCGGCGCGACGCACGGCGAAGCGTTGGCAAAAACAGCCAACGTTTCTTTACATAAATCATGGAATTCGGCATTATCTTGCCGGTTCAACAGTTTGGTAGTTCACCCAGAGGATTCGATGGCCAAAGAAGACAATATTGAAATGCAAGGTACCGTACTGGATACGTTACCTAACACCATGTTCCGCGTAGAGCTTGAAAACGGGCACGTGGTTACCGCTCATATCTCCGGTAAAATGCGTAAAAACTACATCCGCATCCTGACGGGCGACAAAGTGACTGTCGAGTTGACCCCGTACGACCTGAGCAAAGGCCGCATTGTCTTCCGTAGTCGCTAAGTTGTTGCACTCGCCTCGCGTTTGCTGATGTAAACTAAGCGCGAAAAAAAAGGCCGGATTTTAATCCGGCCTTTTTCTTATCTGCGCACCCGCTTAATGCACGGTGCCCTCGGTTTTGCGTTTTTCCGCACTCATGAAGTGGTAGGTGAGCTGGTTTTTCTCTTTATCCAGTCCAACCGATACCGATCCGCCATCTACCAGTGAGCCAAACAGCAGCTCGTTAGCCAGCGGTTTCTTCAGGTTTTCCTGCACAGTACGCGCCATCGGACGCGCGCCCATCGCTTTGTCGTAACCTTTTTCGGCCAGCCAGTCGCGCGCATCATCGCTGACTTCCAGCGACACACCTTTCGCATCCAGCTGTGCCTGCAGCTCAACAATAAATTTATCCACCACCTGATGGATCACCTGAGTATCGAGGTGACGGAACCAGATAATGTTGTCGAGACGGTTACGGAACTCCGGCGTAAAGATCTTTTTGATCTCTTCCATCGCGTCGGTGCTGTTGTCCTGCTGAATCAGGCCGATGGATTTACGCTCGGTCTCGCGCACCCCGGCGTTGGTGGTCATCACCAGCACCACGTTGCGGAAGTCCGCTTTGCGGCCGTTGTTATCGGTCAGCATCCCGTTGTCCATCACCTGCAGCAGCAGGTTGAAGACATCCGGATGGGCTTTCTCGATCTCATCCAGCAGCACCACCGCGTGCGGATGCTTGATGACGGCATCGGTCAGCAGACCGCCCTGATCAAAGCCGACGTAGCCCGGAGGCGCACCAATCAAACGACTGACGGTGTGACGCTCCATATACTCGGACATATCAAAGCGCAGCAGTTCAATGCCCAGCGCCTTCGCCAGCTGCACGGTGACCTCGGTTTTACCGACCCCGGTCGGACCAGCAAACAGGAATGACCCGACTGGCTTACGCTCCTGCCCCAGACCCGCGCGGCTCATCTTGATGGCTTCAGTCAGCGCTTCAATCGCGTTGTCCTGACCAAACACCAGCATTTTCAGACGGTCGCCGAGATTTTTCAGCGTATCGCGATCGGTGGCCGAAACGCTCTGCTCCGGAATACGCGCGATGCGCGCTACCACGGATTCGATGTCCGACACGTTGACGGTTTTCTTGCGCTTGCTGACCGGCACCAGACGCGCACGCGCGCCGGCTTCATCGATCACGTCAATCGCCTTGTCCGGCAGATGACGGTCATTGATGTACTTCACCGCCAGCTCAACCGCCGCACGTACCGCTTTGGCGGTGTAGCGCACATCGTGATGCGCTTCGTACTTCGGCTTCAGCCCGTTAAGAATTTGTACCGTCTCTTCAACCGATGGCTCAGTGATATCAATTTTCTGGAAACGGCGCGCCAGCGCACGATCCTTCTCAAAGATATTGCTGAACTCCTGATAGGTCGTGGAACCCATCACGCGGATTTTACCGCTGGAAAGCAGCGGCTTGATCAGATTCGCCGCATCCACCTGGCCGCCCGATGCCGCACCGGCACCGATAATGGTGTGGATCTCGTCGATGAACAGAATGCTGTTGTTATCCTGTTCCAGCTGTTTCAGCAGCGCTTTAAAACGTTTTTCAAAATCACCACGGTATTTGGTACCGGCCAGCAGCGAACCGATATCCAGCGAGTAGATGGTGCACTCTTTCATCACTTCCGGCACGTCGCCCTGCACAATGCGCCAGGCGAGCCCTTCCGCAATCGCGGTTTTACCGACGCCCGATTCGCCCACCAGCAGCGGGTTATTCTTGCGACGACGGCACAGCACCTGAATGGCCCGTTCCAGCTCTTTATCGCGGCCGATCAGCGGGTCAATTCCGCCGACGCGAGCAAGCTGATTAAGATTGGTGGTGAAGTTTTCCATACGTTCCTCCCCGCCTGCTTGCTCTTCGTTAACCGGATTTTCCGCGCTGTTTTGCGGCTGGCCCGGTTCGTCTTTACGCGTACCATGGGAGATGAAGTTCACCACATCAAGGCGGCTCACTTCGTGTTTGCGCAGCAGGTAAGCCGCTTGCGACTCCTGCTCGCTGAAAATGGCGACCAGCACGTTCGCACCGGAAACTTCACTGCGACCGGATGACTGGACATGGAAGACCGCACGCTGCAGCACACGCTGGAAGCTGAGCGTCGGCTGAGTGTCGCGCTCCTCTTCGCTGGCAGGCAGCACCGGCGTGGTTTGTTCGATGAAGGCTTCGAGTTCCTGACGCAGAGCCGCAATATCCACCGTACAGGCTTCCAGTGCCTCTCTGGCCGACGGGTTGCTGAGCAGCGCCAGCAACAGATGTTCGACGGTCATAAACTCGTGACGGTGCTCGCGCGCTCTGGCGAAAGCCATGTTTAAACTGAGTTCCAGTTCTTGATTGAGCATTTGGCACCTCCCCCAATTATCGCTCTGACGGACTGAATCCTATATGGAGACAGCTTCAGGCTTTTTCCAGCGTACACAGCAACGGATGTTGATTTTCCCGCGCGTAATTGTTCACCTGGGCGACTTTGGTCTCCGCCACTTCTGCAGTGAATACACCACAGATTGCCTTTCCATGGTAGTGAACTTTCAGCATCAGTTGCGTTGCACGTTCAACATCATAAGAAAAGAACTTTTGCAGAACGTCAATAACAAATTCCATAGGTGTATAATCGTCATTATTCAGAATGACTTTATACATTGAAGGCGGCTTTAACCCTTCGCGTACTTTGTCTTCGGCCAGATGTTCAAAGTTAAGCCAGTCGTTTGTGTTTGCCATAATGTTCCGTTGAAATTCTGCGTTACGGTAGCGCACATTTCTGTGCTCTCACCTCAAGTTTAACACGCCTGTCAAGCCGCTTTTCCTGTGGCAAAAATCGGTCCTGAAAGCGCATGCGCGACCTGTATCACAAAATTTGCAATAGCGTTAACTGCCTCAAATTTTGATGAATTTCTCCCCGTGCGCCAGGGCCGTTTGCTTGACGATAAGGTCCGTTTCTCTACATTCTACTTACACAAGCTGATTGAGTTTTAAACAAACTCGACTCACAGCTTCAATGACCTCACCTACTTATCAAAATGTCTTGCGAGGGAAGTAAAAGCATGGAGACGGGTACTGTTAAATGGTTCAACAACGCCAAAGGCTTCGGCTTTATCTGTCCGATTGGCGGCGGCGACGATATCTTCGCACACTACTCCACGATTCAGATGGAGGGATACAGAACGCTGAAAGCGGGCCAGCACGTTCAGTTCGATGTCCATGAAGGGCCGAAAGGCAACCATGCCAGTCTGATTGTGCCCTGTGAAGCATCGTCACTCTCCTGACGGGCGCGCGTCTGCTCTCATTCTGACCACTCCCGAAAAAAAATGCCAGCCGCAGACGCTGGCATTTTTCTTTGGCGTCCCGCGTCAGTTTTACTCTGCCCGACCGCGCGCCAGCCACATGACGTGGCCAAACAGCTGATCGAGCAACGGCGGAATCGCCTGCGGCCCGCGTTCGGCCGCTGCCATCGCCACCGCAATCGCCAGTTCCGGCTTCGAGCTGTGATGAATGGCTTTGGTAATAATACGCCGCGCGTTCATCGGCACGTTTAACGGCAGGTGCGCCATCTGGTGATAGACATCACTAAAGCCCTGCTTATAAAGGAAGTGTTCGATGTCGGGCGCCGGGAACTGCGTGAGATGGTCGCTCTCCTGCTCATGCGGCTGTAGCTGGCTGCGCGCGGTGGCGGCATATTTTTTTCCGGCCTCGTCGCCGTCAGTCAGCACGTGCCAGGCAATGCCCATGCGGCGCGCATATTTCAGCAGCGGCTTAAGCCCGGACTGCGCAAACTCAATTACTTTCACGCCTTCCGCGGCAAAATGGTAGCCGCGCTGCCGCGCCAGCTCATTGATGATCCACACTTCGGTTTCACCCTCAACCAGCAACCAGCAGCGGGCAAACAGCGCCGACGGACGGTTGACGCGGATGTGAAAGCCGATACGGCGCGCCTCTTCGGCACTTAATCCTTCCGGCCCGATACGCCTCGCCGCCACGCGATCGGGTTCGCGCACCAGTCGGCAGATTTGCTCCAGCGCCACCTGTGACAGCAGCTCACCGGAGTTAGTGGTGGCGATTTTTTGCAGCGGCATCAGCGCCAGCAGATTCCACGCCACCGACAGCATGATGGGATGCAGCCGCGTTTCCGGATCCTCCACCAGCAGCAAGGGGCGCGCGCCTGTGGGCAGCGCATCGCTGCCGTGCGCCTGCAGCAGGAGCGAGAACATGCGCAGCAGAATCACCTGGCGACTGCGCGATTCGGTACCGGCGATCAGCTGATTGAGCTGATCGAGCGAACGCCAGCCCTGACTGCCGTCACGCAGCTCCGGCGCAACCCGCGCGACGCCCGTGTCCGGTTGCTGGACCAGAAAATAGTGCGCCATCAGCTGCTGCATGGTATGCAATCCCTGGCGCAACAGCTCGTCGCTCAGGGTTTGCGGCCGCGCCACCAGATCGCGCGTCAGGCTATGCATCTCCTGAGCCAGCGCGCTCAGCGTATCAGCGCGCCGCTGGGTGTCGTTGTCGCTATGGCGCGACCGCCGGCCAAAGCGCGCATCACGCAGGCGCAGCACCGGATAGTACGCGCGCAACTGCGCCAGCGCGGCGTCGGTGCCCGCCAGCGGCAGCACCTCGCCACGCGCGTCAATAAAGCGCCAGCGGGTTTTGACTTCGTTACCCTGGCGCGTCGCCAGCGTACTGAAGCGCAGGTAGCGCCCCGCGTCATCCTGCTGCCAGAACGGCGCAAACAGCGCTTCATGCTCATCGCCCTGCGCGCGAAAGCGAAACACCAGCTGCAACTTATGTAGGCGTGCTTCCACCTCACCGGGCGGAAAATGGAAGTCCTGTTCCGTGAACATATAGGGCTCAGCGGCCGGTGCCAGCAGCAGCGTTAGCGCATCCAGCAAACTGGATTTACCCCACGCGTTTTCCCCAATCAGCAGGTTGGTGTCGGTCAGCGGCAGCGACAACCGGTTAATGCCGCGAAAGCCGTGTATATCGATATGTTCCAGAATCATCGCGCAGTCCCTCCGTGCTTTGCCAGAGCATGGTCCGCCGCGCTGCGTTGGTCAAGTCGGCAGCGGGAGAAAAGGTTTACACTTCAGGCGTTTTCCATTAGCGTGGCGTCTCGCAAAAAAGGACGTCATTTTTCATGTATACCGGACTGCTTATCATTCTGGTGCCGCTGATGGTGGGCTATTTGCTGCCGTGGCATCAGCCTGCGCTGTTGCAGCGCGTTAACCGCCTGCTGAGTTTGCTGATTTACGCCATTCTGTTTTTTATGGGTACCAGCCTCGCCTTTCTCGACAATCTCGGCACCAACTTGCTGATCGTGTTTAAAACCGCGCTGATTGCCGCGGGCGCCATTCTGAGCTGCTCGCTGCTGGCGCTGTGGCTGCTGGATCGCCGCTGGCCATGGCGTCAGCAGCATCGCCAGCAGAATCTGCCGTCGCGCTGGCACATGGTGCTGGAGTCACTCAAGCTGTGTGTGGCGGTGCTGGCCGGTTTCCTGCTGGGATTAACCCAATGGGCGCCGCTGCGCCATGCCTCCACCCTGAGCGAGATCGCGCTGGTGGTGCTGCTGTTCCTGGTTGGCGTGCAGCTGCGCGGCAGCGGCATGACGCTGCGCCAGATCACCCTGAACCGGCGCGGCATGACGGTAGCGCTGGTGTCCCTGTGCGGCTCGCTGGGCGGCGGCGTGCTGGCGGCGTGGCTGCTCGGCGTTTCGCTGTCAACCGGACTGGCGCTGGCCAGCGGCTTCGGCTGGTATTCACTGTCCGGCATTCTGATGACCGAAGCGTACGGCCCGGTGATCGGCAGCGCCGCCTTCTTTAACGATCTGCTGCGCGAGCTGGCTGCGGTGCTGCTGATTCCGGTGCTGGTCAACCGCTACCGCAGTATGGCACTCGGGCTGAGCGGTGCGACGTCGATGGATTTTACCCTGCCGATTCTGCAGCGTGCCGGCGGAATGGAGATTGTGCCTGCGGCCATCGTGCACGGTTTTATCATGAACCTGCTGGCGCCGATTCTCATCGCCCTGTTTTCCGCCTGACGCGCAGCGCATTTTTTCACGCCCGCTGCGCTGCGGCTTCGTCTACGCTTTCTCTCTGACACGTTTTTTGCCATCCGGCTGGATGGCCAACACCAGAAAGGAGCGAACGATGAAGCAAACTGTGGCGGCCCTGCTGGCCAAAACGCTGGAGAGCGCCGGCGTAAAACGCATCTGGGGCGTAACCGGTGACTCCCTCAACGGACTGAACGACAGCCTCAACCGCATGGGCACCATTGAATGGATGCCAACGCGCCATGAAGAAGTGGCCGCTTTTGCCGCCGGGGCGGAAGCACAAATCAGCGGTGAGCTGGCGGTATGCGCCGGCTCCTGCGGCCCTGGCAACCTGCATCTGATCAACGGCCTGTTTGACTGCCATCGCAACCATGTTCCGGTGCTGGCGATTGCCGCGCACATTCCTTCCAGTGAAATCGGCAGCGGCTATTTTCAGGAAACCCATCCGCAGGAGTTATTCCGCGAGTGCAGCCATTACTGCGAGCTGGTCTCCAATCCGGAACAGCTGCCGCAGGTGCTCGGCATTGCGATGCGTAAAGCCATCCTCAATCGCGGCGTGTCGGTGATTGTGCTGCCGGGTGACGTGGCGCTGCAGGCGGCGCCGGAGAATGCGCGCAGCGAATGGTATCCGCCGCAGCTGCCGCAGGTGGTGCCGTCGGTCAGTGAACTGACGCGCCTCGCAGAAACGCTCAATGAAGCGAAAAATATCACCCTGATGTGCGGCAGCGGCTGCGCCGGTGCCCATGCGGAAGTGGTCAAGCTGGCCGAAACGCTGAAAGCACCCGTGGTACACGCCATGCGCGGCAAAGAGCACCTCGAGTACGACAACCCGTATGATGTCGGCATGACCGGGCTGATCGGCTTCTCATCCGGCTATCACGCCATGATGAACGCCGACACGCTGGTGCTGCTCGGCACCCAGTTCCCTTATCGCCCGTTCTACCCGGCGGACGCGCGCATTATTCAGATTGATATCAATCCGGCCAGCCTCGGCGCGCACAGTCACGTCGACATGGCGCTGGTGGGTGACATCAAAGCCACGCTGCAGGCGCTGCAGCCGCAGCTCACCAGCCACAGCGACCGTCATCACCTCGATCGCGCACTGGAGCACTACGCGGATGCGCGCAAAGGGCTGGACGATCTGGCGACCGCCAACGATAAGCAGGCGATTCACCCGCAGTATCTGGCCCAGCAGATCAGCCACTATGCGGCCGATGACGCTATCTTTACCTGTGATGTCGGCACGCCAACGGTGTGGGCAGCGCGCTATCTGAAAATGAACGGCAAGCGCCGTCTGCTCGGCTCGTTTAACCATGGTTCGATGGCCAACGCCATGCCGCAGGCGCTGGGCGCACAGGCCATCGATAAACAGCGTCAGGTGGTTGCGCTGTGCGGCGATGGCGGCTTCAGCATGCTGATGGGCGATTTCATCTCGCTGGCGCAGCTTAAGCTGCCGGTGAAGCTGGTGATCTTTAATAACAGCGTGCTGGGCTTTGTGGCGATGGAGATGAAAGCCGGCGGCTATCTCACCGATGGCACCGATCTGGAGAACCCGGACTTCGCCGCCATCGCCACCGCCTGCGGCATCAAAGGGATCCGCGTGGAAAAAGCCTCGGAGCTGGATGGCGCGCTGCAACAGGCGTTCGCCCATGACGGTCCGGTGCTGGTGGACGTGATCACCGCCAAGGAAGAACTGTCGATGCCACCGCAAATCAAAGCCGAGCAGGCTAAAGGTTTCAGCCTGTATATGCTGCGCGCGATCCTGAATGGCCGCGGTGATGAAATCGTCGAGCTGGCGAAAACTAACTGGCTGCGGTAAAACGAAGAGACTTGCCGGATTAATCATCATGCGGGCGTTTAGCCCGCTTTTTTATGTCAGGAGAACAACGTGATCGATTTACGCAGTGATACCGTGACCCGCCCGAGTGCCGCGATGCTGGATGCGATGATGGCGGCCGAAACCGGCGATGATGTCTATCGCGATGATCCCACCGTTAATGCGCTGGAGGCTGAAGCGGCGCGCCTGAGCGGTAAAGCGGCTGCGCTGTTCTTCCCTACCGGCACCCAGGCCAATCTGGTGGCGCTGCTGTGCCACTGCCAGCGCGGCGATGAGTACATCGTCGGCCAGCAGGCGCACAACTACAAATATGAGGCTGGCGGTGCCGCGGTGCTCGGCAGCATCCAGCCGCAGCCGATCCTCGCGGCTGCCGACGGCACGCTGCCGCTGCACGACGTGGCGGCCGCCATTAAGCCGGACGACATGCATTTTGCCCGCACCCGCCTGCTGAGCCTGGAAAATACCCATCACGGCAAAGTGCTGCCGCTGAGCTACCTTGAACAGGCGTGGCAATTTACCCGCGAGCGCCAGCTGGCGCTGCACATTGACGGCGCGCGCATCTTTAATGCCGTGGTGGCGCAGGGCGTGCAGCTGATCGATATCGCCCGCTACTGCGATAGCCTGACCATCTGCCTGTCGAAAGGGCTGGGCACGCCGGTCGGCTCCCTGCTGTGTGGTGATGAAGCTTATATCGAGCAGGCGCGGCGCTGGCGCAAAATGACCGGCGGCGGCATGCGCCAGGCCGGCATTCTGGCGGCTGCCGGTCTCTACGCGCTGCAGCACAACGTGGCGCGTCTGCAGGAGGATCATGACAACGCCGCATGGCTCGGCGCGCAGCTCAGCGCTATTGGTGTGGAAGTGGTGAGCCAGCACACTAACATGCTGTTCGTGAAAGTGCCGGCGGAGCAGGTCGCACCGCTACAGCGCTGGATGCAGGCGGGCGACGTGCTGCTCAGCGTAGGTCCGCAGACCCGCATCGTCACCCATCTGGATGTCAGCCGCCAGCAATTACAGCAGCTGGTGGCGCGCTGGCAGGCCTTTCTGCAGCCGTAACGCCGCTAAGCGCGGCTACGGTGCCGTGCCGTATTTCGCCAGCAGCGCACGGGCGATGGCCAGCGTCTCGGCATCGGCTTCGCCACGGTAATCACGCGGGCGGAAATGCATCTGAAACGCCGCAATCAGTTTGCGCTGCATCTGCGGCGTTTGCGCAGCGGCAACGTCATAACCATAGCGCTGCAGCGCAGTCAGTAGCGCTGCAGCCTCGACCGGGGCATCCGGCGGCTGGTTAGCCAGATAGCGCTGTACCGTGGCGGCATCCGGCCACGCTCCCAGCCCCTGCCGGGCCAGCTGTTGCCACGGAAACAGCGGACCGGGATCCTGCTTGCGCTGCGGCGCGATATCACTGTGCCCGACAATATTTTCCGGACTGATGCCGTAACGCTGGCTGATATCGCGCACCAGCGCGGTCAGGGCAGTGATTTGCGCGGCGGTGAACGGCTGCCACTGCCGGCCGGTCAGCGTGCGGCGATAGCCGGCATTGACGATTTCGATGCCAATTGAGGTGTCATTAATGCGCGTTGCGCCGCGCCAGAAGCTCGGTCCGGCATGCCACGCCAGCTGGTTTTCAGGCACCAGCTGCCAGATCACCCCGGCGCCGTTTTTCTGCGGCGGCTGCTGCGGAATCAGATAGTGCGCGCTGACGTTGCGGTCCGTCAGGGTCGCCAGCGACGAGGGAAAGTCCTCCGCCGTGTAGTGGATTACCACCACTTTGATGCGCGGTCGGGCCCCCTGCGCCGGATGCGCGCTATCGACCCAATAGCCGCTGCGCGCTTCCAGCGTCGACTGGCAGGCGCTGAGCAGCAGCGCCATCGCCAGCAGTAACACCGCGCGCATTAGCGCACGATCACCGCAGTACCGGTAACGCTCACCATCAGCATGCTGCTGTCTTTGCCCACGGTTTCGTAGTCAATATCAATGCCAACCACTGCATTGGCGCCCATGGCTTTCGCCTGTTCTTCCAGCTCTTCGAAGGCGATCTGCCGCG
Organism: Pantoea sp. GM_Pan_4; assembly: GCF_026541005.1. Lineage (NCBI taxonomy): Bacteria > Pseudomonadati > Pseudomonadota > Gammaproteobacteria > Enterobacterales > Erwiniaceae > Pantoea > Pantoea sp. GM_Pan_4. The sequence continues at coordinate 881,431 of NZ_JALNUZ010000001.1, forward strand.
CTTTGCGCAGCTCTTTCTCATAAGCACCGGAGCGGCCGCCGACGATATCGCGGATGCCGGCAAAGAAGTCGCGGAAAATGTTGGCACCGAGAATCGCTTCGCCGGTCACAACGCCGCAATATTCAGTGATGGTGTGCCCTTCCAGGGTTGGCGTAGTCGAAAATTTCATCGTTCTCTCCTGTGGTGATTCATGAGGCGATAGCTCGTACGGCGTAAAAGCACGGCTATACTCTATGCTAAAAATGGCGCTTTGCCAGTGAACAATAAGGAAATCGAGATGAGAAACAAAGCCTTTGCGCTGCTTGCTCCCGCTGCATTGCTGCTGAGTGCCTGTACCACCGTTGAGCCGGTGATCAAGGACAACGGGCCGCGTACCGCCCCCTGCGTTGACGGCGGTCCGGACAGCGTGGCGCAGCAGTTCTACGATTTACGTGTCAGCCAGCCAACTCAGGGATTGCCGGACAGCACCACGCTGGCAAAATATCGCCCGTACCTGAGCGACAACCTGTATCAGAAACTGCTGCATGCCAGCAGCCAGAGCAACCCACCGGCAGCGTGGCGCCAGGGCGATCTGTTCTCCAGCCTGGCACAGGGACCCACCGCCGCTGACGTGGCCAGCGCCTCCAGCATTCCTAACCGCGACGCGCGTAACATCCCGCTGCGTGTGACGCTGAGCCGCGGCGATAAAAGCTGGCGCGATGAAGTGCTGATGATCCACGAAGGTACCTGCTGGGTGGTGGATGATGTGCGCTACGTCGGCGACTGGCCACACGCCGGTGGCGGCTCGCTCAGCCAGCTGCTGGAAGAGAAAAAATAGTCGCGCATTTTTTCCGCACTCAGCCGCAACCATTAGCGCGCCGCACCATTGCGGCGCCGCTAAGCTTCCGTGCAACAGCCGACGCTTACCCGTCAGCCCCTTTCCCCGCTGCCCTGCCCGATTTTGTGCTACGCTTTTGCTGTTTAATTGCTCTTTAATAAATTTTAACCCACCTCAATTGCATAACTATTCTGGTGACGTTAAGATTTGCGACACTAATTGCTATTCATTTTTTGCGCATGAGTATTCAACTAAACGCCATCAACTGTTTTTACGGTGCCCATCAGGCGCTGTTCGATATCAACCTGGCCTGCCCGCAGGGCGAAACGCTGGTGTTGCTCGGCCCGAGTGGCGCGGGTAAAAGTTCACTCCTGCGCGTGCTCAACCTGCTGGAGCTGCCGCGTTCCGGTAGCCTGCAGATTGCCGGCAACCACTTCGATTTTAGCCAGACGCCGTCCGACAACGCGATTCGCGAACTGCGCCAGAATGTCGGCATGGTGTTCCAGCAGTACAATCTGTGGCCGCACCTCAGCGTGATGCAGAACCTGATTGAAGCACCCTGTCGTGTGCTCGGGCTCAGCAAAGATGCGGCACGCGCGCGCGCCGATAAACTACTGGAACGCCTGCGTCTGACGCCGTATGCCGATCGTTTTCCCCTGCACCTTTCCGGTGGCCAGCAGCAACGCGTGGCAATTGCGCGCGCGCTGATGATGGAGCCGCAGGTGTTGCTGTTTGATGAACCGACCGCCGCGCTCGACCCCGAAATCACGGCACAGATCGTCAGCATCATTCGTGAGCTGGCCCAGACGCAGATCACGCAGGTGATTGTCACCCACGAAGTTGAGGTGGCGCGCAAAACCGCCAGCCGCGTGGTCTACATGGAGAACGGTCGCATCATTGAACAGGGCGATGCCAGCCACTTTACACAGCCGCAAACCGAGGCGTTTGCTCATTATCTTTCGCACTAAGTCAGGATGCTTCTAATGAAAAAAGTTGTACTTGCTGCACTGCTTGCCAGCCTGAGCCTGAGCGCTTCTGCCGCGCAGACCCTGCGTTTCGCGACCGAGGCGTCTTATCCGCCGTTTGAATTTGTCGACTCCGACAACAAAATCCAGGGCTTTGATGTCGATCTGGCCAATGCGCTGTGCAAAGAGATCGATGCGACCTGCACCTTTACCAACCAGGCCTTCGACAGCCTGATCCCCAGCCTGAAATTCCGCCGTTTTGACGCGGTGATGGCCGGCATGGATATTACGCCAGAGCGTGAAAAGCAGGTGCTGTTCACCAAACCTTACTACGACAACTCTGCGACCTTCATCGCGCAGAAAGGCAAGCTGGCGGACGTTGCGGCGCTGAAAGGCAAGCGTGTGGGCGTGCAGAACGGCACCACGCACCAGAAATACCTCTCTGACAAGCACAGCGACATCACCATCGTGCCTTACGACAGCTACCAGAATGCGGTGCTCGATCTGAAGAATGGCCGTATTGATGCAGTGTTCGGGGATACCGCCGTGGTTAACGAGTGGCTGAAGCAGAACGCCAACCTCGCCGCGCTGGGTGAGAAAGTGACCGACAAAGCCTACTTCGGCACCGGTCTCGGCATCGCCGTGCGTCAGGGCAACAGCGAACTGCAGCAGAAGTTCAACGGCGCGCTGGATAAGATCAAAGCCGACGGCACCTACAAAACCATCTACAACAAATGGTTTCAGCAGTAATTTCTGATGAATGAAATGATTCCACTCGCAAGCGCCGCCGGCATGACCGTCGGCCTTGCCGTTTGTGCCCTGATCGCCGGCCTCGCGCTGGCGATGATTTTTGCTGGCTGGGAATCGCTGCGCTGGAAACCGCTGGCGTGGATCGGTACCGGGCTGGTGACGCTGATTCGCGGCCTGCCGGAAATTCTGGTGGTGCTGTTTATCTATTTCGGTGCCTCGCAGCTGCTGCTGACGCTGTCGGACGGCTTCCAGCTCAATCTGGGCCTGTTCACCTTGCCGGTGCAGATGCAGATTGAGAACTTTGATGTCAGCCCGTTCCTGTGCGGCGTGATTGCGCTGGCGATGCTCTATTCGGCTTACGCCTCTCAAACGCTGCGCGGTGCGCTGAAAGCGGTGCCGTCCGGCCAGTGGGAATCAGGCCAGGCGCTGGGCATGAAAAAGTCAGCGATTTTCTTCCGCCTGATTATGCCGCAGATGTGGCGCCATGCGCTGCCCGGACTCGGCAATCAGTGGCTGGTGCTGCTCAAGGATACGGCGCTGGTGTCGCTGATTAGCGTCAACGATCTCATGCTGCAGACCAAAAGCATTGCGACGCGCACCCAGGAGCCGTTTACCTGGTATCTGGTGGCTGCCGCGATCTATTTAGTGATTACGCTATTCAGTCAGGCGGTGCTGCGCCGTATTGAATCACGTACCACGCGTTTCGAGCGGGGGGCCTGACGCATGCTGGCGTATTTACCTGAGCTACTGAAAGGCCTGCATACCAGCCTGACGCTGACGGCCGCCTCGCTGGTCGCCGCGCTGCTGCTGGCGCTGCTGTGCACCATTGTGCTGGCGCTGAAGCTGCCGCTGCTCAACTGGCTGGTCAAAGGCTATATCACCCTGTTTACCGGCACGCCGCTGCTGGTGCAGATTTTCCTGATCTATTACGGTCCCGGCCAGTTCCCCAGCATTCAGAACGTGCCGTGGCTCTGGCATTTACTGTCGCAGCCGTGGCTGTGTGCCATGCTGGCGCTGTCGCTCAATAGCGCAGCCTACACCACACAGCTGTTCTACGGCGCGGTGCGCGCCATTCCGGCCGGGCAGTGGCAGTCCTGCGCCGCGCTGGGCATGCGCCGCCGCGATACGCTGCGTATTCTGCTGCCGTACGCGTTTAAGCGCGCCCTCTCCTCTTACTCCAACGAAGTGGTGCTGGTGTTCAAGAGTACTTCGCTGGCCTATACCATTACGCTGATGGAAGTGATGGGCCACGGCCAGCTGCTGTATGGCCGCACCTATGACGTCACCGTATATGCTGCCGCCGGTCTGATTTATCTGGTGGTTAACGGCCTGCTGACGCTGCTGATGCGCCTGGTCGAGAAGCGCGCGCTGGCGTTTGAGCGCCGCAACTGATCGTCTGACGCGGTGCGAAGGAAAGCGCCGCGCCCTTCCTCACTGTATTTGATCGCAACGAAATAAATTTTTAATCATATTTATTGCATACAAATGCATTAACTGGCATCGTGTAAATCGTTTCGCCTCTGGCATGGTTTACAGGAGCCTTATAATGAAAAAATGGATTGTTGCGGCAGTGATGGCAACACTGGCAATGAATGCTTATGCGGCAGAGAAAATTCGCTTTGCTGCCTCAGCCACCTATCCCCCGTTCGAATCACTCGATCAGAATAACCAGATTGTCGGTTTTGATATCGACCTCGCCAAAGCGCTGTGTCAGCAGATGCAGGCCGAGTGCACTTTCACCAACAATGCCTTTGATAGCCTGATTCCTTCGCTGAAATTCCGTCGCTATGACGCGGTCATTTCCGGCATGGATATCACCGCCGAGCGCAGTAAGCAGGTCGATTTTACCCAGCCCTACTACGCCAATTCGGCGATTGTCATCGCCCATAAAGGTGAATATAGCGACTTTAGCCAGCTGAAAGGCAAACGCATCGGCGTGGAAAACGGCACCACCCATCAGAAATACCTGCTGGAAAAGCATCCGGAAGTGATTGCGGTGGCCTACGACAGCTACCAGAACGCGATCCTCGACCTGAAAAATGGCCGGCTCAACGGCGTATTTGGTGACAGCGCAGTCGTCAATCAGTGGCTGAAGGCCAATGCGGATTTGAGCACGGTCGGCGAGCACATTACCGACAGCGACTACTTCGGCACCGGGCTCGGCATTGCGGTGCGCAAGGGCAACAGCGCGCTGCTGCAACAGCTGAATAGCGCGCTGGCGGCGCTGAAAGCCAACGGTCGCTGGCAGCAGATCAATCAGAAGTGGTTCCCGGAATAAGCATTATGGAGTTGCGTGGCGCCGGGCCTGCCAGGTTCTGCACGTCCTCAGCGCAGCCGGGCGCTACGCGATTCCACCCTTACGACGCAGTAACGTCAGCACCTCGAAATGTGCAGTGTGCGGGAACATATCGAACAGCTGCACGCGGCTGATGTCATAGTCGGCCAGGCGGGCAATGTCCTGCGCCATGCTGGCGGGATTGCAGCTGGAATACAGGATGTAGTCCGGTGCCATGCGGCTCAGCCAGGCGCACAGTTCTGCACCAATACCGCGACGTGGCGGATTGACCAGCACCAGCTGCGGCACGCTCGTATGCCCGGTGGCAAACTGCGTGGAATCCAGCGCGGCAAAACTCACCTGCTCTAACCCCAGCTGCTGCGCCGACTGCTGCGCGCAGGCGACGGCTTCCGCACTGATTTCGATGCCGGTAAGCTGCATCTGCGGCGTGGCGCAGTGCAGGCCAAAGCCGCCAACGCCACAGAACAGATCCCACATGCTGTGCACCGGCAGCTCCGCCACCCAGTCGCGTGCCGTTGCGTATAGCGCAGCCGCCACCTGCGGGTTAGTCTGGAAGAAACTTTGCGGACGGATATACAGCGGCACGTCGTTGAAGCGTTCCGGCAGCGCCTGCTCAGGCGTCAGCGCAATCTCCTCCTCACCCTCCAGTATCGCCATGTGCACCGGCTGAATATTGGCGGAGATCACCTGCAGCTGCGGCAGCTGCTGTTGCAGCCATGGCAGCGCGGCGCGCAGCTGCGCCAGTTTGCTGTGCGAGCGCAGGACAAAACGCAGCATCATGCCGCCCTGAGTACTCTCCGTCAGCAGCAAAAACTTCAGCTCGCCGCGTTTGCGCGCCACGTTGTACGGCGTCAGACCGGCACGGGCGATAAAGGGTTTCAGCACGTCGAATACCGCCGCGAAGCTGGCGGGATAGAGCGGACAGGCGCAGAGATCCACCGGCTCGCCGTCACGCGCCACCATGCCGAACAGCGGTTTTTCCACGCTGCCGCTCACCACCATCTTGGCTTTATTGCGAAACCCCTGCTGCGCCGAGGTGACCGGCGGCCGCCAGTCGGCGACCGGCATGCCGTCCAGCAGCTGCGTCAGCTGCGTCTGCTTGTCGCTCAGCTGTTGCGGATAGGGTTTTTCCAGCCACTGACATGAGCGACAGCGACCGGCCTGATAAAGCGCGCAATGCATGGAAAGGCCTGTATTGAGAATCGGGAGCAAAAACGGGGGCCGATTGTATCACCGGCTGCGGAAAAATGCGCGACTGCTGGCCGGCACAAACAGCAGCAGCAGCACCAGCACATCCGGCAGTTTCTGCAGCAGCGTGTGGTGAATAATCTGCGCGTTATTCTCGCCGGGAATGCTGAAAATCTCCGGATAGATCCAGCCCACCGACGCCATCAGCATGTACAGCAGCACCACGATCTGCGTGGCCACATAGCCCCAGCGCCCGGCATTACTGCCGCGCATCAGGGTAAAGGCACAGCGCAATTCAAACAGGAAAATTAGCTGGCTGGCGATAAAGATTAGCGTGGAGTCCCACGCCTGCGCGCTGCGGTGCACGAAATTGGCGATTTCGTCATAGCCCAGCTCATTGGCCAGCATCAGCACGCTGATACAGCGCGTGGCGATAATGGCGCTGCCGGCAATGGTCACCGGCACGGGCGTGGAAGTTAACACCAGGTTTTTCAACGTTTCCGACATTGCGCGCGCTCCATAAGAAAAGGCTGACAGAGTCAGCCTTGCTTATATTGGCAAATGTTGCGTCACTCAGCCACGTTTTGCTTTCTGAATATCGCGCAATCGCTGTTTTTCTTCGTGCACCATAAAGCGCCAGGCGATAAAGCCGACCAGCCCGACCACAAACAGAATCAGCGAGGCCAGCGCGTTGATCTCCGGATTGACGCCGCGCCGCACCGTGGCAAAGATCGCCATCGGCAGCGTGGTAGCGCCCGGCCCGGTGACGAAGCTGGCAATCACCAGGTCGTCCAGCGACAGAGTAAACGCCAGCAGCCAGCCGGTAATGATTGCCGGGGCAATCATCGGCACGGTAATCACGAAGAACACCTTCAGCGGCGTAGCGCCGAGGTCCATCGCCGCTTCTTCAATTGAGCGATCCAGCTCGCGCAGCCGCGAGTTGATCACCACCGCCACGTAGGCGGTGCAGAACGTGACGTGCGCCAGCCAGATGGTCAGCATGCCGCGATCGCCCGGCCAGCCAAAGGTGTTACCCATCGCCACGAACAGCAGCAGCAGCGACAGACCGGTGATCACGTCGGGCATCACCAGCGGCGCGGTGAGCATGAAAGCAAAGCCGCTGTGGCCGCGAAAACGCCCGAAGCGCACGATAATCACCGCCGCCATGGTGCCGAGCACCACTGCCATGGTGGCCGACAGCGCCGCGATGGTCAGGCTCAGGCCAACCGCATCCAGCATCGCATCATCCTGGAACAGCACGCGATACCAGTGAAACGAGAAGCTCTCCCATACCGTCACCAGCTGCGAGCTGTTGAAGGAGTAAACCACCAGCAGCAGCATTGGCGCATACAGGAACAGGAAGCACAGCGCCAGAATCGCGGTGCGCCACGGAGAGCGGATTACCGGTAGCTGATTCATCCCTTCTCCCCCATTTCACGGTTTTGATGTTTGTGGAACCAGACGATAGGCAGAATCAGGATCAGCAGGATGATTACCGCCAGCGCAGAGGCCACCGGCCAGTCGCGGTTGTTGAAGAACTCCTGCCACAAAATGCGCCCAATCATGATGCTGTCCGGTCCGCCGAGCAGTTCCGGGATCACGTACTCACCCACCGCCGGGATAAATACCAGCATTGAGCCAGCAATAATGCCGCCTTTGGTCAGCGGCACGATGACGCTGAAGAAGGTTTTCAGCGGCCGCGCGCCGAGGTCGAGCGATGCTTCCACCAGCGAATAATCAATGCGCGTCAGCGCGGTGTAGATCGGCAGCACCATAAACGGCAGGTAGCAGTAAACGATACCGATATACACCGCCGTGTTGGTGTACAGGATGATCAGCGGATGATCGATCACGCCAAGCCACATCAGGAAGCGGTTGAGGATCCCGTTGTTGTTCAGCAGTCCCATCCACGCATAGACGCGTACCAGGAACGAAGTCCACGACGGCAGGATCACCAGCAGCAGCAGGATGGTGCGCATGGAGGGCTTGCTGTGCGCCACCGCCCACGCCAGCGGATAACCGATCAGCAGACAGATCACCGTTGAGATCGCCGCCACCTTCAGCGAGGTGAGATAAGCTTCGGCGTACAGCGGATCGTCGGTCAGCGTCAGGTAGTTGCCCAGATTGAGCACCAGGTTGAGCTGGTCGTCCGCCCAGGTCACCAAATCGGTGTACGGCGGAATGGCGCGCGCAATATCGGCGAAACTGATTTTCAGCACGATGAGGAACGGCAGCATAAACAGCAGGATTAGCCACAGATAAGGCAGCGCGATCACCAGCTTGCGACCGTGCTGCATTTTCATGCGCGTGCCCCAGCGCTGCAGCGGTGTGCCCGCTACCTCCGGCTCGCTGCGTTGAGAAATCTGGCTCATAGCGCCTCCTTAAACCGTCAGGACCACACAGCTGTCGGCATCCCAGCACAGGCGCACTTCATCGCCCCAGGTGGGCGCGCCTTTCCGGTAGCGATGCGCATTCTGCAGCTGGGCGCTGATCATCTGGCCGCTGCGCAGCCGTACGTGGTAAATCGACAGATCGCCGAGATAGGCGATGTGCACCACTTCGCCCACAGCAAAGTTGCAGCCGTCGGCCGGCACCTCGTCGCACAGCATGACTTTTTCCGGCCGCAGCGCCACGTGCACCGGCACGTTGTCCACAATCGACACATCGGTCTGCACCTTGAGCGGATGCATCAGCCCCGGACTGTCGATCACCACGCCTTCGTCGCGGCGTTCGCGCAGCAGGCCATCAAACACGTTCACTGAGCCGATAAACTCGGCGCTGTAGCGGCTGGTCGGGTGCTCGTAAATCTCTTCCGGCTCGCCGATCTGCACAAATTTACCGCGGTTCATGATGGCGATGCGGCCCGCCATGGTCATGGCTTCTTCCTGATCGTGGGTCACCATCACGCAGGTAGCGCCTACGCGCTCCAGAATATCCACCACTTCGTGCTGCATGCGGTCACGCAGTTTTTTATCCAGCGCGCCCATCGGTTCGTCGAGCAGCAGAAGCTTGGGACGTTTCGCCAGGCTACGCGCCAGCGCCACGCGCTGACGCTGGCCGCCAGAAAGCTGGTGCGGCTTACGTTTGGCGTACTCTTCCATATGCACCAGCGCCAGCATCTCTGCCACGCGGCTGCTGATTTCGCCTTTCGGCAATTTGTCCTGCTTCAGGCCAAAAGCGATGTTCTGTTCCACCGTCATGTGCGGAAACAGCGCGTACGACTGGAACATCATGTTGATGGGCCGCTGATACGGCGGCACGTGGGACAGATCCTGACCATCCAGCACAATCTGGCCGCTGCTGGGAATTTCAAAGCCGGCCAGCATCCGCAGCAGCGTGGACTTGCCACAGCCGGAAGCGCCCAGCAGTGCGAAAATTTCGCCTTTGTAAATGGTCAGGCTGACATCATCCACGGCGTGCTGGCCGTCAAACGATTTCGTCAGGTTGCGGATTTCCAGCAGCGGCGTTAACGCCTTAGCCGTTTTATTTTGGGGGCGGGGAATCGCGTCGTTCACTCACATGTCTCCGGCGCTAAGCGGGATAGCGCGGCACAGCCAGCCGCTAAATGACACAACAGAGGCCAGCACCGCGCCTCTGTTGTCGTTTACCGATAAGGGAATCCGTTCAGAACGAATTACTTACCACTTTTTACTTTAGTCCATGCACGGGTACGCGCACGATCCAGTTTCGGATCCTGGACCTTGAGCACAAACAGTTTGGCCATCGCTTCCGGCGTCGGGAAGATACCCGGATTGTTGCGCACATCCGCATTGATCAGCGGCAGCGACGCTTTGTTGCCGTTGGCGTAGTTCATCTTGTTGGAGACGTCGGCAATCACTTTCGGATCCATGATGTAGTTCAGCCACTGATAAGCCGCATCCAGATTTTTCGCGTCTTTTGGAATGGCCATCATGTCGAAGAACGCCAGCGCGCCCTCTTTCGGAACGCTGTAACCGAGATGGACACCGTTGTTGGCTTTCACCGCGCGATCTTTAGCCTGCAGAATATCGCCAGACCAGCCGATGGCGACGCAGATGTTGCCGTTGGCGAGGTCATTGATGTACTGCGAAGAGTGGAAGTAGCGGATATTCGGCCGCAGCTTCAGCAGCAGATCGGTTGCCGCGCCGGTGTAATCTTTCGCGTCAGAGCTGTTCGGATCTTTGCCGAGGTAGTTCAGCACGGTGGCAAAAATCTCTTCTGGCGCATCGAGGAACGAAACGCCGCAGCTCTTCAGTTTTTCCAGGTTTTCCGGCTTCAGCACCAGATCCCAGCTGTTCACCGGCGCATCGGCGCCCAGTGCCGCTTTGACTTTATCGATGTTATAACCGATGCCGGTGGTGCCCCACAGGTAAGGAATGGCGTATTTGTTACCCGGATCGTGCTGGGCCACTTTCGCCATCAGATCGGGATCGAGGTTTTTATAGTTAGGCAGCTTGCTCTTATCCAGCTCCTGGAACACACCAGACTGCAGCTGACGCGCGAGGAAGCTCGACGACGGTACCACCACGTCATAGCCGGTGCTGCCGGCCATCAGTTTGCCTTCCAGCACTTCGTTGGAGTCAAATACGTCGTAGACCACTTTGATGCCGGTCTGCTTTTCAAAATTGGGCACGGTGTCGGCCGAAATATAATCGGACCAGTTATAAACGTGCAGCGTTTTATCCTCTGCCTGAGCGCCCACGGCCGCAGCCATCAGCACACCTGCAACCACACCTGGCAACCATTTTTTTGACTGGTTGATCATGTTTTTCTTCCTCCTGAGCGGGTCATCACAACGCTGCATACACGCGATCCGGTCGTTGCGTTGTCTGTTAAATTACAGCCACACAATGAATCAATATTCAGCGGGAGTTTAATAGCAAAAACCTATAGCTGCGCCGTAGTTGCACGTATCAGACAGCCCCGCAAGAATAGCCCCCCTGATTCCTGCGTGCCAGATCCCAGCTTAAAAAACGCCTTTTTGCGATAAGTTATGCATGTTTCTGCTATGCACTCTGGCACAAGCGGCATAAAGCACGACTAATATCTGGCAATAAAGGGCAAAATGCAGAATAAAAAGTGGTGGACCTGAAATGAAAACTGCCGCAAAAAGCGGCAGTTAGCAGGAGGGGAAAATCAGTGCAGCATGCTGTGGCTGCTGACGCTCGGCGGACGCTCCTCGTCTTCGCCCATCATCAGCAGATGATTGGCGAACGCTTCCATGATCACCATCGAAATTCCCTCTTCGCTCTGCTTCATGAAGTGGGTGAACTGACCAAAGGTGATGCCGGCGCTTACGCTGATTGACTGGCAGACAATCAGCTTCGGCAGGTTGTCATCCTGTATATCGATAAAGGCTTTCACCGTCAGCGAACTGGCATTGATTTGCGACAGTTCACCAACCAGCGGGATCAGCGCGGTGGGCTTTACTTCTGCCAGCGCCGAGAAGAGGATAACGTTATCCACCAGGTCGATTTTCGCGTCAAACACCCCGTCAAAATTCTGCATATGCGGCAGATGCAAAGCCTGGCAGGCGTCGCATTCGAACCAGGTGATATTTTGTTGATCCAGCCAGCGACGTAGCATGTCGATGTCAGGAACGACCAGTGAATCCATCGTTGTATCCTGTGGGGTGAATAAATAAGCGCCTTAGCTTACGGAAAAATGGCTGCAGATGCCACGAAAACCGCGCAAAAGCGCGGTTCAGCCCCCGGTTTTCGGACGATAACCGGGACAGGCGTGCTGCTCAATCCAGCGGATCATCATGGCGGCAATGTCTAAACCGGTGCTGCCTTCGATGCCCTCCAGCCCCGGAGAGGCATTGACCTCCATCACCAGCGGACCCCGGTTGGCGCGCAGAATATCCACGCCCGCCACGGCTAATCCCAGTGTCGTGGCCGCTTTGACCGCGATCTCGCGCTCCTGATCGGTAATGGTGACGGCGCGGGCGCTGCCGCCGCGGTGCAGATTAGAGCGGAAATCGCCCTCTTTCGCTTCCCGCTCAATCGCCGCCACCACCTCGTCACCAATCACCAGGCAGCGGATGTCGCGCCCACGCGCCTCTTTGATGAACTCCTGCACCAGAATATGCGCATTGAGACCGCGAAACGCATCGATCACGCTCTCTGCCGCCTGGCGGGTTTCCGCCAGCACCACGCCGATCCCCTGCGTCCCCTCCACCAGTTTCACCACCAGCGGCGCGCCGCCGACCATGGCGATCACATCCTGCGTATCATCCGGCGACGAGGCAAAGCCGGTAACCGGCATGTCGATGCCCTCGCGCGCCAGCAACTGCAGCGAGCGCAGCTTGTCGCGTGCACGGGTAATGGCCACTGACTCGTTGAGCGGATAGCTGCCGAGCATCTCGAACTGACGCAGCACCGCCGTACCGTAAAAGGTGGTGGCGGTGCCGATGCGCGGGATCACCGCGTCAAAATGGCCGAGCGCCTCACCGCGATAGTGCACCGCCGGCGAGTCGGAATTGATGTTCATGTAGCAGGAGAGCGGATCGATCATCTGCACCTGATGGCCACGCGCTTCCGCGGCTTCACGCAGGCGTTTACAGGAGTAGAGCGCGCCGTCACGGGTGAGAATGGCCATCTTCATTGCAGCGGTCCCTGTGCTTAGCGCGTTGCCCAGCCCTGCTGATGCAGGTAATCCAGCATGAACGGTCGCGTTTCTTTAATGATCAAACGCTGAATCAGTTCACTCCAGTTTTCCGAGCGCTGATTGCTGTCGCGCTGCTGATAGTAAGCGGTGATTTGCTGGTCATATTGCGCCAGCACTGCTTTATCCAGCGGCTGGTAGCGGTTTTCATGCACCAGCATCGCCTGCGGCATGCGCGGCTTGACGTCCGGTGACGCGTCGGGATGGCCGATGCAGAAACCAAACAGCGGCAGCACAAACTTCGGCAGCCCCAGCAGCTCCGTCACCTGCGCGATGCTGTTGCGAATGCCGCCAATAAACACGCCGCCTAAACCGAGCGATTCCGCAGCCACCATGGCGTTCTGCGCCATCAGCGCGGTATCGACACAACCCAGCAGCAGCTGTTCGGCACGGCCCAGCTGGGCCTCAGGGCAGATTTGCTGGTGGCGGTTGAAGTCGGCGCAGAATACCCAAAACTCCGCTGCGGCGCTGACCCACGGCTGGCCGCCGGTGAGCTGCACCAGCTGCTCGCGCAGGGCGCGGTCGGTGATACGGACAATGGAAGAACATTGTAAAAAACTGGAGGTCGAGGCCGCCTGCGCCGCAGCGATAATCGCGCTGCGCTGGGCGTCATCAATCCCCTGCTCAGTAAAGGCGCGAATGGAACGGTGGCTGCAAAGCAAATCAATAGTCGGCGTCATAATCCTCTCCGGTTACTTCTTTTTGTGGTTGTGATTGAACAACTGCGGTGCCATCGCCTTTGCGGTGCGCCACATCATCAGCCACGCTGCCGGCAACATCAGCGCAATGCCGAGGAAAAACAGCAGCGTTGCCAGCGGTTTTTTCGCCATGAATGCCGGTGCCGCCAGCCAGTCGTTGACCAGCAGCAGCGCGCCAATCACTGCCAGCACGCCCAGCGCTTCCAGCAGTAGCACGGGTTTGGGCAACGTCGCCAGATTACGCATGGTTCAGAGCTCCTCAGTGTTCATCTGTTTCTGCTGCAGGTGATACCCGAATACTGTAGTACGGCATTGTGACCGGGTATAGACAGCGCGCATTAGAGTAACAGGCAATTTCTGCTTTTCTTAAGCAGGATGGGCGGGCATGATGTGACGCATTATTCACGCTGTGATGTGAGACAAGTCACAAAACAGCAGCGGAAGGAGAGAAGCAATGATTGCAGTGATTTTTGGCCGTTCCAGCTGCCCTTACTGCGTACGAGCAAAAGAGTTAGCCACGAAGTTAACCAGCGAGCGCGACGATTTTAATTATCAGTACGTCGATATCCAGGCGACCGGCATCACCAAAGCCGACCTGGAAGCGCGTGCCGGCAAACCGGTTTCTACCGTGCCGCAGATCTTCCTCGACGACCAGCACATCGGTGGTTACACCGAATTTGCGGCGTGGACCAAAGAAAACCTCGGCATCGAAGCCTGACCTGACGGGCCTGCGGGCCCGTCTTCGCTTCACTCAGCTGGTGCGCATCGCCAGCATAATGCGCAACAGGCGCACCAGCAGCGCACCGCACCCCGCCCAGAATAGAGCACTCAGGCTCCACGCCGTCACCAGCAGCAAGCTGTGCGTCATCGGCATCACCAGCCACACCCACATCATGCCCAGCAGCGTCCCGCCCAGCGCGATCCACAATGTACCGATCAGCGGACTGTCCGGCTGCAGCAGCGCCATCACGATGCCCGGCAGCAGAAACAGCAGCAGTTCCGGCTGTCCACGCACCGCCTGCGTCGCGGCGGCGGACCAAAAATGATGTGCAAAAATAAACACCAGCGTATAAAGCATCACGCCCAGAACCGATGCTGGCCAGCGATTATTGCGCTGCAACATACTTCTCCTCAACTTTGACGTTAACAATATTGAAACTTTTAACTGCCCTGATGCGCTTACGTGGAAATAAAAAGAAACAGCTGAAGGCAGAAGGAATGAAAACTGCTGATAGCTGAGGGTGTTAATTATGATTAGAATGGCGCCGCTTTATGTGGGTCACAGATTAAGAACATTCGGTGACCGGGCCGTGCACTGCCGTCACAAGATAGCGAAAAAATCCCCTCCCATCAACCCGTTACAGGTAAATAAGAAGTTAAACCGTGAACATTAACGTCGCAGAATTGTTAAGCGGAAATGACGTTCTGTTATTATTTGTCGTATTAGCCCTCGGCCTGTGCCTGGGTAAATTACGCCTTGGCTCCGTACAACTCGGTAATTCTATTGGTGTGCTGGTGGTTTCGCTGATTCTGGGTCAGCAACACTTCGCGATTAATACTGACGCTTTAAGTCTGGGCTTTATGCTGTTTATTTTTTGTGTCGGGGTGGAAGCCGGTCCCAACTTTTTCTCCATCTTTTTCCGCGACGGTAAGAACTATTTCTTTCTGGCGATCGTCATGGTGGTCAGCGCCCTGCTGATTGCGCTGACGCTCGGCAAACTGTTTGGCTGGGATATCGGCCTCACCGCCGGCATGCTGGCCGGCTCGATGACCTCAACGCCGGTGCTGGTGGGCGCAGGCGATACGCTGCGGCAAAGCATCAGCGACACGCAGCTGCTGGGTCGCATGCAGGATAACCTCAGCCTGGGTTACGCCCTCACCTATCTGATTGGGCTGGTCAGCCTGATTTTCGGCGCACGCTACCTGCCGCGCCTGCAGCATCAGGATTTGCCGACCTGCGCCCAGCAAATCGCGCGCGAGCGCGGTCTGGATGCGGACAGCCAGCGTAAAGTGTTCCTGCCGGTGATTCGCGCCTACCGCGTTGGTCCGGAGCTGGTTGAGTGGAGCGGCGGCAAAAACCTGCGCGAGCTGGGGATTCACCGTCAGACCGGCTGCTACATTGAGCGCCTGCGGCGTAACGGCATTCTCGCCAGCCCGGACGGTGATGCAGTTTTGCAGCTCGGCGACGAAATTTCTCTGGTGGGCTATCCGGATGCCCATGCGCGTCTCGACGCCAGTTTCCGTAATGGTAAAGAGGTGTTCGATCGCGATCTGCTCGACATGCGCATCGTCACCGAAGAGATCGTGGTGAAAAACCACAACGCGGTGAATAAACGCCTGAGCCATTTAAAACTGACCGATCACGGCTGCTTCCTGAACAGGGTGATTCGCAGCCAGATTGAGATGCCGATCGACGACAGCATTATGCTCAACAAAGGCGATGTGCTGCAGGTGAGCGGCGAAGCGCGCCGGGTGAAAAGCCTGGCCGATCGCATCGGCTTCATTGCTATTCACAGCCAGATGACCGATCTGCTGGCGTTCTGCGCCTTCTTTATCATCGGCCTGATGATCGGCATGATCACCTTCCAGTTCAGTAACTTCAGCTTTGGCCTGGGCAACGCCGCCGGGCTGCTGTTTGCCGGCATCATGCTCGGCTTCCTGCGCGCCAACCACCCGACGTTCGGCTACATCCCGCAGGGCGCACTGACCATGGTGAAAGAGTTTGGCCTGATGGTGTTTATGGCCGGAGTTGGCCTGAGCGCCGGCAGCGGGCTGCAGCACGGTCTCGGCAGTGCGGGCGCGCTGATGCTGCTGAGCGGCCTGCTGGTGAGTCTGTTACCGGTGGTGATTTGCTATCTGTTCGGCGCTTACGTGCTGCGTATGAACCGCGCGCTGCTGTTTGGTGCCATCATGGGCGCACGCACCTGCGCACCGGCCATGGAGATCATCAGCGATACCGCGCGCAGCAGCATTCCGGCGCTCGGCTATGCCGGCACCTACGCCATTGCCAACGTCTTGCTAACGCTGGCGGGGACGCTAATCGTCATCATCTGGCCGCTTTTGCCTGTTTAAAAATATTTTTACACGCGTCAGAACTAATCGGACGCGATGCAGTCTGAATAAGTGCCACTGCTTTTCTTTGAAATCCCCAAATTGAGGAGCCCGTTAGCCTTCTGCTAGCGGGTTTTTTTATGCCTGCCGCGCGCGCCCTTAAGGTTTCCCTAAGCGTGATTTGCCACCCTGTGACTCTGGTTTCGCTATTTGCAAATATTCATGCAACTTTCATCAAAGTTAAACACTCCAACAACCCGCAGTGAGATTCGGAGCGCGGCTATTTATTCTCTGTCCGCGCGCTTCTACGCTATCAACCTTATTTTGCTGGCAATTCTGGCGCTGGCGTTTCTGTGGTGGTCGCGCCACGAAAGCCTCGACATCGCCATCAGCCAGCGCTGGTTTGATCCGCTCACCCGGCGTTTTCCGTGGCAGCACAACCGCTGGCTGGATCTGATTAACCATCGGCTGATGAAGGATGTGATTATCGCTGGCGCGGTGCTGCTGTTACTGCGCGGTCTGCAACAGCGCGACGCCCGACGTGTGCTGGTGGTCCTGCTGTTTGGTATGGGGCCGCTGGTGGTGGGCATGCTAAAGGCGCACAGCGCGCACTCCTGTCCGTGGGATTTGGCGCTGTTCGGCGGCAATGCCGCGAGCTTTCCACTGCTGGCGGCGGTGCCGGCCAACAGTGGCCCCGGCCAGTGCTTTCCGGGCGGCCATGCTTCCAGCGGCTTTGCGCTGATGGCGCTGTTTTTTTTGTGGTGGCCGGAGCGTCCACGCCGCGCGCTGCTGGCGCTGGCAGTGGGTATCGCCTGTGGCCTGCTGATGGGCTATGGCCAGGTGATGCGTGGTGCGCACTTTTTCTCCCACAATTTGTGGGCGGGCTGGTGGGTGTGGCTCAGCCAGCTGCTGATTTTTGCCGCAATTTCTTTTTGGGTAAACAAGACGAGGACGAGGAAACGTGATGGAAGCTCTTAACCACACCCTCTTTTTATGGATTAACGCCACGCCGGATTCACCCGCGTGGCTGCTCAGCCTGGCGACCTTTATCGCCAAAGATGTGATTGCGATTGTGCCGTTGCTGATTGTCGCCCTGTGGCTGTGGGGACCGCGCGATCAGCTGCAGTCGCAGCGCGCGCTGGTGCTGAAAACCGGCATGGCGCTGATTTATGCGCTGAGCATCTCCTGGTGCGTGGGCCAGCTACTGCCACACCCGCGCCCGTTCGCCATTGGCTTCGGTCACCAGTTCCTGTCACACGCTGCTGATGACTCCTATCCCAGCGATCACGGCACCACGATTTTTACCTTCGCGCTGGCGTTTATTTTCTGGCACCGTCTGTGGTCCGGGGTGGTTTTGCTGGCGATTGGCAGCGCTATTGCCTGGTCACGCGTGTATCTCGGCGTGCACTGGCCGCTGGATATGCTGGGCGGTTTTCTGGTGGGGTTGCTTGGCTGTCTGGCTTCGCATCTGGCGTGGCAGCTGTACGGTCAGCGCATGCTGGCGCTGACGCATCAACTCTACCGCGCCCTGTTCGCGATGCCGATTAAAAAAGGCTGGGTGCGCGGATAAACTCAGCCGGCAGGCGGGTTAGCCACGGGCTGACCCGCCGTCCTGAGATTAACTGAACCACTTACCAAACCAGCCGTTGAATTTCATCATAATGAAATCCCAGATGCGGCCAACAAAGCCGGCTTCCGGTACATCCTCCATCGCCACCAGCGGACGCTGCTCAATGGTTTTGCCATCCAGCTGGAAATCGATAGTGCCTACTACCTGGTTCTTTTTCAGCGGCGCTTCCAGCTGCGGTGCGTTGAGGGTAAAGCTGGCCTTGAGATTTTTCATCTGCCCTTTCGGGATAGTGATCGCCGCATCCTTCGCCACGCCGAGGTTGACCTGGCTGTTTTCGCCAAACCACACGCGCTGCTGGGCAAACGGTTTATCCGCTTTAATCGGCGTAACGGTTTCATAGAAACGGAAGCCCCACGTCAGCAGCTTCTCACTCTCGCGGAAGCGAATGGCATCGGTCTGCGCGCCCAGTACCACCGAAATCAGGCGCATATCGCCGTCCACCGCTGAAGCAACCAGATTATTGCCCGCCCCCGAGGTATGCCCGGTTTTGATGCCGTCAACCTTGAGGTTGCTGCTCCACAGCAGGCGGTTGCGGTTCATCTGTTTGATATTATTGAAGGTAAATTCTTTTTCGCTGTTCAGCGCATACTCTTCCGGCACATCACCAATCAGGCGCTGGCCGATAATCGCCATATCACGAGCGGTGCTGTACTGGCCTTCGGCGTCCAGACCGTGCACCGTCATGAAGTGGGTGTTTTGCAGGCCAAAGGCTTTAACGTAATTGTTCATCAGGCCAATAAAGGCATCCTGACTGCCGGCGACATAGTCCGCCAGCGCGATACAGGCATCATTCCCCGACTGGATCACCACGCCCTTATTCAGTTCCGAGACCGGGATGCGATCGCCCGGCTTGAGGAACATCAGCGACGACCCGCGCAGTTTCGGATTGCCGGTGGCCCACGCATCCTGGCCGATGGTCACCATGTCGTTACTGGTGATTTTGCCGGATTTCAGCGCCTGGCCGACCACGTAGCTGGTCATCATTTTGGTCAGACTGGCGGGATCAAGACGCTGGTCGGCATTGGACTCTGCCAGCACTTTACCGCTGCTGTAGTCCATCAGAATCCAGGCCTTTGCCTCAATCTGCGGTGCCGCGGGTGCCTGCTCGGCCTGAGTGGTGACAGGGACGAAAAGCAACAATAATGAACTGGCCGCCAGTGGCCGCCAGACTGAAGTCAGGGATGTTTTTCTCATGAGCGTGACCCAATTGTCCTTGTAAAATCACGGATTTGTGCAGGTAAGACATGTCTTACCAAACGCTAACGGTTCACGCCGGTGAAAAAAACCGCCAAACCGTAAAGTTTTTTAGAGTTTGTTAGAGTAACCCTGGCATTAAGGCCGCTGCGCTGCCAGTGCGCGGGCGTCAGGGCAGAGGAAAAATTGCGAGAAATTCCGAATTTTCGCAGAACAGTTAAGCCAGTCACAAAATTCCGCTAACCTGATGCCAGTCAGCCCGAGGAGAATCATGATGGACTTAGCCGTTTTCGATCTTGATGAAACCCTGATTTGTGAAGACAGCACCAGCCTCTGGCTGCGCTGGCTGGTTTCGCAGGGGTTTGCACCGGAAGAGATCATTCGTCAGGAGCAGGCGCTGATGGCGCAATACCACGCCGGCAGCCTGTCGATTGAAGAGTACATGCGCACCACGCTCTCACCGCTCACCGGCATGGCGACGCTCACCGTCGCAGGCTGGGTGCGGCGCTTTATTCATCGCGATATCCTGCCGCGCGTCTTTCCCGCCGCGCGCGAACGCATTCAGTGGCATCAGCAGCGTGGCGACACGGTAATGATTATTACCGCCAGCGGCGATCACCTCGCCGTGCCGATTGCGGAACGGCTGGGCGTACACGGCGCGCTGGCGATTGGCGTGGAAGTGGTCGATGAACGCTACAGCGGTGAGATTTACGGCACCGCCACTTACCGTGAAGGCAAAGTTTCACGACTCAGCGACTGGCGAGCGCTGCAGCAGGATCGACGCTTTGAGCGCACCTGGGCGTACAGCGATTCGATGAACGATCTGCCGCTGCTGTCGCATGCCGATCATGCATGGGTGATTAACCCGGATGCGCTGCTGCAGCAGGAAGCGCAGCAGCGCGGCTGGCAGGTGTGTAACTGGGTGCGCTGATTAACCGCGCGCGGCGCTGGCGGCATCCGCCAGCCCGACTTTCAGCAGCTTGCCATTGGCCTCATCGGTCAGCACATACAGATAACCATCCGGCCCCTGGCGAACATCGCGGATGCGTTCGCCACGGTCACCCAGCAGCCGCTGCGCCTCTTCAACCTTCTCGCCGTTAACGCGCAGACGGATCAGACTTTTATCTTTCAGCGCACCGATAAACAGCGAGTTTTTCCACTGGGGAAAGCGCGCGCTATTGTAAAACGCCATGCCGCTGATGGCCGGCGATTGCTGCCAGTAAAACAGCGGCTGCTCAGTGCCGGCAACGGCGCTGCCCTGCGCTTCCGGCACTTTCTGCCCACTGTAATCAATGCCATACGTCGCCAGCGGCCAGCCGTAATTTTTGCCCTTCGCCGCCAGATTCACCTCATCGCCGCCGCGCGGGCCGTGTTCACTCTCCCACATCTGCTGCGTCCACGGATTGAGCGCCAGCCCCTGCGGGTTGCGCACGCCGTAAGACCAGATCTCCGCGCGTGCGCCCTGACGATGGTTAAACGGATTATCCGCCGGCACCTTGCCGTCCTGCGTCAGACGGACAATCTTGCCCGACAGTTTGTCCAGCTGCTGCGCGCTGCGGCTGGCAAAGTTATCGCCGAACGCGATGTACAGATAGCCCTGGCGATCAAACGCCAGCCGCGTGCCGATGTTGGCACCGCCGGAGAGTTTCGGCGTTTGCTCCAGCACCACCTTAAAATCCTGCAGCTGACGGAGATCTGCGCTGAGCGTGCCGTAACCCACTACGCCGCCCGCGCGGCCGGTGTCATCGGCGGTGGTATAACTGAGCCACACCCGACGGCTTTGCGCGAAGTCCGGCGCCAGCACCACATCCAGCAGACCGCCCTGGCGGTTGGCCCACACGTCGGGTACGCCGCTAATCGGCTGCGATAGCCCCCGGCCCGGCTGCCAGCTGCGCAGCTGTCCGGAACGTTCGGTAATCAGCAGGGTTTGCTGGTCGGGCAGAAACGCCACCGACCACGGATGATCGAGCTTGTCCTGTAACACCTGTACCTGGACATCAGCCGCCAGCGCGGTAAAGGAACCGCTGAGCGCGCCAGCCAGCAGCGCAACACGCCATAAACGCATGGGATTCTCCTTTTCACAGTCTGCCGTTAAGGGTAGTCAGCCAGTAAGAAAGGATGTGCAGGATTTACAAAACATTAAGCCCGCCGCAGTGGCCGGGCTTGTAGCAGGCAGGATTATTCGAAGCAGGTTTCCGGGTTTTCCGACAGTGAAATGAAGGATTCACCGCCTTTGGTCAGGGCAATAATGCCGCCGCTTTCAATATCATAAACCCAGCCGTGCAGGCGCAGCTTACCTTTGCGCAGCGCGACCGAAACGGAAGGATGCGTTTTGATATTGTTGAGCTGGGCAATCACGTTCTCTTTCACCATTTCGTTGAGGCGTTTCTCGACCGATTCGTAGTTGCGCTCTTCCACCACCGCTTTTGCCGCATTGGCGTAGTGCAGCCAGTGGTCAACCGCCGGCATGCTCTCGAGATCGGCGTTGGACGCAATCGCGTTCATCGCACCGCAGTTGGAGTGACCACAAATGATAATTTCGGTTACGCCCAGCGCGACCACCGCATACTCAATGGTTGCCGACACGCCACCCGGCTCCGGACCAAACGGCGGGACGATATTACCGGCGTTACGGATCACAAACAGCTGGCCCGGCTCCGACTGCGTCACCAGCTCTGGCACCAGACGGCTATCCGAACAGGAGATGAATAAAGCTTTAGGATTCTGGTTGGACGCCAGACTCTTGAAAAGATCCTTCCTTTCAGGAAACACATTCTGTTGAAAATTCAGAAAACCTTTGACGATCTCTTGCATTTGTCTGCTCTCACATTATCCACTTCAGCCCCGGCAGAGAGAAACTCACCGCTGGCGCGCTTTAAAATTCTGTAATGTCGATAATAACTTACAATTACCAACCCGATATTTAAGCAAAATCGACCCGCTTGCACAACCCGGATGTCCGCCATGCTCACTAAGCGTACACCAAACAAAATGTTGCGCCAGGTAAACGCCCTGCCCTTATATATAAGATTATTAGATTGACAATATTAGATTTACTCTTTATTTTCTAATTATCCCTTGCAGGGATGGCAGGTGAAAAGAGGTGCATTGTGGTTGAAGTATCCTGGTCTAAACGTGCCCTGAAACACCTGATGAAGATCGACAAACGCTATCAAAAAAGCATCTTTGAAAAGACATCCCAGCTGATCGCCTTTCCGGCCGTCGCCCTGGACATCAGGAAGCTGCAGCAGAGTGATAATCGTTACCGTCTGCGGGTGGGCGATTATCGGGTTATCTTTGCGTTGATAGAGGGAGAGCCTGTCGTTCTTGAGATTGTAGAAGTTGCACGCAGAACCTCTCATACTTACTGATACTCTGCGGGGGAAACCCCGCAGCTATGTACCTGATGACATTGGCCGCGACCTGACGCTACCCGGATAACGTATGTCAAAACAGTATATTTATGATGAAGCAGGCGAACCGCAATTCGTGGTTCTGCCTGTCGCGGAGTATGAAAAGCTGCTTTCAGATGCGGAAAGCAACTGGACAACCCTCGCAATTGAAGCGGATGAACATGATGATGAAACCGTGCCGCATGACGTGGTTGGCATTATGCTCAGCCAGGATATCAGTCTGCAGGCGGCCTGGCGTGTTTACCGTAACCTCTCGCAGCAGTATGTTGCCGAACAATTAGGGACCACGCAAAGTGCAATTTCCCAACTGGAACGCAAAGAGAGTAAACCACAGAAAAAAACGCGCGAGCGCTTAGCCCGACTCTACAGCTGCCGTCCGGAACAATTATTGCTGTAATTCCCCCGGCCACCGTTTGCGTGGCCTTTTTCTCTGATTTCGACAGCGCTTCCCTATACATTTTCCCCGTCAACCTCTGTACAATCGCGCTCCTGTCCACCTTAATTATGATGAATTTTTATCCTTATGAGCCATGTCAAAAATCCGCCGCGTGTAGGCTTCGTCTCTCTCGGCTGCCCAAAAAACCTCGTCGACTCTGAACGCATCCTGACGGAGCTGCGGACAGAAGGCTACGACGTGGTGCCACGCTACGATGATGCGGAGATCGTCATCGTTAACACCTGTGGATTTATTGACAGTGCCGTACAGGAATCACTGGAAGCGATTGGTGAAGCGCTGAACGAGAACGGCAAAGTGATCGTCACCGGCTGCCTCGGCGCCAAAGTGGATCAGATCCGCGAAGTGCATCCGAAAGTACTGGAGATCACCGGCCCGCACAGTTACGAGCAGGTGCTGTCGCACGTGCACACTTACGTGCCAAAACCCGAGCACAACCCGTTCCTCAGCCTGGTGCCGGAACAGGGCGTGAAACTGACGCCGCGCCACTACGCTTACCTGAAAATTTCCGAAGGCTGTAACCATCGCTGCACCTTCTGCATCATCCCGTCAATGCGTGGCGATCTGGACAGCCGTCCGATTGGCGCAGTACTCGATGAAGCTAAACGTCTGGTGGAAGCGGGCGTAAAAGAGCTGCTGGTGATCTCGCAGGACACCTCCGCGTACGGCGTCGATGTTAAACACCGCACCGGTTTCTGGAACGGTTCGCCGGTGAAAACCAGCATGGTCAGCCTGTGTGAGCAGCTGGCGAAACTCGGCGTCTGGGTGCGTCTGCACTACGTTTATCCGTATCCGCACGTGGATGACGTGATCCCGCTGATGGCCGAAGGCAAAATCCTGCCTTACCTCGATATTCCACTGCAGCACGCCAGTCCGCGCATCCTGAAGCTGATGAAGCGTCCGGGCGCGGTTGAGCGCACGCTGGAGCGCATCAAACGCTGGCGTGAAATCTGTCCGGAGCTGACGCTGCGTTCCACCTTCATCGTGGGTTTCCCGGGCGAAACCGAAGAAGATTTCCAGATGCTGCTCGACTTCCTGCGTGAAGCGCGCCTCGATCGAGTTGGCTGCTTCCAGTACAGCCCGGTTGAAGGCGCCACGGCTAACCAGCTGCCGGATCAGGTTCCGGACGACGTCAAGCAGGCGCGTTTTGATCGCTTCATGCAGCTGCAGCAGCAGATCTCCGCAGAGCGTCTGCAGGAGAAAATCGGTCGCGAGATTCTGGTGATCATCGATGAAGTGGATGAAGAAGGCGCGGTCGGCCGCAGCATGGCCGACGCCCCGGAAATCGACGGTGCGGTGTACCTGAATGGCGATCGCCAGGTGAAGGTCGGCGAGGTGGTGCGGGTCAAAGTCGAACACGCCGACGAATACGACCTGTGGGGCACGCGCGTTTAACCGTACTTTTGCTGGTGCGCTTTTTTGCGCGCCAGATAATCGTTATCGGCGCGCAGCCGGTCCCAGCACGCTTTGAACACGGCCGCCGCAGCGGCCTTTTCTTTTTCTACCGTACGCGGCAGCTCTTTGCCGTCGGCACCGTATTTCCGTCCGCCCTGATGATTGCTGTAGCGGCGCGCGCGGGTGTAACCCATCTGAATAAATTTGCGCGCCATATCCATACCGACAAAATCATCCTGCGCGCGATACGCCTCGAACAGCTGCATGATTTTTTCTGATGACTGCTGCGCCAGCTCGACGGTGCGAAAGCGCCAGTGCGGCAGAATTTCGCTCTTATAAGGTTCCACCATCAGCACCCCCTGCTCGCCGCGCCCGACCTGATACAGCTCCGGATGCTGACGGAAGTCGAGCTGTTTAAAATCCTGCTGGTAATTGAAGGGTTTCATCCCCTGGCCTCCTGTCCGTAACCATTACTGCGGTGAATTATTTCGCTGCCGCACTTTAGTGATGCTTTTTTCCACCGATAACATAACTACCGGCTCATTTGCTAAGAGATGCTCACATGTTCAACAAGATGAAAATTGTGACCGCCATTGTGGTTATTCTGGTGGTATTCACAGCCATGCAGGCCATATCCGGCTCGCTCTTTTTCTCCTCGCTGCGCGCGGGACAACATAATTTCACCGCCAGCAATCAGTTGTCTCATCAGCAGCGCGAGCTGGGCGACGGCTGGCAAACGCTGGTGAAAACCCGCGTCACCATCAACCGCGTGGCGATCCGTATTCTGAAAAATCAGACTGACGAGCAGTCGCTGGCGGCGATCAACAAGCTGCTGCTGGCAGCCGGTGCCTCGCTGGAAGCGGCGCAGCAGCACTTCAATCAGTATAGAAGCTATCCGCGCATCGACGGCCAGAGTGCGTCGACCGCCGATCTGATCGACAATAAATTCAAAGCGTTTGCCGCGCTGCTGCAGCAGTCCGCCGTGTTTCTGAAAGCCAATAACTACGCGGCCTACGGCAACCTCGATGCGCAGCAGGCGCAGGATGAACTGGAACAGGCTTATCAGCAGTGGCGCGATGAAAACATGCAGCTGATTAATCAGCGCAGCCTGCAAAATGACAGCAACTATCAGCAGGTGCTGATCATGATTGCCGTCATCGCGCTGGTGGTGGTGCTGATGGTGGCGGCGGTATGGACGCTGGTACGCCGCGTGCTGCTGGCACCGATGCAGCAGGTGCAGCAGCAGATCGAGCGCTTTGCCGAAGGCGATTTGTCAGCCAGCCTGCAGGTGGCAGGCCGCAGTGAAATGGCGGCCATTGCCGCCAGCCTGAATCATATGCAGCAGGCGCTGCTTGGTACCATTAATAACGTGCGCGACAGCGCGGATGCCATTTTTGGCAGCGCCAGTGCCATCGCCAACGGTAATAACGATCTCTCGGCGCGCACCGAACAGCAGGCTGCCTCACTGGAAGAGACCGCCGCCAGCATGGAACAGCTGACCGCGACCGTGAAGCAGAATGCTGACAACGCGCGTCAGGCCACGCAGCTGGCGAAAACCGCGTCGGACACCGCCGATAAAGGCGGTAGCGTGGTGGAAGGCGTGGTGAAAACCATGCGTGACATTGCGGACAGCTCGAAAAAAATCGCCGACATTACCAGCGTCATCGACGGTATCGCTTTCCAGACCAACATTCTGGCGCTTAACGCCGCGGTAGAAGCGGCGCGTGCCGGTGAGCAGGGGCGCGGTTTTGCGGTGGTGGCGGGCGAAGTGCGCAACCTGGCCCAGCGCAGCGCGCAGGCGGCGAAAGAGATCAAACTGCTGATTGAAAACTCCGTGCAGCGCGTGGACCTCGGTTCGCAGCAGGTCAGCAGCGCTGGCGATACCATGCAGGAGATTGTCAGCGCGGTGACGCGCGTCACCGATATCATGGGCGAGATTGCCTCTGCCTCCGATGAGCAGAGCCGCGGTATCGACCAGATTGGCCAGGCGGTGAATGAGATGGATCGCGTGACGCAGCAGAACGCCACGCTGGTGCAGGAATCGGCCAGCGCCTCGGCATCGCTGGAGCAGCAGGCCAGCCGGCTGTCATCAGCGGTGGCACGGTTCAACACCGGCGCCCGCCCGCCTGCTGCGGTAACCGAGCGGGTGGTGAAACCGGTGCTGCCCGCCCCGACCCGCGCCCTGCCCGCGGCGGTGAGCCACGGTAACGATAACTGGGAAACGTTTTGATGCGCTGAAGTGTTAATAAAATCAATGACCTGAATAAGGGTCATGCGCCAGGCATTGCACTTATCGTAGCGGCGCAATTTATTGCGCGATGAATCGCACCGCTACAACTGCAATGCGGTGTTCACCCTCAGCTCTTCAGTTTCGGGTCCAGCGCGTCGCGCAGGCCGTCGCCCAGCAGATTGAACGCCAGCACGGTGAGAAAAATCGCCAGGCTGGGGAAGATCGCCACGTGCGGCGCAATCACCATATCGGCGCGCGCCTCGTTGAGCATTGCGCCCCACTCCGGCGTCGGTGGCTGCGCGCCCAGACCGAGAAAGGACAGGCTGGCAGCGGTGATGATCGAAGTACCGATACGCATGGTGAAATAGACCACAATCGACGACACCGTACCGGGCAAAATGTGACGCATGATAATGGTCCAGTCGGAAGCACCAATACTGCGCGCCGACTCGATATAGGTCTGATGTTTCAGCACCAGCGTATTGCCACGCACCAGACGGGCAAATGCCGGAATACTGAAAATCGCCACCGCCACAATCACGTTGCTCATGCCGCTGCCCATTATCGCCACCACCGCGATCGCCAGCAGGATGCCGGGAAACGCAAACAACACGTCGCAGATGCGCATGGTGATACGATCCCACCAGCCTTCGTAATAGCCCGCCAGCAGCCCCAGCACGGTGCCGATCACCGTTCCAATCGCCACCGAGAAGAAGCCGGCGATCAGCGAAATGCGCGTCCCGACCAGCACCCGGCTGAAGATATCGCGTCCAAGTGAATCGACGCCAAACAGATGCATCCACGACGGACCTTGGTTGAGCCGGTCGTAGTCAAAATAGTTTTCGGCATCAAACGGGGCGATCCACGGGGCGATAAACGCCACCACAATCAGCAGCAGTACAAATGCGCCCGCCAGCAGCGCCACATGCTGACGGCGAAAGCGCCGCCAGAATTCACGCCACGGCGTGCGAACCCGGTTTTCCGTCATCAGCGGCAGGGATTTCAGTGCCGCATCGCGTCGCCAGTTCTTCAATTGCGACTCCTTACCTGTAGCGAATAGCCGGGTTGATCGCCGCGTAAAGCATATCGACGATCAGGTTAATCAGAATGAACTCCAGCGAGAACAGCAGCACCTCGGCCTGAATCACCGGGTAATCGCGCATCTCCACCGAATCCACCAGCAGACGGCCCAGTCCGGGCCAGTTAAACACCACTTCCACCACAATCGAGCCGCCGAGCAGAAAGCCGAACTGCAGCCCCATCATGGTGACCACCGGAATCATGGCATTGCGCAGCCCGTGTTTGACCACCACCAGCGATTCGCGCACCCCTTTGGCACGCGCGGTGCGCATATAATCTTCCTGCATCACCTCAACGAACGAAGCGCGGGTAAAGCGCGCCATCACCGCGGCCACGGCGGCACCGAGCGTAATTGACGGCAGAATGTAGTGCTGCCAGCTGTCGGCGCCCACCGTTGGCAACCAGCCGAGCTCGACCGAAAAGACCTGCATCAGCAGCATGCCCAGCGCAAACGCCGGGAAGGAGATGCCGGAAACCGCCAGCGTCATGCCGATGCGGTCCGGCCAGCGATTGCGCCATACCGCCGAAACGATGCCGATCGCCATGCCAAACACCACCGCCCACACCATGCTGCTCAGCGTCAGCCACAGAGTAGGAAAAAAGCGCGCGGCAATTTCGGCAGAGACCGGCCGCTTTGACACCATCGACTGACCAAAATCACCCTGCAAAGCATTGAGGATAAAGTGCCAGAACTGCTGAATCAGCGGCTGATCGAGTCCCAGCTCCTGACGCACCAGCGCCACCACTGAGGCATCCGCTTCCGGTCCGGCAATCAGGCGCGCCGGGTCTCCCGGCAGCAGATGCACGAACAGGAACACCAGCACTGCGACAATCAGCAGCGTGGGAATCAGCCCGAGCAGGCGTTTAAGAAAATAGTTGAGCATGCGAAATCCCGCGCAGCATCGGCCAGCCCCGTAAGGCTGGCCGCGTCTGTTACTTCAGATCCGCCTCATCAAAATTGAATGAGGTATCGGGCATGACGTAAAAACCGGTCAGGTTTTTATTGTTCGCAGACAGCAGCTGCTCCACCACCAGCGGAATCCACGGGTGATCGTTCCAGATGCGGTCCTGCGCGTCTTTATACAGTCTGGCTTTCTGGTCGCGATCGGTGGTCTTCAGCGCATCCGCCAGGTCTTTATCCACCTGCGGGTTGCTGTAGAACGCGGTGTTGAAGATCGCCGGTGGCCACGAGCTGGTGGCGAACAGCGGCGTCAGCGCCCAGTCGGCTTCGCCGGTGGAGGCTGACCAGCCGGTGTAGAACATGCGCACCCCGCTCTCTTTCTGCCCTTTACTCTCTACTTCCGCCGCGCGCTGGCCGGCATCCATCGCCGTGACTTTTACCTTCACGCCTACCTGCGCCAGCTGCTGCTGGGTGAACTGCAGCACTTTCTGCGCGGTGCTGTGGTTATGCGATGACCACAGCGTGGTTTCAAAACCATTCGGGTAGCCCGCTTCCTTCAGCAACTCGCGCGCTTTGGCCGGATCGTATTTGATGGCCGGATAGCTCTGGGCAAAATCAATGCGCGGCGGCACGATGCCGGTGGCTGGCGTGGCGTAACCGGCAAAGGCCACTTTCGCCAGCGCCTGGCGATTGATGGCGTACTCCAGCGCTTCACGCACTTTCGGGTTATCGAACGGCTTTTGCGTCACGTTGAGGCTGATGTAACGCTGCATGATCGATGGTGTGGTCACCACATCCAGCTTGCTATTGCCCTGCAACAGTTTGGCCTGCTCTAACGGCACCGGGAAGGCAAAGCTGGCCTCGCCGGTTTGCAGCATCGCCGCGCGGGTGTTGTTATCCACCACCGGACGCCAGGTAATGCTGTCGAGTTTTGGATAGCCCGGTTTCCAGTAGCCCGACCACTTTTTCACTTTGACAAAATCGGTCTGGTTCCAGGTGTCAAAGGTATAAGGTCCGGTGCCTACCGGATGGAAACCGATGTCCTTGCCATATTTTTTCAGCGCGGTTGGCGAGATCATCACCGCAGCCGGGTGTGCCAGATTGTTGATAAACGCTGAGAACGGCTGCTTCAGGGTAATTTTCACCGTGGACGGATCGACTACTTCGGTGGTGGCGACATATTTAAACAGGTTATAGCGCTTGAGATGATTTTCCGGATTGCTGGCGCGGTCGAGGTTGACCTTCACCGCTTCGGCATTGAAATCCGTGCCATCCTGGAATTTCACACCCGGACGCAGCTTGATGGTGTAAGTCAAACCATCGCTGCTGGCCTGGTAGCTGTCCGCCAGCACGTTGACCAGCTTCATGTCTTTATCGAAGCCGAACAAGCCCTGATAGAAAGACTTGGCCACCGCCTGCGACAGCGTGTCGTTGGCGTCGTACGGATCCAGCGTGGTGAAGGTCGACGCCACGGCAATCACCGCATCTTTGGCCGCCCAGGCGGGCAGCGCCAGCGCCGAACTCAACAACCCGGCAGTGATAACCCCTTTTCGCATGATATGGTGCATCGTTATCGTTCTCCTGTAGTCCCTGTCTTGCGCGCCCTGCGCGGAGGGCGCGGTTGGTTGCTGCTCAGGCGCCGCTAATGGCATGGCGGGCGACAAAATGGCCCGGTGCCACTTCCAGTAACGGTGCCACTTCCGGCTCATCACCCAGCGGGCGAATCGGGCTGGGGATCTCATCCACCATCAGCGCCCGCTCGCGGTGCCGATGCGCCGGATCGGCCACCGGCACCGCGGCCATCAGTTTTCTGGTATAAGGATGGCGCGGCTGTTCGAACACCGCCTGACGCGGTCCCATCTCCACAATCTGTCCGAGATACATCACCGCCACGCGATGGCTGATGCGCTCCACCACCGCCATGTCGTGCGAAATAAACAGGAAGGCGATGCCAAATTCACGCTGTAAATCCAGCATCAGATTGATGATCTGCGCCTGAATCGACACATCCAGCGCGGAGACGGATTCGTCGGCGATCACCACTTTAGGATTGAGCGCCAGCGCGCGTGCGATGCAGATACGCTGGCGCTGACCGCCAGAAAATTCGTGCGGGTAGCGCTGCGCGTGTTCGGGTAGCAGACCAACGCGTTCCAGCAGCCAGGCGACGCGTTTCTCTGCCTGCGCGCGCCCCATGCTGCGATGCACCAGCAGCGGCTCCATAATTGAAAAGCCGACGGTAAGGCGCGGATCGAGCGACGCATACGGATCCTGAAAGATAAACTGAATATCGCGGCGCAGCGTGGCCAGCGCCCTGCCCTGCAGTGCATCAATGCGCTGGCCGTCAAAGGTGATGCTGCCGCCCTGGCTGGCGACCAGCCGCAGCAGCGAGCGTCCGGTGGTGGATTTGCCGCAGCCGGACTCGCCCACCAGCGCGAGGGTTTCGCCTGCATAAAGATCGAAACTGACTTTTTCCACCGCGTGGACGCGACGCTTAACCCGATTGAGCAGCCCGCCGCGAATATCAAAGCGCGTAACCAGATCGCGCACCTGTAAAATCGGCGGACGATCGTGACGCACGGTATCCTGCGGCGTGCTGGCTTCTTCGCGGCCGTTGGTATGCAGCAGCGGAAACTTCGCCGGCAGCGGCTGGCCACTCATCGCCCCGAGCTTTGGCACGGCCGCCAGCAGCGCGCGGGTATACGGCTGCTGCGGCGCATCGAACAACTGCTGCACCGGCGCGCGCTCAACCACATCGCCGCGATACATCACCTGCACGCGATCGGCCATCTCCGCCACCACGCCCATATCGTGCGTGATAAAGATGACGCCCATCTGCATCTCTTTTTGCAGCACGCGAATCAGCTGCAGAATCTGCGCCTGGATGGTGACGTCCAGCGCGGTGGTCGGCTCATCGGCAATCAGCAGCGCCGGCTTGCACGACAGCGCCATGGCGATCATCACGCGCTGGCGCATACCGCCAGAGAGCTGATGCGGATAGCGCGACAGCACATTGTGCGCTTCCGGAATGCGCACCAGATCCAGCATGCGTCGCGCTTCGGCCTGCGCCTGCTGGTGACTTTTCCCCTGATGCAAACGAATGGATTCGGCGATCTGTTCACCGACGGTGAACACCGGGTTAAGCGACGTCATCGGCTCCTGAAAGATCATCGCCATGTCCGCACCGCGTACCCGGCGCATCTGGCTGGAGGACGCCCGCATCACATCCAGCACCTCGCCGTTGCGCCGCCGCAGCAGAATTTCACCGCTGACCGCGCCGCCGGCCTGTGCAATCAGACGCATCAGCGCCAGCGACGTCACCGATTTGCCCGAGCCCGATTCGCCCACCAGCGCCAGCGTTTCTCCGCGGTGCAGATCGAGTGAAAGCTGCCGCACGGCGTCCGTCACGCGCCCTTCATGCTCAAAGCGCACACAGAGATCGCGTACCGCCAGCACCTGCTGCGGCGCAAACTGCTGCTGTAGATCCGTCATGCCTGCTCCTTAGCTGTCGCGGTAAATCGCTACCTCAACCTCGCCGCCCACATAAGCGAATCCGCGGTACATGCCTTCGCTGTTAAACGGCAGCGCCACGTTGCCGTGGGCATCAACGGCTATCAGCCCGCCGCTACCCTCCAGCTCCTGCACTTTGTCATGAATCACGCTGGCGGTGGCCTGTTGCAGCGAACGACCGCCATATTCCATCTGCGCTGAGACATCGTAAGCCGCCAGCGTACGAATAAACACTTCGCCGGTACCGGTACAGGAGACTGCCACGGTGGCGTTGTTGGCATAGCAGCCGGCGCCCGCCAGCGGTGAATCGCCGACGCGGCCCGCCTGCTTGTTGGTCATGCCGCCGGTCGAGGTGGCGGCCGCCAGATTACCCTGCAAATCGAGCGCCACCGCGCCCACGGTGCCAAATTTGCGATCCGGGTCCAGCGGATCGCTCTCCTGCGCCGCGCCATCATGATCCAGCAGCATTTGTTCGCTGCCCAGCGCGCGCTGCAGCTGCTCCCAGCGTTCTGGCGTCGAGAAGAAATCAGGCTCGACCGGCGTCAGCCCCTGTTGCGCGGCAAAGGCTTCCGCCCCGCTGCCAATAAAGAGCACGTGCGGACTGGCTTCCAGCACTTTACGCGCGGCAAGAATCGGATTGCGGATACGGCTGACGCCAGCGACGGCGCCGATATCCAGCGTACGGCCATCCATCAGGCTGGCATCCAGTTCATGGGTGCCCTGATGGGTGAACACGGCCCCTCTGCCGGCATTGAACAGCGGGCACTCTTCCAGCAGCCGCACCGCTTCGGTCACGGCATCCAGCGCGCTACCGCCGCTGGCCAGAATCTGCTGGCCGGCGCTGACAATCGCGGCCAGTTGCTGACGATAGTGCTGCTCTTTTTCGGCGCTCATTGCCGCACGCGTAATCGCGCCGGCGCCGCCGTGAATTGCGATAACTGCTTTAGCCATAACCGTTACCCTGTCAAGGAATCAGAGCCAAAAACACTGATTTAGAATGGTTTTCATCTTTTTTTGGCAATTTTCGACTATAGAAAGCCCCTCCCTGCTTGTAAAGCAGAAAGTGTATCAGCGGTCATAACCTTTTAATGTGGATTATGCTTTTTTGTGAATTAAGGGAGAGAACGCACCAGCTTTAATATTATGGCTGGCGCGCTTACGTCTGGCACCGGCAAGGCAGTGAACAACCTCTTCGCCCTTACTTTTTGTGTGGCTTCAGTGCCGGTTAAAAATCGGGTAAGTTAAAGGCCCATTCATGAAAAGGAATATTCAGTGGAAGATGAAAAAGGGCTAAGGATTGCACTCTCCCCGGTGCAGCTGGCAGCCGTCCTTTCAGATCGCAGCGTCAGCGAGGGTGAAACGACCAGCAACCGCATTTTCGGAGGGCTCGGGCTCGCTGGCGGAGTGATTGAGCTTTTTGGTGCTGGCGCACTGTGCGTCGTGCCTGAGCCCACCATGCTGACCAAAGCTGGCTGCGTCTTTGTCGGCACTCACAGTCTCGACACGCTTCAGGCCAGCCTGCGCCAGGTATGGACTGGCAGACAGGTCGCTACCGACACGTTTAATTCGGCCGTGGCACTCGCAGAATCGCTCGGCGCTGACCGTCAGACCGCCATGAATGTCGGCCTGACGGTAGATATCGCCATTCCGATGGCATTTGCCTTTGCAGCCGGAGCAGAGCGCGTCATCGCGGTGCGTGCCGGGCGGGTCAAAATCGCCGAGCATGAGTCGCTCTCAGGGCGAGCACCCGGTGGGCACACGATTGAGCGACATATCGGCAAAACGCCGGATGAGCTGCGGGAGAGGCTTCGTAACCGGCCTCGTCTCGATGAAGCCAGTAGCTTTAAGTCTCTGAGCGAGGCGGAAGCACTGATCAGTAAGGTGCTGGCAGATAATAAGCATCAAATTCAGATGTGGGTGAAAAATATCCCTCCAGGCTTGCAAGCCCGTATGCGCCTGAGTCGGCGTTTTTCACATCCGGTTGGTATAGTCGTGAGTAAAGGGCGTGAAGAGGTTGAGACCTGCTACGCCGTTCGCGTCATACTGGATTTTAAGCCCTACAACGGCAAACCTTACTTTATCATTACCGCTTTCCCGGAGTTATGATGGACCGTATCAGTATCAGTGAACTGGATAATTTTATTGGCATCTGGTTTGGGCAGGATTATGACCTGTTTGAACCGGGTGATGAGATCGAGCCCAAAATCGAGGCGTATATCAGAGAAGCGCATAAAGGAAACCTGCACGCCATGCTGGCAGACATCGAGCTGTTTCTGGCAGAGTGCGATGATGTCGAATCTGATTTCCGTGACCGCTATAAAAGAGAGTTTGTTCCGGCCAACTGGGATACCACTGCGGGCGCGTTTCTGTCACTGGTGCATAAGAAAGTATCTGCCGCACTCACATCATAACGTCAGCACGGTTGTTAACATGATACTCACTTTCAGTCTGAACAAAGCATGTTCGCCGGCGGATTCGTCACCGCGCACTAATTTCCATTCCCTTTGATCTCGCATGTGACTCAGCCGACAACAGCCACCATAATAGGCAGCATTCGCCTTTAACCCGACAGAGATGGACATGGAACCTTTTACCGCCGGACTGATTTCCCTTGAAGACGCGCAGCAGAAAATGCTGCAGCAGTTGCAACCGATTAGCGATTGCCTGAGTGTCGCGCTGGCCGATGCCGCCGGGCGCATTACCGCGAAGCCGGTGATTTCGCCGCTGGACGTGCCGCCGTTCGATAACTCCGCGATGGACGGCTACGCGCTGCGCCTGAGCGACCTGTCCGCTGACCGCGTGCTGCCGGTAGCGGGCAAAGCGTTTGCCGGCGCCCCGTTTAATGGCGAGTGGCCAGCCGGCAGCGTGATTCGCATCATGACCGGCGCACCAGTCCCGGCCGGCTGCGACGCCGTGGTGATGCAGGAGCAAACCGAACCGCGTGACGGCGGCATTGTTATCACCGCGCCAGTGCGTGCCGGGCAAAATATTCGCCGCATCGGGGAGGATATTCAGGCCGGTAAGCAGGTACTGGATGCCGGCGTGCGGCTCGGTGCGGCAGAGCTGCCGCTGCTGGCGTCGCTGGGTATTGCGGAGGTCAGCGTGCTGCGTAAGCTGCGCGTGGCCATTTTCTCCACCGGTGACGAACTGCAGGCGGTGGGCCAGCCGCTGGCTGAGGGCCAGATTTATGACACCAACCGCTTCACCGTGGCGCTGATGCTGCGCAAACTTGGCTGCGAGGTGATCGACCTTGGCGTGATCGCTGATGATCCCGCGAAGCTGCGCCAGGCCTTCAGCGAAGCCGATCGCCAGGCCGATGTGGTGATCAGCACCGGCGGCGTGTCAGTGGGCGAGGCGGATTTCACCAAAGCGATGCTCGAAGAGCTGGGCGCGATTACCTTCTGGAAGCTGGCAATCAAGCCCGGCAAGCCGTTTGCCTTTGGCCGTCTGGCCAACAGCTGGTTCTGCGGGTTGCCGGGCAATCCGGTGTCGGCGGCCGTAACCTTCTATCAGCTGGTGCAGCCGCTGCTGGCCACGCTGACCGGCCAGACCACGCGCATCATGCCGCTGCGCCAGCGCGCGCGCGCAACGCAGCGTCTGAAGAAAGCGCCGGGCCGGCTCGATTTTCAGCGCGGCATCCTCAGTCGCGGCGATGATGCTGTACTGGAAGTGCGCAGCACCGGTGCGCAGGGCTCGCACGTGTTCAGTTCCTTTGCGCTGGCCGACTGCTTTATTGTGCTGGAGCGCGATCGCGGTGACGTTGAGCCGGGCGAATGGGTTGATGTCGAGGCCTTCAACAGCCTGCTGGAGGGCTAATGCACACAGAGCTGAGCGATGAAGAGATGCTGCGCTACAACCGGCAGATTGTGCTGCGCGGCTTCGATTTCGACGGCCAGGAACGGCTGAAAGCCTCACGGGTGCTTATCGTTGGCCTGGGCGGACTGGGCTGTGCTGCCGCGCCCTATCTTGCCGCCGCCGGCGTCGGTCATCTGACGCTGCTGGATTTCGATCGTGTCAGCCTGAGTAATCTGCAGCGCCAGATTCTGCACAGCGATGAGCGCATCGGCATGGCAAAAGTCGCCTCGGCCCGTCAGCAACTGGCGGCGCTCAATCCACACTGCACGCTGGAGGCGATCGATGCGCAGCTGGATGAAGCCGCGCTCGGCGAACTGATTGCGCGTCACGATGCGGTGCTGGACTGCAGCGACAATGTCACCACGCGCGAACAGGTGAACCGCGGATGTTTTCAGCATCGGGTGCCGCTGATCTCCGGCGCCGCCATCCGCATGGAAGGCCAGCTCAGCGTATTCACCTGGCAGCCCGGCGAGCCCTGCTACCGCTGCATCAGCCGTCTGTTCGGCGAGCAGACGCTGAGCTGTGTCGAAGCCGGCGTGATGGCTCCGCTGGTCGGCGTGGTAGGTGCGATGCAGGCGATGGAAACGCTGAAGGTGCTGAGCGCCTTTGGCCAGCCGGCCAGCGCGCGACTGCTGATGTACGATGCGATGAGCGCCGAGTTTCGCAGCCTGAAAGTGGCGCAGGATGCGCAATGTGAAGTGTGTGGCCAGCGTGAGGAATAACGTCAGGGCGTGACATAAGCGTCAGGTATTGCTGAGCGGCGCAAATTATCAGGCGATAAATTGCGCCGCTGATGATGGCGGCTGCTAAACGGCTACGCCATTAGACGATGCCCTGGCTGCGCAGGTAATCTTCGTAGTTGCCGGTGAAGTCAACGATGCGATCGCCTTTCATCTCGATCACGCGCGTCGCCAGCGAGCTGACGAACTCACGGTCGTGCGAGACGAAAATCAGCGTGCCTTCATACATCTCCAGCGCCATGTTCAGTGACTCGATCGACTCCATATCCAGGTGGTTAGTCGGTTCGTCCATCACCAGGATGTTTGGCTTCTGCATCATCAGCTTGCCAAACAGCATGCGGCCCTTCTCACCACCGGACAGCACTTTCGCTGGCTTCTTGATGTCGTCGTGGCTGAACAGCAGACGACCAAGAATACTGCGCACCGCCTGCTCGTCGTCGCCTTCCTGCTTCCACTGGCTCATCCAGTCGAACACGCTCAGGTCGTCAGCAAAATCTTCGGCGTGATCCTGCGCGTAGTAACCAATGCGCGCATTCTCCGACCATTTCACCGTGCCGCTATCCGGCTGCAGTTCGCCAACCAGTGTTTTCAGCAGCGTGGATTTACCAATACCGTTGGCGCCGAGGATGGCCAGTTTCTCACCCACTTCCAGCAGCAGGTTAAGATTTTTAAACAGCGGACCGTTATCAAATCCTTTGGTCAGCGCTTCCACTTCCAGCGCATTACGGAACAGCTTTTTATCCTGCTCGAAACGAATATACGGGTTCTGACGGCTGGAGGCTTTTACCTCATCCAGTTTGATTTTATCAATCTGCTTCGCGCGCGAAGTGGCCTGACGCGATTTTGAGGCGTTGGCGCTAAAGCGGCTAACGAAGGATTGCAGATCGGCAATTTGTGCTTTCTTCTTGGCGTTATCCGCTAATAAACGCTCGCGCGCCTGGGTCGCCGCCGTCATATATTCGTCATAATTGCCGGGATAAACGCGCAGCTCACCGTAATCCAGATCCGCCATGTGCGTACACACCATATTCAGGAAGTGACGGTCATGCGAAATGATGATCATGGTACTGTCACGTTCGTTAAGCACCTGCTCCAGCCAGCGAATGGTGTCAATATCCAGGTTGTTGGTCGGTTCGTCGAGTAACAAAATATCCGGGTTAGCAAATAATGCCTGCGCCAGCAGCACACGCAATTTCCAGCCAGGGGCAATTTCACTCATCGGACCGTAATGCTGCTCCACCGGAATGCCCACGCCGAGTAATAATTCTCCGGCGCGTGATTCGGCACTGTAACCGTCCATTTCACCGTAGGCGACCTCAAGGTCGGCGACTTTATAGCCTTCCTCTTCGCTCATTTCCGGCAATGCATATATGCGATCGCGCTCCTGCTTCACCGCCCACAATTCCTGGTGACCCATAATCACGGTATCCAGCACGCTATATTGC
This sequence comes from Pantoea sp. GM_Pan_4, assembly GCF_026541005.1. Classification (NCBI taxonomy): domain Bacteria; kingdom Pseudomonadati; phylum Pseudomonadota; class Gammaproteobacteria; order Enterobacterales; family Erwiniaceae; genus Pantoea; species Pantoea sp. GM_Pan_4. The sequence goes on from NZ_JALNUZ010000001.1 coordinate 919,685, forward strand.
TCGAAAGCAAACTGATCCTGGCGAAGCTTACCGATGCGCTCATTGGGGTCGAGGGAAACATTTCCGTTAGTGGGAACCAGGTCGCCGCCCAGTATTTTCATGAAGGTCGATTTACCGCTGCCGTTCGCACCGATTAAACCGTAACGATTACCGCCGCCAAATTTAACGGAGATATTCTCAAACAGTGGCTTACTGCCGAACTGCATAGTGATATTGCTGGAAACTAACACGGCATTGACCTTTGTTACGCAGTGGAGGAAAAAACAGCGGGCATTATGCCAGAAGCGGCCTGGATGAGCCACCTCTGCACCCGGATACGCAGAGGCAAGGCGGAGAACACCTTGTTGCCAGAGGTAAAATAATTGCGACCGTGCCGGACAGGTTATCCACGGCGCGGGAAGTGAACCGCCGCCCGTGCCCGGAGCGAGGCCAATAAAAAAGCCGGAGACGCTGACGCCTCCGGCTCCCGCTTACAAGGATTGTGCAGATTATTTGATCAGGAAGCTGTCGAGGCTTTTACCTGCATCCAGCGCTTTTTTAATCGCAGCTGGGGTACGGCCCTGACCGGTCCATGATTTCTCTTCACCGTTTTCGTCGGTGTAAGAATATTTCGCCGGACGCGGCGCACGCTTGGCGCGTTTTTTACCGGTTTCCAGTGCACCCAGTAATTCGTTCGGGTCGATACCGTCTGCCAGCAGCATTTCACGGTATTTAGACAGCTTCTCTTCTTTTTCGCGGTTCTGCGCTTCTTCCGCTTCAACTTCGTCGCGGCGCTCAGTCACCACGACGGTTAATTTTTCCAGAATTTCTTCCAGATCGCTCAGTGGCAGTTCACGAGCCTGTGCACGTAATGTGCGAATGTTGTTCAGAACTTTAAATGCGTCACTCATCACAATGTCCTTGCTTAAGGGGGTTAAATAAACTGTAGTGGCAAGATTACCCAATTCAAATAAAAAAATAAATTAATTTTGCAGACCGGATTAATCCGAATGGATTAGCATATTCCTGGCAGGCGCGTTTAAACCCAATGTGCGGCGTGAATTAACGGTGAATTAACATCAGCGGTTCAGTACCACCGGCTGGAACTGGAATCGATTTCATTGCTTATTCACGCGTAGGAAACAAGCGTTTAGCGCTTATTGTGCGCTGAGGCAGTAGTCAGCATAAAGGTAAAAAAACATTAATAGTGTAAGTAAAATCCGTTTTTAACGCGGATGGCATTAGCGTCACAGATGCGAGCAATATCTCATTTTGCCATTAAATAAATAAAAAAAGGCCGGTTGTTCACCGGCCATCATGCAAAAATCGTATGTCTGTGGTTATCCGCTTTTCTTCACTGCCGGTCGCAATACCTGGGGCACCGACGCATCAGACAGCCGGTCGTGCAAATAATGTTCAATCTGCTCCAGCGAACGATGGCGTGTTTCCGGTACCCAGCGAATAACAAAAATCGCGCCGCCTATGCCAATCAGCGCGAAAATAAAGAACGCGCCGGATAAGCCAACCGACGCCAGCAGAACCGGGAACAGCAGAGAAATAAGAAAATTGGCGATCCACAACGCAAATACCGCGCCGCCCATAAAAATACCGCGTAACCGTGTGGGGAAAATTTCTGACAGCAGCAGCCAGGTTACCGGCGATAACGCGCCCTGCTGGAAACTCAGAAACATCAGCATACCCAGCAGCACCATATAACTACGCAAGATATCCGGCTGACCGTTAACTGTTTCCGGCATCAGGTAACTGACGGTGCCAATAAACACCAGACAGGCGGTACAACCAAACTGACCTATCATCGTCATGGTGCGGCGACCGATGCGCCCCAGCAGCCAGATCCCCACAAAGGTCATTAATACCGAGACCGCGCCATTGGCAATGGTGGCAAACAGCGCAGTGTCATTGCTCATCCCCACCGCTTTCAGCATGGTCGGCGCGTAGTACATGATGGTATTTACGCCGGTCAGTTGCTGGATGGCGGCAATACCGATACCGATCAGGAACAGTTTGATCAGCCACGGCTGGCGCAGTTCCCGCAGACGCGGACGCTGCTGCTGCTCGTCCGATAGCGTCTCTTCGATCTCCATCATCTCCCACTCAACGTCTTCGCGCGCGCGGGTGCGTTCCAGAACCTTGCGCGCCTCAGCGAGACGGCCTTTCATGGCATACCAGCGCGGCGTGTCCGGCATAAACATCATCCCGAACCACAGCAGCACCGCCGGTAGCGTGGCGACCGCCAGCATCCAGCGCCAGGTCGTGTCGCCCCCCCAGGCCGCGTTGAAGCCGGCGTTCGACATATAGGCCAGCATCTGGCCGGAAACGATCATCAGCTCCTGCATGGTCACCAGCTGACCCCGTTTGTTGGCCGGTGCCATTTCGGCGATATACACCGGTACGGTGGCGGACGCACCGCCCACGGCCACGCCAAGGACCAGGCGGAAGAAAATCATCCAGCTGACATCGGGTGCCAGTGCGGTACCCAGCGCGCCGAGCGCAAAAATAATCGCCAGTACCAGAATAATTTTTCTCCGCCCGACCGCGGCGGCAAAGTGACCGGAAGCCAGTGCGCCAAACGCCGCGCCAAACAGCAGGCTGCTGGTCACCAGCCCGGTGGTAAATGGGGTGAGATGCAGATCGTCGCCCATGAATAACAGTGCGCCGGAGATTACGCCGGTATCGTAGCCAAACAGCAAACCACCGAGGGTGGCAATCAGCGCAATGACCTTCACAAAAGGCTCGGTGCGCGTGCTGCTGTTTGGCCCTGATGCCGGATTGGGCGTCATCCAGGTTTCGCGGGACATAACCAACTCCTTTCCTGAGATAAGAAGTCTTAAAATAGATTATTTCCACCACAATGAATAAATATGAAATTTAAATTTTGCGCCACGAGTCATTATCTTTGCCTTTAATTGAGATAATGATCACACAGCCTGATTCATGGCGCAGAGAAGGCAGTTCAAATTTTGCACAACAAACAGAAGGGAGAATATTTATTTCACGAAAGGCGCTGACCGCACGCAGTGAATGCGGTCAGCGATGGCAGATTAATTGACTGCGGTGGCCGGACCAAAGACGTCATAGTCCGGCAGCGTCACCTGCTGATACGGCTCCCAGCCGCCGCCCAGCGCTTTGTACAGCGCTACCAGGTCCAGCGCGCTTTGCATGCGCGCCTGGGTGGATTGCGCCTGCGACTGTGCCAGCTGACGCTGGGCATCCAGCACCTCAAGGAAGGTGGAGATGCCCTGTTTGTAACTGTCACTGGCGAGGTCAAAGGCGCGCTGCAGTGCACCGGTGGTCTCATCCAGCGCGGTGACCTGCTGCTGATCGGCGCGGTAGCTGACCAGCGCATTTTCCACATCCTGCAGCGCCGTCAATACCGTCTGGCGATAATCGAGCGCCGCGCTCGCCTGCTGCGCGCGCGCCAGTTTCACACTGGAAACCAGACGTCCGCCCTGAAAAATCGGGATCGACAGCGCCGGGCCGACGCTGAAGAAGTGGCTGCTCCAGTCGTCAAGGTAGCTGGCATCGGTGTTGCGCACCCCCAGCTGCCCGGTGAGCGACAGGCTGGGGAACAGGTTCGCGACCGATACGCCGATATTGGCGGTCTGTGCATGCAGATTCGCTTCAGCCTGGCGGATATCCGGACGACGACGCGCCAGCGTCGAGGGAATGCCCACCGCCACCAGCTTCGGCAACGCCGGCAGCGCTTTGCTGCTCATCAGTTCGTTATCCAGTGCGCCCGGCGTTTTGCCCAGCAGCACTGCCAGCCCGTTCATCGCCTGACGTTCCTGGGCCTGATACTGTGGCAGCTGCGCGTTGAGGGAGGCCAGCTGCGCACGGGCATTCTCAACGTCGGTGAGCGGCGCCAGACCGTTACGCTGCTGGCTCTGCGTCAGCTCCCAGGTTTGCTGCGCCACGTTAATCTGCTGTTGCAGCGTCGCCAGCACCGCCTGCGCGCCGCGCAGCTGCAGATACGCGCGCGCGACCTCAGCTTCCAGCGACACCAGCGCATCGTTACGCTGCTCAATCGCCGCCTGCTGCTGCGCGTCCGCCATCTCCATCTGGCGTCGTACTTTGCCCCATAAATCCAGTTCCCAGCTGGCGTCAAAGCTGCCCTGATACAGCGTGACCGAATGGGTCAGACCGTTGAGCTGATCCGCCACGTCATCATCCACCTGATCGTACACCCCGTTGGATTTCAGCATGCCTTTCAGGCCGAGCTGCTGACGCGTCACTTTGGCGGAACCGTTAAGCGACGGGAACAGCCCGCCACGTGCCTGCGCCAGCTGTTCGCGCGCACCGGCGATGCGCAGCACCGACTGTTGCAGCGTCAGGTTGCCAGCGATGGCGCGCTCAATCAGGCTATCGAGCTGCGGGTCGTTAAAGCTTTTCCACCACGAAGGATTGGTCGCGGACGCCAGCGGTTTTGAAGCTTCCTGAGAGGGCAAATCACGGTAGCTACCGGGCGTGTGCGCCTGCGGCGGCTGATAATCGGGCCCGACGGCACAACCCGCCAGCAGCATGGACAGCGCCAGCAGCGTCAGCGACGGCGTAACGCGCGAAGAGGTGATCATGTTAATGTGCTCCTGCACTGCCTTCGCTCTTGATCGGCGAAAGCAACCAACAAAAAGGAATCAATAGCACGGCGACAATGCTCAGGCCCATGAACACGTCGATGTAAGCCAGAATGCGCGCCTGGGCAATCATCTCCTGATAGAGCTGACCGCTGGCCAGCGTCAGCGGATCGCCCACCGCACTGGTAAAGTCACGAATTGCCTGCGCCCAGTGCTGCAGCGTGAGGTTGAACTGCTCATTGAGCGGCGACATGTTGTGCACCATGTGGGCCGATCGCACCTGTTCACGTTCGGTGATGCCGGCAGTGGCCAGCGAGATGCCGATCGAACCGGCCACGTTACGGAACATGGTGAACAGCGCGGAGGCATCCGCATTCAGGCGCTGCGGCACGGTGACAAAGGCGATGGTGGTGAGCGGCACAAACAGGAAGCCGAGGCCAATCGACTGCGCGCTGCGCATCAGCACCAGCGTGGTGAAATCCACGTTGGGCGTCAGGGTGCTGGAATAGAAGAAGGCCAGCGCCAGACAGGTAAAGCCAAAGGCGATGATGTAGCGCGTCTGCACAATCGGCATCAGCTTCAGCACCAGCGGGATGGTGAGCACGATCAGGACCGCACCGGGCGACAGCACCAGCCCGGACCAGGTGGCGGTATAACCGAGATCCTGCTGTGCCAGCTGCGGTAACACCACCGAGCTGCCATAAAGAATCATCGCCATGCCCGCCATCAGCAGACCGGCCACCCAGAAGTTGCGATCCTTCATCACCGTGATATCCACCACCGGCTTGCGCGCATACAGCAGCCAGTAAACCGCACCGACGATGCCGACGGCCGCCAGCATGGCAAACAGGCGAATGAAGTGTGAAGCGAACCAGTCTTCGTCTTCACCGCGATCGAGAAACACCTGCAAACAGCCGAGACCCAGGGTAATCAGGCTGATACCGATATAGTCGATTTTCAGCCGGCCCTTCTCCCACTTGCGCTCCCACGGCGGATCTTCCAGCAGCTGATAGATCGCCAGCACCGTGAGGATCCCCACCGGAATATTAATAAAGAACACCCAGCGCCAGCTGTAGTTGTCGGTGATCCAGCCACCGAGCGTCGGGCCAATGACCGGCGCGACGATAATGGCAATCGATGACAGGCCAAAAGCCTTACCGCGATCTTCCGGCTTGAAGTAATCCAGCAGCACCGACTGCTGCACCGGTTGCAGCCCGCCGCCGAAGAAGCCCTGCAGCACACGGAACAGAATGATTTGCCACAGCTCGGTGGCAATGCCGCACAGGAAGGAGCAGATAGTAAACATCACGATGCAGATCAGGAAGAACTGCTTGCGCCCAAACAGGCGGCTGAAAAAGGCCGATATCGGCAACACAATGCCGTTGGCAACCAGATAGGAGGTCAGTACCCAGGTGGATTCATCGTAGCTGGATGACAGCGACCCGGCGATGTGCGGCAGCGCGACGTTAACGATGGTGGTGTCCAGAATTTCCATGAACACCGCCAGCGTTACCGTGATGGCAACCAGCCAGGGATTGCTGGCCGGACGCCAGCTTTCGCTCGCACTCATTCCACCGTCACCTTCGGTTCAACCGACAGGCCAAGCGGCAGCGGATGATTCGGGTCGAGTCCTTTATCAATCACAATTTTCACCGGCACGCGTTGCACAATCTTCACGTAGTTACCGGTGGCGTTCTCGGCCGGGAAGGTAGAAAAGCGCGAGCCGGAGCCCATCTGCACGCTGTCGACGTGCCCTTCCAGCTTCATGTCCGGCCAGGCATCAACGCCAATCTCCACTTTATCGCCCGGATTCATGCGTGCCAGCTGCGACTCTTTGAAGTTGGCGGTGATCCAGATATCCGGCGATACCAGCGAAAACAGCGCGCTGCCGGCCTGTACCAGCGTACCGGGCTGCACGTTGCGTTTGGTGACGAAACCGTCATACGGCGCCCGTACTTCGGTGTAAGAGAGGTTAAGCTCGGCAGTGTTGAGCTGAGCCCGGGCTTGCTCGACCTGCTGCTGCCGCGCTTCGACATTGGTTTCCTGCTGGCGAATCTGCAACTGCACCTGCGAGGCCACTTCGACCTGCGCTTTGGCGCTCTGCAGCTGCGCTTCAGCCGAGCGTAACTGCGCGGCGGCGGTATCAATATTGCGCTGCGAGGTCGCGCGCGGGTCAACACCGCGCTGACGACGGTAATCCGCCTGCGCATTGAGTAAATTGGCCTGCGCCCGTGCCTGGTCGGCCAGCGCCTGATCGCGCTGCGCCGGATATTGCACCCGTGCCAGCGCCAGCTGCGCCTGCGCCTGATGCAGCTGCGCCTGTGCCAGACCAAGCTGTGCTTTGGCCTGATCGCGCTGTGCGGCGTTGTCACGCGGATCGATCAGCACCAGCAGATCGCCCTTCTTCACCCGCTGGTTATCTTTTACCAGCAGCTGCACCACGTAGCCCGACGCTTTGGGCGCGATGGTCACGGCATCGCCTTCGGTGAACGCATCGTCGGTGGTTTCAATGTTGCGCGTGCTAAACCAGAACCAGAATCCCACCAGCAGCATAATCACCACCACAATCGCCAGAATGATCAGCGGCTTTTTGCCGGGGCGTTTACGGGGTGATTGCTCGTTATCCTGACTGGAATCTGACGTGTTGTTATCTTTTTGCTCATCGGCGGATGGCGGATTGTGGTTTTCACTCATAATTTGTCATCACTGGCTGGTAATCCCGATCCCCGGGCGAAACGGTCAACTTAACCTTAGATGGGAAATTGACAAATGCCAGTGTAACTTTACATAAGCTAACATCCGACGCATTTTCTGCCACATCACTTAACGCGCTGATAAATCAGCGCGTCTTGCAAAGGCGGACAGGTGGGTCAGGGTTAACGCAGCAGCTGTAACAACAGCCAGCCGCACAGCATCGACCAGGCAAGCATCGGCAGGGAAAACAGATGGAAACGCCACCACACTTTGGCGTCCTGTGCCATGCGCAGCGCAATCAGGTTGGCCAGCGATCCCGGCAGCAGGCCAAAGCCGCCGATATTCACCGCCCAGGCCAGCACTTCGGAAGGCGGGACTTTTTGTAACAGCAGAATAGTGGCCGGCACGTTGCTGATCACCTGTGACAGGCCAATCGCCAGCAGATAGATACCCCCCTCGCCCAGCTGACCGATGGCGGCAAAATGCGGCTGCAGAATGGGCAGATGCATCAGTAAAAAGACATCAATGAACATCGCCACGAACACCAGCAGCAGGCTCCAGTCGATGGTCGCCAGCACCTGACGCGCCATCAGCAGAAAACAGCCCGCCACCAGCAGCAGCGCCCAGCCGGTGAGTTTCAGCTCCAGCGCGACGATAAACACCACGTACAGCAGCACGCTGACGATAAACAGCGGTTTCTGCCACTGCTGATTGCCTGGTGCATCATGCTTCTCAATGCTGCGCGCCGGGAAGCTAAACCACGTCAGCCCCACCAGCGTCAGCATCAGCATCGCCGCCAGCGGCGCCATCTGACCGATGAAACCGGCCACGCTGAGCGTGCCGTGGCTCCACAGCAGGATATTTTGCGGGTTGCCGACCGGCGTCAGCAATGAGCCGGCATTGACCGCCAGCGCTTCAAAGATGATCAGTCTGGAGATAGGCAGGCGCGAGAACTTGCGCAGCGTCAGCGTGAGCGGCACCAGGATAAACAGCGCCACATCATTGGTCAGGAAGGTCGAGAGCAGCGCCGCCGCACACACCATAAACAGCGCCAGCGTGCGTTCGTGCTGGAAGCCCTGCGCCAGCCGCGCACCGAGCACATCAAAATAGCCGCTGTTTTCCAGCCCTTTTGTCAGCATCAGCAAACCGGTGAGCGTCATGATGGTGTGCCAGTCAACGGCGGCGGGCAGCTGCGGCCAGCGGTAATCCGCCAGCGGCAACAAAATCACGCCCAGCAGCAACAGTAAATGCAAAACGCGGTCACGCATTAAGGAACGAAGCACGATGGGCATGATGGCAGAAGGCCTTGTAGGTTAGCGATTCTCGTAAAATTTCTGGAACACGGCGAGGGTTTCATCACTGACGTGATGCTCGAGCCCTTCGGAATCCCGGCGGGCGGTTTCCGGGCTGACGCCCAGCGCCAGCAGAAAGGTTTCAACGATATGATGGCGCACGCGGCTGGCTTCAGCCAGCTTCTCGCCTTCCGGAGTGAGGAACACGCCGCGATACGGCACCTGCTCAACCAGACCGGTGGTACTGAGACGCTTCAGCATTTTGGCCACGGTCGGCTGCGAAACGCCCAGGCGTGCCGCCATGTCAACCTGGCGCGCCTCGCCAAATTCACGAATTAAATCAGAGATTAACTCAACGTAATCATCAATCAGCTCACGGCGATGCGCTTCGCGTACCTGGCGAAATCCTTCGACATGCTCCTCAATATCTTTCAGCGGCCCCTGGGGCATGTGGGTGGCGCTTTTCGCACGACGACTCATTCAGCTTCCTCTTTATTATCTGCCGCACTTTACCTGCGGTGCGGGCTGGCTGCGCTCATTGTAAACCAGGCACAAATAAGCACAAATTTTTCCTGAATAGTGTTGGCTAAAGAGTATAGCCAGTGCTATCTTTGTACATGTTGTAAGCGAATAGCCTACAAAGGAGGCAACGATGGACGAACCCTGGCTGTTGCTGCTCCTTTTCCTGCTGTTTATTGCAGGGCTGTGCTTACTGTTGAGTTACCCGTTTTCCAGGAGGTAAAGATGAGCACGATGAAAAGCTGCCTCGACTGCGGCAAATGCTTCCAGACCGTACAAAGCAAACCGGCTTTTGAGCTGAAGTCGCTGTTGTGTCTGTTTAGCCGCTCGCCTTTTGCCCTGCGCCTGATGCTGCTTGAGAAACTGACCGGCAAAAAAATCGCCGCACAGCCCTGCCCGAATCTGATCTGGCGCGGCTGAGTTTCCTCAGGGCTTCACAGTCTGACCCGCTGCCTGCAGCGGGTTTTATTTTGCCTGCGAAAAACGCCCTTCACGGCAGTGTTTTCAGGCATAAAAAAACGGCCCGTAAAGGGCCGTTTCTGTGCAACTCTGGTCTAAGCAAAAACTTAGAAGCTGTAACCTACGCCAGCAATCCAGGTGCCCACGTCGACGTTACGGATGCGGCTCTGCTCGTAGCCCACGTCCAGAGCAACGTTCTGGATTGGGTTGAACTGCATACCTGCGCCGTAAGAGAAGCCTACGTCGCTGCTGTCGGTTTTAGACTGACCGGCAGTCTGGTTCTGCTGGTATTTGCCGTAGCCGATACCTACTACGCCGTAGATGCTGGCCCAGTCGTTCAGACGGTAAGCCGGACCACCGGTGATGCCGTAGTACTGACCTTTGTTGTACACGCCATCTTCAGTGCGATCTTTTTCGGTGTAGGTGAAAGAACCGATCCAACCCAGTGGGTTAGAACCGTCTTCGTAGCGGTATTTCAGGTTGAAGCCGTTAGCTTTGTTAGCAACGCCCTGATAGTCGCTCTGCGCGTAGCCGGCAGAAACGGTGCTCTGTGCCATGGCGGAACCAGCGGAAACTGCCAGTACACAAGCCAGTGCTGAAAGACATGCAATTTTTTTCATAACCACCTCAAATGTGAATATACTTCTCTCCTGACAACGCTAAAAATATAACAAAACTTAGCAAGAAACTCTGCCCGCATTTTGTTGTCTAACAGATTGTTTGGTGTAACAGAAAGTTAATGAACTTTCCTATGTCATTCATTTTTCTTATAAAAAGCATCATCTTTCTGCAATAATCCTGCGCACAGAAAATTATCGGTTTAAGTAAATTCCTAAACTAACCTGACATTTCTTTACGGAAATGGCCCTGAAAACGGTGTTTTTTCAGCCAGTCGCTGGTGCATTTTTTCCGCCGTCGCGCTTTATTCGCTGGAAATTTCGCCCGAAAAGCGGTGTCAATGAGGCGTCACTGACGCCAGGATAATGCGAGGCGGCCGCGCCCGATAAAAAAGCGGCGACAGAAACCCCGCATCATTGCCTCAGCCGCCTCCTTATTTCCCGCCGATTGCTTTACACTGGCTGCCCGTTGCCTGGTTATTCATCATCACAGGAATTGATCACAGGATGTCTGCACCTCTTTCCCACCCCAAACTGGCGCCGGTAGTGCTGCCGGTTGCCGTATTACTGATCGCCATGCTGTCGCTGCAGGGCGGCGCGTCGCTGGCGAAATCGCTGTTTCCCACCGTCGGTGCGCCTGGCATTACCGCGCTGCGTCTGGGACTGGGCACGCTCATCCTGTGCGCGATTTTCAAACCCTGGCGCCTGCGCTTCAGTGCAAAGCAGCGCAAACCGCTGCTGATGTATGGACTGGCGCTGGGCTGCATGAATTACCTGTTCTATCTCTCGATCCGCACCGTGCCGCTGGGCGTAGCGGTGGGGCTGGAGTTTCTCGGCCCGCTGACGCTGGCGCTGGCCGGCGCACGCCGTCCGCTGGATTTTCTCTGGGTGCTGCTGGCGGTCACCGGCCTGTGGTTCCTGCTGCCGATTGGTCATGGCCTGAGCCATATTGATCCCACCGGCGCGCTGCTGGCCGTGGGTGCCGGCGCCTGCTGGGCGGTCTATATTCTGGCGGGCCAGCGGGCAGGCGCCGAACACGGCCCGGCCACGGTGGCAATGGGCTCGCTGATCGCCTCAGTGATTTTTGTGCCGCTCGGTCTGACCTTTGCCGCACCCGGTATCTGGCAGTGGGAAATTCTGCCGCTGGCGTTGCTCATCGCCCTGCTCTCCAGCGCCATTCCTTACTCGCTGGAAATGATGGCGCTGACGCGTCTGCCGGCGCGCATTTTCGGCACGCTGATGAGTCTGGAACCGGCGATGGCGGCGCTCTCCGGCATGCTGTTCCTCGGCGAGCTGCTGACGCTGCAGCAATGGCTGGCGCTGCTGGCGATTATCGCCGCATCTGCCGGCTCGACGCTCACCATGAAACAGAAAGCGGCACATATAAATGAAGTGGATATCAACACGCCGCAATAAGCCGTACAGGTCAGCCGGTTATTTAACCGGCTGTATATAGACACATTCTCATTATCATTTCTTAAATAGCCGCACGGTAAGCTGTTATTATTTTGCAACATGATAGAAGAATAATTAACACACACCCTAAGCCACTGATTTTAATTAATTTTAATAAAATCGTTATTTTCACAACTTAACATTAAGCTTTAGCTATTCCTGTCATTGATTTAATCAATCCTGCAGAGTGAAAAACTGCTGCTATACTTATTCCCGTGCTTGATTAGGACAACCATCAATAAGAGGACATTAATGATGAGTACCGCAAAACTGGTTAAAACAAAATCTTCCGATCTGATTTATACCCGCAATGACGTGGCTGATAGCGAGAAGAAAGCTACCATCGAGGTGCTCAACCGTCTGGTCGTGGAATTTATTGACCTGTCGCTGATCACCAAGCAGGCGCACTGGAATATGCGCGGCGCAAACTTTATCGGTGTACATGAAATGCTGGACGGCTTCCGCACCGCGATTACCGACCACCAGGATACCATCGCAGAACGTGTGGTGCAGCTGGGCGGCGTGGCGCTGGGCACCACGCAGGTGGTTAACGACAAGTCACCGCTGAAAAGCTACCCGCTGAACATTCACAGCGTACAGGATCACCTGAAAGCGCTGGCCGACCGTTATGCTGTGGTGGCTAACGATACACGCAAAGCCATCAGTGAAGTGAAAGACGAAGATACGGCCGATATCTTTACTGCCGCATCGCGTGACCTTGATAAGTTCCTGTGGTTTATCGAATCAAATATCGAGTAATGCTCAGACAGGCGGGTTATCCCGCCTTTTTTATGCCTGCTACCCGCCCGGCTTTTTTGACGCCGTTAACAATTCCTTAATCCTTTCTTTCCCTTATTATCACTCTGATGCACACTGTGCCTGCACCACCACAGCACAATGCACCATTTTGGTGATTCATTCTGGTGCAAACTTTTCCCGACGTGCAGAATCGTGTCAGCCTGCCCCGGCATTCTGTTGATTTTCGCGTTTGAGAAAAGTTGGCATAATTTTTTCATATGATGAGCCGTACATCAGGCCACCAGGCCTGACGGGTAATAAGGAAAAAAATGATGAAGTCGTTGATTAAAGTCTCCGTGGCCGCGCTGGCGCTGGCCTTCTCGCTTTCCTCCACTGCAGCAGACAAAAAACTGGTAGTCGCTACCGACACCGCCTTCGTTCCGTTTGAATTTAAACAGGGCGACAAGTACGTCGGCTTTGATATCGACCTGTGGGACGCTATCGCTAAACAGCTGAAGCTGGATTACACCCTGAAGCCGATGGATTTCAGCGGCATCATTCCGGCGCTGCAAACCAAAAACGTTGACCTGGCGCTGGCCGGCATCACCATTACCGAAGAACGTAAAAAAGCCATCGAATTCTCTGACGGCTACTACAAAAGCGGCCTGCTGGTGATGGTGCGTAACAACGAAAACGACATCAAAGGCATCGACGATCTGAACGGTAAAGTGGTCGCAGTGAAAAGCGGCACCGGTTCGGTGGATTACGCCAAAGCGCATATCAAAACTAAAGACCTGCGCCAGTTCCCGAACATCGATAACGCGTACATGGAGTTAGGCACTAACCGTGCTGACGCCGTGCTGCACGACACGCCAAACATCCTGTACTTCATCCACACCGCTGGCAAAGGCCGTTTCAAAGCCGTCGGTGACTCCATCGAAGCGCAGCAGTATGGTATCGCTTTCCCGAAAGGCAGCGACGACCTGCGTGAGAAAGTGAATGGCGCGCTGAAAACCCTGCACGACAACGGTACCTACAACACTATCTATAAAAAATGGTTCGGCAGCGAACCTAAATAATTCAGGCCTGACGCCTTTTTATCAGCAGGGAGCTTGGTTCTCCCTGCTTTTTACATTTCCACTGCAACAGATTCTGGAGTCACACCATGGAGTTTGACTGGAGCGTCATCTGGCCCGCCTTACCGATCCTGATCGAAGGCGCCAAAATGACCCTGCTTATCTCGATCCTCGGCCTGATTGGCGGCCTGGTTATCGGCCTCGTAGCCGGTTTCGCCCGCGCCTACGGCGGCTGGATCACCAACAACATCGCGTTAGTGTTCATTGAACTGATTCGCGGCACGCCGATCGTGGTGCAGGTGATGTTCATCTACTTCGCCCTGCCGATGGCCTTCCCGGACCTGCGCATCGACCCGTTCACCGCCGCCGTCGTGACCATCATGATCAACTCCGGTGCCTACATTGCGGAGATTACCCGCGGTGCGGTGCTGTCGATTAACAAAGGTTTCCGTGAAGCCGGCCTGGCGCTTGGCCTGTCGCGCCGCGAAACGCTGCGCTACGTAATCATGCCGCTGGCGCTGCGCCGCATGCTGCCGCCGCTGGGTAACCAGTGGATCGTCAGCATCAAAGACACCTCGCTGTTCATCGTGATTGGCGTGGCGGAACTGACCCGTCAGGGCCAGGAGATCATCGCCGGTAACTTCCGCGCGCTGGAGATCTGGAGCGCCGTTGCCATCATTTACCTGGTTATTACGCTGGTGTTGAGCTTTGTGCTGCGCCGTATTGAGAAAAGGGTGAAAATCCTGTGATTGAATTTAAAAACGTCTCGAAAAACTTCGGCCAGACTCAGGTACTGCACGACATCAACCTGAAAATTAATCAGGGTGAAGTGGTGGTGATCATCGGGCCGTCCGGCTCCGGTAAATCTACCCTGCTGCGCTGCATCAACAAGCTGGAAGAGATCAGCAGCGGCGAACTGATTGTCGATGGCATGAAGGTTAACGATCCGAAAGTGGATGAACGCCTGATCCGTCAGGAAGCCGGTATGGTGTTCCAGCAGTTCCATCTGTTCCCGCAGATGAGCGCGCTGGACAACGTGGCCTTTGGTCCGATCCGCGTGCGCGGGGCGAAGAAAGACGCCGCACACAAACTGGCGCGTGAGCTGCTGGGCAAGGTCGGCCTCGCCGAGCGTGCGCACCACTTCCCTTCTGAGCTGTCCGGCGGCCAGCAGCAGCGCGTGGCGATTGCCCGTGCGCTGGCGGTGAAGCCGAAGATGATGCTATTCGATGAGCCTACCTCGGCACTCGATCCCGAGCTGCGTCACGAAGTGCTGAAAGTGATGCAGGATCTGGCGGAAGAAGGCATGACCATGGTGATCGTGACCCATGAAGTGGGCTTCGCACAGAAAGTGGCGTCGCGCCTGATCTTTATCGATAAAGGTACCATCGCGGAAGATGGCAATCCGGACGATCTGATCACTAATCCGCCGAGCGACCGTCTGCGTGAGTTCCTGCAGCACGTCTCTTAAGACAGCATAAAAACAACAAAGCCGCTGCGGATCCCCGTAGCGGCTTTTTTTTTACCTGAGCAGCGCTTAGCGTGCCAGCCGCTGCGCGCGCGTGGCGGGCGGTAAAAATGTCCAGGCGATAAAGCGGCTCTGCTTCTGGCCCTGCGCCATGTCGACGATGCGTACCTGATAAGCATCCTGCGCCTTCAGCCGATCGCGCAGCTCGGGCAGATGCTCTTTGCGCGACACTAGCGAGGTAAACCAGACGATGCGATCGCCTAACGCGACGCTTTCATCGATCATCCGGCCGATAAACGCTCGCTCACCGCCGTCGCACCACAGCTCGTTATGCTGACCGCCGAAGTTGAGCGGCGCCTGCCTGCTCAGGCCGAGATTGCGCACTTTACGCTGGCTGCCGGCCGCCGCATCGGCCGCCGAGGCGTGGAACGGTGGATTACACAGTACCGCGTGATAACGTTCATTCTTGTGCACCACGCCAGCAAAAATCGCGCTCTCCTGCTTCTGACGGCGCAGGCGAATGGCGCGCTGCAGGCCGGGATTGCTGGCCACAATCTGACTGGCGGCGTTAACGGCGTCCGCGCTGATGTCGGTGCCGGTAAAGCGCCAGCCATACTCCGCGTGACCGATCAGCGGATAGATGCAGTTGGCACCGCAGCCAATATCCATCACGTCGAGATCGCGCGGCAGCACGCCACCGTTATCGCTGGCCAGCAGATCCGCCAGCGCATGGATATAGTCAGCGCGGCCTGGTACCGGCGGCGTCAGATAGCCTTCCGGCAGCTGCCAGTTCAGGTTATAAAACAGTTTCAGCAGCGCCTGATTCAGCAGCAGCACCGCGTGCGGATCGGCGAAATCGACCGACAGCTCACCGTAACCATTGGGGCGCACTTTGTCCGCCAGCGGCGGATGCGCGGCAGTCAGGGCAGCAAAATCATAACGGCCCTGATGGCGGTTACGCGGATGAAAGAGCGCGGTAGCGGCAGGCTTGTTCATAGATTCTCCGGACATTAATGCGCGCGTAAGATACGCTGGATGACGGCAGCGCACAATCCGCCAGGAAAATTTAGTGCAACGAATTTAAATCTATTCTCCCTAAAACTGCATCCGCAATACTGCGTCCAGCCGCCAGCGCCGCCGGAACACGCAGTATCCAGGACGAATCAGGAGCGCAAATGCGTCAACGTTACACTTATCAGCCACGCAGTGGACACGGTCTGCCTCACGATCCGCTCAATGCCATCGTCGGCCCGCGCCCGATTGGCTGGGTCAGCTCGCAAAGCGCCAGCGGCCAGCGCAATCTGGCGCCCTATAGTTTCTTTAACTGTTTTAACTACCATCCGCCAATCATTGGTTTTGCCAGCAGCGGCTGGAAAGACAGCGTGCAGAATATCAGTGAAACCGGCGAGTTTGTCTGGAACCTGGCGACGCGTCCGCTGGCAGAAGCCATGAATGAGAGTTCCGCCTCGGTACCGCCCGATCACGACGAGTTTGCCCTCGCCGGCCTGACGCCGCTGGCCGCTTCCCACGTTAACGTCAGCATGGTGGCAGAAAGCCCGGTCAACTTTGAGTGTCGCCTGACGCAGCTGATTCGCCTGCAGGATGCACAGGGAGGCGAGCTGGAGAGCTGGCTGGTACTGGGCGAAGCGGTGGCGATTCATATCGATGAAGCGCTGCTGGAGAACGGCATCTACCAGACCGCCAAAGCGCAGCCGATTCTGCGCGCCGGCGGTCCTTCCGCCTATTACGCGATCAGCGAAGATCAGCGTTTTGATCTGGTGCGCCCGGACGCGCGCCGCGGTTAAATCAGGACACTGGCGGCGCGACACATTGCGCCGCTAGCAGGCCAGCGTCTGTAACACCTTCACCGCCCGGGCTATCTCCGGTGCCAGCCAGCGATCCTCCTGCCAGGTAGCAACCTCAGCGCGCAGCGCGCGTAGCGCCCGTCCCGTGCCGCTGGCCAGCTGCGCCTCACCGTGAAAATCCAGTGCCTGTGCCGCCAGCAGGTACTCAATCGCCAGCACCTGCCAGAGGTTATTCAGCAGTCTGAGCAGCTTGAGCGCCGCGCCGGTACCGAGGCTGAGGTGATCCTCCTGCAGTCCCGAGGTGACGTAATTGTCCAGCACCGCCGGCTGCGCCAGCTGACGATTCTCCGCGCACAGGGAAGCCGCCACGTATTGCGCGATCATCATGCCGGAGTTAACGCCCGGCTGCGCCACCAGAAACGGCGGCAGCCCGCTGACCAGCGGATTGACCAGCCGATCCAGCCGGCGCTCGGCAATGCTGCCAATCTCCGCCATGGCAATCGCCAGCAGATCGGCCGCCATGGCAACCGATTCGCCGTGCGGATTGGCCTGCGACACCACGCGCCAGTTATCCGGCGTGCCCAGTACCAGCGGATTATCGGTGCATGCGTTCAGTTCGATCTCAACCTGACGCGCCGCGTGAGCGAACTGATCGCGGCTGGCGCCGTGCACCTGCGGCATCGAACGCAGGCTGAGCGCATCCTGGGTGCGTATGCCGCAGCTCGCCGCCAGCAGCGGACTGTCGCTCAGCAGCACACGCAGACGCTGGCCGCTGTGCTGCATGCCGGGGCTGGCTTTTAGTGCAATCACCTCGGCATCAAACGCCGCCAGCTGACCGCGCAGCGCTTCGAAGCTCATCGCGCCGGTGACATCCGCACAATCCAGCAGCCGCGCCGCATCGTCCAGCGCCAGACAGCTCAGCCCGGTCATGCACGGCGTACCGTTGACCAGGCTCAGGCCCTCTTTGGCACCGGGGCGATACGGCTGTAAACCGGCCAGCCGCAGCGCCTGCTCCGCCGGCATCACCTGTTGCTGGTACTCAACGTCGCCCACGCCAATCAGCGCCAGCCCGATATGCGCCATGTGGGTGAGATAACCGACCGAACCCTGCGACGGCACCTGCGGCGTGATCTGCTGATTGAGCAGCGCCAGCAGATGCTGCACCAGCGCCACCGAAACGCCGGATTTGCCGTGGCTGTAATTGGCGATGGCCGCACACAGAATGGCGCGCGTCTGCTCGCGCGTCAGCAGCGGACCGACGCCGCAGGCGTGGCTCAGCAACGTATTGCGTGACAGCTGGCTGAGCTGGTCTTCCGGCAGCGTGATGTTACACAGCGCCCCCAGCCCGGTGTTGATGCCATAGGCAATCTGGCCGCTGGCAACGATCTGTTCGACGATCTCGCGACCGCGCGCAATGCGCTGCCAGGCGGCGGCGCTCAGCGTCAGTTCGGCGTTATGTCGCGCTACCTGTACTAGCGCCTGCCAGGTCAGCGGCGCATCGCCCCAGACGACGGTCATACTGGCTGCTCCGCGTGATGGCTCTGATGGCTGGAGATAAACTGCTTAAAGCGCGATGAACCGCTGGCGCCAAACATCGCTTCCGGCGTGCCCTCGCAATCAATGTTGCCCTGATGCATAAACACCACGCGATTAGAGACGTTGCGCGCGAAGCCCATCTCGTGCGTCACCACCAGCATGGTGCGCCCCTCTTCCGCCAGGCTGCGCATCACTTTGAGCACCTCGCCGACCAGTTCCGGGTCGAGCGCCGAGGTTGGCTCATCAAACAGCATCACTTCCGGATCCATCGCCAGCGCACGGGCAATTGCCACACGCTGCTGCTGGCCGCCGGAGAGCTGCGCCGGATAAAAATCCTTGCGGTTAAGCAGCCCGACGCGATCCAGCAACTGCTCTGCCTGGGCGATACAACTTTTTTTGTCGCGCTTCAGCACATAGTGCGGACCTTCAATCACGTTCTGCAGCACCGTCATGTGCGACCACAGATTGAAGCTTTGAAACACCATGCCCAGCCGCGAGCGCAGGCGTTCAATCTGCTTAGGATTCGCCGCCAGCTGATGACCGCGCGCGTGGCGCTTCATTTCAATGGTTTCGCCGCCGACGCTCACCACGCCGGCATCCGGCGTCTCCAGCAGATTGATGCAGCGCAGCAAGGTACTTTTGCCCGAGCCGCTGGCACCGAGAATTGAAATAACATCGCCCTGATGCGCCTGCAGCGAGATGCCTTTGAGCACCTCCATAGCGCCAAAGGATTTATGGATATCAGTGGCAGACAAGGTGACTGGTGAAGTGGAATGCATATTACTCTCCGGCAAGCGGTTTAACGGCGGGCAGCGGCTTTTTTTCAGCGCGGTGCACCGGGGTCAGACGGCGCTCTAACAGCGCGTACAGCTGGACGATAATAAAGTTGAGAATCAGGTAGATCGCCGCAGCGCAGACAAACACCTCCATGGTGCGATAGGTGCGCTGGATGATCTGCTGCGCCACGCCGGTAACATCCCACACCGTGACCAGGCTGGCGAGCGAGGTGGATTTCACCAGCAGAATCGCCTCGGTGGAGTACGCCGGTAGCGCATAGCGCAGCATGATCGGCGCGATGATGCGGCGCAGCAGCAGCCAGCGTGACATGCCGCAGGCCAGCCCGGCTTCGACCTGACCTGCCGGCACCGCCAGCAGCGCACCGCGCAGGATCTCAGCGGTGTAAGCGGCGGTACACAGCGACAGCGCCAGCACCGCGCAGATAAACGGCTCGCGCAGAAACGGCCAGACGAAGCTGTGGCGAATCACGCCAAACTGGCCGAGCCCGTAGTAGATGAGAAACAGCTGAATCAGCAGCGGCGAGCCGCGAAACACCAGAATATAGCCGCAGGCAAAACCGCTCAGCAGCCGCCAGTGGCTCATGCGCAGCGCCAGAATGCCCAGCGCCAGCAGCCCGCCGCAGACAAAGGCGCTGATAAACAGCCCGAGCGTCACCGGCAGCGCCGCGCTCAGCTTAAGAAAAGTGTCGGCAAGAAAAGCGAAGTCGATCATGCTGCTGCTCCTTAGTGCTGTGCCGCAGTGCGACTTTGCCATGCGCGGCCGAGGCGCGATTCCGCGCGGCGAAACGCATGGTTCGACAGCAGTGTCAGCAGCAGATAGCAGCCACCGCCAATCAGGTAAAAGGTGAAGTAATCGCGCGTTGACCCGGCCGCCACCTGGCTGGCGCGCATCAGCTCGACGATGCCGGTCACTGATACCAGCGCCGAATCTTTCAGGCTCATCTGCCAGACGTTGGACATCCCCGGCAGCGCGTAGCGCACAATCTGCGGGACGAGGATACGCTGGGCGATACGCCAGCGCGGCATCCCGATGGCTACCGCTGCTTCGACTTCACCCTTGGCCAGCGCCAGGCGCGCAGCGCGATACACTTCACCCTGATAGGATCCGGAGATGAGCCCGATAGCCAGCGCGCCAATCAGGAACGGCGGCGCTTCAATAAAGCCGTCTGCACCAAACAGCTGGCCGACCAGCGTGATCAACCCCGATCCACCGAAGTAGAACAGGTAGATCACCAGCAGTTCCGGGATGCCGCGAAACACCACCGAATAGCTTTCACCCAGCCAGCGCAACCAGCGCTGGTGCGAGAGTTTCGCCGCCGCCACGCCGGAACCGACCACGGCGCCAATCATCAGCGCCGCCAGCGACAGCAGCAGCGTGGTACCGGCGGCGCTCAGAATCAGGCGCCCCCAGCCATCTGCACCAAAACTCAGCAGGCTCATCATCTTTCACCTCACTTACGGCGTTACGTCAGTTTTAAACCACTTCTCGCTCAGCTTTTTCACCGTGCCGTCCGCCAGCGCAGCGTGAATGGCGGCATCGAGTTTGGCCTTCAGGTCGTTATCAGCCATGCGCACGCCCATCGCTTCGCCTTCCCCCCAGATCGGACCGCCCAGCTGCGGGCCGCTGAACGTCAGGTTGCTGTTCTCTTTACGCGCCAGCATCGACTGCGCGAAGGTCACGTCATCAAACACCGCATCAATGCGGCCCGCCTGCAGATCGAGAATCGCATCCGCCGAAGCGGTGTATTCGCGCACGTCGGCCACGTCTTTGAAGTATTTATCGATAAACGGCGTATACACGGTGCCGGAGGCAATGCCGATGGTTTTGCCCTTGAGCGCCGCCTTCAGCGGGGCGATGGCCGCATTGATGGCAGCCTCGTCGTCGTGCAGTTTGATGATGTTCTTATCGGCCGGCAGCAGCGGGTTATCTTTGCTGGTGATGAAGGTCGCCGGCGTTGACGCGTACGGCGTGGTGAAGTTGACCACTTTTTTCCGGTCCGGCGTAATCACAATCGCATCCATGATGACGTCATATTTCCCGGCGTTTAGTCCGGCAATCATCCCGTCCCAGTTCTGCACCACCAGCTTGCACTGAATGCTCATGCGTTTGCAGAGATCTTCCATCAGTTCAGGTTCGAAGCCGCCCAGCTTGCCGCCCGGCAGCGTCAGGTTCCACGGCTCATAGCTGCCTTCAGTGGCGATGGTGATGGATTTCCACTCTTTAGCCTCGGCAGACACGCCGGCCAGCATCAGGCTGGCAAACAGCGTGGTAAGGCAAAAACGGCGAAACGGGGCACGGTGTGTCATACGTCTTCTCCTGGTGGTTAACAAATCTGGCTGTCTCTGTTGGCTGATACAGCGCAAATGACATTTCATGTATATACAAGTTAGCTTGTGGCAGATCATTGTCGGCATAAGCTTTTTGTGAGCCAGCCAGAATAAATAGTCATCATTGCCGCGCGGTCTTTACTTGTACATACAAGCTAGCAAGGGCTGTGCCAGATCGGCAAAGACGGTAAACGGAGGGGATCGGCGTCAGGCGGACCGCGTCGTGCACACTTTCAGGGCAGGGGTTGCACAGCATTGGGGAGTGAGGCAGCGGTTGTACATCCGCCACATGAGAAACGGGGTCACCGTGATGGCGACCCGCATCAATTAAACGGCTTTCCCCGCCTGCAGAAACGCCTGCAGCAGCGGCTTCAGCACGTGCTGCAACCGCGTGGCGCGATCCTGCTGCCAGGCAAACGGCGGCGCCTCATCCATGTAATTCAGCTGCGCCAGCTCCAGCTGCACCGCCTGCACGCCCTGCGCTGGCTGGCCGTAAGCGCGCGTGATGTAGCCGCCTTTGAAGCGTCCATTCACCACCCAGCTGTAGTCGCTTTGCGCGGCGCACACCTGCTCAATCGCCGCGATGCTGGCCGCCGAACAGCTGGCGCCATCGTTGGTGCCGATGTTCAGGTCCGGCAGCTGGCCGTCGAACAGGCGCGGAATCACCGAAGCGATGGAGTGCGCATCAAACAGCAGCGCATAGCCATGTTCGGCTTTTAACCGCGCCAGCTCCTGCTGAATCTGCTGATGATAGGGTTGCCAGATAGTCTCGAGATAGCGCTGGCGCGCCGCGCTGTCCGGCGTCATGCCGGGTTTGAAGGTCGGCGTGCCATCAAACAGCGTCTCCGGATAGAGCCCGGTGGTGGCCGTGCTGTACAGCGGCTGGTTGTCCGGCGGACGGTTGAGATCGATCACGAAGCGCGAGTAGTGCCCAATCAGCACGCTGGCACCGAGGTCGCGCACAAAGTCGTACAGCAGCGGAATATGCCAGTCGGTATCCGGCAGGCCGCGCGCGGCCTCGCTCAGCCCGGCGTCAACCTCCGGCGTCAGTTGGGTACCGGCATGCGGAATACTGACCAGCAGCGGCAGCTTACCGGCGGTGAAATGAAAAGGGGTCATTGCGCTTCTCCACGATAGATAACCTGGCACGGCAGTTCGCCGCCCAGCCAGTAAACCAGCTCAGCCGGGCGAGCCAGCGGCCAGTGGACAAAATTGGCTACTTTGCCTGGCTCCAGCGAGCCGTGCGTGGCCTGCAGGCCAAGCGCCTTCGCGCCCCACAGCGTGACGCCGGCCAGCGCTTCCTCCGGCGTCAGGCCAAACAGCGTACAGCCCATGTTCAGCATCAGCCGCAGCGACAGCGCCGGTGACGTGCCCGGATTGGCATCGCTGGCCAGCGCCATCGGCACGCCGTGCTGGCGGAACAGTTCGACCGGCGGACGCTGCGTCTCGCGCAGCAGATAGAACGCTCCGGGCAGCAGTACCGCCACCGTGCCATGCTCCGCCATCGCGCGCGCATCCTGTTCAGTGGCATATTCGAGGTGATCGGCAGAGAGCGCACCATAGCGCGCCGCCAGTGCGGCACCGCCGAGTGCCGACAACTGTTCAGCGTGCAGCTTTACCGGCAGGCCGAGCGCTGTGGCGGCATCAAATACCGCGCTCACCTGCTGCGGTGACAGCGCCAGGTGTTCGCAAAACGCGTCGACCGCATCCGCCAGCCCCTCCGCTTTCACCCGCGGCAACAGGCGCTGGCAGATAATATCGATCCAGCCCTGCGGGTTATCCCTGAACTCTGGCGGGAAGCCGTGCGCCGCCAGGCAGGTGGCCTGCACATCGGCAGGCACCGACTGCGCCAGCTCGCGGATAGCGCGCAGCAGAGTAAGCTCGCTCTCTTCATCCAGCCCGTAACCGGATTTAATCTCCACCGTGGTCACGCCCTCAGCCAGCAGGCGATCGAGCCGCCAGCGTGCCGAGTCGACCAGCTGCTGCTGGCTGGCCGCGCGCGTGGCGCGCACCGTCGACAGGATGCCGCCGCCCTGCGCGGCGATCTCCGCGTAGCTCACGCCGTTGAGCCGCTGTTCGAACTCCTGGCTGCGATCGCCGCCAAACACCAGATGCGTGTGGCAATCCACCAGACCGGGCGTAATGATGCCGCCGTCAAACTGCTGCTGCCGGCGCGGGGCAAAGTCCGGTAACGCGCTGCGCGGGCCGACCCACACCAGCTCGCCGTTATCCACCGCCACGGCGCCATCCTCAATCAGGTTATAGCGACCGTCACGCATGGTGACCACATCGGCCCCCAGCCACAGGCTGTCGATCTGTTTACTTGCCATCCCACTCCCCTTTTGTCTGGCGATTTACACTGCGCCTCAAAGTATGTATATGTATATACAACTTTCCGCCATTGAGGATCAACCATGGCAGTTTATTTTGCCCCACGCGCACGGCTGGCCGACGGCTGGCAGGAAAACGTGCTGATCGCAACCGACGATCAGGGATTTATTCGCGCCCTTACCGCCGACAGTACGCCCGGTGACGCCGTGCGCCTGGCCGGCCCGGTGATTCCGGCGATGGCCAACCTGCATTCCCATGCCTTCCAGCGCGCCATGGCCGGGCTGGCGGAAGTGGCAGGCGATCCGCAGGACAGCTTCTGGACGTGGCGCGATCTGATGTACCGCATGGTGCAGCGCCTGTCGCCTGAGCAGGTCGGTGCCATCGCCACCCATCTCTACATTGATATGCTCAAGGGCGGCTACAGCCAGGTGGCGGAATTTCACTATCTGCATCACGATCCGCACGGCCAGCCCTATGCCGACGATGCGATGCTGCACCAGCTGATGCAGGCGGCACGCACTGCCGGTATCGGCCAGACGCTGCTGCCGGTGCTGTACAGCTACAGCGGCTTCGGTGCGCAGCCGGCCAGCGACGGTCAGCGACGCTTCATTCAGCACACCGATGCCTATCTGCAACAGCAGCAGCGCGTCGCGCAGTGGAGCGCGCAGCAGCCGCTGATCAACCACGGCCTGTGTTTCCACTCGCTGCGCGCGGTAAGCGAAGCCCAGATGCATGAGGTGCTGGCCGCCAGCGCTGCGCATCTGCCGGTGCACATTCACGTTGCCGAGCAGGAAAAAGAGGTTAATGACAGTCTGGCATGGAGCGGCGAACGGCCGGTGGCGTGGCTGTATAACCGCTTTGCCGTTGATGCACGCTGGTGCCTGATTCACGCCACCCATCTCGATCAGCAGGAGATCGCGCGCATGGCGGACAGCGGCGCGATTGCCGGTCTGTGTCCCACCACCGAGGCCAATCTCGGCGACGGCATCTTCCCGGCGGTGGAGTACATCGGGCGCGGCGGACGCTGGGGCATTGGCTCTGACAGCCACGTTTCGCTCAGTGCGCTGGAGGAGCTGCGCTGGCTGGAGTATGGCCAGCGGCTGCGCGATCGTCGCCGCAACCGCATCACGCTAACCGATCAACCTTCGGTCGGCGATCTGCTGTGGCAGCAGGCGGCGCAGGGCGGCGCGCAGGCCTGTGGCATTGCCAGCGGTGAGCTGGCGGTGGGCAAACGCGCCGACTGGCTGGTGCTGGAGGAGGATGCGCTGCTGGCCAGCGTCAGCTCCGCCGCGCTGATCAATCGCTGGCTGTTTGCCGGCAGCAGCCAGCAAATTCGAGACGTGTTTGTTGCCGGACAGCCGGTGATTCAGCAAGGCCACCACGCGGCGGAAGAAGCGGCCGCCGCTGGCTTCGCCCGGGCAATGCGGGCACTGCAATGATCGCGCGCTTTGACTACGCGCAGCTGCCGGTCAGCCGCTGGCGCAACGGCGGTGGGGAAACGCGCGAAATTATCAGCTATCCGCCGGGCGCAGCAGAGTTCCAGTGGCGCGCCAGCATCGCCACCATCGACGCCGACGGGCCGTTCTCGCCCTTCCCCGGCGTCGATCGGGTAATTACCCTGCTTCAGGGCGATAGCGTGCTGCTGCGCTGTGAACAGGCCGAACAGCCGTTGCTGCCCCATCAGCCGTGGGCCTTTCCCGGCGAATGGGCGATAGAGGCGCAGGTCAGCGGCAGCTGTCAGGACTTTAACATCATGACGCGGCGCGACGCCTGGCGCGCGGCGGTAAGCGTGGAGCAGCAGACGGTCAGCAGCCTGCATGGCGTGGCGTATGTGCTGGCCGGTACATGGCACAGCAGTGCGGGCGAGACGCTGCAGGCGCAGCAGGGAATGTGGTGGCTGCAGGAGCAGCAGCAGCTGGTGCCGCAAACGGCAGAGGCCAGCCTGCTGTTTATCGCGCTTAGCCGTGTCCCCTGAAGCGGCCCAGCAATTTGTAGCGTGAGCCTGGATAGAGCAGGCGCGCATAGGTAACGATTTTGTTGTCGCTCCACGTCTGGCGACGGATAAGCAGGCACGGCTCGTGCTCATCCAGCGCCAGATGCTTACGCTGGCGCAAATCCGGCAGTACCGCTTCAACGATATGCTCACCGGCGGTCAGCGGGGCGACGCGCATCAGATAGGTGTACGGCGTCAGGCTGTGGTAATCCTGGCTGAGGTAGTCAGGCGCGACCAGCGGATTGACCAGACGATCTTCCAGCTGCACCGGCAGCTCATTTTCATAGTGCACGATCAGCGAATGATACAGCGTCTGGCCGGTGGAGAGTCCCAGCACCGCCGCCTGTTCCGGATCGGCCTTCATCTGACCTATCGAGAGAATTTTGCAGCTGTGCGTGTGGCCGCGCTGGGCAATTTCATCGGCGATGTTATGCACTTCCAGCATTGCGGTGTAGCCCTTCATCTCCGCGACAAAGGTCCCGACGCCCTGCATACGCACCAGAAACCCTTCGCTGGTGAGTTCCCGCAGCGCGCGGTTGATGGTCATGCGGCTGACGCCCAGTTCATTGACCAGCTCGCTCTCCGACGGCACCCGCTGATTGGCTTTCCAGTGACCTTCCCGGATCTGGCTGACGATTGCCTGCTTAACGCGCTGGTAAATGGGCGCGGGTTCATCCCCCATCGCTGCCGCCAGCTGTGCGATTGCCGTTTGCTCCGCCATTTCCTGTTCCTTTTCCGAATGATGTGTGAAGTTTACTGTCTCGCCGCCTAAATGTATATACATCCAATGGTGCATAGCCTGCTTACGTGGTGCAGTTGCCGCCCGCTTTTGGTGCAGCGTACCAGGCTGGAGGTTGCCGCGCCCGCATTGCGGCACGTTTCACAGAATACGATCAATCTGGCACAGCGCTTGCTACTTGTATAGACAAGATTAGACACTTATGCTTCACTCACAACACTTATAGCGCCCCTGGCGGATGCCATCGCAACTTACGCTCCGCCACAACGTGGCAGATCACTTGTATAGACAGGAGTAGACTATGTCAGGTTCGGTTCAGGCAATTCGCCTCGTTCCCGGTGAAGTGGACCTCGCCACCTTACGCCGTATTTATCAGGAGAAGGTGACCCTGCAGCTGGCAGAGGAAGCGCGGGCGGATATTGACCGCGCACGTGAAACCGTCGACGCCATCGTCGCCTCCGGCAAGGTGGTGTACGGCATCAACACCGGCTTCGGCAAGCTGGCACAAACGCAGATTCCCGCCGAACGCCTGGCGGAACTGCAGCGTAACCTGGTGCTGTCACACAGCGTCGGCCTCGGCGATCTGCTGCCGGACAACGTCACCCGCCTGGTAGTCGCCAGCAAAATCATTAGCCTGGCACGCGGCCACTCGGGCATCCGCATGGAACTGATTGACGCGCTGCTGGCGCTGTTCAACGCCGGCGTGATGCCGTGCATCCCGGCGAAGGGATCGGTTGGCGCGTCCGGCGATCTGGCGCCGCTGGCGCACCTCTCCCTGATGCTGCTCGGTGAAGGCCAGGTGCGCATTGACGGCCATCTGGTGCCTGCCAGCGAAGGCCTGGCTCGCGTCGGCCTGCAGCCGATTGTGCTGGGGCCAAAAGAGGGTCTGGCGTTGCTCAACGGCACCCAGGTCTCTACCGCGCTGGCGCTGCGTGGGCTGTTTGAAGCCGAAAATCTGTTTGCTGCCGGGCTGATGGCCGGCGCGCTGTCGCTGGAAGCAATTAAAGGCTCGGTTAAACCGTTTGATGCACGCATCCATCAGGCGCGCGGCCAGCACGGGCAGATTGCCGTCGCCGCTGCAGTGGCGACGCTGCTCGAAGGCAGCGAAATTCTCAGTTCGCACAGCAACTGCGGGCGCGTGCAGGATCCCTATTCGATCCGCTGCGTACCGCAGGTGATGGGCGCCTGTCTCGATAACCTCAGCCACGCCGCGCGCGTGCTGCAGATTGAAGCCAACGCCGCTTCTGACAACCCGCTGGTCTTCAGCGACAGCGGCGACGTGATCTCCGGCGGTAACTTCCACGCCGAGCCGGTGGCTTTTGCCGCCGACATCATCGCGCTGGCGATTGCCGAAGTCGGTGCCATCTCCGAACGCCGCCTGGCGCTGCTGCTCGACACCGGTCTCTCCGGCCTGCCGCCCTTCCTGGTGCGCGACGGCGGCGTGAACTCGGGCTTCATGATTGCGCAGGTTACCGCTGCCGCGCTGGCCTCGGAGAACAAATCGCTGGCGCACCCGGGCAGCGTCGACAGCCTGCCGACCTCAGCCAATCAGGAAGATCACGTATCGATGGCCACCTACGCGGCACGCCGCCTGGGCGAGATGTGCTTCAACACCGCTGCCGTGGTCGGCATTGAAGCGATGGCGGCGGCGCAGGGCATCGACTTCCACCGCCCGCTGCAAAGTTCTGCCGCGATCGAACAGGAGATGAGCCGCATTCGTGCGCAGGTCGCCTTCCTCGATCAGGACCGTTTACTGGCGCCGGACATTGATGCCATGCGCCTGTGGGCCAGCAGTTACGTCTGGCCTGAAACCCTTACTGCGCTGCTGCCAAGCCAGCGTTCTACTGCTAATTAAGGAACCGATGATGAGCGAAACTTTGACTCAGGCTGTTGCCCGTGAAATCCGTGCGCCGCGCGGTAATGAACTGCACTGCGCCAACTGGCTGATTGAAGCGGCATACCGCATGATTCAGAACAACCTCGATCCTGACGTGGCCGAACGCCCGGAGGATCTGGTGGTGTATGGCGGAATCGGCAAAGCCGCGCGCAACTGGGCGTGCTTTGAGCAGATTCTGCGCTCGCTGCGTGCGCTGCAGCCGGAAGAGACGCTGCTGATTCAGTCCGGCAAGCCGGTCGGTGTGTTCCGCACCCATGCCGATGCGCCGCGCGTACTGCTGGCCAACTCCAACCTGGTGCCGCACTGGGCGACGTGGGATCACTTCCACGAACTGGATAAGGCCGGGCTGATGATGTATGGCCAGATGACCGCCGGTTCATGGATCTATATCGGCGCGCAGGGCATCGTGCAGGGTACCTTTGAAACCTTCGCCGAAGCCGGTCGCCAGCACTACAACAGTGACCTGACGGGCCGCTGGATCCTCACCGCCGGTCTGGGCGGCATGGGCGGCGCGCAGCCGCTGGCGGGCGTGCTGGCCGGTGCCTGCGTGCTGGCGATTGAGTGCCAGGAATCGCGCATCGATTTCCGTCTGCGCACCCGCTACCTCGACCATAAAGCCTACAGCCTGGATGAGGCGCTGGCGCTGATCAAAGACGCCACCGAAGCCGGCCAGGCGATCTCCGTGGGCCTGCTGGGCAATGCGGCCGAGCTGGTCCCGGAACTGGTGCAGCGCGCGAAAGCGGGCGGCATGAAGCCTGACATCGTGACCGATCAGACCTCCGCGCACGACCCGATCAATGGCTATCTGCCGGTGGGCTGGGACGTGGCACGCTGGGAAGCCGAGCGCGTCAGCAATCCGAAAGCGGTAGAGAAAGCGGCACGCGCTTCCATGGCGCAGCACGTGCAGGCGATGCTCGACTTCCACCACATGGGTGTGCCGACCGTGGATTACGGCAACAACATTCGTCAGGTGGCGCTGGATGAAGGGGTGAAAAACGCCTTTGATTTCCCGGGCTTCGTGCCGGCGTATATTCGTCCGCTGTTCTGCCAGGGTAAAGGCCCGTTCCGCTGGGTGGCGCTGTCGGGCGATGCGGAAGATATCTATAAAACCGACGCCAAACTGAAAGAGCTGTTCCCGGAACACAAAAACCTGCACCGCTGGCTGGATATGGCGCAGGAGCGCATCGCCTTCCAGGGCCTGCCGGCGCGTATTTGCTGGCTGGGGCTGGGCGAGCGTCATAAAGCCGCGCTGGCATTCAATGAGATGGTGCGCAACGGCGAGCTGAAAGCGCCGATCGTGATTGGTCGTGACCACCTCGACTGCGGCTCGGTGGCGTCACCTAACCGTGAAACCGAGGCGATGAAGGATGGCTCGGATGCGGTGTCAGACTGGCCGCTGCTGAACGCGCTGCTGAACACCGCCGGCGGAGCCACCTGGGTGAGCCTGCACCACGGCGGCGGCGTCGGTATGGGCTTCTCGCAGCATTCCGGTGTGGTGATCGTCTGTGACGGTACGGCTGAAGCGGATGCGCGCCTTGGTCGTGTGCTGTGGAACGACCCGGCCACCGGCGTGATGCGTCATGCCGATGCGGGTTACGAGCTGGCGCAGACCTGCGCAGAGCAGCACGGTCTCAATTTGCCGATGCTGAAGTAGTTCCAGGTGCGCATCAATGCGCACCCTACGGGATGTTACCCCGGCTAAACAATAACGTCGTGTTGGCCTGTTAAGCCGTAACATTGTTCCAAAAGAGTGCATTGTGTAGGGTCGGCATTTATGCCGACCTTGCCCACTGCCCCTTATGCCAATCCGCTATAGCCTATAGCCAAATTATTCCTTTCCACGATAGACGCCCCCCACGCTTACCACTACAGTGGACACTTAACTTCCCGCGTCGGAGATTGCGCAGCTGACGCTGCTGATGGAGCCTTACCTTATGAGCCTGCCTGCTGTCCTGCTGGAAAACGCCCTCACCTGGCGTCGTCAGTTACATCAACACCCTGAACTGGGTTACCAGGAGCAGCAGACCAGCGAGCTGGTTGCCCAGGTGCTGACCGATGCCGGACTGCAGGTGTTTCGCGGTCTCGCCGGCACCGGCGTGATCGGCACGCTGGAAAATGGTCCCGGTCCGGTCATCGGGCTGCGCGCCGATATGGATGCCCTGCCGATCACCGAAAAAGGCGAGCCGCAGTGGAAATCGAGCCGGCCTGGCGTGATGCACGCCTGCGGTCACGATGGTCACACCGCGATACTGCTGGCCGCAGCCTGTCAGCTGGCCGCCACGCGCAATTTCAAAGGTACGGTACATTTCCTGTTTCAGCCGGCCGAAGAGAATCTTGGTGGTGCGCGCAAAATGGTGGAGGAAGGTCTGTTTCAGCGCTTCCCGATGGATGCCGTGTACGCGATGCACAACTGGCCGGGATTGCCGGTGGGATCGCTGGCGGTAAATCCGGGCGCGATGATGGCATCGCTGGATTCGTTTGAGATTACGCTGCACGGCAAAAGCTGCCATGCGGCGATGCCGGAAAGTGGTGCCGACCCGATGGTGGTCGCCGCCGAGCTGATTCTGGCGCTGCAAACCATCCCGTCGCGCCGCCTGTCACCGCTGGCGTCGGCGGTGGTCAGCGTCACCCAGATTCACGGTGGCGAGGCCATTAACGTCATTCCGGAGCAGATCACGCTGCGCGGTACGGTGCGATGTCTGCAGACCGACGTGCGCAATCGCGTGCGCGGTCTGATTGAAGATTTTGTCACCACGCTGCCGCGCCCGTTTGGCGTCAGCGGCGAGATTCACTGGTATCCCGGCTATCCGGTTACCGCCAACCATGTCGCCCCGGCGGAGCAGGTGCGTGACGTGGCATGCCAGCTGCTGGGTGAACAGCAGGTGCACTGGCAGGTTAACCCGTCGATGGCGTCTGAAGATTTCGCCTGCATGCTGGAAGCCTGTCCCGGCGCCTATTTCTGGCTCGGCGCTGACGGTGCCACGCCTTCAGCCCCGCTGCACAATGCCAACTATGATTTCAACGATGCGCTGCTGCCGATTGGTATTACGTTCTGGCAGCAGCTGGTGGAGAGCGTACTGATTAAACGCTGATGGCGCTGCTCAGCAAGCCATTTCAGCTGCGCCCCCCTGCGCAACCGCTGCGGTGACCGCCGTCACCGCCCAGGTTTCTGGTGCATGGCCGGCCGGGCAGCCCGGTTAAATTCCCGCCTGCTGTAACCGCGTTTCGGCATCGGCCATCGTTGCGGCTTCGCCGGTCGCCACCAGACAGCACGCCAGCTGCAGGCGCAGCGCCTGCGGCACGGCGCGTTCACCGGCCAGCACCTGACGGATCCACGCTGCGGTATCCTGGGCGCCTTTGCTCTCTGCTAACGCCAGCGCGACCTCTGGCTGCCGCTCGACCCACACTTCCGCTTCTGCGCCGGCACCGCGAATATAATTAATCGCCGGGCAGCGCTGCGGATTGGCATAGACTTCACCTTCTGTGCCGTTCAGCAGAATGGCCGGTGCATCGATATCCTGGAAGAATTTACCCACGCGCGGCACATATTCCGGATGCGACACGCTCGCCAGCCGCAGCGCGGCGCGTTCGGCAAACGGCGTCGCCAGCTTGGCCAGCGTGTGCGCGCTGTTGCGCACGCCCATGCGCCAGCGCAGCGCCAGCTGTTTAGCCATTGGCGCACATAAATTATCGATGGTGATGAACGCCAGCTCGCCAGCGTCGAGTTTCGCCTGCGCCTGTTGCGCGCTGGTCACTGGCGCAATATCCAGCGCCGCCAGCACCGCTTCGCTGGTTACGCGGGTTGGGTCGTCGCTGACGCCGTGCAGCAACACCGGAAAACCCAGCTTCACCAGCAGCAGCGCCAGCAGCGGCGTCAGGTTGCCCTGGCGACGCGCGCCGTTATAGCTGGGGATGACGATGGGCATCGGACGCTGTGCCGGGGCCTGCAGCCGCATCATGCGCTGTTGCATCGCGTGGTAGAAGCCGCGCATCTCTGCTTCCCCTTCGCCTTTGATGCGCAGCGCAATCAGCACGC
Organism: Pantoea sp. GM_Pan_4; assembly: GCF_026541005.1. NCBI lineage: Bacteria > Pseudomonadati > Pseudomonadota > Gammaproteobacteria > Enterobacterales > Erwiniaceae > Pantoea > Pantoea sp. GM_Pan_4. The sequence continues at coordinate 952,033 of NZ_JALNUZ010000001.1, forward strand.
CACCCAGTTCGAGATCCGGCACCTCGTCCGCCAGCATCGCGCTGTAAAGCGCCACGGCAGTGTCAAAGTCGATATCGCGTGCGTGATTCTTGCCGCGGCCAATCTCTTTAATGATCTTATTCAGTTCCATCACACTTTCCCGCTTCCAGGGCGCGCCGTCACCCGGCGGCCAACAATCGTGCATCCGGCTGTTGCCGCATACTCAGGATTTCTTGCTGCGCTTCGCCGGTTTGTCCGCTTCCGGCACCGGCGGTTGTTCAATCGGAAACACCGGCAGCGCGGCCAGCAGGCGGCTGCCGTAGGTTTTGCTCAGCAGCCGGCGATCGTAAATGACGATTTCACCAAAACACTGATGGCTGCGGATCAGACGCCCGACCTGCTGGATCAGCGTAAACGATGCGCTGGGTAAACTTTGTACTTCAAACGGGTAGCGTTTGAGGCTCTTCAGCCACTCCCCTTCGGTCAAAATTACCGGACTGTCCACCGGCGGAAAAGCAATTTTATGGATGTGCACCTGCGACAACAGATCGCCTTTCAAATCGAGCCCTTCGGCAAAAGATTGCAGGCCAACCAGAATGCTGCTTTGTCCGGCGGTCACCCGTTGCCGGTGAAGCTCCACCAGCCGTGAACGCGGCTGATCGCCCTGCACCAGCATCGACAGACGCAGCTCCGGCACCAGGCTGACAAACTGCTGCATCGCCCGTCCGCTGGCAAACAGCACCAGCACGCCTTTATGCTGCTGCGCCTGCATTTGCTGGCGGAAGAAGCGCGCCATCTCAGCGATGTGCTCCGCTTCATTGGCCAGCAGCGGCTCATAGCGCATTTGCGGGATGATCAGCTTGCCCTGATCGACATGATTAAACGGCGAGTCGAGTGCCACAAAGCGGTCGCCGGCCTTTTGGTTCAGGCCGGACATCTCCTGCAGGCGATTAAAGCTGTTAAGCGAACGCAGCGTAGCCGAGGTCACCACCACGTGCGGGATTTTGCGCCACAGCAGCTTTTCCAGCTGGTCGCTGACGCGAATCCCGGCGCAGTGAAACAGCAGATGCGCCTGGCCGTCACGAATTTCACGCGTCACCCATTTCGACACCGGCGCGTTGGACGCTTTTTCCATCGCCGCCAGCCGCCACAGTTTGCTGATGGATTCAAACCAGCCGAAGTGGCGATTGAGCTGCAGGATGGCTTTGTGCAGCCGCATGATATCGGCCTTGCCGGTCTGTTCGCCCAGCTCGTTGAGCAGCCCTTCGCTCAGGCCACGCAGCGCATCACTCAGCTTAAACAGCCGCGCGCACAGGGTCAGCAGTTCTGGCGGCAGCTCACCGAGCACAAAGCGAAACTCGCCAGGCTGATTGTCGCGCGGCAGCAGAGGATTGAGCGCGTTGCACAGCGTCTGCAGCTGTTCGCGCATCTCATCACAGTGTCCTTTCAGGCGCTCGGGATTGCTCAGCGGCGGCGGGGATTTCGGCCGGAACTGCGCCATGATGGTCTCCACCAGCCGCACAAACAGATCGAGCTGCAGGCTGCTCCAGCCCGGCGTAATCTCCGCGCTCATCTCCAGCGCATCCCGCGCCACTTCCGGCAGATGGTGCCCTTCATCCAGCACCAGCATCAGGTGTTTGGCCGGCGGCAGCACTGACTCATTCTCCATCGCCGCCATCACCAGCGCATGGTTCGCCACCACCACATCGGCCTGCTCGATTTCGCGTCGCGCCACAAAGAACGGGCATTCGCGGTACCAGCGGCAGTGGTGTGCCAGGCAGTTCGCTTTATCAGTGGAGAGGCGCTGCCACAGGCTGTCTTCAATCGCCACGTCGCTGTGATCGCGCAGGCCATCCCACTTATAGCTGCTGAGGTCTTTCTCCAGCCGCGCGCAGAATTTCTGCTCCTCTTTCGAACCGGTCACCGCCTGTTCGTCGAGATACAGCAGCAGATCGCCCTGCTGATCGTCCGTGGCTGCCAGCGCGGTCAGGTTGCGCGGACAGACATAGCGTCCGCGACCAAAAGCCGCGGTGAAGGTGAGGTCAGGAATGATTTTCTTTAATAGCGGCAGATCTTTGCTGAAGATCTGATCCTGCAGCGCCACGTTGGCGGTGCTGATGACTAAACGTTTCTCTTCGGCGCGGCTGACCGCAATGCCGGGAATCAGGTAAGACAGGGTTTTGCCGACGCCGGTGGGCGCCTCAATGGCCAGATGGCGACCCTCGTCACCGGCCAGACTCTTCGCCACTTCGGCGATCATCTGGCGCTGCGGCGCGCGCGGGATAAAGTCAGGAACCTGCTGCTGCAGCGCCTTATACCATTGCGCAATCTGGCTTTTTATCGCTGCTGTCAGGGCCATAGTGAATACTGTTGGTTAAACCGGCCTGTATTTTTACACAGTATTGCCGCAGCGTCAGCTTTCGCGCTCAGTTTTTCGCGCTGGATTCAGAATTTCGCGCATCGCACGGATCAGCGGCTCGCGCGCGCGGCCGCGCCGGAAGGCGAACGAAAACGGCGCGCGAAAGTGAAAATGGTGTGGCAGCAGGCGCAGCAGCTGGCCCTGCTGCTCGCGGCTGCGCGCGTAATGCTCGGGCAAAAAGCCGATATAGCGCCCGGAGAGAATTAGCGTCAGCTGCGCTTCAATGCTCTCCACCGACGCGGTGCTATGGCGGAAACCGCGCTTGTTCAGCTCCTGCTGGTTCCAGTAGCGCCGCGTTACCATGCCGGTCTGCTGCACGCGACGCACATCCGCATCGCCCTGTGCCAGCGCATGCTGCGGACTGCAGTACAGCCACTGCTGCTCCTCGTACAGCGGCAGCGTCACCAGATTGCTGGCGCGCAGCGGAAAGTGTCCGATGGCCAGGTCGAGCCGATCTTCCAGCACCTGCTGCTGCAGTTCGTTGGGCTCGCACACGCTGAGGGTGAGAAACACCGCCGGAAAGCGCTGGTTAAAACGGGCGATAACCGCCGGCAGATCCAGCGTGCTGTCGGTGACGGTGGCATCGACCACGCCGAGCGCAAACGTGCCGCCCTGCGCGCTTTTCAGCGTCTCCACCTGCGACTGCCAGCCGCTCAGGGTCGCCAGCATTTCCCGGGTGTAGGCGTAGAACTGTTCGCCTTTGCTGGTCAGCGCAAAGCCTGCGCGCCCGCGCTGGCACAGGATAAAGCCCAGCTGACTTTCCAGTTCACTCATGTAGGCGCTGACGGCCGGTGTGGTCATGTTCAGCGCCTGCTGCGCACGCGAATAGCCCTGGTTTTCCACCACGCTGGCGAACACCTGCAGCAGTTTCAGATTGGGTAAGGTTGGCACCGCACCTTCCTTCAGGGATTGCTGACAATAGTTAACGAATCGCTGAAGTGATTATCGGCTGACAGGGATTTTTTCTGCAAGCCGCTTTGGCGATGATGCAGCCATTCCCTGAAAAAGAGAGCTTTCGCTATGTCGCAACAAAATTTGCTGTTCCCGGCGCGCGTGCTGCGTGGTGCGGGTGTGATTAACCAGTTGGGGACCATCTGCGCCGGGCTGGGCCAGCGCGCACTGCTGATTGGCGGCCAGCGCGCGATGCAGGCGGTGGCGACGCAGGTAAAGACGCAGCTCGACGCCGCTGGCGTCACGCTGCTGGCACCGGTGTGGTTTGGTGGCGAAACCTCGCTTAACCATATCGAACGGCTGGCGGCGTTAGCGGTTGAACAACAGGCAGAAGTGCTGATCGGTGCGGGCGGCGGCAAGGCGCTGGACACGGTTAAAGCGGTGGGCGCACAGCTCGGGCTGCCGGTGATAACCGTCCCGACGATTGCCGCCACCTGCGCTGCGGTGACCCCGCTGACCATTCGCTACGACGATAACGGCAACTTCTTTGATATTTTCCCGCTGCCACAGGCGCCGGCGGCAGTGCTCATCGACAGTGAGTTGCTGGCAGCCGCCCCTGCCCGCTGGCTGGCCGCGGGTCTCGGCGATACGCTGGCTAAATGGTATGAGTTCCGCGCGGTAAGCACGCGCCATCCGGCGCGCACCGGCAATGCGCTGTCATCGCTGGCGCACAGCCAGATCTGCTATGAGGTGATCGCAGAGCACGGTCCGGCGGCTTACGCAGCGGTGCTGCGCGGCGAGAGCGGCACCTCGCTTGATCAGGTGCTGGACGCGATTTTTACCTGGGCCGGTCTGACCTCGCTGATGAGCAATGGCGCCCACGCCGCCGCTGCGCATGCCATTTACGAAGGCTTTACCTTCTGCGACAAAACGCGCGAGTTTGGTCACGGCCTGCTGGTGGGTTACGGCAATTTGTGCCTGCTGGCGCTGGAGGATCGCAGCGACGAAGAGCTGGTGGATGAGATGCGCCTGGCGCGCGACTGCGGCGTACCGTTGACGCTGGCCGAGATTGCCGCGCTGGAGGAGAGCGAGCTGGCGTTGATTATACGTGAGTCTGTCCACGCGCCGGATATGGCGAACATGGCCGAACCGGTCAACGAAGCGCGGTTGCGGGCGGCGATGGCGCGGATTGAAGGGCTGGCGGAACGGGTTTGATTGCGGTCGCAATGGATGTGGTAAATCCCAGGTCACCGTAAACGGCAAATCCCAGGTCACCGTAAACGGCGACCCTACGGGCCAGCGCGCGCTTTTGTAGGGTGCGCATTTATGCGCACCGTCATCATCAGGTCGCGCTGGCCTGACCGAGCGGCATTACGCCAGGGCTGGCGCCCCACTTTTACCGGGTCGCCAGCAACACCGCGACTTGCCGCACATCCGCCACGTTATCCAGCGTCAGACACAGCGTTTCCAGCTGCTGCACCTGTGGCGCCGGCAAGACGCGCGCGGCGAGGCTGCGGTATTTGGCGTGCAGCGCCGCGTCGCTCAGCGGATTCGCCGGCGATCCGGACGGCACCGCGACGTGCTGCTGCCACTGCTGGCCCTGCACCGTCTCCAGCCGGACCCACGGCTCATCATCGCGCCCCTGCTGGTCGTCAATCTCCAGCTCAATACGCGCCATCAGCGCGGCAGCTTCCGCACTCAGGCGACGGCTGTCGTCATAACTCGCCAGCTCCGCGGAGCCATACAGCGCACGCGCCGTCAGCGCATACGGCAGGCTCATTTGCGCGGCGGCGAGGCTGGTGAGCTCACGCGTGCCGCACATCTCCAGCAGGAACGGATTGAGCCCGACCACAATGCGTGCAATATCCCCGGTTGCCACCGCATGCTGCCGCAGCAGCTGATCCAGCGCATCGATCGCCGCATGCGTACCGCGACAGGCGGCGTACGGCTTGATGGAACAGCGCGCCAGTTTCCACACCTCGCCCAGTTGGTCCGTGAGCGCGGCGGGCTGTTGCATTTCACCAGCCAGCGTTTGCAGAAAGCCGCCCCAGCGCGCCTCAAATACCGCGGCAGGTCCGCTGATGCCGCGCTGAGCCAGCAGCGCCGCCTGCACGCCCCCTTCCGCCGCACGCGCCGCGTGCAGCTTTTTGGTGTGTGAGCCATCATGAATAAAGCCCCACAGGCCACCACTGAAGCTGGCGGCGATGCCCAGTGCCGAGGCGCACTGCGCGGCGGGCAGCCGTAACAGCGCACTGACGGCCGCCGCCGCGCCAAATACGCCGCAGCTGGCGGTTGAGTGCCAGCCCGCGCCGTTATGCGCCGCATAGCCGCCGCAGGCTTCCAGCACGCGGCGACCGATGTCATAACCGATCACCATCGCGGTGAGGAATTCCCGTCCGTTAACCGGCTGCGTTGCCAGCGGCAGTGCCGCCAGCAGCGCCGGCAGTACCACGGCTCCGGAGTGATCGCAGCCGCCGGTGTCGTCCAGTTCATACATGTGCGCCGCCACGCCGTTGAGCCACGCCGCCTGGCGCGGGGAAGCTTGCTGCGCACAGCCCCACAGCTGCGCCACGGCGCTGCCGCCCTCTTCGGCCACCAGCGCCCGGCATTCGCGCCAGATCGGGCTGTCACAGCCCGCCAGCGCCGCGCCGAGCGTATCCAGCAGATGGCGCTTCGCCTGCGCTACCAGCGGTTCTGGCAGCTGGGCAAAGCGGGTGGCCGCGATGAAATCCGCCAGCCAATCAAGCGTGGTGTCCATGTTCGCCTCCGCTGACCCGGGCAAACACCTCTGCCGGATGATCGGCATCGTTATCCGGCTGCGTCTGCCAGTGCGCGGCCACCTGGCCGGCAGTAGCGATCCACACCTCATGCTGCTGCAGCGTCTCCAGCAGCTGACGCAGCAGGCCAATGCGTCCGGCGGTGCCGATAATTTCCGGGTGCAGCCGCAGCAGGTAGCACAGGCCGAAACGGTGAAAACCGTGGAAATCCTGCGTCAGGTTAGCCAGCGTTTCGCCATAGGGCGCGATGCGCGACTGTCCGGGCGGAATCGCCGGGCTGAGGTTGAAGGCAAAATAGGGCGCATCCTCCAGCGTATAGTGCATGGGCAGCTCCACCAGCCGGGTGCCGGGATGAAAATAGGGTAAGTCATCACCGCGCCAGCTGGAGGACCAGCGGATGCCGTGCGTTGCCAGCGCCGCAGCAAGGCCCGGTTTCCACTGGCCGGCCGGCGTGCGAAACCCTGCAATCGGCTGGCCGGTCAGCTGCGCCAGCCGCTCGCAGCCGCGCGTTACGCTGGTAATCTGCTGCGCCAGCGTCAGCGCCGAGAAGTCTTCGTGTCGCTCACCGCTGCAGGCGATCTCATGCCCGGCGGCGACAATACGCTGCAGCACCTGCGGCTGCTCTTCGGCGACGATGGCCGGCAAGCACCAGCTGGCCAGCAGCTGTTTCTCCGCCAGCAGATCCAGCAGGCGATCAACGCCGCGCAGCGTGCCATAGCGCCACACCGACAGGGTTTTATCGCGCCCGGCAACCGCAGGCGCCTGCGTCAGGATGCCGTGAATATCGTGATAGTCGATGGTAATGATGGCCGCCGATTGTTTGCCCGACGGCCAGCGTGAATGTTCAGTCATGTTGCTGCTCCTGCAAATACCACGCGGCCACCGCATCACAGCGCGCAAACCACACATCGTCGCGCGCCGTCATGTGGGCAAACAGCTGCTCCAGCAACAGCAAACGGCCGGGCTGCCCGGAAATTTTCGGGTGGAACAGCGTGGTCAGGCACAGTCCTTCCGCCATCGCGCCGTCAAATTCGCGCTGCCAGTTGTCACGGGTGTGCGCATAGCTGGCAATGCGGTCGCCGCCCTGTGGAAAATCCGGCTGGCGCGTGTAGGCCAGCGAGGCGTAATCATCCATCTCCCATTTGCCGGGAATCTCCACCAGCGGCGTATGCCCGGCGACGGCAATGCTGTACGGCCGATCGTCACCACGCATGCTGCTGGAGTAAATCACCCCGGCTTCCCGCAGAATCTGCGGCGTTTCGGCGTGCCAGTCGCCGGAAGGAGTACGAAAACCGCAGGCGCGGATACCAAGATGTTGCTGAAAGATGGCGGCAGAGCGCGCCATCACGGCGCGCTGTTCATCTGGCGTAATCGCCCAGAACGATTCGTGGCGATAACCGTGATAGGCCACTTCGTGGCCCTTTTCGATGATCGCCTGGCACTGTCGCGGCCACTGCTCTACCACCCACGCCGGCACAAAAAACGTGGCCGGCAGTTGGAAGGCGCGCAGCAGATCCAGCAGCCGACCGAGCGCGCGAAACGGCCCGTAGGCGCCAAAGGTGAAATACTCTGGTGTTGACCACAGGCTGCCATTAAGCATGGCATCGCCAGTGGGACCATCAAGATCAAACGCCAGCGCCATACAGCCACGCTTGCCCTGCGGCCAGCGTACTGCGCCCGGTTGTTGCATACGCCCGCTCCTTAGCCCTGATTCACCGTGGCTTCGGCAATGCCGTTGTCGCTCAGGCCCCATTTGCTGAGGATTTTCTGGTAGCTGCCATCGGCAATCATGGCATTAATGGCTGCCTGAATCGCCGTGGTCAGCTCACCGGCATCTTTACCCAGCGCCATGCCGGTGTACTGGAAGGAGAAGGCTTTATCCAGCGGCTTAAAGGTGCCTTTTTCCAGGTTCATGATGTACGGCAGGGTTTCGCTGCCCTGTACCGCACCATCCAGACGACGCTGACGCAGTTGCGTGCGCGCATCGGCGGTGCCTTCCGCGCCCACCACGATAATCGCAGGTTTACCGGCCGCTTCGCAGTGCGCTTTTGACCAGGTGGCAATCTCCTGCGGGAAGGTGGTGCGGCGGCTGGTGCCTACTTTTTTGCCGCACAGATCGGTGGCGCTGTTGATGTCGCTGCGCGCCGCCAGGGTGTAAAACTGCGGACCGGTTTTGAAGTAGTCGATAAAGTTAACCACCTTCTGCCGCTCTTTGGTGTCGGTCATGCCGGACATCACCAGATCGACGCGTTTGGTCACCACCGCGTTGACCATCTGTTCAAACGCGATCTCCTGCCAGTTAACCTTCACGCCCAGCTTCTCGCCAATTGCCTGGCCCAGCTCATAATCGACGCCGCTCAGCTGATTGGTGGCAGGATCTTTAAAATCCATCGGCGGGTAGTTCGGCATGATGGCGACGGTCAGCCCCTTCTCTTTGATACTGGCCGGTACGGCAATCTCCGCCCAGGCAGAGGATTGCAGCAGCAGCGCGGCACTGATGGCACTCAATAACAATTTTTTCATCTATTCACCCCGGTCACGTTAAAGAAGAATCGCGTTGATAAAGTTTTTCATCCGTGGGTTTTGCGGGTTCAGCAGAATCTCTTCCGGTGCGCCCTGCTCAATAATGCGTCCCTCATCCATAAACACCACCTGGTTGGCGACCTCACGCGCAAAGCCCATTTCGTGGGTCACCACCAGCATGGTGGTGCCTTCTTTTGCCAGCTGGCGCATCACCGCCAGCACTTCACCGACCATCTCCGGATCGAGCGCCGAGGTCGGTTCGTCAAACAGCATCAGTTTGGGTTTCATCGCCAGCGCGCGGGCAATCGCCACGCGCTGCTGCTGACCGCCGGAGAGTGACTGCGGATAGTCGTGCGCTTTGTGCGCCAGTCCGACGCGATCCAGCAGCGCCATCGCCTCTTCGCTGGCCTCGCGTTTCGGGCGCAGCAGCACGCGACACGGTCCCTCGATGATGTTCTCCAGCGCGGTCTTGTGCGGAAACAGGTTGAAGCGCTGGAATACCATGCCGGTCTGCAGCCGCTGGCGCGCAATCTGTTTGTCACTCAGCGGGTGCAGCTTGTTGCCGGCAATGCGATAGCCCGCCAGTTCGTTGTCGACCCAGATGCCGCCCTGATCCACTTTCTCCAGCTGGTTGATACAGCGCAAAAAGGTGCTCTTACCGGAACCCGACGGGCCGAGAATGCACATCACCTCGCCGTAGTTCACTTCCAGGCTGACGTCCTTCAGCGCGTGGAACTGATCGAAATATTTGTTCACCTTGACGGCGCGCACGATGTTTCTCATCTCTCACTCCCGGTTACTGGCGACGACGATGGCCGCGTGAGAAGTAGCGTTCCAGCTGGCTCTGTCCGAACGACAGCAGCGTCACGATAATCAGGTACCAGATGCCCGCCACAAACAGCAGCTCCATCACGCGCGCGTTGGCGAAGTAGATGGTTTGCGCGTTGTACAGCAGCTCGGAGTACTGAATCATGCTGGCCAGACTGGTGGTTTTGATCATGCTGATGAACTCATTGCCGACCGGCGGCAGAATCACCCGCATCGCCTGCGGCAGAATGATGCGCTGCAGCGCCTGCAAACGCGGCATGCCGATGGCTTTGGCGGCTTCATACTGACCGGTATCTACCGATAACAGCCCGGCGCGCACCACTTCTGAGGTGTACGCGCCCTGATTGATGCTCAGGCCGAGCAGAGCGGCGAGAAACGGCGTCATCACCGTGACGGTTTGCACGCTGAACAGACCGGGAATGCTGATGGTGGGAAACACCAGCGCCAGGTTGAACCACAGCAGCAGTTGCAGAATCAGCGGCGTGCCGCGAAAGATCCACGCATAGCCCACCGCGATATAGTGCAGCACCGGATTGGGCGACATGTACATGATGGCGGTGATGACGCCAAACAGGATGCCCAGCGCCATCGCCAGCACCGACATAATCAGCGTATTAACCACGCCGTTAAGGATTGCCTGCGCGGTGAAGAACTGGCCGACGAACGACCACTCAATATTGCCGTGTGCAAAGGCGTTAACCAGCAGCGCCAGCAGCACGAGGATCACTGCCGATGCGGTGATGCGGCCATAATAGCGGCGCGGCACCACCTGATAGCGATCGAGATCGTAATGGGGCTGGACGCGGCCATTGTTGACCGATGGTTCAACCGGTGTGGTGTGTGACATAGGCTCTCCTCAGGCGCGCGGTCCGGCGTAATCATCGGCCCAGCGCTGCTGGTCTTGCATCAGGGTTTGCAGACGGGCCAGCTGCTCGCGCACCCGTGCCGGCGCGGTGCCGCCGTAGCCGCTGCGGGCTGCCAGCGCCGCTTCCAGCGTTAACGCCTGACGCACCTCGGGCGTGAGCCGTGCATCGACGCCGTGCAGCTGCGCATCGCTGAGATCGGCCAGGCCGCAGTTTTCGCGTTCACACAGCTGCACCAGCTGGCCGGTAATCTCGTGCGCCTCGCGGAACGGCACGCCGCGCATTGCCAGCCAGTCGGCCACTTCGGTCGCCAGCGTAAAGCCATCCGGCGCCTGCTCGCGCATCACCTCAGTATTGAATTTCAGCGTCGCCATCATGCCGGCCATGGCAGGCAGCACCATCAGCAGCGTGTCGACCGCATCAATCACGTTTCGTTTGTCGTCGCTGAGATCGCGGTTGTAAGAGAGCGGCATGGCTTTCATGGTGGTCAGCAGCGCCATCAGGTTACCGACCAGCCGGCCGCTGCGGCCGCGCGTCAGCTCGGCAATGTCCGGATTTTTCTTCTGTGGCATGATCGAACTGCCGGTGGCGTAACTGTCGTGCAGCTCCACCCAGCGGAACTGCCGTGACGCCCACAGGCACACCTCTTCGCACAGCCGGGACAGGTTGATGCCGATCATGCTGGTGACGAACAGGAATTCCGCGGCGTAGTCGCGGCTGGCGACCGCATCGATCGAGTTTTCACACGGCGCCAGATAAGCGAGATCGGCAGCGGCCAGCTGTGGCTGACGCGCAATTGCCGAACCGGCCATCGCCGCCGCGCCCAGCGGACAGCGCGCGCTGCGGCGATCCCAGTCCTGCATACGCTCGATATCACGCGCGAAGGATTGGGCATGCGCCAGCAGCTGATGGCCAAACACAATCGGCTGCGCCTGTTGCAGATGGGTGAAGCCGGGCGCGACGCTGTCGGTGTGTTGCGCGGCCTGCGTCACCAGCGCCTGCTGCAGCTGCAACAGCGCGCTCACCAGCTTGCGGCCGTTATCCCGCAGGTAGAGACGCAGATCGTTGACGGTCTGATCGTTGCGTGAACGGCCGGCACGCAGCTTGCCGCCCAGCGCGCCGAGACGTTCTGTCAGCGCGCGTTCGATGAAGGTATGCACGTCTTCATCGGCGGCAATCGGCTGCAGCTGGCCAGCGCGATAATCGGCGTCCAGCGCGTCAATCGCCGCCAGCATGGTATCCAGCTCGTCAGCGCTCAATAGCCCGGCACGCGCCAGCTCGCGCGCATGGGCGCGGCAACCGGCGAGGTCGTACGGCGCCAGCGCAAAGTAATAATCCGGGCTACGCGACAGCGCGGTTAAACTGGCTGCCGGAGCCGCTTTAAAACGTGCGCCCCATAACAGTTCGGCATTCTCAGACATGCTATTTCCCTCACAAATCAGCCGCAGCAATATGAAAAAGTTTGGATTCAGCCGGCAGCGATAATAAAAACTTATTTTATTGCCACGCTGGCAAATAGGTGGTATTTCAGATTCACTGTACTTTCACCGCAATTATTCCGGAGTTGAATAGCAAAAATGGAAAGTAAAGTTTCCCAGTCTGGAAACAATGCGAATAATCGCGGTGATAATGCGGTTCTGGCGCTGAGTAATATCGACTTAAAATTGCTGCGGGTATTTAAATGCGTGGTGGAAGCCGGCGGATTAACCGCCGCCAGTCACGAATTAAATATTGGCCTGGCGGCGATCAGTAAACAGGTTTCTGACCTGGAGATTCGGCTGGGCATGACGCTGTGCAGCCGCGGCCGTGAAGGTTTTGAGCTGACGCAGTACGGCATCAATGTTTATCAGGCCACGCTGGAGCTGTTCGTATCGCTCAACCTGTTTCGCGAGCGGCTGCACAATAGTCGCAACGAGCTGCTGGGCGACATCGCGATTTGCGTGGTGGATAACACCATTAGCGATCCGCACTCGCCGGTCACCAGTGCGGTGCAACAGTTGCACCAGAAAGCGCCAAAGGTGCAGATTCGTCTGCAGACCGCACAGCTGGATGATATTGAACGCGGCATAAGCGAAGGGCGTTTTCATTGCGGCATTGCGCCCGTGTATGAAATGAAAAATGAGTTTGATTACTTCGAACTTTATAAAGAATACGCAAAATTATATTGCGCTGCGTCACATCCTCTCTATTGCGGATCTTGCGATAAAAATATTTCGGTGGATGTATTACGTCAGCAGAAAATTATTAATCATTTATATGTTACCCCGCGCGATGAACGCCGCCTGATTCCGGTGCAGGAGAGCGGTGTGCAGGCGGTGCAGGTGGAATCGGTAGCCATGCTGATTTTAACCGGTCACTTTATTGGGTATTTACCGGAACATTATGCCGCTCCGTTTATTGCCCGCGGACAATTGTGTGAGCTGGGCGATGACACGCTGCGGCGCGAAACCGCATTTTGTCTGGTGATGAAGAAAGGCCGGAAAATAAATCCGATCATCCGGCTGTTTATGCAGGCGCTGGGGTTGAGCGATGCGGCGGCGGCGCACTGATTTGGTGCGTGTGACCAGGTTTCTGCTGGCACGGGATGGGAAAGTGTACGCTGATGCCCTCACCCCGGCCCTCTCCCACCGGGAGAGGGAGACGCAGCCTGCGGACAAGGGAGAGGCAGCCTGTGGACAAGGGAAACGCGGCGTCCGGTAACAGCAACCAGAACGCTTACGTCAGCCGCTTATACATCACCGTGGTAGCATCCAGCTCGCCGGCCGTGGATTCGGCATAGTACGGAATCGAACCCGCCACCTGCCAGCCGAGCGACAGATAGAGCGCGCTGGCAACATCGCCGCTGCGCGTATCCAGCACCAGCAGCGTTTTCCCCTGCTGCTGCGCCAGCTGTTCGGCACGTAACATCAGACGGCGCGCAATGCCCTGACGTCGCGCACGCGGATGCACCAGCAGCTTGCTGATCTCCGCACGATGGCGGCCGTTGGGCATACTGCTGAAGCCCAGCATCACCGTGGCCACTATCTCGCCCGCTTGCCAGGCCACCAGCAGCTGATTATCGCCGCTCGCCAGGCTGTAAATTTTGTCCTGCCAGAAACGCGCCATCACTGCGCGATCGTCCGCGTCAATGAAGCCGACGCTGGCACCGTCTGCCACGCAGCCGTGCAGCACTTCACACAATGACGCCAGCAGCGGCTGCGCCTGGGTAGCGCTGAGAGAGTCGATTTCAATCATGGTTTGCACACCACCAGAATGTAGCGCGCGCCGCCTTCGGCATGCGCCTGAAAAGAGGAACGTCCGCTGAGGTGGAAGCGCAGGCAATCGCCGGCCTGTAGCGTCCAGCTCTGCGTCTCCATGGTGATGGTCAGCTCGCCCGACTGCAGCCAGATGTGCTGTTCCAGCCCCTGTACCGGTGGCGCATCATAATCAATGCGCGCGCCCGGACGCAGCACGCCCTCCACCAGCTCCGCTTTAAACTGACTGGCCGGCGGCGAGACGTTGCGTCGCTGGAAGCCGCTGAGCGTGTCCTGCCAGACCGGCTGCTGCTCCGCTTTCAGCAGCAGCGCCGCTTCTTCTTCTACTTCGCTGAGCAGTCGCGACATGGTTAAACCGTAGGCCACGCACAAGCGATTAAGCAAAGCGGCGGTAGGGCTGGTCTCGGCGCGCTCAATGCGCGACAATGATGCCCGGCTAATGCCGGTTGCCAGAGCCAGTTCATCCAGCGACCAGCCGCGCTGCAGGCGTAATTCCGCCAGACGTGCCGCAAGCCGATCTTCCGTATTTAGAGCAGACATCTTTAACCTCTCATTTTCGGGAAATAAATCTCACATAAGAGATAAATCCCGAAATCGTGCAGTGGGTCAAGTTGTACAATAAAATAATCATTGTACAAGCTCACTCTGGCGGTTAAGGTGTTGTTATGCAGGTCAGAATTTTAGAGGATGCCATGGCCTTATACAGTATCGGTGATGTTGCCGAGCGCTGTGGAATTAACCCGGTAACCCTGCGCGCCTGGCAGCGTCGTTATGGATTGTTAAAGCCGCAGCGCACTGAGGGTGGTCATCGACAATTTGATGATGAAGATGTTCAGCGGATCGAAGAGATCAAACGCTGGATAGAGAGCGGTGTGCCTGTTGGCAAAGTCAAAGCCCTGCTTGAAGGAGAGACCTTCAACGTGCATGACGGCTGGACGGCGCTGCAGGAAGAGCTGATGAGCGTGCTGCGCCACGTGCGCGCCTCCAAACTGCGCACCAAAATCGCCACCATTGGCCGTGAACACCCGGTCGATGCGCTGATTGACCACGTTTTTGTACCGGTACGCCAGCGTCTCGGGCTGGATCAAAATACCGCCCGCACCATGTGCAGTCTGCTGGACGGCGCACTGATTGATTATGTCGCGTTCTGTCTGGCAGGCGCGCGAAAAAAAGCCGGCAAAGATGCCTTAATGATTGGCTGGGGCGTAGAAGATCGCACCCGCATCTGGCTGGAAGCCTGGCGCTTAGCGCAGCAGGGCTGGCGCATTGATGTGCTGGCGGAACCGCTGGATATGCCGCGTCCGGAGCTGTTTCCCGGCCAGCATCTGTTCATCTGGACCGGTAAAAAGCCGACGCGCCGCCAGCTGGAGCAGTTCGAACACTGGCAGGCTCAGGGCTTCTCGATTCACGTCCACGAACCGACCTGAAAAATCGCACATGCGGCCTTTGCCTTACCGCATGTGCGCGTTATCATGCCGCACTTCATGACTTTTCTCAGGTTTACCTATGAACTGGAATAAAATTCTCATTGGCACCCTGTTTGCCATCATGGCGATTGGCGGCATGGGCGGCATGATGCTGGTTGGCTACAGCCTTATTCTGCATACCCACTGAGTGCGTGCTGCAACCGCTCCAGCAGCCGGTCGCAGATCAGCGCCAGCAGCGCCACCAGCAGCGCGCCCTGAATCACATAAGCGGTATTGAAGCCGCTCAGACCGATAATCACCGGCGAACCCAGACTCTCCGCTCCGACGGTTGAGGCGATGGTCGCGGTGCCGATGTTGATCATCACAGAGGTGCGCACGCCCGCCATAATCACCGGTGCCGCCAGCGCCAGCTCTATCTGCCACAGACGCCGCCACGGTCCCATTCCCAGACCGACGGCGATCTCACGGCTGCTGGCCGGAACGCTGTCCAGTCCCGCCAGCGTGCCTTGCAGAATCGGCAACAGCCCATACAGAAACAGCGCCATCACCGCCGGCGCAGCGCCAAAGCCCATGACCGGCACGGCAATCGCCAGCACCGCCACCGGCGGAAAGGTCTGACCGGCAGCCGCCAGCGTCTCCAGCAGCGGGCGGAACGCCCTGCCGCCGTGACGGGTAGCGAAGACCGCACAGCCAACGCCCACCACTATCGCCAGCACGCTGCCGCTGATCACCAGCAACAGATGGGCCAGCGCCAGCTGCCAGAAACTCTCCTGCTGGTACAGCGGACGCTCCAGCTGCGGAAACCAGTGCGCAAACAGCGGCGCACTGTGCGGTAACCCCCACAGCAACAGCAGAAATACCCCCAGCAGCCAGTAGAGCGGATCGCGCAGCACTCGCATCAGCCCGCCTCCTGCTGTCGCAGCAAATCGCTAAAGTGCAGCACGCCCAGCGGCTGCTGATGCTGATCAACAACCGGTAATTTGTCGGTGCGCCGCGCAATAAACTGCGACAGCGCCTCGCGCAGCGTCAGCCCGGCGGCGATCGGCTCCGCCTCCAGCCACTCACCGCGTCGTGCCGCACTGCCGGCCCGCCCCAGCGCCAGCAGACGCACGCCCAGCTCGCTGCGGCCAAAGAACTGGCGCGCGAAATCACTGGCAGGCTGCGTCAGCAGGTCAATCGGCCGTCCCTGCTGCACAATCTCTCCGCCGTCCATCAGCACCAGCTGATCGGCGAGGGTTAACGCTTCGTCGATATCGTGCGTCACCAGCACCACGGTGCGCCCCGACAGCTGCTGAATGCGCAGCATCTCCTGCTGCAGCGCCTGCCGGTTGACCGGATCGAGCGCGCCGAACGGTTCATCCATCAGAAGCAGTTCCGGGTCGGCCGCCAGCGCGCGCGCCACACCAACACGCTGCTGCTGGCCGCCGGAGAGCTGGTGCGGATAGCGCGACGCCAGCTGACTGTCGAGATTGAGCAGCGCCAGCAGCTCCTCAACCCGTGCGGCAATTTTTTCCCGCGGCCAGCCGAGCAGCGACGGCACAGTGGCGATATTTTTGGCCACATTCCAGTGTGGAAACAGGCCGATGGACTGAATGGCATAGCCAATGCGCCGCCGCAGCGCGCGCGCATCCATCTGCTCGATCGGCTCACCGGCAAAACGGATTTCGCCGCTGTCATGCTCAACCAGCCGGTTAATCATCTTCAGCGTGGTGGATTTACCCGAGCCTGATGTGCCGATCAGCACGGTAAAACTGCCCTTCTCAATCTTCAGCGACAGGTTGCGAATCGCCTCTTTACCGGCGAACGCTTTGCTCACCTGATGAAATTCAATCATGTCCTCTCTCCAGCAGCGCCGACAGCAATCGCAGCAGCGCATCGAATATCACCGCCAGCGCCACCACCGGAATCACGCCCAGCAGCACCAGATCCAGTGCGCTGCTCAGCAGTCCCTGAAACACAATGGCGCCGAAGCCGCCGGCTCCAATCAGTGCGGCGACTACCGCCAGCCCGACGGTTTGCACCACCACCACGCGCAGTCCGGAGAGCCACACCGGCAGCGCCAGCGGCAGCTCGGCGTGCCAGAACTGCTGCCAGCCGCTCATGCCCATGCCGCGCGCGGTTTCACGCACCTCCTGCGGCACCTGCTGCAGCCCCGCGACCACGCTGCGCACCAGCGGCAGCAGTGCATACAGCACCAGCGCAATCAGCGCCGGCGCGACGCCAATCCCGCTGATACCGAGGCGCGCCAGCTGCGGAAAATGCGCCGCCAGTCCGGCCAGCGGTGCAATCAGCAGGCCAAACAGCGCCACAGACGGCACGGTCTGGATCAGATTCAGCACGCTGAAGGCGGCATGTTGCCAGCGGGCGCGACGCGCGATGGCGAGTCCCAGCGGCAGACCAATCAGTAAGGTGGGCAGCAGCGTACCGCCCAGCAGCAGCAGATGCTGGCTGAACGCGGCGTTAAAGACAGCGGTGCGATTGCTGTACTCTTTCAGCAGCGACAGCGCGTCCAGCTGACCACTCAGCAGCAGTATCAGCGGCGGCAGCCACAGTTGCAGATTAAGCAGAATACGCAGCGGCGTCTGCTGACTAAGCTGGCGAATCGCTTCGGCGGCCAGCAGCAGCGCTAATCCTGCCGCACACCAGAGGCCGCTGCCCAGCGCGGTGCGCGCCAGCGGGCTGCCGCTGCGGGCCAGCTCACTGGCGGCGTGGCCGCCGATGCCAATCAGCAGGGCGAACAGTAGCTCCGCGCCCAGCAGCTGCGCCAGCGCCGCGCCGCGACCTGGCGGCCACCACAATCCCAGCCATAGCCATAACAGCGGCAGCAGCAGCAGCCAGCCCGCCGTTACCTGCCAAAGCATCAGCGGCTGTCCGGAGACCAGCCGGTTGGCCGCATAGCTCAGCAGCGGTAGCGCTCCCAGCGCCAGCGTGATCAGCAGCGTCAGCACCAGCAGCACCGGCTGCTGGCGCGGTCGGTTTATCCGTGACAGCACCGCTTACAGCAACTTATTCTGCTGCAGCCACTGCTGCGCTACCTGGCTGGCGTCCTGACCGTCAACGGCGATTTGCGCGTTGAGCTGCTGCAGGGTTTTCTCATCCAGCTTGCTGAATACCGGCTGCAGCCAGTCGGCAATCTGCGGGTACTGTTGCAGCACGCTGGCGCGGATTACCGGCGCGGGCGCGTAAATCGGCTGTACGCCCTTAGGGTCGCTCAGGGTTTGCAGGCCGAGCGCCGCGACCGGGCCGTCGGTACCGTAAGCCATCGCCGCATTGACGCCGGACGTTTGCTGGGCGGCCGCTTTGATAGTAACAGCGGTGTCCCCGCCGGCCAGCGACAGCAGCTGTGACTGGCTCAGCTTGAAGTTGTAGGCTTTCTCAAACGCCGGCAGCGCATCGCTGCGCTCGATGAACTCCGCCGACGCCGCCAGCTTAAAGGTGCCGCCTTTTTTCAGGTAAGCGCTGAGATCGTCGAGGGATTGCAGGTTATTTTGCTGCGCGACATCGCCGCGCACCGCAATGGTCCAGGTGTTGTTAGCCGGTGCTGGCGTCAGCCACACCAGATGATTTTTCTCTGCATCGAGCTTTTTCACCTTCTCATAGCCCTGCTGCGCGTTTTTCCACGCCGCGTCCTTCTCATCATTGAAGAAGAACGCCCCGTTGCCGGTATATTCCGGATAGATATCCAGCTCACCGGCGGTGATTGCGCCGCGCACCACCTGCGTGGTACCGAGCTGGATTTTATTCACGGTTTTTACCCCATGCTGGTTCAGCACCTGCAGAATGATGTTGCCGAGCAGCGAACCTTCAGTATCGATCTTGGAACCTACCTTGACCGGGTCCGCTGCCTGCACGGCCCCGACACTCATCGCGAATGCGATCATCCCCAATAAACCCTGCTTAATCATGGCGCTTTCCTCAGCATTATTTTCTTTCAGTGATTATCAAGCGTAGCCTGGCGAAACGGGATGGGTGCGGTCAAGCGGCGCAATTCGTTCTTTTTCTGCTATCCGTTGCCGGTTTTATAGAACGCTTTGGTTGCACTTATAACCAAATAGAATTTTTCACATCCGTGGCGCGGCTTATGCTCATAGCCCCAATCATTACAATAAATCACACAACATCATGTCTGACTTAACTTCTTCGGCGCACGTGGCGCTGGCAGGGAATACGCCGCAGGGCGAGACGCAGTGGATTCGCAGCGCGGCCGACGTGACGCGGCTGGTCAACAACAGTAACGCCTCGCGCAGCAATGCGCGCATCGTCATCGCCATTGCGCTGGGCGGGGTTTTTCTCGATGCCTACGACCTTGGTGCGCTGGCCTTCGGTATTAAAGATGTCACGCGCGAATTCAATCTGACGCCCGCCGGCACCGGCATGGTGGCGTCGGCTATCACCTTTGGCGCGATTGTTGGCGCGCTGATCGGTGGCTATCTCACCGATAAAATTGGCCGCTATCGGGTCTTCATGGCCGATATGTTCTTCTTCGTGGTGGCGGCACTGGCCTGTGCCTTTGCGCCGAACGAGTACGTGCTGGCGGCGGCGCGCTTTGTGATGGGGCTCGGCGTCGGCATCGATCTGCCGGTGGCGATGGCGTTTCTGGCGGAGTTTTCCCGACTGCGCGGTCAGGGCAATAAGGCCGCCAGCGTCGCGATGTGGTGTCCCACCTGGTACGCGGCGATCAGCATCTCCTATCTGCTGGTGCTGCTGCTGTATGCGGTGCTGCCAGAGAGCCATACTGACTGGCTGTGGCGGCTGATCCTCGGCTTTGGCGCGGTACCGGCGCTGTTGATCATCGCCATCCGCAGTCGTTACATGAGCGAATCACCGATCTGGGCGGCAAATCAGGGCAACCTGCAGGGTGCAGCGGCAATCCTGCGGCGGTCGTATAACATCAACGCGGAGGTCGCGCAGGATGCCGAGCTCACTGCCGCACAGCCAGTACGTAAAGCCAGCTGGCGCAACTACGGCGCGCTGCTGCAGGGCGTTTACCGCCGCCGTACGCTGCTGGCAACGATAACCTCGATTGCATCGTCGTTCGCCTATAACGCCGTGGCCTTTGGCCTGCCGGTGATCATCTCCAGTTTCCTCGCGCAGTCGATGCTGACCACCATTCTGGTCTCGCTGGCGCTTAACCTGCTATTTGCGTTTGTTGGCGGCCTGCTGGCGGTGCGGCTGGTGCCACGGCTGGGCGCGTGGAAGATGTCGGTGGCCGGTTACGCCTGCCAGTGTGCGGCGCTGCTGGGTCTGGCGCTGATTGGTCGCCCGGCCGGCGGCGAGGAAGCGGCCCTGGCGATTGCCATGCTGGCGCTGTTCCTGTTCGGTCAGGGGTTTGGTCCGGGTTCGCACACCATGACCTTTGCCTCGCTGAGCTATCCGGCTTCGCTGCGTGGCGTGGGCGTCGGCTTTAACCAGACGCTGATGCGCGCCAGTTCGACGGTATCCCTGTTTGTGTTTCCGCTGCTGGTCGCGGCGTTCGGCACTGGCGTGTTCTGGGTGATCCTGCTCGCACCGCTGGCCGGATTACTGGCGCTGCTGGCGATTCGCTGGGAACCGTCAGGCTATGACGTCGATGCGGAAGATTTTCAGTAAGCGGATAACGCCTCAGCGATGAGGCGTTGGCTCAGGCGGTGAGGCGGAAATCGCCCAGCGTGTTGGGGATGCGCGGAAAAGTGTGCAGGAACCACGGCGTGAATTTTGCCGGATTGTCGCGCATCTCCTGCTGAATCTGGTCGACTGAGCGGTAACACCAGTCGTCAGCCTCATCAAGGTTGAGCACCGGCACTTCGTCACTGATGGCGAAAAACACGTGACCGTACTCATGTTCGATCAGGCCGTTGCTGAGCGGCAGGTTATAGCTCAGTTCAAAAACCGGCGTTAACGCCAGATCCAGTCCCATCTCTTCACGCAGGCGGCGCTCAGCCGCATCGCGCGTCGGCTCCTGCGGGTAGGGATGGCTGCAGCAGGTATTGCTCCACAAACCGCCGCAGTGATACTTGCTTTGCGCCCGGCGCTGCAGCAACAGTTCATGGCGCGAATTGAACACGTAAACCGTTACCGCACGATGCAGCAATCCTTTCTCATGCACTTCCAGCTTTTCCATCTTGCCGGTGGGACGATCGAGGTGGTCAACGAGGATAACTTCAATGGCGGGCATGACAACTCCTTCGGAAAAATCCCCACTATTGTACACAATAGCGGAAGCGGCAGCGGAGAAAATCGCGCACATTCCGTGCGCTGGCGCGATAAGCAGTAAGCTTAGCAGCCAGCAGATAATTCAGCAGAAAAAGGCGGGGAAAAGCGTGACAGCGGCGCAAAAAACGCGCCGCTGTGCTCTCTGACGGGATGAATTACAGTTTGAAGCCGTGCACCACCTGCTCAAGCTGCACGCTCTGCTCTTCCATGGCGCGCGCCGCTGCCGAGACCTGCTCCACCAGCGCCGCATTCTGCTGGGTGCTGCCGTCGAGCTGGGTAATCGCCACGTTCACCTGTTCGATCCCCATGCTCTGCTCGCGGCTGGCGGACATGATTTCGCTCATCAGCGTTGTAACGCTGCTGACGCCCTGCATCAGCTCGTCCATGGTTTGTCCGGCCTGCTCCACCAGCTGGCTGCCGGTGTCGATATTGGCCACCGACTCTTCAATCAGCTTCTTGATTTCGCGCGCGGAGTTAGCGGAACGCTGCGCCAGATTGCGTACCTCCGAAGCCACCACGGCAAACCCGCGCCCCTGTTCACCGGCGCGCGCCGCTTCTACCGCCGCGTTGAGCGCCAGAATGTTGGTCTGGAAGGCGATGCTGTCGATGACGCTGATGATATCCACCACCTTACGCGAGGAGTGATGGATTTCACCCATGGTGCTGACCACCTGACGCACCACTTCACTGCCGCGCGCCGCCACCTGGGACGCGCCATCTGCCAGCTGGTTAGCGTGCGTGGCGTTGTCGGCGTTCTGACGCACCGTGCCGGTCAGCTCTTCCATCGACGCGGCGGTTTGCACAATGGAACTCGCCTGCGATTCCGTCCGCGCCGAGAGATCGGCGTTGCCGCTGGCGATTTCACGTGAAGCCGCGGTAATCGCCAGTGCGCTGTCGCCCACCTGGCGCATCAGCACCTGCAAATGGGCGATGAACTGGTTGAAGCTTTGCGCCACGGCGTTGAATTCCGGGCTATTGCTGGCTGGCAGACGCTGCGTCAGATCCGCACCACCAGTCGACAGCGCTTCGATGTTTTGATGCAGCAGATTCAGGCGTTTCATCATCGCGCGGACAAAGCCAAGCAGCACCAGCAGCAGCAGAATCGCCAGCGGGATCTGGACCAGGCCGAGACGGGTCAGCATGCTGTGCGTCTGCGCATCCAGCAGCGCGGACGGCACGTCGCTGGCCAGATACCATGGGCTGCCGGGAATGGCCTGCAGGAACAGCGTGTGCTCACCATCTTCTCCGCTGAAGGTGGTTTGCGACGGCTGAGAACCGGCCTGTGCCAGCAGCCCTTTCAGCGCCGCCGCCATTGGCAGCTGGGTATCAGCCAGATTTTCCAGCTTCGGCGTCCCCTCCAGCAGCGCGGCATTACCGACCACTTTGCCGTCCGCTTCGACAATCAGTACGCGGCCATGAATCGCCTCACCCATCTGCTGCGCCAGCTGGTTGAAAAAGCCGAGCGTGACGTCAATGGTTGAGACGCCCCACACAGTGCCGTTACGGTAAATCGCCATGGCGCAGTTGGTGCGCGGCTGCGGGCTGGCGGCATCCTGATAAGCCTTCGCCCACGCGCACTGGCCTTTTTCTGCGGCCATGCCATCTTTGTACCACGGCTGCTCCCAGTATTTGTCGGCAGCATCGGAGTTCCAGTAGGTGTTGACCTGCAGCTGGTTGCTGGCGTTACGCGCAAAGAACGAGCTGTCTTTCTCTTTCGCCGGATCGCGCCGGTTAGGTAACGGCCAGATACCGCCGCCGAACACGTTGCTGTCCTGATACTGGTTAACCAGCGCCGGCAGCAGCGTATCAATGGCGGCGCTGTCCATCACGCCCGCCGCTTCGGTAATGGCACGCTGCTGCGCCTGCACGCGGTTCATCTGCTCGACGATACGTCCGGCGAGACCATCCACCTCATAGCGCACCAGCCGGCTTTCGTTCTGGCTAAGCTGCGGCGCGATGAACTGGTTGATCACCAGGACGGTGACCAGCATAAGAACAACGAAGAATGCGACTAAAGTCGCGGTAAAACGGGATTGTGTGGTTTTTAACATCGGTGTGCCCTTACCCTGGTGTGGCGAGTTGCCTGATCGAGGTTAACGGCTTGTTACAGAGGAACTTGAGGTGCGCAAGATCACAAAATGGTTAACTGATTGAATAGCGTGACCATAAGAGCGCTTATTGTCACCGGCCTTACCCTGCCCCCTTTCTGACCGCTCTGGTGTTAACTTCGGTGACAGTCAGCACGTAAATACTGAGGCTGAAGGCCCTGGTCGTGAAGAAAAAACCGGCGGTGAGCGGGTCGCCGCCAGGCCTTTTTACAAGCTAAATGTTCAGCGTAGTCTGCAGGGTAATGGCAGACCTGTAGCAAAGCTATTACGTAATAAACTAAGCTCGTGCTGTTCGTCTCTGTTAGTTTGCCTGCACCAGCGGCATAAAGTTTTCCGCAAAAATATCTGGCTCATAACCCGCAGCGGCAAACAGGTGCGTACGCGATTCATCAATGGCTGCGCGGAGGCGCTCGCTGTCAACACCCGAAATTTTACCGTTCTGTTTGACGATGCGTCCGCCGATCAAAACAGTGTCGATGTTACTGCGTTCGGTTGCATGCACCACCGTACCAAAAGCATTTCCATCAGGATAAAGGTTGAGATCTGTAGCATTAATCAGCAGCAGGTCGGCCTGTTTACCAGGAGTCAGGCTGCCCACCTTATCCTGCATTCCCGCACAGGCAGCACCATCAATGGTTGCAGATTTAAGAAGCTGCTCTGCCGGAAGCGTTGTCAGCGAATGCTCTGAATCACAGCAATGCTGCTTATGCATGCCCATTACACGCTGCAGATAAAACGCCACGCGCATTTCCATAAACATGTCGGTGCTGTATGACGTTTCGTTGTCCACGCTAAGGCCAGGATGGATGCCATGACGCCGTGCGGCCTCAATGGCAAACATTCCGTTCTCAATACCATAATGCGAATCTGAGCGCGGGCAGACATTCACACGGACACCGGCTTCGCGCAGAATTTCCCATCCCTGATCTGGCAGTGCCGTGCAGTGATTGAATATATTGTCCGGACCCAGCAGGCCCTGCTTATGCAATGACTCAAGTTCAGAAGCCATCTCAGCACCGAAAAATTCAGTGACGATGGGCAGTCCCAGCCGGCGTGCTTCAGCCCATAGATCAGGCTCCAGTTGAGCCATGACACCCAAAGAAACGAGGCTTTCAGGATTATTTTCGAAATATTTTTTCTGCAGACGCTGCCAGTTACCCGGCCAGTGCGCTCTATTCCATTCGCCTGCTACCGGCGCACCTGAAGCGTGGATGGCACGTATGCCGGCATCAAGCAGAGCCTCTACGGCAGCGTCAGAATGTGCAGCAGTACGGCTGTTGTGGGAATTATCAATGATTGTTGTGATGCCGGCGTCGATAGCACTCAGTGCGGTCAGGAGGTTACCGATATACATATCGGCTGGCCGATAGTACCTGGCAAACGAGAAGTGCGTGGCGTTGCTGTAGTCGTCCAGACAGGTGGCATTTGGATTGATGCGGCGCAGCTGCCCCTCCCATGAGTGACGGTGCGAATCGACCATCCCCGGCATGGCAATCATGTTCGTAGCATCAATTACACGTGCCCCATGAGCATCCAGATTTTGACCTACGGCGCTGATGGTTGAGCCGGTGACAAGAATATCACCGCGTTCAAGATTACCGACGTTATCATCCATGCTCAGTATAGTGGCGCCACTGATGAGCGTCATCGGCGGGTTTACGGTCTGGTTATTAACAATATCTCTTCTGTAATCGCTCATTTAAATCGCCTCGTTTCGTGTTGACAGGAAGACGATAGGTCACACAATTACAGTGAAAAAGATGCTAAACGCGCTTTCATAATTCAAAATTTGCGAACAATGATATTTAATAGGGGCAGAAATCAGAGGTGTGGGAGCAGGTGAATGGATCGACTTCAGGCAATGCAAATCTTTATAAGGGTGGCTGAAGCCGGAAGTTTTGTTCGTGCTGCCGAGACATTGTCCCTGCCGCCCTCAACGGTCACCAGTTCGATTAAGGGTCTTGAAAAATACCTGCAGGTACGGCTGTTTAACCGTACGACAAGGCGGGTAAATCTCACTGCTGAGGGTCTCCAGTATCTTGCGCAGTGCCGCGAAATACTGTCGTTAATCGAGCATACGGAATCCAGTCTGACGGATTCCAGTAAACGGCCGCAGGGGCGGCTGCGTGTGGATATGCCAGGTGGCATTGCCCATTTCATTGTCATGTCAAATCTGAAAGATTTTTACCGCCGTTATCCGGATATTTATCTGATGATTGGGGTGAGCGATCGTCAGATAGATCTCGTTCAGGAAGGCGTGGATTGTGTAATAAGAACAGGAGAATTGCTAAATTCCACGCTAGTTGCACGTCCACTGGGCCGGTTTCGCTGGGTGACATGTGCTTCACCGAAATATCTCAGCGAATATGGCATACCGCAGTCACCTGAAGATTTATCCCGGCATCGGGCAGTCCACTATTTTTCAGACCAGTCCCGGCGTAATGGCGAATTGCGTTTCGTACAGAATTCAGAGCCGCTTTCCGTGGCTGTCAGCGGCCAGGGTGCTGTAAACGAAACAGGACTCTACATTAAAATGTGTCTTGAAGGTTTTGGGCTGGCCCAGCTTGCCGGAAATATTGTTTCTGAGCACCTGCAGAAAGGAACGCTGGTTGAAGTACTTACCGACTGGCAGCCACCCTCAGTGCCGGTCAGCCTGCTTTATCCCCATCAGCGCTTCCTTTCCCCTGCCGTACGCGCATTTGCAGATTGGATAGAGGAAATCATCTGACAGGTCTGTCTCACGCACATTTCGGCCTTGCATTACTGACGCACCACAGCATGGTGCGAGCAGTATCTATTGCTTAGCTGAGCGATGACGCAACGTTGAGATGCAGATTGGGCTGACCCGCTACGCTTAAATTATTTCAAGGGTGATAAAGATTAATTTCATGGTGCTCCTGACCAGGCATTAACGATTAATCCCGCGCCGGAAATAAACAGAATGGCGTCTATCAGCACGGCAAATTGTGTGACTGACAGTCTCTGGACTATCACCTTCGTGCTCAGGGTGCCCAGCATAATGCCACTGCCCACTAACACACCTGTGAGCACAACCTGCATTGAGAGCGCCTGCTGGAAGGCGAACGTACTGACCTTGCTGAAATATAACAGCAAGGCACTCGATGCTTCCGTGCCAATAAATGCGCCACGACTCAATCCATAGGCGGTAAAAATCAGTACGCTCACCGGTCCGGTGGAGAGAACCAGTCCGGTCAGAAAACCCACCACGCCACCACAAAGCCCTAACTGCTTTATCGAGAGCGTCCAGTGACTGTTTTTCAGGTTGCGTCTGACCAAAATCATCACCCAGAAAAACAGACCCAGCGCGCCATCAATGATCCAGGCAGGTAAAGAGAGCAGCACATGCGCGCCTAACGACGCAGCTGGCACGCCAGGAAGGCTATAGGCCAGAGTGGCGCGCCAGTCGATTTCACGCCACCAGACCGCGATGCGCGAGAGATTTCCCAGGATTGCGGCGATAGCCATGACTGGCATCGCCACTCTGGGGCCGAAATTGCTGACCATCAGCGGCAGCAGCAGTAACGAAGAACCGGTGCCGATGATGCCACTCAGCGCCCCGGACAGGATCGCGATCAGCGTCACAAAGAGATAATCACCCACTGACTTTCCTCATTTTCAACGGCAAAGCACGCATCTTAATGAGGGCGACTCGATCATAATATCGATAAATATTGCCCACCACTGATACTAAAAGTCACAGATGAAAAAACGTAACCTGCCGCCGTTGAATGCATTGCGGCTGTTCGAAACGGCCGCGCACGCCAACAGCCTGAGTGACGCGGCTGAGGAATTAGGGATGACTCACGGTGCCGTTAGCCGCCAGATCAAATTGCTTGAAGAGTGGCTGGGGCAACCGTTATTTGAACGCCAGGGACAACGCAGCGTGGCGGCGGAACATGCCCGGGCTTTTGCCGCAGAGATCAGCACCGCTTTTGACATCATCAGCGATGCTGCGGTGCGCTTTGGCAAAACACCCAACACCCGCACGATACGCGTCAATGCGCAAACCACCTTTGCGATGCACTGGTTGATCCCGCGCCTGCCGGCATTCCACAGCCAATATCCCGACATTGAAATCTCGGTATCCACCTCAAACAGTTCGGAGGTGAAAGGGCTATCTGGCTTTGACGTATTGATTCGCCGGGATGCGCTGAACAAACCTGAATGGCGTTACTTTGAGAAGAAAGCGTTATTTGAGGAAAAGCTCACCCTGATTGCCGCGCCGAAACTGTTAGCCACAATAGCACTGAACACCCCTGCAGACCTGGCGTCCCACGTTGTCGTGTTATCCAGTACGCGGTCAGGCGAGTGGGAACGGTGGATGAAGCAGGCTGGCGTCGGCGAGGTGCGTCCGGAACGTTTTCAGCGATTCGAACACAATTATATTAGCCTGCAGGCGATTATTGATGGCGTCGGTGTGGGTATCGGTGGAATACAAATGCTGGGACATGACCTGCAGGGCAACCGGCTTGTCACCCCGTTAGCTGTTGAGGCGAAGGGAAGCCGCTACGTGGCGTTAATTCCGCCTGACGTGGACAAATCATCCTCGCTAAACCGCTTTGTCGCATGGCTGGAACGGGAAGCATCCGCTTAATACCCGCCTGGTCGCTGCCAGAGGGGTATGTCGGGGCTTTTTCGGCAGGCACTACGGTGCGGACTCCACCACTTCCTGGCGCGGACGGAACACATGATCGCTGCCCTGCGCCAGCAAACGCTGCAGCAGCTGCTGGCCGCCGCGATCGTCCGCCTGGGCAAACAGCCGCTCGGCTTCGGTGATCGGCGTCGCCCACAGCAGATTGGGCCGATCGCCGTCGCGCTTCGGCAGCCGCAGTTGCGCGTTTTCGCCCGCCAGCCCGTTGGCCAGCAGGAAGCTTTCAAAGCCGACCGGCGCAACTTCCGACGCCAGCGTGTGCCCTTCGCCAATCCACGTCAGCCGCGCCCATGGCAGATGAGCAAACTCCGCCAGCGCGCTGGCCATCTGTACCGCGTTGGCCTCGGTCATCACTTCGCCATCCACCGCCATCGCCAGCTCTACACGCCGGTACTGCGGTGCCAGCTCATCAAACAGGTAATCCACCTGCGGCATCGGCCGGATACTCATGCCGAGCGTGAAGAAATACCACACGCCGTTATGCCAGTGCTGCGAAATTGCCATCGGCGGCCAGTTGCCCTGATCGATGGCGTAATATTTTACCGACTCACCAAACTGCGCCTGGTAACGCTGCAGCAGCTCGCTCTGCACGCGATCCCACTGCTGGCCATCGTGCCAGTCACGCCAGAAATGACGCTGCTGTTCGGCGCGCGCGTAGTAATCGTTGGTGGAGGCTGAACCGAGCGGCGCGGTGAGACGGTTCTCTTTGATGCAGCCCGCCGAGAAGCTGACCTGCTTGTCCTGATACAGGCTCCAGCCAGGGATCACCGCCAGCAGCTGGCCGTAATACCACAGCGCGGCACCGTCGTCGCTGGGCTCCCACAGAATTTGCAGGCCGGCCGGATCGAGCATCGGCTCCGCTTCCAGCGTGCGGCAATAGCTGGCGCTGAGCAGCGGCGCAATACCCTGCTCCATCGCTTCGCGATCTTCCTGCGCCGGTGCCGGCAGCAGATTGCGCAACCAGCAGCCGCGCACGGCGTACTGACTGCGGAACAGGTCGTTCGGCCAGATATAAAAATAGGCGGTACGCGCATCCTGTTCGACGATGGCGGTTAAAGTGTGTTGCTGATTCGGCACCTCAGCAATCAGAGGTTGGTGTGTCATAACGCCTCGACAATGCCTGGAGGGATCCATTTTCCCCGAGAATAGAGCAGGATCGGCACTCGCGCCATGTGACACAAGGGTAAAACTCTCAAAGTGCGCCAGGCCATCGTTCAGCCCGGCTTAAGAATGGTGGGGGCAGCGGCGGCGAAGCTTCAGATTTTTTTGCGATTCTTTTACCGCTTCGCATGCTATTGTCAGCGCACTCTTCTGTTGCGGAGCTGTCGTCATGGTGCTGCAAACCCTCGATCTCAATCTGCGCGAAATCGTGATTCTCGCCCTGCTGCTGTGGCTGTTTGTCCGCTATACGTGGGTGATGGCAGCCCTGACGCTGAACGTCGGTGCCATCGCGCTGCTGGTGCTGCTGCCGCTGGATATCTACTACACGCTGGTGCCGCTGGCGCTACTGGGCGTTGGCCTGGGCATGCTGCTGCATCACTATCAGCAGCGCCAGCTCCTGCTGAAACGCGAGGCGCGCACGCCGCGCAGCTACACCAGCAAGCAGGATGAATTTCACCTGTAACGCGGATCGCGCCCCATGCGCTGCATGGCACGCGCCCAGGCGCCACGCTGGATTGACCAGCGCAACAGGGCGGCAATCAACGCGATCTGCTTATCAATCCGCCATTGCGCCACTGGCCCGATCGGCTGTTGCATCAGCTGTTGCGCCCAGTCGGGCAGCAGACCACAGCCAGCCCGCAGCATGACGCGCATCGCCGGTTTCGCCTGCCAGCTGGGTGCTGGCGCATTAAGCAGCAGCTGCATCACTTCGTGAGTGCGCGCATCGTAAACCAGCTCTGCCCGCATCGCCTGTAAATAGGCCTCAACCGCCTCTACGCTTTTCGGCACCTGCTGCGCACCAAGCGCTTCCGCCACCCGCGCCGCTTCGGCGTAATAACGATCGCGATCGGCGAGGCTGAGCTGTGGATTTTTGTAGCGCAGATGCGCGGCCAGGAAGCGGCTGGTTTCTGCAACGTGCACCCAGGTAAGCAGATGCGGATCGCTGGCGGCATAGGGTTTGCCGGTGTTATCGATGCCGGTGACGCGCAGATGGATGCGTTTGACCCGCTCAATCAGCGTATGCGCATCGGCGGTGTTGCCGAAGGTGGTGACCGCGATGAACTGGCTGGTGCGCCGCAGCCGGCCGAGCATGTCCTGGCGGAAACTGGAGTGATCCCACACGCCCGCCAGCGCCGCCGGATGCAGCATCTGTAGCATCAGCGCGCTGATGCCGCCGCACAGCATCGCGGGAAAGTCGCCGTGCACCTGCCAGATGATGTGGTCAGGACCGAACAGGCCGGGATCGCCCGGCGGTTGAGAGATGTCAAATTCGTTGAGCGACAGGCCGTTAAGGCGAAAGACCTGCTGTTCGATGCGGTGGCGGAGATTCATCATATTGACGCGTCAGGCTGGTTAAGCTGGTCGGCATGAATGCCGACCCTACAATGTCACGTCAGCATAACATGTACAGGTTGATCTGGTCGGCATGAATACCGCCCCCGGAATGCTACGACAGCATAACCTGTAGGGTCAGCATTTATGCTGACCCTAAGACTCACAAATAATCGAACTGCGCATCCTGGGTTCTGACTGAATCCAGACCGATCATCACGTTGAATTTGCCCGGCTCGGCGACGTGCTGCATCTTCTGATTCCAGAACTTCAGCGCATCGACATCAATCTTAAAGCGCACGGTCTGCGACTCGCCGGCCTTCAGCATAATGCGCTGGAAGCCTCGCAGCTCCTGCACCGGACGGCTGATACTGGCAACCGGATCGTTCAGGTACAGCTGCACCACCGTGGCACCATCGCGTTTGCCGGTATTCGTCACCGTCACGCTGGCTTCCACCGTGCCGTTACGCGGCATGGTCGGGGCAGACATCTTCACCGGCGACACGCTGAACTGGGTATAGCTCAAACCGTAACCAAACGGATAGAGCGGACCGTTGACCGCGTCGTAGTAGTGCGAGGTGTACTTGTTCGGCTTCTCGAAATTGTACGGACGGCCGGTTGGCAAATGATTGTAATAAATCGGAATCTGTCCGACCGAGCGCGGGAATGACACCGGCAGTTTGCCCGATGGGTTGTAATCACCGAACAGCACATCGGCGATGGCGTTCCCGCCCTCGGTACCGCTGAACCAGGTCTCCAGCATCGCATCCGCCATGCGGTCCTCATTTACCAGCGCCAGCGGACGGCCATTCATCAGCACAATCACCAGCGGTTTCCCGGTGGCTTTCAGGGCCGCCAGCAGCTTCTGCTGGCTCGGCGGGATCACCAGGTCGCTGCGGCTCGACGCTTCATGCGCCATGCCCTGCGCCTCGCCCACGGCCGCCACTACCACGTCCGCTTTTTTCGCCTGCGCGACCGCTTCGTCAATCAGCTGCTGCGGCGAACGGGCATCGACGCTGACCGCCTGCTCATACAGGTTGAGGAAGTTCTGGATACCTTTGTTATCGGAAATATTGGCCCCTTTGGCATACAGCACGGTGCCTTTGCCGGCCATGGCGCTGCGCATGCCCTGCAGCAGCGAGACAGATTGCTTCGCCACGCCCGCAGCCGACCAGCTGCCCATGATATCGCGCTGGCTATCGGCCAGCGGTCCCACCAGCGCCACGGTGGCCTCTTTCTTCAGCGGCAGGGTTTCATGCCAGTTTTTCAGCAGCACCATACTGCGGCGCGCCACGTCGCGCGCTTCCGCCCGGTGCAGGCGGCTTTCCGCATTGGTGTCCTGCGGATCGCTGCCTTTCGGTCCGAGATGGCTGTACGGATCGTTGAACAGGCCCATGTCATATTTAACGTTGAGCACGTGACGGGCCGCATCG
Organism: Pantoea sp. GM_Pan_4; assembly: GCF_026541005.1. Classification (NCBI taxonomy): domain Bacteria; kingdom Pseudomonadati; phylum Pseudomonadota; class Gammaproteobacteria; order Enterobacterales; family Erwiniaceae; genus Pantoea; species Pantoea sp. GM_Pan_4. Next base: position 983,892 of record NZ_JALNUZ010000001.1, read on the forward strand.
TCGATTTCCGCCATGCTCACCGCGCCGCTTTTCACCAGCCCCGGCAGGTATTTGCTGTAATACTCGTCGCTCATACTCATGTCGATGCCGGATTTCAGCGCAATGCGCACGGCATCCTGCGGATCGCTGGCGACGCCATGTTTGATTAACTCTTTGATGGCACCGTGATCGCTGATGGTGATGCCTTTGAATTTCCAGTCGTTGCGCAGAATATCTTTCAGCAGCCAGCTGTCGGCGGTGGCCGGGGTGCCGTTCAGCGAGTTGAGCGCCACCATCACGCCGCCGCTGCCGGCATCCAGTGAAGCTTTATACGGCGGCAGATAATCCTGGAACAGGCGCTGCGGGCTCATGTCGACGGTGTTGTAATCACGACCGCCTTCCACTGCGCCGTAAGCTGCAAAGTGCTTAACGCTGGTCATGATGGCGTAGCGGTCGGCGGCGCTCTTGCCCTGCATGGCTTTGACCATCGCACTGCCCATCTGCGAGGTGAGATAGGTATCCTCGCCAAATCCTTCAGAGCCGCGGCCCCAGCGCGGTTCGCGTGACACATCCACCATCGGTGCCCAGGTCATGTTGAGGCCATCGTCTGCCGCTTCATAGGCGGAGATGCGTCCCACTTCGCTAACGGCTTGCAGATCCCAGCTGGCGGCGAGGCCAAGCGGAATCGGAAAAATAGTGCGCTGGCCGTGCACCACATCATAAGCAAAGAACAGCGGCACCTTCAGGCGGCTGAGCTGCATGACCTGATCCTGCATGGCGCGGATATCCGGACGCGTTACCGTATTGAAAATCGCCCCGACCTGGCCGTGCTGAATCATGTCGCGAATCGCCTCTTTTGGCGTATCCGGACCGACGCTAATCAGGCGCATCTGCCCGATCTTTTCATCCAGCGTCATTTTGCTCAGCAGCTGATTAACAAAGGCGTCGCGCGCCTGTTCCGTCATTGGATGGGGGCCGAACAGGTCGTCCGCAAACGCGGGTTGCACGGCAAGGGAAACAGCGAGGCTAACAGAGTAAATCCATTTCATCAGGTCAGGTTCTCTTAAGTAACTGCGCAATATCGAAATAACCGGGGCAGTGTGCCACAAGATGAGGATAGCAGGTAGCCGCCATTGTCACACTGCGCCCCCGTGGCCGACGCGTGCTACAGTAGAAACGCCACGTTAACGACAAGGATAGGCTAATGAATAACAACACCTCACACCCTGCCCTGCTGTCCGAGCTGCGCCGTCTGGTCGGCGCGTCACAGCTGCTGACCGACGCAGAGCAAACCGCGCGCTATCGTAAGGGTTTCCGTTCCGGCGAGGGCGATGCGCTGGCGGTGGTTTTCCCCGGCTCGCTGCTGGAGCTATGGCGCGTACTGCAGGCGCTGGTACAGGCCGATGCCATCGTGCTGATGCAGGCCGCCAATACCGGCCTGACCGAAGGTTCAACGCCCAACGGCAACGATTACGATCGCCCGGTGGTGATCATCAGTACCCTGCGTCTCGACAAACTGCAGCTGATCGACGGCGGCAGGCAGATTCTCGCCTTCCCCGGCAGCACGCTGTATCAGCTGGAGAAAACCCTTAAACCGCTCGGGCGCGAGCCGCACTCGGTGATTGGCTCCTCGTGCATCGGCGCCTCGGTGCTGGGCGGCATCTGCAATAACTCCGGCGGCTCGCTGATCAAACGCGGCCCGGCCTACAGCGAAATGGCGCTGTTTGCACAGGTGGACGCCGACGGCAAGCTCCGGCTGGTCAACCATCTGGGCATTGACCTCGGTCATTCGCCGGAAGAGATTCTCGGCCGGCTGGACGATGAGCGCTGGCAGCCGGATGATGTACGCTGGGATGCGCGCCACGCGTCCGACCACGAATACGCCGAGCGGGTGCGGGACATTCATGCCGATACGCCGGCGCGTTTCAACGCCGACCAGCGGCGCCTGTTTGAGGCGTCAGGCTGCGCCGGCAAACTGGCGGTGTTTGCCGTGCGGCTCGACACCTTCCCCACCGAGCCGAAGCAGCAGGTGTTTTACATTGGCACCAACGACCCGGCGACGCTCGGCGAGCTGCGTCGCCACATACTGGCGGAGTTTACCCATTTACCGGTCGCCGGTGAGTACATGCACCGCGATATTTTCGACATCGCCGAGGTCTACGGCAAAGACACCTTTGTGATGATTGATAAACTCGGCACCGACAAGATGCCACTGTTTTTCACCCTCAAAGGCCGGGTGGATGCCTGGCTCAGCAAGCTGAGCTTCGTTAAGCCGCACCTGACCGATCGCCTGCTGCAACGCATCAGCCGCTGGTTCCCGGCGCACCTGCCGAAGCGCCTGAAGCAGTATCGTGACAAATACGAGCACCACCTGATGCTGAAGATGTCTGGCGACGGCGTGGCCGAAGCGCAGGCGTATCTGCAGGAGTATTTCCGCGAAGGCGGTGGTGAGTTCTTTGCCTGCGACGCCAAAGAGGGCGCGCACGCCTTTTTGCATCGTTTTGCCGCAGCCGGTGCCGCCGTGCGCTATCACGCGGTGCACGCTGACGAAGTGGAGGATATTCTGGCGCTGGACATTGCGCTGCGCCGCAACGATCAGGAGTGGTTTGAGCGCCTGCCGCCGGAGTTTGATAACGATCTGATTCATCGCCTTTACTACGGCCACTTCTTCTGCCATGTGTTCCATCAGGATTACATTGTGAAGAAAGGCGTAGATGCCCATGCGCTGAAGGAGAAGATGCTGGCGATCCTCGCGGCGCGCGGCGCGGAGTATCCGGCAGAGCATAACGTTGGCCATCTGTATGCGGCCAAACCGCAGCTGCAGGCGTTTTACCGCCAGCTCGATCCGACCAATACCTTTAACCCGGGCATCGGGAAAACCAGTAAGCACAAAGGCTGGGCGGTGAAAGCCTGAGTCAGATCTGCCGGACCCGTAGCGGCGCGATTTATCGCGCGGGTTTGCTGCATCAGAGGCAAACCTTAGCGCAATGAATTGCGCCGCTACGGTCTCATGCCATTATGGCAACGCTTCACCTTCATTCTGCGTCGCCGGCAGCGCGCGGCGTTCGATGATCATGGTCTGTGGCGTCGACAGCACGATGCCCTCTTTGCGCAGGCGCGTCAGGATATCGAACAGCAAATCGCTTTTCGCACCGGAAATCTGGCGCTGGCTGGCGACGTTGCCGGTCACGCTCAGCACAATACCCGCCGGCGTCAAATCTTTAAACGAAACCGACGGCTCCGGCGTTTCGAGAATACGCTCGTTTTCGCGATACACGTCCAGCAACAGTTCGCGCACCTGCACCGGATCGATATCCAGCGGGAAGGTCAGCTGAATCGTCACCACGCCCTGCGCGTTGCCCATGGTGGCGTTACGCACGTTCTGCGAAATCAGCTGCGAGTTCGGCACGATCACCGTGGATTTATCGCCCAGCTGAATCTCAGTCGCACGCACGTTAATACGGCGTATATCCCCTTCGATGCCGCTGATGCTCACCAGATCGCCGACCTTCACCGGACGTTCGGTCAGCAGGATCAGACCGGAGATAAAGTTCTTCACGATCTCCTGTAAGCCGAAACCGATACCCACCGACAGGGCGCTGACGATCCACGCCAGCTTGTTCCACTGCAGCCCCATAATCGACAGCGTCAGCAGGATAATCAGCACGTAGCCGATATTGCTGAACAGCGTCACCAGCGACACGCGCATGCCGATGTCCATGGTGGTCTTCGGCAGGAACTCTTTGTCCAGCCAGCGCCGCACCGAGCGCAGCACGTAGATACCCACCACCAGACACAGAATGGCGTTCACCATGTGCGCCGGCACAATGTTGAGCGACTCCAGCCCTTTGCCACCCCAGAACTCAATGACTTTCTGGATCAGCTCAATCGGCGTGGACGAGGCAAACGTGCCGTTGAGCAGCGCCAGCGCGACAAATGCCACCAGCAGGGTTTTACCCACGGCGCTGAGCAGCGTTGCGGCCTGCTGCAGGTAGCGCTCGTCAATATTCAGCGAGGTCTGCAACCGCTTGCCGGTCGCGTTGTTGGTGGAGAACAGGCTTTCACAACCGTCGTTGATCAGATGACTGAGGAAGTAGAACGAGCCAAACAGGATGCCGCACCAAATCACTTCATAGCTGAGGAAGCGCGCCAGCGTGACGTAGCCGACAATCAGCGAAACCAGAATCGCCACGGCGGTGACCGTCAGCGCCAGCTGCACCAGACCGACGACTGTGGGACGCGCTTCCGGCGGATTGCCGGCCTGCGCCATGCGACGACGCACGCGATTGGTGCGCATGCTGATCGCCAGCCCGGTGCAGCCAATCAGCAGCGCCGTCAGGCCGTTGGCAAAAATGGTGGTGTTCAGGCTGGTGCCGACCGTGTAGTTAAACGACTCGGCGGTCTGGAAGATAAACACCAGCGCGGCGGTAATCGGCGGGAACGGCTTCAGCGCCAGCGCCACTTCACTGGAGATGCTCGGCAGACGCCAGCTCGGGCGGCGCGTTGACAGAAATGCGCGGCCGAGACCGGCGATCAGTCCGCAGTAAACGCTGAGCTGCACCAGACGGCTGATAAAATCCTGCACGTCGCTGGACACTTCATCGCGGCGCACAAACGCCAGCGAGAGAAAGTTAAAGGTCAGCACCACGGCCGCCAGCGTAGTCAGCGCAATCGCCGCCGCGAGGAAGCTGCGGCGCAGCCGCCCTTCCGGCAGTTTGTGAATGCTGACCCACGCCAGAAACTCTTCGCTGTAACGCCGGCCCAGCGTCATCACCAGCAGCGCCGCCAGCAGCCAGCCGACCGTGCCCACGCGCCAGCCCGGCTCCCAAGACAGCGCGGCGGTATCCTGCAGCTCGCTGATAAAGTCGCCAATTTTTTCGCCATCCAGGTCCTGACGGCTGAACAGCGGTGACCAGAAGCGCGGTCCTAAAATACTGCCGGAGTTGAGCGCCAGCTGGCTTTTTAGCTGATCGCGCCGCAGGTTGACGATCTGCGAGGACAGTACCAGCGCCCCGTTTTTGATGCCGTCGGCCTGCTTGATCTGATCATCCAGCTTGCCCTTCTGATTCTCCAGCGCGGCGCGTTTGCGCGTCACTTCCGGCGTCTCTTTCACGCCGCTGTCCGCCTTCGGCGCCGGGCCGAGCACCGCCAGCTGCGCATCCAGCTGCTGACGCTGCGGAATCAGCGCCTGGCCGAGGGTTTCCGCATTACCTGACAGCTCCAGCGCCATCTCATTGAGCTGGTTGAGCTGGTTTTCATTGGTATCGCCAGACACCTGGCCCTTAATTTTGTCGAGGATCTTCTGCATCTTCGGCAGTTCAACCGCCGGATTGACCTTCGGTGCCGCGTCTTCTTCCTGCTGCGCGGGCGCGGCGTTGTCATCCGCATAGCTGAGCGCCGGCGTGAATAACACCAGCAGCAGCAGGAACGGGGTAAACAGAGAACGAAACTTGAACATATGAGTGAGATTCCAGCGCAATAACAGCCTATAAACGCAAGGTTAACCGTGAATGGTCGCCAGTGTAGGACTTTGCCCTCAGGGAAACTATAGGAATGGTGGCGTAAAACATTGGTGCTAACGATAAGAAATTTTGTTCATTTAAGCGCCGTTGACCGTCAGTCACGCGCCACCACAATACACGGCGCACTCCCTTGCGCCGCTACGCTGAGTAACAGGTTGCGTTACTCCACGTCCGCACTGCTGGCAAGCTGCGACGCTTTCTGCTTTTTGTACGCCAGCGCGGCCGCCGGCACCGGCGCCGCCTTGCCGGTTTCCAGCCAGTCGCGCAGGCGGTTGGCATCGGCAAAGTGGGTATATTTGCCAAACGCATCCAGCACCACCAGCGCCACTGGACGGTTATTAATCATGGTACGCATTATCAGGCAGTGACCGGCCTCGTCGGTGTAACCGGTTTTGGTCAGCTGAATGCGCCAGTCATTTTTGTACACCAGATGGTTAGTGTTGCGGAACGGCAGCGCGTAGCTGGGGTGTTTAAACACCGCCGTCTCCTCTTTGGTGGTGCTCAGCTGACCAATCAGCGGATACTGGCGCGTGGCCCTGAGCAGCTTCACCAGATCTTCCGCACTGGAGACGTTATGCAGCGACAAACCGGTCGGCTCTACGTAGTGGGTGTGCGTCATGCCGAGCGCGCGCGCTTTGGCGTTCATGGCGCGGATAAAGGCGTCGTAACCGCCGGGATAGTGATGCGCCAGGCTGGCCGCCGCGCGGTTTTCCGAGGACATCAGCGCCAGCAGCAGCATGTTGCGGCGGCTGATTTCACTGTTGAGCTTCACGCGCGAGAATACGCCGCGCATTTCGGGCGTCTGGCTGATATCGACCGACAGCATTTCGTCCATCGGCAGTCGGGCATCCAGCACCACCATCGCGGTCATCACTTTGGTGATCGACGCGATAGGCCGCACCCGGTCCGGATGGCTGGAAAACAGCACTTTGTTATTATCGAGATCGACAATCAGCGCGCTGCCGGAGGCGATTTGCGGCTGGGCAATCGGCGCCAGATCGGACAGTTTTGCTGCGGCGGCGAGCGCCGGAGTCATCGCAGCTGGCGCGGCGACAAACAGCGCCAGCGACAGCAAAGAAATACGCATTTTTACAGACATCGTGTCAAAAAAATCCGGTGAGGAGGTTTGCGCTGTGTCGAAACACAGGCCGCCGGCGTCAGGCCTGATGCGACGCGGGCTGGCTGCGCTATCATACGCGCTCGTCTGCGAAATTTCTTAGGGAGATTGTTTCCGGGCGTTAAAAAAGGCGGGCATGACAGACGCTGCCAGGCGCAGCGGGATCAGTCAGGTCGCCATGGCTGACGACCTGACCTTTATCACGGTCAGAACAAGCGTGGCCCGTAACCCCACAGAATCACCGTCAGCGCCAGCAGCACCTCGAACACCAGCACGCCAATCGCCAGCGTCGAGCCGGAGAAGCGCAGGCTCTCTTCACGGTCAATGTTGAGGAATACCGGGATGCCGACGTACAGCAGATAGCCGGTGTACATCAGCGCTAACGCACCGGCCAGCACGCACAGCCACACCAGCGGATAGAGCGCCACCAGCCCGCTGATAAACAGCGGCGTTGCCACATAGCCGGCAAACACGGTACAGCGCTGTATGCTGGGACGCTGCGGATAGTCGCGCGCCATCCAGTGAATGACGCGGCCCATCACCGCCACACCGCCTAAGATGATCAGGTAAAACAGAATGCCGAGACCAATACCGGTCAGCATGTTGAGTTGCACGAACTGCCCTTCGCCCAGATTCCAGCCCAATTGCGTGGTGCCGATAAAGGCGCAGATCACCGGGATCGCCGCCATCAGCAGAACGTGATGGGTGTAGTGGTGCGAAACGCTCTCGTTTTCCTGCTTGATATCACGCATCTCCTGATTGGGATGCGCCAGAAGACCCCAGACATGATTCATACAATCACTCCTCTGATGCGACGGGCTGCCCCAGCGATCAGGCTGTCCAATGCAGGCAGCTTCAGTTCAAGTATAATCGGCGCGGCTGTTTTTGCGGCCAGCGGCACAAAAAAAGCCGCAGCCAGCTAGACTGTTAGCTGTATCGCTTACCCAGGGAGGAGCAATTGCACATCGATATCAATGGATTAATCACCCAGTACGGTTACCTGGCGCTGCTGATTGGCTGCATTGCCGAAGGGGAAACCTTTACCCTGCTGGGCGGCGTCGCGGCGCACGAGGGCCTGCTGCACTTCAGCGGCGTGGTGCTGGCGGCGATGGGCGGCGGCATTATTGGCGACCAGCTACTGTTCTGGCTTGGCCGCCGCTATGGTACGCGCATTCTGCGGCGCTTCCGCAAACATCAGGACACCATTAAAAAAGCTAACCGGCTGATTCAGAAGCACCCCAGCCTGTTTGTGATTGGCGTGCGCTTCATGTACGGCTTTCGCCTGATTGGACCGATAATTATTGGCACCAGCCGCCTTAAGCCGCTGCGCTTTTTCGTGCTTAACGTCATTGGTGCCGCGCTGTGGGCGCTGATTTTTGTCACCCTCGGCTACTTCGCCGGTGAAATTATTACGCCGTGGCTGCACAAGCTTGATCAGCACCTCAAGCACTTCATCTGGCTGGCGGCGGCAATAGTGTTCGGCATCGTGCTGCGCTTTGTAATTCGCCGCTGGAACCGCCGCCGCGCCGGTTAACTGTGGTAACCCTTGAACTGCGGGTTGGCCAGCATGAAGCCGCCGTCGACCACGAATGACTGTCCGGTGGTGTAAGTGGCCCATTCCGAGCACAGCCACGCCACCAGACTGGCGATTTCGCGCGTATCGCCAGGGCGGCCAATCGGGATTTCCGGCATGCGCCGGCTGTGCGCCTCGCTGTTGTTCATGTCATTCATCGGCGTGGCGATGGCGCCCGGCGCCACGGCATTCACCAGAATGTGGTGCGGCAACAGGCTCAGCGCCATTGATTTGGTCAGCCCGCCAAGCGCATGTTTGGCTGCGGTATAGGCAGCGGCATCCGGCAGCGGCGTATGCTCATGCACCGAGGTGATGTTGATGATGCGCCCGCCGTCGCCCTGATCCACCATATGCCGCGCGGCAATCTGCCCGCAGACAAAGGCGCCGTCTACGTCAACGGTAAAGACTTTGCGCCAGTCCTCAAAGGTCACATCAAGAAAATCGGCTTTGGTCATCACGCCGGCATTGTTCACCAGCACATCGATGCGGCCCAGCGAATTGATCAGCTGCGCCAGCTGCTGCCCGCCAGCCTGCGGATCGGACAGATCGAGCTGCCGCACCTGGGCCAGCTGGCCTTTACTCTCCACCAGCCGCGCGGTCTCCTGCGCGCCCTCTTCATCCGAGCGCCAGGTGATGCCGACGGTGTAACCGGCCTCGGCCAGCATCACGGCGCAGCTGCGTCCAATCCCCGAATCTGAAGCGGTCACTACGGCGACTTTCTGTTTGCCCAGTGTCATAACGTTCTCCTGCCTGATGGGTGTCTTCACAGTATAGAAGTTATCGTTCTGTGCCACGTCGCAGCCGATTCTGCCGTTTCGTCTATAGTTAACAATCGGATAGCGTTCAGGAGGCAGGATGAGCAAGATTAAACGCAGAATTGACGACCACGGCGTCATCGGTGATTTACGCACCTGTGCCCTGATCGCGAACGACGGCACCATTGATTATCTTTGCTGGCCCGAACTCGACAGCCCCTCCGTGTTTGCCGCCCTGCTCGACAGCGACGAAGCCGGCCTGTTTTCGCTGGCACCGCAGTGGCAAAACGCGCGCCAGCAGCAGCTCTACCTGCCCGATACCAACATTCTGCAAACCCGCTGGCTTGATGAGGCCGGCGTGGCGGAAATTACCGATTACATGCCGATCTGCGACGAGCGCAGCAAAGTGCCGCGCCTGGTGCGGCGGGTAAAAATGATCCGCGGCACCGCCACCTTTGATCTGCGCTGCGCGCCGCGCCACGACTATGCCCGTGCCGAAACGCGCACGGAGACGCGACCAGGCGGTATCGCCTTTGTCGCCGAAGGCCAGCCGTCGCTGCGCCTGAGCGCCACGGTGGTGATGACGCGCGAACCGGACAGCGCGGTGGCGCAGTTTACCCTGCAGGCCGGTGAGCACGCCGAATTTGTGTTTGGCAACGATGACGATCCGCAGGTGCAGCATATCGCGACCGAGCGCTGCTTTCGCGATACCGTGGATTACTGGCGACGCTGGAGCAGCCACAGCTCTTATCGCGGCCGCTGGCGCGAGATGGTGACGCGCTCGGCGCTGGCGCTCAAGCTACTCACCTCGCACCAGCACGGCTCAATTGCGGCAGCCGCCACTTTTGGCCTGCCGGAAGAGCTGGGCGGCGAGCGTAACTGGGATTACCGCGCCTCGTGGATCCGCGATGCCTCGTTCAGCATGTACGCGCTGATGCGGCTCGGCTATGTGGAAGAAGCGCGTGACTTCACCCATTGGGTCGGCCGCTGCGTTGAGCACAGCCACGACGATACGCCGCATTTGCAGGTGATGTACCGTCTCGACAGCGGCACCGAGCTGCACGAGACCGAACTGCTCAACCTCTCCGGTTACGCCAACTCGCGCCCGGTGCGCATCGGCAATGATGCCTGGCGCCAGACGCAGCTGGATATTTATGGCGAGCTGATGGATGCGGTATACCTTGCCAACAAATACGGCGAAGCCATCTCGCAGCGCGGCTGGCGCCATGTGTCCAGCATGATTGACTACGTCTGCGTTAACTGGAACCAGCCGGACGCCGGTATCTGGGAGATGCGCGGCGAGCCGGAGCACTTTCTGCATTCGCGCCTGATGTGCTGGGTGGCGCTGGACCGCGCACTGCGGCTGGGCATGAAGCGTTCGCTGCCGATGCCATACGATCGCTGGGACCGGGTGCGCAGCGAGATCCGCGACGACATCTGGCAGAACTTCTGGAACGATGAACTCGGCCACTTCACCGCCACGCGCGGCGGTAAATACCTGGATGCGTCGATGCTGCTGATGCCGCTGGTGCGCTTTGTCAGCTCGACCGATCCGGAGTGGATCGCCACGCTGGATGCGATTAAAACCCATCTGGTGAGCGACGGTTTAGTGCGGCGTTATAACATCAGTGAGACGCCCGCCGATGCGCTGACCGGTGGCGAGGGTGCGTTTGCCGCCTGTTCGTTCTGGTATGTGGAGTGTCTGGCGCGCGCCGGGCGGGTGCACGAGGCGCATTTCGAGTTTGAAAAGCTGCTGAGCTACGCCAATCCGCTGGGATTGTACGCCGAGGAGTTTACCTCCCACGGCAACGCGCTGGGCAACATGCCGCAGGCGCTGACCCATCTGGCGTTGATCAGCGCCGCGTTTTTCCTCAACCGTAAACTGAGCGGCGAAGTGACGCTGTGGCAACCGTAAGAAAATTCACATTTTGGGCGGCGTGGCAAAGAGAATAGTCTGTGAAACGCCGCGTTTTGCGTAAAGTATCTTCAACCAGCGAAAATCCTGATTCCCATCATTGCGCCTATGCACATATAATGCGCAGCGGGTTATTCTGACCCTGATGGGTTCGACACACTGACAAGCCATGAAAATGGCCATAACGACTTGTAAAAACATGAAAAAAAGCATTCGCGTGTTCGCTTCACTCGCCCTCGTACTGGCGGCGTTCAGCCAGTCGGCCTTTGCAGTCGTCTATCCGCTGCCTCCAGCGAATAGCCGCCTGATTGGCGAAAATATTGAAATCACCGTGCCAGACGACAGCAAACTGCCGCTGGAAGCGTTTGCGGCGCAGTACCAGATGGGCCTCAGCAACATGCTGGAAGCCAATCCGGGCGTGGACGTTTACCTGCCGAAAGCAGGCACTAAAATGGTGATCCCGCAGCAGCTGATTCTGCCTGACGCACCGCGTGAAGGCATCGTGATCAACAGCGCCGAGATGCGTCTCTATTACTACCCGAAAGGCACCAAAACTGTCGTGGTGCTGCCGATCGGTATCGGCGAGCTGGGTAAAGATACGCCGGTTAACTGGACCACCGCGGTTGAGCGCAAGAAGAATGGTCCAACCTGGACGCCAACCAAAGCGATGCACGCAGAGTACGCGGCGCGCGGCGAGAGCATCCCGGCTGTGTTCCCGGCAGGTCCGGATAACCCGATGGGCCTGTACGCGCTGTACATTGGCCGTCTGTATGCGATTCACGGCACCAACGCCAACTTTGGTATCGGCCTGCGCGTGAGCCACGGCTGCGTGCGTCTGCGTGCGGACGACATCAAATGGCTGTTCGACAACGTGCCAGTGGGTACGCGCGTGCAGTTCATTGACCAGCCGGTAAAAGCCACCGTTGAGCCAGACGGTTCGCGCTACATCGAGGTTCACAACCCGCTGTCGACCACCGAAGAGCAGTTTAACTCACGTGAACTGGTGCCAATCAGCCTGACGTCCGCCGTGACCAAAGTGGTGGCCGATGCCAGCACCAATCAGGATGCCGTGAACAACGCCATCCAGGCACGTACCGGTATGCCGACCAAAATCAACGGTCAGCCGGGCGAAGCCCAGCCTGCGCCGGTGATGGTGCAGGAGTCTTCTGACGCGATGCCGAAAGAAGAGCCGATGACGCCGCAGGGTGCCACCGCCGTCGCGCCACAGGCCGATGCGCAGCAGCCCGCTGAAGCCGCTCCGGTTGAGCAGGCCGCGCCGGCACAGCCTGCCAGCAACGGCAACAGCCTGTAAGGGTTTGCTGTCGATGATCAAGCCAGCCGCAGGGCTGGCTTTTTTATTGCCCGATCGCCGGGATCATTGTGCGATTGTGTCGCGGTGCAGTTGCGCGCTCAATCGTGTGGTCGGCGTAACGCCAGCCAGCCCGCCACCAGAGTAAATACCAGCACCACCAGCACTAACAGCAGAAAGCCGTGCGGATTGTTCGCCAGCGGAATGCCGCCCACGTTCATGCCAAAAAAACCGGCTACGATATTGATGGGCAGCGCCAGCACGGTGATTGAGGTGAGCAAAAACAGCGTTCGGTTGCTCTGCTCCATCAGGCGGGCAGCGATCTCCTCCTGCAGCAGGCGAATGCGCTCCATCAGGCTGGCAAGATCGTTAAGCGCTACGCTGAACTCCTCGGTGAAAATGCGCAGCTCACTGAGCGGTTCCCGGTTGAGCCAGTTTGGCGGCCGGTTAAGCAGGCGAAACAGCGCGGCCGGCTCCGGCGCCAGCAGCCGCTGGACGCGCAGCAGCATGCGGCGCAGATGGCCCAGCTCGCTGCGGTTGGCTTTGATCGCCGCGCTCAGCAGCCGCTCTTCTATCGCATCCACCGCCTGGCTGGAGCGCCGCACCACCTGCTCCAGCTGCGCTTCCTGTTCGCCGAGCAGCCACAGCAGCATCGCATCCGGCGCGCTGAAGCACAGCCGATCAATCTGCTGATGCATACGTTCAATCATGCCAACCGGGCGATAGCGCGCGCTGACCATCACCTGCGGCCGGCACCAGATCCACAGCGTCGCATTTTGCGTGCTGCGCTCCTCTTTACTGAAGGTGACGTCATTCAGCACCGCCAGCAGCGCATCGTTTTGCTGCGCCAGTCGGGTGCGCGGCGAGGCCGAATGAATCTCATCGAAAAAATCGTCATCTACGCTGAAGTGGTCCTGAACCCAGCGCTCGGCGCGGGCATGATTCAGGTTAATGTGCAGCCAGAGAAAGCAGCCGTCGGGTAAGGTGTGCCGCGCCAGCTGCGCGGCCTCGCGCGCGTTGAGGCGCTGTGGCGGCGCATCCGGGTTGAACAGGTAACCGTGAATCAGTCCGGCGACTTCGTTGTTGAAGTCGGGCAGCGAGGCAAGCGGCAGGACAGGCTGGAGCATAGCGGCGTGAAGATCCCAGAGCGGTCAGATCCACAGCCTGCGACAGGTCTGTTACAGCATGATGACAGCCCGCGCTGGCATCATCATTCTGTCATACAAAACCCGTATCACACTGCAGTTAACGGGTGCCATTCGTGCATCGTTAATTCACCCCGGGGGGTGTGCTATGGCTGAAAACAGTTTACCTGCATCATCGTCCGCCAGCGGACGCCCTAATCTGCACCCGCGCAGCGGTCGCGCCTCGCGCTTGCTGTTTCTGCTGCTGCTGGTGGCCGGGCTGGTGTTCACCGGTATCAATCTGTTCAACGACGTGGAAGAGACCGGCGCGGTCGTCACCAGCTATACGCCGTTTCTGCTGCTTGGCGTGGCGCTGCTGATTGCGCTCGGCTTCGAGTTTGTTAACGGCTTTCACGATACCGCCAATGCCGTCGCCACGGTGATCTACACCCACTCGCTGTCGCCGGGCGTGGCGGTGATGTGGTCCGGCTTGTGTAATTTCCTTGGCGTACTGCTCTCCAGCGGCGTGGTGGCGTTTGGCATTATTTCGCTGCTGCCGGTGGAGCTGATTCTGCAGGCGGGCAGCGGTCACGGTTTCGCCATGGTGTATGCGCTGCTGTGCTCGGCGATTGTCTGGAACCTCGGCACCTGGTATTTCGGCCTGCCCTCTTCCTCTTCGCACACGCTGATCGGCTCGATTATTGGCGTGGGCGTGGCGAATGCGCTGCTGCACGGCCGCAGCGGCACCAGCGGCGTCGACTGGGAGCAGGCGGTTAAAGTCGGTTACGCCCTGCTGCTGTCGCCGGTGATTGGCTTCATCTGCGCCGCCGTGCTGCTGCTGGCCATGAAGGCATTGGTGCGCAATCGTCAGCTGTATCAGGCGCCGGAAGGTAATCAGCCGCCGCCAGCGTGGATTCGTGGCCTGCTGATCCTCACCTGTACCGGCGTTTCGTTTGCCCACGGCTCGAACGACGGTCAGAAAGGCATGGGGCTGATTATGCTGATCCTGGTCGGCACTATGCCGATCGCCTATGCGCTCAACCGCTCGCTACCGCCGGAACAAATTCCGCGCGTGGCGGCGTTAACCCAGGTGACCGAACAGCAACTGCTGACGCTGCAGCCACCGCCCGCCGCAATGCCGGCAGCGCGTGAGGTGCTGACGGAATATGTACGCACCAGCCAGAACCGGCCGCAGGTGCTGCCGGCGCTCGGCATGATGCTCGGCGATATCGGCGAACAGATTCGCCAGTACGGTTCGGTAGAAAATATCCCGGTGCAGGTGGTCACCAACACGCGCAACGATATGTATCTCGCCTCGGAGACCATCAAGCATCTGCAATCGGCCAACGTCGCGCTGCCGGAAGAGACGGCGCGCAACCTGACGGCGGTGAAGCACGAGCTGGACGCGGCTACGCGCTTTATCCCGATGTGGGTCAAAGTGGTGGTGGCGATTGCGCTGGGTCTCGGCACCATGGTCGGCTGGCGCCGGATTGTGGTTACGGTGGGTGAGCGCATCGGCAAAACCCATCTCACCTATGCGCAGGGTGCCAGTGCGGAGCTGGTGGCGATGGCCACCATTGGCGCAGCCGATGCCTTTGGTTTACCGGTGTCGACCACCCATGTGCTGTCGTCCGGCGTGGCCGGTACCATGGCGGCCAACCGATCCGGCCTGCAGCTCGCCACCCTGCGCAACCTGGCGCTGGCGTGGGTGCTGACGCTGCCGGTATCGGTGCTGCTGTCAGGGCTGCTGTATGCGCTGTTTATTCATCTGGCCTGATAGGCTCTGAAGACTGCTGGTGCAGGCGCAGCGTAATCAGGAACGCGCCCAGCACCATCAGTGCTGCCGCCAGATACACCGACTGCATGCCCCAGTGGCCGATTAACAGCCCCGCCACTGGTCCGGTCAACCCCAGCCCCAAATCGAGAAACGCCGAATAGGTACCGAGCGCCGATCCCTGATCCTGCTGCTGTACCCGCTTCACCGCTTCCACGCCCAGCGCCGGGAACACCAGCGAGAAACCGCCGCCGGTGAGGAAGGCGCCAATATCCACCAGCCAGCTGCTGTCCGCCTGCCAGATCAGCAGCAGACCGGCGCCCTCCAGCACGAAGGAGATCAGCGAGACCTGCAGCCCGCCGAAGCGCGTGATATAGCGCCCGCACGCCAGCCGCACCAGCACGAAGCCGAGGCTGAACAGCGTCAGGGCGAACGCCGCGCCGCTCCAGTCGCGACTGGCGAAATAGAGGGTAATGAAGGTGGAGATCACGCCAAAGCCGATGGTGCCAAATCCCAGCGCCAGGCCAAACAGCCAGACGCGGCTGACCACGCGATGAAACGGAATGCGCACGCCGGCGCTGACGCTGACCGCCGGCTTGCCGGAGGCCATCCAGAAGCCGATCGCCCCCATCAGCGCGACCAGACCGGCAAAGCCGCTGATGCCAAAAATCTGGTTCAGCAGCACGCCCAGCGGCGCACCAATCGCCATGGCAAAGTAAGTCGCCACGCCGTTCCACGAAATGACTCGCGCGGTTTGCCGCGGGCCGACAATGTTCATGCCCCACAGCGTCGAGCCGGTACTGCTGAAACTTTCCCCGACGCCGAGAAACAGCCGCCCCAGCGCCAGCAGCGTCAGACTCAGCAGCGGCGCACCGCTGCACAGCGCGGCAATGATCGACAGCACGCCGCTCATGCCGCAGCACACCAGCCCCATCATCACCACGCGTTTCGGGCCGTAGCGATCGGCCAGCCGGCCAGAGTGCGGGCGACTGAGCAGCGTGGCGAAATATTGCAGACTGATGATCAGCCCGGCGATAAACGAGCTGAAGCCCAGCTGGTTATGCACAAACCCCGGCAGCACCGCCAGCGGCAACCCGACGGACAGGTAGCAAAAGAAGGTGAAAACGATGACGGAGAGGATGCGTTTATTTAACTGAGCATTACTCAGTACAGCGGCGTCAGACATGGAAGATGGCGTCAGAAACGTGGTGAAAGTGAAGGTTCACTATACCGGTTAGCAGACTAAGGATCGCGGCTTTTTTTGTTATAAAACATGGCGGCAGCGCACGCTTTCACCGGGTGATCGCTGGCTTGCCCGTTAACGCGGCGGACCTGACGGGTCAAGTACCACCGCTCAGGTTCAGATGCAGGACACCTGGGCCATGCGTGCGGCATGGCGTTCGATGGCGCTGGCGATCTCGGCGGAGACACGCAGCGTGCGGATCTCGCTGAACAGGCCGTCGGCCTCATGGTAGGCTTTGCGCAGATAGCCCAGCCACTGCTTGATGCGCGCAACGTGGTAATTGCCGGTATCACCCTGCTTTTCCAGCTGGGTGTAGCGCAGCAGCAGCTCAACCACCTGCGACCACGGCATCGGGGCTTCGTTGTATTTCACCACGCGCCCCAGGTTAGGCACATTGAGCGCGCCGCGCCCGAGCATGACCGCGTCGCAGCCGGTAATGCGCAGGCAATCCTGCGCATCCTGCCAGTTCCAGATTTCGCCGTTGGCGATCACCGGAATGGTCAGACGCTGGCGAATTTCACCAATCGCCTGCCAGTTGATGCTCTCTGCGCGATAGCCGTCCTCTTTGGTCCGGCCATGCACCACCAGCTCGCTGGCACCGGCCTGCTGCACCGCATCGGCGATCTCGAAACGCCGCGCGCCCGAATCCCAGCCGAGCCGCACTTTCACCGTGACCGGCAGATGAGCGGGCACCGCCTCGCGCATCGCTCTGGCACCGCGATAGATCAGCTCCGGATCTTTCAGCAGCGTCGCACCGCCGCCGCTGCCGTTCACCAGCTTCGACGGGCAGCCGCAGTTGAGGTCAACGCCCCACGAGCCCAGCTCCACCGCGCGTGCGGCGTTTTCTGCCAGCCATTCAGGATACTGGCCCAGCAGCTGCATGCGCACGCGCGTGCCGGAGGGCGTCCGGCTGTGGTGGTGCAGTTCCGGACACAAACGGTAGAAGGATTTTACCGGCAGCAGCTGATCGACCACGCGTAAAAACTCAGTGACGCACAGGTCATAGTCATTCACGCCGGAGAGCAGTTCACGTACCAGCGAATCCAGTACGCCTTCCATGGGCGCCAGTAAAACCCGCATACCGTTACGCGTTCCCGTTGCTCTTGGCTGCCGGACGACGTGAGCGCGCCGGTTTACCCGCGTTGCCAGCCGCCGGGCCGTTGTTGCCCGGACGACGCGGTGCACGCGCCTCGCCCTGTGGACGCGCGCCGCCGTTACCGGCGCTGGCACGCTGACCATTGCCGCCGCTGCGGCTGCGCGGTGCGTCAGCACCCTGCCCCGGCGCGCGGCCCTGGCCACGTCCACGCGGCTGCTGCTGACGGCCATTCTGAATCGGCTCCGCCTTGATGCTCGGATCCGGCTCAAAGCCCGGCAGCGCAATGCGCGGAATTTCCCGCTTCAGCAGGCGCTCGATATCACGCAGCAGCTTGTGCTCGTCCACGCACACCAGCGACAGCGCAGCACCGGTGGCCGCGGCACGACCGGTACGGCCAATGCGGTGCACGTAATCTTCTGCCACGTTCGGCAGCTCGTAATTGACCACGTGCGGCAGCTCTTCGATATCCAGACCGCGCGCGGCAATATCCGTCGCCACCAGCACGCGAATGCCGCCGGTTTTGAAGTCGGCCAGCGCACGGGTACGCGCGCCCTGACTCTTGTTGCCGTGGATCGCGGCGGCAGTGATGCCATCTTTATTGAGCTGCTCAGCGAGGTGGTTAGCACCGTGCTTGGTGCGGGTGAACACCAGCACCTGCTGCCAGTTGTCGCGACCAATCATCAGCGACAGCAGTTCCCGTTTGCGCTTCTTATCGACAAAATGCACCTGCTGCGACACCTGCTCGGAAGCGGTGTTGCGGCGTGCCACTTCCACCTGTTCCGGGTTGGTGAGCAGTTTTTCCGCCAGCGCTTTGATCTCGTCCGAGAAGGTGGCAGAGAACAGCAGGTTCTGCCGTTTGGCCGGCAGTTTTGCCAGCACGCGGCGAATATCGTGGATGAAGCCCATGTCGAGCATACGATCCGCTTCGTCCAGCACCAGGATTTCCACCTGCGACAGATCGACCGCATTCTGGTGCGCCAGATCGAGCAAACGCCCCGGCGTGGCGATCAGTACATCGACGCCGCCGCGCAGTTTCATCATCTGCGGATTAATGCTGACGCCGCCGAACACCACCAGCGAACGCATATTGAGGTACTGGCTGTATTCACGTACGTTTTCGCCAACCTGCGCCGCCAGTTCACGGGTTGGAGTGAGGATCAGCGCACGTACCGGACGGCGACCGCGCGCCGCTGCCGGTTTTTCTGACAGACGCTGCAGCAGAGGCAGCGTGAAACCGGCGGTTTTACCCGTGCCGGTCTGGGCGCTCGCCAGCAGGTCACGACCGGCCAGCACCACGGGAATCGCCTGACGCTGGATTGGCGTCGGTTCACGGTAGCCCTGTTCTGCTACCGCACGCAAAATATCGGCATTCAAGCCGAGAGAGTCAAAAGACATGCAGGTGTATTACTCCGAACCGCCCTGATCGCGCTGCGCGATGTAGTTTTCAGGGGGGATATGACGCAGCCTAAAGGCCTGCGTGTGAAAAGGGCACAAACTACCATGCGTAAGAGCGGCAGTGTAGCAGCTTTCCGCAAGAACCGCGACCAGCAAAACGTGAGGGTAATGGGCCGCTGCGCGGTGGCGCATAAAAAAGGAGCCGCAGTGGGCTCCTCTTTTCTTGCTGGCACGTCCGCTTAGCTGCGTTTTTTCTGCACGCGCTGCGGTGGCTCTTTGGCCAGCAGCGACACCAGCGCCGGGCCCACCAGCATTACCACGCCCAGACAACCAATCAGCAGATTGTTATGGATGAAGCGTGAAATCAGGAACAGCGTCAGCATCGCCGCGCCGAAGTAGTATGTCGTCGTCACTTCTTCCAGAGAGTCACCAAAGCGGCGCAAACGGGCACTACGCTGCAGGGCCAGCATGGTGATGAACACCAGCGCATAAGCTGCCACCAGGGTACTGCTCACTTCGACCAGTGCCTTATGTTTCCAGCCCCACACCAGTGCCGCGATCACCAGCAGGTGGGTCGCAATATGCAGGCAGGTTTGACCGGTAACAATCTGAACACGATTAGACCATTTCATTCTCTTCTCCTGGCAGACCCAACAGGTCGCCCAAGTGTATCTGACCGCAGCCAGACGGATTTCCTCAATGTAAAGCAAATTTCGGATAACACCCTAATTTTCTGTCTCCAGCACCACCCATTTGTGACAAAGACTACACTTTGTTCTGTTGATGATGAAAAGGAGCGCGTCGCAGTATGCCACAAAACACGCAAGGATCTTCATTTAAAGTCCTGACGATCAATACCCATAAGGGGTTCACCAGCTTTAACCGTCGCTTTATCCTGCCGGAACTGCGCGACGCAGTGCGCGCGACCTCGGCGGATATCGTCTTTTTACAGGAGGTGATGGGCACGCACGCCATCCACTCCGCACACATTGAAAACTGGCCGGAAAATTCGCACTACGAATACCTTGCCGACACCATGTGGCACGATTTCGCTTACGGCCGCAACGCGGTCTATCCCGAGGGCCATCACGGCAACGCGATACTGTCACGCTTTCCGATCACCGAATACCAAAACCGCGATATTTCTGTCGCCGGCAGTGAGAAACGCGGCATGTTGCACTGCCAGATCAGCCTGCCGGATCGGCCGGAACCGATTCACACCTTGTGCGTGCACCTCGGCCTGAAAGAGAAGCACCGTCTGGCGCAGATGCGCATGATGTGTGAACTGATTGAGTCGCTGCCACCGGATGCGCCCCTGGTGGTGGCCGGCGATTTTAATGACTGGCAGGTACGCGCTAATCGATTTTTACAGCGCGGAGCCGGTCTGCAGGAGGTGTTTAGCATGAAAAACGGTCGCCCGGCACGCACCTTCCCGGCGCGCTTTCCGCTGCTGCGTCTTGATCGCATTTATATCCGTAATGCGTCGGTGAGCCAGCCGTGGGCGTTGCCGGTGAAACCCTGGTCACATCTGTCCGATCATGCCCCGCTGGCCGTGGAGATCTTTCTATGAATTTCAGCTGGCGCGAAGGTAACCAGCTGCGACTGCTGGAAAATGGCGATCAATTCTTTCCGCGCGTCTCCGGCGCGATCCAGCGCGCCCAGCGTACGCTGCTGCTGGAGACGTTTATCCTGTTTGAAGATGAGGTCGGTAAGGCGCTGCACCGCGATCTGCTGGCCGCCGCGCAGCGCGGTGTTAAGGTGGAAGTGATGGTGGATGGCTACGGCTCGCCGGATCTTTCCACCCAGTACATCAACAGCCTGACCGAAGCAGGCGTGCGCTTTATCTATTACGATCCGCGCCCGCTGGTGATGGGCATGCGCACCAACGTGTTCCGCCGTCTGCATCGCAAAATTGTGGTGATTGATGAGGAGATTGCGTTTGTCGGCGGTATCAATTTCTCCGCCGAGCACAACACCGATTACGGACCGGAAGCCAAGCAGGATTACGCCGTGGAGGTGAAAGGGCCGGTGGTGCTGGATATCGCGCGCTATGTACAGCAGGCGATCGGCAGCGAACAGGTGACGCGCCGCTGGTGGGGCGCGCGCTCCCAGCGCCTGGCGGTGAACGCCCTGCCCGGGGATGCGCAGGTGCTGTTTGTCTACCGCGATAACGATGAGCACCGCGATGACATCGAACAGCACTATCTCGATATGCTGCGCAAGGCGGAGCAGGATGTGATTATCGCCAACGCCTACTTCTTCCCCGGCTATCGCCTGCTGCGGGAAATGCGCAGTGCGGCTCAGCGCGGTGTGCGCGTGCGGCTGATTGTGCAGGGTGAACCGGACATGCCGATTGTTAAAGTCGGCGCCGAGTTGCTGTACAACTATCTGGTGGATGCTGGCGTTGAAGTGTACGAATACTGCCGCCGCCCGCTGCATGGCAAAGTGGCGGTGCAAGATCAGCAGTGGTCAACGGTGGGTTCCAGCAACCTCGACCCGCTCAGCCTGTCGCTGAATCTCGAAGCCAACCTGATCATCCACGACCACGCCTTCAACCAGACGCTGCGCGATAACCTTGAGCAGCTGCTGGCTGCCGACTGCGTGCGCGTCGATGAAGACAAGCTGCCGCCGCGCACCTGGTGGCAGCTGACCAAAAGCGTCATCGTGTTCCATTTCCTGCGCCATTTCCCGGCCATCGCCGGCTGGCTGCCTGCCCATACGCCCCATTTGTCTCAGGTCGATCCGCCGGTGCAGCCGGAAATGGAAACCCAGGACCGGGTTGAAGCCGATAACGAAGGAGCGAAACCCTGATGAGCAAAAAGAACCCGCGCTGGCAGTTAGCGAAAAAAATCCTTACCTGGCTGTTCTTCATTGCGGTGATCGTGCTGCTGGTGGTTTACGCACGCAAGGTGAACTGGGAGGACGTGTATAAGGTCATCGTCGGCTATAACCGCTACGTGGTGCTGAGCGCCGCCGCGTTAGTGGTGGTGAGCTACCTCACCTACGGTCTGTACGATTTGATTGGCCGCGCCTACTGCGGACATAAACTGGCGAAACGTCAGGTGATGCTGGTGTCATTCATCTGTTACGCCTTTAACCTGACGCTGAGCACCTGGGTGGGCGGTGTGGCGATGCGCTATCGCCTCTATTCGCGCCTCGGCCTGCCCGGCGGCACCATCACGCGCATCTTTTCACTGAGTATTGCCACCAACTGGCTGGGCTACATTTTGCTTGGCGGCGTAGTGTTTGTCGCCGGCATGGTGCCGATTCCGCCCGGCTGGTTCATCGGCGAAGGCACACTACGGGTGATTGGTGCGGTCCTGCTGGCGATGGTGGCGGTTTATCTGTGGGCCTGTGCTTTCGCGAAGAAGCGCCGCTGGACGGTGAAGGGCCAGCATCTGCAACTGCCCTCGCTGCGCATGGCGCTGTTTCAGTTTGCCGTTTCCTGCGCCAACTGGATGGTGATGGGCACCATTATCTGGCTGCTGCTGGCGCGTGAAGTGGATTATCCCATCGTGCTGGGCGTGCTGTTAATCAGCAGTATTGCCGGGGTGATTATTCATATTCCGGCGGGCATTGGCGTGCTGGAAGCGGTGTTCCTCGCGCTGCTCAGCGGCCAGCATGCTTCGCACGGTGAGATTATCGCCGCGCTGCTGGCTTATCGCGTGCTCTATTTTATTCTGCCGCTGCTGCTGGCACTGGTGCTGTATCTGTGGCTGGAGAGCCGCGCGAAGCATTTACGGCAGAAGAATGAGCGCAAGATGGCGGCGCGATAAGGCGTGCCAGGTGGAAGATGAAGAACACGTAATACATTGCGCCGCTACGGAGAAGGTGAAACGGGCTGATAAGTACAAACCGTTCACCTGGCCGTAGCGGCGCGATTATTTTCACAGCCTTAATGGCTGGTTACTTTTAGCGACGGTTACCGAAAATCCGCAGCAGCATCAGGAACAGGTTGATGAAATCGAGATACAGCGTCAGCGCGCCCATGATGGAGAAGCGGCGCAGATTCTCTTTATCGTTAACATCAATGCCCTCACCGATGGCTTTCAGCTTCTGCGTGTCATAAGCCGTCAGGCCCACAAACACCACCACGCCGATATAGGTAATCGCCCACATCAGCGCCGGGCTTTTCAGCCAGAAGTTCACCAGCGACGCCAGCAGAATGCCGATCAGCGCCATAAACAGCAGGCTGCCGAAGCGGCTCAGGTCGCGTTTGGTGGTGTAGCCGTAAAAGCTCATGGCACCAAACATACCCGCGGTAACGAAGAAGGTACTGGCGATCGACGAGTAGGTATAAACAAGGAAAATACTCGCCATTGTCAGCCCGGTCAGCGCGGAATAGAGCATAAACAGCCCGGTCGCCACGGCGCCGCTCATGCGCTGCACCATGCCGGAAAGCACGAACACCAGCGCCAGCTGCGCGATAATCAGGCCGAAGAAGGTGATGCGATTGGCAAACACCAGTTCCATGACGGCAGGCGTGCGCGCAGCAAACCACGACACAAACGCCGTCAGCAGTAAGCCGCAGGTCATCCAGCCATACACCTGCGCCATATAGGTTTGCAGCCCGGTCGACGCCTGCTGCACGATTGAACCATTACGTGGATATCGATCCATGATGCACCTCTTTAAAAGTTACTGATAACGTCAGTGTGAAGTGTACACCACCGATCGTCAACGGCGCGTCATACACTGCTGATATCGCCCGTCAACCCGCTGGGCAAACCACGCGGTGGTGAGATTACGGGTAATTTTCGGGCTCTCCAGCTTAATGCCCGGCAGCACTTCGCGCGGCAGACGTTTTCCCGCCATCTTATCGGCGAGGATAAAGGTCTGTTTCCACAGCGTGCTGTCGCTGAAGCTTTCGCTGTCGCCCTTCTCCAGATCGCGGCGAATCTCACGTGTGCTCATGTCCAGCTGCTTCGCCAGCGTGCGCACCGCCAGTTCGGTGGCGCTCGCCTGTTCGCTGCCGTAGCGGATCAGGTCGCCATCCAGCGCCAGTTTGATGCCGCTGGCACGCGCCACCGCAGCCTGGAACGCGGCGTTGCGGCTGGCGTACCAGCCGGCGTTGAAGTCAGCAAAGCGATACAGCGGCTGGCTGTAGTCTACCGGATAGCCCAGCAGGTGCAGCGTGCCGAAGTAGATACCGCCGCGCCGGCTAAACACTTCGCGCCGGATTGAACCGTCAATCGGGTATGGATAGCCCTGCGCATGCGCTTCGGCAAAGGCAATGCTGACCTGCATCGGCCCGCCGGTGTGGATTGGGTTGAGATTACCGAACAGCTTCTGCCCCATCGGCACCATATCGATAAAGTCATCAAAAATGGCGCTCAGCTCTTTCTCGCTGTGCACCTTATCGAGACGTGCCGCGTAGCTCTCGCCGTTGGAGGATTTGATCAGTAACGCGGTGCGCACCAGAAACGCCGGCACGTGCACGCTGGCGGCGCGGCGGTCAATCTCCGCCCAGGCGATTTTTGGCAGACCCGGCACGGTGGCATCGGCGCTGAAGTTAGATTCCTGATCGGTCACGGCGATCACCGCGCAAATGTTGCTGGCGCTGGCGTCGATGTGCTGCACGCGCAGCGCGGTATAGATGTCGTCGGCCCAGGCCGATTTTTGCGTCACATGGGCGGGCAGCAATTGCTGAATCTGCGCTTTCACGTCAGCGGGCTGGCGGGCCGGTAGCTGCGGCT
This sequence comes from Pantoea sp. GM_Pan_4, assembly GCF_026541005.1. Lineage (NCBI taxonomy): Bacteria > Pseudomonadati > Pseudomonadota > Gammaproteobacteria > Enterobacterales > Erwiniaceae > Pantoea > Pantoea sp. GM_Pan_4. The sequence goes on from NZ_JALNUZ010000001.1 coordinate 1,008,390, forward strand.
CCTTTTTGGTGCTGCATCCGGCCAGCACCAGCGCAGCCAGCAGCGCTGCGCCGCGTAATATCGTGTTGGTGTTCATCCTGCTCCCTGATAAGCCAGCAAAAACCGTACCTTACCGTTTTCGTGGTCTGGCGGCTATCAGCGCGGGCGGATTTTGCGCGCTAGTTCCAGCGTTCAGCGGCCTGGTGGTCGCTGTCGCGGGCATCGACCCAGCGATCGCCCTGCGCGGTGGCTTCGCGCTTCCAGAACGGCGCGCGGGTTTTCAGGTAATCCATAATAAATTCACTGGCGGCAAAGGCGCTGCCGCGATGGGCGCTGCTGACGCCAACAAACACGATCTCATCACCAGGGAACAGTTCGCCTACGCGATGAATCACCGTCACCTGCTGCAGTGCCCAGCGCTGACGCGCATCCGCCACAATCTCCGCCAGCGCTTTTTCCGTCATACCCGGATAGTGCTCCAGCGTCAGCGCGGCCACGCTGTCGCCGAGATTGTGGTTGCGGACTTTGCCGGTGAAGGTGACGACCGCGCCGTCGCTGTCATGTGCCGCCAGCAGCGCATACTCGTCGCCAACGTTAAACGGCGCGCTGCCGACGCGAATTCGGGTTGTCATGCTCAGCCTCCGGTAACCGGCGGGAAGAACGCCACTTCATCGCCGGCGCGCAGCGGATGGTTCATCGGCACCAGCGTCTGATTCACCGCCGCCAGCAGCTTGCCGGACTCCAGCGCCAGCGCCCAGCGATCGCTTTTCTGCGCCAGCGCAGCGCGCAATGTGGCGACGTCAGCATACTCTGCCGCCAGATCCAGCGCGGCGGTGCCGGTCAGTTCGCGCACCTGGGCAAAAAACAGCACCTTAATCATGGCGCACCGCCCGGAAATCACCGGATTTACCACCGCTTTTGCTCAGCAGCCGCAGCTGGTCGATGACGATATCTTTCTGCACCGCTTTGCACATGTCGTAGATGGTCAGCGCCGCGACCGAGGCGGCGGTCAGCGCTTCCATTTCCACGCCGGTTTTGCCGCTCAGGCGACAGCGCGAGGTAATGCGTACGCGGCTGTGCTCCGGCTCAGCCACCAGCGTCACCTCGACTTTGCTCAGCATCAGCGGATGGCACAGCGGAATCAGTTCCCAGGTGCGCTTCGCCGCCTGAATACCGGCAATGCGTGCGGTGGCGAAAACATCGCCTTTGTCATGGCTGCCGTCGAGGATCATTTGCAGCGTGGCCGGCTGCATCAGCACCAGGGCTTCCGCCTGCGCTTCTCGCACGGTGTCAGTTTTGCCGGAGACGTCCACCATGTGGGCTTCGCCGGCCGCGTTGATATGGGTTAACGAGGACATGCTTATAACTTCTTCAAATGTGAGACAAAATTACACGGACGCGTACGCGCATCCAGCTGGGCTTCAATGATCCGCTCCCATGCGCTGCGGCAGGCACCGGTTGAGCCCGGCACGGCAAACAGCAGCGTCTGGTTGGCCAGACCGGCCACCGCGCGTGATTGCAGCGTCGCGCTGCCGATCTCCTCGTAGGAGATCATGCGAAACAGTTCGCCAAAGCCGTCAATTTCGCGATCCAGCAGCGGCAACAGCGCTTCCGGCGTACTGTTTTTACTGTTAAAGCCGGTGCCGCCGTTAATCAGCACCACCTGCACATCTTCACTGGCAATCCAGCGCGACAGCGTGGCGCGGATGCGATAACGGTTGTCCGGGACGATGGCGTGATCGACCACCTGATGCCCGGCTTCGGTCAGCGCCTCACGCAGATAGTCGCCAGAGCTGTCACTGCTGGCGTCGCGGCTGTCAGAGACGGTCATCACCGCCGCATTTAAGGCGACAAAATCGCCGGAAGGTTTACCCATGGCCGTAACTCCTGTGTTTAGCCACCAATGAAGGAGAGGTTCTGCGTGATGCCGGTATTGCCCTGATGCAGGAAATGCGTCTGCTTCTTCTGCCCGAGGCTGTGAGCGATGCGCGCCTGCAGCTCGGCCTGCTGATCGTCGGAGGCCAGCAGATCGCGCAGCGGCACGCCGCCGTCGCCAAACAGGCACAGATGCAGGTTACCGATCGCCGATACGCGCAGGCGATTACAGCTGGCGCAGAAATCTTTTTCATACGGCATGATCAGGCCGACTTCCCCCTGATAATCCGGATGGCGGAACACCTGGGCCGGGCCATCGCTGCGGCCGCGCGGCTGGCGCTGCCAGCCCTGCATGATCAGCTGATCGCGGATCACCTCGCCGGACACATGATGACGGCGGAACAGATCGCCGCCCTCGCCGGTTTCCATCAGCTCGATAAAGCGCAGCTGAATCGGCCGGGTGCGGATCCACGCCAGAAAGGTCTCCAGACTGTGGCTGTTGACGTCGCGCATCAGCACGCTGTTGACTTTGACGGTGCTGAAACCGGCATCAAAGGCCGCATCAATCCCCGCCATGACTTCATGAAACTTGTTCTGCCCGGTAATGGCGTGAAACTGCCGTGCGTCGAGGCTGTCGACGCTGACATTGATATGGGTGAGGCCTGCCGCACGCCAGGCGCCGACGTCGCGCGCCATGCGGTAGCCATTGGTGGTCATGGCGATCTGGCGGATTGCCGCGTTGTCGCGCACGGCGGCAATGATATCGGTGAAGTCGCGCCGCATCGAGGGTTCGCCGCCGGTCAGGCGCACTTTTTCGGTGCCCGCCGCCGCAAAGGCACGCGTCACGCGACGAATCTCATCCAGCGAGAGAAAACTTTTGTTGTGCACGCCGTTCGGCCGGTAGCCGTCGGGCAGGCAGTAGGTACAACGGAAGTTACACACATCCGTGACCGACAGGCGCAGATAATAAAAGCTGCGCGCATAGGCATCTGTAAATTGTGGCACCTGAACACCTTTCCAAAGTACGGGAGATGCAGTCATTTCTTTCTGCACCCTGGCAGCTCGCGGCTGCGGCCAGGCATCCATATCACACGACTTAGGAACGCAAGGCTTGGGAGTCTGTTGTCATTGTGGACAACACGGTTAAAGCAAATGGTAGCGCGATTTGACGCTCGCATCCATCGGCATTTATCGCTATATATATTGATACATAACGTTATTTCACCGCATTTTCGCGACAGGATACGGTAAAATGCGCGACAGATATTGATACACATCAGTTGAACGCCGTCTGCACCTCACGTGCGGCGCTTTAAGGAGTAGCATGAATCGTACCCTGGCAGATTTGGATCGCGTGGTGGCACTCGGCGGCGGCCACGGCCTTGGCCGCGTGATGTCGGCGCTGGCGCCGCTGGGCTCACGCCTGACCGGCATCGTCACCACCACCGACAACGGCGGATCCACTGGCCGCATACGCCGTTCAGAAGGCGGCATTGCCTGGGGCGACATGCGCAACTGCATTAACCAGCTGATCACCGAACCCAGCGTGGCCTCTGCCATGTTCGAGTATCGCTTTACCGGCAACGGCGAACTGGCCGGGCATAATCTGGGCAATCTGATCCTGAAAGCGCTCGATCACCTCAGCGTGCGTCCGCTGGAAGCCATCAACATTATCCGCAACCTGCTGAAGGTGGATGCGTTTCTGATTCCGATGTCGGAACAGCCGGTGGACCTGGTCGCGCAGGATAGCGAAGGCAATATGGTGTACGGTGAAACGGCGATTGACGAAATGAAGCAGGCGCCGGAAGAGCTGATGCTGCACCCTAATGTGGTGCCGACGCGTGAAGCGCTGGACGCCGTCGCCGAGGCCGATTTGATCCTGATTGGTCCCGGCAGCTTTTACACCAGCCTGATGCCGATTCTGCTGATGGAGGAGATGGCACGCGCGCTGCGCCGTACGCCCGCCACCATGGTGTTCATCGGAAATCTCGGGCGCGAACTGAGTCCGGCGGCGGCCAGCCTGACGGTCGCCGACAAGCTGGCGATGATGGAAAAAGCCATTGGCAAACGGGTGATTGACGCCGTGGTGGTTGGCCCGTCAGCAGACACGCGCGGCGTCACTGAGCGGTTGATCGTGCGCGAACCGCTGGAAGCCGCCGATATCCGCTATCGTCACGACCGCCAGCTGCTGCGCCGCGCGCTGGAACATGCCATTCAGGCGGTTTAGCCGGCGCGCAACGCGACCGCCGGCTTCAGATTAAGAGGCGGCGATAAACAGTTCACGCAGCTCGTGCAGCTGGTCGCGCACCCGCGCGGCCTCTTCGAACTCCAGGTTCTGCGCGTGCTGCTGCATCTGCCCTTCCAGCTCGTGAATCTTCTTCTGCATGGCCTGTGGCGTGAGCGCCAGATAGCTGGCCTCAGCCTCGGCGGCAGTGCGTGAAGCCGTTTTACCTTTGCCGCGCGTTTTCACCACGTTTTTGCCCAGCTCAAGAATATCGGTGATTTTCTTGTTCAGGCCCTGCGGCACAATGCCCCGCTCTTCGTTATAACGCTGCTGCTTCTCGCGGCGGCGCTCGGTCTCTTCCATCGCCCGCGCCATCGACGGCGTGATCTTATCTGCGTAGAGAATCGCTCTGCCGTTGACGTTACGCGCCGCGCGTCCGATGGTCTGAATCAGCGAGCGCTCGGAGCGCAGGAAGCCCTCTTTATCGGCGTCAAGAATCGCCACCAGCGACACTTCCGGCATATCCAGCCCTTCGCGCAGCAGGTTGATCCCCACCAGCACGTCAAACTCCCCGAGACGCAGATCGCGAATGATCTCCATACGCTCAACGGTATCAATGTCGGAGTGCAGATAGCGCACCTTCTCGCCGTGCTCTTCAAGATACTCGGTGAGGTCTTCGGCCATGCGCTTGGTCAGCGTAGTGACCAGCACGCGCTCGTTGATTTCGACGCGCTTGCGGATCTCCGACAGCAGATCGTCGACCTGGGTCGCCACCGGTCGCACCTCAAGAATCGGATCGAGCAGACCGGTAGGCCGCACCACCTGATCGATAACGTCGCCGCCCGATTTCTCCAGCTCGTAGTTACCTGGCGTGGCCGAGACGTAAATGGTCTGCGGTGCCAGCGCTTCAAACTCTTCAAAGCGCAGCGGACGGTTGTCCAGCGCCGACGGCAGGCGGAAACCATACTCCACCAGCGTCTCTTTACGCGCGCGGTCACCGCGATACATGCCGCCAATCTGCGGAATAGTCACGTGGGATTCATCGACCACCAGCAGGCCATCCGCCGGCAGGTAATCAAACAGCGTCGGCGGCGGCTCACCCGGTCCGCGTCCGGAGAGATAGCGCGAATAGTTTTCAATGCCCGAGCAGTAGCCGAGTTCGTTCATCATTTCGAGGTCAAACTGGGTGCGCTGGGTGATGCGCTGCTCTTCCAGCAGTTTATTGTTCTCCAGCAACACTTTGCGCCGCACCGCCAGCTCATCCTTGATCTCTTCCATCGCCTGCAAAATACGCTCGCGCGGCGTGACGTAGTGCGTTTTTGGGTAGATGGTGAAACGCGGAATCACCGAGATCACCTGGCCGGTCAGCGGGTCGAACAGCGACAGGCGCTCAACCTCTTCATCAAACAGCTCTACACGCAGACCAATGTCATCGGATTCCGCCGGGAAGATATCGATCACTTCGCCGCGCACGCGGAAGGTGCCGCGCTGGAAAACCTGGTCGTTGCGGGTGTACTGCAGTTCGGCGAGGCGGCGCAGAATGCTGCGCTGATCGATGATCATGCCGCGCGTCAGATGCAGCATCATTTTCAGGTAGAGATCGGGATCGCCCAGGCCGTAGATGGCAGAAACCGACGCCACCACAATCACGTCGCGGCGCTCCAGCATCGCTTTAGTGGCAGAGAGACGCATCTGCTCGATATGCTCGTTTACCGCTGCATCTTTCTCGATGAAGGTATCCGAACTGGGCACGTAGGCTTCCGGCTGATAGTAGTCGTAGTAGGAGACGAAGAATTCGACCGCGTTATCCGGGAAGAACTCTTTCATCTCGCCATACAGCTGTGCCGCCAGCGTTTTATTCGGTGCCATTACCATGGTCGGCCGGTTGAGATCGGCAATGACGTTGGCGATGGTAAAAGTTTTTCCTGAACCGGTAACCCCCAGCAGCGTCTGGTGCGCCAGTCCATCCTCCAGCCCTTCTTCAAGGCGACGAATCGCCTCAGGCTGATCGCCTGAAGGTTTGAAAGCGGAGTTGAGTTTAAAGGCTTTACTCATGGTATTACGGTTCCTGCTGAAGAAGTCGGCGGGCAGGCTGGTAATTCTACTCTGCTATGGCGATTTTGCCAGAAAAAAATACTGGATATAATTACAGATATGCTGCACGATGATGGGGAGATGCCGCGATTCGCTTCAGCGTAATTTATGCGGTAATCCGGAAGCGTTTGTTGCGCAAGGTTATCCCCAGACGAGCAACGCTTTTAACAATTGTCAATAGAGCGTCATTAAATTGCAGTCTGATGACAAGCCAGACAATTCTCAGGCTTGCTTTTAAATAACCTGCTGATTTAAAAGAGATTGACTCAAAAGCCCAGTTTCGCAGCATTATGTATGCAACCCGCGTATTTCCTCGCTTGCGCCCGGTTTTCAGTCGCTAATGCACAAGGTTATCCACAGGAATAGTGGATAACTGAATCCAGCCCCACGTCCATCGGCTGTGTATAATTTTCCCCTCGCTTATCCTGCCGTGCGAAAAAATTTTTTTTGCGATTATTTTTCCACCATCCCGTGCGGCTTTAACTATTCTTTTGGCGTACCCCATCGTGCCGTAACGGGAAAAAGCCCAGCGTTAAGGCCACTTATTTCTTCAGTCCCTGCCTTATGACAGCACAGATGCACCAGAAACGTTAAGCAGTCAGCACCGTCAAAGTGCAGGCGAGTTATTACTGTGGGCAATTGTTAAGCTTTTCTCATCAATTATGGCGAGTTTCGCTGCCTTTTACCCCGGTTGAGGCTGCTTTGGCGGATCTGGCCTGGGAATTGCAGTGAATTAACGGTGGAGTGACGAGTCCATGCCGGCAGGATGAACAAGCGCCGCCGGCGACAGCAGTGTCCCAATAGCCATTGTGCATGACTGTATGCCAGACGACACAGAGCGGGAGCATTCAGGCGAATAATCTGGAAGGAGAATGTCAGATGCTGAGTTTACGTTCGGTGAATCAATTTTACGGTCAGAACCATATTTTATGGGATGTGGATCTCGATCTGCCGCCGGGCACCTGCACCGGCGTGCTGGGCAGCCCGGGGATGGGCAAAACCACGCTGGTGAACTGTATTATGGGTCGCCTGCCCATTAATAGTGGATCGATGACCTGGCAGGAAGACGGCGCGCCGCCGGAAAACCTGCTACTGCAGCCTGCTGAGCAGCGCGCGCGCATGGGCATCGGCTACGTACCACAGGGACGCCACATCTTTTCCCAGATGAGCGTGGAAGATAACCTGCTGATTGCGCTGATGGCGGCACAGGACGATCGCAGCCGCGCCATTCCCGAGATGGTGTTCGATCTGTTTCCGGCGCTCTACTCGCTGCGTCATCAGCGCAGTGGCGAACTGCCGATGGATCAGCAGCAGCAGCTGGCCCTGGCGCGCGCGCTGGTGCTGCAGCCGAAACTATTGATCCTCGATGAACCCACCGAAGGCATGTCGCCGTGGCTGGAGGAGGAGATGGGGAATCTGATTCGCCGCCTGAACCGCGACTATGGCCTGACGATTCTGCTGCTGGAACAGCATGTGTCGTTCATTCGCCGCGTGGCAGACTATTTTCTGCTGCTGCATCGGGGCCGCAACGTGGCGCAGGGCAGCGTGGCGCAGCTGGATGATGTAACGGTGAGTAAGTGGTTAACGGCCACCTAGCGTTGGTAGCGTGCGGCGCAGAGTGCTGCGCCGCCGCGCCATTTACTGTGGCAGGGTAAGGTAACGGCCACAGTCGGCCTGCTGTGCCGCGCTGCTCAGCCACGGAATCTCACCGAGGAACGGGGCCGCAATGCGCTGTTGCAGCGTTGCCAGATATTCCGCATGTCGCTTACCCGGCGGCTGGATGTCATTGGCAATCCAGCCGGCAAGGCGCAACCCGCGCGCCTTCACCGCTTCCGCCGTCAGCATGGCGTGGTTGATGCAGCCGAGCTTCACGCCGACCACCAGAATCACCGGCAGCTGCTCGGCGGCGACCCAGTCGGCGTAGGTTTGCGTTGCGGACAGCGGCGTGAACCAGCCGCCCGCACCTTCCACCAGCACCCATTCAGCCTGCTGCTCCAGCGCGCGTAAGCCAGCGGAGAGCTGCGCAAATTCAATCGGTCTGCCCTCTTCTGCGCTGACGATATGCGGCGACGTCGGTTCGATGAACGCCAGCGGGTTCACCTGCTCATAGCTCAGCGCCAGGCTGCTGTAGCGCTGCAGCGCCAGCGCGTCGCTGTTGCGCACGCCGTCGGGCGTAATCTCGCAGCCGGAGGCCACCGGTTTGTAGCCAGCAGTGCGTAATCCCGCAGCGCTGGCCGCCTGCAACAGAGCGCCGCTGGCGACTGTTTTGCCCACTTCGGTGTCAGTTCCGGTAATAAACCAGCGTGTCATTTTTGTAAAACTCCATACATCAGGTGATAACTGAGACGATAGCCGTGCGCAGCCTGCGGCCAGTGCTGCTCCAGCTGCGCCAGCTGCGGGCGCGTCAGCAATGCTGCCTGCCGTCCATCGTGCAGATGCGTCGCGCCGATGCCTTTCAGCGAACGCATGGCGCTGAGCGCGCTGGGGAAATGCAGCGTGACGATCTGCGTCTGGCTGCGCAGCGGCAGGCCCGCGGTCGCCAGGGCAAAGGCATCGCCGCTGAGGAAGCGATTGGCGTGACGCCGACCATCGATCTGCGCCCACGCCTGGTGCACCTCCTGCAGCGAGCCGTCGAGCAGCGTCGAGAACAGCACGCTGCCGCCCGGGCGCGTCACGCGCAGAAACTGCAGCAGCGCGGTGCGCAGATCGCTGCTCCACTGCACCGCCAGGTTGCTCCAGACGCCGTCGACGCTGTTATCCGCCAGCGGTAACTGGTCGATATCGCCCTGTAAATAGTCGTGCGCCGAGTGCTGTTCGCGTGCCGCCTGCAGCATCGCCGGTGACAGATCCAGCGCGCAGACCTGGCGACCGCGATCGCGCCAGTAGCGGCTGAACCAGCCGGTGCCGCAGCCGGCGTCCAGCAGCTGCGGGCCAAATCCGGCCGGCGCCAGCGCCAGCAGCGCCTCGCCGCTCTGGCGCTGCAGCTGAGCATGCTGTTCGTAGTGCGCGGCCGCCCGGCCAAACGCCTGCGCCACCGCCTGTTTATTCACCTGCAGCGTCATACAGTGCCTCCAGCAACGCGTCGATATCTTCGGGATGATGCGCCGCGGTGAGCGTAATGCGCAGCCGCGCGGTACCCGGCGGCACCGTTGGTGGCCGGATCGCGCTCACCCAGCAACCGGCCAGCGTCAGCCGCTGCGCCAGCGCCAGCGCGGCACGGTTTTCGCCAACGATCAGCGGCTGAATGGCGCTGTCAGAGGCCATTAGCTGCCACGGCAACTGCGCCGCTCCCGCGCGAAAGCGGGCAATATTTTGCTGCAACCGCGCGCGCAGCGCGTCGCCCTGCTGGATCTGCGCCAGCGCCGCCAGCAGCGCACAGCACTGCGCCGGCGGCATGGCGGTGGAATAGATTAAATGGCGCGAGAACTGCTCGACGTAATCTGCGGTGGCGTCATCACACAGCAGCGCGGCGCCGCTGACGCCAAAGCCTTTACCAAAAGTCACCACCAGCAGTTCCGGTTTCACCTGCTGCTGCCAGCAGCTGCCGCGCCCCTGCTCACCGGTGACGCCAATGCCGTGCGCATCGTCCACCAGCAGCCAGCCGCCCGCGCGCCGGGTTTCGGCGGCAAGTTCAGCCAGCGGCGCACTGTCGCCATCCATGCTGAATACGCCCTCGGTCACCACCAGCGTGCCGCCTTCCGCGCGCATCGCCAGCAGCTTCGCCAGGCTGGCCGGCTGGTTGTGGGCAAAACGGCGCAGCGTTGCCGGACTGTGGCTGGCGGCATCCAGCAGCGAGGCGTGCGCCAGTTTGTCAGCGATAATGCGATCCGACTTTTGCGCCAGCAGATGGATTACTGCCTGGTTGGCGGCAAAGCCGGAGATAAACAGCAGCGCGCGCGGGTAGCCGAGCCAGGACGCCAGCTGCTGCTCCAGCTGCGCATGGTGACGGCTGTAGCCGGTGACGTGGCCGGAAGCGCCGGAACCGACGCCCGCCTCGCGCACGCCCTGCTGCCAGGCGGCCATCACCGCCGGATGCTGGCTCAGGCCGAGGTAATCATTGCTGGAGAAGTGGCGATAGCGCTGCCCGTCGAGGGTAATTTCACGCACGCTGTTGTGCTCAATGCGCCGCCGCTGCCGCCAGCCGTCAGCGGCACGCTGCGCCGTCAGCGCCTGCGCAATACGTTCAGACCACATTTACACGGCCGCGTTATAGAACTGCGCGCTGTCGGCGTGCAGCAACTGCTCGCTGAGCTGATGCTGCTGTTCGTTATCGCCTGCAGTCGTGGCGGTGTGCTCCGGATTCAGGCCCAGCTTGCGGAACAGGATCAGATCTTTGTCCTCTTCCGGGTTTGGCGTGGTCAGCAGCTTGCAGCCGTAGAAAATCGAGTTGGCACCCGCCATGAAGCACATCGCCTGGGTCTGTTCGCTCATCTGCTCGCGACCGGCCGACAGGCGCACGTGCGAGGTTGGCATCATGATGCGCGCCACGGCAATTGTGCGGATAAAGTCGAACGGCTCGACGTCATCGTTATCCGCCAGCGGCGTGCCTTTGACTTTCACCAGCATGTTAATCGGCACGCTCTCCGGCGGCGTGGGCAGGTTGGCCAGCTGCACCAGCAATCCGGCGCGGTCGTTGACCGTTTCGCCCAGCCCGACAATGCCGCCCGAGCACACTTTGATGCCGGCGTTGCGCACTTTATCCAGCGTATCAAGACGCTCCTGATAGGTACGGGTGGTGATGATGATGCCGTAAAACTCCGGCGAGGTGTCGAGGTTATGGTTGTAAAAATCGAGCCCGGCGCTGGCCAGCCGCTGCGCCTGATCGTGGTCGAGCGTGCCCAGCGTCATGCAGGTTTCCATGCCCATGGCTTTCACGCCCTGCACCATCTGCTCAAGGTACGGCATGTCGCGCTCGTGCGGGTTTTTCCACGCCGCGCCCATGCAGAAGCGGCTGGAGCCGGCTGCTTTGGCCTTGCGCGCCGATTCCAGCACCGCTTCCACCTCCATCAGGCGCTCGGTTTCCAGCCCGGTTTTGTAACGCGCGCTCTGCGGACAGTATTTACAGTCTTCCGGACAGGCGCCGGTTTTGATCGACAGCAGCGTGCTGACTTGCACCTGACGCGGGTCGAAGTGCTGGCGGTGCACCTGCTGTGCTTCAAACATCAGCTCGAGAAAAGGTTTATCAAATAGCGCCTGAGCCTGAGCCAGTGTCCAGCGATTAGCCATTGCTTACTCCAAAAAAGGGGGTTCATCCTGACGATTAACGTGGTTATACTTGTAAACTAAATCTTTTCAAAATGGTTTACAAGACAGATGTTCACACAGGACGACCTCCGCTTTGACCGCCAGCATATCTGGCATCCTTACACCTCAATGCGCGATCCGCTGCCGTGCTACCCGGTGGTGGCCGCGCACGGCTGCACGCTGCAGCTTGCCGATGGACGTGAGCTGGTCGACGGCATGTCGTCGTGGTGGGCAGCGATCCACGGCTATAACCATCCGCGCCTCAATCAGGCGTTGCAGCAACAGATGGCGCAGATGTCACACGTGATGTTTGGCGGCATCACCCATCCGCCAGCCGTAGAGCTGAGCCGCCAGCTGATCGCCATGACGCCCGAGGCGCTGGAGTGCGTGTTCCTCGCCGATTCCGGCTCGATCGCCGTCGAAGTGTCGATGAAAATGGCGCTGCAGTACTGGCTGGGACGCGGAGAGACGCGGCAGAAATTCCTCACGCTGCAGCGCGGTTATCACGGCGATACGTTTGCCGCCATGTCGGTCTGCGATCCGGAAAACTCGATGCACAGCCTGTGGCGCGGCTACCTGCCGGAGCATCTGTTCGCCCGCGCGCCGCAGTGTGGCTTTGACGATGACTGGGATGACAACGATATTGCCGATTTCGCCCGGCTGGCCGAACAACACCATCGCAGCATTGCCGCGGTAATCCTGGAACCTATCGTGCAGGGTGCCGGCGGCATGCGTTTCTACCATCCCCGCTATCTGCAACAGGTGCGGGCGCTGTGCGATCGCTACGGTTTATTGCTGATCGCCGATGAGATCGCCACCGGCTTCGGCCGCAGCGGCAAGCTGTTTGCCTGCGAGCACGCCGGCATCACGCCGGACATTTTGTGTCTCGGCAAGGCGCTGACCGGCGGCACCCTGACGCTCTCCGCCACCCTGACCACGCGCGACGTCGCCGATACCATCAGCCGCAGCGCGGCGGGCTGCTTTATGCACGGTCCGACGTTTATGGGCAATCCGCTGGCCTGTGCGGTGGCGGTCGAAAGCCTGAAGCTAATCAACGAAGGGCACTGGCCGGCGCAGGTGGCGGCGATTGAGCAGCAGCTGCGAACGGAACTGCTGCCGCTGCGCGACCATCCGATGGTGGCGGATGCGCGCGTGCTGGGGGCGATTGGCGTGATTGAGACCCATCAGCCGGTGAACATGGCGGCACTGCAGCAGTTCTTCGTGGAACGCGGCGTATGGATTCGCCCGTTCGGTAAGCTGATTTACCTGATGCCACCTTATCTGATTTCTGCCGCACAGCTAACGCAGCTGACGGCGGCACTAAGCGCTGCACTGGCGGTGGACGGCCACTTTCAGCCCTGACACCGCTGGCACTCGCCGCCATTTTCCACCATCATGGAGAGCAGTACACAACAGGAAAGGAGAGATCATGCGCGTAGTGAGCCAGGATTTTAACGATGGCGATAAAATGCCCGAGCGCCACGTGTTTAACGGCATGGGTTACCAGGGCGATAATCTGTCGCCGCACCTGGCATGGGATGAAGTGCCAGCCGGCACCAAAAGCTTTGTGGTGACCTGCTACGATCCGGATGCCCCGACCGGCTCCGGCTGGTGGCACTGGGTGGTTGCCAATATTCCGGCGGAGGTGACCGTGCTGTCACAGGGCGCCGGTTCCGGCGTGGCGGAACTGCCGGAGGGTGCCATTCAGACGCGTACCGATTTCGGCCAGAACGGTTACGGTGGCGCAGCGCCGCCGCAGGGCGAATCGCATCGCTACATCTTTACGGTGCATGCGCTGGACGTGGAAAAAATTGAGGTGGACGAAGGTGCCAGCGGCGCGATGGTCGGCTTCAACGTGCACTTCCATGCGCTGGCCAGCGCGTCGATCACGGTGAAATACGCCTGATTGCATAAGGTGCGCATCGCTGCGCACCCCGGCAGAGGTCGCCGTAAATGGCGACCCTGCATGACCGAATAGCGTTCCTCAGTCCAGTGCGTGAATCACTACCCACATCGGCCCCTGACCCACGGCGTAACGCGCCAGCGGTTGCAGCAGGCCACGATCGCCGATGCGATAGACTTCAATGTGATGCGATTTCTGCCCCGCCGCCACCAGATACTGACCGCTGCCATCAATGTTAAAGCCACGCGGCTGAGTTTCGGTCGGCTGATAACCTTCAATCGTCAGCACCGAGCCGTCCTCACTGATACTGAACACGGTCAGCGTGCTGCTGGTGCGGTCACAGGCATACAGGAAGCGACCGTCCGGGGTGATATGGATATCCGCTGCCCAGCGTGTGTCGCTGAAGCCCGGTGGCATGATATCAAGACTCTGCACGCGCTCGACCTGGCCGTTAACATTGTTCAGCGCCCAGACGTCGACGGTGCTGTCCAGTTCGTTAACCACATAGCCATAGGCGCCGTTCGGGTGGAACGCCATATGACGCGGGCCGGCGCCTTCTACCGTGGTCACCTGCGGCTGCGTGCGCGGTGCCAGCGTGCCGTCCACCTGCAGCTGATACAGGCAGATGCGATCCTGTTTCAGCGCTGGTACAAACAGCGTCTGGTTGCTGAGGTCGATATTCGCCGAATGGCAGCCCTCCAGCCCGTTAATCACCTGCAGCGGTGCCTGCGGCAGGCCGTCGCTGCCAATCGGACTGATGCTGACGCAGGCATCGTTATAGGAGCCGCAGAACAGATAGTTGCCCTGGCGGTCGGTAGAAATGTGAGTCGGGCTGCCCGGCAGCGGCGCTTCACCGGCCAGGCTCAACGTACCGTCGGCCGCAATGCGGTACGCCAGTACGCGAAAATTCGGACGCACGCCGACATAGAGAAAATCTTTCTTCGGGCTCACCACCATCGGCTGCACCTGGCCGGCCACATCCGTGACCTGCAATAACGTCAGTGCGCCATCTTCCTGCATCTGCCAGGCGTGGATCTGCTGGCTCTCGGGACTGGCGGTATACACGACTTGTTTCATGCGTTTTCCTTATTCGCTGCCTGATGAAAAACAGTAACTGTAGCGCGTTTCACCGCCGCGCGCTGGGCTGATTTGTGCCCTGCTTTTTGTCTCAGGGCCGCTGGCGGGTGTAGACTTAACGCTTTGCTAACTCCGGACGGAAAGTGTAATGAGCTACCGCGTAATCGCCCTTGACCTTGACGGCACCCTGCTGACCCCAAACAAAACCATCCTGCCAGAATCCCTTGAAGCCTTAGCCCGCGCGCAACAGGCTGGCGTTCAGGTGCTGATCGTCACCGGTCGCCATCACTGCGCGATTCACCCGTTTTATCAGGCGCTGCAGCTGACAACGCCCGCCATCTGCTGTAACGGCACGTACCTGTACGATTACCAGGCGCAACGGGTGCTGGCTGCCGATCCGCTGGAGAAACGTCAGGCGGCGCGGGTGATTGAGATGCTCGATCAGGAGAATATTCACGGTCTGCTGTATGTCGATGATGCGATGCTGTACCAGGAAGCGACCGGCCATGTGACGCGCACCCTCAACTGGGCGCAGTCGCTGCCGGAAGCGCAGCGCCCGCTGTTTGTGCAGGTGCCGAGTCTGGCGCAGGCGGCGCACGACGCGCAGTCGATCTGGAAATTTGCCCTGTCGCATCCGGATACCCGCGCGCTGCAGCAGTTTGCCGAACGCACCGAACGCGAGCTGGGTCTGGCGTGTGAATGGTCGTGGCACGATCAGGTCGATATCGCTCAGGCCGGCAACAGCAAAGGCAAACGCCTGGCGCAGTGGGTGGCGAGCCAGGGTCTGAGCATGCAGGACGTGCTGGCGTTTGGCGACAATTACAACGATCTCAGCATGCTGGAGCAGGCCGGGCTGGGCGTGGCGATGGGCAATGCCGATGACGCCATCAAAGCACGCGCGTGCAAAGTGATCGGCACCAACCTTGAGCCGGGCATTGCGCAGGTAATCTACCAGGAAGTGCTGTAACGCCAGGCTGATCGCGGCAAAAGGTATCTGTAGGGTTGACCGGAAAAAAACGCGAAAAAACGCGCTGATCCGCAGACCGGACGTACCGCGCTGTCGTCCGGTTTGTGTTACGCGGTAATCGACACGCTCTTGATCTGCGCATACAGCCACTGATCGGGCCGGATATTCAGCTCGTCGCGCGCCCACGGTGAAATGCGCGCCCACAGCTCGCTGACGCCGATGCGCAGCTTCACTTCGACCTGGTCGTCCAGCTCCAGCAGCTCCACCACCTGCGCCGGTAAAATATTGCGGATCGAGGTATTTTGCGGCGGCTGCAGCGCCAGCGACACGTCCGCCGAGGCGATACGGATGCGCAGTACGCTTTTCACCGGCTGATTCACCCGGCTGACCCAGATGTGCTGATCGCCAAGCGACAGCGCGGTCATCGGGTAATCCGGATGCTGCTCCAGCACCTGCACGCGCAGTACGCTGCTGCGCTCGGCCGCCGGCAGCCAGGGCCGCATCGCGCTGCTGCCCCACACTTTTTCCAGCGCGCCGAAGGCTTTGACGTTACCGTTATCCAGCACCAGTACCTGATTCGCCAGCTGGACAATCTCCTCCAGGCTGTGGCTCACGTACAGCAGCGGAATCTCCACCTGCTTCGCCAGCTTCTGCAAATAGGGCATCAGCTCGCGCTTGCGTGGCAGATCGAGCGACGCCAGCGGTTCGTCCATCAGCAGGATATCCGGCGCGCTCAGCAGCGCCCGGCCCATCGCCACGCGCTGCTTTTCGCCACCCGACAGCGAGGCCGGATAGCGATCCAGCAGCGCGTCCAGTCCCAGCAGCGTCACCAGCGCCCCGAACTGCGCTTTCATTTTGGGCGCCATGCCATACTGCAGATTGCCGCGCACGCGATAATGGGGAAACAGGCGCGCATCCTGAAACACGTAGCCGATGCGGCGTTTTTCCGGCGGCAGATTGATGCCGCTGTCGCGGTCAAACAACAGACGATCGTTAAGCGCAATCTGGCCGCTCTGCGGCTGCGTCAGGCCGCTGATAGCATTGATTAATGAGGTTTTTCCTGCCCCGGACACGCCAAAGATCGCGGTGATGCCGCTGGCCGGAATTTCCACATCGACGTTGAGCTGATGCTCACCGAGCTGTTGCGCAATGTTGATTTTCAGCATCAGGCCGCTCCCAGCCGCTTGCGGCCCCAGCGCGCCAGCAGCTCTGAGGCCACCAGCGACAGCAGCGCCAGCGCAATCGCCACCGCGCACAGCCGCGCCGCAGTGCCTTCCGCGCCGGGCGTTTCAATCAGGGTAAACATGGCTGACGGGATGGTGCGGGTTTCGCCGGGAATGTTGGAGACAAAAGTAATGGTGGCACCAAACTCGCCGAGCGAGCGGGCAAACGCCAGCACGGTGCCCACGATGATGCCCGGAAAAGTCAGCGGCAGCGTGATGGTGAAAAACACCCGCCAGCGGCCCGCGCCTAAGGTCCGCGCCGCCTGCTCCAGCCGGCTGTCTACCGCTTCCAGTGCCAGACGAATGGCGCGCACCATCAGCGGAAACGCCATCACCGCGGAGGCCAGCACCGCACCGCGCCAGCTGAAGGCGAAGGTGATACCGAACCAGTCATATAGCCAGCTGCCAATCAGACCGCGCCGTCCCAGCGTCAGCAGCAGCAAATAGCCCACCACCACCGGCGGCAGCACCAGCGGCAGGTGAATCAGGCTATCGAGCAGGGTTTTGCCGGGAAAGCGACAGCGCGCCAGAATCCAGGCCATCAGGATGCCAAACGGCAGGCTGCACAGCACCGCCACGCAGGAAACTTTCAGGCTGAGGAACACGGCCTGCCATTCGGGATCGCTCAGTATCATCTCTTCGGCGTAAATCCATACTGTTTAAACACGGCAGCGGCATCCGGCCCCTGCAGATAGTCATAGAAGGCCTGCACCGCTGCGTTCTGGTGATCGCTGACCACCGCCATCGGGTACTCTACGGGTTTGTGACTCGCTTCGGGGAAGCGTCCGACCACCTGCACTTTATCACTGGCTACCGCGTCGGAACCGTACACGATGCCATACGGCGTTTCGCGTCGCTCCACCAGCGCCAGCGCGGCACGCACGTTGTTAGCCGGTGCGAGCCGTGAAGCCAGCGTGTCCCACGCGCCCAGCTTTTGCAGCGCTTCTTTGGCATAAATGCCTGCCGGCACATGATCCGGATCGCCCACCGCCAGGCGCTCACCCTTAAGCAGGTTCTGCCATGGGGTCTGCGCATTGATGGTCACCGGCTGCGCGTTAGCGCTTTTTGCCGCCACCAGCACCAGATCATTGCCCAGCAGCGTGTAGCGCGTACTGCCGATCACGCTGTTTTTCGCCACCGCATCGTCCATCCACTGCTGATCGGCAGAGATAAACAGATCCGCCGGGGCGCCCTGCTCGATTTGCCGCGCCAGCGTCGACGAGGAAGCGAACGAGGATACCACTTCAACGCCGCTTTTTTGCTGATATTGCGTGGCAATCTGCTGCATCGCATTGGTCAGCGAGGCCGCAGCGAACACGGTAATTTTCTCCGCCGCCAGTGCCTGACCCGACAGCGACACGGTGACCACGGCCGCCGCCGCCCAGTGATAAAGCGTATTTTGCATAGAGAACTCCAGGTTACGTTATATAGTTGATAATACAACGCGAGCCTGAAAGCTGTCATGAGCTTTATATCGGCAAAAACGGCGGGAAGTTAAGGGCAAAACGCCCGCAGCGTGCGGGCGTTAAAAATCAGTGGTGTGAGCTATTGGCGGGACGGTCGTCGCGGCGGCCAAATTTAGAGATGACGTTAAAGACTTCACCCAGGCCGTAAATCAGACCCAGCATAATCGCCATCACGATGGGCACCATGATGATGGCGACCGCCAGGCTTTTTAACAGTTCCAGCATGGAAACCTCGCGCAAAGAGTAAAAAAGTGATTGTAACGGCTGGAGAAAAAAAGGCACTGCCCTTTTCGTGCTTTTACTTTAGGCCTTACAATTGGCGCATTCACCTAAGGAGCTGACATGCAGGCAGAACTCTCTCTTCACATTCGTCTTCAGCAGAAACTGTTTGCCGATCCGCGCCGTATTGAGCTGCTCAGGCGCGTGCAGGAAACCGGCTCCATCAGCCAGGGCGCCAGACTGGCGGGCATCAGCTATAAAAGCGCCTGGGACGCCATCAATGAGATGAATCAGCTGGCGGATCAGACGCTGGTCGAACGCGCGACCGGCGGCAAAGGCGGCGGCGGTGCCCGGCTGACGCGCTACGGCGAGCGATTAATCCAGCTGTTTCAGCTGATGGAGCAGATCCAGCAAAAAGCCTTTGACGTGCTGCAAAACGACAGCCTGCCGCTCGACAGCCTGCTGGCGGCGATCGCCCGCTTTTCCCTGCAAACCAGCGCGCGCAACCAGCTATTTGGCACGGTGCAGGCGCGCGATCGTCAGCAGGTGCAGCAGCATGTTGAGATACTGCTGAACGACGGCGTGACGCGCCTGCAGGTGGCTCTGACCGAACGCAGCGCGGAGCGGCTACAGCTCGACAGCGGTAAAGAGGTGCTGGTGCTGATCAAAGCGCCGTGGATCCGCCTGACGCCTGACGCCGCAGAGGGCGATAATCAGCTGCCGGGCCTTGTCCACACCATCGAACCCGGCGAAACGCAGAGTGAAGTGCTGATTGCGCTGGCGGGCGGTGAAATGTTGTGCGCCACCGTCCCCAGCCAGGCGCTTCGCCAGCATATTCTGCAGCCCGGCAGCGCCGTGACCGCCTGTTTTAATGCAGAACACGCCATCATCGCCACACTGCTCTGATCTGGCCGCCATGATTTGACTTCATTTCGCTGGCTCGCTACAACTGAGCGACTTGATGCAGAAAACGGAACAAATCATGGCCTCATTGCAAATTTCGCAAGGCATATTTCACCTGAGCGATAGCCGTACCCTGACCCTGCCGGACTTAACCCTGCACAGCGGCGAAAGCTGGGCCTTTGTCGGTGCCAACGGCAGCGGTAAATCTTCGCTGGCGCGCGCGCTGTCCGGCGAGCTGACGGCGGCCAAGGGCGAGCTGCGCCAGGATTTTCAGCGCCGCACCCGTCTGTCGCTGGAGCAGCTGCAACAGCTGGTGACGCAGGAGTGGGAGCGCAACAACACCGATCTGCTGAGTGAAGGCGAAGATGACACCGGCCGCACCGCGCTGGAGATCATTCAGGATGAAGTAAAAGATGAGGCGCGGGCGCAGGTGCTGGCCCAGCAGTTTGGCATCAGCGCTTTACTGACTCGCCGCTTCAAATACCTTTCTACCGGCGAAACGCGCAAAACGCTGCTGTGTCAGGCGCTGATGGCGCAGCCGGATTTGCTGATCCTCGACGAACCTTTTGATGGTCTGGATGTGGCATCGCGCGCCAGCCTTGCCGATACGCTGCATCAGCTGCATCGCGACGGTTACACCGTGGTGCTGGTGCTGAACCGCTTTGACGATATCCCGGATTTTGTCCAGCAGGTCGGCGTGCTGGCGGAGTGCACGCTGACGCACGTGGGCGCGCGCCAGGCGATTCTCGCCGAAGCGCTGGTGGCGCAGCTGGCGCACAGCGAACGCCTGCAGGGCATGGCGCTGCCGGAGCCGGACCAGCCGGATCAGCTGCCGCAGCTGGCGGCAGATGCGCCGCGCGTTATCCTGCGCAACGGCGTGGTGTCGTATAACGATCATGCGGTGATCGACGGCCTGAACTGGCAGGTCAATCCCGGCGAGCACTGGCAGATCATCGGCCCCAACGGCGCAGGTAAATCGACCCTGCTCAGCCTGGTCACCGGCGATCATCCGCAGGGCTACAGCAATGATTTAACGTTGTTTGGTATTCGCCGCGGCAGCGGTGAAACCATCTGGGACATCAAGCAGCATATCGGTTACGTCAGCAGCAGCCTGCATCTGGATTACCGCGTCAGCTGTAATGTGCGTACGGTGATCCTCTCGGGCTTTTTTGATTCGATCGGTCTGTATCAGGCGGTATCGGATCGGCAGAAAGCGCTGGCGCGCCAGTGGCTGGCGCTGCTTGGCATGGACAATGCGCTGGCCGATGCGCCGTTTCATAGCCTGTCGTGGGGCCAGCAGCGGCTGGTGCTGATTGCGCGCGCGCTGGTGAAGCACCCGACGCTGTTAATCCTGGATGAACCGCTGCAGGGGCTCGATCCCATTAACCGCCAGCTGGTGCGCCGCTTTGTTGATGTGCTGATCGGCGAAGGCCGTACCCAGCTGATGTTTGTGTCTCACCACGCTGAGGACGCGCCGCAGTGCATCACCCACCGCCTGAGTTTTGTAAAACAGGGCGCGGGCTATGCTTATCAGCAGGAGGCGTTGCGTTAGTTTTCATTGATGAGCGGGTCGCCATGCATGGCGACCCGGCGATAACAGTACGCACCTGACAGATTTCTTCCCCTAAAAATGTAACCGCTACCACTAGCCTGCCGCATTATTCAGCAAACGTTGCGCATAAACCCACAAAATGAGAATCGTCACCTTGTGTAAACGATACCATTTATCCAGACTGGATCACGCTTTCAGCGCCACCGTTATGCTACGTTGAAGGCAGTGATTTTCTTCTGTTTGCCGATTACCAGGACTTGTTATGCAAAAATTTAACCCGGTCGATCATCCGCATCGCCGCTATAACCCGTTGATCGATCAATGGGTGCTGGTGTCACCGCATCGCGCCAAACGTCCTTGGCAGGGTGCGCAGGAGACGCCGGCGCTGGAGCAACTGCCCGCACACGATCCGGACTGCTTCCTGTGCGCCGGTAACACCCGTATCACCGGCGACAAAAATCCCGATTACAAAAGCACTTACGTGTTCACCAATGACTTCGCCGCGCTGATGACCGATACGCCGGACGCGCCGCAGAGCGATGATGTGCTGATGCGCTGTGAAGGCGCGCGCGGTACCAGCCGGGTGATCTGCTTCTCGCCAGATCACAGCAAAACCCTGCCCGAACTGCCGCTGCACAACCTGCAGGACATCGTGCGCACCTGGCAGGAGCAGACCGCTGAACTCGGTCAGCACTATCCGTGGGTGCAGGTGTTTGAAAACAAAGGCGCAGCGATGGGCTGCTCGAATCCGCATCCGCACGGTCAGGTGTGGGCCAACAGTTTTCTGCCGAATGAAGCGCAAAAAGAGGATGACAACCAGCGCCGCTACTTTGCTGATAAAGGTACGCCGCTGCTGGTGGATTACGTAACGCGCGAGTTGCAGGACGGCAGCCGTACCGTGGTTGAAACCGATCACTGGCTGGCGGTAGTGCCGTGGTGGGCGGCCTGGCCGTTTGAAACCCTGCTGCTGCCTAAAACGCACGTGAAACGCATTACCGATCTCAGCGAGGCGCAGCGCACCGATCTGGCGCTGGCGCTCAAGCAGCTCACCAGCCGTTACGACAATCTGTTCCAGTGCTCGTTCCCGTATTCGATGGGCTGGCACGGCGCGCCGTTCAACGGCGAAGCCAACGATCACTGGCAGCTGCACGCGCACTTCTATCCCCCGCTGCTGCGCTCCGCCACGGTACGAAAATTTATGGTTGGCTACGAGATGCTGGCCGAGACCCAACGTGATTTAACGGCGGAACAGGCAGCAGAACGTCTGCGCTCTGTCAGCGCTATCCATTTCCGCGAGGAACAATAAATGTCTTTAAAATCGATCACTCAACAGGTTTTCGCTGACACCTTCGGCTATGCGCCGAGCCACAGCATTCAGGCACCGGGCCGGGTGAACCTGATCGGCGAGCATACCGATTACAACGATGGCTTCGTGCTGCCCTGCGCTATCGATTATCAGACCGTGATTGCCTGCGCCCGCCGCGACGATCGCCAGGTGCGCGTGGTGGCGGTGGATTACGACAATCAGCAGGATAGCTTCTCGCTGGATGCGCCGATTGAGCCGCTCAGCGAACCGATGTGGGCCAATTACGTGCGCGGCGTGGTGAAACATCTGCAGCAGCGCGACGCCAGCTTTAGCGGCGTGGATATGGTGATCAGCGGCAACGTGCCGCAGGGTGCCGGTCTCAGCTCGTCCGCCTCGCTGGAAGTGGCGGTGGGCACTGTGTTCCAGCAGCTGTATCAGCTGAAGCTCGACGGCGCAGCGATTGCCGTTAACGGGCAGGAAGCGGAGAACCAATTTGTTGGCTGCAACTGCGGCATCATGGATCAGCTGATTTCAGCGCTCGGCCAGCAGGATCACGCCATGCTGCTGGACTGCCGCACGCTGGGCACGCGCGCCGTATCCATGCCGGAGGATGTCGCGGTGGTGATCATCAACTCGAACTTCCGCCGTAATCTGGTGGGCAGCGAATACAATACCCGCCGCGAGCAGTGCGAAACCGGTGCGCGCTTCTTCAACAAAAAGGCGCTGCGCGACGTGACGCTGGAGGAGTTTGCGGCGGCAGAACAGCAGCTCGATCCGCTGGTGGCCAAACGCGTGCGTCACGTGATCACCGAAAATGCCCGGACGCTGGAAGCGGCGGACGCGCTGAGCAGCGGCGATCTGCAACGCATGGGTGAGCTGATGGCCGCCTCGCACGCCTCAATGCGCGACGATTTTGAGATCACCGTACCGCCCATCGACCAGCTGGTGGAGATTGTTAAAGCGGAAATCGGCCCGCGCGGCGGCGTGCGTATGACCGGCGGCGGCTTCGGCGGCTGTATTGTCGCCCTGATGCCAACCGATCTGGTCGATCAGGTGAAAACGGCGGTGGCGCAGCAGTACGAAGCGCAGACCGGCATCAAAGAGACCTTTTACGTGTGTAAAGCCTCAGCAGGAGCCGGCCAATGGTAAGCGACGTCAACTCTCATGCGCCGGACGGCCAGCCGTGGCGCATCACCGTGCTGCGCAACCGCAACGGCATGGTCGCCACCTTTATGGACTGGGGCGCCACCTGGCTGTCGGCGCGCGTGCCGATGCAGGACGGCAGCGTGCGCGAAGCGCTGCTCGGCTGCGCCACGCCGTCCGACTATCTGCATCAGGATGCTTATCTCGGTGCCACCATCGGGCGTTACGCGAACCGCATCGCCTTCGCTGAGCTGAAGCCGCTTAACCGGCTGCTGGCGGCCAATCAGGGTCCGCACCAGCTGCATGGCGGGCCGCAGGGTTTCGACAAGCGCCGCTGGCAGATCCTCAGCCAGAGCGACAGCGCAGTGCACTATCGTCTTGATTCGCCGGACGGTGATCAGGGCTATCCCGGCAATCTGATTGCCGATGTGATTTATCAGCTCGATGACGATAACTGCCTGTCGATTCGCTATGAAGCGCAGACCGATCAGGCCTGTCCGGTCAACCTGACCAACCATGCTTACTTCAACCTTGATGCGCATCATGGCGACGCGCGCCAGCATCGCTTACAACTGCAGGCCGATCGTTATCTGCCGGTGGACAGCGCAGGCATTCCCAATGCGCCGCTGAAAGCGGTGGACGGCACCAGCTTTGATTTCCGCCAGCCGAAACGCGTGGCGGATGAGTTCCTGGCCGACGACGATCAGCGCGCGGTGAAAGGTTACGATCACGCGTTTCTGCTCACCACCGCCGGTGACAGCAGCCAGCCTGCTGCGCAGCTGTGGTCAGCGGACGACAAACTTAGCGTGAGCGTGTTCACCGCCGCGCCGGCGCTGCAGTTCTACTCCGGCAACTATCTGGAGGGAACGCGCGCCCGTGAACAGGGCAGCTATACTGCTTTCCAGGGCATCGCTCTGGAGAGTGAGTTTTTACCGGATTCGCCCAACCATAGCGAGTGGCCGCAGCCTGATTGCTGGCTGCAGCCCGGCGACACATGGCACTCCGTGACGCGTTATCGCTTCACCCCGCACTAAGCGCCGGTTGAAAAACGCGCACTGCGGTGCCGACAGGCTTACGCCGTGCGCTGTTTTCCGCTATGGTATGGCGCTATCAGTGTGCCGCTGAAATCAGCGGCCGCAGCCGGTTTCTATCATCATCGAAACATTAAGCATTAAGGAGTAAAGCTATGGCCGTAACTAAGCTGGTTCTGGTGCGCCACGGCGAAAGCCAGTGGAATCAGGAAAACCGCTTCACCGGATGGTACGACGTGGATCTGTCCGACAAGGGTCGCACCGAAGCCAAAGCAGCCGGTCAGCTGCTGAAAAAAGAAGGTTTCGTGTTTGATTTTGCCTACACCTCAGTGCTGAAGCGTGCCATCCACACTCTGTGGAACGTGCTGGATGAGCTGGATCAGGCCTGGCTGCCGGTCGAGAAAACCTGGCGTCTGAACGAGCGTCACTACGGTGCGCTGCAGGGCCTGGACAAAGCGGAAACCGCCGCCAAATATGGCGACGATCAGGTGAAACAGTGGCGCCGCGGCTTTGCCGTTACGCCGCCAGAGCTGGATCGTAACGACGAGCGTTTCCCGGGCCACGACCCGCGCTACAAATCCCTGACCGACGCGCAGCTGCCAACCACCGAAAGCCTGGCACTGACCATCGATCGCGTGATCCCATTCTGGAACGAGAGCATTCTGCCGCGCATCAAGAGCGGTGAGAAAGTGATCGTTGCCGCGCACGGTAACTCACTGCGCGCGCTGGTGAAATACCTCGATAACATGAGCGAAGATGAGATCCTCGAACTGAACATCCCAACTGGCGTTCCGCTGGTGTATGAGTTCGACGAGAACTTCAAGCCAATCAAACATTACTATCTGGGTGATGCCGACGAGATCGCAGCGAAAGCCGCCGCCGTTGCTAACCAGGGTAAAGCGAAGTAAGTTCACGCTGAAACGCAAAAGGCCAGACGCGAGTCTGGCCTTTTTTTATGCCGTGCGCTGCCGTTAGCCGCGACGGGTTTTGATCGCCTGTGCCAGCTGACGCAGCGCTTTTTCCGTGTCGTCCCAGCCAATACAGGCGTCGGTGACGCTCTGGCCGTACACCAGCGGTTTGCCGCTGTCGAGGCTCTGGTTGCCTTCCACCAGGTGGCTCTCAATCATCACGCCGGTAATCGCCTGCTCGCCGCCGGCAATCTGCTGCGCCACGTCTGCGGCCACCACCATCTGACGCTGGAACTGCTTGCTGCTGTTGGCGTGGCTGAAGTCGATCATCACCTGTGGACGCAGGCCCGCTTTTTCCAGCCCGGTTTTCACCGCCGCAACGTGTTCCGCACTGTAGTTCGGCTCTTTGCCGCCGCGCAGAATGATGTGGCAATCTTCATTACCGCTGGTTTCGACAATCGCCGAATGACCATATTTGGTGACTGACAGGAAGCAGTGCGGCGCGCTGGCAGCACCGATGGCATCGATCGCCACTTTGATGGTGCCGTCGGTACCGTTTTTGAAGCCGACCGGACAGGAGAGCCCGGAGGAGAGCTCGCGGTGCACCTGCGATTCGGTAGTACGCGCACCAATCGCGCCCCAGCTCATCAAATCCGCCATGTATTGCGGCGTGATCATGTCGAGGAACTCACCGGCAGCCGGCAGTCCGGTGTCGTTGATATCCACCAGCAGCTTACGCGCCAGGCGCAGTCCGTCGTTAATCTGGAAGCTACCGTCCATGTAAGGATCGTTGATCAGCCCTTTCCAGCCCACCGTGGTACGCGGTTTTTCAAAGTACACGCGCATCACCACTTCCAGCTCACCCTTCAGCTCCTCGCGCAACGTCAGCAGGCGAGCGGCATACTCTTTGGCTGCCTGCGTATCGTGGATGGAGCATGGCCCAATCACTACCAGCAGGCGGTCATCTTCACCGTGCAGAATGCGGTGAATGGCCTGGCGGGCCTGGGCAACGGTTTGAGCAGCGTTATCGGTGGCGGGGAATTTTTCCAGCAGCGCAACAGGGGGCAGTAACTCTTTGATCTCTCTGATGCGTAAATCGTCGTTCTGGTAATCCATACTTATTCCATTCAAATTTCTGGCCCTGCGTACGCCGGGCGCAACCCGTCCAATGTATCCCTTCAGGCACCAGGTGTAAATTATGTCCTGTGCGCCAATGGCTCGCTCAGATTTGCATTTATTCGTTTATGAACTAAGCTTTATAAACGTAAGTACTGAGGAATGAGGTGCTTTCGCTATTTATATTCATGCCGAACACTCATGACGGAATTAAATTCCGTCGCGGCACGCTTTTTTCGTCAAACAGCACCAGCGGGTGTCAAGCGGCAACTATCCATTTATTACAGGAGCATAATGATGAATAAGTTTGCATTGATTTTTCTGACGGCAGCGATGACTTTGGGCAGCGGCGCAGCACTGGCTGCGG
Organism: Pantoea sp. GM_Pan_4; assembly: GCF_026541005.1. Classification (NCBI taxonomy): domain Bacteria; kingdom Pseudomonadati; phylum Pseudomonadota; class Gammaproteobacteria; order Enterobacterales; family Erwiniaceae; genus Pantoea; species Pantoea sp. GM_Pan_4. The sequence continues at coordinate 1,034,987 of NZ_JALNUZ010000001.1, forward strand.
ATAACAACAACGGCCAGGCGAATGCGTCAGCAGAAGCCGGCGCAGCCGCAGGCGGCGCGAAAGAGAATCTGCCGCCAAATAATGTCGACAATAGCAACATTAATAATGGCAGCATGAACACCAACGGTGCCGCGACTTCCGGTACCACCTCTGGCAATATGTCGGCCAGCCAGGAACACAAAAATACCATGTGTAAAGATGGTCGCTGCCCGGATATGAACAAGAAAGTTGAAACCAAGGAAGGCGGTGGTCACGTTAAACACAAAACTGACGGCACCACGCAGTAATCCTCGCGGAGCGTGATGCAGGGCGAGCTTCGGCTCGCCCTGTTGTTTTTCCCCTGCCCTATTTCCGCTATGCTAACGCTATGAAATTCACAGGAACTGTTTCATGGCCGCGCTGCTGCTTATCGATGATCACCCTTTAGTTGAAGTCGCGCTGGAAGCGGCCTGCCTCAACGCCCCTATTCCATTACAGCTCTACGCCGCCGGTGACGAAGCCCAGGCGCGCCAGCTGCTGCAACAGCATCATATTGATCTGATTGTGCTGGATATCGGCCTGCCGGATAGCGATGGCTTGGAGCTGCTGCGCCGTCTGCGCGCGCGCCATCCGCAGTGTCCGGTGCTGATTTACTCGGCCCAGCAGAGCCGTCACACGCTGCTCAGCGCCGCCTCGCTCGGGGCGGCCGGCTATGTGGTGAAGAGTCAAAGCATGGCGCAGTTGCTGAGCGCGATTCTGGCGGTGCTGGGCGGCCAGCAGGCGTTTCCGCCGCTGCCGGAGCGCATTGCGCTACCGCTCACCGAGAAAGAGCAGCAGATTGTGGCGCTGCTGGTGCGCGGGCTGTCGAATATCCAGATTGGCGAACAGCTGCACATCAGCAATAAAACCGTCAGCACCCACAAAAAAAATATCCTTGAGAAGACCGGTGTGCAGTCGGTAGTCGAGCTGGCAGAACTGTGGAAAGCGCAGCAGTGACACGCTGGCTGCTGCTGTTCGCGCTGTTTTTCAGTCTGCTGGCGCGCGCCGGATTGCAGCCCGCCAGCAGCGTGATGCTGCCCGCCATGATGCCCGCGCCGCACGCCGAGCCGTGGCCAGGACCGGTGCTGCGCGTGGCGGTGCCGGCGCAAAACAGCGCGCCCTGGGCGATGCGCATTGGCGATCGCATCTGGGGCATTGATGCCGATTATCTCAGCGCCCTCAGCCAGCTGAGCGGCAGCGCATTCAGCCTGCACGGCTACCCTGACTTTGCCGCCCAGCTGGCGGCGCTGCAGCGTGGCGACGTGGATATGGTGCTGAGCACCCGCCAGCGCGATCTGCCCGCCGACGTACTGACCAGCGAGAGCTGGTTCACCAGCCCGATGCGCATCTACCGCAATCGCGACAACCAGCGCGCGGTGATGTTCAACAGTGACAACGCTCAGCTGACCATCGCTGCCGACACGCTGGCGCAGCTGCCGCAAACCTTTGCACATCGCCACCGCTGGCAAACGCTGCCCGGCAATTTACAGGCGCTGTATGCGCTGCTGAACCAGCAGAGTGACTATCTGGTGGCCGATGAAGCCAGCGCCGGTTTCCTGCTCAGCCAGCTGCAGCAGGGACAGATTTATCAAATCACCGCCGATCCCGGTGCCGGCGAGCTGTCGCTGCGCGCGCTGACACGCGATCCGACGCTGATTGCCTGGCTCAACCGCCAGCTGCGTTTGCTGCCAGCGGAGTTCAGCAATCGCGTGCAGCAGCGCTGGAGCCCGCCGCTGCTGCGCTATCAGGATACGCAGACCCTGATGCTGACGGGTGAAGAGAAACAGTGGCTGGCGCAGCAGGATGCCATCCCTTATGCCGCCGAGAGCGATAACGCGCCGTGGAGCTATCGCGATGCCAGCGGCAACGCGCGCGGCTTCGGTATTGACCTGCTTAACGCCCTGAGCCAGAGCACCGGCCTGCGTTTCACGCCGCGCTGGGTCAATAATCCGCAGCAGGCCGCCAGTCTGTTGCAGCAGCAGCAGGTGATGCTCAACCTGTTACAGCCGCTGTACGGGGACGATGCTAACCGCACCGCGCTGCCGGTGTGGCGCGCCATCTGGGGCATTTACACGCTGTCCGACAGGCAGCCGATGGGCTGGTCCGCGCTGCACGCTCAGCGCGTCGGCGTGCTGCGTGGCGATCTGGCGCAGCGTCTGCTTCCGGCTGAGATCGCGCCCCAGCTGTTCGACGATCGCGCCCAGCTGTGGCAGGCCCTCAACACTGGCCAGATTGATGCAGTGGTGGATAACGTGCTGTCGGCGCGCTGGCGCATGGCCAGCCATGAGGGCAACCGCGTGCATCTCGCCTTTGTGGCCAGCGATATCGCCTGGCCGCTGGCGCCGCAGGTGAGCGCACAGCAGCCGCAGCTGAGCGCCCTGCTCGACCATGCGCTGCAGCAGATTCCGGCGGATACGCTGAACCAGATGCGCGTCAGCTGGTCGCAGCCGCCGCAGCCCGGCACCACCATGACGATGCGCAATGTGCCGCTGCTGATTTTGATTGCGGCCGCCGTGATCATCCTGCTGTTGCTGGTATTGCTGCTGCGCCGCTATCTGCAGCAGCGGCGTGAGCGGTTACAGCGCGAGCAGGCGGAGCGCGCCAACGCCGCTAAAAGCCAGTTTCTCGCCACCGCCAGCCACGAGCTGCGCACGCCGATGCAGGCGATTCTCGGTCTGCTGGAGCTGGAGCAGCAGCAGCATCCGAGCGCGCGGCTCGATCTGATGCACAGCAGCGCACGGTCGCTGATGACGCTGCTGAACGATTTGCAGGATCATGCGCGCATTGAGAATCACAGCTTCCGCCTGACGCCGCGCCCGCTCGATCTCAGGTTGTGGCTACAGCAGCAACAGCAGTTTTACCACCCGCTGATGCGCGATGGCGGGCCACAGCTGCACGTAGCGGCGCTGACCCCGCTGCCGGCCAGCGTGATGCTCGACAGCGATCGCCTGCAGCAGGTGGTGAACAATCTGGTGGCCAATGCGCTGAAATTTACCCGCCACGGCGAAATCCGCCTGACGCTGGCGGTCACCGGGGATATCGCGCTGACGGTGAGCGACAGCGGCAGCGGCATTCCGCTCAGCGAGCAGGCGCAGCTGTTTGAACCGTGGTATCAGGCGCCGTCGGGCAAGCGCCATGCGGTGCAGGGCAGCGGCCTCGGGCTGTTTATCTGTCGCGAGATTGTACAGCGCATGGGCGGCACGCTGTCGCTGGACTCCGCACCGCAGCAGGGCACCACGGTGAGCGTGCGCCTGCCGCTGGAACCCTGTGCGGCGACGGCGACAGATGACGCCACGCACTGGCCACACTATCCGCAGCTGCGCGTGGCGATTGTCGACGATCACCCGACCAATCTGCTGGTGATGCAGCAGCAGCTGGCAAGCTTTGGCATTACTGCGGCGGTGTTTGAGGATGGCCGCGAACTGCTGCGGGCCGATGCGCAGCAGCCGTTTGATGTGCTGTTTATCGACCAGATGATGCCGCGCCCGGATGGCCTGACGCTGCTGCGCATCCTGCGCCGCCGTCAGCGCCAGCGCGTGCAGCCTGCGCTGCGCATACTGTGCTCCGCCGACGTACAGCTGCTGAAACTGCCGCTGCAGGCGCACGAAGCGCAGCTGGTCAAGCCGGTGACTCTGCGGGATATTGCACCGCTGCTGGCGCAGGCGGTGCGCGATCCGTTGCAGGTGTTGCCGGACAGCCTGCAGATTCTGGCGCAGCACAATCCGGCTTTCATCCCGCGTATTTGCCATACCCTGCAGCGTACGCTGCAGCAGGATCATGATGCGCTGCTGCAGGCGAGCGCGGCCGCAGACTGGCCCCAGCTGGCGCGTGCGGCGCACCGCCTGAAAGGCAGCTGGCTGATGCTCGGCATTGACGACGTAGCCGCCCGCTGCCAGCAGCTGGCCGACGCGGCAAAACAGCATCAGCCTGACCGTGACAATCTCAATTTACTGATATCATTAACGAACAGGCTACTTAACCAACTGGAACGTTATGGCACACACTCATTCTCACAGTGAGCACGGCGGCAACCGCACGCGTCTCGCCGCCGCGTTTGGCGTCACCGCGCTGTTTATGGTTGCCGAGGTCATCGGCGGGCTGGTGTCCGGTTCGCTGGCGCTGCTGGCCGATGCCGGACATATGCTCACCGACGCCGCCGCGCTGCTGATGGCGCTGCTGGCCGTGCAGTTCGCCCGGCGCAAACCGAATGCGCGTCACACTTTTGGCTTACTGCGTCTGACCACGCTGGCAGCGTTTGTGAACGCCATCGCGCTGCTGGTGATTACCGTCCTGATCGTCTGGGAAGCGCTGCGCCGTTTTTACCAGCCCGAGCCGATTGAAGGCGGGCTGATGCTCGGCATCGCCATTGCCGGCCTGCTGGCGAATCTGCTGTCATTCTGGCTGCTGCACCGCGGCAGCGAAGAGAAGAATCTCAACGTGCGTGCTGCCGCGCTGCACGTGCTGGGCGATCTGCTGGGTTCGGTGGGCGCAATCGTGGCGGCGGTGATCATCATGCTGACCGGCTGGACGCCGATCGATCCGATTCTGTCGCTGCTGGTGGCGTTGCTGGTGGTGCGCAGCGGCTGGGCGCTGCTGCGCGAGAGCCTGCACGAGCTGCTGGAAGGCGCACCGACGCATATCGACGTGGATAAGCTGGCGCGGGCGCTGACGCGTCACATTGATGAAGTGCGCAATGTGCATCATGTGCATGTGTGGCAGGTGGGCGAAAAGCCGGTATTGACGCTGCACGTACAGGTGATTCCGCCGTACGATCACGACGGCCTGCTGCGACGCATTCATCAGTATCTGCACCAACATTATCAGATCGCCCATGCCACGGTGCAGATGGAGTATCAGCCCTGCGTCGGCCCGGACTGCGAGTTATGCGAGGAAAGCGGCACGCAGCACGAGCACGCAGCGCTGGAAGGCCACGCGCATCACCACCACTAATGGGACAGCGCGCGCGAACCCTGTTCCCGTGCGCTCTGCATCCACAGGCGCGTGCCGTTCAGCGCGATCAGCGTCAGGATGGCGTACTCCAGCGCCATGGCATACACGCCCTGACGCGCAAAGATCATCACGCTGATAACGTTGATCACCACCCACAGCAGCCAGTTCTCGACGTATTTGCGCGTCATCAGGATCATCGCCACAATCGACAGCACCATCATGCAGGAATCCCAGAACGGGAAGGCATCCGGCTGCAGCTGCGGCATTACCACGTTAAGACCGAGCGACTGCATCAGGCCCACCGCGGTGCGCGTGAGGAAAGCGAATACCGGGTCGATATAGCGCGTCATCAGCGCAATGGCGATCACGCAGGCGGCGCCCCAGCCGATGGCTTTCGGCAGCGGCAGCCAGCGGATTTTCAGCGCCGCTTCATGGCTGCTGGTCTGCCGGCTCCACGCGTACCAGCCGTACACATTGGCAACAAAGAAGAACAGCTGCAGCAGCAGGCTGGCATACAGCTGAATCTGAAAGAAAATCACCGCAAACAGCGTGACGTTAATCAGACCAAACAGGTAGTTGATAATTTTTTCCTGGCTGGCGAGCCAGATACACAGCAGGCCGGCCAGCGTACCGATCGCCTCAATCCATGACAGATCGTAGCCGCCGACGCCAATCGGAATATGAACCAGAATATTGTGTGTGCTAAAGAAGTCCATCATCTGCACCTGTATGAAAACCGCCTCAGGCGTTCCCTTTCAGCGTAAGTTTGAGTTGTGCTGCAAAGTCTAGCATGCGGTTGAGCGGCAGCAACGCTGCCTTGCGCAGTGCCGCATCGACGTGAATTTCATGCTGAGCGCCGCCGTGTGCCAGCCCTTCAGCGATAGCCTGCAGGCCATTCATCGCCATCCACGGGCAGTGCGCGCAGCTGCGGCAGGTCGCCCCTTCGCCTGCGGTAGGGGCTTCCAGTAACTCTTTATCCGGTACCGCCTGCTGCATTTTGTAAAAAATACCGCGGTCGGTCGCCACAATCATCTGCGGATGTGGCAGCGTTTTGGCGGCCTGAATCAGCTGGCTGGTAGAACCGACCGCATCGGCCAGTTCGACAATCGCCTGCGGTGACTCCGGGTGCACCAGCACCGCCGCGTCAGGATAGAGCGCTTTCATGCGCTGCAACGCCTGGGTTTTGAACTCATCATGCACAATGCAGGCGCCCTGCCAGCACAGCACATCAGCGCCGGTTTGCTGCGTGACATAGCGGCCCAGATGGCGGTCCGGTGCCCAGATAATTTTTTCACCGCGACTGTCGAGGTGTTCAATCAGCTCAACCGCAATGCTGGACGTCACCACCCAATCGGCGCGTGCTTTTACCGCCGCCGACGTGTTGGCATACACCACTACAGTCCGATCCGGATGCGCATCGCAGAAACGGTTAAATTCGTCAATCGGGCAACCGAGGTCAAGCGAGCACTCCGCCTGCAGCGTGGGCATCAGCACGGTTTTTTCCGGGCTAAGGATTTTGGCGGTTTCGCCCATGAAACGCACGCCGGCCACCAGCAGCGTTTGCGCCGGATGCTGGCTGCCAAAGCGCGCCATCTCAAGGGAATCCGCCACGCAGCCGCCGGTCTCTTCGGCCAGCGCCTGAATTTCCGGATCGGTGTAGTAATGCGCCACCATCACCGCATCGCGTGCTTTGAGCAGGCGTTTAATTTCTTCGATGTAACCGGCTTTTTCCTGCGGGCTGAGGCGCGCCGGTTTCGGCGGGAAGGGATAAATGGCGCTTTCGGCATCAAACATTGCACTCATGACACGGCTCTCGTTTTATCGATTTAACAAAATCGCCCATCAGGACGATGATGCGGCATTAAATCCGCCATCGTGTTTTATATGCTAAACACAATAGCGGATTACACCGAGCCTGTCGTGTGATTTTTATGCGGGAAGTACCAGCTGCGCGCCGGCCTGCGCCTGTTGTGGGCTTTCCAGCTCAAGCAGAAACGCTTTTACCGCCAGGCCGCCAGCAAAGCCGGTGAGCTTACCGTTGCTGCCGATAACCCGATGACAGGGCGCCATGATCGACAATGGATTTTTACCGTTGGCAGCCCCGACGGCACGTACCGCTTTCGGGTTGCCGATCTGCTCCGCGATTTGCAGATAGCTGCGGGTTTCACCAAACGGAATGGTGAGCAGCGCCTGCCAGACCTTTTTCTGAAACGCAGTGCCAACGGTGTCGTACGGCATGTCAAACTGCTGGCGCTCGCCAGCAAAGTACTGACGCAGCTGCCGTTCGGCCTCACAAAGAATCGGATGCTGGTCGTTGCGCGCGATCGGTTTCAGCGGCACGCGCTGCGCACCTTCGTTTTCCCATAAAATGGCTGACAGACCGCGATCCGTGGCAATGAGCGTCAGTTCTCCGACGGGCGTGGTAATGATTTTAGCGTGATACATGTTGCACCTCCGGCATGGGCTATGCGGATGATTATCGCACTTTTGCGCGGCGAAACTGGCTGTTTTCGGCCATGAGCATAAACTGGTTAGCTGTCCGAAAGCAGCCAGTTTTCCATCCGCACCTGGGCGACGATGGTGTTTATTTACCGGAGACGATAATGTTTGATCCTGAAATTGCCTATCAGGCGCTGACGGCACGCGACAGCCGTTTCGACGGGGTGTTTTTTGTCGGCGTGACCTCCACCGGTATTTACTGCCGTCCGATCTGTCCGGTGAAAGCGCCGATGCAGAAGAACTGCCTGTTTTTCACCAGTGCCGAAGCGGCTGAAAAGGCGCACTTTCGCCCCTGCCTGCGCTGTCGTCCCGAGCTGGCACCTGGTTCGGCACCGGTCGATAGCCATCATCGCATCGCCGACCGGCTGATTCGCCGTATCGAAGAAGGCTTACTGGAAGAGCAGGAGACACTGGCTGAGATCGCCAGCGAGTTTGACCTGAGTGAACGCCAGCTAAGACGGGTGATTCAGCAGGAGCTGGGCGTGTCGCCGCTTGAACTGCGGCAAACCCGGCGCATGCTGCTGGCGAAGCAGCTACTGACTGAAACCGCATTGCCGGTGACCGAGATTGCCTATGCCAGCGGTTTTCGCAGTCTGCGCCGTTTTAACGACGTGTTCCAGGCGCGCTATCGCATGACGCCATCGCGTCTGCGTAAGCAGATTCAGACGGAAGCCCTGAATAGTGAGCAGGAGAGCGCCGAACTGCGCCTCAGCTACCGGCCTCCTTATGACTGGGACGCCATCCTCGATTTCCTGCAACAGCGCGTGATGAAGCAAGTCGAGTGGGTCAGCGAGGGTGTTTATCATCGTACTGTGGCGCTCGGTCAGTGTCGTGGCTGGGTGCGCATTAGCCATTTGCCGGAAAAGCAGGCGCTGAAGGTGCAATTTACCACCACGCTGACGCCGGTGCTGCCTGCCCTGCTGCGCCGCTTGCGCGATCTATTTGATCTGGATGCCCAGCCACAGCGCATCAGCGAGCAGCTCAGCCAGGATCCGCTATTAGCTGCGAGTCTGGCACGCTATCCGGGTTTGCGCGTTCCTGGTGCGTTTGACGGCTTCGAGCTGGCGGTCCGCGCCATCCTCGGCCAGCAGGTGACGGTGAAAGCCGCGACGACGCTGAGCAGTCGCGTGGCGGAGCGTTTTGGCGCGCCCCTCACCACGCCGTGGCCTGCGCTCTCCCGCTTACCGCCAGAGGCCGAATCACTGGCTACTGCCACCCTGGATGATATCGCCAGCCTCGGCATTGTGAGCGCCCGCGCGCAGGCGATCCAGGCACTGGCCGGGGCCTGCGCCTCAGGAGCGCTGCGCTTCAATGGTGCGGTTAATCCGGACGTGGTGCAGCAGCAGTTGCTGGCGCTGAAGGGTGTTGGGCCATGGACAGCGAGTTATATCGCCATGCGCGCCCTGCGCTGGCCGGATGCCTTTCCGAAAGAGGACATTGCGATCCGCAATAATCTCGGTGGCGTGAGCGCAAAGGTCGCAGAGCAGATGTCGCAGGTGTGGCGTCCATGGCGCAGTTACGCGGTGCTGCATATCTGGAAGAGCCTGACGCCGGATAAGGTAAAAAAGTAGATCAGCTTGAAACCTTGCAGCCAGCCGAAAGTACCGGGCGGTTCCGTAAAGTCGCCGTAAATACGTCCCTGTAGGCTCTGCCGGCGGTTTACTCGCCTCATCCCTGAGGCTCGCCCACTCGTGGGCCAACGCTACGCGTTGTTCAAAAATGCTCCCGGCATTTTTGTCCATGCGCCGGAAGCTTTACTCCACCGCCCGGCCCTTCCGTCTTCTTTGAGCATGGGTGCGATTATCTAAAGCAATGACAAGGCTTGATGGCCAGTTAAGGCGGGAGCGGAAGGAGCGAAGCGTCCGAGCCATGGATGGCGAGGCCGATCCACAGGGATGTGAGATTCCTTTGCGATCCGCCCCGCCTTATCTGGCCGGTGCACAATCTCAAAGCACCCCATCTAACACTGTAAAAAACGTAAAAAAGCAAAAAGGCGCCTTTAGGGCGCCTTTCTACATAACTGGTGGGTCGTGCAGGATTCGAACCTGCGACCAATTGATTAAAAGTCAACTGCTCTACCAACTGAGCTAACGACCCGCTCGGGAAGTGGCTTACAACTTTCGACTTGATGGTGGGTCGTGCAGGATTCGAACCTGCGACCAATTGATTAAAAGTCAACTGCTCTACCAACTGAGCTAACGACCCATCAAGGTTGTGAAGCAAACTGAAGTGACATCAAAACTGAACGGTTGAGATGGTGGGTCGTGCAGGATTCGAACCTGCGACCAATTGATTAAAAGTCAACTGCTCTACCAACTGAGCTAACGACCCATCTTCAGTGCTGCCGATACTTGTTAAGATATGTCCCGGCAACGGCGGCATATATTACTGATTTAGCGGGAGGGCGCAACCCTTATTTTCCGCTAAATGTCTCAACTGCTTACCTTTCATGCGGCAAGACCAGAAATCAGACGAAATCCGGTCTTAACTGCAGCAATTACATCGCAGCGAGCCGTTTTTGTGCCTGCTTAGCAGACTCAGAGTTAGGGAACTGTTTGATCACCTGCTGGTAGACCGCTTTCGCTTTCGCTGTATCGTTCTTCTCCTGCATGATCACCCCAACCTTCAACAGCGCTTCTGCCGCTTTTGGCGATTTCGGGTAGTTTTTGACTACAGTGGCAAAATAGTAGGCCGCATCGTCCTTTTTGCCTTTGTTGTAGTACAACTGACCCAGCCAGTAATTGGCATTCGGCTGATAGGTGGAGTCAGGATACTTCTTCACCCACGCCTGCAGCGCAGTTATTGCCTGGTCATACTGCTTCTTCTCAAGAATCAGCGCGACGGCAGCATTGTAATCGGTGTTGGCATCGCCGGTTTGTGCGGGTGCAGCGGCAGCCGTATTGCTGCTCCCCGCATCAGCGTTTCCCGCTGCGGCACCGGCTGCTGCATCCGCACCACCGCCGGCCTGCGCACCATTACTGCTGCTCAGACTGTCGATCTGCTGATAAAGCTGCTTCTGCCGTTCAATCACCTGATTAAGCTGATAACTGTTCTGCTGGATCTGCCCGCGCAGCGAATCGATATCGCTTTGGTTATCACTCATCTGCTGCTGCAACTGCTGCAGAAGCTGAGCCTGGGCATTGGAGATACGTTCAAGAGTGGTGACACGGTCTTCGACCGAGCCTGAGCCAACGCTACTGATTGACGCCTGGGCATTAGCGGCCCAGGGGGCCGCTACGCCAACCAGTAACGACAGACTCAACAGATGAAGTCTGAAGTTACTAATCATGTGATTCTCTTAGTAAACCAGTACGGCACGACGGTTTTTAGCGTAAGCCGCTTCGTCGTGGCCCAGTACAGCAGGTTTCTCTTTACCGTAAGATACGATAGACATCTGGTCAGCAGACACGCCTTTACCCTGCAGGTACATTTTAACGGCGTTAGCACGACGCTCGCCCAGGGCGATGTTGTACTCTGGGGTGCCGCGCTCATCCGCGTGACCTTCGATGGTCACTTTGTAAGATGGGTTGCTGCGCAGGAAAGCAGCGTGCTGATCCAGCATCTGAGCGTATTCAGACTGCACGTCATACTTGTCCAGACCGAAGTAAACGATGTTGTTCTGCTGCAGCTGCTGCATCTGCAGACGCGCCTGCTCGTCAGAAGACATGTTGCCGTTCTGGCCAGCGCCAGCGCCGTATGCACCGTCAGCACCCATACCGGTCTGATCGTTGTTGTTGTTTTTGTGAGAGCTACATGCAGCTACCGCGATAACCGGCAGAGCCAGCATCAAACCCTTCAGCACTTTGTTCAGTTGCATTTCTTTATCCTATTATTTTGTTTGCCATACATTTTACTCCCCCGCCAGGCGAGGGAGCGATGCATCACAGATACGGCGACCAGGCAGGGAATTTGACCTGTCCATCAGTTGCCGGAAGACGCGCTTTGAAACGCCCATCGGTTGAAACCAACTGCAACACGGAACCCATCCCCTGAGTAGAGCTATAGATTACCATCGTGCCGTTAGGAGCCAGACTTGGCGTCTCATCCAGGAACGTGTCCGTTATTGTCTGAACGGCTCCCGTTTCCAGATCCTGTTTGGCGACGTGCTGCGCGCCACCGGCGCTGCTGATCATCACCATCGTTTTACCGTCAGATGACACATCCGCATCCTGGTTCTGAGCCCCTTCCCAGGTAATGCGCTGTGGCGTTCCGCCGTTAACGTTAACTTTGTAAATCTGTGGCGCACCGGCCTGATCCGAAGTGTAAGCCAGCGTCTGGCTGTCCGGGAACCAGGTAGGTTCGGTGCTGTTGTAGCGGCCATCGGTCACCTGACGCGTCTGACCGGAGGCCAGATCCATCACGTACAGGTTCAGGCTACCGGTTTTCGACAGGGCGAAGGCCAGCTTAGAGCCGTCCGGCGAGAAGGCCGGCGCACCGTTGTGACGTGGATAAGAAGCCACCTGACGGATAGCGCCGTTGGCCAGCGTTTGCACCACCAGCGCCGATTTACCGCTTTCAAAGGTCACGTAAGCCACTTTGCTGCCATCTGGCGACCAGGCCGGTGACATCAGCGGCTGTGGCGAACGGTGTACCACAAACTGGTTGTAACCATCGTAGTCAGACACGCGCAGCTCGTACGGGAACTGACCGCCGTTGGTCTGCACCACATAGGCGATACGGGTACGGAACGCGCCTTTGATACCGGTCAGCTTCTCAAACACTTCATCGCTGGCGGTATGCGCTGCATAGCGCAGCCACTGTTTGGTGACTTTATAGGAGTTCTGCGCCAGCACAGTACCCGGTGCGCCACCGGTATCCACCAGCTGATAAGCCACCTGGTAGCTGCCATCGGCGTTCGGCGTAACCTGCCCGACGACCACGGCATCAATACCCAGTGCGCTCCACGCGGCAGGCTGAACTTCCTGTGCGCTGGTCGGCTGCTGTGGCAGACGAGAGCGATCCAGCGGGTTGAATTTACCGCTGTTACGTAAGTCTGCTGCGACGATGCCACCAATATCTTCAGGTGCAGCGCCCGGACCGGCCCACTGGAACGGCACCACACCAATTGGGCGTGCGGTATTAACGCCCTGCGTAATTTCAATGCGTACTTCCGCGTGCAGCATCGCTGCCCACAGCAGTACAAAAAAACCTAAGGTTACACGAAGTGCCTGCTTCATCTTATCTCCCTTATCTGAACCTGAGTTCATGATAATTCGCACAGTTCCTGAAAAAACACGAGTACTCATAGAGTACGGCAAGCTAACCTTAGTTCAACCTGCCGTACGTTACTGCATTATTCTGGTTTGAAACGCATCGGTGCGTTCTTAAACACTTCATATACGGCCTGCGAAGGCGGCTTCGGAATGCGTGCCTGCTTCGCTGCGGTAATCGCCGCCTGACATAGCGCCGGATCGCCGCCTTCAGCTTTCACGTCAATCAGCAAACCATCCGGTGCCAGTTTAATCCGCAAATCACAGCTTTTGCCGCGATACAGATCGGCATCGTAGAAGCGGCTCTGAATCGCACTGGTGATCTGACCCAGATACGCATTCACCTCAGCACCTGAGGCACCGGCCTTCTTCTGATTGCCCTGACCTGCCGCCGCACCACCACCGGACGCCGCACCACTTTTCGGTGCATTCTTACCGGAAGAGAGACCGCCTAACAGATCATCCACGTCGCTCTCGTTCTTCGCCGCTTCGGCAGCCGCTTTCTTCTTCGCATCGGCGGCCGCTTTAGCTTTCGCCGCCGCATCCGCTTTGGCTTTGGCTGCTGCCTCAGCTTTCGCTTTGGCTTCGGCGGCCGCTTTCTCTTTCGCGGCTTCCGCAGCTTTCTCTTTGGCTTCCTGTGCAGCTTTGGCTTTCGCATCTGCAGCGGCCTGAGCTTTGGCTTCTGCCTCCGCTTTGGCTTTCGCTTCAGCTGCGGCTTTCGCCTGCTGCGCGGCTTTCTCTTTCGCCGCTTCGGCTGCGGCGGCTTTAGCCTGCTCTTCCGCTTTCTTCTTCGCGTCGGCTGCGGCCTGCTTCGCCTGCTCTTCCGCTTTGGCTTTCGCGTCCGCTGCAGCCTTCGCCTGAGCATCGGCCTGCGCTTTGGCATCGGCTTTGGCTTTCGCCGCGGCCGCTTCTGCGGCTTTCTGCTGCTCCTGCGCCTGCTTCGCTGCTGCTTCCGCCGCCTTCTGCTGCTCTGCCTGCTGCTTCGCCTGCTCTTTGGCTTCCTGCTGCGCCTGCAGACGCTCTTTTTCCAGCTCTTTCAGCCGCTGCTGTTCAGCGGCCTGCTTCTGCTGCAACTCTTCCGCCTGCTGCTGTGCCTGCTTCTGGCGCTGCTGCTCGGCGCGCTGACTATCACTCTGCTGATTCTGCTGACGGTTATACTGCTCAACCACCGCGCCAGGATCGACCATCACCGCGTCGATATCACTGCCGCCACCGCCGCCGCTGGCTTCGATATGTTCGTTAAACGAGCTCCAAATCAGCAGGGCGATCAGCACGATGTGCAGAATCACCGAAATGATTATCGCGCGTTTTAACTTCTCGTTCTGCTCGGTTGCCTTCGACACTCTCGGTTCCCAAAAACGGTTCGCGTTAAATCGGCTGCGTCATCAAACCGACGGATTTCACGCCAGCCTGATGCAACAGGTTCAGCGCCTTGATGATTTCGTCGTAAGGCACATCTTTCGCCCCACCAATCAGGAAGACCGTCTTCGGATTGGCTTCAATACGGCGCTGCGCTTCGCTCACCACCTGCTCCGGCGGCAGCTGCGTCATACGATCGTGATCCACCACCAGGCTGTACTGCCCTACCCCGGCCACTTCCACGATCACCGGCGGATTATCGTCGCTGGAAACGGTTTTCGAATCGGTTGCGTCCGGCAGGTCCACTTCCACGCTCTGCGTAATAATCGGCGCGGTTGCCATAAAGATGAGCAGCAACACCAGCAGCACGTCCAGCAGCGGAACAATGTTGATTTCCGACTTAAGATCGCGACGCCCGCGACCACGGGTTCTGGCCATCGTTAACCTCGACTTACTTGCTGTTGTCGGTAGAGAAAGCCTGACGATGCAGGATGGCCGTGAACTCTTCCATAAAGTTGTCGTAGCCCTGCTCCAGCTTGTTCACGCGCTGGTTCAGACGGTTATACGCCATAACGGCAGGAATAGCCGCGAACAGACCGATTGCGGTGGCGATCAGCGCTTCGGCGATACCGGGAGCAACCATTTGCAGCGTGGCCTGTTTCACCGCACCCAGTGCGATAAAGGCATGCATGATCCCCCACACCGTACCAAACAGACCGATATACGGGCTGATGGAACCGACGGTGCCAAGGAATGGGATGTGATTTTCCAGCGCTTCCAGTTCACGGTTCATCGAGATGCGCATGGCGCGACCGGCCCCTTCGACCACCGCTTCCGGCGCATGGCTGTTAGCGCGGTGCAGGCGGGCAAACTCTTTGAAGCCAGAATAGAAAATCTGTTCGGACCCGCTCAGCTCGTCACGGCGCGCCTGGCTCTCCTGATAGAGACGCGACAGCTCGATACCGGACCAGAACTTGTCCTCGAACGCCTCGGCCTCACGCCCCGCCGCGTTAAGAATGCGGGTGCGCTGAATGATGATTGCCCAGGAGGCAATAGAAAAGCCGATCAAAATCAACATGATAAGTTTGACCAGAAGGCTTGCCTTCAGGAACAAATCAAGAACGTTCATGTCAGTCACTGCTTGAACTCCGCGACAATAGACTTGGGAAGCGCAATCGGCTTCATTAGATGTGGGTTGATGCAGGCAATCAGGACGTCTGCTTCATTGAGCACTTTGCCTTCAGCATTCACGATACGCTGCGAGAACGTCATGGTTGCGCGCGTCATTGCTGTCACTTCGCTCTGGATCTCCAGAAGGTCGTCGAGACGTGCCGCGGCAATAAAGTCCACCGTCATGCGCCGTACCACAAAAGCCACCTGCTCTTCCAACAGGGCCTGTTGATTGAAATGGTGCTGGCGCAACATCTCGGTACGTGCTCGTTCATAAAAAGCAAGATAGCTGGCGTGGTAAACCACACCACCGGCGTCAGTGTCTTCGTAATAGACCCGAACCGGCCAGCGAAACAGCGTTGTACTCACTCTACATCCCGGTCTCATTTTAAACGTTGCTACTATACGCAAGTGAGATCGGCTTGGGAATGGTCCGCCAGAGCCAGGAGAAAATAATTATCAGACGTTAACAACTGGAAGGATTTTTGGGAGATTTCCTGACCAACCGCTGACAAAAACTCACGTCAGCAGCGGTAAAACAGCCCTTGCGGGCTGAGACAGAACTTAATGGTAGAACCAGTAAATTCCCAGCGCCAGCACGATCAGCGCCGGCAGCGGGGCAAACAGCGCCTGCCAGCGGGCTCGCTGTGGCCGGAAACCCGTGCCGTGAATCACGCCGCTGCACACCGCCCAGATTAACAATAATCCGTGCCAGACAGCGAGCTCACTGGTGTGTGCGGCAAAGCGCGCCGGCTGCCAGATGACGCATCCGGCCAGCCACAGCGCCAGAATCAGTGAAAGGGCCCGCAGCGGGCCCTTATCCATCAGACGATACAGCGTCTGTATCAGGCTGCGCATCAGAGCTTGTCGTCCTGCGCGCCGCCCTCTTCCACATGCTCGATCGCCAGTGCCGTGACCACGCCAAACGCACAGGCCAGCAAGGTGCCAAGAATCCAGGCAAAATACCACATGCTTAATCTCCTCAATCAGTACAGGGAGTGCGTATTGCGCTCAATGTGTTCTTTGGTGATGCGGCCATACATCTTGTAGTAACACCAGCTGGTGTAAGCCAGAATAATCGGCACAAAGATGATGGCGGCCACGGTCATGATCTGCAGCGTCAGCAGGCTGGAGGTCGCGTCCCACATGGTCAGGCTGGTGCCTGGCACGGTGCTGGATGGCATGATGAACGGGAACAGCGCAATGCCAGCCGTCATAATGACGCACGCCAGCGTCAGCGAAGAGAAGATAAACGCCCATGCGCCCTTCTCCATGCGCGAACACAGGATCGTCAGCAGCGGCAGCAGCGCGCCGAGCAGCGGGAACAACCACAGCACCGGCATCTGTTCAAAATTGACCAGCCAGGCGCCGGCTTCACGCACCACGTCTTTACCCAGCGGGTTAGACGCCGCGTGATGATCGATTGCGCTTTTCAGCACATAGCCATCAATGCCGTACTTCACCCACACGCCGGCCAGTACAAAGCCCACCAGCATCACCAGCGCGCTGATTTGCGCCGCCGTGCGGGAACGCAGGTGCAGTTCGCCGCTGGTGCGCATCTGCAGGTAAGTCGCGCCCTGGGCCAGAATCATCGCGACGCTGATCACCCCAGCCAGCAGGCCAAACGGATTAAGCAGCTGGAAGAAATTACCGGTGTAGAACAGGCGCAGATACTCATCAGCATGGAACGGCACACCCTGCAGCAGGTTACCGAACGCCACGCCAATCACCAGCGGCGGCACAAAGCTGCCAATGAAGATGCCCCAGTCCCAGGCACCGCGCCAGCGCATATCTTCAATCTTCGACCGGTAATCAAAGCCGACCGGACGGAAGAACAGCGAGGCCAGCACCAGAATCATCGCCACGTAAAAACCGGAGAACGCGGCGGCATAGACCATTGGCCAGGCGGCGAACAGCGCCCCGCCGGCAGTGATCAGCCAGACCTGGTTACCGTCCCAGTGCGGCGCGATGCTGTTAATCATGATGCGACGCTCGGTATCGGTGCGACCGAGGATGCGGGTCAGCATTCCCACGCCCATATCGAAGCCGTCGGTGACGGCAAAACCGATCAGCAGAATGCCAATCAGCAGCCACCAGACAAAACGCAACACTTCATAGTCAAACATGGTCGCTCTCCTTATCCGCGCGCCGGTTGAGTCACAGCCTGCACTGTTTCATGGTGATAGCGGCCGGTTTTCAGGCTGCTTGGACCAAGGCGGGCAAATTTGAACATCAGATACATTTCCGCCACCAGGAACACGGTATACAGGCCGCAGATCAGGATCATCGAGAACAGCAGATCGCCGACGGTCAGCGACGAGTTGGCCACAGCGGTTGGCAGCACCTCACCAATCGCCCACGGCTGACGGCCATATTCAGCGACAAACCAGCCAGCTTCGACGGCAATCCACGGCAGTGGAATACCGTACAGCGCCGCTTTCAGCAGCCAGCGATTCTTACCGATGCGGTTACGAATCACGCTCCAGAACGACAGCGCAATGATGCCCAGCAGCAGCACGCCACACAGCACCATGATGCGGAAGGCAAAATAGAGCGGTGCCACGCGCGGAATGGAATCCTGCGTTGCCTGCTGGATTTGCACTTCCGTGGCGTTCGCCACGTCCGGGGTATAACGCTTGAGCAGCAGACCGTAGCCGAGATCCTGTTTATGCGTCTCAAACTCACTGCGTACCGCCGGATCTTTACTGCCGGCACGCAGCTCGTTCAGCAGCGCATAGGCTTTCATACCGTTACGGATGCGCACTTCATGCTGCGCCAGCAGATCTTTCAGGCCGGTGACCGGCGTATCGACAGAACGGGTGGCGATCAGGCCGAGCAGATACGGGATCTGGATGGCGTACTTGTTCTCCTGCGTCGCCTGATCCGGCACGCCAAACAGCGTAAAGGCCGCCGGCGCCGGCTGGGTTTCCCATTCGGCTTCGATGGCGGCCAGCTTGGTTTTCTGCACGTCGCCCATTTCATAGCCGGATTCGTCACCCAGCACGATGACCGACAGCACAGCAGCCATACCGAAGCTGGCAGCGATCGCAAAGGAGCGTTTGGCAAACGCGATGTCGCGCCCTTTCAGCAGATACCAGGCGCTGATGCCCAGAATGAACATCGCACCGGTGGTGTAACCCGCGGCCACGGTATGCACAAATTTCACCTGCGCCACCGGGTTCAGCACCAGCTCGGAGAAGCTCACCATCTCCATACGCATGGTTTCGAAATTGAATTCGGAGGCGATCGGGTTCTGCATCCAGCCGTTCGCCACCAGGATCCACAGCGCGGACATGTTCGAGCCGAGTGCCACCAGCCAGGTCACCGCCAGGTGCTGCACTTTACCGAGGCGATCCCAGCCGAAGAAGAACAGGCCGACAAAGGTGGATTCAAGGAAGAACGCCATCAGGCCTTCGATGGCCAGCGGCGCACCGAAGATATCGCCGACGTAGTGGGAGTAATAAGACCAGTTGGTACCGAACTGAAATTCCATGGTCAGGCCGGTGGCCACACCCAGCGCAAAGTTGATACCAAACAACTTGCCCCAGAATTTGGTCATATCTTTATAAATCTGTTTTCCCGACAGGACATAGACCGTTTCCATGATCGCCAGTAAAAACGCCATACCGAGCGTTAAGGGCACGAACAGGAAATGGTACATCGCCGTCAGGGCAAACTGTAAACGCGACAGCTCGACAATATCTAACATGATGACTCCTTGCTCCTCGCATGAACTCATCCTGCGAATAACAACCACAAATAGCGGGCAGTGCGATGCAGAATAAGGTCAGGAACGACTGATTATTGATTCCAGTTTTGTTACCGACAGCACAATGCGTACTGCGGCCCGAAGTGAGCGAGTAACAGTGGTGAAAATTCCCCGAAAAACCGATCGCTTCAGCCTGTTTCGAGCAGGAGTAAGATGAGGAGGCGACAGAATTGATATGAAAACGCCTGGCACAAACTCCTGAAAAATGATGAAAAAGACTGAATTGATGCAGCGCAATTTATACCGGTTGGGTTGCTTTTAGCCAGCGGTAAAGTTTGCTATATATCGACTTTTATTGATCTGGATTAAGACAATAATTTTCCAGATATGTAGTGTTAGAGTTGTTGTTAATTAGTTGTCATAAATCGATAGCGCAATTAAGAAAACAATTACCTTTCCCGTAATTATTTAACCTCTGTGCCAGCCAGACGCCTGGACGCTGACGGGAAAAAGCACGCCTCTTTGCCCTTCTTTACTCAACGACAAAGTAAGCATAGCCGCAGAAAATGTTGCCGTTACGTTTTTACTGCAAATGTGTGAGGACGGCTAATGGCCGTGCATTACAGCCATAAAAAAAGCCACCCGCAGGTGGCTTTGTTCTTTCAGCAGCAAAATCTTATTTCGCTGGCAGTACCGCTTTCACCGCGTCGCCGATATCGGCCAGGCTGCGAACGGTTTTTACGCCGGCCGCTTCCAGCGCAGCAAATTTCTCATCGGCGGTGCCTTTACCACCAGCAATGATGGCGCCAGCGTGGCCCATACGCTTGCCTTTCGGCGCCGTTACGCCGGCGATATAGCCGACGACAGGCTTGGTCACGTGCTCTTTGATGAACGCCGCGGCCTCTTCTTCAGCGCTGCCGCCGATCTCACCGATCATCACGATCGCTTCGGTCTGCGGATCGTCCTGGAACATTTTCAGGATGTCGATGAAGTTGGAGCCTGGGATCGGGTCACCGCCGATGCCCACACAGGTGGACTGGCCGTAGCCGATGTCGGTGGTCTGCTTAACCGCTTCATAGGTCAGCGTACCGGAACGTGACACGATACCCACGCGGCCTGGCTGGTGAATGTGGCCCGGCATGATGCCGATCTTACATTCGCCTGGGGTGATCACGCCCGGGCAGTTCGGGCCGATCATGCGCACGCCTGCTTCGTCCAGCTTCACTTTCACCGTCAGCATATCCAGCGTCGGGATACCTTCGGTGATGGTGATGATCAGTTTGATGCCCGCGTCGATCGCTTCCAGGATACCGTCTTTGCAGAACGGTGCCGGCACGTAGATCACGGTGGCGGTGGCGCCCGTGGCTTCTACTGCTTCACGCACGGTGTTAAACACCGGCAGACCGAGATGGGTGGTGCCGCCTTTACCTGGCGTCACACCGCCAACCAGCTGCGTACCATAGGCCAGCGCCTGCTCAGAGTGGAACGTTCCCTGGCCACCGGTGAAACCCTGGCAAATGACTTTGGTGTTTTTGTCGATCAGAATGGACATTATTTACCCTCCGCAGCAGCGACAACACGCTGTGCTGCGTCTGTCAGGCTGGTTGCTGCAATGATGTTAAGACCGCTGTCCGCCAGTTTCTTCGCGCCCAGCTCGGCGTTGTTACCTTCCAGACGTACCACGACCGGTACGTTGACACCCACTTCAGCCACAGCACCGATGATGCCGTCTGCGATCAGGTCGCAGCGCACGATACCGCCGAAGATGTTAACGAATACCGCTTTCACAGCATCGTCAGACAGGATGATTTTGAAGGCTTCGGTAACGCGCTCTTTGGTTGCGCCGCCGCCAACATCAAGGAAGTTTGCAGGCTGACCACCGTGGTGTTTCACGATGTCCATGGTGCCCATCGCCAGACCGGCGCCGTTGACCATACAGCCAATGTTGCCTTCCAGCGCGACGTAGTTCAGTTCCCACTGCGTCGCGTGGGCTTCACGGGGATCTTCCTGGCTTGGGTCACGCATTTCACGCAGCTCTGGCTGACGGAACAGGGCATTGCCATCGGCACCCAGTTTGCCATCCAGACAGATCAGGTCGCCCTGTTTGGTGATCACCAGCGGGTTGATCTCAACCATCGCCAGGTCGCGCTCCAGGAACATGGTCGCCAGACCCATGAAGATTTTGGTGAACTGGCTGACCTGCTTACCGGTCAGACCCAGTTTGAATGCCAGCTCGCGGCCCTGGTATGGCTGCGGGCCGGTCAGCGGATCCAGCGCCATTTTGTGGATCAGGTGCGGGGTTTCTTCCGCCACTTTCTCGATTTCCACGCCGCCTTCGGTTGACGCCATGAAGATCACGCGACGGGTGGCACGGTCAACCACCGCACCCAGATACAGCTCCTGATCGATGTCGGTCGCCGCTTCAACCAGGATCTGATTTACCGGCTGGCCATTGGCGTCAGTCTGGTAGGTCACCAGACGTTTGCCCAGCCAGTTTTCAGCGAAAGCACGAATGTCTTCTTTACTGTTAACCACCTTCACACCGCCCGCTTTACCGCGGCCACCGGCATGAACCTGACATTTCACCACCCACGGACCCGCGCCAATTTTCGAGGCGGCTTCTTCGGCTTCACGTGGCGTGGTGCAGGCGTAGCCAGTCGGTGCTGGCATACCATACCGTGCAAACAGCTGCTTCGCCTGGTATTCGTGTAAGTTCATGATGTTCTATCCATTCAGATCTAAACAGGGTTAATTTGGGCGCGCCTCGTGCCAGCGCGCCCGGCGAAAATCAGACATCCAGCAGCAGACGCGCCGGATCTTCCAGCAGCTCTTTCACCGCGACCAGATAGCCGACAGATTCACGACCATCGATCAGACGGTGATCGTAGGAGAGCGCCAGATACATCATTGGCAGCACCACCACCTGACCATTCACCGCCATTGGGCGATCTTTGATGGCGTGCATCCCCAGAATCGCGCTCTGCGGCGGGTTGATGATCGGCGTAGACATCAGCGAACCGAACACACCACCGTTGGTGATGGTGAAGTTACCGCCGGTCAGTTCTTCCACCGTCAGCTTGCCGTCACGGCCTTTCACCGCCAGCTCTTTAATTTTCTTCTCGATGTCGGCCATGCTCAGCGCATCAACGTCTTTCAGCACTGGCGTCACCAGACCACGCGGCGTTGAGACCGCGATGCTGACATCGAAATAGTTGTGGTACACCACATCGTCGCCGTCGATCGACGCGTTGACTTCCGGGAAGCGTTTCAGCGCTTCGACCACCGCTTTGATGTAGAAGGACATAAAGCCCAGACGCACGCCGTGACGCTTCTCGAAGGCATCGCCGTACTGCTTGCGCAGATCCATGATCGGCTTCATGTTGACTTCGTTGAAGGTGGTCAGCATTGCGGTGCTGTTTTTCGCTTCCAGCAGACGCTCGGCCACGCGCTTGCGCAGACGGGTCATCGGCACGCGCTTCTCGCTGCGGTTGGCGACTGCCTGCGGAGCCGCATCGGCTGCCGGTGCCGCTTTCGCGCCGTCGGCTTTCTTCGCCAGATGTTTTTCCACATCTTCGCGCGTCAGACGGCCGCCAACACCGGTGCCTTTAATCTGGCTGGCGTCGAGGTTGTTTTCCGCAATCAGGCGGCGCACGGCCGGGCTCAGCGCGTCATTGCTCTCTTCTTCCAGAGATGCAGTCTGACGCTGTGCAGGCGTAGACTCCTTGCTTTCCACTTTCGCCGTGGTCTCTTTCCCGCCGCTGTTGCCTTCCTTCAGACGGCCCAGAATCTGGCGCGATGTTACGGTGGCGCCTTCGTCTTCCAGCACCGCTTCCAGCACACCGTCAGCGGCGGCAGGCACTTCCAGTACCACTTTGTCAGTTTCGATCTCGACCAGCACTTCGTCGCGGGTCACAGAGTCGCCGGGTTTTTTATGCCAGGTGGCTACCGTGGCGTCCGCTACGGATTCAGGCAAATCGGGAACGAGAATTTCTACGCTACTCATTTTCTTTCCTTTTAATTAACCAAGGTTCAGCGCGTCATTGACCAGGTCTTGCTGCTGTTGTTGATGTACGGACATATAGCCCACGGCCGGTGAAGCAGAAGCCGGACGGCCTGCGTAACGCAGTGACGCACCAAATGGAACCACTTCGCGGAAATGATGCTGACTGCAATACCATGCGCCCTGGTTCAGTGGCTCTTCCTGACACCAGACGAAATCCTGAACATGGGCGTAATTCTTCAGCGCTTCCTGCACCGCTTTGTGCGGGAACGGATAGAGCTGTTCGATACGCACGATGGCGACATCGGTCTGCTCGTTCTTACGACGCTGCTCCAGCAGATCGTAATAAACTTTACCGGAGCACAGCACTACGCGTTTCACCTGCTGCGGATCGAGGTCGTCGATCTCACCAATCGCCGGCTGGAAGCTGCCGTTGGCCAGCTCATCAAGGCTGGATACCGCCAGCGGATGACGCAGCAGCGACTTCGGTGACATCACGATCAGCGGACGGCGCATACCGCGCAGCGCCTGACGACGCAGCATGTGGTAGACCTGCGCTGGCGTTGATGGCACGCAGACCTGCATGTTCTGCTCAGCACACAGCTGCAGATAGCGCTCGAGGCGCGCGGAGGAGTGCTCCGGACCCTGCCCTTCATAGCCGTGCGGCAGCAGCATCACCAGACCACACATGCGGCCCCATTTCTGCTCGCCGGAGCTGATGAACTGATCAATCACCACCTGAGCGCCGTTGGCGAAGTCACCGAACTGCGCTTCCCAGATGGTCAGCACGCGCGGCTCGGCGGTGGCGTAACCGTATTCGAACGCCAGTACCGCTTCTTCCGACAGCACCGAATCCCACACCTTGAACTGACCCTGACCGTTATGGATGTGGTGCAGCGGGGTGTAAGTCGAACCGTTCTGCTGGTTGTGAATCACCGCGTGACGGTGGAAGAAGGTGCCGCGGCCGGAGTCTTCACCCGACAGGCGCACCGGAATGCCTTCGTCCACCAGCGTGGCGTAAGCAAGGTTTTCCGCGCCGCCCCAGTCGAACAGCTTGTTGCCTTCCGCCATCTCTTTGCGGTCGTTGTAAATCTTGGCAACGCGCGACTGCACTTCCACCGCTTCCGGAATGCTGCTGATGCGGCGCGCCAGCTCCTGCAGACGTTTCATGTCCACGGTTTCCGGGTAGCTCTCATCCCACTCGTGGTTGAGGTACGGAGACCAGGTGAACGAGTGCAGGCTCATCGGACGCCATTCCGGCACCACGCACTCGCCTTCATCCAGCGCATCGCGGTACAGGTTTACCAGCTCGGTGGCATCTTCCTGCGTGGCCACGCCTTCGCTTTCCAGCTGATCGGCGTAGATTTTGCGCGGCGTCGGATGCTTTTTGATTTTCTGATACATCAGCGGCTGGGTTGCGCTTGGCTCGTCGGCTTCGTTATGGCCGTGACGGCGGTAGCACACCAGGTCGATGAACACATCGCGTTTGAAGGTGTTGCGATAATCCAGCGCCAGACGGGTAACAAACGCCACCGCCTCCGGATCGTCCGCGTTGACGTGGAAGATCGGTGCCAGCACCATTTTGCCGATGTCGGTGCAGTAAGGGGTAGAACGCGCATCTTTCGGATTCGAGGTGGTGAAGCCCACCTGGTTGTTAATCACGATGCGTACGGTGCCGCCCACTTCGTAACCGCGAGCCTGCGACATGTTCAGGGTTTCCTGCACCACGCCCTGGCCAATAACCGCGGCGTCACCGTGAATGGTGATCGGCAGGACTTTGTTGCTGCCCGGCTCCGCCAGACGATCCAGACGCGCACGCACCGAGCCCATGACTACCGGGCTTACAATTTCCAGATGTGACGGGTTGAACGCCAGCGCCAGGTGCACCAGGCCGCCTTCGGTTTCCACGTCTGACGAGAAGCCCATGTGGTACTTCACGTCACCGGTACCGAGGTGCTCTTTGTGCTTGCCGGAGAATTCGTCGAACAGATCCTGCGGTTTTTTACCCAGCACGTTGATCAGTACGTTGAGACGACCGCGGTGTGCCATACCCAGCACCACTTCACGCGTGCCGCTCTTGCCGGCGTGGCGAATCATTTCGCGCAGCATGGGCACCAGCGCATCACCGCCTTCCAGCGAGAAGCGTTTGGCACCCGGGAATTTTGCGCCGAGGTATTTTTCCAGGCCCTCTGCCGCCGTCAGCTCTTTCAGGAAACCTTTTTTCTCGTCCGCGCTGAATGACGCATGGCCTACTACCGATTCCAGACGCTGCTGAATCCAGCGCTTCTCTTCGGTGTTGTTGATGTGCATGTACTCTGCACCAATCGAACCACAGTAGGTCTGCTGCAGTGCGGCATAAAGATCGGCCAGCTTCATGGTCTCTTTGCCAATGGCGAAAGAGCCTACGTTAAAGCTTTCCTGAAAATCGGCGTCGGTCAGATCGTGGAAGGCCGGATCGAGATCCGCCACGCGCTCCTGCTTCCACAGACCGAGCGGATCGAGGTTAGCGTGCTGATGGCCGCGGAAGCGGAACGCATTAATCAGCTGCAGCACTTTAACCTGTTTGGAATTAGCGGCCGGATCGGTGACTGTGGAGGTGTAGCGGGTGGCGTCTTTCGCCAGGCGGCGGAAATATTCACGCGTCGTGGAGTGAAACTGCTCAGGTTTCACGCCGGTGCCCGGCAGCTGCTGGAACATCGAGCGCCACACTTCATCAACAGAGTCAGGATCGGTCAGGAAATCCTCATAGAGTTGCTCTATGTAGGACTGGTTCGCGCCGGCCAGCCAGGAGGAGTCCAGCCAGGGTTTCATCGCGCTGTTCTGCATTGTGATCCCTTAAGCATTAATCTGCTTTTTTGAGGTTTCATTTGTTGCCGCTTACGCGGCTTGCCGTAGTGAGTTCAGCGATACGAACCTGTGCGCAACCGGCGCCTGGCCCGTAAGGGAACCTTTATAAGCGTGGTCAGTACCGCGCTTATAGAGGCTTCCGTAAACGATCGGGAACCTGAGTTCCCGACCGTGACTTCCGTTTATTACGCCCCGCGCTGCAGCAGCATCGACTTAATGTGGCCGATGGCGCGCGTTGGGTTTAAGCCTTTCGGGCACACGCTCACACAGTTCATGATGCTGTGACAGCGGAAAACACTGAAAGCATCATTCAGATTGTCGAGGCGCGCATCGGTTTCGGTGTCGCGGCTGTCAATCAGGAAGCGGTACGCCGCCAGCAGGCCGGCCGGACCGATGAACTTGTCCGGATTCCACCAGAACGACGGGCACGACGTGGAGCAGCAGGCACAGAGAATACACTCGTACAGGCCGTCCAGGTGCTCACGCTGCGCAGGCGTTTGCAGATGCTCGCGCGCTGGCGGATTTTCCCCATTATTCAACAGGAAAGGCTTAATCTTCTCATACTGAGCATAGAATTGTCCCATGTCCACCACGAGGTCGCGGATTACCGGCAGACCGGGCAGCGGACGGATAACAATCTTCTTGCTGCCATTGCCCAGTGCGGAGACCGGCGTGATACACGCCAGGCCATTTTTACCGTTCATGTTGAGGCCATCGGAGCCGCACACGCCTTCACGGCAGGAGCGACGGAAGGCCAGCGTAGGATCCTTTTCTTTCAGACGGATCAGCGCGTCCAGCAGCATCATGTCGCGACCATCTTCCGCTTCGAGGGTGTAATCCTGCATGCGCGGTTTGTCATCGACTTCCGGGTTGTAACGATAGATAGAAAATTCGAGTCTCATGATGATCTCCGCAATTAGTAAGTACGCGCTTTCGGCGGGAAGGCCGCACGCAGTTTCGGTTGCATGTTCACCTCACGGCGCGTCATGCTTTCCGTTTGCGGAACATAGAGGCTGTGGCACAGCCAGTTGGCATCATCACGCTCCGGGTAGTCGAAGCGGCTGTGAGCGCCACGGCTTTCGGTGCGGAAGTTGGCCGCTACCGCGGTTGCGTAAGCGGTTTCCATCAGGTTATCCAGCTCAAGGCATTCGATACGCTGGGTGTTGAAGTCCGGTGAACGGTCATCGAGACGCGCGTTTTTCAGGCGCTCACGAATCTCTTTCAGTTCGGCCAGGCCTTCACGCATCGCATCCCCTTCGCGGAATACCGAGAAGTTGTTCTGCATGCAGCGCTGCAGCGCCTTGCGGATTTCAACCGGGTCTTCACCGGTGGTGTTGTTTTCCCAGCGGTTGAAGCGGGCCATCGCCGCGTCGATTTCATCTTCGGTGGCGTCGCGCAGTTCGCCCTGCTCAGCGATGCACTCCATCAGATGAACACCGGCCGCGCGGCCGAATACCACCAGGTCGAGCAGCGAGTTGCCGCCAAGACGGTTTGCGCCATGTACCGATACGCAGGCAATTTCGCCTACCGCGAACAGGCCCGGAATCACTTCATCTTCACCCTGCTCGTTAACGCGCAGCGCCTGACCGGTCACGCGGGTCGGCACGCCGCCCATCATGTAGTGGCAGGTCGGGATAACCGGAATCGGTTCTTTAATCGGGTCGACGTGAGCAAAGGTGCGCGACAGTTCGAGGATGCCCGGCAGACGGGATTCCAGCACTTCAGCGCCCAGATGGTCGAGTTTCAGTTTGATGTGCGGACCCCACGGGCCGTCGCAGCCGCGACCTTCACGAATTTCCACCATCATTGAACGCGCCACCACATCACGGCCCGCCAGATCTTTAGCGTTCGGCGCGTAGCGCTCCATGAAACGCTCGCCATGCTTGTTCAGCAGATAGCCACCTTCACCACGGCAGCCTTCGGTCACCAGCACACCCGCACCCGCGATGCCGGTTGGGTGGAACTGCCACATCTCCATATCCTGCATTGGCACGCCGGCACGCAGCGCCATGCCGACGCCGTCGCCGGTGTTGATGTGGGCGTTGGTGGTGGACTGATAGATACGGCCAGCACCGCCGGTCGCGAGGATAGTGGCTTTGGCTTTGAAGTAGACTGTTTCACCGGTTTCGATGCAGATGGCGGTACAGCCGACGATCGCACCGTCAGCGTTTTTCACCAGATCCAGTGCATACCACTCGGAGAAGATGGTGGTTTTGTTTTTCAGGTTCTGCTGATACAGCGTATGCAGAAGGGCGTGGCCGGTACGGTCGGCAGCAGCAGCGGTACGCGCCGCCTGCTCACCACCGAAGTTTTTCGACTGACCACCAAACGGACGCTGATAAACGCGGCCGTCATCAAGACGGGAGAATGGCAGGCCCATGTGCTCCAGCTCCAGAATCGCTTCCGGACCGGTTTTACACATATATTCGATCGCGTCCTGGTCACCGATGTAATCGGAGCCTTTGACGGTATCGTACATGTGCCATTCCCAGTTATCTTCGTGGGAGTTACCCAGCGCCACGGTAATCCCGCCCTGCGCCGATACGGTGTGGGAACGGGTTGGGAACACTTTGGATAACAGAGCACAGCTCTGGCCCGATTGGGAGATTTGCAGCGCGGCGCGCATACCCGCACCACCTGCGCCGATCACCACGGCATCAAATTCTCTGACTGGCAAACTCATTTACACACCCCACACCACAACAGTTCCATAAATTGCATACGACAACAGCGCGACCACAATCACCAGTTGCAACACCAGACGCGTTGCCAGCGGTTTCACGTAGTCGGTCAGGACCTGCCACATGCCAATCCAGCCGTGGACCAGAATCGAGAACAGCGTCAGCAACGTGAACACTTTGGTAAAGGAGGAAGCGAAAAAGCCGCGCCAGACGTCATACGTCAGCGTGCCGGTCATCACGACAAAACCGAGGATGTAGAGAATGTAGAGCGTAATTAAGATTGCAGCAGCACGCAGTAACAGCCAGTCATGGATACCGTTGCGTCCTAATGCAGAAGCATTGCTTACCATACGAGGACTCCAGCCAGAATTGAGAGCACGACAGTGATAACAAAAACCGCTTGCGCGGTACGGGTTCCCACCTGCAGGGTTTCTGCCGTAAAACCGAAGTCGGCCAGCATGTGACGAATGCCGCTTGCTGCGTGATATGCCAGCGCGGTCAGAATGCCCCACATGATGAATTTGGCGAAGAAGCTATCCATGATGGATGCCGCTTGCTGGAAACCTTCCGGAGAAGAGAGGGAGAGACCCAGTAACCAGAGCAGAATTCCGAGAGCGACAAAGGTAATCACGCCGGAGACGCGGTGGAGAATGGACGATATTGCAGTAACGGGAAACCGGATCGTCGAGAGATCCAAGTTAACAGGTCTTTGTTTTTTCACGGTTTTGCCCACACAGCTCTTTTTTATTTTGCTTCCTCCGGTCCTGAGTTACAGAAGAGCACAGTGCGTGTTCGGACTGCAACCGCCACCAAAATAGCAACATCCAGTGTTAAGTGAAGCGGGTAAAACGCTGGGTGGCTCCTGGTGTCAGGGTATTCCGGAGACCTGGCGGCAGTATAGGAGGATCACATTCTGATTACAATTCCCCTACAATCTCTTTGGTCACATTTAAGCTGAACAGTGATCCGCCTCACGTATTTCACAATTTATACATTTTTAATTATCTGATTTGACAATAGATCAACATTTCAGTTACAAACGAACGCACTAAAACCCTATGATGCATAAAAGTTATGGGGATACACTTTCCCCTAAGCTCAAGTTATGTAACATTGCCTTTACGAGCAACACAAACCGTCAGGTTATTGGTTACCAAGAAGTTATGTCGTGACAGGATCTTTAACATCCACGATGTGCAGCGCGTCATGCCCGGACACCACCGATTGGCTTTACACATTTCGCTCCGTAACCTTGCAGCATGAACGTTACCGCTGAGTGATGCTGTGAAGATTCTGTTTTAGCCTAAGTGGTGCGGGTTGCAACAAGGCAGTAAGCGTGCAAATGATGGGCGTTTACGCAAGTAAATGACCGCACTGCGCGCGCGCAGCCAGTGTAGCGGCGGCCCGAAAATACAGCGGGTAAACGCAACATGATGACTGTTCTGGTGTCTAAGATCCTTACCTACTAAGGCGCTATGGAGACGAAAAATGACAGATAAAAAAGTGACGCTAACCCTACAAGATAACAACTCCGTGGAACTGGATGTGATGCAAGGCACGCTGGGACAGGATGTTGTTGATGTCCGCGCCCTTGGCTCAAAAGGCCTGTTCACCTTCGACCCCGGTTTTACCTCTACGGCGTCCTGCGAATCAAAAATTACCTTTATTGATGGTGATGAAGGGATTTTGTTACATCGCGGTTTCCCTATCGATCAGCTGGCTACCCACTCCAACTATCTGGAAGTGTGCTACATCCTGCTGAACGGCGAAGCCCCTACTCAGGCGCAGTACGACGAGTTCCGCACTACCGTAACCCGTCACACCATGATTCACGAGCAGATCACCCGCCTGTTCCACGGCTTCCGTCGTGATTCACACCCGATGGCGGTGATGTGCGGCGTGACCGGCGCGCTGGCCGCCTTCTATCACGATTCATTAGACGTGAATATTGAACGTCACCGTGAAATCGCCGCCTTCCGCCTGCTGTCAAAAATGCCGACCATGGCCGCGATGTGTTACAAATACTCCATCGGCCAGCCGTTTGTGTATCCGCGTAACGACCTCTCCTATGCCGGTAACTTCCTGCATATGATGTTTGCTACGCCGTGTGAAGAGTACAAAGTGAACCCGGTGCTGGAACGCGCCATGGACCGTATCCTGATCCTGCACGCTGACCACGAACAGAACGCATCAACCTCTACCGTGCGTACCGCCGGTTCTTCCGGTGCCAACCCGTTTGCCTGTATCGCCGCCGGTATCGCCTCGCTGTGGGGACCTGCGCACGGTGGTGCCAACGAAGCCACGCTGCGTATGCTGGAAGAGATCAGCACCGTGGATCACATCCCGGAATTCGTGCGTCGCGCCAAAGATAAGAACGATTCGTTCCGTCTGATGGGCTTCGGTCACCGTGTGTATAAGAACTATGACCCGCGCGCGACCGTGATGCGTGAAACCTGTCATGAAGTGCTGAACGAACTGGGCATGAAGGACGACCTGCTGGAAGTGGCGATGGAGCTGGAGCACATCGCGCTGAACGACCCGTACTTCATCGAGCGCAAACTCTATCCGAACGTCGATTTCTATTCCGGCATCATTCTGAAAGCGATGGGCATTCCGTCATCAATGTTTACCGTGATCTTTGCGATGGCGCGTACCGTTGGCTGGATTGCGCACTGGAAAGAGATGCACGACGAAGGCATGAAGATTGCCCGCCCACGTCAGCTCTACACCGGTTACACCGAGCGCGAATTCAGCTCGGCGCTGAAAAAATAACAATCAGGGCGGGTTATCCCGCCCTTTTCTTTTTTAGTACACGGCGAAAGTTTGGGGCGCATCGTGCCGAGCCCTGCCTGGCTGAGCCCCGTTTCAGGCGTCCTCGCGCCGCTGACGCGGTACCTTCACATCCCTCGTCAGTCTGACGGACCGCCGTCGACGGGACATCCTGTCCCGGCTCCGGCTTTCGCCCGCATCCATGCGGTCTCATCCTGACTTCCTCATGCTGTTCAGCGCTGCGAATTGCCTGTCCCGGGGCTCAGCCAGTCAGTGCATTAGCTCTGGTGCAGTTTGCCGGGAGACGATGCGGGGATGGTCTGTCCCGCGCCTTTTCTAATGATGACCAAAACTCAATGCTGACAGCCCGGACACCAGTAAAACGGTCGTGATGACAGTACGCCCTTCTCAATAACGGTGCCGCAGCGCCGGCACTTTTTGCCCTGACGGTGAAACACCTCGAAACGAAACGCGGCCTCTTCGTGATACTTCTTCATGCTGCCACGCATCTGATAGGACAAACGTGGCACCGCCAGCATGGCGTAGCTCAGGGCATCCAGCTGCTGGTCGTTCAAATCCTGTGCACGATGCTGCGCCAGCAAACCGGCGTGCCACAAAATCTCGACGCGCAGATAGTTGCCGAGCCCGGCGAGAAATGCCTGATCCAGCAGCAAACCGCTGAACTGGCGGCGACGAAAACGCGGCGACAGCAGTCGCTCGCGCACCTCTTCCACCGTCAGCGTAGCGTCCAGTACGTCCGGTCCGACGCGTTGCAAAAACGGATGCGCGCCGAGCGTATCTGCGTTCAGCAGCTCAATATCCGAAGCGCTATACAGCAAAATTGCCCGGTCGGCATTACCCAGCCGCACGCGCAGCTGGCGCGAAGTATTGGGTTCAGTCCCGCTCGGCACCACACGCCACACGCCGTACAGCTGATTATGGCTGTACAGCGTCAGTCCGTTAGAGAAATGCGTCAGCAGTGCCTTGCCGCGCGTTTCAAAGGCATCGATGGTTTCCCCCATCAGCGCCGGTTCGTAGGTCTTCAGCGCCGGAAAAGCAAACCACACCTCGGTCAGAGGTTTGCCCACCATTGCCGCTGCAAGTTGATCCGCCGCGCGGCGGATCTCCGGTCCCTCTGGCATAACCGCTCCTGATTAATGGGTTGCGCCGCCCACTTCGCGTATGTCTTTCTCAGTGCTGAGAATCACCTGCAGCGACGTTTCCAGCGCCTGAATCACACTGGCGGTCGACATACTCGGTGCACCAGGATGCTGCGCCGCCTGCTGCGGCATATAAGGAATATGCACGAAACCGCCGCGTGCTGCGCTGCCTGTGGTCTGCAGCCAGTGCAGCAGGTGATACATGACGTTATTGCAGGTAAACGTCCCGGCGGTTTGCGACACCGAAGCCGGAATCCCCACTTCGCGCAGTGCCGCGACCATCGCTTTGATCGGCAGCGTAGAGAAATAGGCCGCCGGTCCCCCGGCGACAATCGGCTGATCGATCGGCTGCTGCTGGTCGTTATCCGGAATGCGCGCATCGTTCACATTAATCGCCACGCGCTCTACGCTGATATCGCTGCGCCCGCCAGCCTGGCCGACGCACAGCACGCGGTGCGGCTGCAGCTCTTCCAGCGCAGCGGTCAGCACCTGGCCGCAGCGGGCGAATACCACCGGCAGCTGGCGCACCACAATCCGCGCGCCGCCGAACTCCCGACCATCAAAGCTGCGTACCGCTTCCCACGACGGATTAATGCGCTCGCCGCCAAACGGCTCGAACGCCGTCATTAACACCGTTTTCATCGCAACCTCACAGGAACATCAGGAAATAAAGCAGGAAAATATTTACCAGTAACAGTAGCACACCGGTGGGCACCTGAGCCTTGATCACCGCGTTACGGTCCGGCAGCTCCAGTAAACGTGCCGGAACAATATTGAAGTTGGCAGCCATCGGCGTCATCAGCGTGCCGCAGTACCCGCAGAACATGCCGATCGCCGCCATCACCGCCGGATTGCCACCGTGCTGCAGCACCAGAATCGGAATACCGATGCCGGCGGTGACAATCGGGAACGCCGCAAACGCATTGCCCATCACCATGGTCAGCAGCGCCATGCCCAGCGCATACACCGCCACCGCAATCAGCCGGTTATCCACCGCCAGATAGTGTTCGGTCAGATGTGAAATCGCCGTGCCGACGCCAGCGCTGGTAAACAGCAGGCCGAGCGTGGCGAGGATCTGTGGCAGGATAAATGCCCAGCCAACCGCATCCAGTAAGCGCCGCGTCTCCTGCATCGACTGCAGCGGCTTCTCGTGGGTAAACTTCAGCGCAATTAGCCAGCCCAGCACGCAGCCAATCATCATCGAAAACAGCGTGACCAGCGTCGAATGATTGCCCGGGCCAAACACTCTTTCCTGCAGACCGGGAATATGATTGAACGCCAGCACGCCAATAACCGTCACCAGCGGAATTGCCAGCGCCGGCAGGAACAGCTTATTGCCGAGACGCTGCGCGCTCTGCTGCTTCTGTTCATCGCTGCGCTGATGATAGCGACCGAGGCGCACGCCGCCGAACCCGGCAATCAGCGCCATGACCACCACCGCCGCGCCCACCGCAATATGCAACCAGCGACGTCCCAGCTCCGCATCACCGGCCCACTGCCCCATCAGTTGATAAGCACCGTCGCCAATCAGGAAAATCACACCGTACAGCGCCCAGAATAAACCGGTGGTAAAACGGCGCGGGTTGGCGCTATCGCGCCATGACAGCAGCGCGACAATCAGCAGGATCGCCCCGGCCAACCACATCAGATACTGTTGCTGAAACATCACTCACCTCCTTTTGCGCGCAGCGCCTGCTGGTTGAGGGCGCCCAGCTCACGCGACAGCTGCCGGTCGAGCCGCACCAGTCGCGCAGCATGAATCAGGAACGCACACAGCGCCGTCGGAATGCCCCACAGCGCGATGTGCAACGGCTCGGTGCTGATGCCCGCCGACTCCTGCATAAAGTTGTGCATAAATATGATCGCGCCGAAGGCCACGAAAATGTCTTCACCGAAGAACAGCCCGACGTTATCGGTAGCCGCCGACATCGCGCGCAGCCGCTGACGAATCTCCGGTGATACGCTGCCGTAACGGTTTTCAGTGGCACCTTCGGCCATCGGCGCCAGCAGCGGACGCACCATCTGCGGATGCCCGCCCAGGCTGGTCAGCCCCAGCGCCGCAGTCAGTTCACGCACGAACAGATAGACGATCAGTAAACGGCCGGCGGTGGCGGTTTTGATCCGGGCGATCCACGTCTGCGCACGCTCTTTTAAACCGTGGCGCTCCAGCAATCCGATGACCGCCAGCGGTAACAGCAGGATCAGCGGCAGATTACGGGTATTGAGAAAGCCGGAACCGAGCTTCTCCAGAATATCGCCGAGCGGCATATGCGCCGCCAGCCCGGTGACAAAACCGGCAACAATCACCACCAGCACCGGGTTGAAGCGCAGCACAAAGCCGAGCACAATCGCGGCAATGCCAAGTAACGGCCAGAGATTGACCACGTTATCCATGTTTTCCCCTCGTCAGAAATAAAAAGCCCGGCAACAGGCCGGGCTAACAGTCAATGATCAGGCGCTGGTGACAGCAATCTGATTTGTCGCAAAAGCGGCGCGCAGCGTGCGGGCGAATTCCAGCGCATGGGCGCCATCGCCGTGCAGACAGACCGTCTGCGCATTCACCGCCACCCATTCGCCGCTGACGCTGCGCACCTGACGCTGCTGCACCATGGTGAGCGTCTGCGCCAGCGCCTGCTCAGCCTCTTCGATTAACGCCCCCGGCTGGCTGCGCGGCACCAGCGCGCCACTGGCCAGATAGCCGCGGTCAGCAAACACTTCTTCGCGCGTACGCAGACCATAATGCGCGGCGGCGGCAATTGAGGCGCTGCCCGCCAGGCCAACCAGAATCAGCGCCGGATCGACGGCTTTCACCGCGCGCGCAATCGCATCTGCCAGCACTGCATCTGACGCCGCCTGGTTATACAGCATGCCGTGCGGCTTCACGTGCACCAGCTTCGCCCCTTCACTTTCGGCAAGGCTTTTCAGGGCACCAATCTGGTAAATTACCTGCGCGTAAACGGTTTCCGGCGGCAGCTGCATGGCGGTCCGGCCAAAATTTTCCCGGTCGGGAAAGCTCGGATGCGCACCAATCGCCACGCCATTGGCGCTGGCCCAGCGCACCGACTGCAGCATGGTTTCGGCATCGCCGGCATGGAAACCGCAGGCGATGTTGGCCGAGCTCACCAGCTCCAGCAGGGCCCGATCGCTGGCACTGCCTTCACCGAGGTCGGCGTTAAGATCGATCTTCATGAGCAAGCCCCCAGGCTATCTGATCAAGCGAACGTTGCTGCTGCTGTTTGGCCAGCAGCGCCTCCTCCAGCGTGCAGCGGATGAAGTGAATCGGTTCTCCCAGACGAATCTGCGCCAGCTGATAGAGATCGGCTTCGATGACGCAGGCAATACGCGGATAGCCGCCGGTGGTTTGCGCATCGGCCATCAGCACAATCGGCTGACCGTTCGGCGGCACCTGCACCACACCCGGCACCAGGCCGTGCGACAGCAGTTCACGTGCGACACTGCGCTGCAGTGGACTGCCCTGCAGCCGGTAGCCCATGCGGTTACTTTGCGGGCTGAGCTGCCACGGGTTACGCCAGAATGCGTCCTGCGCGTCGTGGGTAAATTCATTGTACTCCGGCCCCGGCAGTGCGCGGATGCGGTTGCCCCACAGCAGCTGCCGTACGCCAGCCTGATGGCTGAAGCGGCGCGTCGGCTTGCCCAGCGGCAGCTGATCGCCATCCTGCAGTTTACGCCCCTGCCAGCCGCCAAAGGCCGCTTTGAGATCGGTGCTGTGTGAGCCCAGCATGGCGTCGATGGCAAAACCGCCGTTCACCGCCAGATAGCTGCGCATACCGCGCGTAGGCATGGACAGACTCAGCACCTGGCCTTTTTTCACCGGCAGACGCCAGCCGGTCCACACTGGCTGGCCATCCAGTTCGGCGCCGCAGCTGGCACCGGTCAGCGCAAACCAGCCGTCGCGACGAAACTCCGCTTTGAACTGGCCGAGCACAATCTCCAGCACCGCGCTGTTTTCGGCGTTGCCGACCAGCATATTGGCCGTGCGCATTGAAGGCTCATCCAGTGCGCCGCTCAGGCTGATGCCGTATTGCCGCCAGCCGTGGCGGCCGCGATCCTGCACCGAGGTCATTAATCCGGCACGCAAAATTTTTAACATACGCCCTCCCGTTGTGGCACGAAGCGGACGCTGTCGCCGGGACGCAACAGCGTCGGCGGCTGCTGTTGTGGATCGAACAGGCTAAGCGGCGTGTGGCCAATCAGCTGCCAGCCACCGGGCGCGGCCAGCGGATAGATACCGGTCTGGCTGCCGCCAATGCCCACCGAACCGCCAGGCACCACCAGCCGGGGCTCGGCGCGACGCGGCGTGTGCAGCCGCTCATCCAGCCCGCCGAGATAAGGGAAACCCGGCTGAAAGCCAATGAAATAGACCACGTAATCCGCGCTGCTGTGC
Source organism: Pantoea sp. GM_Pan_4 (assembly GCF_026541005.1). NCBI lineage: Bacteria > Pseudomonadati > Pseudomonadota > Gammaproteobacteria > Enterobacterales > Erwiniaceae > Pantoea > Pantoea sp. GM_Pan_4. The sequence goes on from NZ_JALNUZ010000001.1 coordinate 1,071,764, forward strand.
AGCTCCACCACCTGTTGCGAGGTCAGATCCGCCGCACGGGCGACCTCCGCCAGATCCGGACCGCCCGCGCCGCCATACACCACCGGAATCTCAACCTGACGCGGCTCGGCCAGCAGCACCTCGCTCTCTTCCCACCAGCGCTGCAAACGCTCGATGGCATCCAGCGCTTTCAGCTGCGGATCGCGCAGCAGCAGCGTCAGGTTATTCATGCCCGGAATCACTTCCGCGATCTGCTCATTCTGCTGCAGCCGCTGGCACAATCCCCAGATGCGCTGCTGGCTGACGAGCGAAACCGGCGGTTCCAGCTCCAGTACCACCGCCCGCTCACCCAGCAGATAACAACGTGCTCGTTGCAAAACCCACCTCCCGGTCATTAATAAAACGCGCCGTGACCGCAGTGACGGCGCGCCTGAGGGCATTCGCTTATGCGAAAAGTCAATAAGTTATGCGAAAGTGAAGGAGATGTGTCAACTGATTTGCGCCCGGCACGTGTTTTCCGGGCGCATAAGCGAGGCGGTCAGGCGGGGTTGTCGATATCGATAAAAGTCACATCCAGACCATGCTGGCTGGCGAGCCACTCACCGAGCGCTTTGATGCCGCCGCGTTCGGTGGCGTGATGCCCGGCAGCAAAGAAATGCAGCCCCTGTTCCCGGGCGCTGTGGATGGTCTGCTCAGAAACTTCACCGCTGATAAAGGCGTCAACGCCAAAGGCGGCGGCCGCATCGATAAAGCCCTGGCCGCCACCGCTGCACCATGCCACCCGGCGAATCAGCGCCGGGGCGTTATCACCGCAGTGCAGCGGCTGGCGGCCGAGGCGCGCCGCGATCTTTTCCGCCAGCGCCGGACCGCTTAGCGGCTCAGCCAGCTCGCCCCAGGGCACCAGCGGCTGAATTTCACCTTTGACGTCGATATCAAACAGCGTGGCCAGCTGGGCGTTGTTGCCGAGCTGTGGGTGAGCATCGAGCGGCAGGTGCCAGCCGTACAGGTTGATGTCATTGGCCAGCAGCGTGCGCAGACGCTGGCGTTTCATTCCTTTAATCACCGGCGCTTCGCTCTTCCAGAAGTAGCCATGATGCACCAGTATCGCATCGGCCTGGCGTTTTACCGCCTCATCCAGCAGCGCCTGACAGGCCGTCACGCCGGTTATTACGCGGCGCACCTGCTCACGCCCCTCAACCTGCAAACCGTTGGGCGCATAGTCGCTGAAGGCACTGGTGTTGAGTTGCTGATTGACGATCTGTTCTAACTCGAAATTGTTCATAACGGCTCCGTGACCGCCTCAGGCTGCGCTGCGCGCGCGCTCGAAGGCGTCTAATGTCTTTTTACGTGCCGCCTTATGTTCCACGATTGGCGCCGGATAATCGAGTTTCTTGTTATTTTTCTCTGCCCAGGCGTGCGGTTGATGGATGGCGCTGTCCGGCACGTCTTGCAGCTCCGGCAACCACCGGCGGATAAACTCGCCCTGCTTATCAAAGCGCTCGCCCTGGGTCGTCGGGTTGAAGATGCGGAAGTAAGGCGCGGCGTCGGTGCCGGTCGACGCGGCCCACTGCCAGCCACCGTTATTGGCCGCCAGATCGCCGTCAATCAGCTGCTGCATGAAATAGCGTTCACCCTCGCGCCAGTCAATCAGCAGATCTTTCACCAGAAAGCTGGCGGTGATCATGCGTAACCGGTTGTGCATCCAGCCCAGCGTATTGAGCTGGCGCATCGCTGCGTCGACAATCGGATAACCGGTTTTGCCCTGCTGCCAGGCGGTAAGGTGTTGCTCATTCTGTTGCCAGCTGACGTTGCGCGTCCAGTCGACAAACGGCTGATGCTTACACAGCGCCGGAAAGGCCACCATCAGGTGGCGATAAAATTCGCGCCAGACCAGTTCATTCAGCCACACCAGCGCGCTGCCGTTGTTCAGCGCCTGCGGATGCTCCTTCAGAATGCGATGCAGGCACTGACGCGGCGACAGCACACCAATCGCCAGATACGGCGACAGGCGGCTGGTGCCGTCAATCGCCGGTATGTCGCGCTGCTGGTCATATTTTTCCACCCGCTGCTGGGCAAACTGGCGCAGCTGCTTCAGCGCCGCCTCTTCTCCGGCGGGAAACCAGGTTTCGTCGAATTTTTCCACAGGATAATCGAATGCCGCTATTTTTTTGCCGGCGGCCACGGGTGCCCCGGCGCGCGCTTTCGGTGCGTGGTGGCACTCTGGCAGCCCCTGTTGCAGACGCCGGATAAACGCTTTGCTGAACGGCGTGAACACTTTGAACATGCTGTTGCTGCCGGTCTGAACGCTGCCCGGCGGTAACAGCAGGCTGTCATCGAATCCCTGGCACACCACGCCCTGCTGATCGAGCTGCTTTTCAACCGCAGCATCGCGCTGGCGCTCATTGAATTCATACTGATAGTTGTAAAACAGCGCATCCACCTTGTGCTGCTGGCAGAAGGTCGCCAGATAGTCGACCGACGCGGCGAAGTCATCGCACTGATGAAAGTGCAGCTTAATACCGCGTTCTGCCAGCGACTGCTGCAGCAGGCACAGGTTTTGATGGATAAAAGCCGCCTGTTTGGGGGCCACGCTGTGTTGCTGCCACTGGCCGGGCGTGGCGATGAACAGCGCCAGCACCTCGGCCTGACTGTCGCGGCAGGCCGCGGCCAGTGCGCTGTTATCATTCATGCGCAAATCGTTACGCAGCCAGACTAAATGAGTGCTCATAACGCTCCGTGTTTACTGGCCGTAGCGCAGACGCAGCGCTTCCGGGTAGGGATCGAAATAACGCTGCTGCGCCAGCCACGGGTGCGGGAACTCTGCCATGTAATGTTTCAGCATGGTGATGGGGGCCAGCAACGGCTGCACACCGCGACGGTAACGATCAATCAGCTGCGCCAGCTCCTGACGCTGCGGTGAACTCAGCTTCGGCCGGAAATAGCCCTGTACATGCATCAGGACATTGGTGTGATTACGACGCGACGCCTGGTGCGACATCAGGTGCATCAGACGGTTACGGTATTCAAAGGCGTACGCATCCAGTGACTCCCACTGTTCCATTGCCGCGACAAACCGCCCCATCTCGCGGTACTCATCCTGCGCATGCGACAGCAGCAGCAGTTTGTAGCGACTGTGGAAGGCAATCAGCTTGTGGCGCGTCAGCCCGCTGCGCCACATTTCGTTGAACTCATGCAGCGCATAGACGCGCCCCATAAAGTTTTCGCGGATCGCATCATCGTGCAGGCGTCCATCCTCTTCCAGCGGCAGCCACGGTAGCTCTTTCTGCAGGAACGAGGTGAACATGCCGGTGCCGGCTTTGCGATTGTTGTTAGTGTCAGGCTCGTAGACGCGCACGCGCTCCAGTCCGCAGCTCGGCGATTTGGCACACAGGATGTAGCCGCACAGATGGTGCAGCGATTTAACGCGCTCCGCAGACCAGCGGGCCATGTCGTCGGTCAGCTCTTCCCCGCCGTCTTTACTGAAACACAGGTGGATCTGATCGTCGCTCTGTTTGACCAGCCGCAGCGCCGGGCGCGGCGTCGGCAGACCGATGGCCATTTCCGGGCAGACAGGTTCGAAGCGCACAAATGGCGCGAGCTCGTCAGTTGCAAAGGCAAAACGCTTGTGGCCGCCATCGAATCGGACGCTATCCCCGAGCAGGCAGGCACTGATACCTACAGGAATTTTCTCGCTCATACTTGTACAACCCCCAAAATCTTGTAGAGGTTTAAGTGTAGCTGAAATGCCGCGAGATAACAGCGGGACAATGCGTTTGTCGCACCACTTTAAGATAAAAAAACCCGGTGCCTCGAGCGAGGTCACCGGGTTATCACCGCGAAGCCGGGGGTTACCAGTAGATACCGCCTGCCGCTTCCGATTGCGCCAGCCAGACCGGTTTGGTGCTGGTTTTGCACCACATGCGGTGCAGATAACTGTAGAAGCGCGCGCGATCTTGGCGGAACAGCATCACTGGCAGCGCCAGTACGCCAATCAATACCACCAGCACACGGCGCAGCACAATTTTGGCGAGTGGATATGCCTGATACATCAATGCCTCCTCGTGGTAAATTTTGCTTTGAAATGTGATCTGCATCAGATATTACGCCTGGTTGTGTAATTTTACTACTCATCCGACCACTATTTTGATCTTTTTTCAGTCATTTCCTGGCCGGAATGAAAGGAAGTTACATTTTTGTAAAATTTCGGATCACGGCGAGTTACTGAGATCGTGACGGACGCCGTCGCGGTTTATTGTTAAAGTAATGCGTTAACCTTATTTGCCGCAGGAGTCAGCGTGACGACCATCTTGATTGTCGAAGATGAAAAGGAGATTCGCCGTTTCGTGCGCCTGGCGCTGGAGAGCGAAGGCCTGAAGATTGTGGAAGCGGAGCAGCTGCAGCGCGGCCTGATTGAAGCGGCTACGCGCAAACCGGATTTGGTGATTCTCGATCTCGGTTTACCGGACGGCGATGGCAATGCCTTCATCCGCGAAGTGCGGCAGTGGAGCAGCATGCCGGTGATTGTGCTGTCGGCGCGCAGCGATGAGCAGGATAAAATAGAGGCGCTGGATGCCGGCGCTGACGACTATCTCACCAAGCCGTTTGGCATCGGCGAACTGCTGGCGCGCGTGCGCGTGGCGCTGCGTCGTCATCAGCGCAGCCAGCCGGAGCCGCTGGTGCAGTTTGGCGAAGTGAGCGTTGATCTCGCCGCGCGGCGCGTGCTGCGCAGCGGCGAAGAGGTGCATCTGACGCCGACCGAATTTCGCCTGCTCAGCCTGCTGCTGAATAACGCTGGCAAAGTACTGACCCAGCGCCAGTTGCTTAACCAGGTGTGGGGACCCAACGCCGTGGAACACAGCCATTATCTGCGCATCTATATGGGACACCTGCGGCAAAAGCTGGAAGCCAACCCCACCCAGCCGACGCACCTGCTGACAGAAACCGGCATCGGCTATCGCTTCATGCCATAAAAAAAGGCCGCAAACGCGGCCTTCTTCATGCAGGATGCCCTGTCAGGCGTTTTTCAGCACTTCGCTGACAATTTCTACCGCTTCTTTCTCGATCTGCTGGCGATGCTCAGCGCCGAGGAAGCTTTCACAATAGATTTTGTAGGCGTCTTCCGTGCCGGACGGACGTGCCGCGAACCAGCCGTTTTCAGTCATCACTTTCAGACCACCAATCGAGGCACCGTTGCCCGGTGCCGCGGTCAGACGTGCGGTGATCGGGTCGCCTGCCAGCGTATCGGCGCTGACCATTTCAGGTGACAGCTTCGACAGTGCCGCTTTCTGCGCGGAAGTGGCAGGTGCCTGCAGACGGTTGTAGCTTGGCGCACCAAAACGCGCGGCCAGCTCATCATAGTGCTGCTGCGGGTTCTTACCGGTAACCGCAGTGATTTCCGCCGCCAGCAGACACAGGATAATGCCGTCTTTGTCTGTTGACCAGGCGGAGCCGTCGAAACGCAGGAACGAGGCGCCGGCGCTCTCTTCGCCGCCAAAGCCAAAGCTGCCGTCGAACAGACCATCCACGAACCATTTGAAGCCGACCGGTACTTCCACCAGCTTGCGACCAATATCGTTCACCACGCGGTCAATCATCGCGCTGGAAACCAGCGTTTTACCGACGGCCACCTCTTTGCCCCACTGCGGACGGTGCTGGAACAGGTAGTTGATCGCTACCGCCAGATAGTGGTTCGGGTTCATCAGACCGGCGGGCGTGACGATGCCGTGACGGTCGTAATCCGGATCGTTACCGAAGGCCAGATCAAATTTATCTTTATACGCCAGCAGACCGGCCATCGCGCACTCGGACGAACAGTCCATGCGCACCACGCCATCTTTATCCAGATGCATGAAGCGGAACGTCTGGTCGATGGCATCATTGACGATGGTCAGATCCAGCTGGTAGTGCTCAGCAATGCGCTGCCAGTAGGCCATGCCGGAACCGCCGAGCGGATCGACACCGATTTTCAGGCCGGCTTTCTGGATCGCCGGGAAGTCAATCACCTGCGCCAGACCTTCAACGTATGGCTGGATCAGATCCTGCTCAACGATGTGGCCACTGGCCCACGCCTGATCCAGCGCCAGACGCTTAACCTCTTTCAGCTCACCTTTGATCAGCTGATTCGCGCGATCTTCCACCACTTTGGTGACGTTGGTGTCAGCCGGTCCACCGTTCGGCGGATTGTACTTGATGCCACCGTCTTCCGGCGGGTTGTGCGACGGGGTAATCACGATACCGTCCGCCTGCGCGCCGCCGCGCTTGTTATGCTCCAGAATGGCGTTGGAGATCGCCGGCGTCGGCGTATAGCCGTTGTCCTGCTGCACAATCACATCAACGCCGTTGGCGGCCAGCACTTCCAGCACTGACAGGATCGCCGGCTCAGACAGCGCATGGGTGTCTTTACCTACGTAGCACGGGCCGGTGATGCCGTTCTTTTTACGCTCTTCAGCGATCGCCTGCGCAATCGCCAGAATGTGTACTTCGTTGAAGCTATGACGTCCCGCGCTGCCGCGGTGGCCGGAGGTGCCAAATTTCACCGCATGGTCCGGGTTCGCCGCATCCGGCTTCAGGACGTAGTACTGCGAGGTTAATTGTGCAACGTTAATCAAATCGCTCTGCTGGGCAGGTTGCCCGGCACGGGGGTGATTGGCCATTGGCGCTTCTCCCTGACGCTTCGGTTTAAATGGTGCCGCAAACTTTCTCTGCCAGTTCCTGCGGGAACTGCATGGCAAGCATGATGTGTTCCACCATGCTGCATTTACGACCTGTATTGGTATTGGTGATCACCCAGTACGGCGTGCCGGGCACGTGCTTCGGCTTAGTATGGGTGCCATTTTGCAGCAGCGTGTGCTCGTCGCCCGCAAAGTAGACGCGGGTGCGGCCCTGCAGCGAGGCAGTGGCATCAGCAAAGGCTGCCGGATCAAGACGATAAAGGGTTGACAGGATCAGCATGAAGCGATTAACCGCCTTCTTCTGCTCCGCATACTCGTCAGACAGCAGCAGCTCACGCACGGCGCGCACGCGATCCTGAGGTCGCGCTTCGCTGCGTGCAGCCGGTGCTTCTTTTACCGCCGCATTCGCCGCTGGCGCAGCGGATGCGCTCTGGCCGGCAGTGAATTTCAGCATACGGCGCAAAATGTCCGACGCGCTTTCACCAATGTGCTGGGTGTGGCTGGCAATATAACGGTAGAGTTCTTCGTCAACTTCAATCGTTTTCATCTTTTTCCGTACGATTCTGGCAAATGGCAGAACCACGCTATTCTGCAACGGCCTTAGGAAAATCCGGTCGTGCAAAATGTGAGCGGGCTCTAACATAAGGATTATAAAGTTAAATCCGCGACAGCCGGTAGCGCTGGCATCGTTTCCGGGCAAAAGTCGGAATATGCCCTAATGCCTGACCGCCTGGCGCCGGGACAGGTGAATCCATGATACCCTAAGCCCAGGTCTCAACCGAAAGAACTTTAGCCATGATTTTGAACGCCCGTCTGCAAACTGAACAATCTGCCCCTGATGCCCAGCCCATTCTGTTAATTCATGGCCTGTTTGGTAGCCTGGATAACCTTGGCGTACTGGCGCGCGGCGTGCGCGATGCACGGCCCACGCTGCAGGTGGATGTCCGTAACCACGGCCTGTCACCGCGCAGCGAAGAGATGCACTACGCTGCGCTGGCGCAGGATATGGTTGACACGCTGGATGCGCACCACATCGAACGGGTCGATGTTATCGGCCACTCAATGGGCGGCAAAATTGCCATGGCGCTGAGCGCCGTTGCGCCCGAACGGATTGGCAAAATGGTGCTGATTGATATCGCGCCGGTGGATTACCAGACGCGACGCCACGATGAGATCTTCGCGGCAATCCGCGCGGTCAGTGCAGCTGGCGTCACGCGCCGCAGCGCTGCAGCCGACGTGATGCGTGAACACGTGCGCGAAGAAGGCGTGATTCAGTTCATTCTGAAATCTTTCCATGAAGGCGAATGGCGCTTTAACGTGCCGGTGTTATGGGACAATTATCCGGTGCTCTCCGGCTGGCAGGAGGTACCCGCATGGCCTCATCCGGCGCTGTTTATTCGCGGCGGTGATTCACCCTATCTGGACAATCAGCACCGTGATGCGCTGCTGCGCCAGTTCCCGCAGGCGCAGGCGCACATTATCAGCGGTGCCGGCCACTGGGTGCATGCCGAAAAACCCGATGCCGTACTGCGCGCGGTGCGCCGCTTTTTTAACCTGTAAAAGCAAAAGCTTGCTACGGGCGGTTTAGGGTTGGCGTCGCGCCGGGCGCTGGAGTATGATGTCGCGCTAAAAATTTGCCGCGGATGCTTTTTTCGCCGCGGTCGGGCCGATAAATGTTTAAATCGCGCAGCGCCTTTCCGCCGTTCGCGCCCACGCAGTTTCACAAACCATGGCAAAAGAACAGACAGATCGTACCACGCTCGATCTCTTCGCAGACGAGCGGCGTCCCGGTCGCCCTAAAACCAGTCCGCTGTCGCGTGATGAGCAGCTGCGCATTAATAAGCGCAACCAGCTGAAGCGCGACCGGGTGCGCGGCCTGCGCCGCGTTGAGCTGAAAATGTCCAGCGAAGCGGTCGACGCGCTTAATACGCTGGCCGAGCAGCAGAATATCAGCCGCAGTGAACTGATTGAACAAATGCTGCTGGCGCAGCTCAAACTGGCGTAACGTGCGCAGACCGCACGCTGGAACACAAACTCAGCGCTTTACACATTCCGCGCTTTTCGCCGGTCTGCTATCATTCGCATAACTGTGTCGTCTTCTGACTTACTTTCACAATCAGGATTTAAGAGGTTACTCACTCCATGGCAATCGTAGGCATTTTCTTCGGCAGCGATACCGGCAACACTGAAAACATTGCAAAAATGATCCAGAAACAACTGGGTAAAGATGTCGCCGAAGTGCATGACATTGCTAAGAGCACCAAAGAAGATCTCGAAGCATTCGATATTCTGCTGCTGGGTATTCCGACCTGGTACTACGGTGAAGCCCAGTGCGACTGGGATGACTTCTTCCCGACGCTGGAAGAGATTGATTTCAACGGTAAGCTGGTAGCGCTGTTTGGCTGCGGCGATCAGGAAGATTATGCCGAGTACTTCTGTGACGCGATGGGCACCATTCGCGACATCATTGAGCCAAACGGCGCAGTGATTGTGGGCCACTGGCCAACCGAAGGTTACCACTTCGAAGCCTCTAAAGGTCTGGCAGACGACAAACACTTCCTCGGCCTCGCCATCGATGAAGATCGTCAGCCTGAACTGACTAACGAGCGCGTCGACAAATGGGTTAAGCAGATCTTTGATGAGCTGCAGCTGCAGGCGATCATCGAAGCCTGATGCTTTCCTGTCCGATGTGGGCGCTGGCTCACATCGGGCAATGGAATTACCTATAAAAATAATAGCTACGGTTTTTTAACTTTTTCCCTCAATTCTGTAGAATACCCGCAACGGTCATCTGCTTATTCCTCGGGCATCAGACTGAGACTGCGCGAAAAGGAACATCGATCTGCACGATCCCGCTGAGGTTCACGACATTTCTCCTTACAGCATCCGGGGAATTGTCCGCCGCAGCCGGTTTTCATTTCGCAGGCTGAGCTCTATAATGAGACGCAAATGAGAATGCGCGTTGACCACACATTCAAGGCCTTTGCGCCGTAAGTGACTAGCAAAGTAACAGGACAATATCCGCATGACTGACAACAACTCCGCATTGAAAAAGGCTGGCCTGAAAGTCACGCTGCCCAGACTGAAGATTCTGGAAGTGCTTCAGGGACCCGGACCCGAGTCCCATCATGTCAGTGCGGAAGATTTGTACAAACGCCTGATCGACATGGGCGAAGAGATTGGTCTGGCGACGGTATACCGTGTTCTGAACCAGTTTGACGACGCCGGCATCGTGACGCGTCATAACTTCGAAGGCGGGAAATCCGTGTTCGAACTGACCCAGCAGCATCACCACGATCACCTGATTTGCCTCGACTGCGGCAAAGTGATCGAGTTTAGCGATGAATCTATCGAAACGCGTCAGCGTGAGATTGCAACACGCCACGGTATCAAACTCAGCAACCACAGCCTGTATCTGTACGGCCACTGTGCGCTGGGAGACTGCCGCGAAGACGAGACGCTCCACGATCAGTAATTGAATATGCTATGCAGTATAAAAAAACCGGTGCCAGGCACCGGTTTTTTTATGGCTGCGTTCAGGCGACCAGCGTTTCCTGCAAATAGCGCCAGCGCGGAACCGGCGTGCTGCAGTCCAGCACCGCCAGCGAAATGCGGGTTTGGTTGTTGCCGTTAAGCATTTGCAGTTCGTGATACTGAATGGTCACTTCCTGCTGCTGCTGGGAAATGATGGCATGCTCACTGGTGGCGATTCGCATCCCTTCCCGCTGCCCGTGCAGTTTGCGAAACAGGGTTTCAGTGTCATTGAGATCGAGCTGTTTGCCCTGCGGCGTCACCATTTTGAAGTCGGGATGAAAGTGCGACAGCAGCAGATCCATACTGTCATCGCTGCCTTCGGCCTGATTAAAAATACGTTCGATAAGCTGATGTAAAACCACCACGCTATGTTTGGCTTCCAGAGCGAGACTTGTCATTTTTTTTCCTTCGCTAACCCGCACAGCAACATTTAAGAGCGCATAGCCTACCTGAAAATAACGATTTCACACGGGTAAATTAGTTAATTTTATTAAAGTCAGATTAGTCGTAATCGCGCGTGATTACTGTTTTTTGTCTGGTTCAGCATAATCGATTCCCGTTTGCAGATAACGGGCAATAAAAAAGGGCGATTGCTCGCCCTTTGCTGATCATATCGTGCTATCAAGCAGTAAAATTATTCGCCGATTTTTGCCCAGGTATCACGCAGACCCACGGTGCGGTTGAACACCAGTTTCGACGGCTGCGAGTACACGCTGTCAGCGCAGAAGTAACCTTCGCGCTCAAACTGATACGGTGCCAGCGCGCTGGCGGCACGCAGACCCGGCTCAACGAAGCCCTGTTTGATCTCCAGCGAGTTCGGGTTAATGGTGGTGAGGAAATCCTCGGCCGCGCCCGGGTTTGGCACGCTGAACAGACGATCGTACAGGCGGAATTCAGCAGGCAGCGCGTGAATCGCCGATACCCAATGAATAACGCCTTTCACCTTGCGGCCATCGGCCGGATCTTTGCTCAGGGTGTTGACATCGCAGGTAGCGTAGATGCAGGTGATGTTGCCGGCTTCATCTTTCGCCACGCGCTCGGCACGAATGACGTAAGCGTTACGCAGACGAACTTCTTTACCCAGCACCAGACGCTTGTATTGCTTGTTGGCCTCTTCACGGAAGTCGGCGCGATCGATCCACACTTCACGGCTGAACGGCACCTCACGCGTGCCCATCTCCGGTTTGTTCGGGTGGTTCGGCATGCTGATGATTTCTTCATGCCCGGCCGGCAGGTTCTCGATTACCACTTTCAGTGGATCCAGCACCGCCATGGCGCGCGGCGCGTTCTCGTTGAGGTCGTCACGAATGCACGACTCCAGCGACGCCATCTCAACAATGTTGTCCTGCTTGGTCACACCGATACGGCGGCAGAATTCGCGGATTGACGCCGCGCTATAGCCACGACGGCGCAGACCGGATACGGTCAGCATGCGCGGATCGTCCCAGCCTTCAACAATCTTCTCGCTCACCAGCTGCGTCAGCTTACGCTTCGACATCACCGCATATTCCAGATTCAGGCGCGAGAACTCATACTGACGCGGATGCACCGGAATGGTGATGTTATCCAGCACCCAGTCGTAGAGACGACGGTTGTCCTGGAACTCCAGCGTACACAGTGAATGGGTGATGCCTTCCAGCGCATCGGAGATGCAGTGGGTAAAGTCGTACATCGGATAGATGCACCACTTGTTGCCAGTCTGGTGGTGTTCGGCAAATTTAATGCGGTACAGCACCGGATCGCGCATCACAATAAAGCTGGATGCCATGTCGATTTTGGCACGCAGGCAGGCTTTGCCCTCTTCGAAGCCGCCATCACGCATCTTCTGGAACAGCGCCAGGTTCTCTTCCACGCTGCGATCGCGATACGGGCTGTTTTTGCCCGGCGCGGTTAGCGTGCCGCGGTATTCACGGATCTGCTCTGGCGACAGCTCATCAACGTAGGCCAGGCCTTTGTTGATCAGCTCAACCGCGTAGTTGAACAGTTGGTCAAAGTAGTCAGAGGAGTAACGAATGTTGCCGCTCCACTCAAAGCCCAGCCATTGCACATCATTCTTGATCGATTCAACGAACTCCATATCCTCTTTGACCGGATTGGTGTCGTCGAAACGCAGGTTGCACTGCCCCTGATAATCTTGTGCGATACCAAAGTTCAGGCAGATCGATTTTGCATGGCCAATATGCAGGTAACCATTGGGCTCAGGCGGGAAACGGGTATGCACACTGTTGTGCTTACCGCTCGCCAAATCTTCGTCGATGATCTGACGAATAAAGTTCGTTGGGCGGGCTTCAGCCTCACTCATCTCAAAATCCTCAAAACAATAGCGGGTGATTTGTACCACGAAGTAACGGAGTATGATCCACAAAGCGCTGAAGGGAAACAACCGTTTGTTGGTCGTTTTAAAACAAAAAAGGCAGGAATTGCTTCCTGCCTTCAGTGACGCTCAAAACCTGTTAATTTTTGACTTCGTACAGCGGCGTAACGCCTGCTACCACGGTACCGCCTGCCAGCAGATTCAGACCAGCAAAATCATCGCTGTTGCTGACCACCACCGGGCTGATCATCGAACGCGCATTGGCGTTGAGGAAGTCCAGATCCATTTCGAGGATCGGCTGGCCCGCTGTGACGGTTGCGCCCTCTTCCACCAGCCGGGTAAACCCTTTACCTTCCAGCGCGACGGTATCGAGACCCATATGCACGACAATCTCGACGCCATTTTCGGCTTCAAGGCAGAATGCATGGTTGGTGTTGAAGATTTTCACCACGGTGCCCGCCACCGGCGCGACGACAGTTTTATCGCTCGGTTTGATCGCCAGGCCATCGCCTACCGCTTTGCTGGCGAAAGCTTCATCCGGCACGTTTTCCAGCGCGACCACTTCGCCACTGACCGGTGCCAGCAGTGTTGCAATCACCTTTTTCTCGCTGTTGCGCACGGCCTGGGGCTGAGCAGCAGCAGGCGCGGCGGTGGTTGCCGCTGCTGGCGCAGCTGCGCCGGCCACCGGGCCTTTGCTCAGTACGGTTTTCATGGCGGTCGCAATGCTTTCGGCCTGCGTACCAACAATGATCTGCACGCTCTGCTTGTTAAGGCGGATCACGCCAGAAGCACCGAGGCGTTTAGCCACACTCTCATTCACCTGCGCAGAGTCTTTCACATTCAGACGCAGACGGGTGATGCAGGCGTCGATGTTGGTCAGGTTGTCAGAACCGCCTATCGCACCGATATAGCGACGCGCCAGTGATTCGGTTTCGCTCTCACCGTTGCTGCTGTGATCAACGTTGACGTCGTAGCCATCTGTCTCATCACCGGCAGCCAGCTCGCGGCCCGGCGTCAGCAGGTTGAATTTCTGAATGGTGAAGCGGAACACCACATAGTAGATGACGAAGAACACCAGACCCTGCGGGATCAGCATCCACCAGTGCACAGCCAGCGGGTTACGCGTCGACAGCACCATGTCCACCAGACCGGCACTGAAACCGAAACCGGCAATCCAGTGCATGCTGGCAGCGATGAAGACCGAAATACCGGTCAGCACGGCGTGGATGACATACAGCACTGGCGCCACGAACATGAAGGAGAATTCCAGCGGCTCGGTGATGCCTGTGAAGAAAGCGGCGAATGCTGCTGCCAGCATGATACCACCGACTTTCGCGCGGTTTTCCGGACGTGAGCAGTGATAGATTGCCAGCGCCGCACCCGGCAGACCGAACATCATGATCGGGAAGAAGCCCGCCTGATAGCGACCGGTGATACCCGGGATGCCGGTACCGTTGGCGATAGACTGCGCGCCGCCCAGGAATTTCGGAATGTCGTTGATGCCTGCCACGTCGAACCAGAACACCGAGTTCAGCGCGTGGTGCAGGCCAACCGGAATCAGCAGACGGTTAAAGAAGGCGTACACGCCCGCACCGACCGAGCCCAGTTTCTGAATGTGCTCACCAAAGCTCACCAGACCGCCGAAAATGATCGGCCAGACGTACATCAGGATAAAGGCGACCACAATCATCAGGAAGGAGACCAGGATCGGCACCAGACGGCGACCGCTGAAGAACGACAGCGCCTTAGGCAGCTCAACGTGGCTGAAGCGGTTATAGACTTCTGCCGAGAGAATGCCCACCAGGATGCCGACAAACTGGTTGTTGATTTTACCGAAGGCGGCAGGAACCTGCTCCACCGGCATTTTCTGAATCATGGCCACCGCGGCGGGTGAACACAGGGTAGTAACCACGAGGAAACCTACAAAGCCGGTTAATGCCGCTGCACCGTCTTTATCTTTTGACATGCCGTAAGCCACACCGATGGCGAACAGCACGGACATGTTGTCGATGATGGCAGAACCCGATTTGATCAGCAGTGCTGCCAGCGCATTGCCTGCGCCCCAGCTGTCCGGATCGATCCAGTAACCTACCCCCATCAGGATTGCCGCTGCCGGCAGGGTCGCTACCGGCACCATAAGCGCGCGGCCGACCTTTTGCAGATATCCTAAAATACTCACCTTATTCTCCCCCTATGAGACTGGCGTTTTGCCGTGATGCGGGTTGATTTTATTATCCCGGCACCCGGTACCTTGATGACACACTTCACCACGAGGCGCAGTGTAAAGATAAATTAATTCGCCTCGCAAATTAAAACCAGTGTAACTGTGACTTTAATCACCAAAATGGACGTTTTTCACTGCGAAATGCTAGCCACCACCACAAACTTATTTTATGATGAAAAATATCAGGTCGCACTTTTCCAACGCCGCGAGCGCGCAAACGGGTTACCCTATAAGCAGCCAGCTGCAGCAGTAAACGCGACCCTAACTTTCCAATCTTAACTGAGGTGAAGACATGAGACTGATCCCTTTGGCCACACCGACCCAGGTGGGTAAATGGGCTGCACGCCATATCGTTAATCGCATCAATGCCTTTAAACCCAGCGCAGACCGTCCCTTTGTGCTGGGACTGCCAACCGGCGGTACGCCGCTGGAAGCCTACAAGCACCTGATCGAGATGCATAAAGCGGGCCAGGTTAGTTTCAAACACGTGATCACCTTCAATATGGATGAGTATGTCGGTCTGCCGAAAGAGCATCCGGAAAGCTATCACAGCTTTATGTACCGTAACTTTTTCGATCACGTTGATATTCAACCAGAAAATATCAATCTTCTGAATGGCAATGCCGAAGATATTGACGCAGAATGTCGCCAATACGAAGAGAAGATCCGCGCACTGGGTAAAATCCACCTGTTTATGGGCGGCGTCGGCAACGATGGCCACATTGCGTTCAACGAACCGGCTTCTTCGCTCTCTTCCCGCACCCGCATTAAAACCCTGACGCACGACACCCGTGTGGCGAACTCGCGTTTCTTCGACGGCGATGTTGATCAGGTGCCTAAATATGCCCTGACCGTGGGCGTCGGCACGCTGCTGGATGCGGAAGAAGTGATGATTCTGGTGACCGGCCACGTCAAAGCCCAGGCGCTGCAGGCGGCGGTAGAAGGTAACGTCAACCACATGTGGACCATCAGCTGCCTGCAGCTGCACCCGAAAGCGGTGGTGGTGTGTGATGAGCCAGCCACCATGGAACTGAAAGTGAAAACCGTGAAATATTTCCGCGAAATGGAAGCGGAAAATATGAAGGGTGTGTAACAACACGTTGTAGAAAGCCTGCTGTTAAGCGCAGCAGGTTCAGCCGGGAGAAGAGATGATGTACGCATTAGTTAACGGCCGGATTTTTACCGGTCATGAAGTTCTGGACAATCACGCCGTGGTGATTGCCAATGGCCTGATTGAGCGTGTCTGCCCGCGCGATGCGCTGGACGCCGCGATTCCACAACAGGATGTGGCTGGTGGGTTCATCGCTCCCGGATTTATCGACCTGCAGCTCAACGGCTGCGGCGGCGTGCAGTTCAACGATGACATCAATGCCCTGAGCGTGGAAACGCTGGAAATCATGCAGCGTGCCAATGAAAAATCCGGCTGCACCAGCTATTTACCGACGCTGATTACCAGCAGTGATGAACTGATGAAGCGTGCGATTGAAACCATGCGCGCTTACCTGGCGAAGCATCAGAATCAGGCGCTGGGCCTGCATCTGGAAGGTCCGTGGCTGAATAAAGAGAAGAAAGGCACCCATAATCCGCAGCTGATTCGTCTGCCGGATGCGGAGCTGGTGGATTTCCTGTGCGCCAACGCTGACGTCATTACCAAAGTTACGCTAGCACCGGAAAATGCGGGCAGCGCGGTGATTCGCCAGCTGCGTGACGCCGGGATTATTGTGTCGTCTGGTCACTCCAATGCCACCTATGCCGAAGCCAAAGCGGGCATCAGCGCGGGCGTCACCTTTGCCACCCACCTGTATAACGCCATGAGCGCCTTTAGCGGTCGTGAGCCAGGTCTTATCGGTGCGCTGTTTGATTCGCCTGATGTATACTGCGGCATTATTGCAGACGGTTTACATGTCAATTACGCTAACGTGCGCAATGCAAAACGAATCAAAGGCGACAAACTGGTGCTGGTGACCGATGCCACCGCGCCGGCCGGTGCGTCGATTGATCAATTCATTTTTGCAGGTAAAACAATATACTATCGCGACGGCCTGTGCGTAGATGAGAACGGTACCCTGAGCGGATCTGCGCTGACGATGATTGAAGCGGTGCAGAATAGCGTGGAACATTGTGGTATCGCGATGGACGAAGCGCTGCGCATGGCGACCCTGTATCCGGCAAGGGCAATGGGTGTGGAAGAGCAGTTTGGTACGGTGGAAGCAGGAAAAGTCGCCAACCTCACTGTCTTTACCCGCGATTATCAAATCACTAAGACGTTCGTCAACGGAGACAACGTCCTCAGCGAGTAAGTACTGAATGACCACTGGCGGCCAGACTCAAATAGGAAATGTCGATCTTGTCAAACAACTTAACAGTGCAGCTGTTTACCGGCTGATTGATCAACAGGGGCCGATTTCGCGTATTCAGATTGCCGAACTCAGCCAGCTTGCGCCCGCCAGCGTCACCAAAATTACCCGTCAGCTTATCGAACGCGGCCTCATCAAAGAGGTGGAGCAACAGGCCTCCACCGGTGGGCGCCGCGCCATCTCCATCATCACCGAAACCCGCCATTTTCATACCATCGGCGTGCGCCTGGGGCGCAACGATGCCACGCTGACGCTGTTCGATCTCAGCGGAAAATCGCTGGCGCAGGAAGATTATCCGTTGCCGGAGCGCACCCAGGAGACGCTGGAGAACGCGCTGTTCAACGCCATCAGTGCCTTTATGAGCGCGCACCAGCGTAAAATTCATGAGCTGATCGCTATCGCGGTGATCCTGCCGGGGTTGGTCGACCCGATTAACGGCATCATTCGCTACATGCCGCACATTGCCGTCAGCCACTGGCCGCTGGTGGCGAGCCTGAAAAAACGCTTTAACGTCACCAGCTTTGTCGGCCACGATATCCGCAGCCTGGCGCTGGCTGAGCACTATTTCGGTGCAAGCCGCGACTGTGCAGACTCCATTCTGGTGCGTTTACACCGCGGAACCGGCGCCGGCATCATCGCGAACGGCCACATTTTTCTCGGCAGCAATGGCAACGTAGGTGAGATTGGCCACATTCAGGTCGATCCGCTCGGCGAACGCTGCCACTGTGGCAACTTTGGCTGCCTCGAAACCATCGCCGCCAACGGCGCGATTGAGAACCGCGTGCGCCACCTGCTCAATCAGGGTTATCCCAGCAGCCTGACGCTGGATGATTGCCAGATGCCACAAATCTGCCGCGCCGCCAATCAGGGCGACGCGCTGGCCTGCGAAGTGATCGAGTACGTTGGCCGCTATCTCGGCAAAGCGATCGCTATCGCCATTAACCTGTTTAACCCGCAAAAAGTGGTGCTGGCCGGCGAAATTACCGATGCCGATAAAGTGCTGTTCCCGGCGATTGAGGGCTGCATTAACACCCAGGCGTTGAACGCGTTTCGCAAAAATCTGCCCGTGGTACGGTCTGAGCTGGACCATCGTTCGGCAATTGGCGCTTTCGCGCTGGCAAAACGCGCTATGCTGAATGGCATTCTGCTGCAGCACCTGCTGGAAGAATAATAGAAAGCCTGCCGGCTGGCAGGCCCGACCGGAAGCCATCTATGACCATCAAAAGCGTAATCTGTGACATCGACGGCGTGTTGATGCACGACAATACCGCCGTGAAAGGCGCAAACGAATTCCTGCAGCGCATTCTGGAAAAAGAGATGCCGCTGGTGGTACTGACCAACTATCCGTCACAAACCGCGCAGGATCTGGCCAACCGCTTTGCCAACGCCGGCGTCGACATCCCGGATTCGGTGTTCTACACCTCCGCCATGGCCACTGCGGATTTCCTGCGTCGTCAGGAGGGCAAAAAAGCCTACGTGATTGGTGAAGGCGCGCTGATTCATGAACTGTATAAAGCCGGTTTTACCATCACTGACGTCAACCCGGATTTCGTCATCGTCGGCGAGACGCGATCGTTTAACTGGGAGATGATGCATAAAGCCGCCTTCTTTGTGGCTAACGGTGCACGTTTTATCGCGACCAATCCTGATACCCACGCACGCGGCTTTGTGCCAGCCTGTGGCGCGCTCTGTGCCGGTATCGAAACCATCTCCGGCCGCAAACCGTTTTATGTCGGTAAGCCCAGCCCTTACATCATGCGCGCCGCACTGAATAAAATGCATGCGCATTCAGAAGAGACGGTGATTGTGGGCGATAACCTGCGCACCGATATTCTGGCTGGCTTCCAGGCCGGTCTGGAAACCATTCTGGTGCTGTCCGGCGTCTCTACGCTGAGCGATATCGACGCCATGCCGTTCCGTCCGGACTGGATCTACCCTTCCGTGGCTGATATCGACCTGTTCTGATTCGCGTCATGCTGTCTGCTTATGGCCCTGCTCGCCGTTACGGTGTGCAGGGCTTTTTTATGTGTCTGGCATAGCGCTGTGATTCAGCCGCTGACGCGGCCTCATCGGTTGCGCACAAAACCATCACTTCTGACAATTCATTAGACACCATCTAATTTAATAGTTAAATTTTTGAATAAAATTCAACATTACTTCACACCAACAATCTTTTTATCAGTATTTGGTGATTTCGCTTGCGTTACCACTATCAATTAGCGCATTTTCTTATACATCACGCAGCGCAGTCTGCCGGACAAACAAGTCAATAACATCGCCACAGGGTGAGATCAGGAGTCAGTTATGTGTTCGATTTTTGGTGTGCTGGATCTGAAGACCGATCCTGTTGAACTGCGCAAGAAAGCGCTGGAATGTTCCCGTCTGATGCGTCACCGCGGCCCGGACTGGTCAGGCGTCTTCGCTGATGAGAAAGCCATTCTGGTGCACGAGCGCCTGTCCATCGTTGACGTGAACAACGGCGCCCAGCCGCTGTACAACGCGGATCACACCCACGTACTGGCTGTTAACGGCGAAATTTATAACCACCAGGCGCTGCGCGCGGAACTGAGCGATCGCTACGCGTTCCAGACGGGTTCAGACTGCGAAGTCATCCTCGCGCTGTATCAGGAAAAAGGCCTCGACTTCCTCGACGACCTGCAGGGCATGTTCGCCTTCATTCTGTGGGACAGCGTCAAACAGCAGTATCTGATTGGCCGCGATCACATCGGTATTATTCCGCTCTATATGGGCAACGATGAGCACGGCAACCTGTATGTTGCTTCTGAAATGAAAGCGCTGGTGCCGGTGTGCCGCAGCATCAAAGAATTCCCGCCGGGAAGCTACCTCTCCAGCACCGATGGCGAAATCCGTCGTTACTGGCAGCGTGACTGGATGGATTTTGCCGCCGTGGCGCAAAACACCACCGATGCCGCTGGCCTGAAGCACGCGCTGGAAGAGTCAGTGAAGAGTCACCTGATGTCAGACGTACCGTACGGCGTGCTGCTGTCCGGCGGACTCGACTCTTCCATCATCTCTGCGGTGACCAAGCGCTTTGCCGCCAAACGAGTGGAAGATCAGGACAAGAGCGATGCATGGTGGCCGCAGCTGCACTCGTTTGCCGTCGGTCTGGAAGGATCGCCGGATCTGAAAGCGGCGCAGGCGGTGGCCGATCACCTCGGTACCGTGCACCATGAAATTCACTTCACCGTGCAGGAAGGTCTGGATGCGATCCGCGATGTGATTTACCACATCGAAACCTACGATGTGACCACCATTCGTGCGTCGACGCCAATGTATCTGATGTCGCGTAAAATCAAAGCGATGGGCATCAAAATGGTGCTTTCCGGTGAAGGTGCGGATGAAGTGTTTGGTGGTTACCTCTACTTCCATAAAGCACCGAACGCTCAGGAGTTCCACGAAGAAAACGTGCGTAAGCTGCTGGCACTGCACATGTTTGACTGCGCGCGCGCTAACAAAGCGATGTCGGCGTGGGGCGTGGAAGCACGTGTGCCGTTCCTTGATAAGAAATTCCTTGATGTCGCGATGCGCATCAACCCGGAAGACAAAATGTGCGGCAGCAACGGCAAAATGGAAAAACACATTCTGCGTGAGTGTTTCTCCTCTTACCTGCCGGAGAGCGTGGCATGGCGTCAGAAAGAGCAGTTCTCTGATGGCGTAGGCTACAGCTGGATTGACACGCTGAAAGAAGTGGCGGCGAAGCAGATTAGCGAGCAGCAGCTGGCGACCGCGCATTTCCGCTTCCCGCACAACACGCCAACCTCGAAAGAAGCGTATCTGTACCGCGAAATCTTTGAGGAGCTGTTCCCACTGCCAAGCGCGGCAGAGTGCGTTCCGGGCGGTCCATCCGTGGCCTGTTCGTCAGCGAAAGCCATTGAGTGGGATGAAGCGTTTAAATCGATGGACGATCCGTCTGGCCGTGCGGTAGGCGTGCACCAGTCAGCGTACAAATAAGCATTTTCTTTATGCGTATAAGGGGGCCCATTGTGGCCCCTTTTTCTTGCATCTGACGCGGATACGATCGAAAATTGCCGAATAAATCATCAGCCTGGTTACAAGCCAGACAAACAGGCGCGTTAAGGCAAAAAACGGCAAAAAATTTGTTGACGCTACAAAGCTCAATACGCATAATGCGCCCCGCAACGCCGATGAAGGTAACGCGAAAAAAGATGGCTACGTAGCTCAGTTGGTTAGAGCACATCACTCATAATGATGGGGTCACAGGTTCGATTCCCGTCGTAGCCACCATCTTTTTGCGGGAGTGGCGAAATTGGTAGACGCACCAGATTTAGGTTCTGGCGCCGCAAGGTGTGCGAGTTCAAGTCTCGCCTCCCGCACCATTTCAGTCTTCGGCAGCCGGATGGGGTATCGCCAAGCGGTAAGGCACCGGTTTTTGATACCGGCATTCCCTGGTTCGAATCCAGGTACCCCAGCCAATCCGATGCACTCTCGTGGATACGAGTCGACGAATGGGATATCGCCAAGCGGTAAGGCACCGGTTTTTGATACCGGCATTCCCTGGTTCGAATCCAGGTATCCCAGCCATCATCGGGTGCAGTAAAGCAGTACAATCTGGCTACGTAGCTCAGTCGGTTAGAGCACATCACTCATAATGATGGGGTCACAGGTTCGATTCCCGTCGTAGCCACCAAACAAATTGGGGTGTCGCCAAGCGGTAAGGCAGTGGATTCTGATTCCACCATTCCGGGGTTCGAATCCCTGCACCCCAGCCATACAAAGACAATTTGACCAAACACCTATTGGGGTGTCGCCAAGCGGTAAGGCACCGGATTCTGATTCCGGCATTCCGGGGTTCGAATCCCTGCACCCCAGCCAAATTGCACAACAGGCCCGCTTTTGCGGGCTTTGTTGTTTTTGTCGTTACTGAATTTCACGCCTTATACAACAGATGGCGCCGCCACGATTGCGGCGCCCGGTGTGTTTACAACCCCAGCGCGTAACGCAGCACCTGACGCTTGAGCACGCCAGCATTCTCTGCTGCAATCAGTCCAAGGTTACGCACCACACGCAGCGGCGGCAGCGCGTTGCTAAAGGCGAAGTAGAACAGATCCATACCGCCCTGCATCAGCAAATTATCTTTGTAGCGCTGACGGTGATAACGCTGCAGAACCGGCAGCGACGCCCAGCGCTGCGCCTGGCTGCGCGCATCCACCAGCGTATCAATCAGCGCATCCACATCCCGGTAGCCGAGATTAACCCCCTGCCCGGCCAGCGGATTGATGGTGTGCGCAGCATCACCGACCAGCGCCAGGCCCGGCAGCACATAGCGCGTGGCATGGCGACGCACCAGCGGGAACGACGCCGCGTTCTTCACCTCGAAGCGGCCGACGCGCGCCGGGAAATTAGTCTGCACCTCTTTGGCCAGCTGGCTGAGCGGCAGATTTTGCAGCTGACGGATCCGCGCCGGCGCGTCGTACCACACCAGCGAAGCGTGGCGATCGAACAGCGGCAGAAACGCGCGCGGTCCGTCCGGCGTAAATTGCTGCCAGGTGGCATCGCCGGCCTCGTGTTCACACTCAACGCTGATTAGCATGCAGGATTGCGCATAGTTCCAGCCGCGCACGCCGATACCCGCCAGCTGTCGCACGCGCGAATTAGCACCATCGGCCCCCACCACCAGCTGGCTATCCAGCGTGCTCCCGTCATCCAGCTGCAGCTGCCAGCCGCCGCTGTGCGCCTGTAACGCCTGCAGTGAGGCCGGGCACAGCAACGTTACGCCATCCTGCTGCATCTGCTCCCACAGCGCGCGCTGCAGCACGCTGTTTTCCACCATATAGCCCAGCTCGGGAATGCCCAGTGCAGCGGCGTCAAAGGTGACGTGCGCGCTTTGCCATTCCCAGGTTTCCAGCTTGCGGTAGGGCGCGCTGCGCATCGCCTGGACACGCGGCCAGACATTGAGCTGGCGCAGCAGCGCCACCGATGACGCACCAATGGCGGAGATACGTATATCCGGCGCCAGGCTGGCGTCAAACGCGGCCGGTTCGGCACGCTCAATCACCGCCACGCGAAACTGCTGCTGCGCCAGACCACAGGCCAGCGCGGCACCGACCATGCCGCCGCCCACCACCACCACATCAAACTGTGAATCCTGCATTGACTCTTATCCTTCTGATTGCCGTGACGCCTTGCGGCAGCACTCTATGTGGCAAAGTGTACCGGAAATTTACCGCACCAGCAGAAAAGCCCTGCTAACCTTGTGCTTCAGACGGCTCAGCCGCGCGAAGTATAACCGGGCATCATGCCCTGAATAATTCGTGCGCCAGGAAGGCGGCAAGCAAGGATCTCCCCGGAAGCTTACATCAGTAAGTGACCGGGGGAGCCGCGCGCAGCCAACGCACCTGGCATGTGAAGTATGACCGGCATCATGCCCTAAATAATTCGTGCGCCGGGAAGGCGGCAAGCAAGGATCTCCCCGGGAGCTTACATCAGTAAGTGACCGGGGGAGCCGCGCGCAGCCAACGCACCTGTCGCGTGAAATATAACCGGGCATCATGCCCTAAATAATTCGTGCGCCGGGAAGGCGGCAAGCAAGGATCATCCCGGGAGCTTACATCAGTAAGTGACCGGGGGAGCCGCGCGCAGCCAACGCACCTGGCGTGCGAAGTATGACGGGCATGCTGGTCACACCCGCGCCAAAGCATTACAATACGCGCCCTGCACTTCTCTGCTCAGAATCAATGGCTAGTTCAATGACCAAAAAACTGCATATCAAAACCTGGGGCTGTCAGATGAACGAATATGATTCATCGAAGATGGCTGACCTACTGAACAGCACGCACGGCTATACCCTGACGGAGGAAGCCGAAGACGCAGACGTTCTGCTGCTGAATACCTGCTCCATCCGTGAGAAGGCGCAGGAAAAAGTGTTTCACTTGCTGGGACGCTGGAAGAAGCTGAAGGCGAAAAATCCTGAGCTGATTATTGGCGTGGGCGGCTGTGTGGCTTCGCAGGAGGGCGATAAAATTCGCCAGCGCGCGCAGTGCGTGGACATCGTTTTTGGCCCGCAGACGCTGCATCGTCTGCCGGAGATGATTAATCAGGTGCGCGGCAGCAAAAGCCCGATTGTTGACGTCTCGTTCCCGGAAATCGAAAAGTTTGATCGCCTGCCGGAGCCGCGTGCTGAAGGTCCGACGGCTTTTGTCTCGATCATGGAAGGCTGCAATAAATATTGCACTTTCTGCGTGGTGCCTTATACGCGCGGCGAGGAAGTAAGCCGTCCCTGCGATGACATCCTGCTGGAAGTTGCCCAGCTGGCGGCGCAGGGCGTGCGTGAAGTGAATCTGCTGGGGCAGAACGTCAACGCCTATCGCGGCGCGACCTTTGACGACCAGATTTGTACCTTTGCCGAGCTGCTGCGTCTGGTGGCCGCGATTGACGGAATTGACCGGATTCGTTTCACCACCAGCCATCCGATTGAGTTCACCGACGACATCATCGACGTTTATCGTGATACGCCAGAGCTGGTGAGCTTCCTGCACCTGCCAGTGCAGAGCGGTGCCGATCGTATTCTGACGCTGATGAAGCGAGCGCACACTGCGCTGGAGTACAAAGCGATTATCCGTAAGCTGGTGGCCGCGCGCCCGGATATCCAGATCAGTTCAGATTTCATCATTGGCTTCCCGGGCGAAACCCAGCAGGATTTCGAGCAGACCATGAAGCTCATCGGCGAGGTTAATTTCGACACCAGCTTCAGCTTTATCTATTCGGCGCGTCCGGGGACGCCAGCGGCCGATCTGCCGGACGACGTGCCGGAAGAGGAGAAGAAGCAGCGTCTGTACATTTTGCAGGATCGCATCAATCAGCAGGCGATGGCATGGAGCCGCCGCATGCTTGGTACCGTTCAGCGTATTCTGGTGGAAGGCACCTCACGTAAGAATGTGATGGAGCTGACCGGCCGTACCGAAAACAACCGCGTGGTCAACTTTGAAGGCGACGTGCGCATGATCGGTAAATTTGTTGATGTCGAAATCGTCGATGTTTATACCAATTCGCTGCGTGGCGTCGTGGTTCGCACCGAAGAGGAGATGGGCCTGCGCGTCGCGGAGAGTCCGGCATCGGTGATTGCGCGTACGCGTAAAGAGGATGAGATCGGCGTGGGCCTGTATCAACCTTGAGACCGCGATTACTGAGCGACAGCGCACAACGCGCTGTCGCCTGTTTCATCCCGCAGCCCTTGCTTTCCGCAGCTGCCGCCCAAATATCTCCCCTGAAGCTTGCGCCCGGGCGCGACCCCATAAATAATTCCGTAAAGATGCTGACGCCTGGCGTACGGTATCTGCTATTTCTTTCAACTGGCCCTGAGTGACCCAAAGGATTCATTTGAATATCGAAACTCGTGAAATCGCCCTTGAACCGGCAGACAATCGTCGACTGATGAGCCTGTGCGGTCCGTTTGATGACAACGTAAAACAGCTGGAGCGCCGTCTGGGCATTGAGATCAATCGCCGCGACAACCTGTTTAAGCTGGTCGGCCGCGCGCTGAGTGTCGAGGCGGCCGCCAATATTCTGCGTTCGCTGTACGTTGATACCGCGCCGGTGCGCGGCCAGATCCCGGACATTGAACCGGATCAGATCCATCTGGCGATCAAAGAGAGTCGCGTGCTGGAGCAGACGGCCGACAGCGTGCCGGAGTACGGTAAAGCGGTGAACATCAAGACCAAGCGCGGCGTGATTAAACCGCGTACGCCAAACCAGGCGCAGTACATCGCCAATATTCTCGATCACGACATCACCTTCGGCATTGGGCCGGCCGGGACCGGGAAAACCTATCTGGCGGTAGCCGCCGCGGTGGATGCGCTGGAGCGGCAGGAGATTCGCCGTATTCTGCTGACGCGTCCGGCGGTCGAAGCCGGCGAAAAGCTCGGCTTCCTGCCCGGCGATCTCAGTCAGAAAGTCGATCCTTACCTGCGTCCGCTGTATGACGCCCTGTTTGAAATGCTGGGCTTCGAGCGCGTCGAGAAGCTGATGGAACGCAACGTGATTGAAGTCGCGCCGCTGGCCTACATGCGCGGCCGTACGCTGAACGACGCATTCGTGATTCTCGATGAGAGCCAGAACACCACCATCGAACAAATGAAGATGTTCCTGACGCGTATCGGCTTCAACTCCAAAGCGGTGATTACCGGTGACGTGACGCAGATTGACCTGCCGCGCAGCACCAAATCCGGTTTGCGCCACGCCATCGAAGTGCTGGCCAATGTGGAAGAGATCAGCTTTAACTTTTTCCACAGCGAAGACGTGGTGCGTCATCCGGTGGTCGCACGCATTGTTAATGCTTATGAAGCCTGGGAAGAAGCGGACCAGAAACGCCGTGATAAACTGGCGGAAGAGCGTAAGCGTGAGGCGCAGGCGGTACAAACTGCCAGCCAGCCGACGCCGCAGGAGCCTTCATGAGCACGGTGATTTTAGATTTGCAGCTGGCGTGTGCCGATGAAAACGGCCTGCCCGCAGAAGCGGCGTTTCAGCGCTGGCTGGAGGCGGCGGTCACGCCGTTTCAGCCTGAGAGCGAAGTCACGATACGGCTGGTCGATGAAGCGGAGAGTCATGAGCTTAATCTGACTTATCGCGGCAAAGATAAGCCGACTAACGTGCTGTCGTTTCCGTTTGAAGCACCGCCGGGCATTGAGCTGCCGCTGCTGGGTGACCTGATTATTTGTCGTCAGGTTGTTGAGCAGGAAGCGGCCGAGCAGGGCAAAAGCCCTGAAGCGCACTGGGCACACATGGTGGTTCACGGCACGCTGCATCTGCTGGGTTATGACCATATTGAAGACGAGGAAGCTGAAGAGATGGAAGCGCTCGAGACCGAGATAATGCTTGCTCTTGGCTATCCCGATCCGTACATTTCGGAAAATGAAGACGCCTGAACCGCCGGTTCAGGACATTGCGCTGCTGGCGAGGATGCCGGCAGTTCCTTTCCCTCATTCGAGAGAACTAAATAAAAACGCCATGAGCGACGACCATTCTCAAAACAACGACGCACCCAGTAGTAAAAAGGGTTTTTTCTCCCTGTTAATCAATCAGCTTTTCCACGGCGAACCCAAAAACCGTGACGAACTGCTGGGGCTGATCCGCGATTCTGAGCAAAAAGAGCTGATCGACCAGGACACCCGCGACATGCTGGAAGGGGTGCTGGATATTGCCGAACAGCGCGTGCGCGACATCATGATCCCGCGCTCGCAGATGATTACCCTGAAGCGCAACCAGAGCCTTGAAGAGTGCCTGGCAGTGATTATTGAATCTGCCCACTCGCGCTTCCCGGTAATCAGCGAAGATAAAGACCATGTTGAAGGCATTCTGATGGCGAAAGATCTGCTGCCGTTTATGAGCAGCAGCGCCGAGCCATTCAGCATGGAAAAAGTGCTGCGCCCGGTCGTGGTGGTGCCTGAGAGCAAGCGCGTCGATCGCATGCTCAAAGAGTTCCGCTCGCAGCGCTATCATATGGCGATCGTCATTGATGAGTTCGGTGGTGTCTCCGGACTGGTGACCATCGAAGATATCCTTGAGCTGATCGTCGGCGAAATTGAAGACGAATATGACGACGAAGAAGATCGCGATATCCGCCAGCTCAACCGCCACACCTATACGGTGCGTGCGCTGACGCCGATTGAGGATTTCAATGAGGTATTTGGTAGCGATTTCAGCGATGACGAAGTCGATACCATTGGCGGTCTGGTGATGCAGGGATTCGGCCATCTGCCGGCGCGCGGTGAAAGCATCGACATTGAGGGTTACCAATTCAAAGTTGCGATGGCTGACAGCCGCCGTATCATCCAGGTGCATGTGAAAATTCCGGAAGACTCTCCGCAACCGCAACTGGAAGACGAATAATTTTATGGCATTAGCCTCTCTCTACTCGCAGCAGCGGGTTCGCCTGCTGCTGGCATTAATTCTGGGTGCCGCGGGCACCCTTTCCTTTTCCCCGTATGATTTCTGGCCCGCCGCCCTGCTCTCTCTGGCCGGTTTGCAGCTGCTGTTGCTGGATCGCCGCAGCGCGCAGGCGGCAGGCATCGGTTTTGCCTGGGGCTTTGGCCTGTTCGGTAGCGGCATCAACTGGGTGTACGTCAGCATTGCGACGTTTGGCGGCATGCCCGGCCCGGTCAATGTGTTCCTCGTGGTGCTGCTCGCCGCCTATCTGGCGCTTTACCCGCTGCTGTTTGCCCTGCTGCTGAACCGCTTCTGGCCACGAGCCACGCTGTGGCGCATGGCGCTGGCGGCACCGGCGCTGTGGCAGATCACCGAGTTTCTGCGCGGCTGGGTGCTGACCGGCTTTCCGTGG
Source organism: Pantoea sp. GM_Pan_4 (assembly GCF_026541005.1). NCBI lineage: Bacteria > Pseudomonadati > Pseudomonadota > Gammaproteobacteria > Enterobacterales > Erwiniaceae > Pantoea > Pantoea sp. GM_Pan_4. Next base: position 1,100,157 of record NZ_JALNUZ010000001.1, read on the forward strand.
CTGCAGTTTGGCTACAGCCAGATCGATGGGCCGCTGAAAGGCCTGGCGCCGCTGGCTGGCGTGGAAACCATCACCTTCCTGCTGATGGTGATTGCCGGTCTGCTGGCCTCGGCCTGCTATCACCGCAGCGTGAAAAACCTGATTATCGCCGTCGCGCTGCTGCTGCTGCCCTGGCCACTGCGGATGCTGCAGTGGTATCAGCCGCTGCCGCAGCGCAGCGTCAATGTAGCGATGGTGCAGGGCAATATTCCGCAGTCAATGAAGTGGGATCCGCAGCAGCTGCTGACCACGCTGCGCGTCTATACCGCATACAGCAAGCCGTTTATCGGCAAAGCGCCCATCATCATCTGGCCGGAGTCGGCAATTACCGATCTGGAGAGTAATCAGCAGCCGTTTCTGCATGCGCTGGATGACGAACTGCGCGCGCGCGGCAGCACGCTGATCACCGGCATTGTTGATTCGCGCGTGGAAAGCGACAACCGCTATCACGATTACAACTCGGTGATTGTGCTGGGCGGCGCGCAGCCTTACAGCTATCAGAGCCGCAACCGCTACCAGAAAAACCATCTGGTGCCGTTTGGCGAGTTTGTGCCGCTGGAAGGTCTGCTGCGTCCGCTGGCGCCGTTCTTCGACCTGCCGATGTCCTCGTTCAGCCGTGGCGCCTACCTGCAGCCGCAGCTGAAAGTGGCGGGTTACAACCTCACCAGCGCCATTTGCTATGAGATCGTGCTGGGCGAACAGGTGCGCGCCAACTTCCGTCCGGACACCAACTTCCTTCTGACGGTGTCGAACGATGCCTGGTTTGGTCATTCGATTGGTCCGTGGCAGCATTTCCAGATGGCACGCATGCGTGCGCTGGAGCTGGGTCGCCCGCTGCTGCGCTCAACGAACAACGGTGTCACCGCAGTGGTGAATGCGCAGGGAGACGTGGAGAACATCATCCCGCAGTTCACCCGCGACGTGCTGAGCGCAACAGTCACGCCTGCCAGCGGGGAAACGCCGTATGCACGCGTCGGTATCTGGCCGGTATGGCTGCTGACGCTGGCGGGCATCGTGCTGGCGATTTTACGCCGCCGCGCCTGATACCCCGCCCTCTCTCACCAGGCGAAGCGCAGGCTTCGCCTTTTTTCTGCGCAGTTTTCCGCTCCCTTTATCCTTAGTCACCGCCACTTTCTGCTGCCTTTTTACCCGCTCTCCGCGTACTGGCACGATCATTGCTAATTATTTCAGTGGTTTTAGCAACATCGGTGATTTGTCAGCGTAATGCCCTGTTTGCGCACCATTATCTGGCACCGAAGCGCACTTAATTGGCGCAGAGGCCGTTTTTTGCCTCTTATTGGTGCGGAGCGGCTCGCAAAAAACGAACTTTTTTGTTTCATTACGTTAACAATTCGCTATGTTAATCACTATCCTGCGCGCAGTTGCGCTAAGGGATAATTAAAAAAGCAGCAGGAAATACACACAACATCACAATCTGCGCAGTTTATGTTCTGCGCAACATTCACACGAAGGAGTAGGAACATGCAGATTCGCAAAGTGGCATTATCGCTTCTGCTGTTGGGCGCAGCAGCGGGCGCGGCCCAGGCGGAAGATCTCACCGGCACCCTGAAAAAAATCAATGATAGTGGCGTGATTGTCGTGGGGCACCGTGAGTCATCCGTTCCCTTTTCTTACTATGATAACCAGCAGAAAGTGGTGGGCTATTCGCAGGACTACTCCAACGCCATTGTTGCCGCCATCAAAGCGAAACTGAATAAGCCGGATCTGCAGGTCAAAATGCTGCCGATCACCTCGCAAAACCGTATTCCGCTGCTGCAGAACGGCACCTACGATTTCGAGTGTGGCTCGACCACCAACAACGTAGAGCGTCAGCAGCAGGCGGCGTTCTCTGACACCATCTTCATCATCGGTACGCGTCTGCTGGTGAAGAAAGGCGGCGACATCAAAGACTTCGCCGATCTGAAAGGCAAAACCGTGGTCGTCACCTCGGGCACCACCTCTGAGATTCTGCTGCGCAAGCTGAATGACGAGAAGAAAATGGATATGCGCATCATCAGCGCGAAAGATCACGGTGACTCGTTCCGCACGCTGGAAACCGGTCGCGCAGTGGCTTTCATGATGGATGACGCGCTGCTGGCCGGTGAACGTGCCAAGGCGAAGAAACCGGATAACTGGGAAATCACGGGTACGCCGCAGTCCAAAGAAGCCTACGGCTGCATGCTGCGTAAAGACGATGCGCCGTTTAAACAGCTGATGGATGACACCATCGCCAAAGCACAGACGTCGGGTGAAGCCACCAAATGGTTCGATACCTGGTTCAAACAGCCAATTCCGCCGAAGAACCTGAACCTGAACTTCGAGCTGTCTTCTGACATGCAGGCGCTGTTTAAAGCACCGAACGACAAAGCACTCTGAATTAACAATGAAAACAAGGGCGGCACTGCTGCCCTCTCGATTGCTGAACACGCGGTGCGGACAGACAGACTGTAACAGGCCGTTCCCCTGAAGCAGGACACAAGACACCGCTCAACAATCTTATGGGTAGCCTCGCTACCCTTTTTTTACCGGAGCTCGTTATGGGTATCGATTGGAACTGGGGCATCTTTTTACAGCAGGCTCCGTTCGGCAATACGACTTACCTCGGCTGGCTGTGGTCCGGATTTCAGGTGACCGTCGCGGTCTCCTGCTGCGCCTGGATTATCGCCTTCCTGGTAGGTTCCTTCTTTGGCATTCTGCGTACCGTGCCTAATCGCTGGCTGTCCACGATTGGCACCTGCTACGTGGAGCTGTTTCGTAATATCCCGCTGATCGTGCAGTTCTTCTTCTGGTATCTGGTGGCGCCAGAACTGGTCGGGGAGAAGCTCGGCATGTGGTTTAAGGCTGAACTGAACCCGAACATCCAGTTTTTCCTCTCTTCAACCATCTGTCTCGGTCTGTTCACCGCCGCACGCGTGTGTGAGCAGGTGCGCGCCGCGATTCAGTCGCTGCCGCGCGGCCAGAAAAACGCCGGTCTGGCGATGGGCCTGACGCTGCCGCAGACCTACCGCTACGTGCTGCTGCCTAACGCCTATCGCGTGATTGTGCCGCCGATGACCTCGGAAATGCTTAACCTGGTGAAGAACTCCGCCATCGCCTCTACCATCGGTCTGGTCGACCTGGCGGCGCAGGCGGGCAAGCTGCTGGATTACTCGGCGCATGCCTATGAATCTTTCACCGCTATCACCCTGGCCTACGTCGGTATTAACCTGGTGATCATGCTGATTATGAGTCTGGTAGAACGCAAAATCCGCCTGCCCGGCAACCTGGGAGGCAAGTAATGTACGATTTTGACTGGAGTTCGATTCCGCCCAGCCTGCCCTATCTGCTGAACGGCATGATCATTACGCTGAAAATCACTGCGGTGGCGGTGGTGTTTGGCATTATCTGGGGCACCATTCTGGCGGTGATGCGTTTGTCCGCGTTCGCCCCGATCCGCTGGTTCGCCAAACTGTACGTGAACCTGTTCCGCTCGGTACCGCTGGTGATGGTGCTGCTGTGGTTCTATCTGGTGGTTCCCAGCTTCCTGCAGCAGGTGCTTGGGCTGTCGCCAAAAACCGATATCCGCCTGATCTCCGCCATGGTGGCGTTTGCGCTGTTTGAAGCCGCTTACTATTCGGAGATTATCCGCGCCGGTATCCAGAGCATCTCACGCGGTCAGTCCAACGCGGCGCTGGCGCTGGGTATGACGCAGTGGCAGTCGATGAAGCTGATCATCCTGCCACAGGCGTTCCGCGCCATGGTGCCGCTGCTGCTGACGCAGGGCATCGTGCTGTTCCAGGACACCTCGCTGGTGTATGTGTTAAGCCTGGCGGACTTCTTCCGTACCGCGTCCACCATTGGTGAACGTGACGGTACCCAGGTTGAAATGGTTCTGTTTGCCGGTCTGGTCTATTTCGTGATCAGCCTGAGCGCTTCGCTGTTGGTTAGCTATCTGAAAAGAAAAAGGACGGTTTAAATGATTAGCCTGAAAAATGTTTCTAAGTGGTATGGGCACTTTCAGGTGCTGACCGACTGCTCCACCGAGGTGAAGAAAGGTGAAGTGGTGGTGGTCTGCGGGCCGTCCGGTTCCGGCAAATCGACGCTGATTAAAACGGTGAACGGACTGGAGCCCGTGCAGCAGGGTAGCATTCAGGTGAACGGCACCGAAGTGAACAACAAGAAAACCAATCTTGCCCAGTTGCGCAGCAAAGTGGGCATGGTGTTCCAGCACTTCGAACTGTTCCCGCACCTCAGCATCATTGATAACCTGGTGCTGGCGCAGGTGAAAGTGCTGAAGCGTGACAAAACTGCCGCGCGCGAGAAAGGTCTTGCGCTGCTGAAGCGCGTGGGTCTGGCGGCGCATGCGGAGAAATTCCCTGGTCAGCTGTCTGGCGGTCAGCAGCAGCGCGTCGCCATCGCCCGTGCGCTGTGCATGGATCCTATCGCCATGCTGTTCGATGAACCGACTTCCGCACTGGATCCGGAGATGATCAACGAAGTGCTGGATGTGATGGTGGAGTTAGCCAACGAGGGCATGACGATGATGGTGGTGACGCACGAGATGGGCTTTGCACGCAAAGTGGCGAATCGCGTCATCTTTATGGATGAAGGGAAGATCGTTGAAGACACCAACAAGGATGACTTCTTCAGCAATCCGCAGTCCGAACGTGCCAAAGACTTCCTGGCGAAAATCCTGCACTAATACCCACAATGCTGGCGGTCCACGGACCGCCAGCGTCAGGGCTTATCTTGCCCCTCCTGCCCTTCACCAAAATCGATATATTGCTGCTGTGATGTGGTACCCGACTGCGCAAGGCATAGCGTCTTGCCGCACCGGCATGAATCCTCCTGGAGCCTGCCGCCGCGCCTTCCCTGGCGCGGAGGCTGCCGCAAGGCGCTATGCCTTGCGCACCATTAAGCTTCATCATCGCGGTAACTAAATGCGCGCATACCGCCGCACCTGTTTTTTACGGCAGAAGGGATCCTGAACTAAGCCGGACGTCACGCGGCAGGGATGCCGCGTGTCGAGGCACGCAGGGATGCGGGTTTTGCCGATCCGGGCGTGTTCAGGTTCCCTTCTGACAGTCCGCACGCCTTCAGCAACAATACTTTTTTGCTTCAGAGCACGGTGATAATTCAGGGCTCAAACGGCTGACGCTGGAACTGATCGTGGCCGCACTCCGGGCAGCGCGTCAGGCTCTCCGGGGTGTAAATCGCCCGGGTAAAGCCGCACTTTTCACACACCAGGTTACCCAGTCCCACCACTTCGCCGCTCTGATACACGCCGTGATGCCGCAGATCCTGGAACACTTCGCGCCACTCCAGCTGGCTCTTATCGGTGATATCGGCCAGCTCTTTCCACAGGCTTTCACGGATCACCCGCAGAAACACTGAATCGCCGAGCGCTTCGCTGGATTCCTGATAGCTGAGCGCGAACTCGTGCAAATCGCGCCGCACCGCGCGCATGACCTCGTCGACTTCGGCGGTGGTCAGCGTCTGTTTCTGCAGCAGCGCACTACGCGCCTCGGCGACCAGTGCGTCGACATCACGCTCGCCACGCTCCAGCCGCTGGGTTAATGCTGCTACCGTTGCACGATACTCCTGCGCCACATTATTCATTTTGTTCTCCTTTCCGCTGCGGATGCTGAGTTAAGTTTAGCCGCTTTGCCATATTTGCTGCGCTTAGCGCAGAGGAAATCGCAAAAGGGTGAAAGCGCTGGCGCATTCCGCACAAATCACGCCACCGGAGGGCGTCAATTGTTGTTGAGGGGCGGCCTTATGGGTATGCTATGCGGATCAAAAGTGTTTAAAAAACGATTTCACAAGGACCACAGGCAGCCATGCAAGAGCAATACCGCCCGGAAGAGATAGAATCCCGCGTCCAGCAGCACTGGGACGAAAACGAAACCTTCAAAGTGACCGAGCAGGAAGGCAAAGAGAAATACTACTGCCTGTCTATGCTGCCCTATCCTTCTGGCCGCCTGCACATGGGCCACGTGCGTAACTACACCATTGGCGATGTGATTGCGCGCTACCAGCGCATGCTGGGCAAAAACGTCCTGCAGCCGATTGGCTGGGATGCCTTTGGCCTGCCCGCTGAAGGGGCGGCGGTGAAAAACAACACCGCGCCAGCACCCTGGACCTACGACAACATCGAATACATGAAAAACCAGCTGAAACTGCTGGGCTTCGGCTATGACTGGAGTCGCGAACTGGCGACCTGTCAGCCTGAGTATTATCGCTGGGAACAGTGGTTCTTCACCAAACTGTACGAAAAAGGTCTGGTCTACAAAAAAACCTCCGCAGTCAACTGGTGCCCGAACGACCAGACCGTACTGGCGAACGAACAGGTGATCGATGGCTGCTGCTGGCGCTGCGACACCAAAGTCGAACGCAAAGAGATCCCGCAGTGGTTCGTGAAAATCACCGATTACGCCGAAGAGCTGCTCAACGACCTCGATAAGCTGGAAGACTGGCCGGAGCAGGTCAAGACCATGCAGCGCAACTGGATTGGCCGTTCTGAAGGTGTCGAGATCACCTTTGACGTGGCCAACAGCGCGGAAAAAGTCACGGTTTACACCACTCGTCCGGACACCTTCATGGGGGCAACTTATGTCGCCGTGGCAGCCGGTCATCCTCTGGCGCGCCAGGCTGCCGTCAACAACCCGGCGCTGGCTGACTTCATTGCTGAATGCAGCAACACCAAAGTCGCCGAAGCGGACATGGCCACGATGGAGAAGAAAGGCATGGCCACCGGCCTGCACGCTATCCATCCGCTGACGGGCGAAGAGATTCCGGTCTGGGTCGCTAACTTCGTGCTGATGGAGTACGGCACCGGTGCCGTGATGGCCGTACCGGGTCATGACCAGCGCGACTGGGAATTCGCCACCAAATACGATCTCAACATCAAGCCGGTGGTACTCAACCTCGACGGTACCGCGCCGGATGTCAGCGCCGCAGCGATGACCGAAAAAGGCACGCTGTTCAACTCCGGCGAGTTTGACGGTCTGGACCACGACGCCGGCTTCAATGCCATCGCCGATGCGCTGGCGGCCAAAGGCGTCGGCGTGCGTAAAGTGAACTATCGCCTGCGCGACTGGGGTGTGTCACGCCAGCGCTACTGGGGTGCGCCAATTCCGATGGTGACGCTGGAAGATGGCACCGTGATGCCAACGCCAGAAGATCAGCTGCCGGTAATTCTGCCGGAAGACGTGGTCATGGACGGTATTACCAGCCCAATCAAAGCCGATCCGGAGTGGGCGAAAACCACCGTCAACGGTCAGCCGGCGCTGCGTGAAACCGACACCTTCGACACCTTTATGGAATCATCGTGGTACTACGCGCGTTACACCTGTGCGAACTACAACGAAGGCATGCTGGATCCGGCGGCAGCGAACTACTGGCTGCCGGTCGATCAGTATGTGGGCGGTATCGAACACGCCATCATGCACCTGATGTATTTCCGCTTCTACCACAAGCTGCTGCGCGACGCGGGCCTGGTCAACTCTGACGAGCCGGCCAAACGCCTGCTGTGCCAGGGCATGGTACTGGCCGACGCCTTCTACTACGTCGGCGCCAACGGCGAGCGCAACTGGGTTTCTCCGGTTGACGTTAACGTCGAGCGCGACGAAAAAGGCCGCATCACCAAAGCCATCGACAATCAGGGCCGCGAAGTGATCTACGCGGGCATGAGCAAAATGTCGAAGTCCAAAAACAACGGCATCGACCCGCAGCTGATGGTTGAGCGCTACGGCGCAGATACCGTGCGTCTGTTCATGATGTTTGCCTCCCCGGCGGAAATGACGCTGGAGTGGCAGGAGTCAGGCGTGGAAGGCGCTAACCGCTTCCTGAAACGCGTGTGGAAGCTGGCGTACGATCACGTGGCCAAAGGCGCCACCGTGGCGCTGGATGTCAACGCGCTCAACGATGAGCAGAAAGCGCTGCGTCGCGATCTGCACAAAACCATCGCCAAAGTGGCGGATGACATCGGCCGTCGTCAGACCTTCAACACCGCGATTGCGGCAATCATGGAGCTGATGAACAAACTGCTGCGCGCGCCGCAGGAGAGCGAACAGGATCGCGCCCTGATGCAGGAAGCGCTGGTCGCCGTAACGCGCCTGCTCTATCCATTCACCCCGCACGCCAGCTACGTGCTGTGGCAGGCACTGGGTGGCGAAGGCAGCATCGACGACGCCAGCTGGCCGGTTGCCGATGAAGCGGCAATGGTAGAGGATTCGCTGCTGGTGGTGGTGCAGGTCAACGGTAAAGTGCGTGGTAAAATTACCGTGGCGCCGGATGCGACGCAGGAACAGGTGCAGGCGCGTGCGGCACAGGAGCATCTGGTGGCGAAATATCTGGATGGCGTCACCCTTCGTAAAGTGATTTATGTCCCTGGCAAACTGCTTAACCTGGTCGTAGGTTAAGTTCAGGAGGAACTGTGCGACAACTCGTTATCAGGCTGTTTGTCCTGCTGGCAGTGCTGGTCACTGCCGGCTGTGGTTTTCATCCGCGCGGCACCACGCAGGTGCCACCGGAAATGAAAACGCTGATCGTCCAGAGCGGCGATCCGTATGGCCCGCTGGCGCGCACCGTGCGTCAGCAGCTGCGCATCAACGATGTCAAAATCGTTGAAGACAGCAAAGCGGCCAGTGCGCAATACCCGACGCTGCGTCTCGGCGCGGAGAGCCAGGGACGCGATACTGCGTCGGTATTCATCAGCGGCACCACCGCCGAATACTCGCTGGTAATGACCGTCAGCGCGCAGGTGTTGCTGCCGGGTAAAGGCATTTATCCGATCAGCACCACGGTATACCGTTCGTTCTTCGACAACCCGAACGCCGCGCTGGCGAAGGATGCCGAGCAGGATATGATTGTGCAGGAGATGCGTCAGCGTGCTGCCGAGCAGCTGGTGCGTAAGCTGCTGACGGTACACGCCGCGCAGGAGAGCAACAAAGAGACGCTGCCGCAACCTGAAGTGATTGCGCCAGGTGCGGACTCACCGGAAGTGCCCTCCTCGTCAGCCACCAGTCTGCAATGATCAGGATCTATCCTGAACAACTGCGCGCGCAGCTTCGAGAGGGGCTGCGCGCCTGTTATTTTCTCACCGGTAATGAACCACTGCTGATTCAGGAGAGCGCAGATGCCATCCGCGCTGCCGCCGCTCAGCAGGGCTTCGACGAGCATTTTTCCGTCAGCGTTGATGCGCAGACTGACTGGGAGGCGATTTTCGCCAGCTGTCAGTCGCTGAGCCTGTTCACACAGCGCCAGACGCTGACGCTGCAGCTGCCGGAAAACGGCCCCAACGCCGCCATCGCCGAACAGCTGGTGAAACTGGCGGCGCTGCTGCACAGCGACATTATGCTGGTGCTGCGGATGGCGAAGCTGACCAAAGCGCAGGAAAACAGTGCCTGGTTCAAAGCGCTCAGCGCCAGTGCGGTGCTGGTGCCGTGCCAGACGCCGGAACAGGCGCAGCTGCCGCGCTGGGTGGCCGCCCGCGCGAAAGCCCTGCAGCTGAGTATTGATGACGCGGCAATTCAGCTGCTCTGCTACTGTTATGAAGGTAATCTGCTGGCGCTGGCCCAGGCGCTGGAGCGGCTGTCGCTGCTGTGGCCGGATGGCAAACTGACGCTGCCCCGCGTGGAAGAAGCGGTGAACGATGCCGCGCATTTCACGCCGTTTCACTGGGTTGATGCGCTGCTGGCCGGCAAGAGCAAACGCGCGCTGCACATTTTGCGTCAGCTGCAAAAAGAGGACAGCGAAGTGGTGATTCTGCTGCGCACGCTGCAGCGCGATCTGCTGACGCTACTGCAGCTGCAACGCCAGCAGGCGAAGCAGCCGCTGCGCACGCTGATGGATCAACAACGTATCTGGCAGAACCGCCGTGCCCTGTTCACTGAAGCGCTGCAGCGACTGGATGCGCAACGGCTGCAGCAAGCGGTGCATCTGCTGGCTCAACTCGAACTGACCATGAAGCAGGACTACGGTCAGAATCTGTGGCCGCAGCTGGAGACGCTGTCGTTGCTGCTGTGCCATCGTGATTTTCCGCTGGGTTTAACTGATGTCTGACCTTTACGCGCTGTTTGGCGGCACCTTCGATCCAATTCATTTCGGGCATCTGCGTCCGGTCACCGCGCTGGCGCAGCAGGTTGGCCTGCAAAAAGTGACGCTGCTGCCGAACAACGTGCCGCCGCACCGGCCACAGCCGGAAGCCAGCGCCCAACAGCGCGTGGCGATGCTGCGCTGCGCCATTGCCGATCGTCCGCTGTTTGATATCGACACGCGCGAGCTGACGCGCACCACGCCGTCATGGACGGTGGACACGCTGGAAACCCTGCGCGCCGAGCGCGGTGCACAACAGCCCCTCGGGTTTATCATCGGTCAGGATTCTCTGCTAACGTTAGGAAAATGGCATCGCTGGCAGGAACTGCTGTCGCTGTGTCACCTGCTGGTTTGTCAGCGTCCAGGCTACGCCGCGCAGATGGCTACGCCAGAGATGCAGCAGTGGCTGGATGCGCACCGCGCGCATGAAGTGCAGCAGCTGCATCGCGCGCCGGCAGGCCACATCTGGCTGGCCGATACGCCGCTGTTCGACATTTCTGCCACTGAGATTCGCCAGCGCCGCCATCATGGCCAGGACTGCGCCGATCTGCTGCCGGCGGCGGTGATCGACTACATCGATCGCGCGGGCTTATATCGCGATTGATCGCCGCGTGCTATACTGCGCCGCTTCATTTTTGGCTGCGTTTTCCGGGGCATTCAGCCTGCCCATAATCACCTGTTTTTAAGGGGAACCTTTTGCAAGGCAAAGCACTCCAAGAGTTCGTTATTGATAAGATTGATGATCTCAAAGGCCAGGACATCGTTGCGATTGATGTGCAGGGCAAATCCAGTATCACCGATTGCATGATTATCTGTACCGGGACCTCCAACCGTCACGTCTCCTCCATCGCTGACCATGTGATGCAGGAATCGCGCGCGGCAGGCCTGAAACCGCTCGGCGTCGACGGCAAAGCGGCTGCTGACTGGGTTGTGGTCGATCTCGGTGAAGTGATCGTGCACGTGATGCAGGAAGAGAGCCGCCAGCTGTATGAGCTGGAAAAGCTCTGGAGCTAAACGTTGAAACTGCAGCTTGTCGCCGTCGGCACCAAAATGCCCGACTGGGTTGAGACCGGTTTCATGGAGTACCTGCGTCGCTTTCCCAAAGATATGCCGTTTGAGCTGACTGAAGTGCCGGCCGGTAAACGCGGCAAAAACGCCGACATCAAACGCATTCTGGAAAAAGAGGGTGAAGCGATGCTGGCGGCGGTGGGCAAAGGCAACCGCATTGTGACGCTGGATATTCCCGGACAGCCGTGGGAAACGCCGCAGCTGGCGCAGCAGTTAGAGCGCTGGAAGCTGGACGGGCGTGATGTCAGCCTGCTGATTGGTGGGCCGGAAGGCCTGGCGCCGGCGTGTAAAGCGGCAGCCGAGCAGAGCTGGTCACTGTCCGCGTTAACGCTGCCGCATCCGCTGGTGCGTGTGCTGGTGGCGGAAAGCCTGTATCGTGCCTGGAGTATTACCACCAATCACCCTTATCACCGTGAATAAACGCCTGACAACCTCCAGACAATAAACGCAGCGGATGAAATTACAGAGCAACGCTTTTCGCGATTACACTGCCGAACAGAAACTGTTTGTCCGCCGCGCCCTGGTGGCCTTTGTCGGCATCCTGCTGCTCTCCAGCGTGCTGGTGGTCAATCTGTATCATCTGCAGATCCTGCGCTTCGACGACTACAGCACCCGTTCAAACGAAAACCGCATCAAACTGGTGCCGGTCGCCCCCAGCCGCGGCATCATCTATGACCGCAACGGTGTGCCGCTGGCGCTCAATCGCACCATTTACCAGGCCGAGCTGGTGCCGGAAAAAGTCGATGACCTGAAGCAGACGCTGCAGGATCTGCGGCCGGTGCTGGATTTGACCGACGACGATATCGATGCGTTTGAAAAAGAGCGCAAGCGCTCGCGCCGCTTTACCTCGATTCCGGTCAAAACCGGCCTGAATGAAGTGCAGGTCGCGCGCTTTGCAGTGAACCAGTACCGTTTCCCGGGCGTGGAAGTGAAAGGCTACCAGCGCCGCTACTACCCTTACGGCCAGACGCTGACGCACGTGGTGGGTTACGTCTCGAAAATCAACGATCGTGACGTCAAGCGCCTGGATGAAGAAGGCAAATGGCCAAACTACGCAGCCACCCACGATATCGGTAAGCTCGGCATCGAAAACTATTACGAAGATGTGCTGCACGGCAAAACCGGTTACGAAGAGGTGGAAGTCAACAACCGCGGTCGCGTGATCCGTCAGCTGCATGAGCAGTCACCGCAGGCCGGACGCGATATCTGGCTGACCATCGATCTCAAGCTACAGCAGTACATCGAAACCCTGCTGACCGGCAGCCGCGCCGCCGTGGTGGTGAGCGATCCGCGCACCGGTGAGATTCTCGCGCTGGTCTCCACACCCAGTTACGATCCGAATCTGTTTGTCGATGGTATTTCGAGTAAAGATTATAAGGCGCTGCTCGGCGATGAGAACCGCCCGCTGTATAACCGTGCGCTGCAGGCATCGTATCCACCAGCCTCCACGGTTAAACCTTATGTGGCGGTCTCAGCGCTCAGCGCCGGCGTGATCAACCGTAATACCAGCCTGTTCGATCCGGGCTGGTGGCAGCTGCCGGGCTCGGAAAAACGCTACCGCGACTGGAAAAAGTGGGGCCACGGTCGCCTCAACGTCACCAAATCGCTGGAAGAATCGGCGGATACCTTTTTCTATCAGGTGGCCTATGACATGGGCATCGACCGCCTGTCGGAGTGGATGACCAAATTCGGCTACGGCCACCGTACCGGTATCGACCTGCCGCAGGAGAGCCCCGGTAACATGCCGACGCGCGAATGGAAGATGAAACGCTTTAAAAAGCCGTGGTATCAGGGCGATACCATTCCGGTCGGTATCGGCCAGGGCTACTGGACGGCGACGCCGGTGCAGATGAACAAAGCGCTGATGATCCTGATTAACGATGGCGTGATTAAAGTGCCGCACCTGCTGCGCGCCACCCGTGAAGGCAACAGCATGGTGCCGTATCGCCAGCCGCCGGATGCGCCGATTGGCGACATTCATTCCGGCTACTGGGAGATCGCCAAAGACGGGATGTATGGCGTGGCCAACCGCGCCAACGGCACCGCGCATAAAAGCTTTGCCGATGCACCGTACAAGATTGCGGCGAAATCCGGTACCGCACAGGTGTTTGGCCTGAAAGAGAATGAGACGTACAACGCGCACAAGATTGCCGAACGGCTGCGTGACCATAAGCTGATGACCGCCTTCGCGCCGTACGACAAGCCGCGCGTCGCCGTCACCATGATTCTGGAAAACGGCGGTGCCGGCCCGGCGGTGGGCACCGTGATGCGCCAGATTCTCGACCACATAATGCTGGGCGACAACAATACCGTGCTGCCAGAAGCCGCACCCATGCCGCCCGGCTACGAAGGTGAATAACGATGTCGATGAACGATAGTCCCCAGAAAAGAACGATCTGGACGCGTATCCATATCGACCCGCTGTTTATGCTGATCATCATCAGCCTGCTGGCCTACAGCGCCATTGTTATCTGGAGCGCCAGCGGCCAGGATCCGGGCATGATGGAGCGCAAGCTCGGGCAGATTGCCATGGGCACCATCATCATGCTGGTGATGGCGCAGGTGCCGCCGCGCGTGTATGAAAGCTGGGCGCCCTACCTCTACATTGTCTGCGTAATTTTGCTGGTGGCGGTCGATGCCTTCGGCCACATCAGTAAAGGGGCGCAGCGCTGGCTGGATCTCGGTTTTGTGCGCTTTCAGCCGTCGGAAATCGCTAAAATCGCCGTGCCGCTGATGGTGGCACGCTTCATCAACCGCGATGTCTGCCCGCCAACGCTGAAAAACACCGGCATCGCGCTGGTGCTGATTTTCATGCCGACGCTGCTGGTGGCGGCGCAGCCGGACCTCGGTACCTCCATTCTGATCGCCGCCTCCGGCCTGTTTGTGCTGTTCCTCTCGGGCATGAGCTGGAAGCTGATTGGCGTGGCCGTGCTGCTGGTGGCGGCGTTCATCCCGATTCTGTGGTTCTTCCTGATGCACGATTATCAGCGCGACCGCGTGATGATGCTGCTCGATCCGGAGAGCGATCCGCTCGGTGCCGGCTACCACATTATTCAGTCCAAGATTGCTATCGGCTCCGGCGGCCTGCGCGGCAAAGGCTGGCTGCACGGCACCCAGTCGCAGCTGGAGTTTCTGCCCGAACGTCACACCGACTTTATCTTCGCGGTGCTGGCGGAAGAGCTCGGCCTGGTGGGCGTCCTGCTGCTGCTGGTACTTTATCTGCTGCTGATCATGCGCGGGCTGGTGATTGCCGCACGCGCGCAAACCACCTTTGGTCGCGTAATGTCCGGCGGCCTGATGCTGATTCTGTTTGTGTATGTTTTCGTTAACATTGGCATGGTTAGTGGTATCTTACCGGTGGTTGGCGTGCCGCTGCCGCTGGTGAGCTACGGCGGATCGGCGCTGATTGTGTTAATGGCCGGATTTGGCATCGTGATGTCGATCCACACTCATCGAAAAATGTTATCTAAAAGCGTTTAAGAGGCTGCACATGCGTAAGGACTGGCTTGGGGTTGCTCTGGCATCACTGGTACTGGCTGCCTGTTCCACACCGGAACAGCAGACGAACACGGCCCCGCCGCAGCCGGCCTACAATGGCCCGGTGGTGGAGATTCCCGGCGTGGAGCCGCGCTATGAGCCGATCAATCCCTCTACCAGCCAGGACTACAGCGTCAATGGCAAAACCTACCGGGTGATTAAAGATCCGTCCAACTACAGTGAAGTTGGTCTGGCAACCTGGTACGGCGAAGAGGCGCAGGGCAACCGCACCGCGCTGGGTGAAACCTACGATCCGGACGCGTTAAGCGCCGCACACCCTACCCTGCCACTGCCAAGCTACGTGCGCGTCACCAACCTGGCCAATGGCCGGCAGATTGTGGTGCGCGTCAACGATCGCGGCCCTTACACGCCGGGTCGGATTATTGACCTGTCGCGCGCCGCGGGCGATCGCCTGAATATTTCCAATAACACCCGCGTACGGGTGGATTACATCAAGGTAGCGCCGGACGGTTCAGTATCCGGTCCGGGCACCATCGGCACCACCGTGGCCAAACAGAGCTATGCGCTGCCGGCGCGCCCTGACCTGAGCGGCGGCATGGTGATGACCGGCGCCAGCAGCGCGCCAGCGCCTGCCGCACAGGATGTCCGCGCGGTGGATAACAGTTCACTGCAGAGCAACGGCAACATCGGTGCACCGGTGCAGAGCAGCGGCTTTCTCGGCGCACCGCAGCCGTTAGCCAGCGGCGTACTGGAAGGCAGCGCGCCGGCCACACCGGTTGTCGCCAGCCCTGCCGCACCAGCTGCGGCAGCGGCAGCGAGTCCGGCTCTGGCCAGCCATAACGCCAGCGCCCATGCCGGCAGCGGTTTTGTGGTACAGGTTGGCGCCCTGAATGATGCCGCACGCGCCCGGCAGATGGCGGACAGCCTTGGCCAGCGCTTTGGTGTACCCGGCGCGGTGGAAGCCAATGGCAACGTCTACCGCGTGCAGCTTGGCGGTTTCAGCAGCCGGGCTCAGGCCGCGGCGCTGCAGCAGCGTCTGAGCACTGAAGCGCAGATCAGCTCCTTTATTACCACGGCCCGCCCGTCAATGTGACGGGCCGTGCCCTTGCCTGCTGACACTGAGGCATAAAGCCAGATGTCGCACGATGGCAGCTTTGCTATAGTAAGGCACTTTTTTCACTCTTAACCCCACGGATGCTGTAGTCCTGAACATGAATACGCTGAAACCTTCTCGTTTTCTGAAACGCCTGACAGTGGGATCACTGGTCGCTCTCTCCCTCAGCCACGTTGCCTTTGCAGATGATGTTAATCTGAAAACCATGATTCCGGGCGTGCCGGACATCGATGCCGAAGCTTACGTGCTGATCGACTATAACTCCGGCAAAGTGCTGGCGGAAAAGAACGCGGACGCGCGCCGCGACCCGGCCAGTCTGACCAAAATGATGACCAGCTACGTCATCGGCCAGGCGGTCAAAGCGGGCAAAATCCATCAGGATGACATTGTTACCGTCGGTAAAGATGCCTGGGCGACCGGCAATCCGGTGTTCAAAGGCTCCTCGCTGATGTTCCTCAAGCCGGGCGATCGCGTACCGGTCTCTCAGCTGACGCGCGGTATCGTGCTGCAGTCCGGTAACGACGCCTGCGTGGCAATGGCCGATTACGTTGCCGGCAGCCAGGACGCGTTCGTTAACCTGATGAACAACTACGTGGGCGCGCTGGGCCTGAAAAATACCCATTTCCAGACCGTGCACGGTCTTGATGCTGACGGTCAGTACAGCACGGCGCGTGACATGGCGCTGATTGGTCAGGCGCTGATTCGCGATGTGCCGGATGAGTACGCGGTCTACAGAGAGAAAGAGTTCACCTTTAATAACATCCGCCAGATGAACCGTAACGGCCTGCTGTGGGATACCAGCCTGAACGTCGACGGCATCAAAACCGGCCACACCGAAGCCGCCGGTTATAACCTGGTGGCGTCAGCGACCGAAGGCCAGATGCGTCTGATCTCGGCAGTGATGGGCGGTCACACCTTTAAAGGCCGTGAAACCGAAAGTAAAAAGCTGCTGACCTGGGGCTTCCGCTTCTTCGAAACCGTGGCACCGCTGAAGGCGGGCAAAGAGTTTGCGTCTGAGCCAGTATGGTTTGGCAACAGCGATCGCGTGCAGCTCGGCGTGGAAAAAGATGCCTACCTGACCATTCCGCGCGGCCGCATGAAAGACCTCAAGGCCAGTTACGTGCTGAACAACACCGAACTGCACGCGCCGCTGCAGAAAAACCAGGTCGTGGGCAGCATCAACTTCCAGCTGGATGGTAAAACCATTGAACAGCGTCCGCTGGTGGTGCTGAACGAAGTGCAGGAAGGCGGTTTCTTCAGCCGCATCATCGATTACATCAAACTGATGTTCCATCACTGGTTCGGCTAAGGCGCGCTTGAAAAATCGCCAACCCGTCCCCAGATAAGCTACTATATTGCTCCCGCTTCGGCGGGAGCCTGTTTTTTATGCACCGGAGTTAATATGAAAACCAAACTGAATGAACTGCTCGAATTCCCGACGCCTTTTACCTACAAAGTGATGGGCCTGGCGCAACCGGAGCTGGTTGATCAAGTGGTTGAAGTGGTGCAGCGTCATGCGCCCGGCGACTACAGCCCTGACGTGAAGCCCAGCAGCAAAGGCAATTATCACTCGGTCTCGATCACCATTAACGCCACCCACATCGAACAGGTGGAAACCCTGTACGAAGAGCTGGGCAACATCGAAATCGTGCGCATGGTGCTGTAATGCTGACGCTGGTAAAGGCCGCTTTGCCAGCGTTATACTCTGCCCTCCACTCGCTACCGGACTTCTGCTTTGTCTGCTAATACGCTTCTTGTTCGTCAGCTTGGCCAGCGCGACTGGCAGCCCGTCTCCGATGCCATGCATCACTTTACCGATCGGCGCGACAGCGCCACCGCCGATGAACTCTGGCTGGTGGAACACCCTGCGGTGTTTACTCAGGGCCAGGCGGGCAAAGCCGAACATGTGCTGGTGCCGGGCGATATTCCGGTGGTACAGAGCGATCGCGGCGGCCAGGTAACCTATCACGGTCCGGGCCAGCAGGTGATGTATGTACTGATTGACGTTAAACGCCGCAAGCTTGGCGTGCGCGATCTGGTCACCGCACTGGAAGAGACGGTCATCGCTACGCTGGCTGATTACGACATCAGTGCGCGTGCGCGTGCGGATGCGCCCGGCGTATACGTTGGCGATGCGAAAATCTGTTCGCTCGGCCTGCGCATCCGTAAAGGCTGCTCGTTTCACGGTCTGGCGCTCAATGTTGCGATGGATCTGGCGCCCTTCCTGCGCATCAATCCCTGTGGCTATGCCGGCATGGAGATGACGCAGATCAGCGCTTTCCAGCCCGGCGTCACGCCGGCGGACGTGCAACCGCGCCTGGTGCAGCATTTCGCGCGCCTGACCGGCTTTAGCGATACGGAATGGCATGATGAGGCCGCGCGCTGACCTTGACCGTACGTGCGCATTTACAAAATTGTAACTTTCGCCACGGCTTATCGGCTGCTTCTGCCCCGGCGAGATGATATAATTTTTGCAATTTTTTCAAATAAAGTTGAAAGCCTGGTTCTCAGTTTGAGTGAGGAAGCTTTCAAATCGCAATCCCGACCGGAACCTGCAGATTTATGAGTAAACCAATTCAGATGGAACGTGGCGTCAAGTATCGCGATGCCGACAAAATGGCGCTGATTCCGGTAAAAACCGTGATCACCGAACGCCAGGAAATCCTGCGTAAGCCGGAGTGGATGAAGATCAAGCTGCCTGCGGATTCCAGCCGCATTCAGGGCATCAAAGCGGCGATGCGTAAAAACGGCCTGCACTCGGTGTGTGAAGAGGCTTCCTGCCCTAACCTTGCCGAATGCTTTAACCACGGCACCGCCACCTTTATGATCCTCGGTGCCATCTGTACCCGCCGCTGTCCGTTCTGCGATGTGGCACACGGTCGGCCAAACGCGCCGGACGCCAACGAGCCGCTGAAGCTGGCACAAACCATCGCCGACATGGCGCTGCGCTATGTGGTGATCACCTCGGTGGACCGCGACGATCTGCGTGACGGCGGTGCACAGCACTTTGCTGACTGCATCAGCGCCATCCGCGAGAAAAGCCCGACCATCAAAATTGAAACGCTGGTGCCGGACTTCCGCGGGCGTATGGATCGCGCGCTGGAGATCCTCACGGCTACGCCGCCGGATGTGTTCAACCATAACCTGGAAAACGTACCGCGCGTCTATCGTCAGGTGCGTCCGGGCGCTAACTATGAGTGGTCGCTGAAGCTGCTGGAGCGTTTTAAAGAGGCGCATCCGGACGTGCCAACCAAATCTGGTCTGATGGTCGGTCTCGGGGAAACCAATGCGGAAATCATTGAGGTGATGCGCGATTTGCGTCGCCACGGTGTTACCATGCTGACCCTCGGCCAGTACCTGCAGCCAAGCCGTCACCACCTGCCAGTGCAGCGTTACGTCAGCCCGGCGGAGTTCGATGAGATGAAAGAGGAAGCGCTGGCGATGGGCTTTACCCACGCCGCCTGCGGTCCGTTCGTTCGCTCCTCTTATCACGCTGATATGCAGGCGAAAGGCCTGGAAGTGAAGTAACCTCCTGCCGCGATTGCGCCCTGCCGCGGCGCAATCGCAAAAATTCTGCTTATACCGCTTAATTCCTGTCGCAAATCTGTCGCTTTAACCGCTGAGGCCATAAGAGCCTGTTTATTATTTTTTATTTTCTCAGTGTTTTTTTCATAAAGGTCAGATTATGCAATCATCCTTTCATATCGATGAGCTCGATTTTATGCGGGCGGCGGATGTGTCAGGTCCATCCTCTGGTAGACCGCGAAGCGGCGCGTCGGGCGAAAGCCTGGATGCGCTAAAAGCGCGCACCACGCCCATGGATATCACCAATCCGTTCGTAACGCCCCATGCGTCGTGCGAACTGGCGTTTCTTGCAACCGCCATCAGCATCGACCACCGCTACGACGAAATTCATCTGCACCTGCCGCAAAGCGCGCAGCCTGCGTCTGCGCCCGCGCCCGCGCCCGCACTGCCTTTCACCGAACTGCGCAGCGTAACGCCGGATGAAACGCCGTTGCTGCCAGCGCTGCCGCCGCTGGAGTCAGCCCAGCAGGCCGCCGGCGAGAGCGTCTGGCACAGCCTGCCTGAGGTTCCGGCGCTCAGCCCGGCGCTGTCGCTGGTCAGCGCGCTGCCTGCGGCATGGTATGCAGCAGAACACCAGACGCCCCACCCGTCGCCTGTCCCCACGCTCCCAGTCCGGCAGCCGCTGAGTCTGCCAGAGGTGGCTGTGCTGCGCGACATACGGCAACACGACTATGCGGTGGATTACGACGACAGCGGTGAGCCGAAAATGTTTAGCGGCACGCTGGCGGCGGGCGCTCAGGTGCATATTTATATCGATAATGTGCTGATTGAAGTGGTAACGGGCGACGCACAGGGTCACTGGCAGTTCGCTCAGCCCGCCGATTTAAGCGCGGCACAGCATGTATTCAGTGCAGAGTTCGTCGATGAACAGGGGCATGTCAGCAGCCGTTACAATAAGTTGATTACCGTACTGCCGCAGCCTGCCGCTATTATCACGCCAATTGATGACAGCGATCTCAGCGCGATTGATTGTGCACTGATGGAACTGGCGATGCAGCAGGATGATATTGCGCCCGCTCTTCTGCCGCTGACCTTCAGCGAAGCATGGCTGGATGAGTGGCACAGCGCTGACAGCAAGCTAACCGCCAGCGGCGATCACGGCGGCAACCTGCCAGGCTGGGATGAACCGCTGGAACATCACATTGTATGGCACTAAAAAACGAAAACCAGACTGTGGCAGTCTGGTTTTTTAACGTAATAAATATTTACACTTATTGACGTTCAGCGCAGAGATTACTCTTTATGGCCGACGCGTTCAGCAGGCGTTTCTTCGGCACTGCTTTTGGTTGCGGTGGATTCATCATCTTTCATGGCTTTTTTAAAGCCCTTGATTGCGGAACCCAGATCGCCACCCAGTGAACGTAACTTGTTGGTGCCAAAAAGCAGTACGATAAGCGCACCGATGATCAGCAGTTTGGCAATACTGATACCTTCCATATTTTACCTTTCAACCTTCGCGAAAAACGGACAGCACTATTAACGCGCAGTTATTCACCACGCTCAACTGCAATCTGTAACAGAGTGAGATCTCACGGTCAGATAAAGCGGCTGAGAAACGCCTGGGTACGCGGATGCTGCGGATTGCCAATCACCTGCTCTGGCGGTCCCTGTTCCACCACCACGCCACCATCCATGAACACCACGCGATCGGCAGCTTCACGCGCAAAGCCAATCTCATGCGTCACCACAATCATGGTCAGGCCGCGATTGGCTAACGTTCGCATGGTAGCCAGCACTTCCCCCACCAGTTCCGGATCCAGCGCTGAGGTCGGTTCATCGAACAGCATCAGCAGCGGTTTGATCGCCAGCGCACGGGCAATCGCCACGCGCTGCTGTTGTCCCCCCGACAGATGTCGCGGCCAGGCGTCGGCTTTATCGCTCAATCCGACCGTTGCCAGCAGCTCACGCGCGTGTTGCAGCACCTCATCGCGTGGGAACTTGTGCACGCCAATCGGCGCTTCCATGATGTTTTGCAGTACCGTCATATGGGGATAGAGATTGAACTGCTGAAACACCATGCCGATTTTCTGCCGCTGATGGGCAATTTTCCGCGCCGACAGGCGATGCAGCAGGCCGCGCTTTAGCGCATAACCAATCTGCTCGTCACCCACCATAATCGAGCCGGCATTCATCTCTTCCAGATGATTAATGCAGCGCAGAAAGGTCGACTTGCCTGAGCCCGAAGGCCCGAGAATCACCACCACTTCGCCCGGAAACACATCAAGGTCGATGCCTTTCAGCACCGCGTTATCACCGAAGCTCTTTTGCACATTACGCGCGCGCACCAGCGGCTGAATCGCGCTCATACGTCCTCCTTTAAACGCGGGGCCGCAGCCAGCGCCGTGTCACTGCTGGCGCGTCGTTTGTTCACCACCACGGTACGTTTGCTGCCGCGCGCGTAGTAGCGCTCAATGGCTGACTGGCCGACGTTGAGGATCGAGGTAATCAGCAGATACCAGATCACCGCCACCATCAGCATCGGAATGATTTCAAAAGTACGGTTGTAAACGGCCTGCACCGAATAGAGCAGATCGCCCATCGCGATGACGCTCACCAGCGACGTGGCTTTGATCATGCTAATCAGCTGGTTGCCGGTCGGGGGAATAATGGCACGCATCGCCTGTGGAATGATGATACGCCGCAGCGCGCGGCTGCGGCTCATGCCAAACGCCTGAGTGGTTTCAACCTGACCGTGATCGACCGACAGCAGGCCGGCACGGATTATCTCCGCCATATAGGCGGCCTCGTTGAGCGCCAGACCGGCGATGGCGGCGGTCAGCGGCGTGATCAGATCGTTAGTATTCCAGCTGGCAAAGGTGATGTCCGTCCACGGCACGGTGATCGAAAGCGTGGGAAACAGTGTCGACAGGTTGTACCAGAATATCAGCTGCACCAGCAGCGGCGTACCGCGAAAGAACCAGATGTAGAGCGCCGACACGCCGCTCAGCAGTTTATTCTCTGACAGCCGCCAGACCGCCAGCAGCAGCCCCAGCAGGGTGCCCAGCACCATCGACACCACCGTCAGACCGAGCGTCACCTGCAGCCCTTTTAGCACCGAGCCTTCGGTAAACCACTGCAGCACCACGTGCCACTCAAAATTGGGATTGGTCGCCACCAGCCACAGACCATTCGCTGCCAGCGTCAGGACCACGATCCAGCTAACCCAGCGTCCATACGCGGGCGCGCTACGGGCAAAAGCGACGTCGCGCTGCGGCACGTCAGCCTGATCCGTGGGGCGCGCGTTGGGGCCGACGGCACTCATTTTGCCGTCTCCTGCGCCAGGTTACGTCCCGGCTGCGGCAGCATGTTGCCGTCCAGCTGCCACTTTTTCATGATGACCGCGTAGGTGCCGTTGGCAAACAGTTCTTTGTAGGCATCCAGCACCACCTCACCCAGCGGCGAGCCTTTGGGAACGACCGTGCCCTGAAAGATATCGCCAAAGCCGTTTTTCTGCCCCTGACCAGACAGTTCAAGCTGCCCCTGCGCCTGCTCAATGAAATAGGTCAGCGGCGCCTGCGAGGAGAAGAAGGCATCCGAACGCTTCGAGCGCACCGCCAGTATCGACGAAGGCTGATCGGTAAAGGACTGCACTACGACTGCAGGTTTGCCCGCGGCCTCACAGGCGGCTGACTGTTTGCGGATCACCTGCTCCGCCGAACCGGCCGCCATTACCGCGATGCGCTTGCCGCAGGTATCTGCCAGACCGTTGATGTGCGCCGGATTGCCCTTCTGCACGCCAAACACCACGAACTCCTGCACGTAGTCGATGAAGTCCACCTTCTGCTGGCGATCCGGATAATCACCTATCGGCCCGATGGCCATCTGATAGCGTCCGGAATTAATGCCGGCCAGTACGCCGGACAGACCGCTCACCGTCGCGTGTTCAATTTTCACGCCCAGCAGCTGACCGAGCGCCACGGTAAGATCGGCCGAGGCTCCATCCATTGAGTGCGGCCCGTTAACGATCTCATACGGCGGAAAGGAGCCGTTGTTTACCGAGATCATTTTGCCAGCCTGCTTGATCTGCGCCGGCAGTCGATCGTGCAGCGCCTGATCCATTTTTTGCGTCGGAATGGCGTCCGCAGCCTGGGCGACGCTCGCCGTCAGGCCGCTCGCCAGCGCGATGGCGGTTAAAAGCATTTTCATCAGTCAGTTTCCCCCAGGCAGGTCAAAGTGATTGCAATTCCGGACGGGCAAAGCGGCGATTTTCCAGTACCGGCAGCACGCTGCGGGCGTAGGCGATGCGGGCCGGATCCAGTTCGGCAAACACCAGTGCAGCGCACTCTGGTGCCTTAGCAATCACCACGCCAAGCGGATCGATCACCAGACTGTTACCAATGTTGCGCGGCCCGCACTCGCCTACCGCCACCATGTAGCAGGTGTTTTCCAGCGCACGCGCACTGGTCAGCAGTTCCCAGTGCATCTCCTTTAACGGTCCTTTTACCCAGGCGGAAGGCAGCACCAGCACGTCGGCACCGTCCAGCACCAGCCGGCGCGCCAGTTCGGGAAAACGCACGTCGTAGCAGGTCATCAGCCCGACTTTCATGCCGGCCACCTCAACCAGTGGCGGCACGGCATCACCCGGATTGACCCGCTGCGACTCCTGCATGGCGAAGGCATCGTACAGATGCAGCTTGACGTACTGCGCGATGATTTCGCCATTACGCAGAGCAATCAGCACGTTGTGCGCTTTGTTATCCTGCGCCGGCACGTGCACGCTCATCATGGTGGTCAGCGCGTTACCTTTGCTGGTTTCCAGCAGCTGACTGACAAACGGCCCGTCCAGCGGCTGTGCGGCTTTTAACACCAGATCGGGATCGGCGATATCGCGCGCCAGCACGCCTTCCGGCAGCACCAGCAGATCGGTGCCCGCCGCCAGCGCATCCTGCATCAGACCGCGACAAATGGCGGTGTTCTCCTGCCATTCGCGGCTAACGGCGAATTGCCCCATGGCTACTTTCATCTTCACTCCCCTCTGGCCGCCGCCGGGAAAATCTCCTCCGGCGAGAGCAACGTTGTGGTTAAGCCCTGCTGAAACAGCTCACGGGCGAAGTCGGCAATCATCCTTTTGTTAGCGGTAAATCCGTTTTGATTCCAGTCGGCAGGCAATTCCTGCGCGGTGCGTCGCAAATCATCCAGCAGCCACGGCGTGGTATCCGCGTACTTCTCGCGTTTGCGCATCCACAGCTGATACGCGCGATCGATCACCTCGCTCAGCGCCTGCGGCAGCCACGGATGCGCCGCCGCCAGCGCCGGCTTCAGCGCCAGCAGATGAATACCGGGCACATAGCCGACGCGGTTGAAGTAGTCGCGCTCAGCACTGACGAAATCCGCCTGCAGCTGGCGCAGACCGGAATCTTTCAGGAAAAAACCCTCAGGCATAAACGGCGTGAACACCGCATCCAGCTCGCCGGCTTTCAACAGTTCAATCAGCGGACGCTCGTCCGGCGCCGGTTCGATGCGGCCCGGGCGACCAAATCCCGCCAGCCGGTCAACAATCGGATGATCAGCGGTCAGGCGTCCGGCAAACCAGAAGGCGTCGTTGATATCGACGCCCGCTTCACGCAGCACGGTGCGCGTCCAGGTATTACCGGAGTCCTGCCAGCCGGTAACGCCGATTCTTTTGCCTTTCAGCTGGGCTGGCGTGGTGAGCGGGCTGGCGGTGGTGGTGATGATGCAGCGCTGGCGAAAGCCACGCATCAGAAAGTGCGGCAGGCCGAGCAGTGAATTGTCGCCGCGCGCCCGTGCCTGCGCATAGCGGCTGAACGACACCTCACCGCCTTCGTAGTGTTCACTGCTGGCCAGGTTATCTACCAGCGTGCCTACGCGGTCAATGATCAGCCTGAAGCCCTGTGGCTGAATATCGCCCAGCGCCAGCGGCGTGAAGTAATCCCAGTCGCGCACCGCCAGTCTGATAGTGATCATCGTTGTGCTTCTCCGTTTGTTCAGCCGCCACGCTGGCGCTGTGCATTTTTTCTGCAAATTGTGCTTGAATTTGAGTCTAAAACGCGAATACTAATCTGAACAATCATTTCTTTGTTACTGAACAAAGCTTTTTCTTATGACGCAAATTGTGGATGCAGAGTGGCTCAGCCAGCAGATTAACGACGCCTCGGTCAAAGGCATTACCCTCGCCGCGTCAACATTGATTCGCGACGGACAGATTGCCGTGGGCATGCAGATGCCGGCGGTGCGCGATTTGGCGGAACGGCTGGGCGTGAGTCCGGCCACGGTATCCGCGGCCTGGGCGCAGCTGAAAAAGCAGAAAGTGCTGGCGGGTAAAGGGCGAAGCGGAATCTGGGTGTGCGGCAACAGTGTGATGCCGCGACCGGTCCGCTTTGAGAAAATTGGCAACTATGGTGAAAACGTCAAAGCCGCGCTGGCGATGGCTGCGCCCGATCCGGCACTGCTGCCGGACCTGCGCCCGGCGATGCTGGCCGGGCTGGCGTCACCGCAGCTGAATAGCTATCAGCGTGAGGCGATTTCGCCACAGCTGCAGGCGGCCATTGCGCCGCGCTGGCCCTGTCCGGCGGAGGCGTGGCTGGCGACCGATGGCGGCTTCGATGCCATGAACCTGATAGTGCAGACGCTGCTGTCACCCGGCGATCGGGTAGTGATTGAAGATCCGACCGCGACGCGTCTGCTGGATATGCTCGACAACATCGGTGCCGAGATCCTGCCGCTGCCCGGTGATGAGCAGGGACCGCTGCCCGCGGTGCTGGCGACACACTTACAGAAAGCGCCAGCGATGTTCATTTATCAGCCACGCACCCACTCGGCGACCGGCTACAGCGTCAGCCAGCAGCGCAGCGAAGCGCTGGCGCAGGTGCTGGCGCAGAGTGCCACCCTGATTGTCGAGGATGATGGCATCGGCGATTTGTCGCGCTGGCCGGTATGGAGTCTCGGCCGCCACTATCCGCAGCGCACGCTGCACGTGCACTCCTTTTCCAAAGCCTACGGCCCGGATCTGCGGCTGGCGGTGGTATCCGGCACGGCAGAACTGGTGAAACGGCTGCAATCGTGGCGTAACTTCGGGGTCAGCTGGACCAGCCGTATTTTGCAGGATGCGGTGGCCTGGATGCTGAGCGATGCGCCCACCCAGCAGCGCATACAGCAGGCTAAAGCCACGTATGCCGCGCGCCGTCAGCAGTTGCTGGCCGCACTGGCGCGGCGCGGGCTGGTACAGGAAGATCGCGACGGCCTGAGCGTGATGCTGCCGGTGGCGTCAGAGCAGTATGCCATGATCACCCTCGCCGCCCGGGGCATCACCGTGCTGCCAGGCGAACGCTGCAGCATCAACAGCGGACAGTTCATTCGCGTCAGCATTGCGCGGCTGCCGGCCGATCAGCTCGACAGCATCGCCGATGCGTTAGTGATTGCCTGCGGACGCGAGCTTAGTATCAGCCCAGATCTTTGATGTGATAGCGTGGCGATTCAACGTAGCCTTCTCGCGCATAAAACTGGTTGGCTTTCAGTCGCGAGGCGTGACAATGCACTTCCATGCGGTCGCAGCCGCGGGCGCGCGCCAGTTGCTCGGCGTGGTTCAGCAGTTGCTGGCCGCTGCCTTTACTGCGCTCGCCCTCGGCGATACAGAAATAGCTGATGCGCGCGAAATCGCCCGCTAATGCCAGCTGCGGAATGAAGTGCAGCGAAAGAAATCCCAGCACCTGGTTACCGTGTTCCGCCACCAGCAGCGTCTCGTCGGGATGGGCGCACAATTGCGCCAGCCGATCGCTGATAAATTTTTCCGTGCCGCGATAACCCAGCTCGGTTAACAGTGCACTCAGGGCAAAGCTGTCTTTGGCCTGTGCTTCACGTATGTTCATCCTGCCTCCTCCGTTCCCTGACTGCTGTTATATAGCGTTGCCGCTAAAAAATCTGCAAGTAAGCTTTGTTATGAGTATGTTACGGGAATTATCTGTGAGCGACGCCGCAGAATGTGCCTTGTCATGCCGCTGTCATGCTGGCTTAAGGCTGGCTTAATCTTGCTTTGCCATGCTGGCATAAATGAAGTTGCGAGGCATGGCACATGAAGAATCTGGTACCGCACTGTTTAAATGAATGGCTGGCGCTGTCGCTCAGTACGCTGGTGATTGTCGCCTGGGCCATTAGCTGGTGGCAGGGCTGAAAAAAGCACAAAAAAAACCCGCCATCAGGCGGGTTTTTAAAATTCTGACTGTTAACTTACAGAGCGGTAACGTTAGCAGCAGATGGGCCTTTAGCGCCGTCGGTGATTTCAAACTCTACACGCTGACCTTCAGCCAGAGTTTTGAAGCCGTTGCTCTGGATAGCAGAGAAGTGTACGAATACATCTTTGCTGCCATCTTCTGGAGTAATGAAACCGAATCCTTTGGACTCATTAAACCACTTAACGTTACCTTTGATCTTGGACATCTATATTACCTTTACATGAAAAATGGACACTAAACTGTGTCGGCATCTAGTACAGCAATTGCAGTGACATTTGTCCAGCGCGAATTGATGAAAAAGTGATAAATATTGATTTTTTCCATGCCCTTCACACTTTCTGCGCATCTTCAGCGATTAAAACTGAAATCTTAACCAGGCAAAATAGACGTTGCCGTTGTTATAAGTGCCTGGAATGTAAGTCATTTGGAAGGTTGCCGGGCCATACCCTATCGAAGCCAGCGGCAATACCAGCGGAACCGGGATATATCGCCAGTTATCTCTGGCCGTCACACCCGCGGTGTAACCGGCGCCCAGATGGAAATTCTGATCGTTCAGCGGTCGCCAGGTCGCTTCCCAGCCGTAGCCGGCGATGGGCTCCCACTTGTTAAACGAGTCTTTGAACGCCATGGCATACAGGCCGTGCCAGTTGCCCTTTTCATCCCAGCGCGAAACGCCACCGCCCGCGCCCCACGGCCGCTCGTTGTACTTTTTGATGTGTTCATCATCGTAAGTAAAGCGGTTGTGCCAGGTGATAGCCGGGACGTAAAGATCGTAATTTTGCGGTTGTGTCCAGGTTTGCGCCACGTTATCGGAGAAGGTATTCCAGCCCGATTTAATCGCTTCGCCTGTGGTTGCCGCTGGTGTCGAAAAAGAGACCGATGAAGTCAAAATACAGCCGCAAAAAGCTGCAGAAATACGCCAGTTCACAACAATGCTTCCTGTTAAATCATCCTGTATCCGGCAGGCACCGCGTAGCGCCACATCGCGCCGCACCGTGCTGCCGTGGGTTAATGGCTGATGCCACGAGCGTGTACAGCGCGCGCGCCACAGTGGCGCCAGTCGCACCCGGCTCTGCTGGCAATCAGCTGGTTAATTTTACCTCACTGCGCGAACGGAGTCGAAACGGCAAATAAACAAAACGCAGAGGGTAAAAGGTGCAGAAAATGCACTGCTCAGTTGATTATTACTTAGGGTGATTACTTAATATTCAGCAACTTATCCATAGAAATTGATTTCATGAATAAATTAATAAAATTTATCAATTGAACTCACCCGATGATTGAGATAAATCTCATCACTCCAGGACGGAGAGAGGAGGAACTGAGATGACAATTCGTTGCAGCCGCTGCGGTTGCGCCAAATTTTTTTATACAGTACCCGGCAAGGAAAAGGTCGACGATCCCGATCATCACGGCGCCTGTTGCGCCGCGTGCGGCAAGCCGATCAGCCTGCGCGATGTGATCCCGCTGTCATCCCTGCCCTCGTCTTCTGCCGCCCGTCACGTTGAATAATGTTTTCAGGCACCCACCGGGTGCCTGAACGCGTCAGAAAATCAGTTTAAACACACCAGTAATCGTCAGTAACCCGACAATAAAGATGATGGCAATAATCCACAGTATTATTTTCATTGTTCGCTCCTTCAGGATGAAAAATAACGCATCGTGCATTCAGTATAGATGATTATTCCGGCTTCGCTGGGCGCTGCGAGCGCGATCCCAGTCACTTGCCTCAGAGACTGTTACCTGCTCTTTTTTTCTGCGAGCCCGGTCGCAGCTTATCGCTTAAGTTGCTATCCCGCCGCACGCGTAGCGCGCTGATTGTCTAAAATTACAGCGCCTGTAGCAGGCCTCAATTGTTCGCTATGTCTACGTAACAAGGAGATGATATGAGCACGATTAATACCAGCATGGGTCGTTACAGCCTCAAGGCAAAGGATCATGGCAGTCACATTCGTGGCAGCATTGCGATTAATGACGAAGGCGGTACGCAGCTCACCCTGCAAGAGTTTGATGAGCATTATCTTGACGATGTCGTCAACAACGTTATTTATCCAATCACGGGTGGGAACCGTGAAATTGCACGCGCACTGCGTGAACAGATGGTTAAAGCCGGCTTCGAACAGCCGCACTGAGTTTGTTGGGCCACGTGTTGTGGCCCTTTATCAGCCCTTACTTGCGGTTATTATCCATTTCAGCGCAGGATGCTCTCTCCCCCCATAAGGAGATTAACCGCGTGACTGAACTGCATCGTGTTTCCCCTTCCCGCTTACATCAGTTTGTTCAGGCTATCTGGCTGCATGCCGGTAGCAGTGCCGAAGAAGCGCGCCTGGTGGCTGACCATCTTGTTGCTGCTAACCTCGCGGGCCATGACTCCCACGGCGTCGGTATGATACCGAGCTATATGGCCTCGCTGACGCAGGGCTTTCTCCAGCTCAATCAGCACGTCAGCATCGAAAAAGACGCTGGCGCGGTCCTCACCCTTAATGGCCAGAAAGGCTTTGGTCAGGTGGCCGCGTACGAGGCCATGCAGCACGGCATTGAGCGGGCGAACAGGTTTGGACTCGCGGCGGTCGGCCTGCATCATTCGCATCACATTGGCCGTATCGGTCACTGGGCGGAGCAGTGTGCCGCAGCGGGCTTTGTCTCCTTTCACTTCGTTAATGTGATGGGCGATCCGATGGTGGCGCCGTTTAACGGCAGCGATCGCCGCTTCGGCACCAATCCGTTCTGCGCGGTGTTTCCGCGTCGCGACGGCGAACCGCTGCTGCTGGACTTTGCCACCAGCGGCATCGCCTATGGTAAAACGCGGGTGGCGTATAACAAAGGTCAGCCGGTCGCGCCGGGCTATTTGCTTGATGCGCAGGGCCAGCCGACCACCGATCCGGGCGTGATGCATCAGTCGCCGTATGGCGCGCTGACCGCCTTCGGCCTGCACAAAGGCTATGCGCTGGCGACGATGTGCGAAATCCTTGGCGGCGCGCTGTCCGGCGGTCGCACTACGCATGACGCCACGCTGCTTTCCGGCACCGACGCCATCTTCAACGGCATGACTACCATAATCCTGAACCCTGACGCGTTTGACGCACCGGCGATGCAGCAGGAAGCCGAAGAGTTTCTCGCGTGGGTCAGGCGTTCACCGCAAAGTGGTGAGGCGGAGATTCTGGTGCCGGGCGAATGGGAAACGCGCAACCGTACAGCACGTGAAAGCGAGGGCATTCCGCTGGACAGCAACAGCTGGCAGCAGATTTGCGCAGCGGCACGCCAGGCTGGCATGCCGGAGGACGAACTGGCGGCCTTCCGCGCCTTAGCGCAGTAAGCCGCCGGGGCTGAGGCACAGTGCCTCAGCCGGTTACAGCGCAGCGGACAGCAGCAAACAGCCCAGCAGACCGCACACCGAGATGATGGTTTCCAGCGCCGACCACGAGCGAATAGTTTCACCGATGGTCAGGTTGAAGTACTCCTTGAACAGCCAGAAGCCCGGATCGTTAACGTGCGAGAAGATGACACTGCCGGAACCGACGGCAATGACCATCAGCTCCGGGCTGGCGCCGCTGGTGGCAATCAGCGGTGCTACAATGCCGCCGGCGGTAATCGCCGCGACGGTGGCAGATCCCAGCGCAATACGCAGCACTGCCGCAATTGACCACGCCATAAAGATTGGCGAGACGTTGGTTTCATGCATCATGCCGGCGATGTATTTGTCCACGCCACTGTCCACCAGCACCTGTTTGAAGGCGCCACCGCCGCCGATGATCAACAGCATCATGGCAATGATTTTGATCGAGTCAGTGATGGTGCCCATCACCTCATCCATGCTGCGGCCACGGTTAAGGCCAAAGGTGAAGATGGCAATCAGCACCGCAATCAGCGTCGCCATGATCGGATCGCCAAAAAATTCCGCGTACGGCAGCAGCACATGGCCTTTCGGCAGCAGCATTTCTGCCACGGCACGCAGCGCCATCAGGATCACCGGCACCAGCGCCGTCCACACGCTAACGCCAAAACCCGGCATCTCCGCTTCGCTGAAAGTTTTCGGGTTCCACAGCCCTTCCGGAATCGGCTTATCAATGCCTTTCAGAAAACGCGCATACACCGGCCCGGCCAGAATCACCGTCGGAATACCCAGCAGCGTACCGTACAGCAGGGTTTTACCCATGTCGGCATTAAATAACGTGGCGATCGCGGTCGGGCCCGGATGCGGTGGCAGAAAGCCGTGCGTGACGGATAAGGCGGCCGCCATTGGCACGCCGACATACAGCAGCGGCACGCGTGCCGACGCAGCAATGCTGAACACCAGCGGCAGCATCAGCACGAACCCGACTTCATAAAACAGCGCGAAGCCCACGGTGAAGCCGGTCAGCACCAGCGCCCACTGAATGTGCTTCTGGCCGAATTTTTCGATCAGCGTGGTGGCGATACGCTGCGCACCGCCGCAGTCGGCCAGCAGTTTCCCCAGCATCGCGCCAAAGCCCATGATCAGCGCCAGGCTGCCCAGGGTACCGCCGACGCCGGTTTTGATCGATCCAATCACTTTATTGACCGGCATGCCCTGCATCATGCCCACCGCCAGTGCCACCAGAATCAGCGCGATGAAGCCGTTAAGTTTGAAGCGAATCATCAGCAGCAGCAGTAACGCCACGCCAATTGCCACATAGAGTAATGGCATAATTTTTCTCCACTTTTGCGCTCGGCGTATTACCGGCAGCGGTTTGTTGTAATGGGACAAAGGGGTTATCAGTGCCAGATGTTTCAGAATGCGACATCCTGTTACCGGTATCATGTTAAGGGTAACATTGCCGGGAAAGCACCTGGTGCAGCGGGTGAATTTCTGTTTTGCGAAGGTGATCAACTTTTTGTCGGAGGGTTATCAGAATGTTTGCCCCGGCAGCGGCGCGGCTTTTGGTTACACTAGCTGTTTTATGCCAACCGATAAGGATCTGCAGGTGAGTGAGAATCTGATTGAGCTGTACAGTAATCAACAAACCCTGTTTGGCCGTGGCAGCATCGACCGCCTGGTCCCGCTGCTGGCGGCGAATCCGCAGCCCACGCTGCTGTTCTGCGGCCGCTCATTTCTCAATAGTCCGGCGTGGGCACGTCTGGGCGCGACGCTGAACGATCACATTCTGGGCTATGAAATAGTCAGCCATGAAGCCTCGCCAGACGAGATCGATGGCTGGGTGACGCGCTGGCGTGGCCACGTCGATCGCGTTGTTGCCATCGGCGGCGGCAGCGTGCTGGATGCGGCCAAAGCCTTTGGCGCCATGATGCAGCATCCGCTGAATATCGCGCGCTACCTCGAGAAAGTGGGCGATACGCCGGTACAGGCGGTCACGCTGCCGCTGATCGCCATTCCTACCACC
The DNA here is from genome assembly GCF_026541005.1 of Pantoea sp. GM_Pan_4. Lineage (NCBI taxonomy): Bacteria > Pseudomonadati > Pseudomonadota > Gammaproteobacteria > Enterobacterales > Erwiniaceae > Pantoea > Pantoea sp. GM_Pan_4. Next base: position 1,133,087 of record NZ_JALNUZ010000001.1, read on the forward strand.
GCCGGCACCGGCAGCGAGGTCACGCAGAATGCGGTGGTGACCGATCAGCAGCACATTAAGGTGAAGGCCTCGCTGCGCCATCCGGTGTTTGTGCCGCAGGTGGCGATTCTCGATCCCGATCTGCTCAAAGGAGCGCCGGATCGCGTACTGGCTACCTGCGCCATTGATGCCTTTACCCACCTGTTCGAGGCTTATCTGTCACGCAAGGGCAACCTGTTCAGTCAGCAAAACGCGCTCAACGGCCTGCAACTGTTCATGCAGGCGTGGCCGTACCTCAATCAGGACGACAGCCGCGGCGATGCGGCACGTGAAGCGATGATGATGGCATCATGGCTCGGCGGCGTCAGCCTGAGCAGCGCCGGTTTGGGGGTGATCCACGGTATTGCCGGCGAGCTGGGGGCGATTAAACCGTTCCATCACGGCGAAGTCTGCGGTCGTCTGCTGTTCCCGTTCCTGGATGTACTGGCGGAGAGCGCGCACCCCGAACAGCAGCGGCTGATGGCGGCGCTGGCTGAACGCCTGCTGCCCGATGAAACGGCGCCGCCGGCGCTGGCGCTGAAAGCCTGGCTGCAGCAGCAGGCTATCGTGCCGTTCTGGCTGGAAGGACCAACCCTCGCTGCGGAAGAGGTCGACTGGATTGTGGCGCGCGCCAACAGCAAAAACGGCTGGGTCAATTATGATCCCGCCACGCTCACGGAGATGATTACCGCCGCGTGGCGCGTCGCCTGAGCCTTTCGGGCAGCGCAGGCTGCCCGTTGCTTATTCAGCCAGCAAACGGCCCTTCCCCCGCCAGCATCTGCTCAATCACCTGCAGCACGCCTTCCTGGTTATTGGACGGTGCGCCGTAGCGCGCAGCGTCTTTGACCCGCTGCGGCGCATTCTGCATGGCAAAGCTGAAGCGCGACTGCACCAGCATCTCCAGATCGTTGCCGCCGTCGCCAAACGCCAGCACCTCATCGCTGCTGATGTCCCAGCGCTGCTGCAGCAGGCGCAGACCGTTGGCTTTGTGCAAGCCGGGCACAATCAAATCCACCGAGCCGTGCCCGCTGGAAGTCGCCGCCGCCGCACCCTGATGCAGACGCTCAATATCAGCCATCAGAATATCGACATAATCATCGGACAGATTCAGCGCAAACTTGAACAGCCGGTCATCGCCCACGTCAGCGAGGCTATCGATCGCCTTGAGGCGATGGCAGTAGTGACGCATTTTGACCAGCCACTGCTCATCCATGGTGTTGAAGTGATAAGCGCTGTTGCGGCCGCAGAGGATGTATTTCAGGTTGGGATAGTTACCGCGCTGCAGGGTATCGAGCACGGCATTAACGTCCTCGCGCGAGAACGCGCCGCAGAACAGCTCCTCATCCCTATCGAGGATCCACGCGCCATTTTCGGCGACAAAGGCGATCTCACTGGCGATGTCGGGAAAGAAGGATTTGAGCTGGTAATACTGATTACCGCTGGCGACCACAAATTTGATGCCGCGCCGCGTCATCTCCTGATAGCAGGCCTGAAAACGTGCCCGGTTGTACTGTTTTTTATCGTCGAGAAAGGTGCCGTCCATATCCACCGCCACCATTTTTACCATGGTCATCATGACTCCTTAACGCGTTGAAAGGAAAAACGGGTTGTCCAGAGAATAACCTGGTGAGCGGTGAAAGCGGAGAGAAACACGGATGACCGTCGCCATCCGTGCGGCAGGATTAGTTAAATGCGTTATTCAGCAAAATGGCGGTGATAATGCCGGTCGCGGCCGCCACTAACACATAATTTCCGTCGATAAAGGCCCAGTGCTCGCCGCGCGGCGGCTCATACAGACCGCGTGCGCGCCAGTCGTCGACGCGATAGTGTGGACCACGGAACTCCGGCGGTGCCGGATAACCACGGCGAAAATCATGACCGCGCCAGGCAAAGCGATCGCCGCCGCGATGTCCCTCCGGCATACGATGATCGGCATAGTGATCGTGACGATCCGGGCCCGGTCCACGGTCGTGGCCAAAATCACGACGGTCATGATGATCGGGACCCGGGCCGCGATCCTGATGGCGGTCGCCGCCGTGCGGGTCCCAGCGAGGGTCACCGGGACCGTCGGCCCAGGAGACACTGGAAAACAGTGTGCTGCATGCAATAAATGACGCAATAATCGTAAGTGTTGTTTTTTTCATGGTGTTACCTCCAGGGATAACGGCAGTCTGCACGCCGTTGAGGCTTACTATTGCCTAAACAAAGCTAAAACAGCATTTCCAAAAGTCTTAAAAATCGCAGACTTACAATACATTACGCCAGGTTAGCGCTTTCTTAACGATTGTGGAGAATTTATGGTGGCGTGGCACGATAAGGCTGGCAGGGAAATAAGCTGTTAATTCAGCGGGAATAAAGAAAACCCGATCGCGGGGATCGGGCGGACAATGCTATTTCCATAAAAAGCATAAAGCGGGGAAACCCTGCTAAAAAGAGGGTAAAACTGAAGCACACAACGCCACATCACTAGCATTGCCCGGAAAGAATAACATTCATCAGAGCAAAATACTTTCAGAAAACTTCTATTTTCAGAAAAAACCGTAAAAATGTTCATGACAGCGAAAATAACCACTAAAGGTAAATAACGTGAAAGGAAATAAGGTCCGTGCTCTGACCAGCTGTCGCCAGGAAATATAGTCAGCCCGTATAAAACATCACCACAAAATCATAATAAATTGAATTTAAAAGATAAAAATCAATCCATACTATTTTTTAGTTATGCCGCTATTTAAGCCGACCGGCAAACTATCTGGCCGGCACATTTCATTGATAACGAGAGCCCTATTGCTGTCCTGGCAATTAATCGATGTGCGTGATTAATATAACGCTAATTTTTCACTGCGCTGAAGCGTAAGGTTAAATAACCAGCAAGCGGGCGCACAATAATTATGCGCCGGCTGTTAATCCAATTGCACTGGCGAATTTAGCGGGGTGGCGCAGAAACAGGATATCGCTGAGTTGCAGCCGGATGGCGCAGCAGCGCCTGCGCCGGACGTATCGGCCGCCGTACCAGTTCACCCGCACAGTTCGGGCAACGCTGCGCCAGCACGCCTTCCGCACAGTCAACGCAAAACGTGCACTCAAACGAGCAGATGCGCGCATCAGGCGAGGCCGGCGGCAGATCTTTATCGCAGCATTCACAGTTAGGACGTAATTCCAGCATGGCACTCTCCTGTCAGGGTTCAGGGCTATCATCGCCGCCGCCGCCCTGGCGCGCCAGCCTGTGAGCGGACATCGAGCGGACAGATCGGGACAGCTTTTCATCCTGCACGCCTTGCCTTGCGCGCTAAAAACATTACATTCCGCAAAAGCCGTTCTATAGTTCATTCGCTACGTTTATCTGCGAGGCTTTTGCATGCGTGTTAAAGGGTTAAATATCGGTTTCTTTATAGTGATTCTGGCGATTGTCACGATCGCCTTTTTTGATGTGCTGGCGCCCTATTTCTCCGCCATTTTGTGGGCGGCGATTCTGGCGGTGATCTTTGCGCCACTGAAATCACTGCTGCGGCGTAAAATGGGCGACCGCAACGGGCTGGCCTCTTTTGTGACCTTACTGATTATCTGCCTGATCGTGTTCACGCCGCTGGCGATCATCACCTCGTCGCTGGTGGTCGAGATCAATACGGTGTACACCAAGCTGCAAACCAATTCCGCGCAGTTCCCGGCGGTGTTTGCCTCGCTGCTGCAGCATCTGCCGGAGTGGGCACAAACCTGGCTGGCGGATCACGATCTGAACAATGCCGCACAGATTCAGCAAAAACTCTCCGGCTTTGCGCTGAAGGGCGGACAATATATGGCGGGCAGCGTATTCCTGATCGGTAAAGGGACCTTCACCTTCACCGTGGGCTTTGGCGTGATGCTTTATCTGCTGTTTTTCCTGTTGAAAGACGGCGCCTGGCTGGTCGGGCTGATTCTCGAAGCGCTGCCGCTCTCCACCTATGTTAAGCACCATCTGCTGATGAAATTTGCCGCCGTATCGCGCGCGACGGTCAAGGGCACGGTGGTGGTGGCCGTAGTTCAGGGGGTGCTGGGTGGCTTTGCCTTCTGGATCACCGACATCGACGGAAGCCTGCTGTGGGGCGCGCTGATGGCGTTCCTGTCGCTGATCCCGGCAGTCGGCTCGGCTATCGTCTGGGTGCCAGCGGCCATCTTCTTCTTCGCCACCGGTGCGCTTTGGAAAGGCCTGTTCCTGGTGGGCTTTTTCGTTATCGTGGTCGGGCTGGTGGACAATATCCTGCGTCCGCTGCTGGTCGGCAAAGATACCAAAATGCCGGATTACCTGATCCTGATTGCCACGCTGGGCGGCATGGAAGTGTACGGCATCAACGGCTTCGTGATTGGTCCCTTGATCGCTGCACTGTTCATCGCCTGCTGGAATCTGCTCTCCGGCCGCGACAACCGGGAAAACGTCGAAGAGATCGACGAAGAGTTTATCGAAGAGGGTAAAACCCGCGAGTAGCAGCGGTATAACAGCTAAAGACCTGCTGACGGGCCACTATCGCTCACTGGCAGGCTCATCCGAAGCGGCGCGTTAAAGCGCCGCTTGTCTTTTCAGCGCGGCCGCCAGGCTGTCACGCGCGCAACGCTGTCAGCACCTTTTCCGACCTTTGACTCGTGCCTTCACCCTTTTACCGGGCTCAAACAGCCGCTGGGCAGCGCTCAGCCCGGACGTTTCACAATTTAACCCATGCTGCTAAGGTGTCAGAGGACAATCGCGACAATCTGGAGCGTATAATGCTTACAACAATAATTTATCGCAGCCACATCTCTGAAGATGTTCCCGTCAATATCCTGCCGGAGATGGTGGCAAAAGCGAGTCTGCTCAATGCTGAGCATCATGTTACCGGCATCCTGCTGTTTAACGGCACGCACTTTTTTCAAATCCTGGAAGGACCAGAGAACGGCGTTCTGGCAATCTACGCCCGCATCTGTGCCGACCGGCGTCATCACAATGTGGTCGAGCTGATGCGCGACTACTCGCCTTCGCGGCGTTTCGGTAATGCCGGCATGGAGCTGTTCGATTTGCGTAATCACCACAGCGGCAGTGTGCTGCAGGCGGTGCTTGATCGCGGCACGTCGAAATATCAGCTGACCTATGACGATCGCGGGCTACAGTTCCTCAGAACCTTTGTCGAAGCGCGTGAAAAAGAGAACTACTTTGAAGTGCCGCCAGCTGATTACTGGGAGTTCATCCCCGCGGAAGGGCAATCTCCCGCGCCGGCCAGTGGCGTCACTTTCCGCCCTGTGGTTGATCCCCTTGGCCGTGAAGTGACGGCCATTGAGGCAATTCCGCACGCGCAACCCGCCGGACTCGGGGAACATGAGCGTTACACTCATGACCTCAACGTGGTGACAGACGCACTGCATAAAGCCGGCCAGGCCTGTCCCGATGGCATGACGCTGTATATCAGTATCCTGCCGATGACGCTGGTTTGTCTTCCCAATGCGGTAAGTCAGCTGGTCAGCGCCATCGCGCAGGCGGAGCTGGTGCCGCAGCAAATCATTCTTGGCGTGAGCGAAACGGAAGTCATCTCCCGGCTCGAAGACTTTTCCACGGCGGTCAGACAGCTGAAAGAGGCAGGCATCAGCCTTTCAATTGATAACTTCGGCGACGGCTCGGCCGGTCTCTCTTTACTGGCGCACGTCCAGCCTGACCGGGTACGTATCGGCGCAAATATTGTACGTGATATTCATCGTAGCGGCCCGAAGCAGGCGGTGATGCAGGCGGTCATCCGCTGTTGTTCGGCGCTGGAAATCAACGTCATTGCGGCCGGCATTGAGCGTCCCGAAGAGTGGATGTGGCTGGAGGCGGCCGGGATCATCGATTTCCAGGGCAGCCTGTTTACGCCTGAGGGCGGCGCCGTGGCATGGCCTGAGAGCCGCGAGGCGATCTGAAAGCGGTTAAGCCTGACGACGCAGAACCTCTGAAGAGATAAAACGTCAGGCTCACAGGAGAAGACAATGCTGAGCGATGCCCGACTGCAGTTTATATCCAGCCATCCGGAGGAGAACGAACCGGAGGCGGTCTCCATGGCGCGCGAGTTACTTCGGTACCGCAGTGCGCTGGCGCAGCCATGGGCTGTGGTGGAGGGGCTGGGTGTGAAGTACGTGGAGGACGGTAACGGGGCGATGATCTGGCCGGCGCGTTACTGCGAACGCGGCGACACCTTACTTTATCGTCTGGATCAGGCGGCTTCAGAGGTCAGCGGGCGCGCTGAAGCCGCGGAACCCGTCAGAAAGTAGCGCCGTGATGGCCAGCGCGAATGCAAATACCATTCTCTTTGCAACGCTGGCAACTCAATATGCTGATCATTGCGCCGATAACCCGCGTCCGGCATCTTTTAGCGGAGTTTGATGTGCTCAATGTGTCCGGGTGAGATTCCTGTGGTAAGCTCATTGCCCTAACCGCAGCCGGACAGACTGATGAAAAACAATTTTGACGATAAAATGGCGGATATCATCATCGGAGAAGCCGTAACGGCGTTACTCGATGATAACGTCGCCATAAGCTGGGCGGCCCTTAACGACAGGCTGCAGGCAATGCTTGACCGCGAAACAGACAGTGACCGCATTCGTGCTGTGCTGCGTGTCATTGAGGACGTCAGACGGGAAATGGAGATGAGCGCGGTGAAGAAAGAGGCGTTCACTGCCGGGCATTTTTCTTTTTCCGGCAAGCTGCACTGATCGCTGCCTGACAATCTGCCGCGCCTGACGCTGTGGTTTCTGCTATACTGTATGCTTATCCACCAACGGATGGAGGTCATTTGAGCGATGACACTACCGCCGAAGATATCTACGCCGTTATTGGAACGGTTGTGGCGCGCCTTCTTAAGCCGGACCAGCACCTGACACTTCAGGACATTACCCATGCACTGCATCATCTTGGCGAAACGGCAAGCGAAGATGAACTGCGGCAGGCCTGTTTAAACGCCATCAGTATGCTTGTGAAGCAGATGCACTAAGCTAAATGCACTGCTCCGGCTTACTACCCTTTCAGAACCCTTCATCATCCGGCGTTCTGCCGACCACGATTTCAAGCACGTTGCGCAGTACATCCAGTTTGACAATATCGGTGGTCATCTCAAGCTCTGAGATGAGATACAGGATGATGGTTTTGCTCGTCACTTTTTGGCCATGGATGACGATGTCGCGAATCACGGCATCCAGTGCCGCGGCTTCGGCTGCATAGCGCTCACCGCCGCTGCGAAAATGGTGAATAAGGGCCGCTTCCGCGCTGAATGGGTGTTCGTTGGTTTGCATGTGTCGTTATCCATAAACCGGGCGCTGCTGACAGCCCGGTGTTCGCCAAAAAAATCGGCCATCCTGAGATGGCCATGTTATGCCGGGCGTCCTGCCACACTCCGGTTAATCACGAGATCGTACCGTCCCTGTCATTAATGCTTTTTACCAGCCCTGGGTTGTGGCATCTCGCCCAGAGCAGCCATCGGCTTTTCACGATTTTCCCGGGCTGCTGACTGCATCTGCAGCTCCCTGATGGCGATCCTGATCGCCTCCAGACGGTCGGGATTAAATTCCTCTGCGGCCATTGACCGGAGCCGCGCTGAAACGGTCGCCACATTGATTCGTTCATTATTATCGAGCAGCCTGACCACCGCCTCGCCCAGAACGATTTCGGTTAAACGTTCAATTTGACTTCTCTGCATGCCCACCCCCTGCGGGACTGTGCCCTTTCGGACAAGTGGCTGACCCTTCCCGGGTCATAAAGCGCATGCTGCAGGTACCACCGATTATCCCTTTTCGTATCAGCGTTCAAACAGCATGCCAATCAGCGTCTGGTAATGACGCTCTTCTTCATAATTCGCCGCGACCTCAAGGCGTCTCAGCAGTTTGGTGCAGATCGCCTTACGGTTGAGGTTTTTTCCTGCGCGCAGGATCTCAACGACAATCTGCCCCAGCGTTTCCTGCTGAGTAGGTGCTGTCGCTCTACTGAAATAGCGGGCAATCTCACTGGCGCTGTCTGGAAATTTTGCAACATTCTGACGCATGATGATCCCCTCAGATGGTTAAAATACCGTCGCTTCTCTCTGTGCGTAAACTTATACAAAGAAATAAAACTTGTACAGCAATACTGTTTCTGTATTAGCTACATTCTTGTGCAAAAAATGCTAACACCTTAATCTCAGGGGCTTACGTGCTGAAATAACCGGCATGATGGCTGGGCTCAGCTGCAGGAAAAACGGTATCGGTTTGGACAACCCGCTGATTACCTGACACGGTATGAGGATTGTTGCTGTACAGACGATATCGTATCGGTTACTTTGCGCCCTACAAGATGATCGAGTGCTGCAGGTGGACAAATGAGAAACAACGGGCTGCCGCCTTGTCACAATACCGGACTAGCCGGTTACTTCAGTCAGGTCACCGATCCTCGCCAGATTGCGCTACTGGGACGCATCACCGTTGAAATTTTGCGTCAGGAACGTCGGCTGACGCGCACCGCGATCTGCCTCAAGCTTATCGGGCACATCAATGACACGGACGATGACGTCGAAGCGGAACAGGCACGTTCCCTGCTGGCGATGCTGTTTGGTCGCTGATCGTTTGATTCATCCGCTCACCTTCAGCGCGTTGCACATCCGTCGCTAAAGCCCGCATCCGTTGCCACATGCCGCGTTGCCGAAAATCGTTAATACGAGGTTTGATGGTGGTGAAGACGTCATCCCTGACAGTTTTCTCCGGCCGGTACACGCTAACGCGCGTCCGATGAGGTCATCTACGTTGTCGTCTTCCGGTCAGAGCCGGACTACGTCTTATGGCGTCAGTTCTTCTCGTCGTTCAGGCCTGCAAGCGTCTGCAGGTACGGCACATGGATCGCGGCCTGCTCAGGCTCATCAAAGCTTCTGAGCCAGCCGATCGCCTCTGAAATCGCGGACAGGCGTGTGTCGCTGCCGCCAGCGCGTTTCATGTGTCTGAGCTCGTCGATAAGCGTATTAACGCTGATCTTCTTTTTGCCCAAAGCCAGGCTTAGTGCCGCTTCGCCAATAATGACGTGCCCTTTCCCGTCGTGTTGAATAGACAAATTTACTTCCTCCATTTCACGTTGATGAGAACCTCACGTCACACTGTAGACCCTATTGAGCGAACCGGTGCAGGTAAGTTCTGAAATGAAGCCTGTAACAGGATTTATTTTAGCGAGCATGGAAAATGCCGCGGCGGGTGCCGCGACAAAGGTTTCTGTCGGCAGGCGCTGGCGCAACCTGCCGCAGCATGACGACGATTCAGCCTGATGACGCGGCTTGATCCGCAGGTTCACCAAAATGCTCGCGCATGTGGGATTCAATTTCTTCCAGTGATTTCCCCCGGGTTTCCGGCAACATCACGGCAATAAACACCAGGGAAGCTACGTTGATTGCGGCAAAGATAAAGAACGCCTTATTACCCACCAGCGACAGCAAAGGCGGAAACGCCAGCGCCACCACGGCGTTGCATATCCACTGAAACGCTACCGCTGAACCGGTTAATACCCCGCGAACTTTCATCGGAAACAACTCCGACATCAGCAGCCAGTAAACCGGGGAAATGCACATCTGCATAAAGAACAGGAACACCAGAATACACGCCAGCGCCAGCAGGCTTTGCGTCAGGCTTTGTGGCATGAGAACCAGCACCGCCCCCAGCGCCAGCTGCATCGCAATCACCACCGCCAGCCCGGTCATCAGCATCGGGCGCCGGCCGAAATGACTGATGGCTTTAATGCCGGCAAAGGTGGCCAGTACCGATACCATCCCGTTGCCGATGGTAGCCGCAATCGAAGCACTGGTGCCCAGCCCGGTACTTTTCAGAATGACTGGCGTGTAATACATGAAGGCGTTGACGCCGGTAAACTGCGCGACGATGCCCATGCCGCAACCCAGCAGCAGCAGACGCACGATCCATTTTTCTTTTAACAGTTCGCGCGCGGGTGGCCCCTGACGGGCTTCGCGGGCATTCTGCCGCATCTCTGCCATCTCTTTTTTAATCTCGCGCGGATTTTCCCGCAGTTTGCGCAGGATACGCAGCGCCTCATTAAAGCGCCCTTCTGCCACCATCCAGTGCGGTGAGGCCGGGACAAAAAAGGTGCCAATAAACAGCAGAATGCCGGGGATCATCGCCAGCGACAGCATATAGCGCCACATGCCCGGATCGTGCAGTAATAAACTCATGGCGGCGCTGACGACATAAGCCAGCAGTTGCCCTGACACAATCATCAGTTCGTTGCGGCTGACCAGCGGTGCCCGGCGCTTAGGCCCGGCAATTTCAGCGATAAAGACCGGAACCGTTGACGATCCGCCGCCCACCGCAAAACCCAGAATAAAGCGCATCACCACCATGATTTCCAGATTCGGCGCAACCGTGGTGCCTAACGCCCCGGCAATGAACAACAGGGCAAGGCTGCGTAACGTGATACGGCGACCAAAGCGGTCCGAGACATAACCGCTGATGAACGCGCCGAGCGCCGAGCCAAAGGTGAGCGCAGAAGTCACCAGCCCTTCAGTAAATGGCGTGAGATCGAGACCGCCCTGCGCGGCGGGCAGCGTCATGTAGGGCAGCGCGCCGGAAATAATGCCGGTGTCGTAGCCAAACGCCAGCGCGCCCATCGTGGCGACTAACACCACAAAAAACAGGCGCTGCTGAACAGTAAATGTCAGGCTGCCGCTATCATCGGATTGAGACTGCGAAGGATTGTGCTTGCTATCGTCCATGGGTGATTCAAGACCTGGTCAATGACGGGATAAAAAGGAGGTTTGAGTATAGTCAGAAACGAGAAAGTGTGAGACTGGTCACGATTTTTGCCGGATGGCGACTGAATAAAATTCTGCACAGCCCTGACTGCACAGCGCATGTTTGCGCCGCAGCCGCGCCCTCGCACTACGCTCCCCCCTGGCTGGCCTGCTGCAATCCCGCCCCCGACAGGGGGAAAATTTTCTGCTAAGGTACGCTGGCTGGTTAATGAGAAACACGCTGAGGCGTAACGCAGAAAGGCAGGTCCGGTGACAGGTTGCTGAATTAAGGTTCAGGACAACGGTGTCTTTTAAGGTTGAACGTGAAAAAAGAAACGGTTAAGAAAAATATCATTCTCGCGGCGCTGCAGCTTTTTCGGGAGCGCGGCTTCAACAATGTTTCAACCCGCGATCTGACCAATACGCTGGGCATATCCCGCAGCCATATCTACCACTATTTCAAAAACTGGGATGCGCTGAGGCTGGACTCGATTGCTTTCATGCTGGATGAGGACGTTGCCGCTTTCTCTGTAGAGAGTGAAAAGAGGGATGATTCACAGCATGACGCCTTTTTTCGTGCGCTGGTGGATTTTCTCCTGCCAGACGGGCCGGCTTCTCACTGGTTGATCTACCTCGAGTTGTGGCCGCTGGCGGCAAGGGATAAGCAATTTGAGCAGCTGCTGCTCTCCAGCACGCAGACGTGGACGGCGATCATCCGTCAGGGCTTATCCGGCCAGGCATTTGGCCACCTCAGCGAAGCAGGTAAAGACGAGGTGGCGCGTAATCTTCACGCCCTGATTGACGGTTACTCAAGCGCGCTTATTCTTAACTACTCTGCGGATAAGCGGACACATTTTTTTCTTGAGATAATGGCCGCCTTGCAGAAACTTTGTCGCTAGCAGGGATTTTTCCACATAGCCGCTTACCTCCCTGGCTTTAAATCATTAAACAGCCTGGCCATCTTGCTGCCGGCTGAGGTGTAGGCCGGATTGTTTTTCTCCGGCGCCATCCAGCTTTCATCCGCTTCCGGATGCGGTCCGCTCAGGAGCACCGTGCCTTTACCGTAAGTATATTTCGCCAGCGCGATATCACCGTTGGCATAGCGCGCCAGAGCGACGAAGCCGTGCGCGTCTTCGGCATTCAGGTAAGGACCATCCTGATAATAAAATTTTTCGGTTTTCCCCTGCCAGACAACATCGACAACGTAATCGCCTTCGTCGGGTATGTTAGTCCCCTTGCGCATGACTTCAGAGTCCAGCGATGAGGGGATCAGCCCCAGCCAGTTTTCATCGGCCAGATACGCGCCCATGCACAATCCGAGAAAGCTTTTTCCATTGCGGACAAATTTGCGTATGGCCTCAGCCCCTTCGTCGCCCAGCGCAGCAAAGGCGCCGGGGATGTCCTGCCCGCCTCCGGGCTGGATGTACACATCAAAACTGGCGAGGTTATCCTGCGTGACCTTTATTTTTTCCTGCTCTCCGACATAAGCGATGTCCAGCGGCAGACCGCTCTGTTCCAGCGATTTACGGACCATTTCGGAGCAGCCCGGACAGCCGGCACCGCCGCGATAGATAGCGACATGGGTGACGGCAGCACTGGCCATATTCGCGGTGGCTAACCCGCCGGCAAGCAGAATGGCAGCATACGTCAGAAGGTTCTTCATCAAATAACGCCAGAAACGGGAGGAGGCTCTCAGTAACATTGTTTTCACCATCAGCGGCAGGACCAGGCTCAAAATTAGAGCGACCGCTCAATTTAGGGCCAGCACGAAGAGGCTGTCAACAGCCTGACAGCGCGAAAAATACAAGCCCCTGTTTTAATTAATCTTTCACATAATCCCTTCAACGGCTGCCGCGATTGTGCAGGTTGCAGAAGGAGTGTCTGAAGCTGATCGGCCGGGAATTATTCGATAAAACCGCTGGCTGACTGCCGTAACCGCCCGGTGATGGCGATCAGCCCTTCGATGTCTTCCGGCGTCAGCAAATCGAGGAAATTTCGCCGCACGCCCGCGGCATGTATCGGCCGCGCTGTAGCAAGCAGCTGGCTCCCGGCCTCTGTCATGCGGACTGAAATCCCTGCGCGAGTCGCGCGGCTGCGCTGTACCAGATCCCGGGCGGTCATACGTGAAAGCTGGTGCGATAGCCGCGACTTGTCCCATTCAAGGTATTCCAGCAGCTCACGCTGCAGCAGTACGCCCTGCGGACTGCGGTTGATTTCCATCAGGATCATGAAATCCGGGCCGGACAACCCGGTCGCCTCATTGATCTCTCTGACAATGCGTCCGGTGATGACTTCAGCAAGCCGGCGATATCCGCGCCATGCCTGCCACTCTGCGTCTGAAATCTCTGTGCTGCCCATTATTTATCCCGTCGCGTAGTTGATATGTCAACTTTGTGATTATACAGTATCCGCTTTACATCGGGGAAGAACAGACATGTCGGACAAACTGACTATCGCTATCGTGGGCGGCGGCCCGGCAGGCCTCACGGCGGCCGTGATTCTTCAGCGCCACGGTTTTAACGTAACGGTGTTTGAGGATGAGCCGGCGGATGCTGCACGGAGTCAGGGCGGTTCGCTTGATTTGCATGCTGACAGCGGCCAGGCGGCACTGCGCAGAGCGGGCCTGCTGGAGCAGTTCATCAGTATCGCCAGGCATGAGGATCAGGAAAGCCGGATGCTGAATTACCTTACCGGAGAAGTTGAGGCCGACAGATTCACGCCGGAAGGTGAAATGGATAAACCGGAGATCGATCGCGGCGAGTTGAAAAACCTGCTGCTGAGCGCCCTGTTACCGCAGACCCTGCAGGGGGATCACAAACTGCATTACGTTGACTATGGCCAGCAAAAAGCGCACGGGCTGGTATTCAGAAACGGCAGGCGCTACGAAGCCGATATCGTGATTGGTGCTGACGGTGCCTGGTCGCGGGTCCGCAGTTACCTGACGCCGGTACGTCCGGTTTATACCGGCATTACCTTTTTCGAAGGCTGGATAGATCACCCGTCCGACCAAATCAACAGCATTGCCGGCAACGGGACCGCGTTCAGCTTTGGCGGTGCGCAGGCGCTGGTCACGCAACGCAACGGCGGCGGGAGGATTTGCGTCTATGCGGCGATGAAGCGCGCCCCTGATGTCATCGATCAACACATAGCCTCCTCCAGCCTCACCGGCTGGGTGCGCGACAGCTACCGCGACTGGGCCGCTTCCCTGCAATTGGTGGTGAACGCCACCGGTGACTATGTCAGACGCCCGATTTACAGCCTGCCTGCCGATTTTGGCTGGGCACCGCGGCCGGGCATCACCCTGATTGGCGATGCCGCTCACCTGATGCCGCCGGTTGGCGTCGGAGTCAACCTGGCGATGCTTGATGCTTCAGACCTGGCTCTGGCACTGTGCGAGTCCTCGCACCCGCAGAACGGACTACGCTCTGCGGAGACCCTGATTATGGAACGCGCACGCGACATGATGCCTGATGCAATAGCGGGGTTTCAGAACTGGTTCGATGAAAGAGCCTGACACCAGTTTTACGTGACCCGCCACCCGCGGTTTACTGTTGCTTTTGTTCCGCCTCTTTCTGTTTTTTGGCGGCCATGTGGTGGCCCACCGCGCAGCCCGCTGCCGCACCGGCAACGCCATGATGAACCAGATGACCTGCCACGCCGCCAGCGACAGCGCCTTTCAGGCAGCCTTTTGCCTCTGCCTGGGCGCTAACCACTAAAAGAAGGCCTGCCGCTGCCAGGGCCGCAATCCACTGTTTTTTCATTGCCGTAAATCTCCATAAAGATACGTGTTATGTCAGTAATGCTGAGCATAGCCTGGCAGAACTGACGGCGTGATATACAGGGGTTAAACGGCAAACTTTGTTACCTATGGTTACGCTTATGCAGCAACGGTCTGATCGGGAGAAAGCCAGTCAGGGCGCAAAACGCACCGGTATCTTTTCTTTCAGATACGCAGGCCGCATGGGAAAGGTATTGGCATCTATCGCCTGCTTTACCGCATCGATAGCGACGGCGCACAGATCAGCATCTCCGGCCTGCGCAGTGACGTTTGTCGGTGGCTGACCTAAGGGTTGCGTAATGACCAAATCACAGGTCTTACCGTGATATAAGTTCGCGTCAAAAAACCGATACTGTATTGCGGTAACGGCCTGACAAAGCCACAGATGAGTATCTTTATTTGCTATTTGCGAGTAGGTTTGCGATTCGCACTCGCTTCTTATCTCGGAAGCGGTTGGAAACCTGAATGACTGCCTTGCTGTTTGTTTAGTATGGGACTGGCAGCCGACGAATAACATGACGGCGATAAGTGAGAGTGTTTTTTTCATCATGGCATCCATGCAGATCATTTATGCATTTATAGCATCCCGGACAGATTGCGGAAACCGTGCCTGCTATCGGGTTGCTTTCGCATTGGCAGCGAATACTCACAACCCAGCAACCGACCGCATTATAGATGTGAGAATAAACAGCGTAACGTCTCAAGCCAATTCGCAGACCCCATCAAAGGTTGCGAAATAAGGCCAGCGTGTTTTGGCCAGCCTGACATGCAGGGATAGGTTTCTGTTGAAAGGTCGGGACGGCTGCAGAATAAATTCAGCAAAGATCTTTCCGCCCCACCCGACTCAATCCCCAATATGCAAGTGATTTATTGGGCGTCCTTAGTCTGATTTCTACTCAGGAACGCTGAGCCCTTTTACGTCAGACACGAAATGTGTCCACCATCCCCCGCAGAGCGTGCGCCTGCTCAGAGAGAGACTGAGACGCCGAAGAGGACTCTTCAACCAGCGCAGCGTTATTCTGCGTGACACCATCCATCTGACTTACCGCAATGCTAACCTGAGAAATGCCCTGCATCTGTTCTGAAGAAGCCAGTGAAATATTATCCATGGCCTCTGCCAGTTCGCCCACCATGCTGACAATCTTCAATATGCTCTGCCCTGTACCTGCTGCCACCTCAACGCCGCTTTCGACCTGCTCAACGGCCTGTTCAATCAGCTGTTTGATGTCGCGAGCAGCATTTGCACTGCGCTGTGCAAGCGTTCTGACTTCACCGGCAACCACGGCAAAACCGCGTCCTTCTTCGCCTGCCCGGGCGGCCTCCACCGCTGCGTTGAGCGCCAGAATGTTGGTCTGGAAGGCAATGCTTTCGATCACGGAGGTGATGTCCCGTACCTTTGTCGCGCTCAATGAGATCTCATTCATGGTTTCAGACATACGCTGTACGTCGGCCTCACCTGCGCGTGCCAGCGTTGCCGCATCCCGGGCAGACCCAGCGGTCTGCTGCGCACCGGCCGTATTACTTTTCACGGTGGCGGTAAGCTGCTCCATACTGGCCGCAGTTTCCTGCAGCGCTGCAGCCTGTTCCTCGGTGCGGGATGACAATTCTGTATTGCCCTGTGATATCTCATCCGCCGCCAGCGCCACTGAAGCAGCAGAGTCTTTTATCTTTGATACCAGACCACGCAGGTTTGCCTGCATGTTATCCAGAGAAGCCATCAGGCTGGTACTGTCATTGTTTCGCAGCGTTACAGACGTCGTCAGGTCGCCAGATGCAATGGTCGCCGCAAGAGTCTGTGCCTGCACTGGCTCACCGCCCAGCTGGCGCATCAGTACGCGAATGGTCATAACGCATGTTCCCACTGCCAGCAGTGCTGATGCAGCCGCGAGCAACATCAGGATCAGCGATGCCCGGCGTGTCGCCTGACTGTTGGTTTCAACAGCGGACTGCGTATTTTTCATCTGAACCAGCGTCATGTCATTAAGCGCTTTGAGCAAGGTACTCTGCACCGGGCGCGTGACGTTCAGCAGATAGGCAGTGGCTTCCTCAGCACGATTTTCAAGCCCGAGCCGGCCAGCCTGCTTCAGCGACGCAAGTGCAGGCTCCTCAGCTTCAGTAATGCGGCTCATGACTTCCCGCCCCTGCGGTGTTGAATCCTCCTGCATCACCTCAGCCAAAGCCTTGCGGCTGGCTATATACTGCGCTTCTTGTTTTTGTACGCGCTCCCATTCAGGCTTCATTGCCTCAATATCCGTTAAGAGCGCCAGGTTACGAACCGCAATGCCCATATCCCTGATGCTGCCACGCATATCCAGCACCAGCTGATACTTTTTCATTTTGACGTTAACCGCATCGTCCATACCTTTGCTCGCATTACTCAGAGCGTTGAGCGCAATGCCGGTACAGATAATAAAAAGTACAACAAGCAGGCCAAAGCCCGTTGCAAGTCGGGTGGATATTTTCATATTAATTCTCGCTGTAAGTAGATGAGAGTGTCGGATATGAATGTGTTATCGGCATTGTGTGACGCAGATTCATCACCCGGAATAGTTAATTTTAAAATTTATTTCTGACCAGTTAATCAGATTTATGCTGGCTGCGTATCGCTATATTAGTGACATTTTCATTGGAAAATTAATCTCAGGATTTTTAGCGACATCATTGTTGCGTGCAGATGATCAATGCTCTTCAAAAATCCGCCCGCACCAGGAAATTTTTCACTGATATGCTATTGCTGATACCCTTGTCTTTTCCTGGCGCAAGGATTCTTATTTTGCACAAAACAAAAACAACCCATTGATTAAATGAAAAAATTACAGGGGAACCCTCTTAAGTAAACATTCCCCTCACCAACGCAAAACACCTGTTATCATTCAACCGTAAATTCACTAAACCAGGACGAAATAAATAGCGTTCGAAATTTCCATAAAAAAAAGATTAATTATTATTTAGCATCCCTGCATAAAAGGTGACAGGTTGATATTAACGGCCGTAAGTATTTAGCAGGAATGGCCTGACGCGATCCCGAGTCAGGTGCCATAATTATTTCTAAAATATTTTCAATGAATATCGTCATCCGCGCCTGACTGACAGCGGTTCAGAAAATCTGTCTGGCAGGAAACATCGCATCTATCCTGAATGGTCAGGTTAACGTATATAATTCCTGTCTAAAAAGGCATCGCACGTTGACTGTCAGCGGGAATAATTCATCAGGGTGCTTATGCCTTAGTGAGCTGGCGTTTCGCCCATCTCTGTGCTCTGGCATCAGCACCGAGATGGGCGGATGAGAGAGCATCGAAATGGTTCGCAGGTATGCACACCTGACACCTAACCATCTGACAGGCATGCGAGGCAAATTGACGCGATTTTAGGCAGTCGTGTCCCAAATCTGTCCCACGGGAAATTTTGAAGGTTGAAAAAGGTTGGTAAGTAATTGATTTTCTAGTCCCCTACAGAATTGGAACTTAAAAGGTAGGCAATTGTTCTTATTGAATTGTTTTGTATTTCAATTTTGACAAAGCCCCAAAATTCTCCTAAGGGTTTATGTCATAAGTAATTTTTTTACGCTAAACATAAGTTAGTTACTTTTCATAACACATACCGCATAAAAACATGTTTTCAATAGTTAAAACCAATTATTGGGCTCAATCATCAAGAAATAATGTTATGTAATCGGCATATTTACACTTATAATACAACTTGTAAAAATCATTGGGTTAACCCCTAAAGTTCTATACTAAATGATCATATTCTAGCTTTCTCTAAGCCTACTCTTTGAGATAAAAATAATGCAAAACAATCATTCTTTTCCGGGAATTATAGTAAGATATCGTTATAAAAATGATCCTGAAAAAAATGCGACATTAACTTCATCCGATGATCAGCAAAATACTGCATCATCCGAACAAAAAGATGAATTACATGTTAATTTGTGGGAGATTGGGCTTAATCACTCTTATCCTTTTATGGACATTGGAGTAATGATCTATGATCACAGTAATGTAGAAGCAGTGGTAGTTGATTTACCTTGGCATTTAAACAAAAAGAATATATTTGACCTTGGTGCAAAATTAAATGGTGAAAAAAGCGTAGCGGCAATATTTAATGAAGTAGTTCATTATGATGGATTCGCCGAAGGTAATTTTGCCAATATAAGCTTTAGGAAAAATGGCGAAGACATCATGCCGTTCTCTCTATTTCGCTTAAACTCGCAATCTTTTATTTTGGATGAACTTCATTTAAGTAATGATACTCAATGCACTCGTTTAACTATTATAATTCCCAGATACCTTGAGACAGTTAAGGAAAGTGATAAAAGGAAATCAGCATATATTAGATTTCGCATTAAAAAAGTACCTTCTACCGTTTATACTGTTCACTTCACTCAAAATGATAAAGCATTAATTAGTTCAAGCACTGAAACTCGAATAATAGATTTTAGAATTAATGTTTTAAGAGGTGTTCCTGAGGAACTATTGAATGGTAATGAAAAATTAAAATTCCCTCCAAAATTGAGCAAAATTCACTGTTTTTTAACTACTATACAAGATGAAGAGTGTGTCTCTGTTAGTAAATATTATAATGGATATCGCTCTCTGATGGATGAGGATATATGGAACGAATATGTAAAAAATGACAATACATTATCCCTTCAAAATACAAATAGTGTTAAAAATTACTTAGGGTATCAATGGACAGCAAAAAGTAAAAATGATAACAGTAGTGTCAAAGATTTAATTGTTTTAGGCCGCTTTACCAAAAAAACATCGAATTTTATATCTATTTTTCGTTTTATGATAGTGGTCATTTTATTAGGGGCGATGGGAAGTGGACTTTGGGAAACTATAAGTGACTGGGAGCATGCTCATTCGTCAAAATTATTTTACCTAATCTTGGGAATTGGCATTTGCTTTGGTGATAGGCTCTTACCTGTTGCACGAAAAAAATCAATTGAAGCATATAATAAAATCAAAAAAAAATAATTACTTTAATAGACCATTAAAACTAAATTCGTTTTTTAATGGTCTATAATAATCGTTATATTCTTCACCAAACTCAAAACCATAATAGTTAAATAATTTGTAGAAATTATTTTTTTGTTCTTCTGAAATGGAAAGCAAAGGTTTTTTTGTATCTAAAAAACAAAAACTTCTTTCAAACAGAGTCAAGCCTATTCCGGTTCCTTGGTATTTTGGCATAACCTGTAAGCAACAAAGTTTTTTCTCATCCGGACTATCTTTAAGAATTGCTAATCCAGCAAGATCGTTTTGTCGATATTCAAGTATAATTGACCGTTCCCCAGTAAAGACACCGGGAATTACGGTATAATTAATCCAAGATTTGAAATCAGGATAGTAAAGTCTAACTCCCCCCAAAGTTTCCATCAAAAAATCATCAATTTTTTTTGGCATTAAGGAATGTTGAAGTAAAAAGCTTCTATCAATAATCGATGGCTGTCCAAAATTATATAGAAATTCATCTCTTTTAGATAAAGCATTTTTGTTCATAGAGATGCCTCCATAATCATATATATTTGAATTCAAATTGTTTTTCATCCATATCATTACTTATGTAACAGAAAGACTGTGGAGGAGAAACCTTTTCGCCTAAACAATTTATATCCAATGGTTTTTTATAAACATCAACTTTTCCAATAGCTATAGCAACTGCTTTATCACGTCCTTGGTAGTATGAATCAAAATATTTCTTATCAATACCCGCGAAGGACTTAGTGATTGTCCAAATACTATCTGGGGATCCCTGATGGATTTCAGTCACTTCAAACTCACCGACTAATTTCCCAACTGGCTTTGTAGCATAAATTAGAACTTTCGTAATTCCTTTTTTTGAAAAATTAACCTTCCTGAATTCGAATTTTTTTTCTCCACTAAGAATTTTATTAACATATTCAGGTTTAATCGATAATAATACCTTCATTTACTTGCCCTTCTTCTGCTATCCACCTGAATTGTTTTTCTGTCAATGGGATAAAATCCCAACGAGTCTTAGTGCTGATACCACAATCTTCAATTAAACGGCCCCTTATAATTCTTTTCCTAAGAGCACCATTGTAAGTGAACTTAATTATATACCTTTTCTTCTTATTAGTAAAATAATCTTTTAATTCTTCATTTTTGAATACACTATACGGCTCCACATATTTCATAAAATCACTTTCGCTTGAAAATGATTTTATTTGCCTAACTTCTTCAACCACTCCAATTGAAGATACAACTGAGCGGAAATAAGCCTTCCCTTTGCCACCCTTATTTGTCCGATATATACAAATCGCATCACCCTTTTTTAGGTTTTTAGTTCTACTAATTCCAGATATGTATATTTTATGGATGCTATTTGTATATGAAATATCTTCAAGTATGTCATGACTTTCATTCCTAAGAATTGAATCTGGCAAAAACTTTGAATGATACTCAGGGTATATTGCTAAAAGATAATATTTCTTCTCACTTAATGTAAGATGAGGGAAATCTTTAATTACATCCCCAGTGACCACCTTCATTCTTTTTAGATAAACATTTTCAATGCCGTTTCGAGTAGTTTTAGAACCATGAAGCTCGAATCCATACTTTTCAAGAATTCTTATTAATGGCTTTTCTTTATCAAAAACAGTAACATAAATATAGTCCGAAGCTTGGCTAATGGCATGATCAAAAGTTTTTTTAAGTAAACGCTCTCCTAATTTAGTCCCATGAGCATTAATCTTGAAAGTTCCTATTTTTAAAACATTCCCAATAGGTAATGATGGTTCAATATCCTTAACCATTTCATTCTCAAGCTTGAGATATATAAAAGCATCTAGCTTTTTTTTACCATTTAAGAATACGTATGCTTTTGCATTTTCCCTAGCCTTCTGAATGAACCAATTTGGGAATTCGTGATAACTGGCCTTTAAAGAATCAAAGAATACATCATTCAAATCTAAGTCTCTGAAATATTCATATTTAATATTACTCATTAACAGTCCCTTCCTTATATAAACTTGAGATAAAACCTTTTATTTCGCAATAATCGGAAGAATAAAAAGATTCAAAAGGAATGTTGTTTTCTATAGCAAATTTGGAAGCCTGCTCTTCCTCAACGTGCAATAATTCACTTAAAGTAATCTCATCCCAAAACTTATTATCTCTTGTTAACAATCTTTTGCAAATTACCTCTGCATTTTCTTTAAGCAGAAGTATTGCCCCTAGATTTAGTTTATTAATTACATTAAAATTCAACTTAATTATATTACCTTCACCATCTAATAAACAGAAATGACCATCTAATAAAAAGTCAACTCTTTTCAGCTTATTTACTGCATTTACTAAATATTGTTGATTACTTTCGATTTTATCTGTTTTCTTGTTCTCACACCAAGTAACTGAACCTCTTTCTGACTTGATCAATTCGCTTGCACTAAAGAACTTTAGATTTAGTTCAAGTGATAACCTCTTACATATGGTGCTTTTGCCAGCACCATACACACCAGCTATCATCACAATCATACCCCCCCCAAATCAGCAGCTTAAATCCCCTCATCTAAATCTAATCTTATATTACTTAGTGAGCAAATGCATCAATATTGTTTATTCTTCAAGCAAGGGCTAACTGAGCGATGCTTAGTTGCCTTGCTTTTTCTACTTTTCAGTTGAAAAAGCAAAATTTAAAATCAAAATTTGTACATAAATTATTGACACAGAAGCATATTATGCTGTTAGTTTACACATGATTTAAGATTTTGCTATATACCTAATATTAACAGGAGTTGATATGAAAAAAATTTAATAATCTATTCGATAAAGAATTCTCGTCTTTAATTACTGAGAATACTCAGTCAAAAAATAATCACCAAATCGTCTTCGCAAGCACACCGTAACTGTTCGCTTAAATGATACAGAGCTTGCTCAAGTAAATAAATTAAGGAAACAACTCAGCAGAAGTAGCTGGTTGAGATCTTAAGCACTTCAACAACTACAGTTAATAGTTCCCGAATTGAACCTGGATGCATGGCAATAGCTCACAGCTTCTTAGCAAAAACTTAAAGACCTAACTTCGTTTCTGAGCCACAGAGGAACAGAGGAACAGAGGAACAGAGGAACAGAGGAACAGAGGAACAGAGGAACAGACTCTCAGCCGCTGTCATAGGAAGTAAATGCACTGAAAGTAAAGCTATCGCATGTCCGAGATGCACTACTCAATTTCGACAAGTAATGAGCAGACATGAAAAGGTATGGATAGGATAAAAAGGGGAAAGAACTTCCGAGGTGTCATCTTTTTTATGCCCTATCCCCTACTCGCCATCACAAAATTGATCCAATAGAGATAGGAGGTAACCTGGTAGGCTTAACTGTCGATGAATTGACTTCTGAGTTCATAGCAACACAGAAGGTCCGAAAGGATGTCAAAAACAAGTATGGCACAACTCACTTCGTCTAACTTGTGGTGATTCGCTTACCAATGAACAGTGGAAGACATTTGCTGATAACTATATGGAAAGAATGGGATTCAGCAAAAACCACCTTCGCTGTTATGTCATGCATTATGATAAAGCTGGGCAGCACATACACATCATTGCCTCCCGTATAGATCTACTACATGGCCAACTCTATCTTGGAAGAAATGAAAATCTCATCAGCACTCGCATCATCCAAGGTCTTGAGAAAGAAGACCTTCTCCCCCAGACTGTTGGTCCTTCCCCTACCAGCCCCCCCAGAAGCACAGGAAGCTCACTCTTAATGAAAATTTTATGGAAGCAAGGACAGGTGAAAAATCATCAAAGAAAGTGCTCCTGACCAGCCCCCCAATCGGAACAAGATCGCAATAGGTGACCTTGGACCAAACTGGACCATAGAAAAGTGTTATGTGCTGAAATTAAGAGGAAAGTAGACTAGAAAGGATGTTAATAGAATAAAAGATGGCACCCCTACAGGATTGAATAATAAAAAACAATCTATTGTTTAATAACATTATTTATAGGTTTCAAAATCACACATACCCCCAAAGATACCCCCAAATGTTTTTGTGACACCTCATTTTGACTGTTTTTCATCCACCACAGGCGCATTCAACTCACTGCATAACGCGATAAGCTGAAATCCTTATTGTATGATAGATCTCTCCTACATTAAGGAACCGATCAGCCATGAGAATGACCAGCCGTAAAAAAGAGATACTGAGCTTCTTTGATCCTGAACACCGCGAATGGGTAACTGGTACGATTGGTGCGCCGCCGTTTGATGTATCCGGGGTCGCATATCTTCTCAGTGGCATGAACTCATTCAAATCACGGCATCACATGGAATCAGCCAGGAGAACGCTGGAGGCGATGGTTAACGATGGGCTGCTGGAGAAGATCACCAGCTATGAGCAGCGGCAGGACAGCACGCAGTCTGGGGCAGGTAAAGGTGTCTGGTGTAACTGTTCCCGATACGGGCTCATCGGTCAGTGTCTGGTAATGCGTGATCGTGATGGCAGTGATAATTATATTGAAGGTGAATTCGACAGGGTAAATTGAGGAAGATTTACAGAAATCAATACTGCTCGCTCATGACATTAGAACATAAGCAGCTGTATAGGAGCGATTAACCACGGAGCTACATGAGATTTTTCTAATGCATATGACAAAACACAAGAAAACCATACTCAGCTACTTTGAACCCGCCAGACTTACCTCTATAGCCAACATAATCGGACCGCCACCGTATGATGTTTATGGCATTTCATATTTGCTTCATGGGCCAGATGAATACAAAAACCCCATAAGGCGTGAATCGGTGCGCCGATCTCTGGAGCTGATGGTATCTTTTGGGCTACTGACAAAGTCCTCTCACCGAGAGGTCAGGAATGGCATGACGTGTGTGGTATGTCGCTATAGCCTGAAATCTGAAGAATGAACGCCTGGGAAGTTTGCGCACTACAGCCCAATCAGGACAGACAAACTCAAAGATGAGGCGATTATTAGTTTTGCTAATGACGTTTTCTTATTGTAGGAGGGAAGTAGTTTTTTCTCTCTATACAAATAAATAAAAACGTGTCGTTCAGTTAGTTCAGTTGGTTCAATTTGTAAAGATGATTGTTTTAAAAGGATTAATTTTAAAAAAGTGAACCAACACAACCCCGAATTGAACCAACAACTGTGCGATCTGAACCAACACATTTTAATGTCTTACATTGTCTTACGGTGGTAAAATGGCCGCCTGTTCCCTCTATCTGGTGCGTTATGAGAAAATCCCTGTCCGTTACCTTCCGTGTGCCTGCTGAATTAAGCGAGGCTTTTATTGGCGCTGTGAATGCTGCTGATGGAGATAAAACCGCCTGGCTGGTCGATGCCATCCGGCAGAAACTGAGCCTGCCAGAGAGTAATCCGGACGCTCGCATGATGGCTCTGGTAGAGCGAATGGAGTTGGCTGCCGCAGCTCTGATTGGCGGGAAGCAAGGCATCCCACCTTTGCCATACAATGAGGAAGCAGTGATCCGTATTGCTTCGGAAACCATCCGTCAGGGTTTTGATAATGGTCGTATCATTGCAGAACGCCTTAATGAAGCCGGATATCAGACTAAAGCGGGAAAAGCTTGGGATAAAGATATCTATAGTGCATGGAAACGTCAGGCAGACCATAAAGCGAAAGTTGATGCGGCCATGCCCAGAAATGAGTAGCCTGATCTTTTAGGTTTGTTGATGTTGCATGGATGAAAAATGAAAAAAAGCTTTTGGTTAGTTCCGGGTATTGTGTTTGTTACTGTGTTCTTTGGAATGAAAGATTTATTGGGAGGTGGGTGTGCAGATGGCTGGCATTCATCGTCAATTGGTATGCAGGGAGCTTGCTCACACCATGGCGGCGTAGGAAGCGGAGGAGGGATATCGCTTATTAGTGCCTTGGCTCTGGCTGGCTATAGCTTTTACAGATTAGACAAAGCGGAAGCCCAGGAAAAATGCAGGATCTATGAATCATCGAAGCAAAATGTATGGTTTGAGTTTTCTCTAACATCTGCACCCTTTAATCCACAAGAACACTATTCAATTAAGGGAAACGCCCTCTCATATACTTACCTTTCCAGTATCAACTCTAAGCCCGAATGCTTAACTGTGGCCATCAGCGATGCAGAATCTACCAAAATCGAGAAATTGGCACGTACATTAGCATCGCATAGCAATGCTCCGAATATGCCGGTCCTCGATGGTCTGGACGTTTCGTTAACTATTAATATCGGTGATACGGCAACTTTTCATGCACAGCAGGTGTTAGATATCAGCTCATTAGGGAATACAGCTATCTTTCTTAAAGAGACGCTCGACAAGCATTTAAAACCTAACGCTTAATATTTCTCACCACAGCCGGCTTTGGCCATCTGAACTCTGGTGCGCTCATTCTTAGGCGGTGACGCTCTTTGGCCAGCAGGGCTTGCGCTACGTCGGTGCGGATAGTGTATAGAGTGTGTCGGTTTAATGGCTCGCCGTTTTGGCGGCCAAACTGTAACATCGTCATTTTCAATCGTCTGTTGGTCAATCAGCAGTTCTCACCCTTCCTTTTTACAGTGAACGCTCAGGCATTCTTTATGCGAAATGCTGCTGGTGGCATCGAATTCTTCACGTACACCACTGATCATCTGTCAGGGTGGGATCAATGGCTTAAGCGAATTAGTATAATGGCTTAGCCACGCTGGGGAGCGGGCAGGAAGAAGCATCTCAAGGAAGAGACCTACCAGCAAAAACAGTGATTACTAAGGATATAAGATGAAAAAAATAGCGATTATCCCACTGACATTAATTTTAGCTGCATGCAGTTCTGATAAAAATGAGCCAGCCTCAGTTGTCATGGCTAACCCAGCATCGGTTTATTGTCAAAAGGTTGGTGGGGCGTTAGAAATAGTCAAAAACGAAACTGGCGAGAGCGGTTTTTGTACATTGCCCACTGGTGAAAGAGTTGAAGAGTGGACGCTTTATCGAAGGGATAACAAATGATGAAAATTGGCTATTTATTCCCTATAGCGATCATTGTGGCTGGTATTGCCCTCTTAATTTGGTTCATAGCTAGCGGAGCCTACGCTCCTGGCGGGTGAGATGTGTCGTTGTAAGCCACTCTTATGAAAGGATGAAAGGATGAAAGGATGAAAGGATGAAAGGATGAAAGGATGAAAGGATGATCATTCTACACAAATCACTCAATCGTTTGGCTTTGATATCAGCATGTTCAGCAATAATTCTGCTAGTTATTGGGATTTCTATAATCATATGGTATCCGGGCACACCTTGAGATGACGGAGGCTCCCTCCCTCCGGGATGCGCAATTCGTTCAGTTTAATCCTACAGCTGATTATTTTTTGATCATGTAAAAGATTGTTGCTACTGTAGAGACGAAGCACACACAGCAATCGTGTTGCGCTCGAGAGGTATTTCTCATTTTGAACGAATTTGCGCCCGTATAACACGGGCTTTTTTTGCCAAAAGTGCGACACGTTACAATATTGTTGTGTCTGCTTTAATCACTATGTAATCATGGCAATCAGGCACTTACCCTGGTGCATAACTATAATATAGACTCCAGATTAGCCCGCGCAGCGCGGGTCTTTTTTACTATTAATTCCCACGAAATCCTACTTTGATACGTTCCCACCAAGCCTGCTGAATAGGACGCCTCTCATGCTATCTGAGTCAATCGGGTCGATATTCATCCACTTCAGGGTTTGACGATCATTGGTCATATCGTATTCAGAGTAGACGCCATGGATATCGCCTTTATCAATTGCGTAAAGAACCGCTATCGATTGAGCGGGACAGTTGTGAGGTTTGCAACCGGACAATGCAAGATATCTCACTCCTTTAATGGTCACCTCATTTGCTGGCGTACTGGTCCCTCCGTCTTTCACCCAGTCAGGCAGTTTTTGCTTTGCAATTAGTGTACGGTATGCTCTGCCGGTTTCCTTATTTGCAATAAACTCAAAAAGATATGGGCCGTCTGCCGCCAATGTTGAAGTTGGCAAAGCCAGTAACGCTATGAGAGCCATAGTTTTCTTCATGTACATATCCCCATAAATAACAGTGGGCAAATCGTAGCATGGAGCGGGCGCAAGGTGGTGCAAACATTACACCCTGCCGGTTGCTCTAGCATGCTCGTTCACGATATTTTGTATTCACTGCTATCGACAACATGGAGAGCTCATGCCTACCGTCAACAAACGCATCCAGCTTCAGTGCGCACTCAACAATCTGGACGACGCCCAGGCTGAGATTGTTCAGCTCAAGATGGTGATAGGGTTAATCATCTCTAAGCTGCCGCCAGAACAGAGAGAAGATATCATTTTTGAGCTGCGTGACTTTGGCCTGAGCAACAGCGCCCAAGAGTTCACTCAGTTTGTTGTTGAGTGAGGGTGACCATCAGCATGACCATTTGTCGGGACGCATGAAAAATAGCAACAAAAAACCCACCTTTCGGTGGGTTTTCAATTACTTATTGAATATTTTTTTTAAAGCCTTCAGGGCTTCTTCGCTCAAATCTCTTGTCTTGCTTGATGCGGTCTCTTTCACACAAATCTCCTTATCAGCTGGTAAAAATATGAATTTCAAACAATAAAATCTTTATCTATTGATTTTCCTGAGATTTTTTTTCTGGCTCCTCAGTGCTCAAAGGTTCCTGATTTGCCACATCCATACTAACGAGCTTAGCAAGGTCTTCTGTGCTTGTCGTGCTATCAATGTGATTATCAGAAGAAGGATCAAAAATTTTTGTTGGCAATTCAGCAACAGTGTCCACTTCATCAATTAATTCTTCTGGAACATCAAAACCTTTGCCGATAGCTAACTCCATCAACCTTTCATAAACATCTGAATTAATCAAGGTAAAGATTGGCATGGCGTGAGTGAGAACCGCATTCATCTCGTGCTCACTTAACAACTCCGCAACAGTGAGAATAGCCTCAGTATTATCGCTTAAGATCGCATAGCCAAAGGCTTCCCATGTATTTTTACTTTCACCAGCTTTGAGAAGCCTTGTTTCCACCAAATCTTTCAATTCAGGAGTTAGCGTGACCTTTTTAAGTTTATAGCAGAGAATCTTATTCAAGAAAATGAAGCTTTTGTTACTATCTACTGTGGCCTTCTTATCCAACCAGTCGAGAAGTTCCAAAGACTTATCATAAAAACCATCTTCAATAAGTTCTACAGAAGAGCTAATAAGCTCACGAATTTCATTATCATTTAAAGGATGATATGTGTAAATATCTATCAGTGCCTTATCAATGTCATCATTACTTTTTAATTTAGATCCAATTTTTACATATAAGGCTAAAACAGAAAGTGAAGGAGTATTTTTCAACGCCTTTTCTATATGATGTAATGCCTCTGAATATTCCTCGCTAAAAAAAGCACCTCTTGCCAAAAGAATACTCGGCGTGGCAAAGATATGAAACTGCTCTCCGTCTTTAGCGAAATTAGCATCCCTGACAAGATTGAGCAATGCGTTAGTGGTCCCATCAGGTGGTAGGTCAATCTCAAGGTTCTCAACTTTTTTACTAAGCTCTTTGAGAGATGTAAGAACCGCATCAACTCTTCGGACATGAGTTGCCAAAAGATTCATATCAGCTTTAATTATTTCACTGTCGTTATCTGTTTCATCTGGATCTGTATATTGAGGAAAGTATTTATCGAGCTTTCTGGCAAGAGCAAAATAAGGATTTGTGACCTCATCCTGCAACTTACAACCTAATGCATTATGAAGTTCCGCCATAAAATCGTCAAAACCAGTAATCTCAATCAAGTGAAATCTTGGAAATCTGGCTAAGTTGTTAAGCTCATCTGAAAGAACAGTCCCTTTCCGAATGCACCAATAAATTCCATGAGGAAAACATGAGTCAGAGTGCAATAGTGTGTTGAGGGTATCCATAATAGATCTATCATTCCCTGCATACCCTACAACAATCATGCCAAATTCATTGGCATACTGCCTAAACTTAGCCCTCATGTTATCTTCAAGCGATTCCAATTCCCTTATTGTGTTTTTTATATTGTCGAACAAAAAATCCCCATGAAGTTTAATGATTTTTGGGCGATTAGATGTCAAGCGAATACTTTTGATACTGGAATCATGAGCACAAACAACTGGCCTGAGGTTGTTCGAAAACGTATAACAAGCCTCATTAATGAGGTCATCAAAATTAGTAGTAAATATTGTATTAAAATGCTTTAACTTCAACAAATTTACTAAATATACATATCCCCAAGATGGCGCGCCTTGAACGATACAATTCTCAATAAACTCACGCCGTTGGGTGGGTTGATCGTAAAGTCTTTCGAACAACTCTGAATATTCATTACTTTTATCGAACCACGGTTGCTCTTTAAGGTTTTTTTCACCATACATGGAGCTAAATACTGATCGCCACTCCTTGATTAGCTGACTGCCGCCCTTAATACCGCTTGTAACACTAGCACCAGCCCCCAAAAAAAGCGTAAAGTTCGGATGATGATCTTTGGTAGATAAAAGTATGTTAATTAAGTGCTGCTGTGGTTTCGTGTCCATGCTAATTTACACATGTTAGAGAATTAAGATTAGTCCTACTACTATCATTAACTTGAGTTATCGGCAAGAATTCTTAACAATTTAACACATTTTTATAATTGTGATGTTAAGCGCCTAGCCTTTCTAACCAGATAGTCATCAGCCACAGCATCATACTCTTCTCTCGTAAAGCCCTTCTGCTCGGGAAACTTCGCCGCCAGCAGCATCTGAAACTCCGTCATGGTCAGCTTTTCCGCCTCTTCCCTGCTCATGCCGAGGTGCGTTCGCGCTGCGTTGATGTACTCGACAGCATTGAACTCGCTTGTGGTCTGTGATGACTCATTGCGTTGTAGGCGTCGTACTTTAGCCTTGCCAATAATGCCGTGTGTAATCAGCGCCTGGGCAAAGATAACCATGTCTGTGGCCGGCATCTTGCCGGGGCGATGCAGGAAGGTGCGCTTTTTGATTTTGCTTGGCACCAGAACACCCACCAGCGGTGAAACATCATGATTACAGCAGGCGGTTAACACATCCATAGCGGCATATAGTGCTGGCTTGGTGAGCTCAGGCCCCTTAGCGTGCTTGAGCACCCAATCAGGTATAGTGCTGTAAGCGTCGTATGCGCGTCGCAGTAAAGGTGTTACCTCATCGCTGTGTAGCGCATGGAAAGTTGAAACAATCTCACCTGGCTCGCCAATACTCGACATAGCGATCAGGGACGGACGGAAAAAGTACTCATCATCGCCATCAATAACCAAACACTCGCCGATCTCTTTCAAAGGCGTCATCTGCTCTCTCTCATGTTTGCTGTGTTGCCATTCGAATAATCACTTCTGCAGGCTGTTAGCCCGTTCTCTTTGCCAGCGGCGGTATCCATCCAGTTGACGAGCTTTTCCCTCTGCCGATATTGCTCCGGTACTGTGTCCGCCGTGGTATTTGCAGCGACCATTGCTGCTAATGTCGGTACGTTTGCAAGGCTTTCCCGCTCGCGTTTTGGCTGCGCATGGGATAGTACGTAATACATCAGGCATCGGCTAATGGACGGGCTTTTAATCATGTCGGTACCCTGAAGCCTGCCACCGCGCAAAGCGCTCACTCTGGTGCTGATGGTAGGCTTTCAGCTGCTTCAGTAATACCGCTCTCTCTTTGCCATCACTTAAATGCTGATTTAGCTCTTCAGCGTTACAGCTTGAGCTATGTATAACAATTTCAGCAACCAATCCTCTGTTAGCATGGGGCTTAGGTTTGTTTGTCATATGCCTGCCACCTCGATTAGTCATACTGATTACAATCAATATAAAGTGGGCGGTAGTTGTTACCGGAGGTCTCATTTATGGAAATGGTTTGCCTGCTGCGTGTGGTTGGCACTGATGCGATACGCGTATTCCCACCGTCCTGCCAGCAGGCCGTGGCGTGTGGCTCCAGCGCAGTGATGATGTTGCCGCCCACGTTCTGCGAGTAAATGATGATGCCGGTGCGACCCGGGGCAATGGCTTTGCGCCCGGCGATCGTCTCGTTGAGATACGTTGCCGTGCCCTGATTACCACTGGCGCCCGTTTTATTCAGCCCCTTGAGTACTCTGGTTTCATGAGTGAGCATGCATCGCCCCTGCGCATCGAAAATAGCGACACCGTACCTTGAGTTTATTGGCTGAGCGACTGCGCCAAAGCAGTAAAGCCGGCCTGAAACCGTGCCGCCATAATATGCGCCCACGTCGATCACGTGTTTGCCTGCGGAGTTACCTACACCCGGATACTGATAGCCCCATGAATACTGTTCATAGAAGCGGATGAAATACAGGTAAGGCACGCCGGTATTTGGCTCAAGCACCATGGCTGTGGTATTGCTAGCATCAAAAGAAAAATCACGCTTATAAACCAGCGCAAGCGGGATGGTGTCATCAATATAAAATGGCGTTCCATCGGGGAACGTCAGCATTACACCATATTTACCCATATCATGAAGCCCAGAAAATTAACCATCCCGCACCGGGAGGGTAAATATTATCGCCAGTAGCGCTAGAATCAGCAGGGGACATGTTCACGGTATTTCCGCTGACAGTAATATTGCGGCGGTTTCCCTTTCCATCCTCGTTCCCGTTAAGCAGGAAATGAAAATTCAGCCTGTTACCGGAAGGTACGTTTATGTTCCAGGAGCCTGACAGCTCGCCGGACGACAGGGATATGTAGCTCAAAACCAGAGTGGGCAGCATGCCGTTATTAATATCTTTGCCATTTTCATCCCATACACCGATACCGTAAGTCATTTTAAATTATCACCTTCAGGCTGATTACCGGCGCGGAAACGCAACGTACCCGATTTGTCGTAAAGTGAAACCCTGCAT
The DNA here is from genome assembly GCF_026541005.1 of Pantoea sp. GM_Pan_4. Taxonomy (NCBI): domain Bacteria; kingdom Pseudomonadati; phylum Pseudomonadota; class Gammaproteobacteria; order Enterobacterales; family Erwiniaceae; genus Pantoea; species Pantoea sp. GM_Pan_4. The sequence continues at coordinate 1,165,442 of NZ_JALNUZ010000001.1, forward strand.
TCTTCAACGATGATTTCACCCTCCACAAAGCTGAGCACCTCATCAAACATTTTCAAGCTGTCGCTTCCAAACATCAGGAACACTTTCTCTCTTGCTACTGCGATACTTTTTATTTGTTCACACATTCTGTTGCGCCTCAAAGTTAACTTTTGTCAGGTATGCATGGGGTAGGTAGATGTTGCGGGCTGTGGTCAGTCAAAACCCTTCGTTCCCGGCAATCTCTTCGGCCACCTGCTTCAGCGGTTTGCCAAATACCTCGATGCTCCATCGGTCTGCGGCATCTCTGTAACCATCATGGTCAAACGCGCCATTCTCGCGCACGTAGTCCGTTCTGACGGGTGGCTGCGGGCCATCAATGGATTTGCTGCCTTTATCTCTAGCCACCTTCTCCAGAGCAGCCAGGCGGGCTTTAATGTTCATCGTTACCACCCACCAGCAACGCTCTGAGTTCTGATGACTGAGGGAAGTTATGACCACACACTGCCAGGCGCTCTATAACCTTCTGATAGGCTCCTGATGGGGCATTGCCGGCTAACTCATCCATCAGGGCTGAAATCACCTGTACATCACCATCTTTCGGCGTCATGGCCTTTTCCAGCCGGTTAAGTCGTGCCAGTAGACTACCCATGATGATTACCCTGCAGTGCAAGCTGATTATGGCGCTGCGCTTCTTCAGCCGTAGCGGTGCGGAAAAGCCCCTTATCCTTCACCCAGCCGCCCCCACACTCGCGGGAACCGTCCGGGCTGACGCCAATCAGCCAGATTTCATCGGGTCCGCTGCTGTTGGTCTGAGCTCCGATAGTGGCCTCAAGTGCTTCGATTCGTCGTAACAGGCTCATGGTCCGTTCCCCTGTGTTTTCTCCAGCTCAGCGATACGCTCAGCTAGTTCGCTAATTTCGATAATCTTCGCCATGTTCGCCAGGCCATCAAGAATCATCTTCCCCTGGTCGGCGGGTAGTTCACCTGCGGCAATGGCTTTCACCACGGAACGGGCGGCGGCGGGTAAATCGCTGTCGTCCAGCTCAAAAGATACTGGCTGATATACCGGCTTACTCGGTGGCACTACTCTGTCCAGAATGAGCCGGCATGCTGCCATGTCTCCTTCTTTAGCCGCGTCCATGATGGTTTTCACAGCATCATCAGCGCCACCTTCCAGCACACGCCTCAGTTCAGCTGCTTTGCTGCTGCGGCCGCCGGGATTACCCGATGCGCCTTTCTTCCATTTGCCGCCTTTGTCACGGCTGGCCTGTTCTTTCGTGCTGTCAGGCATCTGTCTACCACCTTATGCTTTTTGTCATACCCGCTTTACCTTGACCAAACTCAACATGATCGCGTCTCTGCGAAACCCCTAATCACTTCTTAATCCGTTTTTGAAGAAAGCCACCATCCCGGGTGCTTTGCTCTCGCGCTACTTTCAGGGCAACTATTTCCATCTGTTGGATCATTTGCTTCTGTGTGGCGTCATCAATACCGTTAGTGGTAGTGATGTTGAAATTGACCTCTAGGCTCACTCCTCCGTTGCCGCCAGCGCCGGCGATATCTTTATTACTAATCACCTTTCCGCTATCACCCGGGATCATGTACTGGCTGCCATTGCTGGCTTTAAAGATTTCAGGCTTGCCGCCTTCACCGACACGATACATTGAGTTTGCCAGAACAGGACCGCCATGCTCACGCGCACCGGCCACAGCTAAACCTTTAGATGCCATCAACGCTGTTGAATAGGCTGTTGTGCCTACGGTTGAAGCGGTTCCCATGGTGGCAATCGATGCGCTCACTGCTGCCGGCCCCCACATCCCTGCTGCGGCTGTTGCCTGCGTTGCTGTTGCCCCAAGCGCTGCTGATGCTGCTGCCTGTCCCATGAGCATGTTTTTCACATACTGCAGGCCCATCTCTACCAGACCACTGACCACACTATTCAGGATTGTGCTGCCGATGTTGGCGAATGCCTCACTGAGGCTCTGAGTGCCGTTCAGAAGGCCGGTAATGGCATTTGTCGCGCCACCCTGCAGAGAATCAACCGCGTCAGCCAGAAGGCTGTTAGCGGCGCTCTGGTTGCGATAGATTTCCCACTGCGCCGCGATGCGCTGTTGCTCGTATTGCGTGTTGGCAGCATTCATTAATGCCAGGCCATTGAGGGTAATTTGTCCCTTAGCGGTTTCGAACTCCTGTATTAACGCGAGCTTTTTGGCGTTCTCATTAGCCAGTGCCTGAACCGGGTCGATAGCACCTTGAGCTTCCTGAAGTGATGTCACTCCGGCATTCTGCGTTGCCCGGATTCGGGCTAAATTGACCTGGTGCTGTTGCTCCATTTGCTCGGCGGCTGCGTCATGCTGCTGCTGAGTGATGGTCTTTTGCTCCAGCGCCGTTTTGAGGTCAGCGACATCCTGCTTATAGCGTGTGTTCTCAGCCTGCTCAGGGATTAGCTTCATAGCGGCAGCCTGAGCGCGGATTGCTGCGGACGTATCCCATATCTCGCCACGATACTTACCGGCCAGCGCAATCTGCTCCTGAGTGGCCCCTTTACCCAGTGACAACTGGGCCTGAAGAACGGCCTGAGCGCGGCTCATTTCAGTTGTAGAGTCGGCTGATAATTCGGATTGCTGACGCAGGCTTTCCAGCTTTTGAGAAACAGATTCAGCCGAAGAGGCTGACCGCTTATCCTGCTGCTCGCTCTGCTGCTGGGCTTTCCGGCGATTTTCTTCTGCTTTCTGCTGGTCGAATGTCACACCGGCCCTTTCGCGTGCCAGCTGAACATCACGCTCTATCTGGTCGGAATTGGTGCTTCCGTCCTTTTTGGCAAGATTACGAATGTCCATTTCAGCTTTGAGCTGGGCGCGTTTCTTCTCGTTAAACTCACTTTGCAGGTCGATTTGTTCCTGCTGGTTGTCGAGGTAGTCCTGAATGTCTTTCGGACGAGTAATAATCAGGCTGGTGGAGTTAAAACGCTCCTTCGCACTAGCGGCCTGATTTATCGACTTGGCGAAATGAGACATCATTCCAGCAGCGTCACCAGCAGCCGTTGTTTCACGACTTAGCAAGTCGATGCCTGTTTTCAAGCCTGTTGTTAACTGGGCCTGGCCAAGGATGATGGCGCTTTGTGTCTGACTCAGGCGGCGTTGAGCTTTTTCCAGAGATTCCGCTGCGATATTCTGCTGATCAATAGCACCTGATAAAGCCTCTGATGCCTGACGGCCTCTCGTGGTTCCAGTACCCCAGTTATCGATTTCTTTACGGAGATCGCGCACACGATAAACGGTGTTATCAAACGTCTTTTGCGCATCCTCGACGCTGTCCGTTAGGCTCGGGATAGTCTCTCGCAGGCGCGCAATTGATGCGCCAACCTCAGTGGCTGACATATCCTTAAACTTGGCTGCGAGATTGGCTGCGCTGTCGGCTAAATTGTTGGCTTCTTGTCTTGCCTGCTGAGCTTTTTGGTAGAAATAGAAGATTGCCGCTGCTGCCAGAGTAGCTGCGCCAGCAGGCCCACCAATCAGCGCCATGACCCCTCTGGCACCAGCCGCTGCCGCCGTCATAGCTCCCTGTGCTGTTGCGACTCTGTAAGCTGCTGCGGCATTAGCGATTTGTTGTGCTGTAGCAGCTGCCAGCGCACCAACATATCTTGATCCCATCACGGCGCTTACAGCCAGAACGGCTGTCGAAATTGAATCGAGGTTTTCAGTTAATGTGATCACCGCACTATTGAACACGGCAACAGCGGCTTTAACGGTCGCAGATGAGCCAATAAAACGGGTGATATTATTACCCGCAACCTCCAGAGATTGTCCGATTGTCGCTGTGGTTCTGGCAAACTCCTGCCCGATGCTGGCCCCTTGGGAAAGCAGGCCATTGACCACCGCATCAGTCGTCAGTTTTCCCTGCGCGGCCATATTGCGCATTTGACCAATGGTGACATCCATTGAATCAGCCAGCGCCACAATGAGGCGGTTTCCCTGCTCATTCACCGAGTTAAATTCTTCGCCACGCAGTGCGCCAGAGGCTAAACCTTGTGAGAGCTGGATAATGGCGTTTTCAGCTTCCTGTGCAGTAGCACCCGATACCACAAACCCCTGATTGATGATGGTGGTGAGCTTAGCGAGGTCATCTGCGCTGGTTCCATACTGGCGGGTCGCTCGCTCTAATCGGGCATACAGTGAGGCAGTGGCATCGAGGCTTGAACGAGTTTGCTGGGTGATGTTGAAAACTCGCTCAGTAACAGACGCTAACTGCTCACCCGGCCTGACAGCGTTAGCCAGTTTGTTGTTCACATTCGCCCAGGCATCAGCATAGGCAGCGACCTGCTGAACTGACAGAGCTGCGGTAAGCGCAGTGGCCACGCGAGAAAGCGATGACATTGAGCGTTCTGCGATGCTGATCTGCTTGCCCGCTTTAACAGCGGAATTACCCATGCCATCAAGTGTGTTATCGAGCTTTGCCACCTTTTCAAGCGCCTTCTCAAGCTCAATATCGACTTCGTAATATACGCCGCCCAATTTGGTATCAGCCATTCATCCCCCTTAATGACTGAGGCGAGGCGCAGTTTTAGCCAGCGCGATGCGGTGCATATTTTCGATTACGTTCAGACCGTGGTTTGTTACCTGGTACTCCCTACCATCCAGAGAAATCATCTCCATCAGCATGGTATATGCCTCACGTTCATAATCGACCTTGCCGCCGGAGCGGGCAGCATAAACACAGTTATCCACCAGCCCCGATGCCAGCAATTCGCGGCGTATTTCGCCGGTTTTACCGTTGTGGGTGAACTGAGCGTTACCATGCTCCCGGATTCGGTCATGAATGTAGGTCTCTGCGATAATTTCAGCCAGGCGCTGTAATTGCTCCATCACGCCCCCTTAGCAAACTGTGCGATCGCTTTGTCCATGAGACCGCGAGCAATAACATGAATAGTTGGAGCTACGCCTAATGGTGATTTGGCGCGTTCCTGCTGCTGGATTTTTTGGAGTGCCTCAACCTGTTCAAGGCTGAGAAGTATCGGCGCTACTCTTTTCTTAATCATAATCACCCCCTGATATACATACAGTGATTATAATTGCAAAATGTGAAACGGTTAATATCAATATGCCGATTTATGAAATGATATTTTGATCTTTTTGACCGAATATTTTGCTCATAAAAAAACCTCGCCGGAGCGAGGTTAGGTTTCTAGTGAGGAAAATTAGTTAGTGTTGAAGTTTTTAAGGACTTTGAAGGTTATTGATTGGTTATTGGCATCCATAATTTCAACAATAGCCCCTTTGTAACGAATGGTTTTGGACTCAGCTAAGTCATATTCGACTTCGTTGGAGAACGCCGCCCTAGCTAACCCGCCCTGAAACTCTCTATAACCGATATTGATTTTTTGACCCACCTTGCCGTTGTAGATTAGCGTCTGCTGGAAGGAAGATTCGCGCTCGGTGTTAACTTTTTTCTTACTGTAAGCCACATTGGATGAGCACTTAGTGCCCCCATAGATGGAAACTACACACACCTCTTTGCCTGATTTAGACACCTGAATGCTTTGTGGTGGGTCATTGACCATCACCCGGAAAGGCACCTGTGTTCCGGTCGTTCTTTCAGTCGAAAGAAAGTATTCTGATTTGGCGTCATCACCAGTTTTTACGTAGTCTCCAGCTGGAACGGTATAAGTTCCCAGCGACCCGATCTCGGTTGGTGAATCAAAATGCAGAACCTCCATACTGGCATCCACACCCTGTCTAATCATGTCCTCACCAACATACGTGGTTGTTACTGTATTGAGCTGGGGAATGCTGAAAGATTTTACTTGTGGAACATAATTGTGAGCAGGAGTGGTACATCCAGCCAGAAGCAAAGAACCTAACGCCAGTGCGATAATTTTTTTCATTTTCATTTCCTTTGATTGCAATCGGAAACATCCTATCAATGAGCTTCAGCATTGCAATCATTTGATTGTTTCTCACTCAGCCGGGTGAGCTAACTTTTTATTTTGCTTTAAGCCGGAAAGCCTCGCCGCCGGGTTTAGCTAATCCCATGCGCCGTTGTGTATCAGAGGCTGCTCTGGTGACATCGCCAAAGGTATCTACCAACACAGCGGGGCGCACTCGCTTTGCCAGGCATTCATTGCGCCGGTTCCTGAGCCACTCTCTACCGGCTTCAGTTTCGCATTTGTCGAACACTTCCAGCCAGCGTGAAGCGGCTCTCCTAAAAAGCCCCTTTGATTCCAGTTCCTCCGCTGTGCTGTCACTTATCATCAGCGCCACCTTTAAGCTGAGCCAACATCTCAGCGGCTTTCTGTTGCTGTTCGGCAGTCACTTGGCCCTCTGGCTGCCCCTCGATGTTATAGCGTGATCCACCAGCTGCCAGCGCCGTCTGATAGCGCCAGTTACGGGTATAACGCGCCAGCGCATTTTTAATCTGGCCTTCGCCAAAGGTTTCGCCACGTGCTTTCAGGCTCTGGCTCATGTCTTCCAGAATGCCCACCTTCAGCGGCTTTGGTTCGGTAAGGTTTATCACTGCGGGAAACAGGCTGGACAGCTTCTCCAGACGGCGGTGATTACGCTTAGCTGCTGCGCTCTGCTTTCTGGCTGCGCCTGCGGGCTTCTGCGCGGGTTTGTCGTTGCTGGTGGCCTCTGTTTCAGATTGCTTTGATTGCTGCTCTGGCTTCCCATAAAGCCCTTTAGGCTTACGTTTAATGCTCAGTGTTGTCATGGTCTGTCTCTTCGAATCGGTATTGAGGGCAAAGAATTGTTAATTTGTTGGTTCAAAACAGCCGTTTGTTGGTTCAGTGTTGGTTCACTTTCTGAATTAAAATCCTTATAAATCATCACTCCTTACAAATTGAACCAACTGAACCAACTGAACCAACACTATTTCTCTCACGTGTGAGATTTATTCTTCGGATGATTCATCCTCTGGACGGTACTGGATCACATACACGTTGTACTGCCGCTTGTTAATCCTCGGTGACTTACGCTGATAGCCTCTGCCGCTGGACGGTGGTGTGAGCATCCCGCTTTCCACCAGCACCCGGGCGAACTGTTTGGGGTTGAATCCGCTGGCGATCTCCTGCTCAAACGTCGCCGGGAAGGTGTAGAACACAATCGGGTCATCGTCATGGTTTCCGCTGGCGCGATAACCCGCCATATCACGGATGGGCAGTGACTGAGGGTCATACGGGAAGGGTGCAAACCGGCTATAGCCGTTGGCGTTAAGAAACGCCTCACACTGAGCGATGATCTGCTGATGCTCTTTGTTGCCGGTACCGAACTCTCTCACCCAGGCGTTGTAGCTGTACTGAACGGCGTCCCGGCACGTTTGCTCATCCCAGCCAGTGATCACCCGACCAAGCAAGAGCGCAGCTTCTAAGATGGCAAAGCGTGCGCCTACGCGGTGAACCTGCTCACCATATTCTGCCGGTATCAAGCCGCGCCAGCGTGCCTCCGCCTCTCTTACAGCCTCTGCGGCCTGCTGCTGGTTACTGGCTAACCATGTAATCCACTCACGCCCCGCTGCGCCGTGATGATTCTGATACGCATCCTTGAGGGCGTCGGCATGCTGCTTGCCGTTCGCGTGCTGGTGGAAGCGCACAGCCTTACTCAGTGGGATATTTAACAGCCTTACCAGCTGACCGGCTTTGGCCTTTCGGCCAGCCGTAGCGATGAAGGTTTCTAAATCCATTTCGCCGGTGCTGATCGCCACGGTGCGCCAGCGTTTCAGGTCACGGTTGCCGCCTTCTTTGGCTCCCTGCAGTTTTCCCACGCCGTTGAACAGGGCGTAAGCTGATTGTGAGACGCTAACCGGATCCGCGCCTTGTCCTACCTCATCCAGCGGCATCAGCGCGTCGTTGTGCGCGGCGGCCTCGTTAGCCAGCCCTAATGCGGTGCCGTACCACGTCAGACGCAGCTGGTCAGGATTACCGTAGAGGCTGCTGGCAACGTTCGCGGTCGTGGTTTTACCGGCACTCGATTGCTCATAGAAATGGATGCCAAAGCCATCCGCACCCGCCAGCCCAATCAGAGGGGCTGCCAGCGAAGCAGCTACACCGGTCATCATTGAGTAGTTACCGGCAGCGAGTGCGGCAACACTGTTGCGCCAGCTCTCAGCACTTCCCCGGCAGGTGTAACCGGCAGCGGCAGAACTACGGCCGTTGAACAGTACAGGCTTATCAGGAGTGCCGATAATCTCTCCGTCAGGCATGATATAAGCGCCGCATTGCCACCCTGTAGCGTGCGCCACTCTCCAGACCTCCCGCGAGCCGTTCCGCTGTAGCCAGTCAGCCAGAATCGCTCTCAGGCCGCTTTTGGTTGTGACGTTCACGCCACCAGCTTTGAGCGTTCGCCATCCTTCACGCTCGCCAATGTCGGCCAACGGGATCGCCTGCGTGGTCTCGCTATCTGAACCCCATGCCTGCCAGCGTAGGATCAGAAACTGGTCTTTATCGTCGCGGCCGGTGCCGATAACCTGCAGGGGCGAACACAGCCAGCTTTCACGGTTGATGATTTCACCGGTCTGCTTATCGGTGTTTGGCTCAACCCAGTAAACGCCATCCTGACGGCTTTCAATTCGTGGCTTGAGTACATCGGGATCGGATGCTGCTGTTTTACCTCCCTCAATGACTTCCAACTGAGCGCCCATGCTTTCCCCTTGCGGTTGGTACAGTGAATCGTTAAATGCTGCTGTGGCTGCCTCCAGCCCGTTCTGCTGACGGTAATCATCCCAGTCGGCCTTGTAGTGTGTGGGAGGTAATGAAACGGCTCCGTTAACGGCTTCAGCGGCTTTGTCAGCGAATATCTTTCCGCCGTTTACCTTCGGCTTGCCGTTGTCATCGAGTTCGCCAGGCTCATGCCAATCGTTATCACCGGAAATGATGATTGCGGCGTTCGGATACAGGCGGCGCATAGTCTCTGCGACTGTCGGTAGATTACCGGCATCGAGCGCCACCACTGCCAGCGCATAAGGCCGTATCAGGTGAGCGGTGAGGGTTGTTGCCAAGCCTTCACCAATGATGATTTCCTTCACTTCCTGCGGCTGGTTAACGATGTGCCACGCTCCGCGCTTGGCTGAGCCATAGAGCACTTTCTTTTCCCCCTGCTGCGTGATGGTCTGTGCTGCGGCCACACCACCGGATTCGTCCACCAGCGGCAGCAAAATTGCTCCATCGGACAAGCAAGGCAGAGTGAAACCGTTTAGCCCTCTGGCAATCAGATATTCACTTTCGCCTGACGTGGTTTGCGCTGAGAGCCTCTGATAGTGGCTCACAAAGCTCTCACGGCGCTGTTCTGCCTCGGCAGCTTCCTTCTGCTGGCGCTGCTGCTCATGCTGGTGGCGCTGCTCGTCCAGCTGCTGCCTTCTCTGGCTGGCGGCTTTCTGGTCAGTTTCTGTCACCCGGTAATCAATACCCAGCACATCAGCCGCCATACGGGCGGCCTCTGTTGTACCGCACTGATTAACCTTCTGGATCAGGTCTAAACCATCACCCGCGCCGCACTGGTTGCAGAAAAAACTACCGCGCCCTTTGTCATCGAAACGGAAGCGATCTTTACCGCCACACGCGGGGCATGGAGCGTGCTGGCGGGGTGAGCGCGGCACGTCAATCCCCAGCTGACTCAGCACCATCGGCCACCGGTTAGCTGCGGCGGTTGTTGTCTCCCGGATAAGGTCGTAATTACGCATGGAAACTCACCTCCCCTTTAGAAAGAGAGGCGCTCATGTCATTAATCATGCTCTGCCAGATGCTTTCTCCGCGCTCAGTGAGGCTGCTGCCGTCTGTGCAGAGGGTCAGCTGATTGCTCGCCAGTGCCTCCCAGTGCGGATATTCCTGCTTCATCGGCTCCAGCAGATAGCTGTCCACCAGCATCCTGATACCGGCTGAACCGTCGACAATGGCAACCTCTATCCGATGACCTTTGATTTCCATCGGGAACCAGTCGCCCCCATTCTTCTGACTGACGTGGTTATAAATTGCCGCTGAATATTGGTTCGCCAGCGCGTTCAGTCGGAAGTTTTTAGTGATAATTGTCATGGCTATCTCCCTCAGTGCGCTGTTGGTGCGGCTGGCATACCTTCGGTATTCAGCATTTCAATAAATCCATCGTGGAGCATGGCCATACCCTCACGCCCCCATTTGGATAGCGTCATGCCACCGTCCGGGGATGCCTCCAGCATGGACTGGTAAATCATCAGGGCTTTATGGTGAGGGTTGTCATGGGTGAACTGCTCAAACGCCAGTTCCTCAATATTTCTCGCCAGCGAGAATCGCTCGGTTGCCGGATAAACGACAATTCCGCCATGCTCACCCACGTAACGCACCGCATAAGCCGTTGTGCCATTGCCCTGGTCCACCTCGACTGTGCCATTAGCCTTCATCTGCTCGACGACAAACACACCTGCGACCAGCCAGCGCCAGACGTTAACCTGCTGTTCTGCGCTGGGTTTGAACCAGCCATTAATCTCAGCCAGCGACAGCTCTGCAATCACGCCAAAACCTTCTGAGAGCGGCCTATCAAATCGCCCTTCATGCAGCTGGCGAATAACTGAAGAGTAACCAATTATCTTGTTGCCAAAGCGCACCCCATCAGGGGTGGCTTCTGCTGAGAAAGAGCCGGATTTCTCCGGCATTGCTGGGAATTTGAGAACGTTTTTCATGATTTAATCTGCGCTCCCTTTTCGCGTGATTTCAGCTCAGCATCAACTGCGGCCTCAAGCGCCTGGATAGTGTCGTGAACAGTGCCGTGCGCCAGATTGATGAGCCAGGTGTAATCCTCGTTAACGTCGGTGCCTGGCATCGTCTCCAGGAGGATGGATAGAACGGCGCGAGCCTTCTTGAGATTCGCTGCTTGCCCGTCAAGGTCAGCAAATGAAATAGCCATCAAATAACACCCCCATGAGCAAACTGGCTGGAAAGTCTGGTGATACGCATGCCGGCACGATCGGTGGTTGAACACAGCTCAGCAAACAGTGTTGCGATGCGCACTGCGGCTTTTGGATCGTGCTCCATAAGTGCTGCGTGGACGCTGCCGTTATAAATTTCAGCCAGCTGATGCGCGTACTTATCAGCGTTATGAATGTCGATAGACACTGAGTTAAGAGGCGATTGCTGCTGAGTAAGCACAGCAACCGTCTGCGGGCGCTGGATTGATACCGAGGTGTTGACGTGTTTCATGCTTTCGCCCCCTGTGCCTGATGTTCTTTAATGGCATCGCACTCTTCGAAGCGGGTGAGGTTGTGGATGCCATCCACAAGCAGGTACATCTCATGGCGCTGCTTCTCATCCGAAATCAGTGGAATCACCTCGGTCAGCAGGTGGAGCAAGCCAGCCTGAGCGCGCAGTAGGCGATCACGAGAGATATTTTCGGGTGTGTTTGGCGTCGGGGCGTTCTCATTGCCGATGATGGCCTGTGTACGTTTGAAATCTGCAGAGTGGGATTTGATGTTGTCGTTATGCATGAGCCACCTCCTGATGAACTGGCAGGCGTGCGGCTAATGACAGGATGAAGTGAGGCGCCAGAACGCGGCGAGCTTCTTTCTCGCTGGTGGCTTCAACGGATACACGACAGGGCTTGGCCATCATGTCAGCACGTGACAGAGCCAGAAAACGAAACTCAAATTTGGGCGTGGTTTGGGTGAGGGTAGTAGCCATGGTGGCAGCCTCCGATAACTGGTATTTGATACCACCACCGGAAACGCCAATTTCACTGGTGGTGGACTGAACAGGGTTGGCGTAACCGGCGTTATCGGAAACCGGCGCGGATTTCTCCGCCCCCATCCAGCCCACCATTACTTCGTGAGCGACACGGATTATAACCATATCGCCGAAAAAAGGGTGAGTCAGATTTACGACACAAAAAAAGACGCTAGGCGCGTCAAGTGTCGCCGACAACATTACCAGGACGCCAATCCTGACACCGGATTTTGCCAGTGCAGGTTGAGGATAGTCCGAAGATTGCAAAGAGGGCAAGCGGTTTTTTGCCTGTTTGTGATAACCAGCAATACCAGTGTAAGACACTGCCTTACGCATCATGGCTTTACACATCGTCAGGCACAAAGCCAAACTTTTGGCTAAGTGGATGTCAGGTTTTGTGAGGTTCTCTGGACTAGCATTCATTAACAGGCCAGCCAGCGGGAAGCGCTTACTCTGGACGGCAATCATGGCTTCACCTCTTTAAACTCACGCATAAAGCGCTCCAGTGACTGCTTGCAGGGTGCTGAATAACCATCCCTATAGAACGTCACGCGATTAAATTGCACGCTGTGTACTGTGACCATCGCGCCGCTGGCGTCCTGATAGCGAGCGTTTGGGGTTGGATTTCTGGTGGGCTTAGTCATGGGCTGCCTCCAGGCGTTTAGCCAGCCACCGCTGAGACAGACGCATCAGTTCGGCTTTCCGCTGGTCATAGGCCATGCCCATATCAATCAGCGTGATGTTGGTGCTTTCGAGATAGGTGAGGTGCTCCAGCTGAGATGAATTCATGCCGTCGCGTGGTTCGCCCTGAAAGCCATTTACCTGCGCCCACTGCTTAGCCGTGAGGCCACCCAAGACAATACGGGCGATCATGTTGCTCTCGTTGCTGTAGTGACGGGATAAAGTCTGTTTCCCCTGTTCTGCACGGGCAACATCCAGAGCGGCGCACATCGGCTTAAACATGTTGGCGGCACTCAGGCGGGCTTTAAGCTGGCGGCGATACTGTGCGGCAATCTCAGGCACGCTGCGCTGTAGTGCCTCTTCACACTGGATGAAGTAGCGGCGTATGGCACGGCCCTGTTCATTGCGCTCAACCATAGCCACTTCTTTTGCCATCCCAAGCGAAAGGCCGTAATCCTTACTGCGACGATCACCGCCGCGCTTCGTGACCCATCCGCGTTCGGCCTGCTCAATATTTGCACTTTGATTCCTGAAATCTGAGGAATCAAAAACCACGTAATCAGCTCCGAGGGTAAACCCATATTCATCAATGCGGAGTTTTACCCAGGTAGAGAAGTCATTACCCACGCCTAATGCTTTATGCAGAGCTTTTGCACTTACAATATTGGTTTCACGCCCACCGATTTGGCCGGAAATAACCGGGACAATAGTGGCAAAGTCGTTTCCTGAAATATCGCTGATGCTGGTTGTGGGCTGAGGGGCGGCCTCAGAATTTAATCTGCTTTTTTCAGTTTTCATTTGTCAGGCTCCGTTAAGCGGCGCTGAACGCATCCGGGTAGAGGGAGAGAATGTCGTTAATCTCATGCTGAGACAGGCCGGTATAGCCACCAGCAGAGGCGTTGTATTTCATCAGGCGGATAACACGCATAACGTCAGCTCTGCAGGTGAAGCGATAACGGAAGTGGCTTCCGATGCCGTCCGGGTTTTTCTCGTCAATGCGCTCCAAGCGAATATCTAACTGGCGCTCTAATTCACTGGCGTAATTACGGCCAGAAGACAGACGGCAATGTCTAAGAAGCTCATTCTCAGTAAATCCACTGGCACCGCTACGGAGCATAAAGAGACGCGCTCGATGCTTCTTAGGCGCTGGCTTAATAACTGTGGCAGGCGTAACATCAGAGGCGTCAGCTCCCTGATTAGCCGCCTGTAATGGGCGGTTTTTCATTTCCATCAGGCCACCTCACCACGAGATTCAGCGATACGCTGGTCAATCCACTCATCAATCTCGCTTTCGACAAAAGCAATCGAGCGCGCTCCAATCTTTACTGATTGAGGGAATCGGCCTTGAGCAATAAGCTTATAAATCCATGCCTTACTGTATCCGGTGCGTGTCAACACTTCCGAAAGACGGACTAACTTTTTTGATGTTGTCATGAGTTTTTCCTCAGTTCCAGGCATAAAAAAAGCCCCATCTAAGTAGAGAGGGCTTATTTCAGTTCCAGATTTTAGGTATAGCAAAAGCCACAACATGATGAACATGTGCGGTAACTATGAAGGTTAGATTTTGAAAGCAGATTTAATCACGATCAGATGACGGGGCTGCTCACCCCTAAGGATAGATTTTAAAGAATATGTCCTCTTTAGTCTTTTACTAAAGTCTCCACAGGGGCGGAGTACGGACTCAGTATTTTAAAAAGCTTTCAGCCTTGTCGGCTGCGCATGACTCATGGAACACAGTAATAAAACAATGAATTTAGCCGGATGAGACCGGCCTACTTTATTGTTCCTGGTATTCCAGGTAGTCAGTTTTTAAAGAGAAATTATGTGCTCATTTCGATTTGTGAATGAGTCAATCTGCCACGTTTCAGTGGCCTCCCTGCAACAGGGAGCGTCCTAATATTTTAACGAACAATGCGCCTTTCAGCGCCGGAGGGTTGCTTGCGTTATAAAGATATGGGGCATTTCTCACATGCTTTTAGAAACGCTACCACCTATAGAGCAACCCAGCTTGTTAAAGAACGTCTCTTTTTCAGAGAATCAGTGATCTCAACTAAGTAAATCACCTAGTGTTAAAGAGCAAATAATGTCCACTAAGGCGTAATATAGATCACTACTGTTTACTTTTCCAGTGTTTTACGCACGCTTCCCAAACGAGCCATGAACCACGTTCTCGCCATTCTCCAGCGCATCCATATAGTCGGCATACCACTGAAGCATTTCACGACGTCCGTCCAGATACTGGGCATGGTTGTAGGTGCCACGAATACTGTTCTTATCTGCGTGAGCCAGCTGCGTTTCAATCCATGCAGTGTTATAGCCCTGCTCATGCAAAATGGTGCTCATAGTGTGTCTGAAGCCGTGACCGGTAGCTTTACCGTCATAACCGATTCGTTTGATAACCTGATTGATACTGGCCTCGCTCATCGTCTTCCCTGCATCGTTGCGGCCGGGGAACACATAGCGACCTCTTCCCGTCAGTTGGTGAATTTCTTCAAGGAGAGATTTAGCCTGGATGGAAAGCGGCACTACATGAGGGCGGCGCATCTTCATACGTTCTGCAGGTATCTGCCAGATGCCTTTCTCTAAATCGAATTCAGCCCATTCAGCGGCGCGTAATTCAATCGTGCGTGTGCCAGTAAGCATCAACAGCCGGGTGGCATTTTGTGTAACCTTGCTGCCAGTGTATTCACTAAGTGCGCGAAGGAAGCCGCCAATCTGTTCGGTGAGAAGATGAGGGAAATGCTTTTGCTTTGGCGCTTTTAGTGCGCCGGCGAGATCGGTAACAGGGTTATGCTCTGCCCTGCCGGTGATGACGGCGTAGGTGAAAATCTGGCGGCAAGCCTGACGTGTTTTCTTCAATTTATCCAGAACGCCACGCTGCTCCATCTTTCTGAGCACCAGCAGCATCTCTGCCGCTTTGATTTCTGCGATGGCACGTTTACCGATAAACGGGAACACATCTTTTTGCAGGTACTCCAGGATGTCACTGGCATAGCCCAGTGACCAGTTAGGGCGCTTATGCTCATGCCATTCAATCGCCAGTGCTTCGAAGCTGTTACTGACCGCCAGAATCTTAGCCTGCTTTTCCGTCTGTTTAACCTCACCCGGATCACCACCAGCAGCTAAAGTGCGTTTTGCTTCATCACGCTTCGCCCTAGCATCGGCCAGAGAGACATCAGGATATACCCCCAGCGCCAGCAGCTTTTCTTTTCCCGCAACGCGGTACTTTAAGCGCCAGTATCGTGAGCCATTGGTGTTAACGAGAAGGTAAAGACCGCCGCCGTCAGAGAGCTTGTAGGCTTTATCTTTGGCCTTTGAAGTGTCCACTGTGCGGGCATTAAGTTTCAATTTGGGGGTATCTCATCTCATTGAACAGAACTATACCCCCAAATGTACCCCCACATGATTGTTGATTTCAATAGATGATAGTAGACGTTGAGATAACGAGATTCTCGGGAAGGTGCTTACTGACTGGGATTTTCTGGACTTTAGTAGACGACAGGAGAAGTGAAAATGGCACGCCCTACAGGATTCGAACCTGTGACCTACGGCTTAGAAGGCCGGTGCTCTATCCAGCTGAGCTAAGGGCGCATAGAAGATGCGTCGGATTATACGTCGGCACGCTGGCGCGTCAACGTTTTTGCCGCCAACGGACGGCAGAGTGACGAGGGAATGAACAATTCGCCTTAATGACGCTGGCGCCACTCGCTCAGCGAGACCAGATTACTCACCTCCGCGGATTCCCCTTCCAGTTCAATCCCCTGCGGCGTGAAGCGCGCATTATACTGCTCGCGTAACGCATGCAGCTCCTGGCTGTCCGGCTCCAGCTGGCGCAGAAAGCCCAGCGCCAGCAACAGCTGCTGACGTGAAATCAGAGCGGAGAACCCCGCCTTCGTCAGAAGGTGATGCCAGCGCTGCGCGTTCTCATCGCTGCCATCAACAATCAGCACCTGCCAGATCAGCAGCACTGCCGCACCATTATTGAGGTGCGCTTCGTTGTCGCCGCGAATGTAATCGGTGAACTCGTTTGCCGCCTCTTTGCCCATCTGCGCAAGCAGCGATTCAACGTGCACCGGCGGCAGCTGCAGCCGCTTGCTGAGCGCCTGCGCGGCGTGGCGCGAACCGGCGGTCAGCAGCTGAAATCCCACAACAAACACTATCGCCAGCGTGGCGAGCATCAACCAAATCATCACGTGTTCCACATCATTGCCTGGCGGGCATAATACGCGCTAAGCCTGGCGCGCGCCACGGCGAAAAATCGGGAAACCGGTCGCGTAAACGAATCTGTGACTGACAGCCGCACGCGCTTCTGACAGAATAGGCGCCATCCCCGATTTAACTCTCTACAGATGGATTTCCTCTCTGATGGCAGCAAAAATTATTGACGGTAAAACGATTGCGCAGCAGGTGCGCCTTGAGGTTGCCGAAAAAGTGCAGCAGCGTCTCGCTGCCGGTAAACGCGCCCCTGGCCTGGCCGTGGTGCTGGTCGGTGAAAACCCGGCATCGCAGATCTATGTCGCTAACAAACGCCGCGCCTGCGAAGAGGTCGGTTTTGTCTCGCGCGCTTATAACCTGCCCGCCAGCACCAGCGAAGCCGAGCTGCTGGATGTGATCGATGAGCTGAACAATGACGACGCTATCGATGGCATTCTGGTGCAGCTGCCGCTGCCGGCCGGGATCGATAATGTCAAAGTGCTGGAGCGCATCACGCCGGACAAAGACGTTGATGGCTTCCATCCTTATAACGTCGGTCGTCTGTGCCAGCGCGCCCCTAAGCTGCGTCCGTGTACGCCGCGCGGCATCGTGACGCTGCTGGAGCGCTATAACATCGATACCTACGGCCTGAACGCCGTGGTGGTTGGCGCATCAAATATCGTCGGTCGCCCGATGAGCATGGAGCTGCTGCTGGCCGGCTGCACCACCACCGTCACTCACCGTTTCACTAAAGATCTGCGCCATCACGTCGAGCATGCCGACCTGCTGGTAGTGGCGGTCGGTAAGCCGGGCTTTATCCCGGGCGACTGGATCAAACCAGGTGCGATTGTGATTGATGTCGGTATTAACCGGCTGGAAAGTGGCAAAGTGGTCGGTGATGTGGATTTTGCGTCAGCCTCTGAGCGCGCGGCTTACATCACGCCTGTACCGGGCGGCGTTGGCCCGATGACGGTCGCCACGCTGATTGAGAACACGCTGCTGGCGTGCGAGCAATATCACGATGTGGAGCAGGCATAATGGCGAGTTTTTCACTGGGTAAACATGCGCACGTTGATTTGTGCGATCTGCTGAAGCTGGAAGGCTGGGTGGAGAGCGGCGCGCAGGCCAAAGCGGTGATCGACGAAGGCGAAGTGCGCGTTGATGGTGCCATCGAGACGCGTAAGCGCTGCAAGATTTTTCCCGGTCAGACGGTTGAGTTTGCCGGTCAGCGCGTAACGGTTGTGGCCTGATTTTTATCAGGCAAATCCGGACCTGTAGCGGCGCAATTTATTGCGCAATGAATTGCGCCGCTACGATAAGTGCATCAGGTTAATTACCCATAAACAGTGGGTTATAGTTAGCCGTATAAAAAAGGGCGAACCGCAGTTCGCCCTTTTTGTTATTTACGGCGCCAGCTTGACCCCTGAGGGCCATCTTCCACGATAACGCCCAGCTCGTTCAGCTTGTCACGTGCGATGTCCGCCTGCGCCCAGTCTTTCGCGGCACGCGCATCGGCGCGGGTTTTCACCCAGTGTTCAATCTCCGCCACTTCATCGGCATTCACCTGTGCGCCACTCTGCAGGAACTGCTCCGGATCCTGCTGCAGAATGCCCAGCACATCGGCCAGCTGACGCAGTTTCGCGGCCAGCGCATCGGCGGCGGCTTTATCTTCCCCCTTCAGGCGATTGACTTCACGCGCCATATCAAACAACACCGAGTAAGCTTCCGGCGTGTTGAAATCATCGTCCATGGCGGTACGGAAGCGGGCTTCAAACGCCTCACCGCCAGCCGGCGTCGCGCTGGCATCGGTATGGCGCAGCGCGGTGTAAAGGCGCTCCAGCGCCGCGCGTGCCTGATTCAGGTTATCTTCGCCATAGTTAAGCTGGCTGCGATAGTGGCCGGACATCAGGAAATAGCGCACGGTTTCCGCATCGTAGTGCTGCAGCACATCGCGCACGGTAAAGAAGTTGCCGAGCGATTTCGACATCTTTTCCCGGTCAACCATCACCATGCCGGAGTGCATCCAGTAGTTCACGTACGGGCCATCGTGCGCACAGGTCGACTGCGCCACTTCGTTTTCATGGTGCGGGAACATCAGGTCTGAACCGCCGCCGTGGATGTCGAAATGGGTGCCAAGCTGTTTGCAGTTCATCGCCGAACACTCAATGTGCCAGCCCGGACGGCCATTGCCCCACGGTGAGTTCCACGCCGGCTCATCGGCTTTGGACATTTTCCACAGCACAAAGTCCATCGGGTTGCGCTTCACTTCCGCCACTTCCACGCGCGCGCCGGCCTGCAGCTGTTCGAGATCCTGACGCGACAGCGCGCCGTAATCTTTATCGCTCAGCACATCAAACATCACGTCGCCGTTATCCGCCACGTAGGCATGACCGCGATCGATCAGTTTGCCGACCAGTTCGATGATCTCCGCGATGTGGCGCGTGGCGCGCGGCTCGAGATCCGGCGGCAGAATACCCAGCGCGGCAAAATCTTTGTGCATTTCGGCGATCATCCGGTTGGTCAGCGTTTCAATGCTTTCCCCGTTTTCGTTGGCACGTTTAATGATCTTGTCATCGATATCGGTGATATTACGCACGTATTTCAGCTTATAGCCCACGTAACGCAGGTAACGCGCGACCACGTCGAATGCCACAAAGGTACGCCCATGGCCGATATGACAGAGGTCGTAAACCGTGATTCCACACACGTACATACCGATTTCACCGGCATGAATGGGTTTAAATTCCTCTTTCTGGCGACTCAGGGTGTTATAGATCTTTAGCATTGAACGATTCCGTTGTTTACGTGTGCGGGATACGCCTTCTTGATGTAGCCGGTTATTGTGCCGTATTTTTCCGACTTGTGCATCGCTCGCTTCGCAACTGCCGTTGCCTTACTGACGCGTTATTGGAAATTGTGATATAAGAGGCGTCTACAAAAATGCCCCGCCGCCTTGCCGGTGCGGCAGTTGATACTGACGACAACCTCCACAGGACGAATATAATGGTCACTTTCCAGACGAACCATGGCGATATCGTAATCAAAACCTTCGATGACAAAGCGCCGGCTACCGTACAGAACTTCCTGGACTACTGCCGTGAAGGTTTCTACGACAACACCATTTTTCACCGCGTGATCAACGGTTTCATGATTCAGGGCGGCGGTTTCGAGCCGGGCATGAAGCAGAAAGCCACCAAAGCAGACATCCGCAACGAAGCCAACAACGGCCTGAAAAACACCAAAGGCACGCTGGCGATGGCGCGTACCCAGGCGCCTCACTCGGCTACCGCACAGTTCTTCATCAACGTTGCCGATAACGACTTCCTGAACTTCCGTGACGAAAGCCTGCAGGGCTGGGGTTACTGCGTGTTTGCTGAAGTGGTTGAAGGCATGGACGTGGTCGAAAAAATCAAAGCAGTGAAAACCGGCCGCAGCGGCATGCACCAGGACGTGCCGGTTGATGACGTGATCATCCAGAAAGTGACCGTCAGCGAGTAATGTCGCGCACGCTGTTTATCGCAGATTTACATCTGTGTCAGGAAGAACCGGCAATCACTGCCGGTTTTCTGCATTTTTTGCAGCGGGAAGCGCAGCAGTGTGATGCGCTTTATATCCTCGGCGATCTGTTTGAAGCCTGGATTGGCGATGACGATCCTAATCCGCTGCATCAGCAGATCGCCGACGCCCTGCGTGCCCTGCCGGTGCCCAAATTCTTCATTCACGGCAATCGCGACTTCCTGTTAGGTCAACAGTTTGCCCGCGCCAGCGGCATGACGCTGCTGCCCGAAGAGCAGGTGCTGGAGCGCTATGGTCAGCGCGTGCTGATGATGCACGGCGACACGCTGTGTACTGACGATCACGGTTATCAGCGTTTTCGCGCCAAAGTGCATCAGCGCTGGCTGCAGCGGCTGTTTCTCGCGCTGCCGTTGCGTCTGCGCATGCGCATCGCTGCGCGGATGCGGGCCGACAGTCAGCAGGCCAACCAGCACAAGTCACTGAGCATCATGGACGTCAACCCGCAGGCGGTAGCCGCGGCGATGACGCGCCAGCAGGTGCCGATCCTGATTCACGGCCACACCCATCGTCCGGCGATTCATCAGTTCGAGCTCGCCGGCACGCCTGCGCAACGCGCGGTGCTGGGCGCGTGGCATGAGCGCGGATCGATGATTCAGCTGGACGCACAGGGCGTGCAGTTGATCGAATTTCCTTTCTGATTGTTTGCGGCGGAAATGCCGGTTTTCCGCCTACGCAACCGTTTTCCTTGCCGCTGTCTCGTGCTATTCTCTGTGCCCTTCTTTACCTGCCCGCCCGGCCAGGTTCGTTTGATTATTCACAGGAGTTGACCGCATGTCATCCAACGCCGCCCCGGCCCGTATCGCCATCGTCATGGGTTCCAAAAGTGACTGGGCTACCATGCAGTTCGCCGAGGAAATCCTTAACAGCCTGGATGTCCCGTTCCACGTTGAAGTGGTCTCTGCGCACCGTACGCCAGATAAGCTGTTCAGCTTCGCAGAGCGCGCAGCCGACAACGGTTTTCAGGTGATCATCGCCGGTGCCGGCGGTGCGGCGCACCTGCCAGGCATGCTGGCGGCGAAAACCCTGCTGCCGGTGCTGGGCGTACCGGTACAGAGCGCAGCGCTGAGCGGCGTGGACAGCCTCTACTCCATCGTGCAGATGCCGCGCGGCATTCCGGTCGGTACGCTGGCCATCGGTAAAGCCGGTGCCGCCAACGCCGCACTGCTGGCGGCGCAGATCCTGGCGATTCACGATCGCGATCTGGCTGCACGCCTGGCCGCCTGGCGTCAGAGCCAGACCGATGAGGTGCTGAATAATCCGGATCCGCGGGAGGACGCATGAAGCCAGTTTGCGTACTCGGCAACGGTCAGCTGGGCCGCATGCTGCGCCAGGCCGGCGAGCCGCTGGGCATCGCCGTGTATCCGGTCGGGCTGGACGCGGAGCCGTCGGCACTGCCGATCGCGCAAAGCGTAATCACCGCGGAAATCGAGCGCTGGCCGGAAACCGCGCTGACGCGCGAGCTGGCTAACCATCCGGCGTTCGTCAACCGCGATATTTTTCCGCGCCTCGCCGATCGCCTGACGCAAAAGCAGCTGCTCGACCAGCTCAACCTGGCAACCGCGCCGTGGCAGTTACTGGCTGAGAAAAGCGAGTGGCCGGCGGTATTCAGCACGCTGGGCGAGCTGGCGATCGTCAAGCGCCGCACCGGCGGCTACGACGGCCGCGGCCAGTGGCGCCTGCGCGCCGACGAAACCGCAACGCTGCCGGATGAGTGCTACGGCGAGTGCATCGTTGAGCAGGGTATTAACTTCAGCGGTGAAGTCTCGCTGGTGGGCGCGCGCGGGCACGATGGCCGCACGGTGTTTTATCCGCTGACGCACAACCTGCATCAGGACGGCATTCTGCGTACCAGCGTTGCCTTCCCGCAGGCTGATGCCGCGCAACAGCAGCAGGCAGAAGCGATGCTGAGCGCGATCATGCATGAGCTGAAGTATGTGGGCGTGATGGCGATGGAGTGTTTCGTCACACCGCAGGGCTTGCTGATCAATGAGCTGGCACCGCGCGTGCACAACAGCGGCCACTGGACGCAGAATGGCGCCTCAATCAGCCAGTTTGAACTGCACCTGCGTGCGGTGCTCGGTCTGCCGCTGCCGCAGCCGGTGGTGTTTGCGCCGTCGGTGATGGTCAACCTGATTGGCACCGACCTCAATACCGACTGGCTGCAGCAGCCACTGGTGCATCTGCACTGGTACGACAAAGAAGTCCGCGCCGGACGTAAGGTCGGCCACCTGAATCTGACCGACAGCGATCCGGCACGCCTCACCGCCGCACTCAATGCGCTGGTACCGCTGCTGCCTGACGCCTATGCGAGCGGCATTGCGTGGGCCGTGGCGAAGCTGTAGTTCCGCGGTATTCCCCTCACCCTTGCCCTCTCCCACAGGGAGAGGGGATTATACGGTGCGATCTTTAAGTTTGACGCTCACCTGAACGTTCTGAAGTGCAGAATCACTCATACGGGCTCGATCGGCCCCCTCTCCCGTGGGAGAGGGAATCATGCGCTGCGATTTTCTGTTTAACGCTCACCTTAACGTCCTGAAGTGCAAAATCACGCATACGGGCTCGATCGGCTCCCTCTCCCGTGGGAGAGGGCTGGGGTGAGGGCATCAGGCAGCATCAAACCGCCTGAACAGCGCTTTCCCCTTCAGTAAGCGGACACCCAGCCAGCCGCCGCAAAGCGACAGCAATGCCGCGCCACACAGCGGCAGCGCCAGCCACAGCGTCCAGTCCGGCTGCCACGGGAAATCAAAAATCTTACGCTGAAGTCCCCACAGTGCCGCTTCCGCCCCCAGCGCCGCCGCGATTCCGGCGACCACGCCAAGCAGCGCAAACTCACACCATAGCGTGCCGCGCAGCAGGCGCTGGCTGGCACCGAGCGTGCGATACACCACCAGCTCCTGCCGGCGCTGGCGCATGCCGACCTGGATCTGCGCCAGCAGCAGTAACACACCGCAAACCGTCACCAGGATCACCATGATCTC
The DNA here is from genome assembly GCF_026541005.1 of Pantoea sp. GM_Pan_4. Taxonomy (NCBI): domain Bacteria; kingdom Pseudomonadati; phylum Pseudomonadota; class Gammaproteobacteria; order Enterobacterales; family Erwiniaceae; genus Pantoea; species Pantoea sp. GM_Pan_4. The sequence continues at coordinate 1,188,530 of NZ_JALNUZ010000001.1, forward strand.
CAGCGCCTGGCTCACCTGCGCCAGCACCTGTCCAATCTGCTTCAGCATGCTGCCGACATCCAGCAGGCTCAGCGTCGGGAACGCGCGGTTGAGCTGCGCCAGCAGCGCGGGATCGTTCGCCATGCGGAAGCTGGTCAGCCAGGTTTGTGGCTGCTGATCGAGCGCGCCCGGCGGGAAGATAAAGAAGAAGTTTGGCCGCAGGCTCTCCCAGTCGACCTTGCGCAGACTGGTGATCGTCGCGCTGAACTGCTGCGTATCGCCGCTAAATGTCAGCCTGTCGCCGAGCCTGACGCCCAGACGGTCGGCCAGCTCGACCTCCATTGAGACTTCACCGGCTTTCGGCGGCCAGCTGCCGGCCACCAGCGGATTATGGTCCGGACGCTCCGTCTGCCACGTCAGATTAAGCTCGCGATTCAGCGCGTTATCCATGTTGGGATCGGCTGGCTTGCCGTTCAGCTCAGTGAGCCTTGCCCGCACGATCGGATAGAAGGTTCCGGCGTTAACCTGATGCTGCCGCAGGAACTCGTCTACCTGCGGCACCTGCTGCTGGGTCAGATTGAGCAGAAAATAGTTGGGCGCATCCGCCGGTAATTGCTGCTGCCAGCGATCGAGCAGATCGCCGCGCATCACCAGCAATAACGCCAGCAGCATAAAGGAGAGCGAAAACGCCGCCAGCTGGCTGAGCGTCATGGCGGGCTGACGCAGCAGACGGTTGATCGCCAGGCGCAGCGCCAGATTACGCACCACCAGTCTGCGCAGCAGCAGGAGCGTGCCCCAGCCGAGCAGCGCCAGCAGCAGTGCCAGCATCACCACGCCAGCCAGCAGCGCCCACAGCATTTTGCTGCCGCCCATCAGCAGCGCAAGGAGCGCTACCACCACCAGCGCCATCACCGGCAGATAAATACGCAGCGGCCACAGCGAGGCTACCGCATCACGACGCAGCACGCGCAGCGGCTGTGTGGCCATCAGCAGACGGTATGGACGCAACCCGACCAGCAGCGAGATCACCACCAGCGCGCCAATCGCCCACAGCCACGGCCAGACGCTGGCAGCCGGTAAAGCGGCGGGCAGCACCGGTTTGAGCATCAGCAGCAGCGCGACTTCAATGCCCTGCCCCAGCGCACTGCCGGCGATGGCAGCCAGCAGCAGTACGGCCAGCCACTGACCGATAATCAGCCGCTGCAGCGATTTACGCGTGGCGCCCAGCGTTTTCAGCACTGCCACCAAATCGTAACGGCTGCGGCAGTAATGACTCATGGCGACCGCCACTGCGGCAATCGCCAGCAGCAGGGTTAACAGCGCCGAGAGCAACAGAAACTGCTGCGCACGCTGCATTGAGCGGCCCAGCGCATCCTCGGAATTTTCCACGCTGATCCAGCGCTCGCCGGCCTGCAATTGCGGCTGAATCCAGCGATCATAGCGCGCCAGCGGTGCCGCCTCGCCGGAAAACTTATAGCGCCAGCTCAGCCGGCTACCAGGCTGGATCGCGCCGGTTTTCTCCACGTCAGCAAGGTTCATCAGCAAACGTGGCGCCGTCTGAAACGGATTAAATCCGCCGTCCGGCTCCTGAATCACTTCGCCGGCAATGCGCAGCGTGGTATCGCCCACGTCAATGCGGTCACCGACCTTCAGGTTAAGCAGCGCCAGCAGACGCGGCGCGGCCAGCACCGTTCCAGCCACCGGACGCAGGCCGGGCGGATCCGTCTGCAGGGTGCCGAACATCGGGTACGCATCATCGACCGCTTTGACATCGGCCAGCTGCGGCGTCTCCTGCGCAAAGGTCATGGTCATAAAGCTGAGCTGCCGGCTGACCGCCAGCCCCTCTTCGCGCGCTTTGTCCAGCCACGCATCCGGTGCCGGTTTACTGCTGCGCAGCGTGCGGTCGCCGGCCATAAAGTCACGGCTCTGCTGGCTCAGCCCTTTCTCCATGCGATCGCTGATGGAGCCCAGCGCCAGCACGCAGGCCACCGCCAGCGTCAGCGCCAGCCAGACAATCAGCAGCGAGGGCGAACGCCACTCGCGCCAGAACCAGCGCCAGATCATGCTTCCTCCCACAGCTTGCCGTCGCGCAGCCGCAGGCGACGATCGCAGCGTGCCGCCAGCTGCTCATCGTGCGTCACCAGAATCAGCGTGGTGGCGAAATCGCGGTTGAGCGAAAACAGCAGATCGGCGATGCGATCGCCGGTTTTGCGATCGAGGTTACCGGTCGGCTCATCGGCAAACAGCAGGCCGGGACGGCCGCTGAAGGCGCGTGCCAGCGCCACGCGCTGCTGTTCGCCGCCGGAGAGCTGGGCCGGCAGATGGTGCAGACGATCTTTTAGTCCGAGCTGCGTCAGTAATTCAGTGGCCTGCGCGCGACTGTCGCGATCGCTGTCTCCGCGCAGCAGTGCAGGAAGCTGCACGTTCTCCAGCGCGTTGAGCGTGGGCACCAGCATAAAGGACTGAAACACAAAGCCGACCTCACGCGCGCGCAGCGCGGCGCGCTGCTCTTCGTTCATCTGATGAAGCGGCTGGCCCAGCAGATGCACTTCGCCGCTGCTGCCATCATCCAGTCCGGCGAGAATGCCCAGCAGGGTGGATTTCCCGGATCCCGACTCGCCGATCAGCGCCAGCGTCTCGGCTGGTTTGACAACCAGCTCAACTCCGGTAAGGATGGTCAGCTGATGCTCTCCCTGACCGACGGACTTAGTAAGATGATGAACTGCAACAATGTTTTCCGCTGGCATTATTCCTTCCTGTTGTTATTGCTGCTGCTGGTGTCGCGCATCGCCGCCGCCGATACCCTGCTGATTCTCGGCGATAGCCTGAGTGCCGGCTATCGCATGTCCGCCACCGCAGCCTGGCCGAGCCTGCTCGACAAAACCTGGCAACAGCAGCCCAAAGTGGTTAACGCCAGCATCAGCGGTGATACCGCCGGTCAGGGGCTGGCGCGGTTGCCGGGCCTATTAAAACAGCATCAGCCGCAGTGGGTGTTAATCGAATTGGGCGGTAACGATGGGCTGCGCGGCTTCCCGCCGCAAAACATCGCGCAGGATCTGAGTAAAATTATCGATCAGGTCAAAGCCGCTAACGCCCAGCCGCTGCTGATGCAAATTCGTCTGCCGGCTAATTATGGCCGACGCTACACCGACGCGTTCAGCGCGCTCTATCCGCGCCTCGCGCAGCAGTATCATATTCCGCTGGTACCGTTCTTTATGGAGCAGGTTTATCTGAAGCCGGAGTGGATGCAGCAGGACGGTATTCACCCCAATCCGGATGCGCAGCCGTTCATCGCCAACCTGATGGCTGAGCAACTGGCTCCGCTAGTTAAGCATGATTAACGCCGCGACGTGCCCAATGACAGGTAAAGATATGCAAAAGTCCGTATTAATTACCGGCTGCTCCAGCGGCATCGGTCTGGTGGCGGCCAACGATCTGCTGGCGCGCGGCTATCGCGTGCTGGCCGCCTGTCGCCGCGCTGACGATGTGGCGCGCATGGATGAGCTCGGCTTCACCGGCATCCTGCTGGATCTTGACGATCCGGCCAGCGTGGATGCCGCCGCCGATCGCGTGCTGGCCCTCACCGATCACTGCCTGCACGGGCTGTTCAATAACGGCGGCTTCGGCCAGTACGGTCCGCTGACCAGCGTGTCGCGTCAGCAGCTGGAGCAGCAATTCTCCACCAACTTTTTCGGCACCCACCAGCTGACGCTGCGCCTGTTGCCGGCGCTGCAAAATAGCGGCGACGGGCGGATTATCAACACCAGCTCGGTGCTCGGCCTGATTTCCACGCCGGGCCGCGGCGCTTATGCCGCCAGTAAATGGGCGCTGGAGGCGTGGAGCGATGCGCTGCGCATGGAAGTGCGCCACAGCGGCGTGCGCGTCAGCCTGATTGAGCCAGGCCCGATTACCACCCGCTTTACCGAAAACGTGCAGCAGGGCGAACGCGACAAGCCCGTGCGCAACCCCGGTATCGCCGCGCGCTTTAGCCTGCCGCCGGAGGCGATTCTGCCGAAACTGCGGCATGCGCTGGAGAGTAAACATCCGCGCCTGCGCTATCCGGTGACGCTGGTCGCCTGGGCGATGAGTCTGCTTAAACGACTGCTGCCGGGCTGGATGCTGGATCGCATTTTACGCAGTAACTAAACTGCAAGCCGGAATTGAACTTGAAGCCGGGGCGTTTGCCCCCATATCCTCAACACACTTTCTGCCAAGAGACGTATTCATGTCACACGCTTTGATTATCGACATCAACGAATCCAACCTGCAGCAGACGCTGGAGCAATCGATGCAGCTGCCTGTACTGTTCTACTTCTGGTCGGAGCGCAGCCAGCACTGCCAGCAGCTGACGCCGGTGCTGGAGCGTCTGGCACAGGAGTACGCAGGCCAGTTTATTCTGGCGAAACTGGATTGCGATAAAGAGCAGCTGGTGGCATCGCAGTTTGGTCTGCGCTCTCTGCCGACCGTCTACCTGTTCCAGAACGGCCAGCCGGTCGATGGCTTCCAGGGCCCGCAGCCGGAAGAAGCAATTCGCGCGCTGCTGGAGAAAGTCCTGCCGCGTGAAGAGGAGTTAAAGGCGCAGCAGGCGATGCAGCTGATGCAGGAAGGCAAGCCGCTGGATGCGCTACCGCTGCTGAAAGACGCCTGGCAGCTGAGCAATCAGAACAGTGAAATCGGTTTTCTGCTGGCAGAAGTCCTGATTACCCTGAACCGCAGCGAAGAAGCCGAAGCGGTGCTGGCTGTGGTGCCATTGCAGGATCAGGATACGCGCTATCAGAGCCTGATTTCGCAAATCGACCTGCTGAAACAGGCCGCCGACACGCCGGAGATCCAGCAGCTGCAGGAGCAGATGGCAAGCGAACCGGACAACGCCGGTCTGGCTGCTAAACTTGCGTTACAGCTGCATCAGGTGGGCCGCAATGAAGAAGCGCTCGAGCTGTTGTTAGGTTTTCTGAAGCGCGATCTCAGCGCCGGTGATGGCGAAGTGCGCAAAATGTTCCAGGAGATTCTGGCGGCCCTCGGCACCGGCGATGCCCTCGCCTCGCGCTATCGTCGCCAGCTCTACTCGCTGCTGTACTGACCGGTACCGCGCGGTAAACGGGCCGAAGCGACTCGGCCCGACAATCTGACAGCCAGGAGGTTATATGTTAACAGTGATTCCCGTCATCATCGTGCTCGCGCTGGTTACCGTGTGGGCCGGTGTCAAAATTGTGCCACAGGGCTACCAGTGGACGGTGGAGCGCTTTGGCCGCTACACCAAAACGTTGCCGCCCGGCCTGAATTTAGTCGTGCCGTTCATGGATCGTATTGGTCGCCGGATCAATATGATGGAGCAGGTCCTCGATATTCCCTCGCAGGAGATCATCTCCAAAGATAACGCCAACGTCACCATTGATGCAGTGTGCTTTATTCAGGTGGTGGATTCGGCGCGCGCCGCTTATGAAGTCAGCAATCTTGAGCTGGCCATCATCAACCTCACCATGACCAATATCCGCACCGTGCTCGGTGGTATGGAGCTGGATGAGATGCTGTCGCAGCGCGATAACATTAATACCCGCCTGCTGCACATTGTTGATGAAGCGACCAATCCGTGGGGGGTAAAAATCACCCGTATTGAAATCCGCGACGTGCGCCCGCCGCAGGAACTGATAGCGGCCATGAACGCGCAGATGAAAGCCGAGCGTACCAAACGCGCCGATATCCTCGCCGCCGAAGGCGTACGCCAGGCGGCCATCCTGCGCGCCGAGGGCGATAAGCAGTCGCAAATCCTTAAAGCGGAAGGCGAACGTACCTCCGCCTTTTTGCAGGCGGAAGCGCGCGAGCGTCAGGCCGAAGCCGAGGCCAACGCCACGCGGATGGTGTCAGAAGCTATCTCTGCCGGAGATATTCAGGCGATTAACTACTTCGTGGCGCAGAAATACACCGATGCCCTGCAAAAAATTGGCGAAGCGAATAACAGTAAAGTGGTGATGATGCCGCTCGACGCCAGCAGCCTGCTCGGCTCGGTGGCCGGTATCAGCGAGCTGCTGAAAGAGAGCCGTCAGGAGCGCAAACCGTGATGCTGATGGAGCTGATTGCGCATCCGCACTGGTTCTGGCTCACGCTGGGCGGTTTACTGCTGGCAGCGGAGATGCTCGGCACCAGCGGTTACCTGCTGTGGAGCGGCGTGGCGGCGGTGCTGGTCGGGATCATTGAGTGGCTGTTTCCGTTCTCGTGGACCAGCCAGGGCATGTTGTTCGCCGCCCTGACGCTGCTGTGCGTGTTTTTCTGGTATCGCTGGATGCGCTTTCGCGAAAGTGCGCAGCAGCCGAATACACTTAATCAGCGCGGCAGCCAGCTGATTGGCCAGCACCTGACGTTAGACAGTGCGCTAAAAGACGGCGTCGGTCATGTGCGCATTGGTGACAGCAGCTGGCGCGTGCAGGCGCAGGAAGATTTGCCAGCGGGCACGCCGGTGATCGTGACCGGCGTGTCAGGCATCACGCTGCTGATTCAGCCGCGTTTGCCGCCCTCCTGATGACCGCAGCCCGCCAGGTGATTGATGATAGGACATTCGGCACCGTCATCGCCCGGGCAGGCTGCAGCCAGTTCCAGCAGACGCGCGCGCATCGCGTGCAGCTCTTCAATATGCGCCGCGATCTCATCCGCCTTCTGCAGGGTGCGCGCTTTAACATCGGCACTGTGGCGCGCCGGGTTATTAAACAGCGCGACCAGTTCGCGACACTCCTCGAGCGTGAAGCCCACCTGCCGCGCCTGGCGCAGAAAATTGAGCTCATCCAGGTGGTGCGCGCCATAACTGCGATAGCCGTTGTCACTGCGTAACGGCGGCGTAACCACCCCTTTCTGTTCGTAAAAACGAATCGCTTTGCTGGTCAGCCCGGTTTTTTTTGCTACATCGCTAATGTTCATCTCTGCCCCTTGACCTTCCCCTGAATGGAAGGTTTAGGCTTTATAACTAATGCAAACCTTGCAGCGAGTCAAACCTGATAAACGAGGAGTTGATGATGTCACACACACAATTACTGGCTCTGGACGGCTTGTCCTGTGGCCACTGTGTTAAACGCGTTAAAGAGGCGCTGGAGCAGCGCAGCGATGTGGAACAGGCCGAGGTAACGCAGCAGGAAGCGCGCGTCACCGGCGCAGCCAGCGCCAGCGATCTGATTGCCACTGTTGAGCAGGCTGGTTATCACGCCACGCTGAAAAATGAGGCGTCCAGCCCAAAGCCTGATCCGTTGCCAGCTCAGGAGCCGCAGCCGGAGGCGCTGACAACGGAGTCGCAGCCGGCAGAAGAGAATCTTGCGGTGCACCATCTGCTGATAGGCGGGATGAGCTGCGCCAGCTGTGTCAGTCGCGTCGAGCAGGCGTTACAGAAAGTGCCCGGCGTGAGCCAGGCGCGCGTCAATCTGGGTGAGCGCAGCGCGCTGGTGCTGGGCGATGCCGTACCCTCAGCGCTGGTCAGCGCCGTAGACGAGGCAGGTTATTCTGCGGAAGTGATCGAAGATGAACAAACCCGGCGCGAGCGCCAGCAGGTCAGCGCACAGCAGGCGATGCGCCGCTTTAGCTGGCAGGCGGCGCTGGCGCTGATCGTCGGCGTGCCGATGATGGTCTGGGGCATGCTCGGTGATCACATGATGCTAAACGACAGCAATCAGACGCTCTGGCGCGTGCTCGGTGCCGTCACGCTGGCGGTGATGGCGCTTGCCGGCGGCCACTTCTATCGCAGCGCGTGGCGCAGCCTGCGTCATGCTACCGCCACCATGGACACGCTGGTGGCGCTCGGTACTGGTGCGGCCTGGATCTACTCAATGAGCGTCGCGCTGTGGCCGGCATTTTTCCCGCCGCAGGCGCGCCACCTTTATTTTGAAGCCAGCGTGATGATCATCGGCCTGATTAACCTCGGCCATGCGCTGGAACAGCGCGCGCGCCAGCGCGCCTCACAGGCGCTGGAGCGGCTGCTGGATTTAACCCCGGCGCAGGCCTGCGTGATCACTGCCGAAGGGGAAAAGCCGCTGCCGCTGAGCGAAATCACACCGGGCATGACGCTCAAACTGGTCACCGGCGATCGCGTACCGGTGGACGGCGAAGTCAGCCGCGGCGAAGCCTGGCTTGACGAAGCAATGCTCACCGGCGAAGCGCTGCCGCAGTCGCGCCGTCCTGGCGATAAGATTTATGCCGGGACGCTGGTGCAGGACGGATCGCTACAGTTCACCGCCCGCGCCACCGGCAGCCATACCACGCTGGCCCGTATCATCAATCTGGTGCGTCAGGCGCAGAGCAGCAAGCCGGAAATGGGCCGGCTGGCCGATCGCATCTCGGCGGTGTTTGTGCCGGTGGTGGTGGCGATTGCCCTGCTCAGCGGAGCGGTCTGGTATTTTATCGGGCCGCAGCCGCAGCTGGCCTATACGCTGGTGATTGTCACCACGGTGTTGATTATCGCCTGTCCTTGTGCGCTGGGCTTAGCCACGCCGATGTCGGTGATTGCGGGCGTCGGCCGCGCTGCCGAGCTGGGCGTGCTGGTGCGCGATGCCGATGCGCTGCAGCGGGCCAGTGAAGTCGACACCATTGTGTTTGATAAAACCGGCACCCTGACCCAGGGTACGCCGCAGGTCAGCGAGGTGCTGCTGTACAGCGACTGGGATCGTCAGCAGGTATTGCAGGCGGCCGCCCAGCTGGAGCTGGGATCGGGGCATCCGCTGGCGAAGGCGATCGTCGCCGCCGCACCGACCGTCAGTGATGCCCGCGTTGCGCAATTTCGTACAATACGTGGCAAAGGCGTGAGTGCTACTGTCGCTGACAGAACGCTGCTGCTGGGCAATGCGGCGCTGCTGGAAGAGCAGCACATCGACCTGCGCGCCGCACAGCAGGATATCGCGCGGCTCGCCGCGCAGGGCGCCACGCCGGTGCTGCTGGCGGATCAACAGCAGCTGCTGGGCCTGATCGCCCTGCGTGACCAGCTGCGTCCGGAGAGCCGTGCGGCGCTACAGCGGCTGCATCAGTTGGGCTATCGTCTGATCATGCTGACCGGTGACCATCAGACCACTGCCGAAGCCATCGCTGCCGAAGCGGGTATCGATGAGGTGATCGCCGGCGTGCTGCCGGACGGTAAAGCGCAGGCGATTGCGCAGCTGCAACAGCAGGGGTGCAGCGTGGTGATGGTGGGCGATGGCATCAACGACGCCCCGGCGCTGGCGCAGGCGGATGTGGGGATCGCCATGGGCGGCGGCAGCGATGTGGCGGTTGAAACCGCGGCGATGGCGCTGATGCGCAACGATCTGCACTGCGTGGCCGACGCGCTGGCGATGGCCAACGCCACGCTGCGCAATATGCGGCAGAATCTGCTGGGTGCCTTTGTCTATAACAGCCTGGGCATTCCGATTGCTGCCGGCGTACTCTATCCGTTTACCGGCGTGCTGCTCAGCCCCATCGTCGCCGGTGCCGCCATGGCGCTGTCGTCGATCACCGTGGTGAGCAATGCTAACCGTTTGCTGCGCTTTAAACCGGCGCAGCGGCAATAGCAACCTCTGCCCTGTCTTTCGCTGAGCGAAATCGCTAGCATGGATTTTTGACTTAAAAAGGACAAGGCATGAGACGCAGTGTGTGGCACCGCCTGCAACAGCTGGCCAGCAGCCTGTTCCCCGCCAGCTACAGCTGGCCCGCCATGGATATCAGACTCGGAGACCGCCGTCTGCATCTGGCTGGCAGTATTCATATGGGCACGCGCGATATGCAACCGCTGCCGGCCGGCTTGCTGCGCCAGCTGCAGAAAGCCGATGCGCTGGTGGTAGAGGCGGATATTACCCGCGGCAGTTCACCGTTTAGTGAGGGTGAAGCATATCCGCCGCTGGCAACGCGGCTGACGCCAGAGACGCTGCAGCAGCTGACGGCGCTGTGCGATGAGCTGTCACTGAACATCGCGCTGTTTGATAGCCTGCCGTTCTGGCAAATTGCGCTGATGCTGCAGGCGCAGCAGGCGCAGCGGCTGGGGCTGCGACCGCAGTACGGTATTGACTATCAGCTGCTGCAGGCAGCGCAGGCGGCAGGAAAACGCATTATTGAGCTGGAAGGGCCGGAAACGCAGATCGCGTTGCTGAAATCACTACCGCAGGATGGCCTGGCGCTGCTGCTGGATACGCTGGAACACTGGCACACCAACGCGCGACTGCTGCAAACCATGATCAGCTGGTGGCTGGATGCGCCGCCCGCCAGTCAGCCGGTGGCGCTGCCGACTACGTTCAGCAGTGAACTGAACGATACTCTGATGCGCAACCGTAATCAGCACTGGCGCGAGCTGCTGCTGGCGTTGCCGCGCGGGCGCTATGTGGTGGCGGTCGGTGCACTGCATCTCTACGGCGAAGACAATTTGCCGCAGCTGCTGAAGGCATAAAAAAAGAAGGCCAATATTGCTATCGGCCCGTCAAAGAGGAATTTGTTTATGATTTTGGTTATCGCCAGGGTGACTGGCGCCGGCCAATTTTCGCGCAAAGTTCAGATTTTCGCCAGTACTTTCACGCAAACCGAGATAAGAATTTTCGTAGCAAGGATTGATTATGACACCCGCCGTAAAACTGCTGGAAAAACAACAGGTCGCTTTTACCCTGCATCCCTACGAGCATGACAGCCATGAAACCCACTTCGGTGACGAGGCGGTGCGCAAGCTCAACCTGGATGCGCGCCAGGTGTTTAAAACCCTGCTGGTGGCGCTTAACGGTGATGGCAAAGCGCTGGCAGTGGCGGTGACGCCGGTCTCCTCACAGCTGGATTTGAAAAAAGTCGCCAAAGCGCTGGGGGCGAAGAAAGCCGACATGGCCGATCCGCAACTGGCGCAGCGCGTCACCGGCTATCTGGTGGGTGGCATCAGTCCGCTGGGGCAGAAAAAGCGGCTGCCGACGGTGATCGATCAGCAGGCCAGCGAATTCCCGACCATCTTTATTTCCGGCGGCAAGCGCGGGCTGGATATCGAACTGGCCGCGCAGGATCTGGCACGGTTGCTGGATGCCACGCTGGCTGACGTGGCGCGCCGCGATTAATCAGGCTGCTGCGCGCACAGCTGGTCGATCATCCAGCGCCCGGCCGGGCCCGGCGGATTGCGCCGCGACCAGATAACATCCACCGCAATATGCTGCGGCCAGCCCGGCACCGGCAGCTCGCGCAAGACCTGATGACCAAACTGCTGCACCAGCCAGCGCGGCAGTACGCTCCAGCCAAACCCCTGCTCCGCCATCTCCAGCAATAAAAGATAGGTTGGTGCCGACCAGGTGCGGCCGGCCGGCAGCGGCTGGCGGGTTTCCACCCAGGTATTGAGCCGCAGCTGACGCAATTCGCCCAGCTGTGCCTCGCTCACCTGCGAACGGGCTGCCAGCGGGTGATCCTGATGCAGGAAAATCGCCATTTGCGCTTCAACCTGCAGTCGCGCCACCGCCAGATCCGGCGGCAAACGCGGCTGCGCGCGCACCACGCCAAGATGTACGCGCCCGGCCTGCAGTAAATCCAGCACATCCTCATCTTCCGCAATCATGCATTCAAACTCGATATCCGGATAGCGTGCCTCAAAGCGCGTCAGCAGATTTTCATGGTGATCGGCCTGCCAGAAGTCGGAAATGGCCAGGCTGAGGCGCGGCTCAACGCCCTGCGACAGCCGCACCGCCAGTTCATCCAGCCGCTGGCTGGCAGCAAGAATTTGCTGCACCTGCGCCAGCGCGCGCTGGCCCTGAGCGGTCAGCACCGGCTGGCGTCCGCTGCGATCAAACAGCGCAAAGCCTAAGTCATCTTCGAGATTGGCCACCGCGCTACTGATGGTGGACTGACTTTTTGCCAGCGCACGCGCCGCTGCGGAAAACGAGCCGCTGGCGACGGTCTGGACAAATGCCTCAAGGGATTCTGGTGAGTACTTCATGCTGAACCATCGCTTTTATCGATAGGTAATCATTTTATCTTAGCATTGTGCAGTGAGAAAATGCGTGGCGTTACTCAAAAGGAGGTTTATATGCGTACCCGTTCACTGAAAGAACGTTTTTGTCATGCCGCAGGCTTTGAAGGGTTAGCGATCGTCACGGTTGCGCCGCTGGCCGCCTGGGTCATGGATAAACCGCTGTTTCAGATGGGCGCGCTGGCGATTATGCTGTCGACCGTCGCCATGCTGTGGAACATCATTTATAACAGCGGCTTTGACCGTCTCTGCCCGCCGCAGCGCCAGCGCGGTCTCGGCCTGCGCGCGCTGCATGCGCTCGGCTTTGAGGGCGGCTTTATCCTCATCGGCCTGCCGATTGCCGCGTGGATGTTGCATATTTCGCTGCTGGACGCTTTCCTGCTGGAAGTGGCGTTCTTTCTGTTCTTTCTGCCCTACACCATGGCTTACAACTGGGCATGGGATAAACTGCGCCAGCGCTGGGTGAGCCAGAAATCCTGCCGCGCCTGAAAGAGAACGGGCGGCTGATCAGCCGCCCGTATCGTCACTCGTGTGCCGCGCGCGGCCAAATCCACGCCAGAATCATCTGCGGATAGCTGCGCTTCTTTTGCTTCTCCAGCGCTTTGTCGCGCTCCTCAACTTGCTGCGGTGTCAGGTGCACAATCTGCGGTGGCGCATAATCGGCGACGCGCAGCGGTGAGTGCTGGCTGACATAATCGCGCAGCACATCTGCATCGCGCTTACCGCTGTTGCGGAAACCGGCATGGCCGTCAATCACCGGGTAGCCGTCGCCGCCGCTGGCGTTAAAGCTGTTGGTGGCCATGCGATAGGTTTTATCCAGCTGCAGCGGCTCGCCATTGATTTTCACTGCGCTGACGCTTTTGCCATCGGCCACCAGGCTGATGTTGCTGAACTGCGCGAAACCGCCGGAATCCGCTTTGATATTCGCCACCGTCGCCAGGTAGTTCAGCAGCTCTTTGCCCGTCAGCGTCACGGACACCACCTGATTGCCAAACGGCTGGATCTGCAACAGATCGCGCCAGCTGATCTCGCCCTGCGCCAGCGAAGTACGAATACCGCCGCCGCTGATAACGGCAAAGTCGGCCTGAGTAGCCGCCATCTGCGCACGCAGGATCAGCTGAGCCAGCGGCATTTGTTCAAAGCGCACCTTGCTGCGGTCGCCATCAAACACGCTGTCGCTGCGACCCACGTTGACCGCCAGCTGTTTGCCGGCGCGCAGCTGATAAGGCGTCAGCAGCTTCATCATTGCGCCGTTCTGCGCTATCGCTTCCTGATACGGCAGCCAGGTTTCGCTGCCATCAAGGTTCTTCACCTTGTGCTTAAGGTTGACCGGAATCAGCTGATAGTTATCCAGCGTCAGCTCACCGTTGCGGAAGGTGAAATCGCCGCGACCGACAAATTTTCCCCACTCTTTCGCCTGCACGATCCACACGCCGTTCTGGCGATCCGGCTGGCACGGCTGTCCGGGCTGATAATCCGCCACGCTGACGTTCTCTTTTGCCATGCACACTGCATCGTGCGAATGACCGCCGACGATCACATTAACCGTGCCCGGCGGCAGGCTGCGCGCCAGCTCCACATCGCCCGGTGCGTTGCTGCCATGCTGCCCGTCGTCGTAGTGGCCCATGTGCGTCAGCGCGATAATCACATCCGGCTTGTCGCTGGCGCGCAGTTCCGCCACCGCTTTTTCCGTCTCTTTCACCGGATCGCGAATCTCGATCTGCGCCACGTTCTGCGGATTGGCGATGCGCAGCGTATCAGTGGTGGTCAGGCCGATCACCGCAATTTTCAGCCCCATACGATTGAATATCGCCCACGGCTTAAACAGGCGCTTATCGCTGCCTTTGGCATAAATGTTGGCGGCAAGAAACGGAAACTTCGCCCATTTCTGCTGCTTTTGCAGCACGCTGAGCGGTTTGTCGAATTCGTGGTTACCGAGCGCCATCGCGTCATAGCCGATGAGGTTCATGCCGCGAATGTCCGGCTCGGCGTCCAGCACATCCGATTCCGGTACGCCGGTATTGACGTCGCCCGCCGACAGAATCAGCGCGCCGCCGCCCTTCGCCTGCACATCATACCGCTGCTGATCCATTAGCGTTTTTTGCGCGGCCAGACCATATTCGCCCTGCGCGTTGGCCCAGAAATGGCCGTGATGATCGTTGGTGTGCAAAATGCTGAAGCGATAGCTGCGGTCCGGCTGCCACGCCTGCGCCAGCAGCGGCAACAGCAGCATAATCAGCGCCAGCCAGCGCCCTCTGTGCGGTGATAACAACAAAGCCGATCTCCTTATTCTGCGTTTTTTACCGGGCGGTGCGCCTGATGTGCTTTTTCGCCCTTCTGTGTCGCACAGTTCGCCCTTTAACTCAAGGCCAAAGGCGAATACAGTCATGCATGACGTAACAATCTGATAACGAAATTCCCACCCCTTCAGGATCTTTATGGCAAGTGAACAGACGTTAACCCCGACGCGGCGCACCGGGCGTACCGCTTTTGGCATTCTTGGTGCCATCAGTCTCGCGCATCTGCTGAACGATATGCTGCAATCGCTGTTACTGGCGATCTATCCGCTGCTGCAGAAAGATTTCAGCCTCAGCTTTGTGCAAATTGGTTTGATTACGCTGACGTACCAGGTTACGGCCTCATTATTACAACCGCTGATTGGCTATTACACCGACAAATATCCGAAACCCTGGTCACTGCCGGTCGGGATGGGGTTTACCCTGTTCGGTCTGGTGCTGCTGACCTTCGCCAGCACTTATCCGCAGGTGCTGCTGGCCGCAGCGCTGGTTGGCTGCGGCTCATCGGTGTTCCATCCGGAATCGTCGCGCGTGGCGCGTATGGCCTCCGGCGGCCGCCACGGGCTGGCTCAGTCGCTGTTTCAGGTCGGTGGTAACTTTGGCAGCGCACTCGGGCCGCTGCTGGCCGCCATCATCGTCGCGCCCTATGGCAAAGGCCATCTCAGCTGGTTCATGCTGGCCGCGCTGCTCGGCATCATTGTGCTGCTGCAGGTGAGCCGCTGGTACAGCCACCAGCAGCGCGCCACGCAGGCCAGCGCTGCCAGCTGGCCGCGTAACCCCCTGCCGCGCAATAAAGTGGCGCTGGCCATCGGCATTCTGCTGCTGCTGATATTCTCCAAGTACTTTTATCTCACCAGCCTGAGCAGCTATTACACCTTCTATCTGATGCACAAATTCGGGCTGTCCGTGCAGGCCTCGCAGTTCCATCTGTTTGCCTTTCTCGGCGCGGTCGCCGCCGGCACCATTATCGGTGGGCCGATAGGCGATAAAATCGGACGGAAATATGTCATCTGGGGATCGATTCTCGGCGTGGCGCCGTTTACCCTGCTGTTACCGCACGCCAGCCTGATGTGGACCAGCGTGCTGAGCGTCATTATTGGTCTGATCCTTGCCTCGGCGTTTTCCGCCATTCTGGTCTATGCCCAGGAGCTGCTGCCGGGGCGTATCGGTATGGTTTCCGGGCTGTTTTTCGGTTTTGCTTTTGGCATGGGCGGCCTCGGCGCGGCGGTTCTG
Source organism: Pantoea sp. GM_Pan_4 (assembly GCF_026541005.1). NCBI lineage: Bacteria > Pseudomonadati > Pseudomonadota > Gammaproteobacteria > Enterobacterales > Erwiniaceae > Pantoea > Pantoea sp. GM_Pan_4. The sequence goes on from NZ_JALNUZ010000001.1 coordinate 1,203,965, forward strand.
GGCGTAGTAGCCGACCACACCAGTATCGAATGGGTGTATCAAATCTGCGCCTGGCTGCCACTTATTGGCTTGTTGACCGCTTTCTTACCTGATCAGCAGCAGCGCTGAGCCCTTTCGGGGGGCAACTATTTTTCTCTGCCCCCCTCCATTCTGCATAAATCCTGCCGATATGCTGAGATAACTGAGGAAAATAGCGCTTCGGCTGCGTTTTTGTCTCATTTTTTCAATTTTTTCGTCTTTCACCGCTCAAATGTTTAAACGCGGCGAACGATTGTGCATTACACTAGGTTGTTACAAGCGGATACATTTGCACACAAGGAGACAGGCATGCATCACACTACCCCGTTGATCACCACCATTGTCGGAGGTCTGGTCCTCGCATTTCTCCTTGGTATGCTGGCGAATCGCCTGCGCATCTCGCCGCTGGTCGGCTATCTGCTGGCCGGCGTGCTGGCGGGTCCTTTTACCCCGGGCTTCGTCGCGGATACCAATCTGGCCCCCGAACTGGCTGAACTCGGCGTTATTCTGCTGATGTTCGGCGTCGGTCTGCACTTCTCGCTTAAGGATTTGATGTCGGTAAAGTCGATCGCCATTCCCGGTGCCATCGCGCAGATCGCGGTCGCCACGCTGCTGGGAATGGGTCTGTCATGGGCGATGGGCTGGTCATGGATGACCGGCCTGGTGTTTGGCCTGTGTCTTTCTACCGCCAGTACCGTGGTGCTGCTGCGCGCGCTGGAAGAGCGTCAACTGATTGATAGCCAGCGCGGGCAGATCGCCATCGGCTGGCTGATCGTCGAAGACCTGGTGATGGTGCTGACGCTGGTGCTGCTGCCGGCCATTGCCGGCATGCTGGAGCAGGGAAATGCCAGCCCGACGCTGCTGGCGTGGGACCTGTTACTGACCATCGGCAAAGTCGCTGCCTTTATGGTGCTGATGATGGTGGTCGGCCGCCGCGTGGTGCCGTGGATTCTGGCCAAAAGCGCCGCCACTGGTTCACGCGAGCTGTTTACGCTGTCGGTACTGGCGCTGGCGCTGGGTATCGCGTTTGGCGCGGTGGAATTCTTTGATGTTTCCTTTGCCCTCGGCGCCTTTTTTGCCGGCATGGTGCTGAATGAATCAGAGCTGAGCCACCGGGCGGCACACGACACACTGCCGCTGCGCGATGCGTTTGCCGTGCTGTTTTTTGTCTCGGTCGGCATGCTGTTCGACCCGATGATCCTGCTGGAGCAACCGCTGGCGGTGCTGGGTGCGCTGGCCATTATCGTGCTGGGTAAATCGATTGCCGCCTGGCTGCTGGTCACGCTGCTCGGCCACTCGCGGCGCACCGCGCTGACCATCTCCGTCAGCCTGGCGCAGATTGGCGAATTCGCTTTTATCCTCGCCGGACTGGGGATTTCGCTCGGTATGCTGAGCGACGAAGGCCGCAACCTGGTGCTGGCGGCGGCGATTCTCTCCATCATGCTTAACCCGATTCTGTTTACCGTGCTGGAGCGTTATCTCGACAAAACCGAGACCATGGAAGAGCAGACGCTGGAAGAGGCAATTGAAGAAGAGAAGCAGATTCCGGTGGATATCTGCAATCATGCGGTGATTGTGGGTTACGGCCGCGTTGGCAGCCTGCTGGGACAGCAGCTGATGGAAGCTGATGTGCCGCTGGTGGTGGTGGAGAATTCGCGCCCGCGCGTCGAAGCGCTGCGCGAACAGGGCATCAAAGCCGTGCTGGGCAACGCGGCGCGAGTCGATACCATGGATTTAGCGCGTCTTGACTGCGCGCGCTGGCTGCTGCTGACCATCCCCAACGGCTATGAAGCCGGGGAAATTGTTACCGCCGCGCGCGAAAAGCGGGCAGATATTGAGATTATCGCCCGGGCGCATTACGACGACGAAGTGGCCTATATCATGGAGCGTGGCGCCAATCGCGTGGTGATGGGCGAGCGGGAGATTGCCAACAGTATGTTGCATGTATTGCAGGAAGAGATCGCGCAAAACCCGATTGTGCGCGAGTGCCCGATTTAAGACGTTATTAATTTGCCAGGTCGCCATGAATGGCGCCCCTACCATAAGGTGCGCCGCCATGGAGACCCAA